>JAKOXH010000003.1 GCA_029781135.1 Planctomycetota bacterium
GGCGAGAAGATTGTTGGCCCGGTAGATGCCGCCAAACTCACCGAACTCGTTCGCGCTGGCAGGCTGCTGCCGACCGATCAACTCGCCAAAGAGATCATTATTGGGATCGCGGCGGCGCTAATTTATTCCAGCCTCCACCAGACTCGCTAATTCATGCACCGCCTGGCCAGCAGCCCCGGAAGCGGCGGAAAAAGCGGGGAAAATAGCCCTGAAATCTTTTTTGCCAAATCTTTTCCGATTGGCGTTAATTCTGTTGACACCGACAACCGAAAGTGTATATAATAGGGGCAGAGGCGAGCAAATGAGCCTCGCCAGTCCAAACGCCCGGCAAGGCCGGGAGGAAACCAAAATGAACGCTTCCCAACGCACCCAAGTTTCAGTGGTTCGCGAAACGGCCAGGGCTTTGCTGGTCGAGGCCGCTGGCCAGCAAGGGTGGATTCAGCGCCGTTGGCTGCGTGCCGACGGCACGGTGAGCGCCGACACTTTTCAAAAAGCAGTCGCGAGCAATCAGGCTCGCAAGGCCGAGTTGGCGGCGGAGCGCCAAGCCGAGGCCAGTTTTCGCGAGTTCAAGAATTCTTCGCACCTCGTGACGATTGCTCGCCAGACCGAAAAAGCAATCGCCTGCGAAGTCGAGTTAGAACTGGCCGGTTGCCACACCACAAAGATCGTTTGGTTCGCGAAGAGTTGCTGCGAGCCAGGCGAGGCCGAAGGCACGGCCTTGGTCCCCGGTTGGCTGATTGTCGAAAAGCACCGCGAAGTGACCGAAGGTTTTTGCGGCGGCAGTTATTACGAGCGGCACCGCTTCTGCAAGGGCGAGCGAGCCACGTTGGTTCGCGGCGTGTGCTAGTTATTTTCCTTCAACGCCCGGCAAGGCCGGGAAAGGAGTTGTCGTGGCAGGTTTTGATTACGAGGCGGGAAGATCGAACAATATGGTAGCTGCGGAAGAGCGCGGCATGGTAACGATTGGGCGTTGGGCGCGACGCTATAAAGTTAGCGCGGCGGCGGCCCGAGCGATCATGCGGCCGCACGAAGCCCACCACACCGGCACCGGCCGGCGCGGCAAGTCGCGGCTCACCTATGTGATCGCGGGAGACTGCGAACCAACCGCCGAGCAACTGGCGGCCATGCGCGACTTCGACGCGGCGGCGAAGGCCGCCAAGGAAGAGCAGCCGGTAACAACGCACACGGGTTGCGTGGTCCGCTACCTTACGTGGCCGACCACGCGGTACGCGAGGCGGATACCAACCGAAGTAATCGAGCGCAACCACACAATCGAACTCTTCGCCGACGGCACGCCGCATTGGAAGCGGCTCAGCGGCTTGGTGGTTGCGAAGGACGGCTTAGTTATTTTCTCCGACAACCTCAATCCGCAATACGACAATGCCGCGGAAATCGCGCGGCGAATTTGCGGCGGCGGTGGCAATGGATAACGACTTAGACACGCTTGCCTTACTGCTCTTTACCGCGCGCCACCGTTCGCGGCGGCAGGCCAAGCGCCTGCTCCGCGATGCGGGCGGGGCGGGGACGGCGGCCGAACTCGACGCCATGTTGGCTGCCATTGAGTCCCACCCGGCGCGCGGCGACATTGAGGATCATGTCCAGCGGCTGGCGGAAGCGGCACTAGCCGCCGATCTGCGGGAGCAAGAGCCGGCGCACGTCGGCGGCGACCACCCGAAGTGGCTACAGTGCGAGTCGATTGCCGACGCTAGATCGTTTTTGCTATACATCGACACGGATTGTATGTTTTTAGCCGAGATTTTCGACGACGCGGCGGAATGCCGCGAGACGGCGGTAGTCGCCACGCTCGACGAGGGGCAGGTACTCGGCAATGTGCTTTGGCTCGACGAACCGCCGCCTCCGGAACGGCAAGCGGTGTTATGGGTTGATGCCCGCCGCGAACTGCGAATTTACGATAAACGGTTAGGATTGTGACCCATGCGCAAACTCACTCCCGGCCAAGTGGCCAAAAAACTCGGCGTCAGCCGCCAGCAAATCGACAAGTGGCTGCGCGCCGGAAGGATTCGGCACGTCACCCTCGAAAATGGCGACCGGCTGATCGAGCCGCACGACGCACGGAAACCCGCCGTCGCCAAGACGGGGCCGAAACCGCCCGAGGCGTGAACCGGCTGCCCGCGTGGGTGGCCAAGTAGTCACCACTTCGGCGGATCGAGCGGGCAGTGCTCCGTCGCCATCGCAATTTTATTGGCCAGCCCATGTGGCGCGGAGTTCAGCAGGCAGCCGCAAATCTTGCAGTGCGGCCGCTTGGCCGCCGTGTAATGCTCGCATGTTTGGCAGATCGCCAACGCGGCCTCGATTTGCTCTTGCGTCCGCAACGGCGAACCGGCTGCCTTCCAGTGGGCCACTGCTCGGGCGTAGCTCCACATTCGCAGCACTATCGGACGGCGTTGCGGCTGGCTAATAGTTCGCGTTGGCGTCGCTAGCGTTTCCACCGACACCACCGTCACTTCGCGTGTCAATCCGTTGGGAAAATTAAGCGTCGGCAAAATCCACTCCCAGCGTTCCGTAAGAGTAAAGGCAGATTTGATCTACCGGGTCATCCGTGGCGGTAGTTGTCGGCACGCCATCGCCGTTCTCGCACTGAAAACCGGGAAAACAATTACTGGCGAGAATTTCACCGCGACCGATGCACGTTTCACCGCTCGCTGCGCAACCCGGCGGGCCGCCGCACACGCCATAGGCGTAGTCGAACTGCCACGTCGTGCAGTTCTTGATCTTCTCCCACCAAGTCGCGCCAGAAACGCCAGATAGGTCGGCGGACATGGCAAACGGAAATTCCGCGACTGGCGACGCACCGCCGGTGCAACTCACGGTTGTTTCGTCGGTATTCGTTCCCGAGTTGGACGAACAAGGCAGCGTGCCGCCCGTCTCGCCGGCGTTCTCCGACTCATATAATCCAACTTTCTGGATAATCCCCAAATACATTTGAATCGAGCCGGAAATTGTCACCGTCGAATCGGATAGGCAAATCCACAACAGGCCATCGCCGATGACCGGAGAATAACTGATGCGCGTGGCGTCGAACCACTCGTAATGCGTGCCGGCAACGACCCCAACACTCGGGCAGTCACCGCAACAATGCACTTGGGGGTCTTCCGGCGTACAGGCTTCATAGACCCCCGGCGCGGTGAAGTGCACGTTTTCAGTCATCTCGTAGCGCAGGTACGAACCGTCGCGATAGTCGGCGGTGAACGGCGCGTCGCCAAACAGGACCGCCGGCGAAGTGAACGGGCTGCCGCACGTATTGTCGTCGCCGGCGTCAAAGGTGTAATCTTTGCGGGCGTGATAGGACCAGCAGCAGTTGCCAACGGCGCCGGCGTAATCAAAGACAACTGACGTCAGCAGATCAACGATCGCCGTGCTCACCTGCCAATCCACACCGCCGCACGTCCCCGATGGGGCTTCGTCGGAAGGTAGGCCGGTTGAGCCGGTCGACAACAGCGAAAAATTCATTTGCAGGGCATCGGGCAAGCCCATCGTCGCTTTATCTTCCGCACAGCAACAACAGCCAACGATGGGCATAACTCACCATGTCGTGCAGGACCAGGTTACGATGTTGCCGTCGCCGTCCAAGCAACCCGTGGCACCGGCGGGGGCAACTTCTGGATAATAGTTATTAAAGCCGACGCCGGTCGCTCCACCATAAACATCTATTTCGCCGTCCGTGCTCGGCGTTCCTTCCGCGGACGCGGCGCTGCCCGTCGTCCTAATTGTCCCGAACCGCAAACCACCAGTGCCCCCCCCACCGCC
>JAKOXH010000032.1 GCA_029781135.1 Planctomycetota bacterium
GTCCCGCCACTATGACACGCTGAAGATTCTTAACCAACTCGCCAGTGATCCCGCCGGTCCAGCTCCAACGCAGAGCTTGCCGGACAGCAAATACCGCGACTATCTGGTGGCGTTGGATGGCCGTCTGGATGGCCGATCCTACCGCGACATTGCCGAGGTTCTCTATGGCCCGGACCGCGTTGGAGCTTATTGGACCGACGATACGCGCGGCCTAAAGTCCAGGATTCGCCGCGCCGTTGAAAGCGGTCTTTCGCTCATGAAGGGCGGTTATCGCGAACTGCTGTAGGGGTGCCGAAAGTAGGTACCCCCACCTTCGACACTGCCGTCGCATCGGCAATCACGTGACACTCCAAGCATCGCAATGACGATTGAGGAGTGGTGCAATGACTGAGAAGCCCGACAATCCGTTTCTGACGGTCGCCGAAGCTGCGGCCTATCTCCGACTCAAAAAACGCACCCTCGACAACATGCGCTGGATGGGTACTGGACCCAAATTTCGCAAGCACGGTGGCCGCATCTACTACCAAGTCGATAAGCTTAAGGAATGGTCGCTCAACAGCCGCCGCAACTCCACATCGGAGTATTGATCATGCGCCGGAATACATCACGCAATTCGCTAATCGCTATTGTTCTCGCACTGCTTCTGGCGATGCTGCTGGTGGCCGTCACCGCCGTGAAGCCGCTTCCCGTCCTCATTTGGAATGCGTCAGAGAGTGTACCGGTTGGCCTCTATTCGGTGCACCGCCGACAGCCAGTGAAAGGTGACATTGCGGTGATCGCTCCGCCTAGTTGGGTTCGCCTCTATGCGTCGTCGCGCGGTTATTTGCCTTCCAATGTCTGGCTCCTGAAACCTGTCTCTGCCACGTCCGGCAGTGTCGCTTGCCGCTTTGGCGAGCATGTTTTCGTCAATGGAAAATGGATCGCGCGGGCGAAAAATCTTGATCGCAAAAAGCGAAAGTTACCCGTTTGGCGCGGCTGCAAGTCACTCCGGTCGAATGAGATTTTCGTGCTGGCGAAGCCCAAAGACTCCTTCGACAGCCGCTATTTCGGGCCGATCAATCGCAGCCAGGTTATCGGAACCGCGACACCGATCTACATCCCGTGATGTGAAGTGTGATGCAATTGGGAGTGCGTCGGCGGGAGGGGCGGCGGAGGGCAAGATAAAAGCAATGACGGCGAGTTGGGTGGAAGTCCTTGAAGTCATTGTAACGGCGTGCCGTCACCGCCTGCATCGATGACGGCAACACGCCGTTAATGCCTTGATATCGCCTAACAGCCCATGCAGCGTCTTGCATCTGGAACGTGAAGAACGATGTGAACCCCTGATCGTCACGCCATCTTCTTCGCGAGGCTCCCATGACAGGCTCTTTTACACCCAAGCTTGGCCGCATCGGCTGGAAGCACGGCACCCGGCTCGACCGCTACATCAACAAGGTCAGACGCGCCGCGCACACTGCTGGTCATGTCGGTGGCAAACGAACCGGTTTCACCGGTTCCCGTGTCGGGCGTGGCAGCGCCTTCGGAACACTGGCGGCCGCCGGCCTC
>JAKOXH010000043.1 GCA_029781135.1 Planctomycetota bacterium
GCGTTTGCTGGAGCTGATGGTGAAGAAGTACCATCCGCTGGCACCCAAGCTCGCGCGTTGGCTGGAAGAAAACGTACCGGAGGGACTGACCGTGTTCGACGTCCCGGTCGAGCATCGCCGCCGGCTGCGGACGAACAACGGTCTGGAACGACTCAATCGTGAAATCAAGCGTCGCACTCGCGTGGCGACATTATTCCCCAACGAAGCTTCCTTGCTCCGTCTCGCCACCGCGGTGCTGATGGAAGTGGACGAAGAGTGGCAAACCGAGAAACGTTACCTCTCCAAGACAACCCCGCAACCCGCCTTAACAAAGTCATAAATATTTACAGACGAAGTGTTGCACTATCTCCAAATCGCTTCCGTAACGACGCCGATGGACAAATTGTAATGCGTCTACTGGAAGATGCACAGCGATCTCCGATTCATCGCCCCGTTGATCCCAAAAAGCTCGCACGCAAACCACTCTTCAAGGCCGAGCAGCGCAAGGGAAGACAGACCATCTCCACAGTGGTGAGTGTACCAGAACCAGATGAGTCAGAGCAGCCGCCAACCTCCGAAACGCTGACATCCGAAGTAGATGGCGCTACGCTGCACACGCAGATCCAGCATCATCTGCTTTCGCTTGGGGCTGAAATGGGCTTCGACGTGTGGGTCGCTCGCAATGACCGCTCGAGAACCTGCAATGGGAAGGTCTTAGCGGAAATGAATAAGATGAGTTCGGAATTGCCCACACAATTCAACGAAGCAACAAATCGCACGATCGAATTGATTGATGTCCTCTGGCTTAAGGGAAATTCGATCGTCGCCGCATTTGAAGTCGAATGCACTACTGCCGTTTATTCCGGCCTGCTGCGCATGAGCGATCTTCTAGCATTGCAACCGAATTTAGAAATCAAACTCTACCTAGTGGCACCCGACGAACGTCGCGAGAAAGTGGAGCGAGAAATCTTGCGCCCAACTTTTAAACTACGAGACAAACCCTTGCACGAGGTGTGTGGATTTCTCGCCTTTTCAGTTCTCATGGAAAAAGTCGAGGGTATCCGAAGGTTGGGCCTTGCAGATTCCCTGAAACCTGACTTCTTGGAGAAAACAGCTGAATTCTTTGGAACGGAAAGCGACTCGGAATAATCAGTGTTCCATCGAAACTGCACTACGAAATCTCTAACCTGCATTTGAGATCAATACCTCCCTGGCCTCTTCCGGAAGGTCCACCGCTACAAACATCGCCATCGGGTATAAATACCCATCCAGCTCGGAAGTGTCTTCGTCGATAATCCGCAACATGCGGTGCGACTCGGCGTCCGCATCGGGCAGTCGGCGATACACTTTTCCGACGATCAAGCTCGCAGGATTGCTTGCATTGTCGATGCAAATCACGAATTCGCTCATGGCAGCATCCTGGAGCAGTGCTTCGGGCCGCACATGCTGCGGAAGTGAGTGCCAATTGGCTGTTTGAATCTAGCGCAGGCCGAGCTTTCGCTTTACTTCGTCCAATGGGATCGACTTCTTCTTGGTCTCGGCGCGCTTGGCTTTGCGAAGCTCCAGAACATCTTCGGCGTCTGCCAGACGTTCCTGCAGCGCCAAAAACTCCTCGTAGCGCAGCACGGCAAATTCATTCTTGCCGTTTATTTTCAGGATTTCCGGGTGAAGCTTCAACTTGCTCTCCTCCAACCAAAGTCCGGCGGACGGAACCGCTCAGTTTGCTATTGGGCCAGCACCGTCAACTCCAACGGCTTCTCCGCCGCCATCGCTCGGATGTCTTCGGTGATTTTCATCGAACAGTACTTCGGGCCGCACATGCTGCAGAAGTGGGCGCTCTTGAACGTGTCTTGCGGCAGCGTTTGGTCGTGGTACGCCTTGGCCGTTTCTGGGTCGAGGGCCAAGCGGAACTGCTCGTTCCAATCGAACGCAAACCGGGCTCGCGAGAGGGCGTCGTCGCGATCTTGAGCACCTTTGCGTTTGCGGGCCACGTCGGCGGCATGGGCGGCGATTTTGTAGGCGATCATACCCTGCTTCACATCCTCGCGTTCCGGCAGGCCAAGGTGTTCCTTCGGCGTGACGTAGCACAGCATCGCGGCGCCGTACCAACCGGCCATCGCGGCCCCGATGCAACTGGTGATATGGTCGTAGCCCGGGGCGAAATCGGTCACCAGCGGGCCGAGTAGGTAGAACGGCGCGCCGTCGCAAATTTCAATTTGCTTCTCGACGTTCATCTTGATCTGGTCCATCGGAATATGGCCGGGGCCTTCGACCATCACTTGTGAACCGCGGGCCTGGCTGCGGCGGGTGAGCTCGCCGAGCACTTCGAGTTCGGCAAATTGGGCGGCGTCGCTGGCGTCGGCGATCGAGCCGGGCCGCAGGCCGTCGCCCAGGCTCCAAGTTACGTCGTACTCGCGCATGATGTCGCACAGGTCTTCGAAGTGGGTGTAGAACGGGTTCTGCTGGCGATGGGCCATCATCCACTTGGCCACGAGCGAGCCGCCCCGGCTGACGATGCCGGTGACGCGGTTCATCGTCAGATGGAGGTGTTCCATGAGTACGCCGCAGTGGACGGTCATGTAATCGACGCCCTGCTTCGCCTGATGCTCGACCATATCCAAAAAGTGCTGCGGCCGCATGTCTTCGATGTCGCCGCCGAGTTCTTCGAGCATCTGGTAGATCGGCACGGTGCCAATCGGCACGGGCGAGCAGTTGATAATGGCCGTGCGAATTTCGTCGATGTTCTTGCCGGTCGAGAGGTCCATCACGGTATCGGCGCCGAAGTGAACGGCGTAGTGGAGCTTTTCGAGTTCGCCTTCCAGGCTGCTTGTGACGGCCGAGTTGCCGATGTTCGCGTTGACCTTGCACTTCGTGGCGACGCCGATGCCCATCGGTTCGAGCCGTTTTGAAAGGTGCACTTTGTTGGCCGGAATGACCAGGCGGCCGGCGGCGACTTCGCCACGAACCACCTCGGGATCAAGCCCTTCGCGTTCGGCGACGAATTTCATTTCGGGCGTGGTGTTGCCAGCCCGGGCATGTTCAAGCTGGGTGTTCGGTTCGCGCTTCATATTCTCGTGCTCCTCTCTGGAGGCAGATGCTTGGGAATGCTAACAAACCTCCCTCTCCCTTGGGGAGAGGGCCGGGGTGAGGGCGGGTTGGAATAGAACTCCTAATCCAACGCTCATTTCGGCCGAAAAGTGCGGCCGTTCGATCTTGTTCATGGTATCGGGATGCGGCCCGGTGTCAACGAAGACGGTACGTCAGGCTTCAGCCTGACGGCTGATAACGGACCGGGAACTGTCAGGCTAAAGCCTGACCTACGGTCGACCGACAAAGCAAAAGTGCGTGGAACGCGGCATTGGTGTCGTTTTGAAATGGTGAGGATGGCATGCATGTGAGCTAAGTCGATGGCTGGCATGGGGATTGGTTTGATACCGTCCCAGAAGTTCTGTAAATGACGGCAAGCGAGTGCTTCGGATTGAAGCCCGCAGCGCAAGTAAGGGAATATGTTGAGAGTCCCTTGCTTGCGCTGCGGGCTCCGTTCACTCTTACAGAAAGAACGTAACGCTGCCATTGGTTTTGCACCGCCGAACGGGATCCCGCATTTTGGGTGCAAAATGGTGAGGTTTTGCATCCATCATCAATAGGCTCATGCTTGATTGCGTGGCTGCGCGCTCAAACGGCAGCGCAATACTCGGAGAATTCGCGAGGATTGATACACGCGATTGTCACGTGTTGCTGCAAACGGACTGAATTGCCAATGCGCGACGGGGCGGGAAGGCACGCGTGAAGGCCAGTATAGCGGATAGTTTACAGATGTCCAGTATTATTTTTGGACGATGAGATTTACCACGGAGGCACGGAAAGGGATCTCGTGAGTCGTTTCCCGCTTCGAGGCGAACCAATCTGCGCGACTTTGGACAACAGAGCCGCAAACTCAAGGTCTTGGTGCCGACGCTGTTCGTGTTGCCCAGATCGGACTGGACCAGGCGCGCGACGGGTTGCCGTGTTCGTCGTTGTCGACCTGTGTCACGCGGAGATAGTAGTAGCTGTCGCTATGGAACGACCGATCCACGTAGGTGAACTTCACTCGCTCTGTTCTCGGGTTGAGTGAATGCAGGGCCGCGCCATTACGGATGACCACAACTTCTTCGATTTTGTCGGTACCGCGAATATCAACGTCGATCGTGGGATTGCCCGCGGTTTCCATCACTTCACCCATCTCGTGACCGTCAATCTTGAAACTCAGCCAGATGCGCGCATTGGACACGGCGTAATTTCGGCGGTTGCGGAGCGCGTCGAATACGGCATCGCGGGTTAACTGTTTGGCCAATACGGCGGTCCGAGCGGCCGGCTTTCCGTCGTGGGTGTCGGTTCCTTTGACGAATCCCGTCTTGCCGCCTCGATCGAGGAAGCCGCGCACGGTCCGTTCGACACCGATCTCGTACGTCTTCCCTGCGTATCGCAGCACATCCGCATCGATCTCGGTATTCGTGATGACTGCGTAATAGGCGGGGTTGTAATCCCACTGATTCGATCCCTCTGGCCCCGCGGTCGGATGATTATTTTGAATGAGTCCGCCGTGCAGCAGGACAGCCGCGGCCAGGAGGTCGGGACTCATGAAGTTTGGATCCTTGGCACTGAACAGATAATCGACGTTTTCCCCGAAGTAGACATTTTTGTGATTATAGAATTTGGGTGCCCCCGAAAACAGGCGCTCCGACGTCGTATCGTCGGCGACGCCCGTCCAGTACTTGGGTTGCGACGTCCATTCATAACCAGCGATGGCGACAAATCGTTTCTCGCTCGTATACGCATCTGCCTTGCATTGTGTTAGCTTCCACGTCGCTTGTGGCATCCGCCAGGGCGCCGCGTTTCCGAAATCGTGGTCGGTAACAATCACAAAATCGAGTTTGGCGACGTCGCGGGCAAATGTGAAATAATCGTCCAGGCTTCCCTTGCCATCGGAGTGAATTGTGTGGCCGTGAACGTCTCCCCAGAAGACGCGGTACTGAGCGCGCGACCGTGGACAAACCACGGCTGCGAGCAGAATAGGCCCGACGAGGGACAACATGCAACCCGTGGAAGCCGCACCGCGGAAGGCACGGTTGTTGCTTAGCGTGATAAACATTAATTCACGGCCATGTCACTTCTTCCATGCCATCTCGGACAAATTCCACCGTCCCATTGAAAAAAGCTGGGCAGAACACGGCGGCAGAAGGCGATTGTATCATGCGATGTGCCTTTTCGCGGCGCATTGAGCGTCGTCGGCATTGCGTTCGGCATCGTGAGTGGCCAGAATCAAGAGAGCTTGAGGATTCTGGCATGGCTCCTGCCAAGGCACCCTCACCCCGGCCCTCTCCCAGTGGGAGAGGGAGATTTGCTGGCTATTGCTGCCGGAGGGAGAGGGAGATTACTTCGAGTTCCCCAGTCATCACGGGGTTTGCATGTCGGCGCGGGTCATTGCGATTGGTGATATCCATGGCTGTGCCGCGGCGCTGCGGGCGGTGATCGCGGCGATTGCCCCGGCGGCGGACGATACGATCATCACGCTGGGCGATTGCGTCGACCGGGGGCCGGAGAGTCGGCAGGTGATTGAAGAACTGCTGCGGCTGCGCGAGCGGTGCCGGCTGGTTCCGCTGTTGGGCAATCACGAAGAGATGATGCTCAGCTTCATCGACGGCAAGCCGCAGCCCGATGACTGGCTCCATTTCGGCGGGGCCGAGACCGTGGAATCGTATCGCGACGTGAGCGGCAAGACGTGCCCCGTGCCAAAGGAGCAGCTTGAGTTCATTCGCACGTGGGGCGACGTTTTCGAAACGCCGTCCCACTTTTTCGTGCATGGCAGTTATGAGCCGGAGGCGGCGCTCACGCGCCAGCATTGGGCGACGTTGCGCTGGCATTCACTGAAGTTCGGGATTCCCCGGCCGCACGTTTCGGGGAAGACCGCGGTGGTGGGGCATACGTCGCAGAAGAGCGGCGAGATTCTGGATGTCGGCCATTTGGTCTGCATCGACACGTATTGCTGGGGCGGCGGGTGGCTGACGGCACTGGAGCCGACGACCGGCGACCTGTGGCAAGCCGATCGTGAGGGGCAGCTGCGAGACTCAAACGGGGCCGACTAATCGGCCGAGCTATGAGCGCGGCTGGGGCGGAGTCCTCAACGCTCCAGATTCGTTGCGCTCTGGGGCATCGCTAAGCCCATGCCCCAACCACGCGCCGTAGCCACGCTCGCCAGAGCGTGGACTCGCGGCTCGCAGGGCTTCCACAGTCTGGCGACGGCGGCTACAAGAGCCTGACTTGGCGTTCGAGTGGCCGGACGATGGAGCAGTGCAACCGGAAAAGCCGGCGTAGACCGACCGTTTTGTTGTCGGCCGGGGAGCGCGGTGATACTATAAATGAGGGAAGCCGGTCTCGCTTTCTTGTCGCGCAGGACGCCCAGTCGAACGAGGTCCGTCGGCTTCATCCCCATTTTCCGGAACAGTTTCTCACAACGCAAATTCGTTGAATTTCTGGTGCCCGATGTGCGCTGAGTTTTGGCAATGGTGAAACGCACGTTTGCGATTGTTCTTGCCTGCTGCGGCCTGGTTTCGCCATGCCGCGCGGATACCTTGATTGCGCAGCTCTTTCCGCTGAGCGGGGAGGTGCGGCTGCGCAATCCGAGCGCCGCGCCCATTTCCTTTGCGTATTATCAGATTGCTTCTGCCAGCGGCGCATTGAATCCTGCGCTTGGTGTCTGGAAATCGATCAGCGGCAATTATGATGTGAATGGCAACGGGTTCATCGACCCCGCCGACGCCTGGACGAAAATATCCGCCGTTTCAACGCAATTAACAGAGGGGGTTTTTAGTGGCCCGGGGGGCAGCTTGGCGGCCGATCGAGCGATCAGCCTGGGACAGATTTGGAGCCCCGTATCCTACCCATTGCCCGACTTGGTGTTCACCATTTTGCACCCCGACACGACGCCGGTGACCGTGACCACGCAGTTCGCGGTGGCCGGCGACTATGATTTGAACGGCACAGTGAACGCGCTCGACTATACCATTTGGCGGCAGAATTTCGGATCGACGACGAGCCTGAACGCCGACGGCAATTTGAACGGCGTGGCGGATGCCGCCGACTACGTGATGTGGCGGAACAATCTTGGTCTTTCGCTGCCGGGGGCAGGCGGCGGGACGGCGAAACTCGTCTTGGGCGGCGCCGTGCCCGAACCGGCGGCCGCGGTTTTGTTCGTATGCGGTGCCGCTTTTCTCGCGGTCATTCAACGCGGACGAGCACGGCGTGCTGCACGCTGTGGATGACGTCGGTGGTCGCGGCACCAGTAACCGCCAGATGCCCAAACGGCATCACCACGGTATCTGGCACACCGTCGAGCCGGCCGCGTTTCACGGCCACCACGCCATCCCCTTTGCCGTCGACCAGTTCGTCGACGTCGGCCAGGAATTTGTTAAGGTCTTCGGCGCGAGACGAGCCGCCCGGCAACTTGGCGATGGCATGGCAGACTGAGTCGCGAATCCAATCGAGCTGCGCTTCGCTAAGTCGCGCCCCGGTGCCGAGCATCACCGTGTAGCGAACATGGGGATTCCGCGGGTGTGAGTTGAGTTCCGTGAGAAATTCGGAATGCGGGCAGAGGTCGCAGGCGGCCTCGCCGAGGCCATCGACGATCGAATCGCGGACTCGCTGCCAAGGCCAGCCTTCCTTGCGCGAGAGCCAATGCTCCCATAAGTCGGTGCCGACGGCGAAATGCGCGAGAACCGTGCCGTGCGTGGGCGGCGCGATCATGATCAGCCGCTCGACGTTGCCCGGGTCGTAGAGCGAATCCTCGACGCAGGCCCGTGCGACCAGGCCACCCATCGAATGGCACACGAGCACGACGCGGCGTCCTGGGTATTGTTGGCGGAAGTGGCGCAATTCACTCGATAGCAACTGGGCCGCGTAGCGAATCATGTAGTCGTTCGGGTAGGCGAACGTGCCGCAAGGAAAACCGGCACCGTGAATGGGTCCGAGCAGTGCCGCGTTCTGCTTCGGCGTAGAGTTGAAGCCGTGGATCAGGATGATGACGGGGCGTGTGGAATCGGCACGTGTCCAGTCGTCATTGAGGTGCAGGCCATATTTTTCGAGGTCGGAGTCGCGAACGACTTTGTTGCGCAGCCAGGCGCGAGTGCTGCCGTATTCGGGATGTTCCGCCGGCGCGCTGGCCGCGCTCAGAAGGCGTTCAGCGGCCGATTCGGCCGTAGCGGCGCGAAGAGTTCCCGTCCGGCTTGCCGCAACGGCAAACGACACGAGCGCGAGGACCACACCGATGGAGTGCCGAAGATCAAGCACGCGGCGTGCCTCGTGTGCGGAAGATTCGTTGAAAAACAGAACTCCGAGGATTATAGCGCTTGGCCACGGATACGGCTACTATCTTGCGCCGGCAGCGGGCTTTGCTTTTTCGTTTGCTGGGCTGAGAGGTTTTGTAAACCGCAAATCATCGAGTGAGCTAGCATTGGCGGCGGCCTCGCGGAATTCGGCGGGAGTCGTCACCCGTTTGCCGCCCACGTGGCTGACAAACATCCCTGGTCGCACGCCCGCTTTCCAGGCGTCGCCGTCTTTTGCAACATCGGTGACGAGGACGCAGCCCTGCGGGTCGTAGCTGCCAGCGGAAATGGCCTGCGCAAGTTCTTGTGCGTTGAGCGCCGTCGCGTAGTCGATGCGCAGGCCGTGCCATGCCGGTGGCCGGACGGTCACGATGTTGTGACCCGCCGCCGCCAGCTTGGCGACGGCGAGCGTTGTCGTGCTCAGCACACCGTTTCGTGAGTAGGAGATGTTCGTGGTGGCTGCGGGCGGCAAGAGGCTAACCGCCAATTGCACGTCATCGACGCTCGTGACCAGCTTGCCATCGACTTGCAGAATCGAGTCGCCCGCCGCGAGCCCGGCCTTCGCGGCTGGCGTGCCGGGGTAAACCTGCATCACGGTGAGCCGCGAACCAACACCAGGGATTGCAGCCACCTGCTGCATGCCCAATCCCACGCCGAGCATGCCGTACTCGACTTCGCGGCCCTCCTTGAGCGTCTCGACGATTCGCCGGAAGGCGGCGTTCATGGGCATGGCATAGCCGGCCGGTTGCTCGTGGCCGGCGATCGTGGCGAGCGTGGTGGTGAGGCCAATCAGTTCGCCGCGCAAGTTGACGAGCGCGCCGCCGCCGGCGCTCCAGCCGAGTTTGGCATCGGTCTGCATCAGTGTGCCGAGGTGATGGAGCGTCGTGCGGAAATCGTTGTTCGGACCGGGCGAGTCGTTGAGGTTGCTGCCGCTCGGGGCGCGTTGGGCCAGGTTCGTGATGATGCCCCAACTGGCGGAGGGCTGGCCGTCGGACTTGATGGCGTACGGGTTGCCGATGGCGATGACGAACTGGCCTTTGCGGAGCGAGTTGGCATCGCCGAAGGGGATGGCGGGGAATTTGGTATCGGGTGGTGGGGAGTCGTTTGTCGGCTTTCCCGCCCGCTGAAGCGGGCTTGCCGAAGGTGCGTTCAAAGGAAACAGGTTCGCGGCGTTGATGGCGAGAACCGCGAGGCCGCTGCGGGCGTCGGCGGCGCGGATCGTGGCGGCGAACGTTTGACGCTTGGTGGTAGTAATGAAATGCTGTTCGCCGGGGCTGGCGGCGAGGTACTGCGTGAGGACGAGGCCGCTGGAGTCGATAATGACGCCGGCGCCCACGATTTGCGCGGCATCGTGCGGAGACTCGGCGGGCCGCAGCTGAATGAACGCATCGCCGAGGACGCGTTCGTCGGCAACTGGCGGGGGAGCGGGAACTCGCGAGATGGCGACAACCGCGGGTTCGGCCGTTGCGATGGCTTCTTGGATCGCGCGCTGAAGATCGGCGACGGCGGCATTTTCAGCGGTGGCGGCGGGAGAGCGCGCGGGTTCGGCTAAACCGGCAAGCGGTGTGCAGAGCGTTATCAGCACCAGCACACCGGCTCGCCGAATTGTTCTGCAAAACAGTCGCTTATTCCTCGAACTCGCCGGCTGGTTCGCCATCTTCGTCGTCTGCCGGTTTTGAGACGTTGCCGATGTGGCCACCGGCCGCCATGATCTTCTCCTTGATCTCCTCGGCGATCTTCGGATTCTCCTTCAGATACAGCCGGGCCTTCTCTTTGCCTTGGCCGAGTTGCAAGTCGCCGTAGCGGAACCAAGCGCCCGTGCGGCCGACGATCTTCTGCTCCATGCCGAGGTCGAGGATATCGCCTTCGTAGCTGATGCCGTCGGAGTGCATCATATCGAATTCGGCCGTGCGAAACGGCGGGGCCACCTTGTTCTTGACGACCTTCACGCGAACGCGCTGGCCGATGACTTCTTCGCCTTCTTTCAACTGGCCGATGCGACGGACGTCGATCCGGCAGGAGGCGTAGAACTTGAGAGCGCGGCCGCCGGGCGTCGTTTCGGGGCTGCCGAACATGACGCCGATCTTTTCGCGGATCTGATTAATGAAGATGACGGAGGTGCGGCTCTTAGCAATCGCGGCGGTGAGCTTGCGGAGCGATTGGCTCATGAGCCGGGCCTGCAGACCGACGTGCGTGTCGCCGATTTCGCCATCGAGTTCCTTCTTGGGCACCAGGGCGGCCACCGAGTCGACGACGATCACATCGACCGCGTTCGACTTGATGAGCATTTCAGTGATGTGCATCGCCTCTTCGCCGTAGCTCGGCTGGCTGACGAGCAGCATCTCGAGGTCGACGCCGAGCTTCTTGGCCCAACTGGGGTCGAGGGCGTGTTCGGCATCGATGAACGCGGCGATACCACCGGCCTTTTGGGCCTGGGCGACCACGTGCAACGCGAGCGTCGTTTTGCCGCTGGATTCCGGGCCGAACACCTCGATGATCCGACCGCGCGGAATGCCGCGGCCACCGAGGGCGATATCGACCGAGAGGCTGCCGGTGGCGATGCCTTCAATCGGCACGATCTTTTCGGCACCAAGCGCCATAATGGCCCCTTCGCCAAACTGCTTTTCGATGGCGGCCACCGTGTTCCGGAGTTCGGCGCTGGATTCCAGGACGCCGGTGGGCTTCGGTTCGCTGCGTTTGGCAGACTTTTTGGCGGATTTGTCTTTGTCTGGTTTGGCCATGCGAGTGTTCGGAGTGGCAGGAGTGACAGGGCGATTGTTGGTGGCGGTCGCAACCATGGACGGCATCCTTTTATCTAGTGAATTGGGCGATTAGGCAAGTGGGGAGGGGGGTTCAGGGTTTAGGGTTTAGGGTTTTAGGGTTTTAGGGTTTAGGGAGAAAAATGGTGAAATTAGTGCAAGTTTTGGAAATTATCGGTCCCTGCCCTGCAAATCGACGCCGTTTAGCCGCGACGCGGAGGCTTGGCGCAGCGGAGCGCGGTGCTAGTGTTTGGTTTCATGTAGTGGAAGGCATAATCTCGAATCGGACTCGTTCCGTAGGTTTCCATTGGTGGAACAAGGGGGGGCGGGCCTTTGCGGCGAGCGGCCGAGTGACGGCGGCGGCTCGCAGGCCCGCTCCCCTCAGGTTGCAGCACAGGGGAGTGCAAGTGCGTCAGTGAACGCTTGTGTACTATATCGACCTGTACGGATGAATACAAGAGAAGTTCGGGGCGCGGCCGCAATTTGTGGGTCGAAAGAGATCGAACCGCAAGCGGTAGTGGGTGCCACGAGAGATGGTTGATCACGGCGGAATATACGTGGAAAAAACACCATTGCTCGCCGGAAAAGTTGACGCGATTTCGCCAGGAATGGTGGAGTCGAAAACGCTCTTGCTTGCGCTGCGAACTCTGGGGAAGAATGCCGTTTTTGGCGAATGCCCGCTCCGCTACCGCGTCGCGGCTAAGCGGCATCCCGGAGTTCGCCAAGCGTCCGACCCAAAGTACACGGAATCACTTCGCCCGTTTGCGAGCCGGGGTGCCGCCGACCGCGCCGCCGGTGAAGCCGGAGAGCGGGGTGTGATCGTCTGGGCGGTCGTCCTCGACGTCGAAGTTGCCGCTGCCGGAAGCGTTGTCGAGGTCGACGATAATCGGTTCACCATCGCCTTCGTTGCTGCCGGCAAGGCCACCCACCGCCGTGCCGCCACCGGCAGTTCCGGCTGCGTGACGATCGCCATCGCCTTGGCGGACGCGATCTTTCGGGTACTCGATGTCGTCCGTCTGCGTGCGGTGATCCTCTTGCATTTCGCCCTCACGGGCGAGCGTATCTTTCGGCGAGTGGGGTCGGCCGTCGTCGAGGCTCACTTGTGGCGGGTCATGCTCCGCGGCGCATGCGACGCAGTAACGGGCATACGGAATCGCTTCGAGCCGGGCAGCGGCGATGGAGTGGCCACACCCTTCACAATCGCCAAACGTGCCGTTGGTGATTCGCTGCAGAGCGTCACGCGCTTCGGCAACGATGTACTGTTCATTGGCCAGGAGGGCCGCGTTCATATCGTACAAGAACTCGTCGGTGCCCATATCCCCGAGGTGGAGTGGGGCGTTCGAGAGTTCACTTCCGCCATTGCCGCCCGTGCTGCCGCGAATTTGATCGACCATGCCGCTCGCATCGGAGCGAACGCGAGAAGTGAGTTGTTCCAAAAGGGCCCGGTACTTCGTTGCCTGCTTTGCGTTCATGGATTCATCCTTGTGGGAGCGACGCCCGAGACATCGCTGCACCGCTTCATGCCAACCTGCGGCACCTAGGGTGCCTACCAGCAGTGTAGCCATGATATTGCCATTCACGCAAACGTGCAAACGCTGCGCCGGCCGCGTTAGACGCGGTCCCCCGAGTGGCCGATAGTGCGAACTGAATTCGCGGCGCGCCGATTGCACACATTCGCTCTCTTGGGGCATGAGAAACCATTGGACGATGGGGCGAATAGGAGTGGTGACAATGATCCGCAAATTAGCGTCGGGTGCATATCGGTTGTACTCGAAAAAGAAAAACCCGCGGACCGGGAAACGCCGGAACTTGGGAACATTCAAGTCGCGTGCGGCCGCTGAAAAGCATGAGCGCGATGTGCAATACTTCAAGCGTCACGCTTGAACAGACGGCGAACCGCGAGCGGTGAGCGAGCGGAGTTTTTTGCTCCGGGCGGTGACGCTTCCGGCTCGCCAATTACTGTGATTTTATGTCTAGCCATACGCAGCGATGATCGGTGGCGGTGACAGCGTCGGCGCCGGGGTCGCCGGGTTTGGGCCAAAAGATGCCGCCGGTGACAACTTCGAGTCCCTTCGAGGGCAGCACGTAATCGATTCGCAGGCAGCCGTGGCTTTCGTCGGTGAAGTTCGCGGTGAAACGAGATGGGTCGCCGTGGTAGTGGGTGAACTGGTTGGGAAATTTATTTGCGGTAAGCGGGCCGCCTGCGCTGGTCGGAATGAAGGATGCATTCACGCGCGGGTGCTGTAGAAGTTGTGGCATCGTGCTGCGCAGGCCTTCGCCGTCGACCGGATCGCAATTGAGATCGCCGACGATCACGAAACGTGCTTCCGGCGTCAAGCCCCCGGCTTGGCCGGCGTCGTCCTTCAAATAAGTGTTTTCGGTGCCGCCGATATAGTCGGCGATGAGGCGGACTTCGTCGTGGTTACGACAACCGTTGCGGTCTTCGGGGCCATCGAATACGGGCGGCGTGGGATGCGAACAGAGGAGGTGCAAGGTGAGCGGTTGCTCCGCATTCCCTCTCCCTTGGGGAGAGGGTCGGGATACCTCAATGGGCACATCCCAGAAACTCTTGGAAGAGAGGCGGAAGATGGCGAGGTCGTCGTCGTTGTAGAACGGTTGGTTGGTGCGCGGAACAATCGGCAGCATGGCGTCGGGCATATCGCGCCAGAGCAACTTCTGGAAGCTGCGAACATGCTCGCGATCAATTGGGAACTTCGAGAGCACAAGCATGCCGTATTGGCCGGGGTGACGGCCAAAACCGAACGCATCGTCGCCATCCCCTTTGCGGCCGTTGTGACCCAAGTCGCGGCCGCTTTGGACGCCGGTGTTCACAGGGCCCGTGTACTGGTAGTCGAACTTCACCGGTTCCAGACTGTTCTGGCTGACGCCGACATAATTCATGCGAAACAGCTCGGCAGCGTGGCCGGTTTCGTCATAGTCGAATTCGTTGACGAACAAGATATCCGGCCGCACGCGCTGAATCACCTCGGCAATTTTGCGGGCTTGTTCATTCGTGCCCGATTCGAGGTCGCGGATGAGTTGGCCGTCTTTGTCGCGATAGAGCGAAGTGTTGTACGTGGCGACGCGGATCGTGCCCTCGGCAACAACTTGTAGCTCGCACGACAAGGCAAACAAAAGCAGCGAGATCAAAGCAATGCGAAGTGGAAATCGTCGAGTCATAAAAGCTTACTTTGTAGTGGTATGCGGATTTCGAAGAAATTGTCTCACGCAGAGGCGCGGAGGTCGCAAAGAGCTAGTCGTCGTTCACACTCTCCGCGTACTCTGCGCCTCTGCGTGAGCCCCTTGTCTTTTCGAAAATTATTTCAAACGCAAATTCAGGCATGATTCTTACACGATCGCAATTGCACGCCTGCGAGGTTTTGCGGGTCGGAGAAATCTTGCCCATTGTAACGCTGATTCTCACGCTGGGGCCAACGGCACCGCGGAAAATCGAGCGAAACAGCGGCCGATTCTTCTCAACCCTGCGAGTGCTAGCTAGAATGAGGTGCGCCCCGTCCCCGAGGCAATAGGTGGCGTGCTCGGGTGATTCAAATTCTTGCGGCACCGGCACCGCGCGTGGAAAAGAAGGACGTTGCCATGAGTGTGACTTTGGTGGCAGAAGCTCCCGCAATCCTTCCAACGACCGAGGATTTTATGAGCGGCGTGTTCGAGGTCCAGCATCCGCTAATTGCCTGTCATTTGACCCGCCTGCGCGATCGCACGACGCCACCTGCCGAGTTTCGGCAGTTGGTGCATCGGCTGGCGTCGCTCTTGGCCTACGAGGCGACCAAGGACTTGCAGGCCGAACCGGTCATGGTGCAAACGCCGCTCGCGAAGACGGAAGGCCGGCAGCTTTCACAACGGATTGGGCTGGTGCCGATTCTGCGAGCTGGCTTGGGAATGATTGACCCCGTGCTCGAACTCATCCCTATGGCGGAAGTGTGGCACTTGGGGTTGTATCGCGACGAAGAGACGGCTCAGCCAATTAAGTACTACTCGAAGCTGCCGCCCGAGCGGCCGGTGGATGTCGCTCTAATTCTCGACCCCATGCTGGCCACGGGCGGTTCGGCCGTCGATGCCTTGAGCACATTGCGTGATTGGGGTGTGCCGCACGTGAAGCTGCTCTCGATCATCGCCGCCGAGGAAGGCGTCAAGCGAGTAGAAGTCGAGTTCCCGAACGCGCAAATTTACGTCTGCCACATCGACCCCGATTTGAACGATCGCAAGTTCATCGTGCCCGGTTTGGGCGACGCCGGCGATCGGATTTTTAATACGATGGATCATGGTTCTTGACACGCTTGTGCTTTTTGAACCACTAACGGCACGAAGGACACAAAGGGCAGCGCGGAGAAATCTCACGCCAAGGCGCTAAGTCGCAAAGGAAGAAGTTGCTGGTTGTCAGATCGCTAATGGGCGCTAATGCGTCGCTGACGTTTGATGATGGGATCGCCGGGTCCAATACCTGTTTTCATTCGCAAAGTCTTCTTGCGGTGAAAGTGTGACGGACGTCTTGCTTCCTTCCGTTCGCGCCTTTGCGCCTTGGCGTGAGACGATTATGCTTTCCTCTTCGTGCCCTTTGTGGCAGATTTCTTTCCACAACCAAACGACATGGAGTCCAAGCACGATGAAGACGCTGCTCAGCAAGGAAGACCTGTACGACGGTGTGATGCGGATGGCCGATGCGATCGAGGCCTGCTACCAGGATCGGCAGCTCACGATCGTCGGCGTGCTGACGGGCAGCGTGGTACTGATGGCCGACCTCATTCGCGTGATCAATTTGCCGATGCGCGTCGGCGTGCTGCAAGCGAGCAGCTATCGCGGTGCGACCACCACGCGCGGCGAGTTGGTGATCAACTCCGAGCTGATGCTCGATATCTCGGGGCGCGATGTGCTGCTCGTGGATGACATCTTCGACACGGGCCACACGCTGGTACGCACCCTGGAAAAGATGCACGATTTAGGGCCGAAATCGATTCGGTCGGCCGTGCTGCTCCGGAAGAACGGACGGCAGGAAATCGACTATACGCCGGATTTCATCGGCTTCGATATTCCGGACGAGTTCGTCGTGGGTTACGGCCTCGATTTTGAAGACATGTACCGCAACCTGCCATTCCTGGCGGCACTCGAAGAAGCGGACATCACCCGGCACAAGCAAGTGACGGCGAAAAGCCAAATGTAGCCGTCTCGCTCCGAAGCTGTAATTTTTTGGAACTCGAGCAAGCAGTATTTGGGGTGGCATGCTCTCGCGAATCGCAGCATGCCCACACTCGCGGCAAAACGAGACCGATTCGCGTGAGCATGTTGTCGCGAGTGAGGGCATGCCACCCTGGTCACGATAAAATCACAGCCTCTCCGCGAGACGATTTCCGCTCGCGGAGCCAACGGTCTACACCGGCCCCTCGAATCGGCCCGGAAGCAGTTGGTCGAGCGTGGCGCGGTGGATGACATCGGGTTGGAGCGAATCGACCATCACGATGGGCAAATTCGGGGCGAATTCCGCCAGGAACTGCCGGCAGGCACCGCACGGCGAGACACCCGTGCGGCTCACCACGGCGATGGCCGTGAACTCTATATCGCCGTTCGCCACGGCCGCCGCAGCGGCGACGCGTTCGGCACAGATCGTCAGGCCAAAGGAGGCGTTTTCGATGTTCACGCCCTGATAGACTCGACCACTCGCCGTGAGCAGCGCGGCACCGACTGGGAAGTTGGAGTACACACAGTACGCACGCTTCTGGGCATCGAGCGCGGATTGGATCAGTTCGTTTTCGTTTGCGACGTTCATTTGTATGAGCCGGAAAGTGAAAAGATTTTTTAGTCCGCAGATGGCGCAGATATTCGCAGATAAGTGTTTTGACACCAAATCTCGTTAAGACAACTTCTTAAACATCTGCGCATATCTGCGCCATCTGCGGACTAAAGAAACTATGCGATTCTTTCAACGATCAACGGCGGAGCTGCGACTGGAGCTTCTGCAATCGTGACCGCTGCCACAAAGTCTCGCGTAACCTGGGCAGCAGCTTCCGGTTTCGCGAAGAGTCTTGCCAGCGGTTGGCCGCGGTCGACTTTGTCGCCGATGCGGACGAGCATTTCGAAGCCGACGCTGAGGTCGAGCTGGTCTCCCAATTGGCGACGACCGCCGCCGAGGTTGATCACCACGTAGCCGAGGCGTTCGGTATCGATCGCGGAAACGTAACCCACGTCGGGGCTGAGAATTTCTTGCGTGGGGGCGATCGGCCGTGGCGCGTCGAGGTTTCCGCCTTGGGCGGCGACCATCTCGCGGAATTTTTCGAGGCCGGCGCCAGAAGAAATCACCCGTTCCATCCGTTGGCGCGCGGCCGCGGTCGTTGGTTCGCGTTTTGCCAGCACAAGTAGCTCGGCACCCAGTTCGAGCGTCACCGCCATGAGGTCGGCCGGGCCATTGCCCATGAGGGCGGCGACCGACTCGTTCACCTCATTCGCGTTGCCGGCCATGCGGCCGAGCGGCTGGTTCATGTCGGTGAGCAACGCGACCGTGGGCACGCCCATGCGTTTGCCGGTGTCGACCATCGAGCGGGCGAGAGCCCGGGCGTTATCGAGCGTTTTCATGAACGCGCCGGTGCCGTGCTTCACGTCAAGCACGAGGGCGTCGAGCCCCTCGGCTAGTTTTTTGCTCATGATGCTCGCGGTGATGAGCGGGATCGATGGGACGGTGCCGGTGACGTCGCGGAGGGCGTAGAGCTTGCGGTCGGCGGGCACGAGGTCGGCCGTCGCGCCGCTGATGACGCAGCCAACATCGCGGCAAACTTGCTGGAACTCGGCCGTGCTGAGGTTGGTGCGGTAGCCGGGGATGGCTTCGAGCTTATCGAGCGTGCCGCCGGTGGCGCCGAGGCCGCGGCCTGAGATCATCGGCACCTGCAGATCGCAACAGGCCAGCAGCGGAGCGAGCGGCAGCGAGACTTTATCGCCGATGCCGCCGGTCGAGTGTTTATCGACTTTGGGCGATTCGCCGGCCGGCCACTGGAACGTGACGCCCGAGTGGAGCATGTGCTCGGTGAGGGCGGCCGTTTCGGCGACGGTCATGCCGCGCAGAAAAACGGCCATGGCCCAGGCCGACATCTGGTAATCGGCCACGTCGCCACGGACGTAGCCATTGATGAGCGAGCCGATCTCGTCGGCGGAAAGTTCGCCGCCGTCGCGTTTCTTCGAGATTACAGATACTACGTTCATGGATTGAGCGAACCGCTAATCATCGCGAATCGTTCGCTAATGAAGAAGATATAGTGTTTGTCTCACGCCAAGGCGCCAAGGCGCAAAGAAGGTCCAATTTCCGGTTTCTTTGCAGCTTTGCGCCTTTGCGTGAGGCTTTCCTTTATCGAATTAGTGTTCTATTAGCGTCGATTAGCGGTTTTGAAATTCTTCGCTGATGATCCCCGCGACGATGGCGAGCAACTTATCCCGTGCCATTTCGGCGGTGGCGATGACTTCGTGGCCGCTGGTGGTGACTTTTTTATCGGGCGAGCAGATGTTGGTGATCGTCGAGAGGCCAAGAACGCGGAGGCCCGCGTGGACGGCCACGAGCACTTCCGGCACGGTGGACATGCCGACGGCATCGGCACAAAAATAACGCAACATGCGGATTTCGGCCCGCGTTTCGTAGGTGGGGCCGAGCATGGCCGCGTACACGCCGCGATGGCAAACGAAATCGTGCTTGCGGGCGATTGCGAGGGCCCGGTCACCGAGGCGGCGGTCGTACGGCGCGCCCAGATCGGGAAAGCGCGGGCCGAGTTCATCGTCGTTCACGCCGACGAGCGGGTTGCGGTTGAGCAGGTTGATGTGGTCGTCGATGACCATGATATCGCCACAGGCGAAGTTCGTGTTCAGGCCGCCGGCGGCGTTCGAGACGATGAGCAGCTTGATGCCGAGAGCATGCATCACGCGGACCGGGAACGTGGCCCGCTCGGCCGAGTAGCCTTCGTAGCAGTGGAACCGCCCTTGCATCGCAACGACCGGCACGCCGCCGAGCTTGCCGCACAGCAGTCGGCCGTGATGGCCGATCGCGGTGGATTTCAAAAAGTGTGGTATATCGCCGTAGTCGATCGCGGCGTCGAGCTCGATCGCTTCGCCCACGCTGCCAAGCCCCGAGCCAAGAATGATGCCACACCGCGGCCGGCCGTTCCAGCGGGTTCGGACGAATGCGGCGGCTTCGGCGATTTGGTCGCGGAGATGGAGCATAAAACGTCAGAGGGGGAGAAAGGGAGAAGGGGAGAGGGGGAGATTTGAAATCATGGTTTTTCTCCCCCTCTCCCCCTCTCCTTGTCTCCCCCTCTTTTCGCCGCATCATACTTCAGCACCCCGCAGACGAGGGCTCGAAGTTTCGGCGCCGCGGCGTTGGCGGTGGCGATGATTTGTTCGACGTTGACCGGCTCGGCGTGGTCGGGGTAGCACATGTCGGTGATGACCGAGAGCCCGAACGTGCGGAGGCCGCAGTGGACGGCGACGATCGCTTCGGGGATCGTGCTCATGCCGACGACATCGGCTCCGATGCGCCGCAGAAAGCGGTACTCGGCCCGCGTTTCGAGGTTCGGCCCGGTGACCGCGACCGTGACGCCGCGATGGGCGACGAAGTTCTCCTTGCGGGCAATTTCGAGGCCGGCGTCGATCAGCTCCGGATCGTACGGCTGCGACATATCGGGGAACCGCGGGCCGAGGCGGTCGTCGTTGATGCCGACGAGCGGGTTATCGCCCATGAGGTTGATCTGGTCGTCGATGATCATCACATCGCCGGCGCGGTAGATCGTGTTAAGGCCGCCGACGGCCTGCGACACGATCATGAGCTGCGCGCCGAGCCGCTTGAACACCCGCACGGGCAGCGTGATTTTCTTAAGGGGGTAGCCTTCGTACTGGTGGAACCGGCCTTCCATGACGACGACCGGCACGCCTGCGAGCCGGCCACACACGAGCCGGCCGCGGTGGCTGGTAGCGGTGGATTTCGGAAAGTGCGGGATGGATTCGTAGACGAGCGTGGCGGCGATCTCCATCTCCTCGACGAGGCCGCCGAGGCCCGTGCCGAGGATGATGCCGGCATGCGGCGTTTCGCGGAACTTGGCCTGAACGGCCGCCGCGGCGGCTTCGATTTGGTCGTAGAGTTCGAGCATGAGAATAGGGTATCGGTTGGCGGGATGGGAGGCAACCGTCGCGCTCCGCATTCGCACCATCGATTGAAGCTCGCAGCGCAAGCAAGAGCGCTGTGCATGGCCCCAGTGCTACACACAACGCTCTTGCTTGCGCTGCGAGCTGCGACCAGAGAATTGAAGTGCGACTGCCAGCGTTCATTGTACCGTCGGCATCAATGCCATAAGGCTGACAATAACAAGCAATGGCACCACGACGGCGCCAATCAGCATTGCTCGTTTTGTCCGGCCAACGAACGCGCCGATCGCGACTATTGGCGACCAGAACATCATGAAGATGAGGCTCCAGAAGTATACACCATACAAGACGTACAATAGAGGCGGTTCGCGAGGAGGTAGCGAGCGATCGTGAAGCAACATCTTTAGCGTTGAGAACGAAGCGCCGCTAAGACATAACCAGAACACGGCCCAGAGAAGATTGCGAAGGCCGAATTGGAAACGCCGCGCCATGCGACCATTGTAACGTACAATGCTCTTGCTTGCGCTTCGACCTTCGGACGGGAGCGATGTTGCAAATGGTGGGCGGTGCTCACCCTACGCCAGGTCGACGGAATCGACGATGCCGACGATGACCGAGCGGACGGGGGCCGTGCGGCTGTTGAGAATTTGGCGGGCGCCGTTGCCTTCGTCGAGTACCAAAACACGCTGGCCGACGCCGGCATCGACGGCGGCCATGGCGATGAGGTACGCGCCCGTCGGCGTGCCCGTGGGGTCGAGGCGGTCGACGACCAGCAATCGCCGACGATCGTAATCGGGGTGATTGATCGTTGAGACGATTTCGCCGGTGACTTGGGCTAGGAACATATTTCGTAGGTCAGGCTTCAGCCTGACCGTTCGAGGTCATTCATCGAAGCATTTCAAAATCATACCGATGAACCGGACGCTAGCCACCCAGAGGGTACCCGGCGACTGATTGGATCAGCCGTGGGGCGCTAGGCCGCGGTTATTGGATTGGTTCTCGTCAGGCTGAAGCCTGACGTACATGGTGGTTCTCGTCAGGCTAAAGCCTGACCTACGTGGTGTTCAGGTCATCGACGATGCCGATGATCGTGTGGTCAACGGGAACGAATGTTTCTTGCAGGGCCATCGCGGCTTCGCGGCCGCCTTCGTAGTACACCAACTCGCCCGGGCCGGCCATCAGGGTCGAGTCGCAGCAAATGATCGCCTCGCCCTTGGGCTCACACTTTTTGGTGAGGGGTTGGACGAGGAGCATCGGCACGCCTTCGAGACCTTCGTAGACCTCGCAGGGGACCAGGGTTCCAATGACTTTGCCGAGGAGCATGGTGGATGTAGGTCAGGCTTTAGCCTGACGAGTGGGGACTTGTTCGTGTCAGGCTGAAGCCTGACCTACGCGCGAAAAAACCGGGTTGTTTTGGTGACGTGGCTGGCAAATTGCTCGTGCACGTTCGAGACGATCGAATGGCACAGCGTAACGTTGCGGCCGGCGAGGACGCGTTGAGCGATTTCGGCGGCGGCCTCGACATCGGTAAGTTCACCCGTGAGGACCGCCAAGCCGCGGCCGTGGAGGCCGTTGCCGACGCGCATTTCCGCCAGCGCGACCTGCGCGCCCTTCGCGGCGGCATCGGTCGCTCGCAGGATCGCGGCCACGGTCGAGGTTTCCAGTACGACAAATGATTCAATACCGTTATACGTGCGGCTGCCATCGAGCGATTGCACGACTTGCGGATGCACATCGGGCAGGAACACTTCGTCGACAACGTCGCTCGCTGCCGCCTGCAGGCCGGCGCGATAGCTTTCCTCGACCTCGGCGGTGCCGCCGCCCACAAGCACGAGATATTTCCCCGGCTGCACGGTGCCGGCATGAAGCAACTCGACCGGCGCACGCTTCACCATTTTGTCGGCGGCAAACATGCCGGCCGCAATGCTGCCGTACTCGATCAGCGCGATGGCGGGGAGTTTGGTCATACAATACGGAAGTGGTCGAACATCACGCAGCGTCGCAGCCGCGAGAACGTGCGGGCGTCGGTCATGCCTTCGCCGGTGGGCGAGGCGATGGTAAACGAAGTGCTGCCCTCGCCGCCGTGGCCCAGGCCGGCGTAGCAGGGGGCGTTCTTCACGAAAATGCCGCAGTTGATCAATTTCGCCATGCGCGAAAGGTTCGTAATGTTTTTGGAGTGCATCACGGCGGTGTGGCCGCGGCGGCCTTCGGCCTCGACCGCCAGGTCGATCGCTTCGTTGGCATCGGCCACGCGGACGACCGGCATGATGGGCATCATCTGCTCGGTCCACACCAGCGGATGGTTGACGCCGACATCGATGATGCCGAGCCGCAGATCTTCCGGCACATTCATGCCGATCTTCCGCAGGATGACGCCGGCGTTCTTGCCGATCAGGTCGCGGTTGATTTTGGCAGATTGCCGCGGGCCGCGAACTTCGGCGAAAATGAGATTTTCCAGTTGCCGCGTTTGCGACTGCGTGAGCACGACCGCATTGTTCTTGGTCGCGGCGGCGAGCAGTTTATCGGCAATGCCAGCCACGGCGAACGTCTCTTTTTCGTCGGTGCAGATGACGTTGTTATCGAACGACGCGCCGAGGACGATATCGCGACCGGCCTGGTCGAGGTCGGCCGTTTCGTCGACAACGATCGGCGGATTGCCGGGGCCGGCACAAATGGCCCGCTTGCCGCTTTTCATGGCGGCTTCCACCACGCCCGCGCCACCTGTTACCACCACGATGCGGATGCCTGGGTGAACCATCAGGGCCTGGGCCGATTCGACCGTCGGCTCGGCCATCGTGACGATGAGATTTTCGGGACCGCCGGCCGCGAGAATCGCGCGATTGATGACATCGACGCAGCGGAGCGAGCACTTTTTGGCCGAAGGGTGTACGTTAAACACCACGGCGTTGCCGGCGGCGACCATCGAAATCGTGTTGTTGATGATCGTGGCCGTGGGATTGGTTGACGGCGTGATCGAACCAATGACGCCGAACGGCGCCCGCTCGAAGAGTGACATGCCGCCATCGCCGGTTTTGGCCTCAGCCTGGAGCACTTCGGTACCCGGCGTTTTGGTGGCCACGAGGCGGTTTTTGACGATTTTGTCTTCGTAGCGGCCGAAACCGGTTTCCTGGTGGGCGGCGAAGGCGAGCGACTCGCTTTCCCGCACCGCGGCCTGCCGGATGGCGGCGATAATTTCGTCGCGCTTGGACAGCTTCATCGTGTCGAGCGTTTCGAAGGCCGTGCGGGCAGCCTTCACGGCCGCGTCGAGGTCGTGGAACGCACCGAGGGGTGGCTGGGGTCGAGCCGTAGGCGAGCCCCCAGCGTGCTGGGGGCTCGCTCCGCTCGACCCCAGCCACCCACCGCCACGATGCGCACTGCCCATCTCCCGCAGCACTTGCTGGGCGATCGCGTCAACTTGTTGATCGGTGAGGCGCGTCACGTTGGCTCCCACTTAGCCCCCGGTCAATGATCGGGGGCTAAATACGAGTGAAGTCAAAATACGTTGAAGGAGAATACGTCTAGTCGTCGCTCTTGCGGTACTTGGTTTTGCCGGCAACTTCCCAGTGGTCGACGATGGCCATCACCACGGCGTCGACTGGCCGGTTTTGCGTGGCCACGGTTTGGCGGGCCGAACTGCCCGTCGCGAATAGAATTACTTCACCCACGCCGGCGCCCACGGCGTCGGCAGCGATCACAGCCGCCCCAACCTTTTCGCCTTCGGCATTGAGCGGCTGACAAACGAGCAGGCGCAGGCCTTCGATCGTCGGCTCTTTTTGAGTCGATACGAGCGTGCCGATAACGCGGGCAATGAGCATGGTGCGTGATCTCCAGGCACACCTAGCCCGGCCGCCGCGGCCGGGAGCAGTGGTATTTGGCCGGTCATTCGTCGAGCCGGAACGGCTTGGCTATTTCTTCTTCTCTTCGCCGCGGCCGAGCGGAAGGACGCTATCCACGTTGGTGTGCGGGCGGGCGATGATGTGCGTCGCGACGACTTCGCCCACGCGCGAAGCGGCGGCTTGGCCGGCATCGCACGCGGCTTTCACCGCGGCAACGTCGCCACGGATGATGGCCGTCACGTAACCGCCGCCCGTCTTCTCGTACGACACGAGTTCGACTTTGGCGGCTTTCACCATTGCGTCGGCCGCCTCCACCATCGTGGGAAAACTGCGGCATTCGATCATTCCAAGGGCTTCGGACATGGGGTTGCTCCAGATGCTGGATGTTAGATTTCGGATGTTAGATATTGGATATTGGATGTTAGGTATTGGATGTTGGAAGGCGAGCCGCCGTTGTTAGTCGGCGGAGGCGTTCGACGCTGAATGTTGGATATCAAACATCCAACATCGAACATCCAACATCATCAGTGCTTCTTTGGAATCTTACCCGTCACTCCTTCAATCGCCGCGATGGCCGCCCGGTAGGCGACGTCGATATCCCGTTCCTCGCCGCCCAGGTACACGCGGCCAAAGCTGCCGAACGTGCGAACCTCCAAAATGTTGATGTTCGCGGCCTTCTCGGCTTCGTTCGCGGCGAGGGCGGCATAACCGGCCGGCTCGACTTCCATGATGTACAATGTTTGCCCGGCCAAAATCATGTTGCCGTGCCGCATGCGATTGATGAGCTGGGTTTGATGGTCGTCGACGCGGCGAATCACCTGGCTCGACGCGATCTTCGGCTTCGTGCGGTCATCTTCCTTGAGATCGAGCGCCTGCAAAATGGCCCGGCCTGCCTCGCGGATTTCCGCCTGCGACTCGGAGTGAATTTCCAGCATGCCGTACAGCCGCTCGACGATCTGCATGCCGGGTTTCACCTGGTTGCTCTTGAGGGCGATATCGGTAACTCGGTTGATTTCAATGCCGGGCGAAATTTCGACATACAGGCTCGCCATCCCCTGCGTGGGCAAAAAGCCTTGGGCAACGGTCGCCATGAACGAGGCGAATTGCGGCTGCATGCTGTCGATGAAAACGTAAGTTCGTAAATCAACGTCGGCCACGGGTCAATCTCGTGAGTAATTGTTTTTTGAACGCTAATCTCCGCGAATCGATACTAATCGACTTAACGACCAGGAAGCTCACGCAAAGGCGCCAAGGCGCAAAGATAAAAACGGAATGCCGACGGCGAGTGGAAACGTCATTTACAGCGAAATCACTTTCTCTTCTGCCTTTGCGCCTTCGCGCCTTTGCGTGAGTCCTTAGTAGTAGTTTGATATTCAAATGACCGCGACTTACTTGGATCGGTCATGATTCGTATTCCTAATCTCGAATCGTTCTCGTTCAGTATTTGCCACTTGCGGCTTCCGATACCGTTACGCCCTGCGATTCTTTCACGATGCGAACGCCGGCGCTGGCGCCGATGCGGGTCGCCCCCGCGCGGATCATCTGCTCGGCGTCTTGGTAATTGCGGATGCCGCCTGAGGCTTTCACGCCCATCTTCGTGCCACTCACGGCCCGGGCCATGAGCGCCACGTCGTCGGCCGTGGCCCCGCCGGGGCCGAAGCCGGTCGACGTTTTCACGAAGTCGGCCCGGGCGCGGCGAGCAGCTTGGCAAGCGCGGACTTTCTCTTCATCGGTCAGGAGCGCAGTCTCCAAAATGCACTTGCAGAGCGCGCCGCCGTCCATCGCGGCCTCGACGACCGCGCGAATATCGCGGTAAACGATGTCGTCGCGGCCGCTCTTGAGCGCCCCGACGTTGATCACCATATCGACCTCAGTGGCCCCCTCGCGAATCGCACGGCGCGCTTCCAACGCCTTCGTTTCCGCGACGTTCGCCCCCAGCGGGAAGCCAATCACCGTACACACTTTCACCGCAGTCCCACGCAGCAGACCGGCACAGTGGCGGACATAGAACGGGTTGACGCAGACCGAGGCAAAGCCAAATTCCTTAGCCTCCTGGCAGAGCTTGGTGACCTGATCGAACGTAGCGTCCGGCCGCAGCAGCGTATGGTCGATGTACTTGGCAATTTCCTTGGGCACCGCGGCCCCGCCGCCACGGTGCGTGATGCGGTCGGCGCCCAGGTCGATGAAGCTCCGAACGAGTTCCGGGTTAAGCTCCGCGCAACTCTTGCAGAAACCGCAGGCATCGGTGCAGGCGTGGTCGCCGTGAGCGCCGGATGCTCCGCCAATCATCTGCGAGATGCGCTCGGCGATGCGTCGCAAATCGGCTTCGGATAGGTCGGACATGGGGAGCGGTCGGGGTTCAGAGTTTGGGGTTCCGGGTTCAGGTGTCAGAGATCGGGTGTCACGTGTCTGCAGTTCCTCACTGACCCCTGACCCCTGACCCCTGATCTCTCTTTCAATCTCATCAATCATGGCCGCGCGGCGCAGGTGCCGGTCGGCCGTGCATTCGGTATCCAAAAACGTGTCGACGATCTGCTTCGCTAGTCCCGAACCGATCAGCGACGCACCCAGCGTCAGCACGTTGGCGTTATTGTGTTCGCGGCTGTTGCGAGCCGACGACAGGTCGTAGCACAGGGCGGCCCGTACGCCGGGGAACTTGTTGGCCGTCATGGCGGAGCCGATCCCGGCGCCGTCGACGATGACGCCGAAGCGCGCCCGGCCATCGGCCACGCGTTCGGCCACCGCCGCTGCGAACTTGGGGTAATCCACGGCCTCCGCGCTGTTGGTGCCGCAGTCTTCGACGGCGAAACCGCGCGAGCGGATGTGCTCGACCAACAGCTTTTTAAGCTCGAACCCGCCGTGATCAGCACCAATTGCAAGGGTCGTCATTGGGGCAAAACGGCGAGTTTAAGAAGCCGAGACGAGGGAAGGTAGACTACCGCTCCATCGTAAACAGGGCAAATTGGGATGTCAAACCATCTGGCGACGTATATCTATGTGGCACAAGAAGTTACGCCACGATTAGCGTCTGAGTAGGAAGTTTGTTGGGGCACTATTCACCGGCAAGGAGGGGAGGGCTCGCTGCGCGCAGCCCAACTCAACTGAAGAATCGTCTCGTTGAGACGGACGAATTGAAGTTGCCAAGTGAATCCCATCAGTTCTCGCTGATTAGATCATTGGCGGCAGCTGTGAATAACGAAATAAACGTGTCGATATTCACATTCTCCGACAAAAAGCTCACGCTTCCATCGCCGTATAAGAAATGAGCCCCGCCGGGATGAAAAGCGTAAATCTCGGAATAGTTATCACAATTCATGATCGACGTGATTGGGCATTTCGTCGGGTCAAAGACATTGCCCCACAAACCGTAAACGTTGTCGTCGGCCCACTGCGTATCCTTATACCGCACCGGAGCCGCCCCAGCCGGCATTTCTCCAATTTGCTGGCTGCGAACATAATTTAGCGGCCGCCCCGCGGATTCAAAGAACATGAATGTCTTCGATAAACCGTCCGTCACCTTACGAATGGCAATGGGAGTATCCTGCAGTATTCCGTACAGCTTCTCTGTTGCTCGCTGCTGACTTGTCAGTTTCGCACCACCTTCGATATCGTTGCAATAATCGGAATCGCTGACTTTGATCAAAACCGTGTAATCCGTCGTGTAAGTACTCGGCCGCGAAGGCGCCGAGGGACATACGAACCCGGGTATATCAACCGCCGTGGCGTCGTAGTTCTTGATCTTCAACTTATGCTTGGTCGTATCGGTGCTATACCAGGCCAAGCTTTGATCAATGCGATCGTAAATCGCTTGCTCTTCGATATAAGGCAAAATGAATGTCAGCACGAAATGTTCGGCTAACTTGTTGTCGGCGTTGCCAGCAATTTGGTGCCGCGCCGAGCAAGGACCGACGTATGGTCGTCCCGTGTAATTCGGCGTGTACGCCAAGGGCAGGTACTTTTTCGCCGTCTCATAATTCAAAATCCCCAGCCCAATTTGCTTCATGTTGTTGATACATTGGGTTCGGCGGGCAGCTTCCCGCGCCGCTTGGATTGCCGGCAGCAATAGCGCCACGAGGATCCCGATAATGGCGATCACGACCAATAGCTCGACCAACGTAAAACCGCTGCGCTGTAACTTCTTTTCCATCGCAAACCTCTCATCAAGCTCTCCCGAGCCTCTTTTTTGATGGCCTACTACATCGCCCGATAATTTCACCGATTATAGGTTATTTTGACTTTAATTCAAAAGGAGGCAAGTCATTGGTACCCTTTTGAATGGTTGCCGTTAATGGCGTCGATGCTTGGTTGTAATACTTGCCTTTAAGTCGGTCGGGGCCTTTGTTGGCCGAACCGGGACGACTCTCGCGATCATCGCCGGCAAGAGTGGCCGCCGGCCATTTTACGAGAACCTTGAATTCGCCGGCCGGCGCACCGTCTCCCGGTTCGAATGTCGTTAATTGGAATTTTCCCGCCGCATCGGTCTTACCCGCGGGGCGCACACTATCCAGTTCTGTTCCAGCGGTCGCCGGACAAAAGATAATAATGGCTCCATCCGCAGGTCGAGCATCCACGTTCACGGTGCCAGAAACGGGGTAAGTTGGAATTCGCCCGTGGCGGCATCCCGAAATGATGAGCAAAACCGCGCAACCGATTCTCCCCACTGGCCCAGTGAGCGCCGCGCCTTTCAACCATCGTCTTAATATACGCATCCTCGCGTGCTCGCAGGAACGCTGTGATCTTTGGGAACGTGCCGACGTTAGCAATTACGGCTAACGCCTTGTTAGCAATGATAGCGACAATGGATGACGCGCGTCTATTTGGCGACCGTCATTTTCAACGAGAATCTGCCAACCGATGGCAAACCGTGCGCTCTTGCGAGAATTTCACGCGAGAAGTGAACGTCCAAACCCTCTCAAGTCATGAAAGCGGCCGCGCCCAATCAAGGAACGCGGCCGACTTTATCGTTCATCCAATTTTTTGACTTACGGATTCGGCAAGGCTATTTGCTGCGCCGCAGAGCCGCCACGGCAACGCCCATGACCAGCAGCATTAGGGTACCAGGTTCCGGAACGACTTCGACGGCAACATTGTCGACGATAACGTTCGGAGCGCCCGTCGTAAGACTTCCTTGCCGCAAATTGACGGCGCTAATGTTCGCGGGTTCCGCGCTCGTACTATTCCACGTGTGATTTGCGTACGCGGAGCCGTCCACCGAAATCGCAAACGTGTCGTTCAAAGCACCTGCCACGAAGTTCCAATTGATATCGACGTGATACTTCTGATTGAGATTCAAAACCGTCGAACCAAAGTCGGCGACGCCACCTCCACCACCCGTGGCTAGCATCCCCAATTGGAAGCCTGCTCCCGAGGCGCGGGCTAGCAGCCGCTGAAAGAAGAAGCTGGTTGTCCCGGCGGGATCACTCAGATGGAGAAAATAGTCGCCGGTGGTATTCGCAGGAATCGCCGTGACTAAGATGTCCGCACTAGTATGCAGGTAAAAGCCATCGGCATCGGCAACCGGCGCGGTAAATGGCGCAAATACATCCTGTCCGCTAGAAGTCAACGGGACGGCGTTGCTAACGATTGCTTCCGGATTCGTGACATTCGTTCCCGTCAGCCCCCAGACACCCCCGACATTCGGAGTCGTCCCCACCAAGGGCTGGTCACTCTTGTTGAAGTCGTCGCTAAAGACAAGGGCTGCGACACTAGTAGAAGTGGTGCCCATCAGCGCAGCGCAGAGCGCGATCGCACATAAACCAATCATAGTTCTTTTCATTAGACATTCCCTTCTTGGTTCCAGCTCTCACGGAGATCGCCGAGCCAAAGCCGAAATAAGGACAACAGGTGCCTGATTAACGCATTGAGCTGGGGTTCGAAATTTCCCCAGCTAGATATGCCTTCTATCGTAACGAGAAATGATGTCAACGCAAACAGTTTTGCGCAAAAAAATTACGAAATTCTCTTTTGCGACCGCGGTGCGCAAATCCCGGCTGTTAATGCAAAAATGCCGCCCTTTCACGTGTTTGGAACACAGATTGGCCGTCAACGTAGCGCCACGTTGGCAGTGGATAGGTGCGACAAGTCGAGGCAAAGGGCCGACTACCGCGCTAGTACTGAAAGTGCTTGATCATCTCGCCCTTTTCGCCAATCTCGGTGAGCGAATCGATGCCGATCGAAAGGTGCACGTCCGACCAATCGCGGTTCACTCGGGCATCGCTTTCGCTGGTCTTGACGCCCTCGGGCGTCAGGGGCTTGTCAGAAACTAAGAGCAGGGCGCCCCGAGCGATTTGGTTCTTATGCCCGACGACGAAAACAGTCGCCGTTTCCATATCAATTCCAATCGGCGTGTATTCCTGCAGCTGCTCGCGGAATTTCAGATCGTGTTCCCACACGCGGCGGTTCGTCGTGTAGATCACGCCCGTGCGGTAATCGAGGCCGCGTTCGACGAGCTTCTGCGAAACAAACTTATGTAGTTTGAATGACGGTAAGGCCGGTACTAACGGCGGTAGATAATCATCGGAAGTCCCTTCACCGCGAATCGCGCCAATTGGCAGGATGAAATGGCCGATTTCCGTGGCGTGCTTCAGCCCCCCACATTTGCCTAGGAAGAGCACCGCCTCGGGGTGATAGGCCGTGAGCAAATCCATGATCGTGGCGGCGTTCGGCGAACCGATGCCAAAGTTGACAATCGTTAGGCCGGCGTCGTTCGTCGCGGCCTGCATCGGGCGGTTATCGCCGTAAATATCGCACGCGAACCGGGCGGCAAACCGCTGCACGTAATCGCGGAAATTGGTCAGCAGCACGAAGTTGCCGAAGCGATCGAGCGGCATGCCGGTGTACCGGGGAAGCCAGTCAGCGGCGATTTCGATTTTGGTGAACAAGGGGGGCTGGGGACTAGGGGGCTGGGGGCTGGAAAGTTACGGTTCAGTGCTATTAAGACGGAATTTTAGCGATTTCGTCAGATTGCGCAGCTGTTTGCCAAGTCGATCGGTCCGAACCAGCAAATCCTCGAACATTGATTTTTGACCAAGACCAAGTTCCGCTGCAATATGCAATTGGGTTTCAAGTTCTGCCAATGATCCAAGCGAGATTGAAACGTGACGCAAATACTCGCGAGTCGATAATCGGGCGTGTCCTTCGGCAATATTCGATGGGATGGATACGGCGCACCGCCGCATTTGACTGGTTAGACCAAAGCGCTCAGCGTCTGGAAACATCCCGGTCAAACGGTAAACGGCGAGCGACAGCTCGACTCCCGACTTCCAGACATCTAGGTCGCGATAACAGCTTACTGCCACGGGCACATTCCTGTGAAAGCCCCCAGCCCCCCGCCCCCAGCCCCTAATACGCTTTCCGTTTTGGATTCGCATTCCATTCGGCAAAAAGGGCCTTGCACTCTTCCGGCAAGACCTGGGGAACCAATTTGATTGTACTGCGGCCGAGGCGCAGGAGTTCGGCCGCCGGCAGTTGCAGTTCATTGAAACCGGCCGTGTCGGCATCTGCGATCGTGGCACCGTAATACACGGTGTCGACGCGCGCCCAGTGAAGCGCCGCCATGCACATGGGGCAGGGCTCACATGTGGTGGCGACGATCGCACCGTCCAAAAAAATGTCGCCGATGGTGCGGCAGGCCTCGCGAATGGCGTTCACCTCCGCGTGGGCAGTGATGTCGGTCGTCAGCACAACGGTGTTGTGCGAACAGGCAATCACCCGTCCCTGACGTTCGATCGCACAGCCAAAAGGGCTTTGCCCGGCCGCAATACCTTCCCGACACCTTTCAATCGCCAACTGCATTAGTTCGGAGGGAAGCATGGGTAATATGGCATCGCGGATAATCGTAAAGTGAAACCAGGCACTACTTTACGCAAACGACGCGAAATCGGCAAGATAAACTGGGCCGTTCACCCCCCACATTAGGCGAATTGGCGGATAAGCCAACAGCGGACTTGGAATCCGCGGTCAATTGGGGCAAACTAGTGTTTGCCAACGAGATAATGCGGTACTGGTTACGCTGCACGGGGTTAAGTCAAATTGAGCGGAGTGCGTCTCCGGCGAAACGATTTAATCCGACGCTAATGCCCCCGTGTTCCTCGGGCCGGGAGTTAAGAGCGATGTCATTTCAAATTCGAACCGTCGCATGGGCGGTTGTTACGCTGGTCGGCCTTTCGGCAATTGTGGCTTTTGCACAGCCTCCCGGTCCGCCACCAGGTGGTGGCCCGGGCGGACCCGGCGGGCCCGGAGGCCCCTTCGGCGGCGGCATCATGGGTCTTGTCATGCGTGGCGAAGTGCAGCAGGAACTTCAGCTCGTCGACGAACAAAAAGGAAAACTCCGCGGACTATCGGACGAAATGCGCAATAAAGTCAGCTCTGAACTCCGCGGCGTGTTTGAACAAATGCGCGACCTGAGCGACGAAGAGCGCCGCGCGAAATTCGATGAAATTCGCGCCAAAGTCGAAACCATCAACGCCGACTACGAGAAAAAATTAGCCGAAATACTTCTGCCACATCAGCTTGAACGACTGAAACAAATTGACCTGCAAAGCAAGATCCGCCGCAATGGGGCGAATGCCTTGACAAGTGGTGATGTCGCCCAGGCGCTCAATCTCACCGAGGAACAACGTGCGAAGCTGGAGAAGCGCGCTGCCGAGGTTCAAGAGGAATTACAAACCAAAATTCGTGAGTTGCAGGCCGATGCACGCCAGAAGATAATCGATGTCCTCACGCCCGAACAACAGGCAACCTTGAAGAAACTCACGGGCGACCAGTTTGATATGCCGGAACCAAACTTTGGCGGCGGCTTCCGGGGCGGGCGGACCAACCGCGCCAACCGCGCTCCGCAACCGAACAGCCCGCCGCCTCCACCCAATTAAGACACAAGCAGAATATCCTTAACGGAATTATCGACTTGCCGTCGCTTACCGACGTAGGAAGTTAAAGGTCGGCGATTCCGTCCCTCCAACCTATCCCACCTTCGTTTGCCCTGAACTGCCATTGAACTGCTTGGGCAGGATCGCCCAAGTTCGCAACTTGATTTCGCACGTGGGGCGGGCGTGCGTACTGCGTTCGTAGCGAGTCCGGCGGGGCTCGCACGGATGCGAGAAGAATTTCCTTAATTGACGTTCGATTTGCGCTATTGCATGCGCAGGTTTACCGTTTGTTTGCTGCGGCGCGCCAGCGTTCGCATAATGGAGCTGTCCAAGCTAATTTGGACCCAAGAACGGAATTTCTATGGAAGCAGGTGCCATTCTCGTAAAACATGGGCTGTTATCGGCCGAGCAATTGAATCAATTGCGCGTCGATCGACCGGAGGCCACCCGGCTCGATGTCGCGGCGATTGATCTGGGCTTGGTGACCGAGGAGGCCGCGCTGCGCGCGTTGGGCGATGAGGTCGGCATCCCGTTCGTCGATCTCGAACAGCAGCAAATCGATCTCTCGCTATTGCAGAATTTCCCGCTGAAGCTGATCCATCGGCATTCGCTTTTTCCGATCGCCCGGCAAAACGGCACGCTGAAAGTCGCCACGAGCGACCCGTTCGATTTGTACCCACTCGATGAGCTGAGCGCAACGACCGGTCTGACGATTGAACCGGTGCTTTCGCCGCGCGAACAAATCGCTCGGCGAATCAAATCGCACTTGGGCGTTGGCAGCGAGACGATCGACGATTTGATGGCTCTTCAGGAAGAAGAAGACATCCAACTCCTGGATGAAATCGATGTCGACGGGAATTTGTCGGACGAGGCGCACGAGGCATCGGTCATTCGGCTGGTGAACGAAATCTTGATCGAGGCGATTGAGTCGCGGGCGAGCGACGTGCATGTCGAATCGCAGGCCGCCGGCATTAAAATTCGCTACCGCATCGATGGTTTGTTGCACCCGCAACCCGTGCCACCGGAAATCAATCGGTTCCAGGCCGCCATTATCAGCCGCCTGAAAATCATGGCGCGGCTGAACATTGCCGAAAAGCGCTTGCCGCAGGATGGACGCATCAAGTTGCGGGTCGCGGGGCGCGAAGTCGATGTGCGTGTGTCGGTGATCCCCATGCTGCACGGCGAGGGGATCGTCATGCGGTTGCTCGATAAGGGCCGCATGAATCTCTCGCTCGAAAGCATCGGCATGGAACCAGACCTAGCCAAGAGTTATGGCGACCTGATTCGCATCCCCCACGGCATCATTCTGGTAACGGGGCCGACGGGTTCTGGTAAAACGACCACGCTTTACAGTTCGTTGATGGAGATCAAGGACGAAGAAACAAAAATCATCACCACCGAGGACCCGGTGGAATACCAGCTCGAAGGCATCAACCAAATTCAGGTGCATCCGAAAATTGGCCTCACGTTCGCGGCCTCGCTGCGGGCCATTTTGCGGCACGACCCCGACGTGGTGCTGGTGGGCGAAATTCGCGATATGGAAACCGCGGAAAACGCCATCCAAGCCTCGCTCACCGGCCATTTGGTGTTCAGCACCTTGCACACCAACGATGCTCCCAGCGCCTACACGCGATTGGTCGATATGGGGGTCGAGCCATTTTTGGTCGCCAGCACGGTGGAAGCCGTGATGGCGCAACGCTTGGTGCGTTCGCTTTGCAAGAAGTGCCGCGAGCCGTTTCAGCCGAAGCAGGACGACTTGCCGAAGGATTTCCCCTGGGATGAACTAATGAAGCGCGGCACGCCGCTCTATCATCCCAAGGGCTGCCGGGCGTGCCGAAACATCGGTTTCACCGGCCGCCAAGGTATTTTCGAATTGTGCGCTACCAATGACGCGGTCCGGCAACTTGCCCACGACCGAGCGAGCAGTTGGGAAATCCGCAAAGCGGCCCGCGAAGCCGGCATGCGCACGCTCCGCGAAGACGCCTGGTTGAAGGTCCTCAGCGGCGTAACGACGATGGATGAAGTGGTCCGCGTAACCAAGGGCGACAGACTGTAATGATTGCGGATTTTGGATTTGGGATTGCGGAATGACGTCGTTCAATCCGCAATCCGCAATCCGCGATCCGAAATTCTCCCATGCCTGAATTTACCTACATCGCGCGCGACATGACGGGCAAACGCGTGGAAGGTACGCTCGCGGCTGGCAGCGAGCGGGAAGCGGTCGCCACGCTTTCGGGCAAGGACCTGTTTCCGCTCAAAGTGACGTCGGTCGATGGCCGACCAACCGGCGTCAAGAACTCGCCGCGCGTGAAGGCGCGGATCATGGCGGGCACCTACGGACAGCTCTCCGCCCTGCTGGGCAGCGGCGTTCCGCTGCTTCGATCGCTCGAACTACTGCGCGAGCAAACGCCCCATAAGAACCTGGCATTCGTGCTGGAGGATGTTCACTCCCGCGTGCAGGAAGGTGCGACGCTCGGCGACGCCATGGCCCGTCATCCCAAAGCCTTCGGCGAATTGGCAACCAGCATCGTGCGGGCGGGCGGCGAAGGTGGCTTTCTGGAAGAAGCGCTCGACCGCTTGGCAAAGTTTACCGAACAGCAGGATGAACTACGCAGCCGCGTCATTGGTGCGCTCGCGTACCCCGCCATTTTGTTCGTCCTGGGCACGGTGGTCGTCAACGTGCTGATCATCTTCTTCGTGCCGAAGTTCGAGCGGCTGTTCACGCGGCTCCGCGATCGCGGCGAGTTACCCGTGGTAACCGATTGGCTGCTATGGCTCAGCGCAACGTTACAGACCTACGGCTTATTCATCGCGGCCGGCCTCATCGCCCTCGGTTTTGTCATCCATGCCAAGCTGCAAACGGACGACGGCCGCATGCTCTTGGATAAAGTGCGGCTTAAAGTGCCGATCGTGAGCGGCATTTACTTAAGCATGGCCGTTTCGCGGTTTTGCCGCGTGTTGGGCACCTTGCTGACGGGCGGCGTGCCGATCGTGCGATCGCTGGAAATCAGTGCCGATTCGACGGGCAATCGCGTGCTTTCCACAGCCGTGCGAGCGGCGGCCGAGAATATTTCAGCCGGCGAATCCCTGGCATCGCCGCTGGCCGCCAGTGGCCAGTTTCCAGCTGATGTTGTGGAGATGATCGCCGTCGGCGAGCAATCGAACAATTTGGAAAACGTGCTGCCGCATATCGCGGATACGCTCGAACGAGATACTTGGCGTCGGCTCGATCTGTTCGTTCGCTTGCTGGAACCACTGATGCTCGTGCTGCTCGCCGGCGTCGTGCTGATCGTGGTCATCGCCTTGTTGGTACCAGTGTTGAAGATGAGCACAACGGTTTAGTAACCTTTGCCTCCCTCTCCCTTTGGGAGAGGGCCGAGGTGAGGGGCCTTGGCAAGGGGTTTGTGAGTTTGCCTCGGTAATCGTGTATAATCAGTTGAATACTTCCAACCATTTCCGACGCCCACCCGCGTCGCATCAACCACGGACAGGAGCTTCGTACAATGAATAGGTCGCATATTACCCAAAGAAGTCGAGTGCGTCGGCAGAATGAGGGCTTTACGCTCATCGAATTGCTGCTCGTGTTGGCGATTCTGGTGGTGCTCGCGTCGATGGTCGTCACCATGTTCGGTGGTACGCAGGATAAAGCTCTGAAAGATGCGGCCAAGGGCCAAGTTGGCATCTTCAAGACCGCGATCAACATGTACAAGTTCCACACCCGCAACTTCCCGGACGACCTGAACGGGCTAATTACGAAGCCGTCCGATGAGAGCATCGCCAGCCGCTGGGCCGGCCCATACCTGGATACCAACAAAGTGCCGCTCGATCCCTGGGACCATGAATATCGCTTCGTGGCTCCCGGGAAACGCAACGCCGATTCGTTTGATGTCTGGTCGGTCGGGCCCGATGGCCAAGATGGCACCGACGATGACCTCGGCAATTGGGAAAAAGAAGACAAGAAGTAAGTCGGACACTGGAATTTGAAACGCTGGATCAATTCTCATGTCGCACTCAGCACCACGTCGGGTTAGCCGGCTGAGCGGCTTTACGCTCATTGAAGTGGTGCTGGTGCTTTCGCTGCTGGTCGTTATTTTCGCGGTCTCGGTGCCCTATTTAGGCAGCTCGTTTTCGCGGGCGAATTTGAGCGGAGCGGCCGATCTGGTTCGCGGAGCGCTCACGCGCAGTCGAGTGGCGGCAATGCAGTCTGGCGAGGCGCAAGTCTTTCGTTGCGAACCCAAGGGGGCCCGTTACCAGATCATCGCGTTGAAGGAACTCGAGTCGCAGAACAATGGCCGCTCGTCGGGCGGTAACGATGCCGCAAGAACATCGGACGACCGCCAAAAATCGAACGACGAGAACTCGTCCGGTCGTTCGTCCGACAGTTCAAGCGACAATCGTTCGAGCGAGGAGAATTCTCCCAGCGATATTCTGCGCCTGGAGTCGAGCCACCTGCCAAGTGACGTAATTTTTGCCGACGTCGATGTGACTTCCTCCAACCTGGTCGCCGCGCTCTACGGCACCTCGAGCGATGACAGTTGGTCGGACCCGATCGTCTTCCATCCCGATGGCACATCGGCCGATGCGTCGATTCTACTGCAAAACGATCGCGAGCAAACGATTCGCATCAACCTCCGCGGCCTTACCGGCATTGCCACGGCCGGCGACATCGGCAAAGAGGAGGTGCCATGAAGCGCTCCTCTCTCCTCATGGGCACGCCGCGCAGTCGATCGCCACGCGCTCCGCATGGCCAGCGGAACTGTTTTGTCATTGATTGCTGTATCGCCCACGAGCGGCAGTTTAGCCGCGACGCGGAGCGGAGCGCGGCCCGCCCGCACCTTTTCACGGCCAAAGCCAATCAAATAACGCCACATGGCTTTACGTTGCTCGAAGTCATCCTGGCCTTGGCAATTTTGGCCGGTTCGATGGCGGCCCTGGGCGAAGTCATGCAGCTAGCCCATCGCAACGCGACGATGACCGAAGCGGAAACGCAGGCCCAAATCCTGGCAGCCTCGCTCATGGATGAATTTGCCAGTGGATCGCGAAAGTTGGATGTTGCCGATCAACAAACGATCGACGACAAATCCGATCCGCCCTGGGTTTATTCGGTCGCTATTGAAAATACGAACATCAACGAGCTTGTCGCCGTTCACCTGCGGGTCGAGCAAAAAATGGACGCCCGCCTGCAACCCGCGAGCTTCGAGCTGGTGCGGTGGATGCCGAACCCCAATAACGTTTCCTCCGAATCATCGAGCGAGTCGACTTCCGAGAGTTCCTCAAGTTCCAGCAGTTCCGCGTCAACCAAGAGTAGTTCCAAGTAATGAACGGCACTCCGAACAATTTGCAGCGGCGTTCGCCTGCGTGCCAGAAGCGCCACGCCTTCACGCTGCTCGAATTGATTTTGGCGGTGGCCCTTTCCGCCACGTTGTTGGGCCTCATTGGCACCGCGATCAATCTCTATCTTTCGCAGGTCGATGCCGATCGCACGCGCGTGGAAGAAGCGCAACTGGCCCGTAGCGTGCTGGCGATGATCGCCGACGATATCCGCGGCGCGACGATCTACCAGCCGCAAGACACGAAGGCGATCGAGGCACTCATGACGGCTAGCACGCCGTATAACGTCGATGACGTCGACAAAAGCAAAAAACCAGGCGCACCGGCCGCTCCGGCTTCGCCCACGAAAATCGCCGCGCTCACGGCCATCGCGGCAACCAGTGGCCAAAGCACTTCGAGCAGTTCAGCGAGTGGCTCTTCTAGCGAAGATTCGGAGGAAACCCTTCCCCTGGGCCTCAACGGCACCACGGAAGATGTCTACGTCGATGTCACCCGGTTGCCGAAACAGGATGAGCTATTTGCTACCGTCACCGGCTACACAAACGCGCAGTCGCCCGCTTCCACGGGAGCGGGCGGCAGCGGTTCGGCGGCGACCGCGACTGCGGCCGATGTCAACCCGCCCGCCGACCTGAAGACCGTTCACTATCACGTTCGTTCCGACGGTGGCTCAACGTCGTCGGCGGGGCTAAACACATCCGCGATGCCGACCGCCTTCGGCGGCGAGAAGGGCTTGGTTAGGCAAGAAATCCCGCGCACGATCCGTGTCTTCGCCGAACAAGCCGGCAAGACCGACGCGACGGAATCACAAGAGGTTTTGCTCGCGCCCGAAGTCGTCAAAATGCAGTTCCGCTACTTCAGTGGCTCCGAACTATTCGACACTTGGGAAATGAAGGAACGAAAGACATTACCGGTGGCCATCGAAGTGAAGATTTGGCTCAAGCCGCCCAGCGCGAATGGTAACCGCGCGACCAACGACGAAAAGAACGAACCGACCGACAAAACCTCGCTGGACGCGATTGAAAATGCCCACGAGTACCGGCAAATCGTCTACTTGCCGATGGCGTCGCTGGTGCAGTCCAGTTCCACCTCCACGTCGGAGTCGAGCAGTTCTACGGAATCACAAGGCGAAGCCGTCCAAGCCGGCCAGGCGGCTTTTGACCAGAATTGAAAAGATAAGAGTACTGAGAACTAGGTTACGGAATATGGGTGCCGCGACTGGCTTGCCCAGCAGTGTGGCACGAAGTCGCGGTTCCATGCGGGGCGCTGGAGCCCTGGCACGCGATTTCAAGGCTTTTTCGTTGATCATGACCAAGCAATCCATATCTCGACGAACGCGACGCGGCAGCGTGTTGATCCTCACGCTGATCGTCGTGGCGATGTTAACCCTCGGCGCGGCCGCGTTCTTCGAACGGATGTTTGCCGAGCATCAGGCCGAACGCGCGTATGGCCGGCAACTACAGGCCAATAACCTCGTCGAATCGGGAATTGAATACACCAAGGCCTTCGTGAAAAAAGACGCACAAACGATCGAACAAGCGGGCGGGCTCTATGCCAACCCAAGTGTCTTCAAAGGCATTTTGGTCAACGATGACCCGCTGGCGGCGTTTCGCGGCCGGTTCACCATCCTCGCGCCCGACCTCACCGCCGACGGCTACTACGGCGGCTTTCGCTATGGGCTCGAAAACGAATCGGCCAAGCTCAATCTCAATACCGTGTTGCTGGCCGATAAATCGGGCGACGGCAAAGCCCGTGCCCTACTCATGACGCTGCCCGGAATGACCGAGTCGATTGCCGATGCGATTCTCGATTGGCTCGATACCGACAGCGAAACGCGCCCCCTGGGGGCCGAGAATGAATACTACGCCGCCCTGCCCCACCCCTACGCGCCGCGCAATGGCCCGCTCGGTTCGCTCGACGAATTGCTCATGGTTCGCGATGTGACTCCCGCCCTACTTTACGGTGCCGATCTGAACCGCAACGGCAAGATCGATGACAACGAGGAAAAACTGCGGACCATCGACAACGTGGATAACAACATGGGCGAGCTCGACCGCGGCTGGTCGGCCTATCTCACGCTCGACAGCGCCGAAGCGAACGTCCGCTCCGACGGCACGCCGAAAATCGACGTCAACATGGATAGCCTCGAAGAACTGCAGAAGAAACTCATCGAGGTATTCACGGAAGACGAAACGAATTTCATCCTCGCGTATCGCCAAGGCGGTGCGTATACCGGCAATGAGCAGGGCAAAGAGATATCCAGTGTCAAAGTCGATCTCAAACAAAGCGGCAAGGTCAAACTTAATACCGTCCTCGATCTAATCGGCGCCAAAACACAAATCGCCAAGACGGGTGGTGGTAATGGCGGCGGCGGGGGTAGTGGCGGCGGCGGTAGTAGTGGCAATGGAGGCGGCGGGGGTGGCGGAGGTGGTAGTGGTGGTGGCGGCGGCAGTGGAGGCGGCGCCAACAACAGCCGCGTGACCATCAAGCCGGCTTTTCCTGATGAAAAGGGCGCCATGCAAACCTATCTGCCCAAACTCATGGAGAATCTGGCGGTCAACACAACCGCCTCCATTCCCGGCCGGCTCAATATCAATCAAGCGCCCAAGGCCCTGCTCGTGGGTGTGCCAGGACTCGATCAGTCCGCGATCGATCGCATCATCTCGACCCGCGATGTCGCCATCAGCCAGCAGCACCCCGAACAGAAATATGAGACCTGGCTGCTTCAGAACGATATTGTGGATCTGGCCACGATGAAGAAGTTGATGTCACTGGTAACCACCGGCGGGAGCGTGTTTCGGGCCCAAATTGTCGGGTTTTTCGACGAGGAAGGGCCGGCCGAGCGGGCAGAAGTGGTTATTGACGCCACGAAATCCCCCCCAATCGTGCGGCGGCGACTGAGCCTCCGCAACCTGGGTGTCGGCTACTCCCCCGAAGATTTGGGGGTCCCGGAATCAGAAGACTTGAAGTAAACACCGTGTGTACAATAAGTGTGGGCCGAAACCCAGCTTGTGCAGTAGCTGCGTGCCACTGCTGGCTTGCCCAGCAGTGTGGCGCTAGTTCGTAGATTCCACCGCTAGACGAGCCGGCAGCGGCACATTTCACCAGCCTGAACCTCCATATCCAACGTTTATGCCGCGAATTCTGGCCATCGACTGGGACCGCTATGAAATCCGGGGGGTGCTCATCTCCTCGGGTGCCACGGGTACGTCCGTGACGGGTGCCTGGTCGGCTTCTTTGGCCACGGCCGAACCCGACGGCTTGAGCGGCAAGCAAATCGGCAACCGTCTTGCCGACGTGATGGGTGACCCGATTTCCGGCAAAGTGACGACGCTGGTTGGCGTTGGCCGCGACAATGTGCAAATCAAACTGCTGAATTTACCTCCCGCCCCGGTCGAGGAATTGCCGGAAATGGTCCGCTTCCAGGCGGAGCGTGAATTCACGGCACTCGGTAGCGACGCAGCTCTCGACTTCATCCCACTCGTTGGCGGTGCCGAAACCGCACACCAGGTTCTAGCCCTCGCCTTAAGCCCCGCCGGCATGGCCGAAGCAACCGAGGTGTGCGAGTCCATTGGCGTGACGCCCGATCGCATCCCGGTACGTGGCTGCGCCGCCGCCGCGATGGTGCACCGTGCCGGTCTCACGGAAGGCCGTGAAATTGTCCTCGTGGTCAACCTCTTGGCCGATGAAGCAGATCTCGCCGCATTGGTCGGCGATGCGGTTGTCTTACTGCGCACGGTGCGACTGCCGGATAGCGATCAACTCGAAGCGCGGCAGCGAGCGTTAGTCGGTGAAATCCGCCGCACGATGGCCGCGGTACGCCAACAGATGGCCGACCACCAGGTTAGCCAAGTCGTCGTCTGCGGGGCCGATCCGCTTTCCGAGACTTTGGGCGCGGCGGCCGACGAAATCGAAGTCGCGATAACGCCGTTTAATCCCATCGAGCACGCGCCTCCTGGTTTCGATGCGACGGCCGTCACTCCCGATACACTCGGCCGTTTCTCGGCCGTGCTGGGAATGGCTCTGAGTGAGGCCGATCGCCGGCCGCCGATCATCGACTTTGCCAACGTCCGCAAGAAAGTCGCCCCGCGGCGATTCTCCCGCGTTCATCTACAACTCGCGGCCGTCGCCGTCTTATTGACGGTTTGGCTAGGGCTGCACGTATGGAAGTCATTCGCCAAACCGGCTCAAGAGCTGGCCGATACCGAGAAGCGCATCCAAGACGTACAGCAAGAAACCCGCATGTACAAGGACGTTACCGAACAGGCCGAGGCGGTCGACCGCTGGCTCGCCACGGACGTCAATTGGCTGGACGAATTGACCGATTTCGCCCAACGGGTGCGTCCGCAGCCGCTCTCCGCCAAGGAGTTTCCGATTGCCGATGACGCGGTGATTAATCAGCTTACTTTGAGTACGCCGCCGGGCACGAATGCCGTGGGCGGCCGAATGGAAATTCAAGCCGTCGCCAAAAGTCCGGCCGCCGTTGCCAAATTGGAGGAACGGCTCCGCGGCGGCAAGCGAACGGTATCGACCGGTAACAGCAAAACCGATAAGAACGTGCCAGGTTACGACTGGTCCTTCGGCCTCGATGTGCGTGTGCCGCCCAGCAGCGAATTGCCCGCGGAGGCGCCCAAGAAATGAACAAACGTGAACGCCTATTAGCGGGGGCCGTGGCCGCGCTGGTTGCCCTGTGGGGCGCCAACAAGCTGTACGGACGTTATCGCTCCGCAATCGAGATGCGCAACGGCCAGGTGCAGAGCGCCAAGTCGCGCCTGGCGGAAGCCAGCCTGACACTCGCCAAGGGCCGCAGTGCCCTCAAACAAATGGCGAAACTGCAAGAACGTTCTTTGCCTACCGATCTGGAAAAGGCGCGCTCGCTGTACAAAGCCTGGCTCTTGACCAAGGCGAAAAACTCGGGGGTGACGGTCAACGACATCAAACCCGCGGCAAAAACAAAAACCAGTACCGAATACAAAGCGATCGGCTACCAAATTGAAGCCGAGGGAACGCTGACGAGTGTCGTCTCTCTGCTCTACGAATTCTATCGCAGCCCGCTGCTGCACCAAATTACCAAGCTGAAATTAACGCGACCGGTTGGGGCGCCGCAGATGCAAGTTTCTCTGGAAGTCGAAGCGTTGTGTTTGCCGCTGGCAACATCAACGAATGATCTGCCAGAAGGCGACTCCAAGCGGCCTAAGCTGGCGACGGTCGCCGAGTATCAAAAGGTGCTCGGCGAACGCGATATCGCCACGGTCTACTCGCCGCCACGGCCACCCGCGCCGCCAGCGGCGAATTCTACACCGGGCGCGCCGCCGAAATTCAATGAAGCGGAAATGGCCCGTTTCACCGCGTCGGTCAACAGTGGCGCCGGCATGCAGGCCTGGATCTATGTGTTGCCCACCGGCGAGATGTTGCACGTGGTGGCAGGCGATGCGGTGAAGATCGGCGCCATCGATGGCAAAATCGAATCGGTCGAGGCCCGCTCGCTGATCCTGAAAACTGCCGATAAGCGCTATCTCGTGCGGCTCGGCGAGTATCTTCTCAAAGGCCAAGAACTGGATGCCGAGGGAAATCCCAAACCCTCGCCGGCAACTGAACCGCCTAAGAGTTAGCGAACGGTAGGACGGTCAATCCTGTCCGTCCGGCTGGTTTGTGTCGTCCGTCTTTCGGGGTGCCATGCTCTCGCGAAACACAAACATGCCCACGCTCGCCTTGAGGTGTAAATGTTTCGCGTGAGCATGCGGGTGCGAGCGAGGGCATGCCACCCGCCGCGTGGCCGATCATGGACGGACAGGAATGACCGTCCTACGAGGCGAAATCGCCGGCGAGAATCAAACCGCCACGCCGGCTGCTTTCGCCTTCTGCACACCGATGTACGACATGTGGGCCTTCCAGCACGTTTGTCGGAATGTTTCTGGCCGGGGCACGCCCCAAATGCGAAACGTCTCGGTGGCGCCTTGGCGGAACACCAAGTCGCCCGCTTTGTACCAAACCTGCCCCGGTTCGACAACGACTTCGATCGAATCGAACCGATCGAGCGTCACGGCCTTCAACTCGCCGCCGAACGGGTTTTCAACTACGACTCGGCGATTGGTCAGCCGATAAGTCCGGCAAAATGGGTTCGCGAATCCAATCACGATGCCCGGGAACCGCGGCAACCGCATCAAAAAATACAAAGCCAGCATGAACGGAATGGAAACCAGGGCCATGATCCGGCCCACCGTAATCGGCACGCCAAACAACCGGAACCCGGCCTCGATGGCAAACAAGCGCCCCCAAAACCGGCCAAAGCCGGTCGCCGAAAGCGATGGCCAGACCGTCATCACGGTGACTTCCTGTAACTGAGCCGGCGCAACGCCAGCAATCGGTTGTTTCATGCGTGGTTGAAGGTTGAAGGTTGAAGGTCGAGGGTTCAGGGTTGAAAGTTGAAATTCGGATTGCTTTGAAGGCCCTCGATCGAGCGGAAGATCACTGCAGCCTAAAACGGATGCCACGAAAGGCGCGACGGGTGCAATTAGGCTACCAAATCGCTGTGCGACGGACTAGGGCTGCCGTACGCCCGCGGGTTGGCGGAGACAGGCGAATTTGCTCCAATTGATGCATTCGACATCGCGCCGTTCGCATTGTGCGGAGCCCGTTTTCCGCGCCGCCCCAGCCCCCAGCCCCCAGCCCCCAGCCCCCAGCCCAATGCACATCTGCCTCCTCGATATCGATGGCACGCTGATTCTCACCGGTAGCGCCGGCCACGCGGCATTTGCGGAAACGCTGGCTCACGAGTTCGGCATCGCCGAAATGAACGGCGACGTGTCGTTCGCCGGCCGCAGCGATCGGGCCATCGTCATAGACCTGTTTCGGCACCACGGCATCGACCCATCGGTAGAGAACTGGCAGCGGTTTTGTCGAAGCTACCTCGGTCGGCTGCGAAGCATATTGGCCGCAAGGAAGGGGCGCGTGCTGCCAGGCGTCGAGCAGTTGCTGAACGCGCTTTCGTCGCGTGGCGATGTCGCCCTCGGTCTCCTCACGGGAAACATCCGCGAAGGAGCACGCCATAAGTTGAGTCACTACGGACTATGGCACTGGTTCCCGTTTGGCGGCTTCGGCGATGAACACACCGAACGCTGCGATATTGCCGCCGCGGCCTTGGCAGCGGCGAAAACGCATCTCAACGGGAGCCATCCTTCAAATGGCTCGCAATCCGCCCATGGCGAAGTCGTCGTAATCGGCGATACGCTGCACGACATCACCTGTGCCCGCTCAATCGGCGCCCGCTGCGTCGCCGTCGCCACCGGCCATTCATCCATCGACGACCTTCGCGTGGGCGAACCGGATATCGCCGTGGAAACGCTCGAAGACATCGACGCCGTGGTTGCGATGTTCCCGCGTGATTAATTCGGTCTCGTCGGGGGACAGCAAATTGTGCCTCCTAGGGGTCGCAGCCGTCGCCATTGCAGCCCGTATAATCGCTCGACTCGTCAAGATCAGCATATTGCGTCTCGAACCGTGCGGTACCGCGTCCGCAGCGGCCTCTGCCGTCACCTACGCTTGCATATCCCTGTTGTGCGGGAATAGCGAACGCCCTAATGTTTGTAGGTGAGAGCATGCGTTATGACCTGATCGTGATTGGCAGCGGCCCGGCCGGCCAGAAGGCGGCGATTGCCGCGGCGAAGAACAACTGGAGCGTCGCGATCGTCGAGCGGCAACGCGAGCTCATCGGCGGCGTTTCGCTGCACACCGGTACGATCCCCTCGAAGACGATTCGTGAGGCGATTCTGCACCTCACCGGTTACCGGCACCGCAGCGTTTATGAAGAGAGTTACCGCCGCAAGCGCGACATCACGATGGACGACCTGCGGCTGATGATCCAAAACGTCGGCCAGTCGGAATGGCAAGTGATTCAAGACCAATTTGCCCGCAATCGCATTCAGGTGGTTTGCGGCGAAGCGGCGTTCTTCGACCCCCAACGGGTAGAAGTCACGCGCGGCAGCGAAAAACAAGTACTCCACGGCCGTCATATTTTGCTCGCGCCCGGGACGCGGCCGACACGCCCTGACCATATCCCGTTCAATGGCGAAACGATTTTCGATTCCGACGAAGTGCTTAACCTAACCCACGTGCCACGGTCGATGATCGTCGTGGGCGGCGGCGTTATCGGCCTGGAATACGCCATCATGTTCGCCACGCTGGGCGTGCATGTCACCGTGATCGATGGCCGCGCTCACTTGCTCGAATTTTGCGATCGTGAGATCATCGAGGGGTTGCTCCACCACGCACGTTCGTTGGGCATGGTCTTCCGGCTCGGTGAAAGCGTGGTGGAAATCCGCGAGCCGAAACCGGGCCGCGTTGCCGTCGCCCTGGAAAGTGGCAAACGACTCCTCGGCGAAACGGTGCTCTTCAGCGTCGGCCGCGTGGGCGACACGGCGAACTTGCGGCTTCCCAACGCCGGGCTCGAAGCCGATAGCCGCGGACGCATCAAATGCAACTCGGAGTTCCAAACGGCGGTTCCACACATATACGCCGTCGGCGACGTGGTCGGCTTCCCCGCGCTCGCCAGCACCGCAATGGAACAAGGCCGGCAGGCCGCCTGCCACATGCTGGGCCAGGAATTCCAACCGTGCGAACACATGCCTTACGGCTTGTTCACGATTCCTGAAATTTCGATGGTCGGTCAAAACGAAGAACAACTGACCGATGCTCGCGTGCCGTATGAGGTGGGCATTGCCCGTTACAGCGAAATCGCTCGTGGCCACATCGCCGGCGATACGCAAGGTATGTTGAAGCTACTGTTCCACCGCGAAACACGGAAGCTGCTCGGCGTGCATGTCATCGGCGAGGCGGCCACCGAGATTATCCACATCGGCCAGGCCGTGATGTCGCTCGGCGCGACCATCGACTACTTCCGCGACACCGTATTCAACTACCCCACGATGGCCGAGTGCTACAAAGTCGCCGCCCTCGACGGCCTCAACAAGCTCTCCCTGTGGGCCGAAGCGGAAGCCACCGATTCCAACACGACCGTGCCTGCGCTCGAAGCCATCGAACAAGCCGTGGCCGACGCCCTGCTGGTGTGACCTACTCGTTCCCACGCTCTGCGTGGGAACGCACCATCGCGACGCTCCACGTCACTGTCTTTGAACACGTGGATTTGCCGCGGAGCGGCACAGTCTTGTGTTCCCACGCAGAGCGTGGGAACAAGTCAACAAACAACCGCGCGGTCCCTCTCCTTGTCTCCCCCTCTCCTTGTCTCCTTGCCTCGCTACAATAGCGGCATGAACAATCGCGATGTAGCCGCCGCCTTTGATGAAATCGCCGACCTGCTCGAATTTCAAAACGCGAACCCGTTTCGTGTGCGGGCGTATCGCAACGCCGCGCGACGGATTAACGACCTCCCTGAGTCGCTAACCACCGTGGCGGCCGATCCGAACCGTGATCTCACGGAAATCGAGGGGATCGGTAAGGATCTTGCCCAAAAAATCGCCGAATTTCTGGATACCGGTTCCATCGCAATGCTGGAGCAACTGCGCGACGAGATCCCAGGCGGCGTGTTGGCGATGGTTCGCATCCCCGGCCTGGGTCCCAAAAAGGCCGCGGCACTGCACAAGGAACTCGGCATCAGTTCGCTCGATGAACTGCGCGCCGCTTGCGAGGCCAATCGCGTTGCCGAACTGAAGGGTTTTGGCAAAAAGACGCAGGACAAGATTCTGGCGGGCATCGATCTCGCCGCACGTGCCCAGGAGCGGATGTATTGGGCGCACGCCGATGAAATCGTGCAAGAACTGCTCGCGCACATGCGCAAGCTCAAAGGCATTCGCCAGATGGAGGTTGCCGGCAGTTATCGCCGCGGCCGGGAGACGATTGGCGATATCGACTTGCTGGTCGATGCCGAGGACGCGAACGCCGCGATGGACCAACTCGGCCGATTCGAGGAACTGGCAACCGTCATCGGCCGTGGCGACACCAAGATGTCGGTCCGCCTCGGCCGCGGCCTGCAGATCGATCTGCGCGTGGTGCCGAGTAAATCGTTCGGCGCCGCACTACAGTATTTCACCGGTTCGAAGGACCACAATGTCATCCTCCGCGCCATGGCCAAGGACCGCGGGCTCTTGGTCAACGAGTACGGCGTCTTCCGCGTAGCGGCCGGCGACTCGCCTGCCACAAAGAAGCAATCAACGAAATCAACCGAGAATAGTGCAAAGACGAAGGCAGAAAATAGTGATGTCGCTGCAACAGGCGAGTCGCCTGTCGCTACGGCCGGTGAATACATCGCGGGCCGCACTGAAGAGGAAGTGTATGCCGCGGTTGGCCTCCCCTGGTTTCCACCGGAAATTCGCGAAGCCCGCCAGGAGTTTGCCTGGGCCGAAGCCGGCAAGCTGCCCACACTGATTGAAGTGACCGATCTCGTCGGCGACTTGCACATGCACACGACCGCCAGCGACGGCCAGGCCACGCTCCGCGCAATGGCGGTGGCCGCGATCGAGCGTGGCCTCAAATACATCGCCATCACCGATCATTCACCGCGGGTAAGCATGGCGAACGGCCTCAATCCCCAGCGGCTGCGTAAGCAGTGGGCCGAAATCGATCGGCTCAACGGCGAGTTCGACGATTTCACGATTCTCAAGGGCATCGAGTGCGACATCCTCGAAAAAGGCGGCATGGACCTGCCCGATGATGTGCTGGCCGAGGCCGATTGGGTCGTCGCCAGCGTCCACTACGGCCAGCAGCAATCGCGCGAGCAAATCACCGAACGCATCCTGGGGGCGCTCGAAAACCCCTACGTCTCAATCATAGCCCATCCCACGGGCCGCCTGATCAGCCGGCGTGAACCATACGCGGTTGACCTCGATCAGGTCTTCGCCGCGGCGGCCAAACACCACAAATTCATGGAGATGAACGCCAACCCCGCCCGGCTCGACCTCGACGACGTGGCGGCAGCGGCCGCCAAGCAGCTTGGCATACCAATCGTCATCAGCAGCGATGCTCACAGCACCGGCGGCCTCGATGTCCTGCGCTACGGCATCCTGCAAGCCCGCCGCGCCGGGCTAACCGCCAAGGATGTCGCCAACACGCGGTCATGGACAGCAATCAAGAAGATGTTGCCAAAGTAAGTGGCAGATAGCTACAACGCCGCCGTCAACATTCTATGCGCGGTGAAATGAACATAGATGGGAGGCCTACCAACGTCATCACTGCTCGTTCTCCGGCCGCTTGCCCAAAACCACGGTGACCTTTTTTACTTCCTCGTTGCGGAGAATCGCCACTTCGACCTTGTCGCCTGGCTGGTGTTGCGCGATGTGGGCCGTCAGGCGATCGAAGTCGGGGATCTTCTGGCCATCGAGCGCCGTGATAATATCACCGGGCAGGATGCCGGCAGTTGCCGCACCACTGCCCTGCGGCACCTCGTGCACCAGGACGCCGGAGGCATGGGTATCGCCGCCCACGCCCAGCATGGCCGCGTTGCGCACGAACAGCTTGGCATCGGGATGCTTCTGCTTTACCACATCGATGCTGGCAGGCGTCGCGCTCGTATTAAACAAATGCAGAACGGCTAGCTTCTCCTTCTCGGCAAACATCTTCACAACATCGTCGTTGATGCGGGATCCCTCCAGTCGAAAAAATCGCTGTAGCTTCAATTTGGTTAGCGGCCGCAAATCTTCCGGCGTGCCACGCCAGCGCTCGCCGAGCCGAACAAAGACCATCGGCACAACGCTCTGAACACTTTCCTGGCCGATGGTGACGGTAACGTCCGCCCCGAGCGCAGTCAGTCGCTGCTGGCACACGGCCAGCGCCCGCTCGGCAAGTTCCGCATCCGCCTTGGCCGCGATCGATGGGGCGTTCTTCAACTGTGCGAGCCGTTCCAAAGCCGCAAACGCCAGCTCACTATCACGCGAGCGACTGTAACGCTGCAAAATCCAACTCGCCCGATCGGCTGGCTCCGGATGCTCGCCGTTCGCGACAGACAAGAGCGGGTCGAGTGCGACAGCCCCGGCATCGGCCAAATGCTGCGTCGCGGCTTCGCGAACCAAGTACTGGGAATCGTCTAAGTCTTTCAGCCTCCGCGTTGGCTGGCTGCTGCGGCCGAGAGGCGTCGGCCGTAGCTAACTTGGGAGCAGCTGCTTGAATGGCTGGATTCGAACCTGGACTCGACTCACTTGCCGACGGCTCTTCAGCCAACGCGATGGCGCACACACTCGCCGCAGCCAACCACGCAACGGTCATCGCTCGACTGAAATACTCCATGCGAATCGTCCACAAAAACGTGCCAGCCCCGCCTAAACCAAATCATTTTCCTCGCCTGTAATCTTACACCGAAACGCGAGAAAGGCGATAATCCAGTTTTGCGTTGACGCAATGTTAGGCGGTTTTTGATGAAGTTGGCAATTCTGGGAACGGATGGCGGCATCGTACAACTGGCTGCCGCTGCGCGCGAATTGGGCCATGAAATCGCTTGGACGGGCGACATCCGCAGCCAAGACGCGGCCATCTTGAGGCAGCTTGTCGCATCCCTAAGCGATCGAGCGGGTGAGTGGGAATCGCTGCTCGATCAAGGCGTTGTCGACGCAGTACTGGTCGGTACGGGAAACGCAACGAACGACCAGCGTGCCGAACAGTTGAAACGCCTCACCGCCGCAGCCGTGCCCCTGCTCGCCGTTCAGCCGGTGCTCGATTCCGTACTGCCCTATTATGAAATCGATATGACGCGGCGGGAAACGGGCGCACTCGTCCAACATTACAATCCGCTTGCGAATCTCCCGGCCGTAGCGCAACTTGCGGAATTGGTCCACGGTGAACACGCTCAACTTGGTGAGATTCACCAACTCGTTTGCGAACGTCGCCTAGCCGATGCTTCGCGCGCCGCGGTCTTGGCCGTGTTCGTGCGCGATATCGAATTGGTCGCGAGCGTTGCCGGCCCGATACAACGCGTGAGCGCCATCGGGCCCGCCTCACCCGCTGCTTCGTTCGCTTCTCTGCAAGTGCAAATGACGTCGACCACCATCCCGTCGCTGCGATGGTCGGTCGGAACGACGATGCCGCCCAATGCGGTGGCACAATTCACGTTGCTCGGCGACCACGGCTCCGTCGCACTGCGCGAACTGCGTGCAGATGCGAACGCCAACAGCCAGTGGCAAATTGAAACTGTGTTCGGCGACAATCAGAACGTGCGGCCAATGGAAGTAAAGGACCCGGCCACAATAGCAATTGAACGACTTGCCGCGGCTGTCGCGGCGGAAGGAGAACGGCGTACCGCATTATCGACCTGGGCGGCTGCCACGCGGGCCATGGAAGTCATCGACGCAGTCGAATTGAGTTTGCAGAAGGGTCGCACCATCGAAGTTTTTCAGCAGCAACTTACCGAACGACTCGCGTTTCGCGGCACGATGGCCGCCTTCGGTTGCGGGCTTCTGTTGCTCGTTTTCTTTGCGGTACTCGTGGTGGCCGTTTTGGGAGGTGCCGAGGGCATCCTGCAAGAGAAGATTGCCCCCTCTTGGCCATTACTCATGCTGGCAGGACTGGCATTCTTCTTGTTGTTACAGGCGGTGCCATTTCTCGTGCGGAAACAGGATAAGAGCTTGCCACCACGGCCGGAAAACTGACTTCTGCTGGCAATCTCCCGCGGGAACACTGCCCGCGAGGCAAACCGCTCATCACAGCTAGCACTCACTTATCGCCAAGGCTCCCGTTTAGGCAAACTCTGTCGCTTGGCGAAAGTTTTCCGCGCCGTCCGACGATAGATGAAAATGGGGGGCCGTGCGCGGGTGCACGGCGGCGTCTTCACCGCTAGCGAGTGGAACGTTGCCTACGCGGTCGTTAACTTCGGTTTCGCTTGTCTGCCGCGCAATTCTGCTGGGAGCACTCTCGCTATCCACCGGCTGCGCGACGCTCGCCGGGCATCGTTGCCGCAATATGTCGTGTGGCTCCGCGGTCGACGAAGAACCATGCAACGAACTAGTTCCGGCCGCGCCGGTCGACTGCGGCCAGGAAGTACCCGGCTGCGGGAGCGGCGTCGCCGCGTGTGCAACATGCCCGTCAATTGCCTGTCCCAACATCTGCGAGCACGCGCAGGAATGGTGCTATTGCTGCTGCGACTGCGTTTGGGCGCCGGTTTGGGGAATCGCCGAACCCGTGGTGTGCTGGCCGGTGAACAAAGTCCGCCGCGTCGTGAATTTCTGTGCGCCCGACGGCTTCGTCGGCCCGCCCGATATGGTCGGCCCCGGCCGATTTCACCCGGTACCCACGCAGCCCGTCTTTGCGCCCATCGCGATCACGTCTACAGCTCCGGTTACTGCGGCTCGCTAGCTATTTCCGGGGAAAGGCATCGCACGCGCACGACGAATTGCTAGCACTCCGTTCTGGATTGCTTCCTGCCTGGGGACTACGCGAATCTAGGCCGACTGTGCGTGCCAACTCCGCCGCGTTGAAGCATTCGTGCGTCGCCCGTCGATGTTGCCTGCATGGGAGTCCCCTGGCCTGGGTCGAGCGCGACCCAGCTCGCTTCAGGCCGCGTGGGAACGACCGTGCTCGCGATGAAGACCCGGCTCGCCAGCGTCGAGCCTCACGATCGAACCCGCTCGGCACTGCTGATGACCCACTCTCTGAGCGCCATCTCTCGAAGTCTCCGCGCCTGCACTGTGTTCGCGGCATTGTCATTCGCGGCAGGCGACTTCACCGGACTCCCGATCATTGCCACCAGTGGGCAGGCCCACGAGGTATCGGCCGAACGACTCACCCCCGTCGTGCTGGCGGTACGGAACGCCCGCGCCTCGGTCGTCAGCATGCGTGGTCAGAAAACAGTTGTCGAACCAACCCAAGCGGCCGACGGCACGGAAACCGAAGCCCCACGCCAAGTCAACGGCATGGGCACCGGCACCATCATCGACGAACGCGGTTATATTCTGACCAATTACCACGTCGTTGCCGACGTCCGCCGCATTGAAGTCACGCTCGACGACAATCGCAACTTTGTCGGCGAACTCGTGGCCTACGATTCGGCCGCCGATCTGGCGATCGTGAAGATCGCTGCTCCCAAGCCGCTGCCGACCATTCATATCGGCACATCCTCCGATCTCATGGTGGGCGAGCCGGTGATCGCCCTGGGCAATGCGTTCGGATACGAGCAGACGGTCACCCGCGGTGTGATTAGCGCACTTGGCCGCGACGTTCAAGTGAGCGACACGCAATCATACGATGACTTGATTCAAACCGATGCCAGCATCAACCCCGGCAACTCTGGCGGTCCGCTCCTGAACATCGATGGCGAAATGATCGGCGTCAATGTGGCCGTTCGGGCTGGTGCGCAGGGCATCGGCTTTGCCATTCCCATCGATAGCGCGTTGCAAGTCGCCTCGAAGCTTCTTAACGTGCAGCGGCTTCGCGGCCACTCGCACGGCATGACAACGCAAGCCGAGAATTGCCCCGATGGACCGGTCCGAGTGACCAAGGTCGAAAAGTCCAGTCCCGCAGAAAAGCTAGGAATCAAACCCGGTGACTTGATCGTCAGCGTCGGCTCGCAGCCTGTGGCTCGGCCACTTGACGTCGAGCGTGCGTTCCTCGATCACAACGTCGGCGAAAACGTGGCGATCGAGGTTCGACGCAATGGCGAATCGCTGAACCTGCAATTGGCCATGTCGGAATCGACGGTTCGCCCCATCCCCGTCACAACCGCCGTCGCCGATGCCGATAGCCGCATGTGGGATGTGTTCGGCCTCAACCTCAGCGAAGAACCTCGCTCGACCTTCGAGCGCCGCAGTACGCGCTATCGTGGTGGCATGCATGTTAACAGTGTGCGGCCCAATAGCCCCGCCGCCCAGGAAGGTATTCAGCCTGGCGATATTCTGGTGGGCATGCACAAGTGGGAAACCGCCTCGGACCAGGATATTCAGTACATCGTCACCCGGCCCAACCTCGAACAGATGGGCAAACTCAAGTTCTACGTGCTACGGGGGAAGGACACACTCTACGGCCACTTGAGCGTCGCCGCGAAGCCCGCCACCTCGAGCCAAGCGGCAACCCGACGCTAGCGCAGCGAGCCGGCCCGTCCCCGGGCCCGCACAAGGTGCCGCACACTTCCACGCCGCACCACTTTCCTCCGCCACGTCCCGGCCGAAACGGCCGGGCTAGGTGGCTATCCATCGCACCGTTGCGTACATTGGACGCATGGAACTCGAGTTCATCCACTGGTTGCGCGAACATGTACCCGATCGCCCCTGCGCCGAACTTGGCCTGAGCGACGACGCGGCAGTCGTCTCGCTCACGGGCCGTAGCGAAGTCGTTGTCACGACCGACCTGCTCACCGACGCCGTGGATTTCCAACTCGGCACACACGAGCCGCAGCGAATCGGCCGGCAGGCGCTCGCGGCGAATTTGAGCGACCTGGCAGCGATGGCCGCGAAGCCGCTGGCCGCCTTTATTTCGATTGCGCTGCCAAAAAATGGCTGCGCGAGTTTGAATGCCCTCGAACTCGCCAAACGACTTTACGAAGGGTTGTTGCCGCTGGCCGCCGAATACGAAGTGGCGATTGCCGGCGGCGATACCAACACCTACGACGGCCCGCTTGTGCTCAGTGTGACGGCGATGGGCCTACTCACCGGCCCCGGTCCACTCACCCGCTCCGCCGGCAAGCCGGGCGATTGGCTACTTGTTACCGGCACGCTCGGCGGCAGCATCTTGGGCCACATGCTCGACTTCACGCCCCGCGTGCGCGAAGCTATATCGCTCCACGGCAAGTATGACCTGCACGCTGGCATCGACATCAGTGACGGCCTCGCGCTCGATGCCTCTCGCCTCGCGCAAGCCAGCGATGGCGGCGCATTACTCTACTTAGATCGCGTGCCTGTTTCCTCCGACGCGGTCCGCCTCGCCGAACAAGAAAATGCCAGCGATATTTCCTCAGCTGCGCTCCAGCACGCACTCAGCGACGGCCAGGACTTCGAACTGCTGCTCGCTGCACCACCGGCAGCCGCCCGAGCAATTCTCCATGACAGGCCAATCGAATGCTCAATCACACACGTCGGAGAGTTGGTAACAGAACCTGGCCTGTGGCAATTGGGCAACGACGGCCAGCGTCGGCCGCTCGAACCCACCGGCTGGCGCCACCGTGCGCTGTGACGACACCCATACATAGCCCGGCCGTCTCGGCCGGGCGAGCGGACAATTTCCTCACAAAACGGCATTATCGCAGTTGTTACACCGACCCGGAACGGGTCGGCTATTTATGTCTACTTTCACCGCCAACGATAAGCACGACACCGACCGCCTCGGCGCGGCTCTCGCGAATGCGTTGCCGCCGGGCACCGTGATCGCACTCATCGGCACACTCGGCGCCGGCAAGACACGCCTTGTCCAAGCGGTCGCCGCCGCAGTGGGTGTGCCGCGTGCGGAGGTCACCAGCCCCACCTTCGTCCTGGTGAACGAATACACGAGTGGCCGCCTGCCGATCTATCACTTCGACACGTATCGGCTCAAGGATGATGATGAATTCCTCAACCTCGGCCCCGACGAGTACTTCGACTCGAACGGCCTCACGTTCGTGGAATGGGCTGACCGTGTGGCAGATGTGTTGCCGGCCGCAAGGATCGAAATCACGATTGAAGTCACCGGCGAAACAAGTCGCGAGTTCCACGTTGCGGCTACTTCTCCGCAACTTGAATCAATCGTAACCAAAATCCATTCGCTTGCGGTTTAGCTCAACTTCCCACAACGCATGGTGGGCGGTGCCCACCCTACTTCTTCTTTCCCGCCTTCCGTGCTTTGAGCACCGGATCACTCGCCAGCGGCAACTTCACCGGCTTGCCCGTTTCGGCCGCCTTGTAAACGCCGAGGATGATTTCCACCGATCGCCGCCCTTCATGGCCGTCAATCGCCGGCTTACGGTTTTTCTTCACCGCCTCGACAAAATCGCGGAACTGGATTGCGTGGCCATGGTGACCAATCGCCGCCGGGTCGCTGGCTCCGCCACCGCCGCTTTTGTGCTGCTTCATCTGGTCCAAGATGGCCTTGTCGTCCTTCCGCGGCTTCGCGAAGTCCCAGGCCTTCAAATCCTCTTCTTCCAACAGCGCCGACCCTTCGGAACCGTGGATTTCCACTCGCTTCAAATAACCAGGGAAGGCCGCCGTCGTGGCTTCCAACACGCCCAGCGCGCCGCTGGCGAATCGCAGCGTAGCGACAACCACGTCTTCCACTTCGATGCGTTCATGCGCCAGCGTGGCCGTATTCGCCTGGATTTCCACCACCGGCCCCATGAGCCAGGTCAGCAAATCGACGCTGTGGATCGCCTGATTCATGAGCGCACCACCGCCATCGAGTGCCCAAGTGCCGCGCCAGGCACCACTGTCGTAATACTGCTGCGTGCGATACCACTTCACGTACGCATCGCCGAGCGTGAGCCGGCCAAACCGGCCGCCATCGATTGCCTTCTTGATCTTCACACTCGAGTCGTGGAAGCGCGATGGGAAAATCGCCCCGCATTGCACGCCGGCATTTTCGCACGCCTCAATGATCCGGTCGCACCGCTTGAGCGTGATTTCGAGCGGCTTCTCCACGATCACGTGCTTGCCCGCCCGTGCGGCCGCAACGGCCGGTTCCATGTGCGCACCGCTCGGCGTGGCAATGGTAACTATGGATAGCTTTGGATCGGCCAGCATCTTGTCGAGGTCGGTGTACGCCGTGCAGCCATTCGCCGCCGCAAACTTCTCGGCCGCTTCGGCACGTGTATCGAAACAGGCGATCAGCTTGGCCCCGCGCACGTCGGCAATCGCCCGGGCGTGAAAATTACTGATCATACCGCAGCCGACAATGCCGAAACCGAAACTCATGGTTGCCTTTCGCGTGGGATGCTGGATGCTGAATGCGGGATGGCGGATAATGAAATCTGTATGGCGGGGTCATCGTTTCAAACCGTGTGGGAGGCGTCTCCGACGCCGATAACGGTACCCAACGTAACACGTCATCGGCCTCAGAGAGGCCTCCCACAATCGGATGGCAATACAAGCTTCACATAGTATCCAACATCCAACATCCAACATCCAGCCCCGCAATTGCCCCTTGATGCCCGACCAATCCTCGCCCTACGAACCGGCGCTCCACATCGTCCTGCACCAGCCGGAAATCCCTTACAACACGGGCAGCGTCGGCCGCACGTGCGTGGCCGTGGGGGCAAAGCTCTGGCTGGTGCGGCCACTCGGTTTTCGGGTGGACGACTACTACCTGCGCCGTGCCGGCCTCGATTATTGGGAGAAGCTCGCTTGGCAAGTGGTTGAAAATTGGGAGGAACTGCAACAGGCGTTGCCAAGCCGGCAGTTTTGGTTATTCACAAAAAAAGCTGAGGCATCGTATCTCGATGCCAAGTACCGACGCGGCGACGTCCTGGTCTTCGGCAGCGAGTCCGCCGGCCTGCCCGAGGCACTGCTGGCGGAGCATAGCGATACCCTGCTTCGCATTCCGACGCGCGCCGACGTCCGCAGCCTCAACCTTTCCAACGCGGTCGCGGTCGCCTCTTACGAAGCCCTTCGGCAATGGACGTAGGTCGGGCCTCAGCCCGACAATTTGCAGCATGCCGACGTGGTTCCGGTCAGGCTGAAGCCTGACCTTCGGCTTGTAATCTCGATTGACGCTTCGCCCCCCAGCCGTCACCATTAAGATCGCAGAACACGAGGTTTTCCCATGACAGCAATGAGTGGAATTGAGTGCGTTCGCGAGCAAGTGCCGCTGGCCGAGCGCACGTGGTTCAAGCTGGGCGGCCCGGCACAATTTTTCGCCGAACCATCCTCAGTTGAAGAACTGCAGGCCGTCGTCACGCGCTGCCACGATGAGGGATTGCACGCCCGTCTGCTTGGCGGCGGATCGAAAGTATTGATCCGCGACGAAGGCGTCGCCGGTATGATTATCGCGCTCGCCCACCCCACGTTCCTCGGCATCAAGACGGCCGGCCGCAAAGTTACGGTCGGCGGTGGCGCGACACTCGCCAATGCGATCACGGTGACCGTCGGCGCCGGCCTCGCGGGCCTTGAGCCGCTCGTCGGTATTCCCGGCACCATCGGCGGTGCGCTCCATGGCAACGCCGGTTCGCATGGCGGCGATGCGGGCCAATGGGCCTGCGGCGCCACCGTGATGACCCGCGGCGGCGAAATCCTGGGACGCGACCGCGGCGATCTAGTATTCGCCTACCGCCAAAGCAGCCTCGATGAACTCGTGATTCTCGAGGCCCAATTCGAACTCGAGGAAGAAGACCCCGTGGAAGTCACCAAGCGGATGCAAAAACAGTGGATCGTGAAAAAGGCCAATCTGCCCATGGCCCACGAGAACACCGGCTGCATCTTCAAGAACCCCCGCGGCATGAGCGCGGGAATGCTGATCGACCAATGCGGGCTCAAGGGCGAATTCGTCGGCAATGTGGAAGTCAGCCAGCGACATGCGAATTTCTTCGTCGCCAAACCTGGCGCAACCGCCAAGGAAGTGTTGCAGCTCATCGATGTCGTACGCAACCGAGTTGCCGAGCGGATGGGCGTCGAACTCGAAACCGAAATCGAAATCTGGTGAGTAAGGAGCTTTATCCGTTCTTGTGCTACACCGTTCAACGACATTTAGCCCCCGGTCACCGACCGGGGCCTAAGTGAACACTCAATTTACAACTTACGTTTGCCCGCCGCTCGCAGACACATGGAGGTGTCGCTTGGCCCGCATCAAATCCGATTCGCCACCGCTGCCCGAACCACCCCCAACGCGGAAGTTTCGCCCCCGTGCGTGGCTTAGCGTCGTGGGATTAATTGCCTTCGGGGTTGGCGCACATTTCTTATGGCAATATTCCGCGGCGACAATTTCTCGTTCGCCGCAGTATCTGCTGACGTCAGAAGATATTCACCTTTCGCCGCAGCCGCCTTGGATTCGCACCGACGTCAAAGCCAGGGCCTTGCGCGACGCGAACCTCGTCGACAATCTCTCACTACTCGATAATTGGGATGAACTTGCGCGCCGCGTCAAGGACGCCTTCCAATTTCAACCCTGGATCGCGTCGGTCCAGCGCATCACGCGGAAGTTGCCCCGTTCGCTGGAAGTCGAGGTCACGTATCGCAAGCCCGTCGCCGCCGTCGAATCGAGCGACGAAAATGGCGTCATGTACCTGCCCATCGATGAGCATGCCGTGCGGCTGCCGGAAGGCGATCTCACCGAGGCAGAGCGACGTTACCTGCCGCGAATTTCGAACATCACCGGCCGACCACTCATCGGCGACCGTTGGAACGACGAGCGGGTCATCGGCGGCGCCAGGCTGGCAGTGCTCTTGGCGGATGTTTGGGACACGTTGCGCCTGGTCGAAATCATCGCTACGCAGCAGTCCTCATCAGACAGTCTCAAAACTTCATTTCGGTACGAATTAGTGACAACGGGCGGCACGCGAATTGTCTGGGGAACGCCCCCCGGCAATGAAACGCCTGGCAGCGAATCGCCGTTCAATCAGAAGCGACAGCGACTTCTCGAGTACGCCGCGCAACACGGAAAGCTGGAATCGATCGATGGCCCGGCTGTCCTCGATGTGCGTACGGAACTCGTCGTCACACCACGCACGGCACGCCACAAACCGCAGGTTCCAAAAGACGCAGCCACGCAAACCAAGTAGGGTCACACCAAGCAGGATGGGCAGCGCCGACCAAAAACACCGGCTACTTCACCATCGTTCTAACCGCGACCAACCGTTTAGCCGCGACGCGTAGGGAGGCTCGACCGCAGCGGAGCGCGCCACTTCCGTCACTCCAACATCGTTTCCGCCTGATCCGCCAACGCCTGTTCCGCGCGCTTCAACTCTTCCGCCAACTCCTCGCGAACCACGGCCATCTCGGGCGGCGCTTCCACGCCAATCCGCACGCCTCCATGCCCGATCTTCACGACCGTTACGGCAATCTTGTCGCCGATAAGAATGCGTTCGCCAATTTTTCGACTCAGAACTAGCACTTCCTTGGCCTCGCCGCCCAGCGGTGGATTTCTCTTGACTCCCCAAAGCTAGCGGCCCCGACGAATGAATGCAAGCATTTGGTAATCAGAATATCCGGGTGAAACTCGCATCGCCTGGAAATCTGCGAAAAATGCGTACTGTGCGCAGCATGAGGCACGACCTTGACCGACTACATTTCCAAGCCTTTCCGGCCTTCGATGAAGTACGTACCGAATTCCATCCAAGGAAACAGGCGGTAACAGAGTCAACAGAGGTAGACTCAATGGAGGACCGTGCGTTCCTCGCCAAGCCATTTTCGAATGCTCTGCTCCCTCAGTTTCCTCCTGTTTGATCGACGACAGCCGCAATCGAACGGACTCGCCGTGCTACTTCGCCGACGAATACACTTGGTTTGCCGCCGCAATCGCGGCACCATGTTCGAACTTATGCCCTTGCTCCGCCAAAAGTTGTTCCAGTGCCGCCAGGAGCAACAGCACATTGGTTTGTCGACTGGAATACCCCATGAGGCCGATCCGCCACACCTTGCCTTTGAATACCCCCAAACCCGCCCCGATTTCGATCCCAAACCGCTCCAGCAGCGCTTTGCGGACCGGCACGTCCTCGACGCCGCTAGGAATTCGCACCGCGTTCAATTGCGGCAGTTCATGCCCAGCCTGTGTGGCGTACTCAATTCCTAACGCCGCCAGGCCGGCTCTGAGCGCCAGGTGATTCCGTCGATGCCGGGCAAAACAAGCCTCCAGCCCCTCCTCCAACACGATCCGCAACGATTCGTGCAGCGCGTACGTCATGTTGATGGGGGCCGTGTGATGATACACCCGATCGCTCCCCCAATAGTTGGCCAGCATCGAGACATCGAGATACCAACTCTGCACTTTCTTTGGCCGCTTGAGAATCTTTTCAACTGCCCGATCGCTAAATGACACGGGGGCAAGTCCCGGCGGACAGCCCAGGCACTTCTGCGTGCCCGAGTAGACCGCATCGACTTGCCAATTATCAATCTCAACCGGAATGCCGCCGAGCGCAGTCACCGTGTCGAGAATCAGCATGGCCTCGGCATCGCGCACCGCCGCCGCGATTTCCCCGATCGGCTGCCACGCACCGGTCGATGTTTCCGCCATGACGATGGCCACAATCTTCGGCTTCACACGCGCCAGGGCCTCTTTCACCTCGCCCACCTCGAACACTTCGCCCCACGGCCGCTCGATTTTCGTGACCTCGCCACCGGCGCGCTCGGCCATATCAAACAGCCGATTGCCGAACACTCCATTGATGCACACGAGCACGCGCTCGCCCGGTTCGATCATATTGACGACCGCAGCCTCCTGCCCCGCCGAGCCTGTGCCGCTAATGGCCATCGTCATGCGGTTCTTCGTGCGAAACACCTCGCGCAGCATCGACTGTAGCTCATCCATCACCCGCAGATAATATGGGTCCAAATGCCCAACCGTCGGCTGAGCCATCGCCGCCAAAACACGTGGATGAATATCGCTCGGCCCCGGGCCAAGCAGCGTACGAATGGGGGCATTAAGAGGGGCAATCGTAGCCATTGAATTCACTGTATCGTCAGAAGGTTTTTTTGTCCGCAGATGACGCGGATATGCGCAGATAGGAAAGCAAGCACCTGAGAGCAATCGACCACGGATGGCACAGATACCGCCGACAGATCGAGAAATATTGCGCACTCATCCGTGAAGTCCGTGCAATCCGTAGTCAAGTAGTGTGTCCGAAAGCTATCTGCGCCCATCTGCGTCATCTGCGGACAAATCAGCCTACTACAGAGTTCGCAGCGCTTCCAGCAGGTCGAGCCGAGCCGCTCGATTGGCCGGGAACCACGCGGCAAATGCCACCACGGCCAAGCCCACAACTAAACCACCCAATAGCAACGTGGGGTGGAAATTGAACTGTACCGGGTGCCCCAGCACCGGCATCATGGCAACGTTGATGAGGTAGGCAACGGAGACGCCGGCGATGATGCCCGGCACGAGTGCCAACAGCCCCATAATTACGGCCTGGGTGAAAATCGTCTTTCGCACCTGGGCTTGCGTCATCGCTACGATGCGCAGCAGACCCAGTTCGCGAGTTTGCTCCAGCACGTTGATCGTGAGCGTATTCGTCACGCCCACCGCCGATACCAACAGCCCCAGCACGACCATCGCCCACAGGCTCGCCACCACACCCGACATCATCCGGTCGACCGTCGCGCGTATATCGGAAAACGACTGCAACATGATGCCGTTCGTGTCGCAAATCTCCTGCAGCTTCGTCCGCACCTCGTCCAATCGGTTGTGATCCGCCTTGATGATGAAGGCATCCACGCCACTGAGACCGAGCTTCTCACGAGCGACGGCACGTTCCATGTGAATCGTCAGACCGCCCGACTGGTAATCGTTCACGATGGCCGCCACGCGAAATTTCTGCTCGCCTTTTTCCGCTTCCAGCAACAATTCGTCGCCCACTTTTAATTTGGCGCGTTCCGCCAGCACGGACCCCAAGGCGACTTCTCCGGCCAGCATCTGGCCGCGCAGTTTACTAATGTCACCTTTGATGAGATCCAGGTCGGGTGGTTCCGGGCTGGAATGCTCGCGGGCAATGAGGATGGCACTTTCGCCCGCCGCTTTTACCGGTTGGAAAATCGCGGCATCCAGGCTGGTAATGCCTTCTTCCACCTTCTTCTTAATGTCATTCCTCAACGACTCGGGCAGCGTGGGGGCGGTCCCTGTCGCCATGTCGGGCGGCGTCGCCCGCACAAAAAAATCGGCCACAATCGCCTTGCGATACCACTCGCGAACGTCGTTGACGTTATCGATAACGGAATTCGCCAGACCGATTCCCGTGGCCGCCGCGATAAACACGACACCCACGGTGAGCGTCGTACGCGAACGATGCCGCAACAACTGCCGCCGCGCCAATCGTCCTTCCACGGGCGCCATCGGCTCGAGAAACAAGGCCGTGATCGCCGAGAGCGGTTTGATAGCGACCGGCAACAATAGCACCAGCCCGGCTAACAACAAAATGGCCGCCCACACGGTATGCACCATCGATAATCCACCCAGGATGCTGATCGTCATCACCGTAAGGCAAATGGCCACCATGGCGCCGCCGAGGCCCACTAGCCACCACTGCACGCCTTCCATCTCTTCCGGCAGCACATCGCGCATCGCTTCCAGCGGCGAAAGGTGCGTGGCCTTGCGCGCGGGCATCGCAGCGGCCACGAGCGAAATCCCTAAGCCGCACGCCCCGCCAATCAGAAATGGATACCAATTTAATTCAATCGACGGCAGCGTCGTTTGATACAGCGTACCCATCGCTTCCGTCAGATAATGGGCCGCGACGATCCCCAACAGCGAGCCGAGAATCGTTCCCAAAACGCCCATCACCAGGGCTTCGCGGTATACCATTTCGGCAATTTGAGCCCGCGTAGCCCCGATCGCCCGCATGATGCCAATCTGCTTGCGCCGCTGCGTGACGTTGATGAGAAACGTATTCGTGATGATGAACACCGCCACGAGCAACGAGAACCCCCGGGCCATGCGCATGCCCTGCTCCGTCGAAAGCGACGTTTCTTCCGCCAGCGAGCTACGTTTCGCGGGGGGTTGAACTACCAATCCGGCCGGCAAAATCTTGGCAATTTCAGCTTTGACCACATCGTCGCCGACACCCGAATCAACGACAACTTGCGCCGAGGCAATCTTGCCACCTTCCGAATAATAGTGCTGGGCAGCCCGCAGCGGCATCAAGAAAGTCGTCAAATCACTCGGCGTAGTAACTCCTTTGGTCGAATAGAAGCCCACGACTTTCGTCTTCACAAGCGCCACCGGCGTCATCAGCTCAACTTCACTGCCAACCCCGATGCCCTTCGACTTTGCAAAGGTCGAATTCAGCAGGATGCCCGCTTCCTGGGCCAATGACTTGCCTTCGACGATGTCGTAGCCCCGCACGGCTTGGTCGTGCTGGGGATCGACTCCCAACGCCATAAGCCGGAAGCTCCGTTTGCCTTCGTACATCATCGTGTACCGCTTGATGAGCGGCGCCACGGCCTTCACGCCAGGCAACTCACGAATTTTCGGCACGATCTTCTCATCGAACGCAGTTCCCACCGGCGTGGAAACTTCGAGCGCGGCATTACCCGCGACCGTTTGAAAAATCTGATCGAACGCCCGCCGCGAAGTGCTCGACGAAATCGTCACCGCCACCACCGCCCCCACGCCGATGACAATACTCAATAACGTGAGAATCGGCCGGCTGGGCCGCTGTTTCAGCTCGCGCCAAGCGAATCGCCAATAGAGCATCATGGTTCAGCTACCAACTTGCCGCGCGAGGAATGGGGCGATGAAGGTGCTCGGCGATGTACTCTTCAAGCAGGCCGTCACGCACATGCACCGTGCGGTCGGCCTGGGCGGCGATATCGTTGTCATGCGTGACAATCACCACGGTCTGCCCCCGCGAATCGACCAAATCGCGGAGCAGCCGCATGACTTGAGCACTATTGGTGCTGTCCAAATTTCCAGTCGGCTCATCCGCCAGCACGAGTGCCGGCTCAATTACTAGAGCCCGGGCGACAGCGACCCGTTGCTGCTGACCGCCAGACATCTGCGTCGGCAAGTGGTCGGCCCGGTCGGTGATATCAACCAAGTCGAGGCATCCCAGGGCGCGCTCCCGGGCTTCCCCTTCGCTGATGCCGTCCAACTCCAGCGGCAGCGCCACGTTTTCCACCGCCGTCAATGTCGGCAGCAAATTGAACGCTTGAAAGATGAACCCGATCCGCCGCCGCCGCAGCAACGTTCGTTCGGAGTCGTTGAGTGTGGAAACATCGACGCCTTCGAACAGTATCTGGCCGTCGGTCGGCGTCTCGATTGCCCCCAGCAGGTTCAGCAATGTGCTCTTGCCCGAGCCGCTCGGGCCCACGATCGCTAGCATTTCGCCTTGCCGCACCGAAAGATCGATGCCGCGGACGGCGTCGACGTGCATCGCGCCGCTGGCGAACGATTTCGTCACGCCAACTGCTTCAATGATATCCATGTCGGAACACCCGGGGTTTTCTTCTTCCTGCCGGCAGTATGGATGCGTCGTTTCGTCCATCCTCGGCGATCTGCGTAGCACCATATCGTACCGTACTGCGGAGGGATTTCCCATGCCCGAAATTGGTTACAAAACCCTTCGCCCCCCCAAATAGTCGCAATTTACCGTAAGACTGGGAGGGTTACGAAAGCCTTGCGGCACCCAAAGTTAGGGAAATCACACTCCCTAGGACGGACATTCCTGTCCGACCCGCTTCCGCCGCCCGTTGCTTGCCGCACTTGGGCCTACACCTATTACGCAGCAATTCGCTTGCCGTTACAGAATCATGGCGACTTTTCTTTGGCCAAAGCGCTGATGGCCTTAAACTCTACCGCTTCCGCCGTCCGGCACCACTCGAACATCGCCATTTCCGTGGTGCACAGAATAATGCCGGCGGCCTCCATGCGACGCAGCGCTGTTTCGTAGTCCGCCGCGTACCGAGCACCAATGGCATCGACGGCAACGTAAACCTCGAACCCAGCCGCCGCCAAATCGAAGACCGTCTGCATCACGCATACGTGCGCTTCAATGCCACACACCAACACGCGCGAGCGGCCCTCATCCTTCCAACGCTCGAAAATGTCGCCACATACGCCGGCACTGAAGTTCCGCTTGCGCGGCACGGGGCCAATGCGCTCTTTCAGCACCGCTGCCGTCGGGCCAAGCCGCTGCGGGTACTGCTCCGCCCCGGCAACTGGCAAACCAAGCGCCTGGGCCGCATCCACCAGCCGGCGAATGTTCCAGACGATCCGCGCGCTGTCCGGAATGATCTCGAGTAGCCGTTCTTGTGCATCGACCACAAACAGGGCCGAGTCCTCGCGGTTCATCAACTCGGGACTGCGCGGCAAAGCGTTGCCGGAAGCCGTGTTTTCGGCGGGTTTTGGTTCCATGCCGCCCAACCTAACCCCTGGCCGCTCCCGCGACAATGGGCGACAATGTTAGCTTGAATTCCGACAGGATTTCACGCAGAGGCGCAGAGAACGCGGAGGAAAAGACGGCAAGTCGAACCGCCAATCCAGGCTAATAATTCGCTGGTTCTCCTATCGAGCAATCGAAAGGCTAAATTATTGGCGACGATTAGCGTTCATTAGCGGCTAAAACCTCCGCGTCCTCCGCGCCTCTGCGTGAGACTTTCCTCACATCAAATTCAATGAAATCGAATACGCCCAAAACCCGATCCACAACCATACTGACTGTTCGACACAACGGCCGCGTCGCCATCGGCGGCGATGGCCAGGTCAGCCTCGGCAATACGGTCATGAAGTCGGACGCCGTGAAAATTCGTCCGCTGGCCGATGGCCGCGTCATCGCCGGTTTTGCCGGCGGAGCCGCCGATGCCTTCGCCCTGCTGGAACGCTTTGAAGCCAAGCTGAAGGATTACCCCGCGAATATGCCGAGGGCGGCCACCGAACTCGCGAAAGAATGGCGGACCGACCGGGCCCTTCGCCGCCTCGAAGCGATGATCGCCGTCGTCGACGCCCAGAACACGCTCCTCGTATCCGGCACGGGCGACGTGATCCAACCCACCGACGGCATCCTCGGCATCGGCTCCGGCGGCAACTTCGCCCTGGCCGCCGCCCGGGCACTCGTCGCTCATTCGAGCCTGTCGGCCAAGGAAATCGTCCGCACCGCCCTCGAAATCGCCGCCGACATCTGCGTCTATTCCAACCGTAACATCGTCGTCGAAGAACTTCCCGCTTCGTGAATCACTTTGAATTAACCACAGAGACACAGAGGGCACGAAGGGGGGATCTAGGAGAGTGGATTTGTCACAGCAAATTTGTCATTTGTTATTGGCCATATCGGATCAAATAAGACTCATTTCCGAAATGGCCAAGTTCAAATTGCCAATTACCACTGACAAATTCTTCTTCCTCCGTGAACTCTGTGTCTCTGTGGTGAAGAATTATAGAGACTACCCGTGAAAGAACTTACCCCTCGCCAGATTGTTACCGAACTCGACCGCCACATTGTTGGCCAGCACGACGCCAAACGGGCCGTCGCGATTGCGATCCGCAACCGCTGGCGCCGCCAACGTGTGGCCGACGACATGCGCAACGAGGTCGCCCCCAAAAATATTCTCATGATCGGCCCCACCGGCGTCGGCAAGACCGAAATTGCCCGCCGACTCGCCACGCTCACCGGCGCGCCGTTCATCAAGGTCGAGGCGACCAAGTACACCGAGGTCGGCTACTACGGCCGCGATGTCGAAAGCATGGTCCGCGAACTGGTCGAGAATGCCATTGGCCTCATGCGCGAACAGGAACTCGAACGGGTGAAACCCGAGGCCGAACGCCGCGTTGAGGAACGCCTGCTGGAGCTGCTTGCCCCGCAGCCCGCGAGTCTTGATGTCGGCGTCGATTCGCCCAACACGCCCGAGCGGTTCGAACGCACCCGCGAAAAAATGCGGCAAATGCTGGCTGCCGGCGATATGGAGCAACGCAACGTCGAAATCACGGTCGAGCAGAAGGCCCACGCGATGGTCCTCCCCGGCACGGGCCCCGGCAACGACTCGATGGAGTTCGATTTCCAAGGCATGCTCGAAAAAGTGCTGCCGAAACATGTCTCCCGCCGGCAGATGACCGTCGCCGAAGCCCGCAAAGTGCTGTTCGAGCAGGAGACGGAAGCCCTCATCAACGCCGAAAAAGTGAACGCCCAAGCGATCGAGCTTGCTGAAAACGTCGGCATTATTTTCGTCGACGAAATGGACAAGGTCGTCGCCAGCGAGGGCGGCCGCGGGGCCGATGTCTCGCGCCAAGGCGTGCAGCGCGACCTATTGCCCATCGTCGAGGGCACGGTCGTGAACACCCGTTACGGCTACGTGCGGACCGATCATGTCCTCTTCATCGCGGCCGGCGCGTTTCACAAAACGAAGCCCAGCGACCTCATGCCCGAGCTGCAAGGCCGTTTCCCGATCCGCGTCGAGCTGAAAGATCTCACGAAAGACGACTTCGTCCGCATCCTGACCGAGCCGAAGAGCTCGCTCACCAAGCAGTACACGGCCCTTCTGAAAACCGAAGGCGTCGACGTCGACTTCACGCCTGACGCCGTCGATGCCCTGGCCAATTACGCGTTCGAAGTGAACCAGCGCACCCAAAACATCGGCGCCCGCCGACTCTACACGATCCTCGAACGCCTGCTCGAGGAACTCAGCTTCGAAGCCCCCGACATGCAACTAGGCCGCGTCGAAATCAACGCCGCCTACGTCAAGAAACGACTCGAAGAAGTTTCCAAGGATGAGGATTTGAGTAAGTTTATTTTGTGATAACTACAACGATGGGCACTGCCAAGACTCGCAGTCCCCCAGACATGGACTCCCGGCCGATTTTTTGGGGCCGCAACGGGCTGTCGCGTCAATAACCGGCTCTCTTCAGCTATTTGGCTGGGTTATCAGCATTCACTTTCAGTTCTTTCTCAAATAACGCCCTATATGCCCATACCGTCAATTTCGTAAGTATAATAACGATTATGGGTAGTCATACTCAGACGGGATATTTCAGTTTCCGTTATCCGTTAAAGCGACTGAGACATGGCGGCAGAATCTCGGCAGAATCATAATGCGAGGCGAAGGCGAAGAGCTGCTTCATTGGTAAAGAGCCACCTGGGGAGTATCAAGCGCGCGCTGCTGGAAGGAGAAAAACGGCCTGTCGTCTTGGAGTTCCTGCGTCAGGAGGATGAACACCGAGGAATTTATGCCCTATATGATAAAAAAGGACGACTTCAATATGTCGGTAAAGCTTCGGACCTTCGAAGGAGACTGGACCAACACTTGAAAGACAGGCATGCGCAAAGTTGGGACCAGATGACGCTGTTTTTTCTGGCCGATTCTGCAAACGTTGGCGAACTTGAAGGTCTAATCGTTGCAACGGCTAAGCCGCCAGCCAACAAACAGAAACCTCGGGTCGGCACAGACAAGCGTCGGGAACTTCAGCGATATCTTAAGGACGATGCCATAGAACAAATCAAACAGGCGGTATATCCGAACGGTCGGGAAAAGGACAGGTTGTCAGGACGCATCACTCCCCAAAAGCTGAAAAATGTCACCCAGATGCAGCTCGCCAAAGCCTTGGGAATCTCGCAAGGTCGCGTTTGGCAACTTATACAGCAAGAGCCGAAGAAGTACGCCGTGTTGAGGAATTACATTCGAGACGCAGGACGGCGCGATAGTATCTTGCTCTTGCTGCAAAAGTCCCGGGTGGACGCTGGTTAGACGCTCAGCGCGAATTTGGCTACGCCCGGTGCCACTCAACGGTCAGTTCGTTGGTAAATTGAAAACGGGGAAAGAGCCGAACGAACAACTTTACATCGAGTTGAGCAATCACCCGCTTGTGCGTGACCTCAAACTGCTGGACCATCGAGTCAATTCTTGAGACGGCAAGGCCCCGACAAGAAGAGCACGGGCCACGCCCGTGGCACCCTCCGGAATGCAGCCCGCCACACCTAAGCAAACTTGCCCCGTCGCCGCCCGCGAACTATGATTCAATATCTTGAATCTTACTGGTAAGATCACCGCGTTTCGCGAGGCCAACATGTCATCGCTTGCCACAACTCGAATGTCCTCCAAGGGGCAGGTCGTCATCCCTGAGGCAATTCGGGACGAACTCGGCCTCGAAGCCGGTGCGCAATTCGTCGTCGTTGGTCAGGGGGATGCCATCATCTTGAAGACGATTTCCAAGCCGTCCGTCGCCGAATTCAAGGCCATGCTGACAACGGCCCAACAGCAAGCGCGCAAGGCCGGGCTGAAAAAGTCGGACATTACCGCGGCAATTCGCAACGTGCGAAAGCGATCATGAAGGTCGTGCTCGATACCAACGTCTTTGTGTCGGGAATCTTCTTCGGCGGCCCACCGGCAAGAATCCTAACCGCGTGGCAAGAAGGACAGATCGAACTCATCGCTTCGGTGGAGATTCTCCAAGAATACGAGCGTGTTTGTCAGGAACTGTCGGCGGCCGCCCCAGGTATCGATCCCACTCCATTCCTAAAGTTGGTCGCGCTCGATGCGACACTTATCGAAATCCCTCCGCTGCCAGCACCGGTTTGCACCGATTCGGACGATGACAAATTTCTCGCCTGCGCTTTAACGGCTGGTTCTAATCTCGTCATAAGCGGCGACAAGCAACTTCTCGCAACGAACGGTTACCATGGCCTCCAAATCATCCGGCCACGCGAATTCATTGATCGATATCTCACATCCGTTTAATGCCAATACCCACCGTCCGCGAAATTGTCGACCGTCTGCAACTCGAACCGCTCACGACCGAAGGCAGGAACTTCCATCTCGGCCCGCGCTGCGATCTCATCGCCGCGTGTCCGCCGTTCGAAAAACTTGATCGCCGCGCTCGCCACGGCTTGAGCCGCACGTCACGTATCGCGTACACTACTCGCAATCGTGCTCAGGAAGTACGACGAAGCATTCCCCTTTCATTCGGAAATGGAGCCGAAACTGATGGCCAAAAAGAAACGAACCACGATGTACAGCAAAGGCGGCAAGAAGCTGTACGCGAAGCGCGATGAACAAGGCGAGTTCACTGACATCCAAACCTACAAACGCGCTCACACGCTCGACATGGCGCACAAGAGCAAGGCCGAGCTAGAAGCGGCCGCCAAGAAGAAGAAAGCCACGAAGAAGGCGAAGAAGGCCGCCAAGCCCACCGCCCCCAAGAAGACGGCGAAGAAAAAGACCGCCAAGAAAAAAACGAAGAAAGCCAAGAAATAATCGCCATATCGTCTCTACGGCGAATTTCACCCAGGAATAACGGCAACAAACAACAAAGCCCAGGAGCAACGCCAAGCGTCGCCCCTGGGCTTCTTTTGTATCGAAACCGATCCGTCCGATTAATACCGGCCGCGGCCACCACCACCGCCGCCATAGCCACCGCGGCCGCCGCGGCCACCGCCTCCGCCACGCTCTTCACGCGGGCGAGCTTCGTTCACCGTGAGCGTCCGGCCATTGTGCTCCTTGCCGTTGATCCCATCGATCGCCGCCTGAGCTTCCTGGTCGCTGTTCATTTCGACGAAGGCAAAACCCTTGCTGCGACCGGTGTCACGATCCATGATCACATCGGCGCTCTTCACCGTGCCGAACTCACCGAACAGTTGGTCGAGGTCCGCGCTCGTGGTGGTGTAGGCCAAATTACCGCAATACAACTTCTTTCCCATGCTAAAACTCTCAATTCGGGAATACTCGCAGCCCAACCACAACTTTCGGGGCTGCATGGAAAGGGGCCTGGAATGGCGGCCCGCCAGGAGGCACGGCTGAAAGAGGCAGAGGCAGCCGATAAAGAAGCACGGCCCACACACACACGTTCGCTGAACCAACCCGTCGAATTATCGACCGCCCGAATGGGGAAGTCCAGACAAATCTGACGCATCTTGATCACAAAAGTGAAAAAAAGTGAACTTGTTGGCGAGCCATGAATTCACACGTAACTTGATTGCTCGTAGCCCAATCGCAGAAAGCGGATTCACCCCGCCTCTTACATGCCCGCAATGCAAATTCTCGTGGATGATCGCCGAATTGTATTCTGCAATCGCTTTCATCGGCGTTAATGCGTCAACCTTTTAGTTCATGCAATCAGTCGCAAAAAGCAACGCAACTCGGATCCAACCGCGGCTCGGGCTGTGGGACGCGGTGAGCATCATCGTCGGCATTGTGGTCGGCACGTCGATCTTTCGCGCGTCTGCCGCCATCTTCCATTTCGCCGGCGGCCCGCGGATGGCGCTTGGCCTATGGGCTGCGGGTGGCGCACTCGCCTGGTGCGGAGCCGTGTGCTATGCCGAGTTGGCGACAACCTACCCGCGCGACGGCGGCGACTACGAGTATTTGAATCGCGCGTTTGGCCGCTGGTGCGGCTTCCTCTTTGCCTGGGCCCAACTCACGACAATCATCAGCGGCAACATCGCCATCATGGCCTACGTGTTCGCCGATTACGCCGGCCGATTTTGGTCGCCGATGAGCAAGTACGACCTGTGGCTTACCATCACGCCAATCGTTGTGCTCTCTGCCGTCAATGCCGCCGGAATCGCCGCCGGTAAGTTCACCCAGAATTCGCTCACAATCGCTAAGATCATTGGCCTGACAGGCCTCGTTGCCGCTGGCCTGCTCACCGCAAGTGCTGCATCAACTCAACCACAAGCGGTTGCAACAGCGCCGGCGAACGCTTCACCGGCGAATCTGAGCTTAGCCCTTGTTTTCGTTCTATATGCTTATGGCGGTTGGGCTCACACAGCCTATGTTGCGGCCGAGGTGCGCGACCAGCGTCGCAACCTGCCGCGAGCGCTCGTGCTGGGGATCGCCGGCATTACGCTGGTCTATCTCGCTGTGAACGGGGCCTATCTACATGCCCTGGGCTTCGACACCGCTCGCCACGCCTCCGCTCCCGCCGCCGATGTCCTGGAACGCGCCTGCGGCGCTTGGGGCGGTCGGGCCATCAGCCTCTTGGTGATGCTTTCAGCCCTAGGCGCGATCAACGGCATGATTCTCACCGCCGCGCGAATTTACGCGGTGTGGGGCGCCGATTACCCGGCCCTCGGCTGGCTCGCCAGGTGGGACGAACGGCGAGCCGTCCCGCGCACCGCAATCACGGTCCAGGCGATTATTGCCATCGCACTCATCCTGCTCGTCGGAACAAGTGCCGGGCGATCGGCGTTCGATTGGACGTTATGTCGAATCGGCCTCGCCGCGTTGCCGTGGGAGCAATACGCGGGCGGTTTCGAAACACTCGTCGCAGGTTCCGCACCGGCATTTTGGGTACTATCGCTGCTCACGGGATTTGCCGTCTTTGTACTGCGCTGGCGCGACCGGCAACCGCAGCGCCCGTTCTCAATACCGTTCTATCCGCTGCCGGCGATCATCTTCTGCGGCACCTGCCTGTTCATGCTCCAGGCCAGCCTCGATTACGCCCGCGGCCTGTCATTACTGGGCTTCGTTCCCCTGGCGGTCGGCGCAATTGCTTGGTGCGCCGTGCGGCCAAGTTATACCCCTCGCGGTCAAAATTGAGACGTTTTCGTTTAACCCGGAGCCAACGGCGACGGCATTGTGCGCAAAATGTTTCCGTCGCCGTTGGCTCCGGGTTAAACGATTCAGTCGCACCCGCGTGCGGTATAACGTGCGACCGCTCTCGCAACAACCCATGGCACTTGCCCCAGTGGAATGCCGGCTTCGAGAGGAAGGCCCGAAAAGGGCCCAGGAATGTAGCGGTGGGCGTGGGCCTTGTCGTTACATTCCTGCGCCGCTCCGCGGCTGCAAGCGGTGCCGTTTTTCTCGCGAACTTCGCAACCGCCAGAGTTGTATGCATACCAATGCTCAACAACCGTGTCACGATCGCAATCGTCTATCGCGCACAAAGGTCCATATGCTTCTCCCACTCATCGATGATCGCGGAACAAGAGTTGCACCCTCTTTCACTTCACACTTTTCACTTGGGGAAACAGAGGAGGAATTATCATGGCCGAAGCTATTCTTGCAGGAAAACACATTGCGTTTCTCGCAACGTGCGGCGTCGAACAGGTCGAATTGACGGAGCCTTGGCAGGCCGTCGAAGAAGCGGGTGGTCAACCTGAACTGATTTCGATCAAGTCAGGCGAGATTCAGGGAATGAACCATCGCGAGCCGGCCGACAAGTTCAAAGTCAATCAAACCGTCGGCAATGTGAGCGCGGAGGATTACGACGGCCTGGTTCTGCCCGGCGGCGTGGCGAATCCCGATACGCTCCGCACGAACGAGGAAGCGGTCGATTTCGTCCGCGACTTCTTCAAACAGGGCAAACCCGTCGCCGCCATTTGCCACGGGCCCTGGATGCTCGTCGAGGCCGATGTCGTCGAAAGCCGGACGCTCACTTCTTGGCCCAGCCTGAAGACCGACATTCGCAATGCCGGCGGGCATTGGGTCGATGAAGAGGTGGTGGTGGATCAAGGCCTCGTAACCAGCCGTAAGCCCGACGACCTCCCAGCGTTCTGTGCGAAGGCCATTGAGGAATTCGCCGAAGGACGGCATCCCGCCCAAGCGGAGTTCGTCGAAACCGGCGTTACCGACAGCCTTGAAACGGTCCCGCTTCAGCAGGGCGAGAAGCAGCGAATCGACGATCTATGACCGGGCACCGCAGCAGCACGGAGCGAGGAGCACGGAGCGAGGAGCATGGAGCATGGAGCACGGAGCACGGAGCAAGACGAAAGCTGGAAACTAAGCCCACCCGTCCTGATCCTTCTGACCCCTGACCCCTGACCCCTGACCCCTCCTCACGCATGATAGCACTCCCAATCGCTCTTCCCTGAAATGAATTCGCTGTGCAACAATCCCCGCCATGTTGCGCACTACGATTGACTTCAGCGTTTACCTCGTTGTCCGCGCGCTGATTGCGCTGATCCAAGCGTTACCCCTCTCGACTTGTGATAAGGCCGCGAGTTTCTTGGCCACGCTCGCCGGGCGAGTTTTCCGCATTCGTGGCAATACGGTGGATGGAAATCTCCACATCGCATTTCCTGAAATGTCGGCCGAAGAGCGCGACACCATCACCTGGCAGATGTGGCGGCACCTCATTCTCATGATTTGCGAAATCGCCCACACGCCGCGCAAGGTGCATGAAACCAACTGGCGCGAACATTCGACGATCGTGAATCAGGAGCCGTTCGTCCGTACGCTGCTCAGTGGCCGGCCACTCGTGGTCATCTCCGGCCATTTCGGCAACTTCGAACTCGGCGGCTACCTGATGGGACTGTTCGGCTTCCCGACGTACACGGTTGCCCGCACGCTCGATAACCGCTTCCTCGACCGATTCATCAATGAGTTCCGTGGCCGCACGGGTCAATACATTTTGCCGAAGAAAGGCAGCGGGGCTGACGTGCAACAGGTGCTCGAAAACAAGGGCATCCTCACGCTGCTCGGCGACCAGGCCGCTGGGCAACGGCAGTGTTGGGTCGATTTCTTCGGCAAGCCCGCTTCGACACATAAGGCAGTCGCAGTATTCTCCTTGGGCAACAACGCCCCCACAATGGTCAGTTACGCGAGGCGACTAGGGGATCCACTGCACTATGAAGTCGGCCCCGTCGCCATCTGCGACCCGCGCGAGCCGAACTTCGAATACGGCACCGTGCCGCTGCTCGCCCAGTGGTACACCGACCACCTGGAACAACTGGTCCGCCAATCCCCCGGCCAATATTGGTGGCTGCATCGACGTTGGAAAGGCGAACCCGGCGTGCGGCGCAAGCGTGATCTCCCAAAACAACGCGAAGTGGCGTAATCAAACTCGTTCCCACGCACAGTATGGAAACGAGGAAAAAATTGTGGGAGGCCTCTCGGAGGCCGATGGCGTGCTACAATGGTGAGCGTCATCGGCGTCGGCGACGCCTCCCGCATGTTCTCCTCCCACATGTTCGTTCGACGGCGGGTACCTGGGGGCGAGCCGCAGGCAAGCCCCCAGCGAACTTGAGTACCTACCCCATTTCGCTGGGGGCTCACCATGTTCGACCCCGGCCACTCGGATTTGCGTCGCCACTGCCAGAGCCGATTAGTTTTTCACATTGAGCCCGAAGTGTGGCATGCTCTCGCGCAGCGTGAGCATGGAATCGCACGAGAAACATGGCCACGTCGGAGTACCTCCGAGGCCATGCCACCCTGCTACAACTTCCCCAACCTAATCAACTGATTGGCCCTGTCGCCACCGCGGGCAACCTTGCCGCACCCGCCCGTCTCCGCTTACGATATCGGATTCGCTCACTCCTGGAATGACATCTGCCGTTTTGTAACCTGTGTATCAGTTTCGTTCATTTCGAAATTCCGACCCGCCGCGACTCGCGGAAATCTGGCGCGATCAGCCGCCGCAGCGGGGTTTGGCTCAACCCGTCACCGCCGGTCTGCTCGAACAGCTCGTCTTCTCGAAGCCTTACTTCGATCCAGCGGGCTTGATCGTCGCACTGCACGACAATGCACCCGTCGGTTTTGCTCACGCGGGGTTCGGCCCGAATGAAGAAGAAACGGCCATCTGCACTGAAACCGGCACAACTTACCAGTTGCTCCTCCGCCGTGATCATCGCAACGCCGCGCTAGCGGGCGCGCTACTTGCCCGTTCAGAAACCTACCTGCGCGACCGCGGCGCCAAGGTGATTTATGCCGGCGGCATCCGCCCCCTCAACGCGTTCTACCTCGGTCTTTATGGCGGCAGCGAACTGCCGGGCGTACTTACCAGTGATGCCATTTTTTACGAAACCTGCCGTGCGGCAAATTATCGAGAAATTGACCGGGTGAATGTTTTGCTGCTTGATCTGCCCACATTTCGGCTACCAATCGCCCGCAACCTGCGCCAGCTCCGCCGGGAAGTGAGCTGTCAGGAAACGCTCATGCCGCCACCGCCGACGTGGTGGGAAGGGTGTACGATCGGCGCGTTCGAACGCGTCCATTTCTTCCTGGCCCGTCCACATGGCGGCGTGGCCCTTGCCGACGTTTGGTTCTGGGACGTCGAACCGCTCTCCTCATCGTGGGGCACGGCGGCGGCCGGCATGTTCGATCTCTACGTGCCCGCCGACCAACGCCGCAAGGGCCTGGCTACGTTCCTACTCGGTGAAGCGTTCGACCGGCTGCGTGCCCGCGGCCTGCTGCATGTGGAAGCGCAAACCATGCAACACAACGCCCCAGCCCTTGCCCTGTATCAAAAACTCGGCTTCCAGCAAGTCGACGAAGGCGTCGTCTATCGCAAGGATGCGTGAACGGTAGGCCGGGCACCGCCCACGAACTTCCTTGGCCGTAGCCGAATTCGCAAGAATTCGGAGACGCAAACCTAGCCAAATTCTTGCGAATTCGGCTACGTCACCGCGTTTTGGTCTCGTCACTCAGCGTCGCGATATACTTCGTCAGCGGTTCTTCGGGCGAAACTTTGATTGCCGCCAATCGTGCCGAGATCGGCTGGGCTGTCCCGCTGGCCCGCAGGTCGACGAGGTAGTTGGTTAGCAACACGCGTTTCTCCGGTGGCGAATGGAGCAAGAAATACACCCACGCCCACGATTCGGCATAGTCGCGTTGGTTCATCTGTCCCGATTCCGTCAGCGACTCGAGCCGCCGCAGATTCGGTTGCCAATGATCTTGAGTCATCGAATCCGAGAGCAGCGCCACATGCGGCTGATTCAGCCCGCCCAAGCCGCGCGGCACCTCGAAATATTCGGCCAGCCCTTCGTCGATCCAGACCGGTAAATTCGGCAACGCGGCATGCAGGTAACCGTGGGCGATTTCGTGCCGCAGATCCTCGGCCACCCGGTCGCTCCAATGTGCATACACGGTCAATCGCGTGTCGGTTTCCAGAAAGAAAGCCCGCCGCGACGGCACCGTGGGAAAGTTCCGCATCAAATATTCTTGGTACCGATCGGCATTGTGAAAGAGATAAACGTGGATTGGTTCATCCGTCGCCGGAATGCCAAGTGTGGTGCAGATGTCATCGCGCTCCAGAATGAGTTCGCGAACAAGCCGATGATCTCGCGGCAATTCGAAATCGCTGTGGAAAACCAATTGTCCCACCGGCAGTTCGTGCGCTTCCGTCACCGGCAACTGGTGCGGCAACAACCGACAACCGGCCAGCAGCACGAACAGGCAAACTACTGCACATTGCATCGCGCATAACCCGCCGTTTAGCCGCGACGCGCCAGCGGAGCGCGAAACCAGCCTTGCCTTCGGTGCGGCACTCAACAAAATTTTCGCCAGCCAACGCATCAATTCCCTCCGCGAAGCTGGGAATTCTAGCGAAGCACCGCCGAATGTCGAAGATCAGAAATGCGGGCCAGCGGGCGAACTATGCGCCTCATCCACGCGTGTTGGCCTGTTTTTGGAATTACGATGCCGCCGCCCACGCAGCCGCCGCAGCGCTTTCCGACGGAGTGCCACCAGACACACTTCTTGCCCGCCCGTAACAAGCTGCCGCGTACGCACATCCCGATATCCCCACCCCCACACACGCTCTACGAACTCGGGCAACCGGGCCGCCACACTCCAATCCGAAAACTTGAGCGTCAGTACCAAACCGCGAATCGATGCCTGCGGACTCGTGACAATCGCCTCGATTTCGTCGAGCGTATCCCCGGGCGCGATGTTCATGTCGGCCGCCAGCCAACGCACGCCGGCAAACTCGTGTTGGCGGACATCAGCACCGCGCTTCTTCAAATGCCGAAAATGTGGATGCGCGAGGACGGCCTCATCGACATCCGCGGGATCGATGCCCGTAACGAAAAGACCGCGATCGAGCAACGCTTGACTCGCCCCACCGGGCGCGCAGCCAATCTCGACACATTCATCCTCGCGCTCCAGCGGCAGATCGCTCCATTGCAAGGCTTCCTCCAACTTGAGATACGCCCGCGACACGGCATGGTCCGGCATGCGCACCGGAATCACGCCGCCCGGCCAACGCTCGGCGCGTCGCACGGCCTGATGGTATCCAATCCACCATTCACCGGGCTCAATGACAACCACATCCAGCACAATACTATTGCGTCGTGACGCCCGACGGGGCGTTGCCACGACACGCTCAATGTGGACGCCTTCCGGTGCGGCCATTCGCAGTGCCGATTCGATCTCAATGCACAACGGCGTCACGTACGTCGGGTCGCCATCCTCATCCAACGCCGGCCCGCGCTGCCAGACGTGAATATCGACACGTGTCTTTCCGGTCACAACTGCCAACACGTCGGGCAGCCCCCACACACTTGCCGCGATCCCGGCCAACTGCGTGCCGACGACCTTCCCCAGCGAAATACCGCAGGTATACGCAAATGTCCAATTCCGTTCGGCCAGTTGATGGGCGTCCAGTTGATCATCGCCACCTTTGAACGTCAGAAAGCCCGGGCGCGAAAACGACGGGCGCCACGTGGGCTGCGTGCGCGCCACCTCCTGCTTGAGCGCCGCCTCGGCCCCGGCACGACACGTCATAAACACGAATTGCGGCGATTCAAGTGACATTTTTCGGCCTCGCTACTACAATGCGTTGAACCACCAAGCACACTAAGTTCACAAAGTCGGAGCGGTTAGAATATGAAGTTTTCATCTTCACGTGCTTCCTTCGTGTCCTTTGTGCCCTTCGTGGTAAAAGCGACGCTCGCCCTGCTCCTTCCACTTTGCCTGTTTCTGTACCTGTTGGCAATGCCGCACGAGTCCACCATGACCAACAAACCAGAAAAGCCCGCCAGTCCGCCCCCCGCAGTGGCCGCCAAACCCGCAAAGTCGACCGACGACCTGCGAACCCGGCTGACCCCCGAGCAGTACCACGTCACCCAGGAAAAAGGCACCGAACGTGCCTTTACCGGCAAGTACTGGAACCACCACGAAGCGGGCACCTACCGCTGCGTGGTGTGCGGGGCCGAGTTATTCACGTCGCAGGAAAAATTCGACAGCGGCTGCGGCTGGCCCAGCTTCTACGCCGCCAAGGATAAAACGGTTGATACCCAGGTGGACAAAAGCCACGGCATGGTCCGCGACGAAATCATCTGCCATAACTGCGGTGCCCATCTCGGCCACGTCTTCGACGACGGCCCCCAGCCCACCGGTTTGCGGTACTGCGTGAATAGCGCCTCGCTCGATTTCGCACCGAAGGATGTCCAGGAGAAAAAGTAGTATCTCGCGCAAAGACGCAAAGACGCAAAGTCCCGCATAAGTACCCTTTGCGACTCTGCGCCTTTGCGAGAGACTATTGCGATGTCCACCGCCTCTTCAACGCAACGCCCACTGACCCAACTCACGCGCGAGATCGAGCAGCTCGAAGCCGAAGCGAAGCGCCTCGAAGCGGAGCGGGCGGCAATCGCCCGGGATGTCCGCCAAGTGGCCCGCCGCACCCGCTACTTGCGGCTGGCGCAAACTACTCGCCGACCTGTTGCTCAATTCAGCCAGTGGCCGCTGGCGGTGATGTTCATCGGCCCCGTCATCGTCGGTTTCATCGTGCTCGTATTGGTCAACCTGCTCACGAGTTCCTTCCCGGCCGCGTTCTTCGGCTTCCTGCTGGGAATCGTCGCCGGCGTGGGTTTGTTTGCCTCACTCCTCTATCATCCGGCCGATACACTGTTGCCCGCCGCAATCGACGAAGCCGCGTCTCAACTACGACTCGCGAACGCTCGGCTCCAAGAAAAACTGGAACGGCTCGCCGAAACGCGAGCGCAATTGCAAAAGCTCGTTGACGAACGCCGCGACCAGATCGCGTCCGGCAAATTGCAGAAGGCAGCCTTGCTGCAACGGAATTGGAAGAAGATGGGTGACGTTGAATGGGAGGATTTCGTGGTCGAGGTGTGCCGCACACTGGGCGCGAAAGTCGAACGCACCGGCCGAACCACCGACGCCAATCTCATCGTCGACTTCAGCCCGCGTCGAGTTGTCGTCCTCACTCAAGGCGAAAAACAGGTTGTGTCCAGCGATACCATCCAACAAGTCCTCGCCGCCCAAGAAAATAATCATTGCGACGGCTGCGCGGTCATCATCAATCGTCGTTTCACGGGAGCGGCACAAGATTTTGCCCAGCGTCGCGGCTGTGCGGCCATCGGCGCGGCCGAGTTCCCCGATTTCGTCCTCGGCAAGATCGAAATTTGAGTAGCCATTCCCGGCTGCTCGAGTTTCGATTGTCCGGTCATACAGATTCAGTTGCCGACTGTTGACCCTTAAGCGACCACGATGGCGGTGGCTGCGTCACCCTGTCGCGTGCAAATGACTTCTTGGCCGGTCCGACGCCGCCTTTGAGCATGCACAATTTCTGCCCTACTGGCCATCCACCTCGCCGACTGGTTTCTCCTGGCACAGTAAGTGCTTTTCTCCGGCGTCAACGACTGCTCATTCGCGTGTCAACCCCGCCGATCCCGTTGCTCATTCACCCATTTGCTTTTAACCGAAAACATTTCGTTGCGTGGGAGATGTTTCATGAAGGAGCGCGTATCGCCACTCTTTATGTTGGTGGCAATCATCACCGCCATCGCGGCCCTTTACATCGCGAAGGAAATATTACTGCCGATCGCGCTGGCGATTCTGCTGACGTTCTTGTTAACGCCGCTGGCCGATCGCCTGGAACGCTACCGTATTCCGCGTGTGTCGGCAGTCTTGCTGGTGGTAACCTTTGCCTTTGCCATCCTGGGCGGTCTCACGTGGGTTGTTGCCAATCAACTGATTGATTTGACGACCCAACTTCCGGCTCACGAAAAGAATCTCATCGACAAGATCGAGTCCATCCGCCCCACATCGCCCACGTTTACCCGCGTCGGCAAGACACTCACGGACCTCCGCGAGGTCCTGACCTATGGCAGCGACAAGAAGCACCAGGCCAACGACCCAAAATCCAAGGAAAACGATAACCCGCAGGCCCGAATTTCTGTTCCGACCGAGCTTGCCCCAAATGCGAACGAATCGCGTGATCGGACAACGGCGGCGAAAACCATTGAATCGCTGGCCACGGCGGCGATCGAGCCAGACGCCGCCACCGCAACTACCGCCGACAAGACAGTGGCGGTCAAAGTCGTCGAAATGCCGCCTTCACCACTGCAACAACTGCAGAGTTGGCTCGGCCCGCTCGTCGCGCCACTGACGGGTGCCGGCATGGTCGTCATCCTCGTGCTGTTCCTGCTCCTCGATCGCGAGAACCAACGCGCCCGGTTCATCCAACTTTTTGGCCGGTCCCATCTGCACGCCACGACCGAAGCCGTTCACGACGTTGCGAGTCGTGTTGGCCGCTACTTGCGCGCCCTGTTTCTCATCAACGCCGGTTACGGCGCGGCGGTGGGAATTGGCCTGTGGCTCATTGGCGTTCCGGGCGCCGCGATGTGGGGAACCCTCGGTTTCGCCCTGCGATTTCTCCCCTACATCGGCCCCTGGATCGCCGCCACGCTGCCGATCGTCGTCTCCGTCGCTACATCGGCCGGCTGGACGCAACCGCTCCTCGTTCTTGGCTGGTACTTATTGGTCGAGTTGATTGCCAACAACGTCGTCGAACCATTGGCCTACGGCAACACGACGGGCGTGTCCACGGTCGGCGTGATCATCGCCGCGATCTTTTGGACGTGGCTTTGGGGCCCCCTCGGGCTGATTCTCTCCGTCCCCATGACCGTCTGCTTGCTTGTCGCCGCGCGCTATATACCGCAACTACGTTTCCTCACGGTGCTGTTCGCCGACCACCCACCGCAAACATCCGCCGAGCGCATTTACCAGCGCTTGCTGGCTTTCGACTACAACGAGCCACGCAAACTCGCCGACCGCCATCTTAAAGAAAATTCCTTGGCGACTTTCTACGACGATATTCTGGTGCCGGCTCTCGTGCTGGCCGAACAAGATCGTCACGGCGACTTGCTCAATGAGGAGCAGACTGAATTCGTGTTCGAATCGGCTGAAGACTTGGTCGCCGAATTGGCTGAAAGCGCTCATCACACCGCAGCAACAGCTCCGACGATCGACGACCGTAATGATAAAGAGATGGTTGCGGCGAACGTGCCTTCGGCGCGAGTGCTCTGCATTCCTCTTCGCGATGAAGCCGACGAACTCGCGTCCCGCATGCTCGTTCAACTTCTGAAAGCCGCGGGCTTCCAAGCCGACGCCGGCGCCGCCCAATCGCTCACCAGTGAATTGGTCGACCAAGTGGCCGAGTCGGATAGCGATATCGTCGTGATCTCGGTCCTACCGCCCATTGCTCCGCGTGACAGCCGCTTGCTGTGGCGTCGTCTTCGCGCACGCTATCCTCGCCTCCCAATCGTGATCGGCTTTTGGACGGCCACCAACGAAAAACAATCGCTCGCCGAACCAGTCGCCGACGCCAGTAGCCGCGTCGTAACGACCTTGGCCGACGCCGTCGCAGCCGTCCGCGCCATCGCTCTGCACACCACGCCCGTGGCGAAAACCGCGTAATCACAGTGGTGCGCAAATAACGTCAGCTGATCTTGGCCGAGCTTTTCTGCGTTGACTATAATCGAACATCAAGGAACAAACATTTTTTGGACAAACGAATGACACAACTTAAGTTCATCATCGAACAACATGCCGATGGGTTTGTTGCTTATCCACTCGGTTTACAGGGTGTCGTCGTTGGCGAAGGCGATACGTATGACGAAGCGCTGGCCGATGCGCGGTCGGCCGCCAAGTTTCATATCGAAACATTCGGCCATGAAGCGTTCCCAACGGACTCACCTCTTGTGAACGCCTATCTGGTAGACGCCGGAGTGGACGCCTGATGGCGAAGTTCCCCGTCGATGCTCCAAAACACCGCGTTATCAAAGCTCTGGCCACGATGGGATTTGAGATCGTGCGCGAGGCCGAGCACATCGCGCTCCGACGCACGAATCCCGATGGCTCTACCACGCCGATGACGCTTCCCAACCATCGAACGATGAGAGGTTCGACATTGCGGCGCATTTGTACCCAAGCTGGAATCGAACGCGCAGCATTTCTTAAGGCATACGAGGCGAGTAAGTGACCCTCACCGCGCTGGCCGCACCGCGCTGTGCGCCAGAATGATCTTCTTCTGCCCCACCGTGGCGAACTGAATCGTCGCCCGGCGGTTCTTGCCGGAACCAGAAAGTGCGACGATCTTCCCCGGCCCGTATTCCGGATGTGCCACGATCATGCCCTGTTTGAACACGTCCGGCGAAACGCGCGGCAGTGCGGAATGCACAGCGGCGGCCTGCTCCCGCGACGGCGAAGCACTGCTGGACAAGCCAGCCGTGGCACCCGCTCGTGCCAGGGCGGCAGCCGTCGTGAGCGCGGCGGCGGCGATTCCGAGCGCTGTTTGCCTTTTGTTGTCCGCACCATCACCGGTGGAAACTGACTCCGTTGTAACATCCTCCAACTGAAAATCCCAAGAGTCGTCGCCCTCGTCGTCGTCACTCGGCGTATCCCAAGGATCGAATGGATGCGGGTCAAATGCCTCCTCGCCGCCCAGCATCTCCATTTCGTTGCGGGGCATTTCCATCAGGAACGAACTGGGAATCGTCCGGCGCCGCACGCCGCGGAAATCACGCGTGATGGCATAACTCATTTGCAGCTCTTCCTTCGCCCGCGTGATGCCGACGAACGCCAGCCGGCGCTCTTCCTCCAATTCGTCCGGATGTTGCCCGACACGCTCGTGCGGCAATACGCCATCCTCGACCGCCACAATGAACACGATGGGAAACTCGAGCCCCTTTGCCGCGTGCAGCGTCATCAGTGTGACTTTGTCGGTCTCCGTGTCCCAATTGTCGGTCTCGTTCACCAGCCACGACCGCTCCAAATAGGCTTCGATCTGACCGCCGCCCGGGTTCTGTTCATCGAATTGCCGCGCATCTGTCAACAACTCTTCAATATTGGCCAGGCGATTTTGATCCTGTTCATCATCGCTCCCCAGTGACGCCTTGTAGCCCGACGCTTCGAGCACCGTGCCAATCACTTCCTCGACATCGCCGTGAAACACAGCCGCGATGCGGTCAATGATTTCGACATACGCCGCCACCTTGGCCGCCGTCCCCTTTGAAAAACCTTCAATCTGCCAGGCGGCCCGAGCTGCTTCCAGAAGTGGAATACCATGACGATACGCATGCTCGGTGAGCCGTTCGATCGTCTTCCGCCCGATACCACGCACCGGCGTGTTGATCGTTCGCTCGAACGCCATGTCATCGCGCGGGTTGTTCACCAACTGGCAATACGCCAGGACGTCCTTGATTTCCTTGCGCGCGAAGAACTCTTGCCCGCGCACCATTTGGAACGGCACGCCCGCATTCCGCATGGCCTTCTCGATCGATCGCGACAACGCATTCACGCGATAGAACACCGCGTAGTCGCTCGGCTGGCGTTTGCCCTCGGCCACCGATGCGCGAATCTGCTCCGCGATGTCGGTCGCCTCCTTGTCCTGATCGATGTACGCGATGAGCCGGACCGCCGTCCCTTCGCCGTTTTCAGTCCACAAATCCTTTCGCTTGCGTTTAAGGTTGTGGCCAATCAACTCGTCGGCCACGCGCAAAATCCGTTTCGTGCTCCGATAATTGCGTTCAAGCCGCACGACTTTCACACTCGGGTAATCGCGTTCGAACTCCAAGATGTTGTTGAGGTCCGCACCCCGCCACCCGTAAATGGATTGATCGGGGTCGCCCGTCACCGCCAGGTTCGGATAATCGGACGACAGCGCCCGCAGAATCACATACTGCGCGCGGTTCGTATCTTGGTACTCATCGACCATCACGTAGCGATAGCGCGCGTCGAGTTCCGCCCGAATCTCGGCGTGCTCGTATAACAGCTTGGCAACGTGCAACAGCAGATCATCGAAATCGACGGCCGACGACGCCAGCAGCTTCGCCTGATACGCCGGATACACCTCCGCCACCACGCGGCTCAACATGCTGCCGCTCCGCGGCTGGTACTCGTCGGCCGTGATCAGTTTGTTCTTGGCCGCACTGATCGCCTCGTGCAGGCGATCGGGCGAATAGTTGAGCGTGTTAATCTCGCGGGCTTCAATCACGCGTTTGATGGTTTGCCGCGCGTCGCTTGTATCGTAGATCGTGAAGTTCGGCTCCAGCCCCACGTATTCGGCGTACCGCCGCAACAGCATCGCCCCGAACCGGTGAAACGTACTCAGCCACACCCGGCGACCGGGTGCCAGCTCGGCCACGCGCCGCTGCATTTCGTCGGCGGCTTTGTTTGTGAAGGTGAGTGCCAGAATCTGCGAAGGCTCGACACCGCTTTCGATCAAATATGCAATGCGGTGCGTGATCACCCGCGTCTTGCCGCTACCCGGCCCAGCCAACACCAACAGCGGCCCTTCGTGGTGGGTCACGGCCGCCCGCTGCGGCTCTGTCAACGATTCCAGAAGATGATTCATACTACATAGCCCGGCCCACCGGGCCGGGACAAATATCACTCGAAAACACCCGATTCACGCGCTGCTTTTGCGGCACACCACACGCGTTGCTCAAGCCCGGCCGAAACGGCCAGGCTATTTGGTTGCCGCATGTCTTCTCCCTTCCATCATTCCGCATTCATGTTCGTCCGTATATCCCCAGCCATAAACTTCGAATGGGCCGAGTTGGTCCATGTTGTACGATCGCCCGCCGGAAAGTGCTAGCATTGCCACAAAAATCTTCCCGTATTTTTCCGCTCATGATTCGACGTGGCAACGAAACTTGGTATACTCCGCGAAATACTGGCGGGCCGAGCGTGCCATGATGCGCGTTGACCCCATTTCATTTTTTCTCATTTAAGGGAGGGAACCCGCATGACCCGTATCCCGTTGAATCGCGCTTACGAACATTCGCAAGACCTGAAAGAAAAATTGGAGATGAGCACCGCTGAAATCGGCTTAGCGGTCCGCACCACCAATTGCCTCGAAGAGCGCGGCGTGTTCACGGTCGATGATCTGCTTCATTGCACCCGGGAAGACCTGCTGAGTATTTCGAATTTCGGCGAAAAGACGCTCGAAGAAGTGTACAAGGCCCTCGAAAACATCGGCTTCTATCGCCCTGGCCGCATGCCGGTCGAAGTGTAGATTCTTTTGCAGAACGAGGGTTGCTGGGGTCGAGCCCGTAGGCGAGCCTCCAGCCAACTAGTGCGTCTGCACAGCCGATGGCTTGCAGGAGCCGATAGATTGTGGGAGGCCTCTCTGAGGCCGATTTCGTGTTACGTTGGAAAGCGTCATCGGCGTCGGGAGACGCCTCCCACACATTTGTTCACGGCGCGGCTATCATTTAGCGTCAAAACGCTGCCGTTTGCTCTGCTGTTAGCAGGCCGAAATTTGTGAGACAATGGACAGCACGGGTTGGCTGCGCGCCGCAGCCTGGCTCGTACCATTTTTCTCGCGAATGCCATGTTCCCTCGCCTGCGACTGTTCGTCAAGAAACGTGGCTCTCGGCATACCGTGACGCCGTGGGTCAGCAAGGTGACCGAGGGGCTGCTATCGGCCGGATTGGTGATTCTAGGGGTCGTCGGCAGCTACTGGCTGATCGATTACGCCATCACGGAAACCGACGTCGGCCGCTGGCCCTGGTTCGCCATGCTGATCCCGCTGGCACTCGTCGTCTACGGTGTCGTTGGTATCGTGCATGTGTTGTGGACGTCGGCCATCTCAACCGAACGTCGTGCGGCCGTCGTGCAAAAGGCCACGGATTGGGAATTGCCCGGCGTCGATGACCCCCAAGCGCGGCCGACGCTTCCCTCGATTCCACCAATCGATACGGTAATCGATAGCCCCGGCGTGCGACTCGCGTACCGCTTGCCGATCGATGCCGCGTCAAATTGGGTATCGTTCACGATGGCCGCCGTTTGCATCAGTTGGAATGCACTGGTCGTCGTCTTCGTCGTTCAGGTCATCGCGCTCCACATCCAGGGCAATCCCAATTGGCTATTAACTTGGCTAATGGTGCCGCTCGTGCTGGCTGGCGTATGGACCCTGGGCACGATCGCTCGCCAACTTCTCCTTAATGCGGCCATGGGCGCGACACTCGTCGAAGTTTCGCAACACCCGTTTTACCCGGGCGGCACGTTCCACGGCTTTGTCTCGCAAACCGGCAACGTCCACGTTCGTTGGCTGCAAATTCAACTGATCTGTGAGGAGCAAGCCATCTACCCGCAAGGCACCGATACCCGTCGCGCCACCGAGCGCGTCTTTCGCAAGACGCTTTTTAGCCAGCGCAAGTTCGACATCGTGCGTCAGCAAGCGTTCGAAACTACCTTCGATATCGCTCTGCCCGAAACCGCAATGCACTCCTTCGTTTCGCCCCATAACGGGGTGATTTGGTCACTCGTCGTTTGCGGTCGCCTGGCCGGTTGGGGCGATTTCGAACGCCGTTTTCCCGTGTACGTTTACCCATTGCGTACGGCGGCGCCAACCGTACATCCCAACGTCATGATGGCCCGAGTCTAATCGTGAATGCGCTACCAAATATACGCATCGTCCTCGACTCAACGAGCGGTCACTACCAGCCCGGCGAGCGACTTTCTGGCCGCCTCACGATCGACGGAACCCAGATGCGACTAGTGCGGGCCGCTGAACTTTCGGTCCTCTGGTACACGGCCGGCAAAGGCGAAGAGGATTTTGCCGTGCATCATTTCGAGCGGCACGTCGACGACGTTGCCAAGCCGCTCGATCTCCGCGTGCCGCTGCGATTTTCGACCGTCTTGCCGCCCAGCCCGCTGAGTTACGACGGCAAGATCGTGAAGATCTGCTGGTGCGTGCGGGTGCGGCTCTTCATGCCCCATGCTCAGGAAGCCGTGGCCGAGTTGCCGTTTCCGCTCGGTGGAGTTGCGCCCGCGAATGACGTGCCGCCGGAGGAAACACCGTGACCGCGAGCGCCAATGTGAGGCTGGCAACTATTTTCCACCCCCCAACTACCAGGGATGAGTCGGCCCCTTCGCGTTACGACAATCCCTTCGCCACTTGCTGGACCAAACCGGGCGCCATTCCATTTCATTTCGCGGCCGGCCAAAGTGCAAGTGATGTGTTGGGGCGTTTGGCGGCATCCAACTGGCGCGGCGCAATCGTCGGTGAACACGGCAGCGGAAAGTCGACGCTGCTTGAAACATTGAAACCGGCTCTGACCACCACTGGCCACCTGCACTTAGCGATTACGCTGCGCGACCGTCAGCGAATCCTATCGAAAGACTTCGTGCATCGCATGCAGGCGCTCGGGCGGGTGGCACGCACGGAAAGGGCGTGGCTGTATTCGTTCGTTCACCCCGCCACCTCCGTCGCAAAGCCTCGGGGCGTGCCAACCAAGGTAGCCGTGCAAACCGCCCGCCCCCCCATCGTCATCGTCGATGGCTACGAACAACTCGCCTGGCTAGAGCGTTTCAAACTCGTCGCGCGTTGCCGTCGTCATGCGCTTGGTCTCGTCGTGACATCGCACCGTCGCACTTGCTTGCCGACACTCGTTGAATTGATCCCGAACCTCACCCTTGTCGAACAACTCGTGGCCGGACTTTGCGATCAAGTGTCCACCCGCATCGATGTGAATTTCGTCGCCGCTAGCCATGCCTGTCATGGCAGCAACGTGCGCGAGATCTTCTTCGACCTGTACGACCGTTACGAACGGATTCGCCGTGATACTCGAACATCAACTCGAGCAGTTTCGTAGGGAGGCGATCGTCGCTCGACGCTTCGCGGAGCGCGCGAGGACGTGCCAGACACGCAACTTGCGCACTCGAGGTGACGCGTTTTGGCAACAAATCGGGTGCGATCGTGGTTGATTATTCGCAACCCACGACGCAGCCGCGGATTTATAGGATAGACTTCAGCAGGGTCGCAAGTTGCGCGCCGTTCGGCGTTCCGCTTGCGTGGCTGACAGGGTCTCATCTGAAGTCAGCCCGCCCGGCTTTTCCAGCCGGCAAAGCTTGCCCAGCATGCATTCCCAACCAAATTCGCGTCGGCGGCGTCCACCTAGTTGCTTTTGTGGAACCCACTGAGTAAACAAAAGGTAGGGTCTTTCTCATCTTCCCAGCAAGAATAGCGAGCGTAACCATGACGAACAAATCCTTGCGTCTGATGACGATTGCCGGCGCGCTGATGCTCTCAGCGTGCATCGCGACCGATGCGAGCGCGCAATGCTGCGGCCAGCCCGTGACATCGTTTTACGCTCCGGTGCAGACCACTCAGTTCGTACCGGTCTCGCAGCAAACGTATTACAGCGGCTGGTACCCAGGCTACTGGCTCGATCGAATTAACGCCAGCCTGTGGGGCACGCCCACGACGTATGTGGCGGTTCAAAGTGCACCCGTGGCCTGGCCGACGGTTGCGTCATATGCCCCTGCCAGCACCTGCTCGACGTGCACCGCGAGTTATGCCCCGGCTCCATGCAGCACCTGCAACACCTACACAACCTCGTACGCCCCGGCCTGCAGCACTTGCTCGCCCTGCTCGACCTGCAGCTCATGCCAGTCGGGCTGCTCGACCTGTAGCTCATGCCAGTCGGGATGCTCGAGTTGTTCGAGTTGTTCGGCCGCGCCTGCCGTAACTCAGGCATCGTACCAGGAAACGGCAGCACCAGCCTGTTCGAATTGCGCGGCGAACGCCGCAACTCCACCGACAACCTTCGCGGCACCCACGCCAATCGCAAAGGAACCGACCTTGGCGGCGCCTTCCACACCATCGAGCGCGGGCCCCGTAACACCACCACCAAGCTTGCCCAGCACGCCAGCCGCAACTAGCGCTCAGAAGCCAGCCGCCGAAAACCCACCAGCGAGCACTGCACCGCCAGCCGCTGCAGCCCCAGCCACAAATGGCGAGCCCGATAAGAACGATCCCTATTACGTGCCAAAAAAAGAGGGGTCCACGTATTTTGAGGCCCCGCAACTGTTCAGCCCGAAGGATCGCACCGCCCAACGCGGCGCGACGGTACCCATTCGTACGGCCGTTTATGAGCAGCCCGTAAACTACCAGAAAGCTGCCACGCCAAAACGCAGTACGGTCGTGACCGCAGCCCAAGCGGCTCAAGACGCCATCGGTTGGTCGAGCGTATCGAAATAGTCGATAATTGACGCAATAGCACAGCTTTTTCGATGGCTTGGTTGAACCGACAATCGGGCCATCTTGCGTTTGCAGCGGGTGGCATGCCCTCGCTCGCGCCGACATGCTCACGCGAAACTATTACGTTCTAACGCGAGTGTGGGCACGTCTCCTTTTCGCGCGAGCAAGGCACCCTTAAAAACAAACGTCACAAACCGCTAACGCACAATCAGCACCGAGCACGGCGCCTCGCGTAACACTTGCTCCGATGTGCTTCCTAACAGCAATCGCTTGAACGAGCCGCTCGCTCGGCTGCCCATCACGACCAAATCAATCGCCTTATCGCGCACGTGCGTCAATATCTCCTCCGCGGGCCGCCCCTCGGCCACGATCAACTCTTCATTCGTAAAGCATGCGGGCAGCAGCGCGCGGTATTTTTCCAATTCCTGGCGAGCCGTTTCCAAGTTCTGTTTGTGCTCTGTTTCCCAGGCGGCCGCCATTGCCGCCACGTCGGGATTGCGCTCGATCTTGATCCAATCTGGCAGGTCGGTGATGAACATCGGTCGCACCGCCGTAATTGCCCAGCCGCGTGTTTCCGGCGGCCATGTGAATTGCGATAACACGGCCGCTGCCCGCTCGGCAAACGCCGCATCATCGTAGGCCGTCAACACGTGGACATGTCGCGTGACGGGCCCGGGCGATTGCTTGGCTGGCGCTTCACTCGCGACGGCGCTCTTCACGATCAGCACGGGAACCTTCGCCGAAATCACAATCGTGCGGCTGACACTCCCCTGCACGAATTCCTCGATGATGCCACTCGTCCCGCGAAAGCCCAACGCAATGAGATCGGCGTGCTCTTCGTCAATCGCTTCCAACAGCCGCGCACTTGCCGCGCCGGCGACATCACGCTTCGCTACGCGCTCACGCCACGCCGCGGGCAATCGCTCCGTCGCGGCATCCAACACCGTTCGACTTAATGCCGCCCGCGCGCGCTCTTCAATCATAGGATCCAACTGATCGTCGCCGAACGTAATGTCCGGCGTGGCAAACAGCAGCACGAGCGCATCGCGCTCCGGCGAGAGCAACCGGGCGACAAATTCCACGGCCGCAAACGAATTCGACGAACCATCCACACCCACCAGAACCTTCACGACTATTTCTCCCCTCTGTTCGTTTCGGTCGGCAAGACACTTTCCTTCTTCGCTCCCTGTCCCTCGCCCCCCGCCCCCTGCTCCTTACTCCCCGCCCCCTGCTCTTTCAACTTCGGCTTGAACACCAACCGCACCGGCGTTCCCAACGGCGGAATCTTCTCCGTAAAGGCCTCGAACTCCAGTTCCTCATTCGCCTGGGAACTCTTGACGGGAAGATCAAGCATGGCGGTGCCGAAATTGGACACGCAGACAAAGTCGCCCCCCTCGGCTTGATAATATTTCTTGCCATTGTCCGGATCTACCCAAAAACTACTCCCCGCGAACACGAACGGGTGCTCCATCGGTTTCTTGGTATGCACATCCCGCACCCAATCTTGAGCCCGCGCCGTTTGTTCCTTGCCCTGCGCATCACGCCAGCGAACGAAGACCTCGATTTCCGTTCCGGCGGCGGGCCGATACGATGGCTGAAACTGCACCGGGTGGCCAACCTCCGCCCCCAAACTCAAGAGTGCCGCATGCACCAAGTAGGCTTTCGTGTTGGCCGAGACGATCGCTTCATGCTCCTTCGTATTGCGCGTGCAGGCGAACATCTCGAGCATCCCTTCCCGCAAACAAATCTGGCCATCCACCAAAACGGCCTTTTCGCGCGGATCGAGCCAAATCGGATACGTCGGCGACAACTTCTTCGCACCGGCCGGAACGGGAAGTGCCGGTTCGGCAGGCACCCTTACTGTGTCAGCGTCCGTCGTCGATTTAGGCGCTGCCTTCGCACCAGGAGTCGCATCACCCCGCGAGACCGCCTGTTGCCCCCAGCCGATCAGGCCATTGAAAACACCAACAAGAACCATGAAGCACAGGAGCACAACACCGCTATGAAGGCCGCCCAATCCTCGTTTATTCCGCATGCGTCACGTCCTTTCCTAAACACGGCAACTCTCGACCATCCTTGCCGCAACCTGTAAGATAGCGGGGCCAATGGACCGCGTCCAATTGCCCATTTCTCTAGGCGGCACTTTCGCCCGACGGCGATCATTAAGCAACACGATCGAAGGCTGCTGTGAAAGAACCTGTGGGAAGCCTCTCTGAGGCCGATGGGGTGCTCCATCGGACAGCGTCATCGGCGTCAGGAGACGCGTCCCACAGTCGAACGCCGCGGTAACGAGCATCCGTTGCTTACCGGCTTTGAGTCAGAATTTTTTGCCAGGAACAGACGACCGACATGGCTATTGCATCTTCCACCACTTTGCACGCTCATTTGCCTAAGTTGCAGCCATTGTGGCACAAGAGGGCACCTCGACAGCTAGTCGAACAATGCCTGGCCAGTGAACCGGACACCGACTGGAAGGTCTGGCAGAAACATCTGCGGTCACGAAATCGTCCGCGTTTGCCGCGTGCTTTTTACAAAGGAGATTCGCCGCTCGTATGGGGCTGGCCCGTTAACTGGGATCGCGACAATGTCCTTGCTGCGATCAACGCTCCCACATCGTTAGCCGAACTAGCAATGGGTGACGATCCATCGCAGTTGCCAGATCTCCTACTGGCTCTGCAATTCGTGGCGCTGGCCTACGCTCTGCCGCAGCTGGCAAACGAACTGCCGGCCGAAACCTGGTGGTCGCTCGTCGAGCATCTGCATCAAATGGCCACGCAAGCCGCGGCGGTCCACGTCGACTGGGAAACCGATCCCAAGATCGTCGTCCGTGCGCAACTTCTCGCCGGCGAACTTCCACTCGTGCTCGGCTATCTATTCCCTGAAATCCGTGCACTGCACGACTTGCGAGACGATGCCCGCGCGGCATTTTCGGACGCGCTCGTCGAGATCACCGATGGCCAAGGCCTGCTGCACGCCCGGCTATTACCCGTGCTGCCGCCGTTGTTCGCCTGTTGGACGCGTGCCCGCATGCTGGGTGAAGAACTTCAGCGTGGCGCCTGGTCGCGCGCCGCCGAAATCCAATACGAATGGTTGGTCCGCCATGCCATTCGACTAGCCAATAGTGGCTATTCATTTGCATTGTCAAAGATAGCACGCGGCGACGCCACAGATATTCGCTACGACAAAGCCTGGTGCGACCCGCTCTTCAAGAACGCCCTGAAATTAGCCGGCGATCGCCGCGATCGCGCCGCTGCCACGCTGGCACTTCCCAAGGGCATTGTGGCGCCTCGCAAAGTCACACGCCGCGACCTGCCCAAGCCATCGCTCAATTCCGATTGGTCGTGCGTCTCGATCATGGCCGAAGGCTGGTCGAAACCCACCGCCCGGCTCGCTCTGGCCTACGCTGTCGACGACCCCGTCACGATCGAGCTGAGCGTAGCCGGTGAGCCACTGCTCACCGGTAGCTGGCAGTTCTCAACCACCTGCAATGGCAAGCCCGCCGAGCCCGACGGCGAATGGGAACAGCTCTGTTGGGAATCGGGCAAGGCGTTCGATTTTCTTGAACTCGGCCTTTCGCTCACCGAAGGTTTGCGGCTAGAGCGGCAAATCTTGTTCGGCCGCCACGATCACATGCTCTACCTCGCGGATATCGTCTTCCATTCGAACCACGAAGAGCGCGCGATCCAACATACCGTCAGCTTGGCGCTCGCCAACGACGCTCGTTGGACCCCGTCTGAAGAAACACGCGATGGCGTGATTGTGGGGCGCGAACGCCGTGCCGCCGTCATGCCGATGGGCCTCAAAGAATGGCGGGCCGATCCTCGCGGCGGTTCGCTTACCGAAAATAGTGGCCGACTCGTGCTCAGCCAATCGACCGCAGGCCGCGCGCTCTGCTGCCCGCTCTTTCTCGATTTTGATACCGAGCGTTCGGCGCTCGAACGCACGTGGCGACAACTCACCATCGGCGAATGGCTCGAAGTTGTACCGGCCGATCAGGCCGTTGGCTATCGCGCTCAAGCGGGCGACGACCAGTGGCTCATCTACCGTTCGCTCGGCACGCCCGGCAACCGCACGCTGCTCGGCCACAACGTCGCCGGCGAGTTCTGTGCCGGCCAATTCGTCGACGGCAAGTTTAAAGAATGGATTGAGATCGAAGCAGTATAGAATTAGTGGGGAATGGGGAATGTGGAAGGGGGAATGTTGAGGGAACAATATTGACGTGTTTTCCATTCATGTTCTGCATTCCACACTCCCAACTCCCCATTCCCAACTACCATGTCTGTCGCCGATAACCTTAAGCGAGTCCGAGATCGCATCGCCCGCGCTGCCGAAAAGGCTGGCCGACAGGCGAGCGACATCACACTCGTCGGCGTAACCAAATATGTAGGCCCACAAGAGGCCGCCGAGCTCGTCGCCGCCGGCTGCCAAGACCTCGGCGAAAGCCGCCCCCAAGAACTCTGGAAGAAGTGCGAAGCACTTCACATCGCGCGAGCCGGGGCGTCCCCGCCCCCGGCTTCTTATTCCCCGCCCCCGGCCGCTCACTCCCCGCCCCCGGCCCCCAGCCCCGAGCCCCCACTCATCCACTGGCACCTCATCGGCCATCTCCAACGCAACAAAGTCACCCGCACGTTACCGCTCGTCTCGCTGATCCACAGCGTCGATAGCGAACGCCTGCTCGCCGCAATCAACGAGGCTAACAAGCTCCCTCTCCCTTTGGGTGAGGGCCGGGGTGCCGTTGTTAACGCTCCGCCCATCCCCGTACTATTAGAAGTAAACACCTCCGGCGAAGCCGCCAAACACGGTCTCGCCCCCGACGCGGTTGAACCCATCCTCGCCGCCGCCGAAAACTACCCGCACGTACAAATCCGCGGCCTCATGACGATGGCCGCCCTCGATGGCGACGACACCGTCGCCGCCGGTTGTTTCGCCACACTTCGAGAACTCCGCGACCGACTGAAAACAAACACGCCACCCTACGTACAACTTCACGAACTTTCGATGGGCATGAGCGGCGATTTCGAAATCGCAATTCAAGAAGGGGCGACGATCGTTCGCGTTGGCACTGCTCTTTGGGAAGACAATTCTTGACCGCTAATCCACGCTAATAATACGCTGATTTGTTCTGCTGAGCTAATTACAATTAGCGGTAAAATAGCGTTTATTAGCGGTTCAACAATACCATAATGAACACCATCACCCGCAATTCCACCCGTTCCGTCCGCATCGGCACCGTCACCATTGGCGGCGGCAACCCGATCGCCGTGCAAAGCATGACCGCCACGCCGACGCGGGACATCGACGCCACGGTCCGCCAGGTGAACGCGCTCGCGGCCGCCGGGGCTGATGTCGTGCGCATCGCCGTCGATAGCACGGCCGAGGCCAACGCCGTCGCCGAAATCCGCCGCCAGACCATGGCCAATCTTGTGGTCGATCTGCAAGAGAATTATCGACTTGCCGAGCGGCTCGCCCCGCATGTCAATAAGCTGCGTTACAACCCGGGCCATCTTTATCACCTCGAACGCGAAAAGCCGTGGCAAGAAAAGGTTCGCTACCTCGTCGCCGTTGCTCGCGATAACGACTGTGCGATTCGCGTCGGCGTCAACTGCGGTAGCGTCGATCCCGCGCTGCAGGCCAAATACGATCCGAAGGACCGCCTCTCGCCGATGCTCGATAGCGCGCTCGACCACTGCCGGCTGCTCGACGAAATCGGCTTCACCCGCTACTGTGTGTCGCTCAAGGACTCCGACCCGCGCGAGGTAATCGAGGTGAATCGCCGTTTTGCCGAGGCCCGGCCCGATGTGCCGCTGCACCTTGGCGTGACCGAAGCCGGCCTGCCCCCCGATGGCATCATCAAAACGCGGATCGCCTTCGAGCAGCTCATCAGCCGCGGCATCGGCGATACGATTCGCGTTTCGCTCACGGTGCCGAACGACCGCAAGCCAGAGGAAATCGCCGCCGGCCGCCAGATTCTCGCCGATATCGTTGCCGGCCGCGTTCGCTCGGTCGTCGACTATGGCCTTTCAACCCTAAACATTATTAGCTGCCCGAGTTGTTCGCGCGTCGAAAACGCGGCGTTCGTCGAACTGGCCCAGGAAGTGAAACGGATGACCGAGTACGCCCGCGACCACAAGATCACGATCGCCGTGATGGGTTGCCGCGTGAACGGCCCCGGCGAAACCGACGAAGCCGACCTCGGCCTCTGGTGCGGCCCCAACTACGTCAACCTCAAACGCGGCAGCGAAACGCTCGGCCAGTTCGCGTATGATGAGATTTTGCCGAAGCTGAAGCAGGAGTTGGACCGCTTGATTGAGACAGCGTAGACGGCATCCGCTGGTTCACGCGGCAAATCCTGAAGTTTCTGCCGCGCTCGTCCGCTAAAGACGCGCTGCCGCAGCAGTTCATTTACGTCGGCCTTCGGTCGACCTATAATGGTGAGCGTCGGAATACTTGTACCGGAGATGCCGTCATGGTCGCAGCGGATTTCAACGAGCTTTTGTCGATCAATATCGAGCATGCGCCATTACGACTTGTCGATAATGCGCTTCGCATCGGCAATTCACGCCTCACTTTGGACCTGCTCGTCGAGCAGTATGAAAACGGCCTATCGCCGGAAGACTTGGTCCGTGCGTACGATTCGCTTGACCTTGCCGATGCGCACGCGGCGATCGCTTACTACTTGCGTAACCGCGATAAGGTGCGAGCCTACTTGCATGGCCGAAAACGTGAGGCGGATACGTTTAAGCAGGCAATCGAAGCTAAGCACATTCCCCTTACCCGCGACGAACTTCTCGCGCGCCGCAGCGGCATGGAGATAGCCGATGCTCCGCCTGGTAAGTGACGCCGACGTTCATGGCGCGATCATTCGTGGATTGCGCCGCCGATCTCCGGAAATTGATCTTGTTCGCGTGCAGGATGCTCTGCCAATCGGTGCTTCCGACCGAGACGTCCTGGCATGGGCAACCGCGGCAAATCGTGTATTGATCACCAATGATCGAAATACGATGCTCAGTTTGGCGAATGAAATGCACACAGCGGGAACCTCTGTGCCTGGGCTGATTATGACAACTAACGAGCAGTCAATCGGCTCGGCGATTGACGATACCCTACTCATCGCACAATGCCTTTCAGAGCAGGAAATGCGGGATCAATTCATCATCTATTTGCCGCTGAAGTAACGAAGCAGGATACGACACAAACCGCGAGCCGCGCGACGTTACCATTAAAGCTAGCAACGGCCGTCGCGGATAAATCTCCGCGCGCATTCAGGTACGCTGCCCCCGCACTCTCACCTACGCTAGCTGCCGCGACGCCAGCATCTCTTGACGTTTGCGGCCGCGCTTGGTAACTACGTTCGCCGCCACCGGGCTGCGCGCTTCGCATCCGGCCGGTTTCCCCGCATGAGCGGACCGCACGTTGACTCAGTTCCAATACCTTACCGCTGGTTTACGTTGCCGTCGTCGTGAGCGACTCACGAGCGGTTGGCGGAAACGGTGCGCGAACCGACCAACAAAAATAGCCTGTGTTCGCATCCTGGCTATGTGCGGCCTACTCGTGGCCAATGCCGGCGGGTTGCGGGCACAGCGGGTGGAATTTCCCACGCCGGCCCAGCCGATTCAGGCAATCAGCCCCTATTCCGCGCCCGCTGCCGTGCCGACCTACACTGCCCCGGCGCCAGCCCCGAACTACGCATTACCCGCTACAACACCGCCGACGCTCGCCAATCCTTACGCCGTAGCACCGGCCGTACCGACCTACGCGCCACCCGCGGTTGGTCCGCCGCCAACGTTCGATCCCTACGCCGTCGGCGGCACGGTGACGCCGCCGCCTGCCACACCCTATCCGTACACGTCGCCGCCAGTCGCGCCGTATGGTGCGCCAGTCACTCCGTCACCAACGCCGATGGCGCAACCCACGGCGCCGTTTCAATCTCAGCCAGCGCCATACGATATCACAACGAGCGGTGAAACCTATTGGGCCAAGACGCAACGATTCTTGCAAGAGTTGAGCATCGAATACACCTACCTGTACGGCAAGCATTCCGACCCCAGCGACTTCGAAGTGAGCCGAGCCGAGGTGTCGACCACGTTTGCGTTCCCGATGTTCTATAACATCGATACGCCCTTGCTGGTCACTCCCGGCTTTGCGTTCAATTGGTTCCAAGGCCCGTTGAGTGGCCCACCGATTCCTGGCCCACCAGAAATGGCTGGTGGGCCAGATTTGCCGCCGCAGGTTTACGATGCCTATCTCGATTTTGCCTGGTATCCTCGCTTCAGCGAAATGCTGCGGGCCGAACTCGGCTTTCGCACCGGCGTGTACAGCGACTTCGATCACGTCACGTCGGACTCGGTTCGGTTCATGGGCCGCGGAGCCGCCGATATCGCCATCGCGCCCGATATGGACGTGGTGCTCGGTGCCGTGTATGTCGACCGTGTTGATGTCAAGATTCTACCGGTCGTGGGCATCTACTATCGACCGACGCCCGATTGGGACATTTATGCTGTCTTCCCAAACCCAAAGATCCGTCGCTTCATGGCCAACGTGGGTACGACGAAATGGTGGTGGTACGCGGCCGGTGAGTACGGCGGCGGATCGTGGACCGTAACGCGGCAAACCACGAATGACCGCATCGACTACAACGATATTCGCATCCTGGGGGGCTTGGAGTGGGAAACGCAAACGAAGATCCGCGGGCATGTCGAGGTCGGTTACGTGTTCAATCGGGAGATCGTTTTCACTTCGGGCGATCCGCCGAATTTCACGCCAAGTGACACGGTCATGTTGCGAGCGGGAATTGATTTTTAGCTAGTACAACATCAAGTTCAGTCTTTTAGATTCGATATGCGTTCGCTGCTGGCCATCTTGGTTTCGCTATCACTCGTTTGCCTTGCCGGCGCGCAAACGCCGTATCAGAACTTGCCGGCAGCGCCTGCGGGTGACGCCGCTTGGGGCGGCTATGCGTTGCCTGCGCAAGTGCCGTATCAGCCCACACTTCCCGGCGAGCCGATGCAATGCATGCCGAATTCGGCGAACGCCGCCTGGCAGATGTACCCAGCTGTGACTGGTCCACCAGTCGATGCGCCGAACCAAGCGGTGATGCTGGATAATCTGGCGCCAGGCGTCGCCCCCATGGCCGTGCCCGCCGACGGCGGCTACCTGGGAACCGGCGAACCCGATTTGAAGCAGTCGCTAATTCCTCCCGGCTCACGCGATGGGTTCTTTCAGAAACTACGTTTTCGAGCCACGTGGCTGCCGGCGCCGGATGCCAATTCGATCGGTTGGACCGACCTGCGCTCGGAGGTGGTCACCGCTTTGCCGTTCTTTACCCGCGAAAACCCAATTATCATCACGCCAAGTTACGAACTTCACTTGCTCGATGGTCCGGCCAACCTCGATCTGCCGCCGCGACTCAATGATGCGGCGATCGACTTTCACGTCTTCCGCGTGTGGGACAATCACTGGATCGGCGATTTCGCCGTTACGCCGGGCGTGTTTGCCGACGATCACAGCTTCGACTCGAAAGAGGCGATCCGCATTAACGGCCGTGCCGTCGGCGCGTATGCACCCACGATTGACTTGAAGTACGCGCTGGGCGTCACGTATCTCGATGGTGGGTGGTCAAAAATAGTGCCTGTTGTCGGCGTCATTTACACGCCGTCGGATGATGCCGAGTATCAACTCGTGTTTCCGACGCCGAAAGTTTCTTGGCGGCTCAACAGTCTATCTCCCATCCCAGGCCGGGATGAACGCTGGGTCTACGTGGCCCTGGACTATGGCAATGCCGCCTGGGCAATTCAGCAGTCGAATGGCGCCGAAACAGTGCTCGCTTCCCGCGATTACCGTGTCCTGTTCGGTTTCGAGCGCCGGCTCATCGGCGGCATTTCACACACGGTCGAGGCTGGTTACGTGTTCAACCGCGACTTGAAAGTTGCGAGTATCTCGGGTGACGATATCAGCCAGGGCGCAACGTGGCTGCTGCAAGTTGGTTTCTGGTATTAGCCGGTTGCGTTCGGCGCGGCGGCTGTTCAGAATTGAGGCTGCGCCGGTAGACAAAAGTTTTGTTACACGCACGAAGGTCCGCCACCACGCGAAAAGCTGCTAAGGAATCCTTGAGCAGGAGGAAACAGAGGCAACAAAGAAAAACACCCTCTGTTCTCTCTGTTTCCTCCTGTTCCAATGCCGATTCCTGAGTGTCGAAGTGTCACAAGACTTTTGGCAACTTGCTTAGTTCATCCCCGGCCGCCCCTGCCAAGAACGCCCAGGGCATTCGGCGGCCGCTACCTTGTTTCGCGCGATTGGAATTCGAACATGCAATCCCTTTCTCTCAGACTCTTATGGGCCCTATTGTTTGCAACGATAGCTATCCGTTCCGCTTGTGCGGAAGGTGAAGTAAAGCTATTCAACGGCAAAGACCTTGCGGGCTGGACGAAACGCGGCGGCGCGGCCACGTACCTGGTTGAAAATAGTGAGATCGTTGGCCGCAGTGCACCCAATACGACCAACACGTTTCTTTGTACTAACAAAGAATATGGCGACTTCCAGCTCGATTTTGATTTCAAGATCGATGATGTTGATTTCAACTCAGGCGTTCAGCTGCGCAGCCATGCCCGGCCGGAGGGCGACCAGGAGCGGGTGTATGGTTATCAATTTGAGATTGATCCCAAGCCGCGGGCGTGGACTGGTGGCATCTATTTCGAGGGTGGCAGCAAAGACGCTAGTGGAAAATGGATTCGCAAGGGCGAGTGGTTGAACGACCTGAGCAAGAATGAACCAGCCCGTAAGGCCTTCCGGCTGGGCCAGTGGAACCATGGCCGCGTCTTGGCCAAAGATCGACGGATTCAGACTTGGGTCAATGATGTACCTGCCGCCGACTATACCGACACCGATCAGAAAGCGTTCGCGCCGACGGGCTTCATCGCTCTTCAGGTTCATGCGGTCGGTGGTTCCACAGCCACCAAGGAAGTACGCTGGAAGAACATCACGCTGAGAGAACTACAATAGTCTGGCCATTTTTCGGTGGCGGCAGCGTGCGTGAAAGTGCTTGACTTTCGTGTAAATCGGTGCTCGTGGTTTGTGTCAATTGAGTTTGGGGGTGGCATGCTCTCGCGAAACAGGGACATGCCCACGCTCGCGGTAAGACGTAACTGTTTCGCGTGAGCATGTCGTCGCGAGCGAGGGCATGCCACCCAGAAAAACAAATGTCGCAACCGCTAGGGAATCGGTCGAGGGCGGTCGGGCGGTCGATCGTGCGGCTCATGAGTTGGCGTGTGTTGCGGCCGTTCTGGCGGAGGAGCGGGCGGCACGTCGCGTGGTTCTCGCACCGGGATATCGATTGGCTCTTTCACGGGCACATCGGTCGGGATGGGTTGTGGCGCTGGAGGCGGCGGGTCCTCAATGCCGCCATAGATCGAGTATGCCGGCACGAGGTTAGACGTTTGCCGCCGACCGCGACCGCCTTCGGAACGCAGCATTTCCTGGTAGAGTGTATTCGCAGGGCTAGCCAAGAATCGTGGCATCCACCAAAGGCTGACAATCCGCAACATGGCTACCTCTTCTTTCTGCGCCTGGAATGCCAGTCGCTGTCGATTTGGCATTATTCAGGTGCGTCAGATTGGAGAGGCAAATGGCGTGCCAGCGACCATGGCAGACCGTCGCGGCGACAAACAATCGGGCGGCGGAGCGACAACTCCTACGTCCTCAACAGGTAGCCATTTGTGGCTATTTCGATTGCTTCACGCAATCAACACTTCAACGATATTTTCTGGGGCGATAGCGCGTCTTACGGCAGAGACGTAACATCGACCTGCCGCGGATGATTCGAGGGCGTCCCCCACGTCATGATCTCGTCGTCGCGGAGGTTCATTGGGTGCGGATTGTGATACCAGCCGTGTTCCGACAAGCCGTCAGGAAAGTCGTGAACCAGCATGCCCGGCTCATTGATCGGCAGTTGCTTGGCAATGGTGGCATCTGGCCGCGCGACGAACGAACCCCAATGCGAGTAGGGTTGCGACGAATTATTGGCCACGGCCCACATGCGGTTATCGGCACAGCGGGTCGGAATCTGACGAACGTTTAGCGTGTCCAGGCAGTTGGGGCCCCCGCTCCGGGCGTTGTGCATCGAGTGCAGCATCACCGTGGCGCCTTTCTGGCGGTAAGCGATGTAAATTTGCGGCCAGCACACATCGTAGCAAATGGCCAGGCCAATTCGCACTCCGGCGATGTCCCGCGTGACGAGATGATTGCCCGCGGAATAGAATCGCTGGTCCCCACCCGTACACATGCACTTGTCGTAGCGGTCGACAATCTGGCCTGCGGGATCGATCAAGTAAAGGCAGTTCGTCGGCTTGGTTTTGTCGTCGAGATAATGGGCCGAGCCGAGGACCAACCAGAGCCGAAGATTCTTGGCCAACTGGCAGAGATCGCTGGTCTCCTTTCGCAGCAAGTTCCAATCGTAACCCACGAACGAGGGCATATCGATGCCGGCGTATCCCGACAAACACGCCTCCGACGTGTGGAGCAGATGCGCTCCGGCCTCGGACGCCTGTTTCATGAACTTGCGGATACAATCCGCGTTCGCCGTGACATTCCCGCTGACGGGAAACTGCGCCGACGCGACCCGCAACTTTTCCTTCGGTCGCTCGCTAGCCGAGGTCGCACTGCTGGGACTGGCCGCTGGCGACAACTCACCCGTGGAGGCGAAGGCAGCCACTCCTGCCAAACCGGTGGCGCCAAGTTGGAGGGCGTGTCGCCGCGAAAAACGTTCCGAAACATCGCTTGCGAAGGAAGTCATGCCGGGTACCTCGAAATTGACAACAAAGTCGGTCTAGCGGGGCTCTTATGATAATGAACGAGCGGCGCTCGCTCCGCTCCGCGTCGCGGCTAAACGGTCGTTTGGTGGTGCCACTCGCGAATTGCCTCGTCTTCCACACGCACAAGCGGCGTGTACCGCGGGTGTTTGCCGTCGCGGTACGGGTCGTTACTGCGCGCATTGTAGCAGCAGACCATTGCCCAGCGGTCGTTCGCGGAGTGGTTTTGATCGCTGCGATGCAACAGGTTGGCATGGAAGAAGAGCGCGTCGCCCGGCTTCATTTCGACGTAAACGAGTTCCATCCGCTCGGCGGCGGCGGCCACACGTTCTGGATCGGCCCCCGTTTGATCGCCGGTTTTCAAATGCCGGATGCGGCCCAAATGATGCGAACCGCGCAGCACCTGCAGGCAGCCATTCTCGCGCGTGGCGGGGTCGACTGCGACGAACACGCTGCACAAGTTCGGAAACAGCACGCCGTTATCGTACCAATAACCGTAATCCTGGTGCCAGGCCCACGCGCCGCCGGTGCGGGCTTCCTTCATGATCATTTTCGAGTGGTAATGATACGGCTCGTCGCACAGCAGTTGCTCGACGCGATCGACAATGCGTCGATTGCGGCTAAACATGCCGTATAAGTCGTCACCTGGATGATTCCATAGCGACAATCGCACCGTGCCGCCCTCGCCGTCGTTGCGGCCATACGCTTGTTGGTCGAGCGCTCGATCGCGTTTGGCCGTATCGCGCAGCAGCGTGATTTCTTCTGCCGCGAAAAGCCGGGGAACGAGCAGGTAGCCGTCGCGTTCGTAGGTTTCGAGATCCTCTGTTGTCAATGAGTTTGCTTCGATCATCATGTCACAGAGCAAGAAGCGATGGTTAAGGAGTAAAGATTGTGAATAAGGTCTTTGTCAAAATCCCCTCACCCCGGCCCTCTCCCAAAGGGAGAGGGAGCAAAACAGAAATCGCCGCTAACCAGCGGCTGGTGGGCTGAAGTAATGAAGTGTATTGAGCGTGGAAATGATGGCAAGGGCGGTGAAGAAAATGCCGCCGAAAATGAGGCCGGAGCGGATGAACCAGTTCGGTCGAAATTCGCGCGGCAGCAGCAACAAATTCACCGCGAGCACGTGGAAGCAACTGACGCCAAAGGCGATGTTGTAGATGCTGGTCGCCCAGACGAGAAGTTGCGTCGGGTTCCACCACGTCAGGGCCAGCAGGCCAAATACAATGTAGGCGCACATAGCGCCGAAATAGAGCCAACGAATTCGGTGGGGATCCCAGTTGCGGAGGACCGGCAGGCCCGTCCAACACAAATCGACCCAGCGGCGGAGGGCGCCGTCGAACGTGGTGACGGCGGCCGGGGCCAAAACGAGGAAACCGCAAAACAGGGTCATTAGCCAAAAATATTGACCAAACGCTGGCCCCACCGCGCCGCGGACTCCATCCGCCGTCATGCCGGCGGCGATCCACTCGCTCTTGGCTTGAAAGCCGCGCGGCAGGAATTGCACGGAGAGCATGCTAGGCAGTGCGACGCCGACGAAGCAGGCGGGCATCCACACAACCAGCTGGTCGCGCAACAAGATGCGGAACCATTGCCGAAAGCGGCGGATCGACGCGGCGTTGAGCGGAAACACCGCTCCCACGTGGCACAGCGTGAAGCTGCGGCCGCCGACCACGCTGGGAATCGCCCCGACATGTTGGCTCATTCCCCAACCTTGGTCGCGGGCGTAACTGCTGATGGCCGTGTTCGTGAGGCCGCCGTTGCCCGAGATCGCCGCCAGAGCGCCAAGTAGTGGGATCATGCTCAGATCGAACGGCGGCAGCGGCTGGCGATGCCACCAGGCCATGAAGATGTTCTCCGTCACAGCCGGTCCGCCCGCGGTGTTGCCGGATACGGGTATCGTTCCAAACTTGAAAAAGCCGCTGATAATGTCCATCCAGGTATCGGGCGTGGAATAGCACACGGCAACGAGGATCAAGAAGCCGAAGACAACCACGATCTTAAAGCTCATGACCGCTTTAAGCGAGTTGTACACCTTGCCGCCGAAAACGAGTGGCACGAAGGAGAGCAGGAACACGACATACGTCAAGAAGCGCAAGAGCGACTGGCCGAGGATATCGGTTCCGAGCAGGTGGTACACTTTGTGAACGTCCGGAATCTCGCCCAGCATGACGGCGGCCAAGGGCGTCGCCGCGTTGGCCACCAAATACGGAAAGACGGAGCCGAAATCGAGAAACGCGTACACGATGAGCCAAAAGAGCGGCCCGGGCAGGACGCGGAATTTGCCGGTGAAAATCGGTTCACCGCAGTAGAGTGTGTAGCGGCAGATTTCGAGGTTATAAAAAACTTGCACGAGAATCGAGACGGTCGAGAGCCACAGGATCGCGCCGCCGTAGCGAGCCGTGGTGAGCGGGCCGGCGAGCCATTCGCCGCCGCCGATCGCGGCGCCGCCGGCCACCAAGCCGGGGCCGACGAGCAGCGCCCAGCTGCGCAGCGTGAGCCGCGGCGCCGGCGGCAACTCGGCCGCCGTCCAGGAGGGCATCGCCGGCGAACCGGGATGGGGCGGGATGAAGGATGACGAATCCAGCGCTACCGGCGATGAATCAGACATGAATTGCAGAGCATTTGTGGAGTTACATGGTTCGGTAAACCGCCAGGACGCGAAGGACGCCAAGGAAGAAGTTGGACGTGCATCCGTTTCAACCTGGTGTACTCGGCGTTTTTGGCAGTTGGTATTGGATTGGTTAGGTTACGCTGGCGGTACGCTAAACCGCAAGCGGCGGTCGCGGGAAGGCGAAAAACCCGACAAAAAATGAAATGATGCGCGCACTGAGTTGACGACCGCGCGGCGACGCTCCGTGGCTTCGTAGGCCGTAACGGCGACGCGCGGTCCATGACCCATCCGGTCGGCCAGTGAGTCAGCGGGCTTAAAGAACCGGTGGCCACGCGAGAGCTGGGCACGCGAGCATGAGGGACGGGGCCCCCGTATCGATGAGCGTGCCGGTAAGTTCACGTGGTCCGGCCAGACGTCTTCCGCAGCCAGGTCGTTCCGGACATTTCACGTGCTACCCTAACAGAATGCGCGGCCAATTCCAACAAAAATCTTGGAAGAGAAACTCGCGGCTAAATATTGGCGCTTGACAGGCCGGGAGTGTAGCTGGATTCGCAAGAATCCGGCCGTACTTGCGCGGGCCGGATTCTGGTGAACTCAGCTACGTTGCGGGGCCGGGCCGGATTCTGGCGAATTCGGCTACGGAATAGGAGCACTTGAATGGTTCACTCGATTCGCAGTGTCGCGAGGCCCCAGGCTGGCAGGTGAATCGTGGAGTCGAGTTTTTCGCCCTTGGATTCGAGCGGATCGCTACGGTAGACCGCTTTGGGCGAGGCGCCCTGCCAGGCCAAGGGCACATCGACATCTTTGCCGGCGGCGGCGAAGAGGCGGAGGATGAAGCCTGTGCCGTCGTTGGCCGGTTTGAAGGCGGTTACGACGACGTCGCTGGATGCCAATTTAAGCCGTGGCACATCGAGCGGCTTTCGGGTCACCGCCGCCGCGACGATGAGCGGCTGGCTGCGCTCGATGCCGAAACGCTGGGCGTCGGCAAGCGATGGTTGGCCGTGGGGGCGAATCGCATAGCGGAATTGGGTGGGGCCTTCCTGGTACGCGCGGTAGTTCGTGTGCCAGTAATTATTCATGGCCCAGGAGCAGAGCATTTGCGACGGCTCGACGTGCTTTTGCCATGCGTCCGGCTCTTTCTGCGAGCCGATGAGCGTCGCCGTAATGCCGCCGACCTGGACGAGCGGTGCATCGAGGGGTGCCCAGGTCACGCCCGTATCGGCATTCGAAACATCGACCCAACGGCCGACCGTGAACCAGTTCTTGCACGAGCCTGGGATCTGATCCTTCTCGGGCTGCATAACGGCCCAGGGGATATCCATGCGGATTTCGCCGCCAGGCACGTTGAATGGGAACGTGAAGTGAACGGCTTCCTTGCCGTTATTGGGGTCTTGCGAGTTGCCACCGGCCGAGGCCGGTTTTACGATTGCCCGCGATTTATCGAGCAGATCGACGATTTCAAAGGAATCGGCAGCGGCGACCAAGCGGATTTCGCGGGTGAGTTTTTTGCAACCGGGGGCATCGGATTCCACGCTGAGCGAGGCAACCAATGGACCAGGTTCGCGAACTGTAATGCGTGGCGACGGCGGCACGCGCCGCGGCTGATCGAAGTGATTTCCCTCGATAAAGACGTAGTCGTTCAGGCCTTTTGATTGTGGGGCGACGAAATTCGTTTCATCGCTGCCGCGAACGCATTCGCGGACGTTGCCGGTGGCGGGATCGAGCGAGATGGACAGTGCCGAATTCTTGACCGTCATCTTATCAGCGTTGGCATCACCGTTCTTGGCGGGGGTATCTGCCGAAACGTGGTAACGCTGTGAACCGAAGGCCGGCACATTGCTGGCGAGAAGCGCGAGGTTGCCGGAAGCCAGGCGTTGCGAGGGGACTGTTGAGTCGTGCTCGTCCTTTACGCAATCACCAGCGGTGCTTAACTCTTTCGGTATTTCGACCACGTCGGTACGAGGCCAGGAGTTGGTGTTGAAGACGTCGACCGCGTTCGCGAGCGGCGCTTCTCCCGCGACGGCATTCGCCAAGAGTTTGCGTGAGCCTTCGTCGGCCGCGGTGGCGTAGCCGCGCTTGTAATCCCATTGGCCGCGGGTCAGGTCATTTTCTGGTTCTGAGATGCTGCAATGCGCGCCCCAGGTATGTTCGCTGTAGAGCATGGCATTGCGCCAGGCGGCCCGGAAATCCTGAACAGGAAATGACTTGGTGGGTTGCAGCAGGGACCAGAGCGTTTCGGCGGCCACCAATCGTTCGGAAGTGGCGCGGTTCATGGCCGTTTCGAGGGCCGAGGAGCCGGCACCGTCTTCCCAATAGGGCGTCCAATCGCCCTTAACAACCGGGAGCTTGTCATGATACGTTTTTTCCAGTTGTTCGAACGGCTCGCTCACGATTGAGATTCTCAACTTCGGCCATTCGAAGCGTTCGTTCCATTGCTTGATCGTGTCGATCAGCGGTTCATCGGGCACGGCGTTGTCGCCGTGGCCCGACCAGCGAATCATCGCGAGGTCGTACGGATATTGCATCTTCTCGAGTCGCTCGACGTAGTCGGCGACGGTGGGCTCCGAGATCACTTTGATGATGTGCGACCACGCGTAGCCTTTGTACGAAGCCCAACACAGAACCTGGTGCTGGCCATCGGGCGTTTGCCAATAGAAGGGCCGGTCTTCCCAGGCGAGTAGCGTGGTGCCGATGCGATCGAGCAAGTTCGGGCCGATGGAGAAGTATTTCACGCCGGCGGCCGACTGCGAGGCAATCGTGCCCCAGGTGTAACCCGGCACATCGCTGATCATGGCCGACTTCACGGGCACGCCGAACTGGGCACCGTAGACCGTGCCCCAGGCGTAGCAGCGCAACAATTCTTCCGGCCGGCAGAGGGCCGTGAGCATGTTGGCGAACGCACTATCGAGTTCGACCGCGTGGTTTTTGAGGGCGTGCGTGAGCGCGGCGGCCTTTTCGGGGTGGTCGCGCATTAAATTGTCGATTGTCCAGGCCGCTTCCACGGTCCAGCGGTATTGCGACCCCGGAGGATTGTTCTTGGACTTTTCGATGAGATCGAGAGCCGTCAGCAGATTGCTGGTTTGTTTGGCTTCGATTTTCGGCTGCAGTTCGGTGTAGCCGATATCGACGTGCGAATGGGGCACCACGTAGATCGTTAGCTGGCGGATCGGCTTTCGCACCACTTCGGCTTTCGCCAACACGGCGTTGTTCGCGCCGGTGACAATGACTTCCGCAGGGGTCTCACTGGCGACGCAAGGAATTTGCAACTGGCTGGAAATGGGCCCTTCGGTTAAACGGAGTTCGCCCAATTGCTTGCCATCTACTTGGACGTGCGCGGTCGTTTGTGGGCCGTGATACTGGCCATTGATCGCGAGCGGTTGCGTTTGACCGTCTTTCGTGAGGAAGGGCAGAATGCGGAGCGACTTGATTTCGAGAGCAGTTTTCGCCGCAGGCTCCGCCGCGCTGGCCGAAAACATGCCGCCGAGGGCAAATGACAGGAGCAAGAGCAGTGCGAGTGCGCGCTTGAATTGGCGCCGGACCGTCGCGTTGAAAACTCGATATAGTACATGTCGTGTCATGAATAGCTTCCTTAATTGAAGGGAAGATTTGGCCACAGAGATCACAGAGAACACCGAGAATGCCAGAAGACAGTGAACCGCTAATTTTCGCTAATGATTCGCTAATGGGTCGAAGCAGTGCCGGGTATCGTCGCAAGTCCTTTAGCGATTCATTAGCGTATGTTTGCGGTCACTAACTTCTCCGTGTTCTCTGTGAACTCTGTGGCAAAAAAAGTTGAGATGTGAATCTACAATTTTGGTTAGCGATACTGAAAAGCGGATGGTTTGTTACGGAGTTTCACTCGGATAGGCCACGATGCGTGCCGATTTCGGGGCAAAGGGCAGGATTTCGATCTGGTTCGCGCCGGCATTCGCTTGGGCGGTGATGTTGACGCGGTATGGTTTGCCGATGCAGCCGCCGGCGGCTTGGCCGTTCAAGCGAATAGCCGCGGCAGGCTCGATCGAAATCTCGTCCATTTCGACGTAAACGCGCGAGTGGTCGGTCAGCCAATCGGCGGGCAGTGTGAACCGACCGACAAACGGATCGGCCTTCACGGGGCTGACGGTCAGCGGTTTGGCCGACTTTGGTTTCTTTTGTTGTTCCGCGAGGATGGCCTCCGAACCCGGTGGGGCGCTGGGGCAAATCAATTCGGGCGGCGTCGCGATGCGTTCAATCGCGATGGGGCCATGCACACACTTGGTATCCGGGTCGATCCGCGGCGGTAATTTACGCTGCTGTGGCTGCAAGACGAGTAGCACGCTCTCTAGCGGTTCTAAGGTAACTTCGAGTTCGACCGTCTTGTCGTCCACGCGTTGGAACGCGAGCGAGTTGATTTCGCCGCGGATGGCGTCCCACACTTCGGGCGAGCCCGCGGCGTGAACGTGGAAACGGAATTGCTTCGTTGGGCCAGCGTGCTGCTGGTTGGCAACGAAGAAGACATCGCGGCCATCCTTCACGCGATGCAGCACGTGGAGCCACTGATCGGTCTCGCCGCGAACGGCTTGCAGCGCGGGAGGAATTGCCGCGTCGCTAGCCAGCACTTGCTGTAATTGTTCAGGCGTGGGATTTTCGTGCAGGAAATACGATTTGCCACCTTTGGCACTTGTGCGACAAGCCTTCAGCCCGGCCTGCGGCGAGGCGCCCCAAATCGCATCGCGCAGGGCTGCGATGTCGTTGCCGTACTTGCCCAGCGTGGCGGACTTCGCGGGCAGTATTCCGTAGCCGATCACAACGCCGCCGGCATCAAAGAAAGCCTTCGCCTTTTCGAGCATCGGATAGGGGATCACCTCGGCCGCCGGCATGATGAGCACGCGGTACTGCTCTTGACGCAGGCGCAGCGTTGCGCCGTCGATCTTGGTGTCCTTTTCCAGTACGTCGTAGGGCATCCAGTCGCAGTCGTACAACGCATCTTGGAGTGCAGTCGTCATGTCCTCGGGCCGGATCGATTTGCCGGCATGAAAGCTGTTGCCCAAATATAGCTGGGCGACGGGGCAAACGTGGTGGCCGCCGGTGAGCATCAAGCTCAGGCGCGTGGCGTAGTCCGCATAAACCCGGTAGAGCGGCCAGCGCGGTTCGAAGCCGCCGTTGTAGAAATAGGGCGGATAGTCGCGGTCGTACGGCGCACGCGGATTGAACGAATGGGGAATCAGGAAATTGACGCCGCGCAGTTGATGCTGGTCGGTCAGCCACTTCATTTCCGGGTACGTGAGCACCTGGTTGTAGCCGCCGAAGATTTCGCACATGGTGAGGTCATCTTGCTTGCCGTAGACGTGCGAAATCGAGCTGGCGAGCTTCGGCGTTTGATAGATGTCGTGCGGCCGCTCACCCGGATGCATCTGGTTGCACACCAGGTCGATGGCGCCCATGTCGCTGTACTTCTGCAATTGAAACATGTTGCCGGCACAGTAGGATGGGTCCAGATAGAGCGCGGCGTGTTCCATGAAGTGGCCGATCGATTTCACACCGTGCGCGCGGCACCACGCACTCATCCCGCCGTAGAGCGTGCGGCCCCAGGCCTCGGCGAAGGCATCGCGATATTGATACTGGGCGGCGATCTGCTCCTCGGGATTCGCCAGCTCGAACTTGCGCGCCACGAGGGCCACTTTCCAATCGACGCCGCGGCTTTTCAATTCGGGAATGACCTCCGTTCCCCAATCGCCTTGCGTTTCGGGCTCGTCGTAAAAGTAGCCGGCGATCGTTTTGCCGAAGTCATCCTTGAAGTGGTCGTAATGCGGTTGGTAGACGTAATTGATGAACCACTCGACGCAGTCGCGGCTGGCGCCATCGACGGAAATCCAGGCCTTTTGGTGGCCGACGGCGCCGGCGTGGCGCCAGGTGAATTTCATAATACTCCATTTACCTTCGGGAGCGTCCCACTGCAGTTTTCCATCGTAAATGCGATCGCCAAGATCGACGAGTGACGCACTTTCGATTTTGCCTTCGCTATTGAGCCGGCCGGCGATGGCGGCAACGAACTGCGGGCCGTCGTAGCCCTCGGCCTTCACTGGTTTGGGGCCGTCGACGACCTGCTTATCGGCATCGAGATACTTGGTGCCGTATTGCGGCGGAACCTTGCCGCCGACCATCTGGCTCGGCCACCAGGCCTCGTCGAAAATCCACATCTTTAGATTGTGCTGCTTGGCGGCATCCAGGCAGATTTTGAGATCGCGGTACCATTTCGGCCCCAGCCAGTCGTTGTGCGGGCGCGACTCGGCCGTAAAGCAGCCGTTGCCGCCTTCGGCCACGATTTGAATGTTGCGTTCGAGTTGGGCTTGCGTTTCGTCGCCGTGCAGCCAGAAGAGCGGCCCCAAATTTCGGCGGGTTTCGGCCGGCAATTCGCAGAACTGCTTTTCCGTTTTCGCAGGGTCCGATTGATTGTCGTCCGCGGCGGCTCCATTGTTGGCGAGCGATAGAAGCAGAACGACAACGACGCCTAAAATGCGATTCAATTGGCAGGTCATAGCGCCCTCTGCAATAGTTAATGCCCGGAAGTCGCGGAACTCCCAAGAGGCCCACGGCCCGGGCCGAGTCCGAATTCTTGCGAATTCGGCTACGGTGTGATTCTATTTCGCAAGGCGGTGGTACATCAGGATCTTGGCTTGCGGTTGGTGTGGCAGCGCGATCGACCATCCCGCCGCCAACTCCTTTCCCGCAACTTCATGCGTTGAATTGGTATCCAGGTCTTCGACTTGGTAACGGGCTGAGTCGTTTAGTTCGTGCAGTTTCAGCGAAGCCGATTCGTAAATGCTTTCGGCCCGGCGGAACACGAGGACCACGCCCGCGCCGTTTTCCGGATCGTCGAATTGCCAGGCGACCCAGGCGGTGTTCTCGGTGGTGTACGGCGTGAGCAAATAGAAGTCCTTTAGGAAGAACGGGGAGATTCGCTTCCACTGTCCGTGCAGCTGGCGGAGTGCCGCGTAATCGAGGTTGGTTCGCCGCATGTCGTAACAACAGATGAGCCAGGGGCACATTTGGCTGCGGAACGTGTAGGGGTCGGGCGTGTTGATGCCGGTACCGAAATAGGGGATCCAGGAGCAAATGCCCATCGTGTGGTTTTGCTGGCCGACCGGTTCCAAGATGTAATCGCTGCGTAATAGTGGGACGGCGCGCCGCAAGGTCTCAAGGTCGTTCCGCCGGCCGCCCGAAGCGCACGTGTCGATCAGCAGGTTGGGGTGCCGTTTGCGCAGCTCGTCCCAGTAGCCCAAGAAGCCTTCGATGTAACGAATTTCGGTGATGCCCTGGCGGTCGGGGGCATCGTTCGCGCGCCAGAACGCGAGCGGGTCGATATTGAAATCGTTGCGATACAGGTCGATGCCCTCGGAGTTGATGAGCGCATCGGCACGTTCCAGCCACCACTTGGCGGCTGCCGGGTTGCCGAGGTTCAGGAGTTTATCGTGGCCGTCCTTGCCGAGCAGAAAATCTGGATGCTTCTCGTACAACTCGGTGCCGGGATTCACCCGCTCCGGCTCGAACCACACGATCGATTTGACGCCCTTGGCGTGGGCATGATCGGTGATTGCTCGCAGGCCGCCGGGGAAACGCTTGCGATCGACGACCCACGTACCGGTGTTCGGCCAGTCGCCGCTGTTCACGTACCAGCCGGCGTCCATCCACCAGTAATCGAGGCCGAGCTTTTCCTCGACGTACCGATCGACGAATAATTTCTGGCTGGCATCATCGGCTTGAATCATTTCGTGGTACTGATGCGAACTGCACGCGCCGGTCATGGGCGACACAGGCTTGCCGCCAGGGTGCGGCATGTTGTGGGCGACCATCCAGCGCCGCCAAACGTTCTGCGCACGAGTGACGTCGCCCTGGTAGAACTGCACCACCACGAGCGGCGTGCGGACCTCTTCGCCAGGATGGAGGCGAAAGTGAATCAGTTCCTGGCCGGCGGAAACTTGCAGCCCGTCGGCCGCGTCGCGCGTGAACGACGCCGCCCACTGGCCGGGCCAACCGAGGGCCACGATGGCGCCGCCACCATTCCACTCGATGTTGAAGTAGGGCAAGTCGCTGTTCGTGGAGCGGCCGCCATTGGTCGTGATTCGTTTCGCTTCTTTCGGGCCAAGGCGCAGCGCGTGGGGCTGGTAGTCGATCGGCAGGCACGGGCTGCCGGTGTTGTGATGGAGCACGAATTCGCCCGACGCATGTCGCCGCCACGTCGTATCGATCGCCTGGAGGTTCTCGATCATCGGCGAGTCGGCCTGGCCCACGTTCTTCACGTAGGCCGTCCACTCGACCGTTGGGAAGTCGCGGTATTCGACCGCCTCGCAGCGAACGACCAGTTGATCCTTCTTCCATACAAGTTCGTGGCGAACGCGCTGGGCGTCGATCTTCTGCGAATGATGTTCGGGGGTGGCGGCCCCTTTGAAGAACGGCTGGCCAGCGACTTGTAATGATAGAAACGCTTCCTTGGTCGGCTTCGGGCCATCGGCAAACGGAATGTCGCCAAGCCACAGTTTCGTACCATCGGCGAGTGTGACGTATGCGTTGCCCCAGTCGGCCTGGTCGCACGAAATGCCGTCGCCGCCATCGGTAACAATCAGCGACAATTCGGTGGCGCCATCCAACGCAACATCGATCGGCAAACTCGGCGAACCTTCGCGGCGAACATCGGACTTGAACAGTTGTTTTCCACCAGCCTCGACCATGAAGATAACGCTACCGCGTCCGCCGCTGGTCTGTTCGTTAGTGTCGACGCCAGCCGTGGCGTGAAACGATTTGGCACCGGCCGGCAGATTGCGGACGATGACCCTGCTTTTGGCGTGGCAGTAGAGGCCCCGAGCAAACGCTTCCGTGCCAATCCGCATTGACTTGCCATTGCGGCTGTTCTTTTGCACGGGGTCATTATTCTCGACGACCACCAACGTCGGCATTGGTGCAAGTTGCGAGTTCGAATCGCCCGCAAGTTTCGCCGCGACCCAGGCATCGCGGGCCATGAATTCTGTCGCCGTGGGAGCGACGCCGAAGACCGGTGTGCCGAAAACAAATACGATTCCCGCCAAACAAGAGGCCACTCGTTGCATGGTCCACCTCGATGCAAAGAATTGGTGAGCGTGTCGCCGCGAGAACGGCAATGTCCATGCAGTCACGCCAACCTATAACCGATTGTCCCGTCGGCACGAGGCGCGCCGCAACCACTTACCTAGGGGGCACGCGGATGAGAATCGAGCGATATGGCCGCGTCCCTGGGCGACCGGCCAATTACCTCCGCTTAAATGCCCGTAGCATGGCGGCGCCCATGTCGGCGGGGCTTTTTTGGCAACTTCGATACCGGCGGCTTCGAAAGCGGTGATTTTTTCCGTGGCGGTGCCTGTGCCGCCGGAGATGATCGCGCCGGCGTGGCCCATCCGCTTGCCTTTGGGTGCGGTGCATGGCGGCAGGAGTTAGCAGACGCGGCCGGGAATCTAATTCCCCAGTCGCATTGCTGGTTACGCAAGATTAGGACTGAGCGCCGTGCCAAGAGGGGCAATGAATTTGCTCCATCGTCTCGAACAGCTTCGCATTGTCGTGTCGATCCCGCCCGATGACACGTCTAATTTCTCGTGACGTCCTTAAAGAGTTCAAGATTATCGATGCATTCGTTTACACTTAGACGAACCGAAAGCGACGCCAACCGATACCTCCCCCAACAATTCCGAGGAGTGCCCAGGTAGCTGGCTCTGGTACGGGCGTTGGAATTTGCACATTATCAATTTCCACGTATTGATTGCGGACCATGGGCAATAGATAGATGCTGTAATACCGGAATTCCACCCGGGCAGAATCGCCAACTGCCGCGCCGTAGAACGAGAGATCGACGAAGCGTGACACGCGCGGTGGCCCGGTGCTATAGGCAGGGCCCAAGCTCGATGTGTCATGGACCATGGTGATCCAGTCGCCGCCATTGATGCTGATATTCGTATCAAACGCCTCAAATGCATCCGCGTGTTGGTAGTTGATGTCGTAGCGAAGAGTACGGCCATCCGGTCCGGCATTCAGTACGAAGGTCGGCGTGATCAACGAAACATCGTATTGCCCGGGATGGTTGTACGAACTGGCGGTGGCCGCTAGGGTTGGCGTGCCGTTCGTGTAATTCTCCATGCCTTCGATCGTATTGACGGTCCAGGGTACAGCGCTGTAGTCGGGACTGCCAGGAATGGGGAAGTTGTCGTGGATGCTCCAGGAGGCAGGAATCCCGCTGTCGAAGGTTTCGGTGATGGATTGGCCGAAGGCGTTTGCCGCATTCGCCAAGAAGATAAGGACGGCACCCAACAGAAGGCGTGATCGCATTAGTCCCTCGTTTCGCAAACGGACGAGCTGAAACTACGACATTACGTTGCCTGCCCGCTCCCTTCTCCGTCAAAAGTCAAGAATGACCACGGCTTCGATTTTAGCCTCGGCGAACCAAATTGATAGTTGCCGCAGGGAATTTTCTTGAATTTTTTGGGAGGTCGGTGGCACCCGGCCAATTAAGCCCATTTCTTCAGCGATTGGCCGCAGAAACTTGGGGAAGGCAACTGGCTACCGATTCTTGATCGCCCGCTGCATGGCGGCACCCATGTCGGCGGGGCTTTGGGCGACTTCGATACCGGCGGCTTCAAAAGCGGCGATTTTTTCCGCGGCGGTACCTTTGCCGCCCGAAATGATCGCGCCGGCGTGGCCCATCCGCTTGCCCTTCGGCGCGGTGCGGCCGGCGATGAACGCCGCGATCGGCTTGGTGACGTGCTCGCGGGCGAACGCGGCGGCTTCCTCTTCGGCTGTGCCACCGATCTCGCCCATCATGAGAATTGCCTCGGTTTCAGGATCGGCTTGGTAAAGCTTCAGCAGATCGATGAACGACGTGCCGACGATCGGGTCGCCGCCGAGGCCAACGCATGTCGATTGGCCGAGGCCCAGGTTCGAGAGCTGCCACACGGCTTCGTAGGTGAGCGTGCCGCTGCGGCTCATCACGCCGACGGGGCCTTTCTTGTGAATGTAGCCCGGCATGATGCCGATTTTGCATTCCTCGGGCGTGATGACGCCGGGGCAGTTGGGACCGATCAAGGCGAGACAAGGAGAGGGGGAGACAAGGAGACAAGGAGATTCTGTTGGAGGCGTTTCTCCTTGTCTCCTGGTCTCCTTGGCCCCTTGTCTTTTCAGGCGATCGTAGACGCGGACCATATCGAGAACCGGCACGCCTTCGGTGATGGCGACCACCACGTTGCAGCCCGCGTCGATCGCCTCCAGGATCGCGTCGGCAGTAAACGCGGCCGGGACGAAGATCATCGCGGCGTTCGCGCCTTCCTTTTCGACCGCTTCGTGGACGGTATCGAACACGGGCACGCCGAGGGTCGTCTGGCCGCCCTTGCCGGGCGTCACGCCCGCGACCAGCTTCGTGCCGTACTCAAGGCAATTCTTGGAATGAAACTCGCCCGTCTTGCCGGTGATGCCCTGGCAAACGACGCGGGTGGATTTGTTAATGAGGATGCTCATGGGAGGCGTTGGGAGTTAGGCGTTAGGTGTTAGGCGTTAGGTGTTGGGAGTTAGGAATAAGGCGACAGAGTCACCGTGGTAGTCGGCGGTCGGAGTTGTTTGGCTCTAAGTGATTGGATAGGCCGCAAAGCATGCGTTTGATTTCGTTAATGTCGGCATTGAAACGTTCGAATGTAGCCGCATCGAGTAATCCCAGATCTCGGGATAAGATCAGGTGATATTCAACTTCGCAGGCGGAACCAGCCGCCATTTGTGTTGCCCCCTGTCGGCTAACGACTAACGACTAATGCCTTACGACTTACGACTTACGACTTACACCTTACGCCTTCGTGGCGGTGGTGACGTTGTTGGCGGGTGATTCGGCGTTGCCGCCGACGCTAATTTGTTTGCGCGCGTGTTATTTGGTGGCGGCGACGACTTTGTTGGCGGCGTCGGTGAGATCGCTTGCCGCGATGATGTCGACGCCGCTTTCCTTCAATATCTTGCGGCCTTGTTCGACTTCGGTGCCTTCTAGCCGGACGACGAGCGGCACGTTGAAGCCGACGGTCTTGTACGCTTCGACGATGGCCGAGGCGATCGTGGTGCAGCGCATGATGCCGCCGAAGATGTTGACCAGCACGGCCTTCACGTTCTTGTCGGATAGCAGGATGCGAAACGCTTCGGTAACTTGCTCGGTGTTGGCGCCGCCGCCGACATCGAGGAAATTGGCCGGCTCGCCGCCGTGGAGTTTCACGAGGTCCATCGTGGCCATCGCGAGGCCGGCACCGTTCACCAGGCAGCCGATGTTGCCATCCAACTGCACGTAGCTGAGTCCGGCCTTGCCGGCACGGAGTTCGTTCGGATCTTCTTCCGAGGTATCACGCAATTCTTCAAGCTGCGGATGGCGGAAGAGAGCGTTGTCGTCGAAGCTGATCTTGGCGTCGAGGGCCAGCAGTTCGCCCGCCTTTGTCACCACGAGCGGGTTGATCTCGACGAGGCTGCAATCGAGCGCGACGAACAACTTGCAGAGCGACTTCATAAACTTCTCGGCCGAGCCCCCTCCCTTAGTCCCTCCCCCCGAGGGGGAGGGAGAAATTTGGAGCTTCGCGCACAGCTTGCGGACTTGGTACGACTGCAGGCCGGCATCGGGGCAGAAGTTCTCCTTGAAAATGAGTTCCGGTGTTTTCGCGGCGACATCTTCAATATTCATGCCGCCGGCGCTACTGGCCATCAGCACGGGCAAACCGGCGGCGCGGTCGATGACGATGCCGAGGTAGAGTTCGCGGGCGATATCGCAGCCGGCTTCGACCAACACGCGGCGGACGGTTTGGCCTGAGGGGCCGGTTTGGATGGTGACTAGTTTGTGATTGAGCAGATTCTCAGCCGCCGAGGCGGCGGCTTGGGAGTCGCGGACGAGTTGAACGCCGTGTTGGTTGGGGTTGTCTTTGATCGTACCCTTGCCGCGGCCGCCGGCGTGGATTTGGGCCTTCACGACGGCGAGCGGGCCGCCGAGTTTCGTGAAGGCGTCGGCCGCTTCCGCCGGCGTGGTGGCCATGATGCCCGCCGGCACGGCGACGCCCGCCTCGCGAAGCAGCTGCTTGGCTTGATATTCGTGAATTTTCATCCGACTACTCCGGTTTTCGCGGCAGCGGTAGACTCAAGACAGTGATAATTGAATGCGATGCAGTTTTCACGCAGAGGCGCGGAGACGCAGAGAAGTCCTCAAGCACCAATCTTTGCATCCTTTGCGTCTCTGCGTGAGACCATTATCTCTTTCGTCTAAACTCAAGACTGGATTAAGCGTTCGAGTATAGCGCTCCGCGGCGAAGGTGGTCAACCGGCGATGCGAATTGCACTACTTTTCTTACTGGTGGGGGCACCACTGGCGGGGGTCGCGGCGGCCGAAACGGTCACGCTGCGCGGAGCCGCACAGGGCACGACATATCACATTAAGTACGTGGTGCCCACGAAGGCGGTCGATCGTGCGCGCGTGCAAGGCGATGTCGAGAGTTTGCTCGCCGATATTGATCGGCAGATGTCGACGTATCGGCCAGACTCGGAAATCAGTCGGTTCAATCAAGCGCCGGCCGATGAATGGTTCCCGGTTTCGAAAGCGGTGGTCGATGTTGTGATCGCTGCCCGCGAGATTAGCGAGAAGACGGGCGGCGCGATGGACATAACGGTGGGGCCGCTTGTAAAGCTGTGGCATTTCGGGCCTACCGATAGGACCAAGAAGAACGCTGCCGCGCGACTTGCCAAAAAGTTCGAGCCGCCGACGGATGAGCAGATTCAGAACGCTCGCACTAGAATTGGCTACAGACAACTGAATACGCGCCTCGATCCGCCGGCGTTGCGAAAACAAGTGGCGGGGCTGGAAGTGGATCTGTCGTCGATCGCTTCCGGTTATACGATCGATCACCTGGCTGACGTATTGCTGAAGCTCGGCATCAAGAATTACATGGTCGAACTTGGCGGCGAGGTGCGGGCCGGGGGCAAGCATGAAGACGGCACGCCGTGGCGAGTGGCGATCGAGCGGCCGACGGCTGGCGAACCCGAAATGGTGACGGCCGTGCCGCTCGTCAACGCGGCGTTGGCGACGGCGGGCGGCACGCACAAGTTCTTCGAGTACCAAGGCCATCGGTATTCGCACATCATCGACCCGGCCACGGGCCGGCCGGTGGAACACGCCCTCGCCTCCGTGAGCGTGGCGGCGGATACGTGCCTCGAGGCCGATGGCTGGGACACGCCGCTGTTAGTCCTCGGGCCCGATCGTGGCATCGACTGCGCGGAAAAGAACGGCCTCGCCGCGATGTTCATTTCACACGAAGACTCGGGCGATAGCATCAAGACAACCGCCGCATGGCAAAAGCGCTTTGGCGAAGTGAAAATAATGGACCGAAGTTCGCAGCGCGAGCAAGAGCATTAGACGTTACGATGGTTAGCGGCGTAACGCACAATGCTCTTGCTTGCGCTGCGAGCTACAAACCGATGAATTATCTTTTCAACGCTTCTGACCGCCGCGCCAGCAACGCTAGCAACCGCTAGCTGACATTGTTCGCGCAGTGGCAAACCGCTATCTTTCCGCATCGATTAAGTTCTGCTCCCCGCTCCGCTCGCGCGTCGCGGCTAAACGGCGGATTATTCGCGCAAGGATGCAACGTATGCGAGTTTCGGCGATCACGGTTCACGGCGCTGCTGGCTGGCCCAGCGTGCAACTCGATTCCCACGGAAATTCCCTCACGGCCATTTGTGGCCCATCCAACAGCGGCAAGAGCGCGATGGCCAACCTCATGGGCCACGCACTTTTCGGCAAGGCTGAAGCCTGGCTCGGCGGCGCGACGATTCCCGAGGGTGAGCTGATCGTTGAAGGCGACGGCGCGCGCTATCGGCTGCGCCGGGCACGCGATGGACAACAAGTCACGCGGCTCACCGTGGCCGCGTTGGATAACGCGCCGGCCGATCGCCACACGGCCCAGCGGCTCGTCGGCAACCTGTCGCCGAGTATCCTCGCGCCGTTGTGTGCCGTGAGCTTTCGTGAGTCGCCGAATGTGGCGCAGCTGCTTACCAAGGAATTTGCGTTAGGATTTCAATCGATTCAAGATGACGGTGGTCCGCACGTGTCGCGTCGCGCGGCTGAACTGGCCGCGCGGCGCGATCTGCTTGCGCAGGAACTCGAAACCCGCATCGCCGGCGAACGCCGGGCCAGCGGCGAGTTGGAAGCGCGGTGGCGCGAACTCGATCGCCTCGCGCGCGACCAGCAGCAACATCTGGCCACATTGGAACAGCGGCTACAATCGGTCGAGAAATCGCTGGCGGAAACCGATTCGCGGTTGCGGTATCGGCGACTGGAACTCAACGTCGAACTCCGCTGGCGAGCTGACGAAAACCAGGAACCGGAAACGCCGCTCAAGGAACTGGATACGCAAATCGAGCGCTGCCGACAAATGCTGGCCGATTTGGGCGAACGCGAAGGCGTTGTGCGCGGGCGGCTGGCACAGGTTCAGACCGCGCGCACCGGTACGTCGGCGATTGCCGACCAACAAACCTGGCTCACCGTTTCGCGGCAGTTGGCGGCCGATTTAGCGGGCGAAGTGGCCCGGCTCGCGCGGGCGAGCACCTCGCACCAATGTGCATGCCACGATGCCCACCCGCGATTGCGGCCGATCGCGGAAACGATCCAGCGGCAGCTCACGGTGCTCGAACAATGCATCGAAGATCAACGCCGCGCGCTGAGCGGCACGGAACTGCAGGGCGAAATCGAGGGCCTCACCCGCACGCAGGCCGAACTGCGACGGCATTTGGAGCATCTGCTCCAGCGTCGGCAAGCGCACACGTTTGGTTCCCGCAGTGCCCACGATGAAATGCAGGGGTCGAGTCGGCTCTTTAGTGCGGCCGATGCCGAGCAACTCGAAAGGCGGCGAATCGAACTCGAACAGGAACGGTTTGGTCTCGTCGAACAAGTGAACGCGGCGGCGAAGAAGCTCAAGGCGCTTTGCGGCGAACGAGATGCGCTCGAACGGCAACGGGCGTCGCTACTTTCCGCGCGATCAATCGAGCATGTGCAGCGAGAACTCGCCGACGTCCAGCGCAAACTGGAAGCAGCGGCTTGTGGCAGTTTGCCGTTGGAAGGTGGCGTGGCTGTGGGTGAATATCACACGCGGGCGTCGGATTACTTGGCCCAACTCACCAACGGTGAATTTGTGCGGCTGCTGCTCGTTGGCGAAGGCCGGCAGGCTTGCGTGGTGAATCGCGACGGGGCGACGGTTCCCGTGGAGCGACTGAAGGCCGCGCAGCGCGACTTGGTTTATATCAGCCTGTGCCTTACGCTCCTTTCGGCAGCCGCCCGCAAGGGCATTTGGTTGCCGCTCGTGCTCGATGAGCCGTTCGAACGGCTCGACGCCCGGGCGACCGGGGCCTTGGTAGCGGTGCTCGATTCGTTCGCCCGTCAGGGGCACCAGGTGTTCGTGTTCACCGCCAAGCAGGACGCCACGGAGCGGCTGGCGTCGATCGGTGCCACGGTGCATGCCATTGCAAGCCTGCGTCATTGGCAGGAAGAGCCGCAGCCGGCCGCCGCGGTCTCGCATTCGACCGAGACGCACTACCACCATCAGTCAACGCCCGTCATTACGCGGACCGTGACACGGCGGCGACGGCGGAGGCGGAAACACACGAACGATGATGGTGCGTCAAGCGATGCGGCGTGAACCAAATGGGGAATTGGGAGTGGGGAGTTGGGAATTCGGAATGAAAATGCGGAGTTGGGAATTCGGAATAGGGAATGGGGAATGCGTCGGGAACGTTACCGGCGAGATTTGAGCGTTTTGATTGAAGCGACCGTTATTCTAAGGAGTTGGTTGGCTTCGTCGAGAATTTCCTTCAACAACTCCTGACGAACGATTTCAGCGTCGCCGAGCAATTCCAACCACAAAACCGACTCGTCGAGCTCCTGTTCAACAATTCCCAGTTTCGAGACCATTTCCGCCTTCGACCGAGCACGGCAGCTTTCACGATAGTTGGCAGCCACCGACGTGCCCGATCGCAGAAGTTGTTTACCGATGACCTGCGCTTCGGCCGATTTAGGAAGACGGCTGTAAAGGCGAAGGATGCGCAATGCAAACAGCTTTGTTCGCGGAAGAAGGCCAGAGTCTTTCATTCCCAACTCGCCACTCCCAATTCCGCATTCTTATTCCCCATTCCCCACTCCCAATTCCCCATTCGCGTCATTCGTCTTCGAATTTGATTTCGAGGATTTCGAACTTGTTCGTGCCGGCGGGGACGGCGACTTCGACTTTGTCGCCGACTTTCTTGCCGACGAAGCCTTGAGCTAGCGGGCTGGCGATGTTGATGCGGCCGGTGTCGTAATCTTCCTCGCCGGCGCCGACGAGCGTGAACTCCTCGGTATCGCCGAACGCGAGATCCTTCACCACAATCGTGCAGCCGAACGCCACCTGGTCCTTGGGTAGCTTGGCGTTGTCCATGATCACGCTTTTGGCCAGCTTTTCCTTAAGGACGTTGATCTTGGCCTGCAGCAAGCCCTGCGACTCGCGGGCACCGTGATACTCGGCATTTTCGCTGAGGTCGCCTTCCGCCCGGGCCGCGGCGATCCGCTTGGCAATCTCCGGCATCTTCTCGTTTTCGAGCTCGTCGAGCTCGGCCTTGATCTTGTTGTACCCGGCACGGGTCATGGGAACGCGGTCGGACATGGTGGTTGAGGGTTGAGGGTTGAGGGTTGAGGGCCAGAGTAATCGGCGTCGACGAGTTAAGAATAAAGGATTAGGCGAGGCGCAATAAAAAACGGTCTCCTCGGGGGAGACCTGTTCGTCCTGCTATTTTCGACTGGAAATGGCTGAATGTAAAGAGTGAAGTTCTTGCGGTAGGACGGACAATCCTGTCCGTCAAACAGGCTTCGTACAAAGCCCGTGGATGGGAGCCCGCAGCGCGAGCAAGGGCGATGGGTGTTGCCTCCACAAAGTCCACATTGCTCTTGCTTGCGCTGCGAGCTTCGAACTGGGGTGATGTTGGTTTGGACGGACAGGAGTGTCCGTCCTACGGCGCTACTCCGGCAAATACAGCAACCGGCCGCAGGATTTGCAGAAAACGAGTTTCGATAGCTTCAACTCGTTCTGCATATTGAGCGTGATCTGTTGGCCGCAACCGGTGCAAACGCCGTCGTCGGCGGCGGCGAGGCTATCGGCACCCTTGCTGCGGACGACGCGGTCGTAATCGGCTTTGAGGTCGGCCGGCAGCGCTTTCTCCGCCTGGATTAACTCAGCCTCCAACTGGGCGACGTCGGCGCGAATCGTGGCGGCGGAGGACTCGACATTCTGTCGCGCCTTATCCAACTCCTGCTTGCCAGCGGCGAGGTTCTTTTCCGCTTCCATAGTGGCCGCGTGCAATTGGTCGATCTTTTCCAGCCCCTCCAGAATCTCATCCGAAAGCACGCTGCCGGCCATTTCGGCCGCGGCAATTTGTTCCAGAAATGCCTGATACTCGCGGTTGCTGTTGGCACCATTGAGCTTCACCTTGAGGTCGACGACCTTCTGCTCGCCCGAACGCAGATCGAGTTGCTTGCGATCGAGCGCGACCTGTGTTTGCTTGGCTCGGTCGCGAGCCTCGGCGAGCTTGGCTTCGAGTTGGGCCACGTTCGCCTCGCGGGCGCGCACTTGCTTGGGGCCGCGTTCCAAACGATCGCGCAAATCGGCCAATCGTTGGTGAATTCGGTGCAACTCCCGCAATGCGGCAGCTGTAACACTCATGTGCGGCCTCCCTGAGGTTCAATCGCTACGACTTTTATGACTTCACGACTTATGATTTTATTGCTTTGGGCGAGCGTCAATACTAAGGCGCGAGATGCGAGTTGCGAGGCGCGAGAATCTTCGTGCCTCGCCGCTCGTAACTCGCGCCTTTACCACAAGACTGGTTGCGATAACCTCGTGGGCTTAAATGATCTCGCCACCCGTATGATAGCGTAATCCGGCGGCGGGCAGTATGGTTTGGAAAACGGCACGAAAAAAGCCGCCGGTCATTGACCGGCGGCTAATTGGGTTTCGTAGGACGGACATTCCTGTCCGTCGTTCTTTATAGAAATTTGTTCTTGGACGGACAGGAATGTCCGTCCTACGTGTTGGCTTATGCGGCGGCGGCGCTGACGCCGGGTACGAACGGTTCCAGGTACTTGCTGCGCACCGGGTTCTGCAGCTTGGCGACGGCTTTGGCCTCGATTTGCCGGACGCGCTCGCGGGTCACCTTGAAGATGCGGCCCACTTCTTCGAGCGTGTACGAGTAGCCATCGGCCAGGCCGTAACGCAGACGGATGATCTCGCGTTCGCGGAACGTGAGTGTTTTGAGCAGTTCCTCGATCCGCTCGCGCAACAGGCCGTTGTTGGCCAGTTTGTGCGGCGATTCGGTGCCCATATCCTGCACGAACTCGCCGAAGCAGCCGTCATCGCCTTCACCAATCGGTCGGTCGAGGCTGATCGGGTGGCGGCCGATATCGAGCACGCGTTCGGTTTCCTCGAGTGTGATGCCGGCGGCGATCGCGGTTTCCTCGGTTGTCGGTTCGCGGCCCATCTCCTGCAGCAGCTTCTTGGCCGCGTTGCGGAGCTTCATGAGCACGTCGATCATGTGGACCGGGATGCGGATCGTGCGAGCCTGGTCGGCGATGGCCCGCGTGATCGCCTGCCGAATCCACCACGTAGCATACGTGCTGAATTTGAAGCCGCGGCGATATTCGTACTTGTCGACCGCCCGCATGAGGCCCGTGTTACCTTCCTGAATGAGATCGAGGAAGCTGAGGCCACGGTTGCGGTACTTCTTGGCGATCGACACAACCAGCCGCAAGTTACCGCTGGAAAGTTCGCGCTTGGCATCCTCGAACTGCTTGAACTGGCCACGCAGCAGCCGCGCACGACGACGCAGGCTGGCCGGGCTTTCGAGCGTGCGACGCATGATTTCGCGCAGCTCGTGCCGCACCGAGGCGATTTTCTCGGCCGGTGCGTTGTTGGCACGAAGGTCGGCGAGTTGGTGCCGGAGTTCGTCCATTCGGTGTGAGGTCTCCTCGAGCTGCCGAATGAGCGGCTGCACGCGACGGGTCCGCAGGCTGAGTTCTTCGACCAGCACGAGCATCTTATCGCGGGTGCGAATGTAGCGCGTGCGGGCCGCGGCCTTGTCTTCCGCCGTGGCCTTCCGGCTCGTCAGCGTCGCGAAGTCGCGGCGCTGCTTTTCCATGAGGTGTTGCAGCAGCGGCAGGTTGTGCGGCATGCGGGCCTGCACCTGCTCCTTCGTGAGCCGCTCGGTGAGCGAGACCTTGATCGTGCGATCGAACGGCAATTCGCCGCTGTGAACTCGCTCAAGCGTTTTCACGGTGGCTTCGAGGGCGAAGAACGATCGCAGCAGATTGCGGCGGAAGCGCTTGCGAGCGAGCTCGATCTTCTTGGCCAGGCGGATTTCCTCGTCGCGCGTCAGCAGCGGGATGTGCGACATCTGCGAGAGGTACATGCGAATCGGGTCGCTGGAACCCTGCGGGATGCCGTCGGCAAGAATGAACCCGCGATCGCCGTCGGCGAAGTTCACCTCCTGCTCGGCCAATTCGCGGCGATGCTCGTTGGGGCCGTCGACCAGTTCGATTCCCAAGCCATCGATCGCGGTCAAAACCGAATCGATGCGATCGGTGCCTTCACTTTCATCGGGCAACAGGGCGCTAACTTCTTCGTAGGTGAGCTTGCCTTCGGTTTTACCTTTCTTAACGAGTTCCTTCAGGGCGAGATCGATACGCTGCAACATCGTTCGGCTCCTCCCGCACTTCGTGTGCGGCTGGTCTGAGGTGGCGTGGGGACGGCCGCGAGTCGCATCATTGCGGGGCGACTGGCGGCTTCCACCGGCCAAGGTCCTGTTCATCCGTAAACAGGGTGGGCTAGGCCGGGATGCAAGGTGTAAGTCGTAAGGCGTAAGGTTTAAGTAGTTTCGCCGTGTACGACTTATGCCTTATGCCTTAAACCTATTTTTTCCTCCTTTCATATTCATTGCGGTGTTTCGATTTGGTTTGTTCACAGAATTGTGCGAGTAATTGTTCGGCGCTGGCGTCGCTTTGGCGGGCGGCGGCCAAAACAGCGCGACGCTGGGTTTCCTCCGCGCGGCGGCGATAGGTTTCGAACAAATCGGCCAGCCAGCGATCGCGATCGGCTTCGGCTTTGGTGGCTGCTGATTCATCGAGCGCCACCAGCAAGTTTTTCATTGCTGGGTCATCGAACTCGGCCAACAGCCGGCCAAAATCCTGGCTCTCGCCCTGCTCCGCCAACCGGCAGCAGGCAACAAAAATAACTCGTGCGGCGGGCGAGGAAATCGCAGCCAGTTGAATTGTTTCTTGGAGCCGCGTGGTGTAACTCGGATCGAGAATCAATAGCTCTAGCAAGTCTCGATCCCAGGTCGGCAGATCGGCAAGTCGAGCGGGAACGACGGCGCGCGCTGGCGATGATTCGCGGCCTGGTGCCGAATCGGTCGGTGGTCTTTGCGACGTCGGCTTGTTGCGGGCCGCCTGGCGAATGGCCACCAGCCGGCTGCGCAACATTTCTTCTTGCAGCTGGAATTTTCGTGCGATGCGGCCGAGCATTTGCTCTTCGCGCAATAGCGTCTCCGAAGAGGCGCTGCCGCCCACTGGCCGAATTTGGGCCAGCGTGGCGAGCAATTGCTCGGCCGCTTGCGAGGCACGATGGGTATCGACGAGGGTATCCAATCCGTTGGTCACCGCGTTGAATTTGTGTTCCAGAGCATCGACCGCCTGGCCGATGAGCTCGCGGAACTTTTCGCTTCCATGCTCAACTATAAAATCACACGGATCGATACCTTCTGGCAAGGTCAGTATTCGCAAGTCGACAGAATTTTTTTCGAACAGTGCCAGCAGGTTATCCAAAATTTCATTCGTGCGCCGGCGCCCGGCAGCGTCGCCATCGAGCACCAGCGTAATGCGATCGGTGTATCGGCGCAGAAGTTGCAAATGCCGCTCGCCGAGCGCGGTGCCCAACACGGCCACGCAGTTGGAAATGCCGTACTGGTGGGCCATTAGCACGTCGGTGTAGCCCTCCATGACGATCGCGCCGCCATCGTTTTTGAAGTGCTCGCGGGCGACATCCAAGGCGTACAACTCACGGCTTTTGGAAAAAAGCGGCGTTTCGGGCGAGTTGATGTACTTGGCCACGCGCTCGCCTGCTAGCTCTGGCAGCACGCGGCCACCGAAGGCGATCGGGCGCGAGCGGGCATCGCGGATCGAGAATATGACGCGACCGCGGAACCAGTCGTAATGGCCGCCGGCAAGCTCCTTGCGGCGAAGTAAGCCAACTCGCTCCAGAATCGATGGCGACCATTGGCTTTCGCGGGCTTGCAACAACAGCCAATCCCAGCGGTCGGGCGCGAAGCCGAGGCGAAAGCGGCGGATGGTGTCGGCGCTGAGGCCCCGCTCGGCGAGGTACACGCGGCCTGGCTCGGCTTCGGGCGCGGTCAAGAGGCAGCGATGGTATTGCTCTTCGGCCCAGGCGAGGACGCGGTAGAGGTTGCGTTTGTCGTCTTCGGGGCGGGGCGGGGGACCGCCCGGGTCGGCCGGGGTCGAGGACGACCCGGCTCGCTGGAGTTGGATTCCGGCGCGTTCGGCGAGCAGCTCCAGCGCTTCGCGGAATTCGAGGTTCTCGGCCCGCATGATGAAGCTGAAGATGTCGCCGCCGCAATCGCATACCCAGCATTTGAACGATTGCCGGTCGGGATTCACCTGCAGGCTGGGACGGCTGTCATCATGCCAGGGACATAACCCCACGAAGTTGCGGCCCTGTCGGCGCAGCTGAATGTAGCTGCCCACCAGGTCGACAATGTCGATCGCCTGGCGGACCTGCTCTTTGGCATCGAATGCTGCGCCGAAGCTCACAATGAACGTCCTCCGATGACTTTCGCAAAGCAAACGTTACTCGTCAAATTTCTGCGGCCGGGGATCGGCTGGCCGGCGCTCGACCTGCACGTCGAGTGAAAGCTGTTCGTTCTTATCGCCCACATGCCGAACCAAGACGAGTTTCGCTTGGGAGCCGATATTTGTGGCGGCAATCGCCTGACTCAATAACGTGGGGTCCGTGGCCGTATGGTCGTTCCACTTCAGAATAATATCGCCCGTTCGCACGCCGCTTTTGTGCGCGGGGCCGTTGCGGTCGACGGTGCCGACGAGCACGCCTTGGCCCAGTTCTAAGCCGTATTTCGTGCGCAATTCTTCCGGCACATCGAGCGGCAAAATGCCGAGCCAGGCGCGATCGACGTGCCCCTTCGATTTCAGCTCTTCGTACCGCTGGCGAGCGATCGCACTAGGGATTGAAAAGCTGATACCTTGATACGACTGGCCGAATATCGCCGCGTTGATTCCCACAATCTGCCCTTCGATATTCACCAGTGGCCCGCCGCTGTTGCCAGGGTTCACGGCCGCATCCGTTTGCAGATACTCTTGATAGGGGCTTCCGCTAATAAACCGCTCACTCCGCCGCGCCTTGGCACTTACGATGCCGAATGTGAGGCTGCGATCCAGGCCATAGGGGCTTCCCAGAGCCCACACCAAATCGCCCACTTCAAGCTGGTCGCTGTCGCCCCACTCAGCGGGCATGAGATTGTTCAAATTAATCTTGAGAACCGCGATGTCCGTGAGCGCATCGGCACCGACTACGGTAGCATCGGCAACGCGGCGATCGCTCAGCCGCACCTGCACCGAATCGGTGCCGTCCACAACATGAAAATTGGTAATGATGTAGCCGGCCTTATCGACAATCACGCCCGACCCTTGCCCCATGCCGCCATGGCCGCCCGGACGCGTGATACTAACCACGCTCGGTTCCACGCGCTTCGCTACCAGCCGCGAGGCAAGTTCCAAATCGTTTAGCCGCGGCTTCAATTGATCGAGCGTGCTGGAGGCAAGATCGTAACCGGCGCGGAGTTCGTTGTACTTCGTTTCGTAGACGAACCGTCCCACGAGGAACGGCCCCACGAGCAGCAGCAAGAACGCCAGCAGCAGAATCCATAGCGCGCCGGACTGACGCGAAGATCGAGAGGGTTGACGCTCCGAATTCGTCACCGCTGCGGATGGCAGCGGCGTAACCGGCGGCGTTTCGCGTGGGGATAGCGGCACCGTAGGCACGATCTCGGGGCGACCGGCTGGCGAGGATGCGAAAATCGTGTCGTCCATTGATTTTGCGTTCTGAGGATTTAAGTGGCCCCAAGCGGCGTGGAATACGCATTTCGCACGCCACCTACGATTATAAGGGCCGCGTTCAGAAAAGGCGATTGCCGCGATAAGGCCGTGAGCTGCTATTTGCGCACGAATTTGACTCCGAAAGGACGTTCAAATAGTGGGCGGCCCCCACTGCCGGTCGTTTACACGCTACAGTGCGTCACCGACGCCAGCGGTCCCAGTATGGAGCAGCGAAAAGATCGCCGGCTCAAAGTCCTGGGCATGATGAAACGGCGCAGGTAGTAGGCGAAGTAGTCGGCCGTGGCTTGCGGCAGTATCCTGAACGGCATGAGTCGCGCGGAGCGGGAAAATGAGTTTGATGAGTTGTTCGTGCCGGTGGGCGTGCAAACAAGGCCGTTGCCACCGGGCGTGACGCTTTCGCCGTCGCGCTTTCCGCTGCCTACTGCCACGACAGCGGAAGGCCTGCTCTGCGTGGGCGGCCGGCTCGGTCCGGAGTGGTTGCTCGACGCTTATCGCCACGCGATTTTCCCCTGGCCAATGTGGGCTGATGAGCCGCTTGCCTGGTGGTCGCCCGATCCACGGGCGATTATCGAACTCGACGGTCTGCATATTTCACGGCGCCTTCAGCGGACTCTACGCAGCGGCCGCTTCCGCGTCACATTAGACCGCGACTTCGCCAGCGTGATTCATGGCTGCGCGACAACTGGCGATCGAACCAACAACACGTGGCTTACGGCCGGGATGATCGACGCCTACCGCCGGATGCATGAACTGGGGCATGCGCATAGCGTGGAGGTTTACCGCGGAGAGGAACTCGTTGGCGGCACGTACGGCATCGCGATCGGTGGCCTGTTCGCGGCCGAAAGCATGTTCCACCGTGCTCGCGATGCCTCAAAAATCGCCGTGATTTACCTCGTGGAACATTTGCGCGCGAAGGGCTTCATGCTGCTGGATATCCAGCAATGGACGCCACACACCGGTACGCTGGGGGCCATTGAGATATCGCGCGACGAGTATTTGCGGCGGTTGGCGGAGGCAGTCGAGCTGCCTGTGAGCTGGTAGGGTGGGCACGGCCGATCCGTTTTTCACATTGGGCCCAAAGTGTGGCATGCTCTCGCGAAGCGTGAGCACGAAATCGCCCGAAAAACATGGCCACGTCGGAGTACCTCCGAGGCCATGCCACCCCGCCGCGGCAATTCCCGTGGCACCACGCCCTTTGAGGACTCAGGGCGCGCCACCCGAATTGAATAATGGATCGGCCCTTTGGCTACGCAACGTGCGTTTGCTTGCGCTGCGAGCTTCAATGACGCCTGTGCATCGTCGTAGGACGGAGAGTCCTGTCCGTTCGTTGGGGTAATCAAATATTTGGACGGACAGGAATGTCCGTCTTACGGGGGTGTTGATGGATCGACGCGCGCCCATCGGCGAGTTCGCTCCGCCAGCTCCGGGGTCCACCAGGTGTGGAACTCCTGAATCGCATCCGCCAGCCCACGCGACTCGGCTTCCCTCAACTCTTCCAGCGTGATCCGTAAGGCCGCGTTGCGAACATCGGCCAACCAATTGCGGCAGCGGGCGATTGCCGTGACATGATCCTGCACGTGCCCCAGCCGCTCCTGCAGTTCTTCGACGATCGGATACAGCTCTTGCCGCAATTCGCGTTCAAATGCGGGGAACACAAGTTCAATGGCGTACCGCACGCCCTTGGCGCGAATGCGGAACTGATGCAAGGCGGCCGCATCGGACGCTTCGTTCGGCATCGCGGTGATGAATTTTTCCGCGACACCCGCAAATTGGGTGACCGCCCAATTGCGAAACGCCAGCGGCGCCGACGCCTCACGTTCCGCCTGAGGACTTTCCTCGTTAGGATTTCGAATACTCTGCAGCAGCTTGGCCGTCTGGCGGACATATTTTTCATCCTTGCGGCAGCGCTGGGCCACTTGCATGATCGCCGGCTGCACCGCGGCACGATCGTTGGCAATCAACTCGACGACCGGGGCCGCCGGTTCGCCGTATTCACGTGCCAGCCGGTCGGCCAGCACATCGAGGTCGCGAGCGTCGTTGGCCGCGCGGCGAATTTGTCGCAGGTGTTTCTTCATCCAGCGGCCTGGTTTCGCGGCAACGCAATCGCGGTAGAGCTTGAGCGCCGCAGTCGCTCGCCGTGTTGCCACCCGCAGCCGATGAACATGCTCGATATCATACTCGGCTAGATGGGCAGCCAGCGGCAGCAAGTGCACGACCGACGACAGCCGCGGCCCTAATGATCGGCGCGCAGCCTCCTCCACGCTGCAATCGGGCGGAAGCCCTTCGATCCATTTCGCGCCGGCGGCCATGATTAGGTCAGGCCTTAGCCTGACGATCTCGTTTGGATGATACGTGTCAGGCTAAAGCCTGACCTACGACCATTATGCACTACGCGATCAGCGGCTGCAGAACTTTTCGGCTGATGCGGAGCGACCGCTTGCGGTCCTCCAACGAGTGCTCGAAGGCCTCATCCTCGACTTCGACGCACACAGGCCCGTTGTAGCCGGCATCGGTGAGGGCCCCGATCCACAGGCCCCAGGGCACGTCGCCCAAGCCCGGAATTTTCGCCGTGCTCCGCGACATGGGTGGTTCCAGTGAGCCAATATCGTTGAGCCGATACCGATCGATGCGCATATCCTTGGCATGGGCATGGAAAATGCGCGAGCCAAATTCGCGGATCGGGGCGATTGGGTCCATCAGCTGCATCACCAGGTGCGAAGGATCGATGTTCAGGCCGAAATTCGGCGACGGAATCGTTTCGAACATTCGCCGCCAAATGGCAGGCGTGCGGGCCAGGTTCACACCGAACGGCCAAGTATAGGGCATCAGCATGGGACAGTTTTCGATGCCCACTTTCACGCCGCGATCCTCCGCGTATTTGATGATATCTGGCCAAACCTGCGCGAACTGCTGGAAATTCTCTTCCAATGGCCGATACCGATTGGCCCCGATGAAGCCATTGGCGTTTTGCAGCCCCAAGAGCGGCGCGGCTGCAATCACTTTGCGAAAGTGATTGCGAGACACCTCTGCCTCGTTCGGATCATCCGCCAGCGCATTCGCGTAGTAGCCGAGCGCCGAAATCTGCACGCCATGCTTGTTGCAGAGTGCGCGAATGTCGTCGGCCTTGGTCTGCGTGAAGTCGCTCACATCGATGTGGCACACGCCGCCGTACGGTCGATCGACCTTAGCGCTGGGCCAGCACATCACTTCAACGCATTGATAGCCCTCGGCCGCCGCAACGGCAAACACCTCGTCGAGCGAAAGATCACCCAAAACCGCACTGACAAAACCAAGTTGCATAATTGCCTCGAATACTCCGTCACCAAATCAATGGTTCCTGTAGGCCGATTTTGTGGGTGGCATGCCCTCGCTCGCCACGGCATGCTCACGCGAAACTTACACGCTTTACCGCGAGCGTGGGCATGTCGCTGTATCGCGAGAGCATGCCACCCGTCGTATTTACTTACACCTTACGACTTACACCTGCCGTCACGACGTTTGCTTGAGCGCCTTCTTCGCCACGGCAACGCACTCGCGAATGTCGGCAATCGGATCGTTCGGATTCTCTTCGTACTCGAGCGACATCGCGCCGTCGGCCGGGAAGCCCACCTTCACGAGTGCCTCGAACACGGCCGGCACGTTCAAATGGCCCTTGCCCAGAATGACGCCCTTGGCCTTGTCTTTCATTTCGGCGAAGTCCTTCAGGTGAATACCGTACAACCGCCCCTTGAGTAGGCGAATCACATCGACCGGTTGCTGGCCCGAGCGGATGTAATGGCCCAAATCGGCGCACGCGCCGATCCGCTCATCGTGCCCTTCGATCGCTTGGATCACGTCGATCGCTTTGTCGTAGCGCGCGTGGGGTCCGTGGTTGTGGATGGCGACGCGAATGTCGAATTCTTTCACCAAGTCATCTAAGTTGGCAAACGACGCCGGCTCCGGATCGGCCGCGATCTGACGAATTCCCAACGCCTTGGCGAACTCGAACGTCTTGCGGTTGGCTGCAAAATCCTTGCCAAACGGATTTACGCCGTGGGAGGAAATCGTCATGCCCAGCTCTCTAATTTGGTCCTTCACCTTTTGAATTTGCTCGGGCGTCGAGTTAACAGGCACCATGCCGCTAAACAGTTCAACCTGTTCGAAACCAAGCTCCTTCGCGTATTGCAATGCTTTATCGAGCGGGAAGCCACGGAGCGAATAAAGTTGGATACCGAGCTTCAACTTGTTCCCGCCGGTGGCCGCCGCAGCCCGCGCCGCTTGCAACAGCGGGGAACCCGACAGCAATCCCGCTGCTGCCGACCCCGCCGCCACGCTGGAAGTCATTTGGCCGATAAACTGCCGTCGATTGTAGGTGGCCATCAAACACCGCCCTTTCATATTCGTGTGGAATTGTCTCGCTCCGCGCAATGCCAGCGACGCTCATGCCATCTCGTCGCGTATCGCCAACGGCTTCCATGCTACTGGATAAGCAGACCTATTTCCACCGGCTGATTGGTACCGATTCCGATGGCAGCACAGGTGCCGTTTTCAAGCCACTTTATTCGACTGGAGTCGCGCACGGTTGAAGGCCGCGACCATAGCACTGCCGTTGTTTTGATCGCATCCAATTCATCTCACGCAGAGACGCGGAGACGCGGAGGGCCATTGGGTGGGTTAATCTTGAACTCTGCGGTCTCTGCGTCTCTGCGTGAGACTCAGATTTGGCATCTTGTACGACCGGCCGAACATAGGCTGACGCTCGCTACTTCTTCCGTTGTTCGCGCGCCGCTTGGGCGCGCTCGTGGACTTCGGCGGACCAGTGGTCGGTAGAATCGCCGATCTGTTCGCGGGCCTCTTCCAACGAGATGCGACCGTGGATGTAGGCGTCGCGAACCGCCGACGTGTGAGTGCTCATCAACCCGCGATAGTGCCATTGCGTCATGCCAAGAACAATCGACACCACGGCCACGACAATCAAAAGCGTGCGCAGACTGAATCGCACGGGGTCATAGTTACGAACGTTAGCGGAGGACATTACCGAATGCTAAACATGAGATCGTCGCGATGCGCACGACGAACAACTTCCGAAAACCTAGAGCCCTAACCAATTTCTCACAGCTGCCTCTATCGTGGCAATCTCGGCGGGAAGCAGCTCACCCAACTTGCGGAGGAGCCGTGGCGGAGAAATCGTGATCAGACCTTGTGCGTCGAATGCGCCAGGCTTAAGAAACGCCGTGGGCAAGGCGACCTCGAAACGTGTTCCACGAACGCTCGTCGTGTGCGAGACCATCGCAATTAGAGCGCGGTCGCTGTCGCGTGGTCGCACACTCAAGATGAGACAAGGGCGAATCTTCGCCGCGAATCCCAAGTCGGCCAGCCAAACCTCACCACGTTCAGGACTCGCCACGACTCGATTCCTCCGCGTCGTAGCCGTGGAACACCTCGGCGGCTAACTCGTCAAACGTCTGCTCGGAAAGCTCGCCCGTGCCATACGAACGTCGCAAAATCTCCGCGGCAACAACGCGCTGTTCGGCAGGCCCCAGTGAATCGAACGCGTTAAGCAAGTTGTTGGCGTCGGTGGACATACGGTGGAATCCTTTACTTAAGAGTAACATCCTGCTTCGCGGACGTCCACGATTCCAAACTAGTTCCCAGATACAACGAGCATCCAGATCATTCCCAGCAAGTAGGCAACGAATATGAAAGCATACAACAATACGCTAAATTTGTTCACGTTGTGATCGCGCGTCTTATGCTTCTAAAGCCGAAAACCACCGTAGACGCAAGCGTGCGTTGCCACGACGAGCAATGCGACCACTAGGAAGGCGTTTCCCATCGACTTGCCTTCGTTGATATCGGAATGTCATTTCCCATGAATTCCACAGGCCTTCTGCGCTCGTTTCAATACTTCTCCCGCCTTCTTCCGCGCTTTCGCCGCGCCGGCCGCGAGGACTTCACGCACGCGCTCTGGATGGGCCGCCAGTTCCATACGTCGCGCACGCGGTTCCGCCCAGAATTTCTCGGCGGCATCGGCAAGGGCTTTCTTCACTTCGCCATAGCCAAAACCGCCGCGGCGGTAGAGTGCGGCCATCGCCTCGCGATCGGCTTCTGGCGCTACAAGCGAAAACAGGTCGTACAGCACGTCGCCGGCTGGTTCCTTGGGCTGGTCCATCGGCCGTGAGTCGGTCACGATCCGCATGATTTGTTTGCGCTGCACCTTCGCATCCTCGAACACGGCGAGCGTGTTGTTGTAACTCTTCGACATCTTCTCGCCGTCGGTGCCCGGTACGCGGGCCGAGTGGTCGAGCACGTACGCCTTGGGCATCACAAACACTTCGCCGAATTGGTGGTTGAAGCTGCCTGCCAGGTCGCGGCACACCTCGATGTGCTGCACCTGGTCCTCGCCCACGGGCACGGTGTCGCTATCGTAGGCCAGAATATCGGCCGCCTGCAGCACCGGGTATGTGAACAGCCCCGCGTCGGCCGTCAGGCCCTTTGCCTTTTTATCTTTGTAGGCGTGACAGCGTTCCAAGAGGCCCATCGGCGCACCGGTCATCAGCAGCCAGCACAGTTCGCTGACCTCCGGAACATCGGATTGCACAAACAACGTCGCCTTGTTCGGGTCGAGGCCGAGGGCAAGCAAATCGAGCGCGATATCGAACGTGTACTGCCGCAACTTGGCCGGGTCGCGCACGGTCGTCAGCGCGTGCAAGTTGGCGATGAAGTAAAACGCCTGGTCGTTATTTTGCAGGGCAATGTACTGGCGGACCGCGCCAAAGTAATTGCCCCAGTGAATCGGACCGGTGGGTTGGATACCGCTGAGAACTTTCATATTTTGGATTGTGGATTGCGGATTGCGGATTGCGGATTGCGGATTGAAACCGGGATTGTAATCCGCAATCCGCAATCCGAAACCCGCAATAGTAAACTGTTTTCCTGACTATCGATTCGATAGCAAAGTGCCCACGACATCGGCCGTGCACTTCACGCCGGCCTCCGCCAGTGCCCCCGGCAACGCCTCCAGCACTTCCATCGACGCCTTTGGATTGTAAAAGTTCACGGTCCCCAATTGAACCGCCGACGCCCCGGCCACGAAGAATTCCATCACATCGTCAATCGTGGAGATACCGCCGATGCCGACGAGCGGCGTTTTCACGGCCTGGGCGACCTGGTACACGGCCCGCAGCGCGATTGGCTTGATCGCTGGGCCGCTCAATCCGCCCAGCACGTTGCCCAACAGCGGCCGCCGCTTGCGCCAATCGATTGCCATCCCGAGGCAGGTGTTGATGAGCGAAATCGCGTCGGCCCCGCCCGCTTCCGCCCCCTTCGCGATCGCCGCGATGCTGGTCACATTCGGCGTCAGCTTGGCGATGATCGGCGTAGCCGTCGCACTGCGGCACCCGGCCACGAGCCGCTCGCACGATCCCGCATCAGTCCCAAAATCAACGCCGCCCGATACGTTCGGGCAGGAAATGTTGAGTTCCAACGCAGCGATGCCGGTAAGGCCGGCGAGCCGCCCAGTCATTCGCACGAACTCTTCTTGCGTGCGACCCGCGATGCTCACGATGATCGGCACGCCGAGCGATGCCAGATACGGCAAATGATGCGCAACAAACGCTTCAATGCCGTCGTTATCCAGCCCAATTGAATTGAGCATCCCGGCCGCCGTCTCGACCGTTCGCCACGGCGGGTTGCCAGTCCGCGGCTCCTGCGTGATCGTCTTCGGCACGATGCCGCCCAACCGCCCGAGATCGACTAGCCCCGCCATCTCACGGGCATAACCGAACGTCCCCGATGCCACCAAAATCGGATTCGGCAACCGCAGCCGACCAAGTTGCACAGAAAGGTCCATTGTGGACGACATTGTCACGCAAGGAATTCCAACATGCAATGCCCAACTGGCTCAAGGCGTGCCGACGCAAAGCGCGATGGCCGACGCGATTTCATCGGCCTGTTGATCGGTAATATTCCCCAATCGCCGTGTCAGGCGAGTTTCCGACACGGACTTCACCTGAAATGCATCGGCACCCGAATCCTTGGTCAGGCCATTTTGGGGAGTGGCCGGAATCGGAGTGAACCACGGGAGTTGCCGGAACGATGGCTGCCAGTCGGTCAGCGGCACGACGATTCGCAATGGCAACCGGCCAATTGCGTCAACATTCATCACGACGGCTGGACGAAGCTTCCGAATCTCAGCCCCGACCGAAGGATCGAATCGGACGACCCAGACCTCACCCCTCTTGGGCTGCGGTGCTTGTGCCATGCAAGTCGTCCTCGCCAAATGCCTCGGAGTCGCTCACGACGGCATTCGAGCGGTACTCGTGTTCGGCACGTGCAGCGGCAGCCGCTAAGATTTCATTGCGCTCCGCAACCGGTAGCCGACGCAGTTCGCTGGCAGTCACCACAGAACTCGATTCAATTGCATCGGTTGCCACATGATCACCCGGAGCAAGAATTGAGACACCTCGAAAATATTCACACCAAACACAATTCTATTCGGTGATACGACCGAATTCCAGCGCGCAGCAGACAAACCACCACAGCCAAGCCCTCGACTCACCGGGAGCTCAATAGGCGTTAGATAATCCCGCCATGCGTGCGCAATGGCGTGAGATGGCTCGGCTGGTCGAGGAACCAGATGCGTTCCCATTCATTGAGGAAGGAACGCAGGTCCTCGGACGTGAAGATCAATTCTTGCGCACGGCGGGCCGGATCGGCCGAATACATCGGAATGAGGCAGCCCGTACCGGTCGCCAGCCATGCAGCGGCTACGAACGCCATTAGTACCTTACGCATTCGAACTACTCCTCCCTGAGCATCATTCCCCGTCACTCGCGTTCGACGTTGGCTGTGCACTCAGATCAATTGCGTGCACAAAAACGAAGTATGCGTTCGACGAGTTCCTCAGATTCTTCGGCGCATGCGCCAACCCAATTGTGAATTGTTGATCGCTGGCCGAACACATTCCTTGGCTCGGCCGAGCGATTTCCTTTTTCCGTGGTCGAGTCCACGATCAACGATAAGTTCTTGCGCGGTTGCGCTTCACAGCGTCTGGATCAAGCGGGGTGCTGTGAAAGTGAAAAGTATGCGGTGATAAGCGGCCGGACAGTAGCAAATTCAATCGAATGCGCCGAGGCCAACTTTTCGCACGTTCCGCCAGCGGTGCGGATTCTGCTGGCATCAAAAATTGAGGGCTGTTGTATAAGTGCTATTTTCTCGAAAGCGCCGCGTCGAAAAAACGAGCTAAGTGGTTGGCTGCGAAGGGATTTGTGGCGATGGTGCTTCCCCATCTGATGACCCATTCGGATAGACATAGCCGGCCTGCTCGGCCGCCCGTCGCTCCATCTCGCGAACCTTTTCTTCCATTTCTTTGCCGGGCTTGAAAGTGACCACGAACTTCTCTGGTACAAACACTTTATCACCGGTTCTGGGATTCCGGGCCTTGCGTGCGGCCCGTCGCTTGACCTCGAAAACGCCGAAATTGCGCAGTTCAATGCGATGATCTTCGACCAGCGTTTCGACGATCGCGTCGAACGTCTTTTGGACGATCTCCTTCGTCTTGAGCTGCGTGAGCCCGATCTCCTCGGAGATGGTCTTGACGATCTCTTTCTTGGTCACGTTGCGATCCCCTCAATGAGGCGGCCACTGCGAAGAAACTACCACCTAATGGAAGTCGTTCCGATGTCCCAAGTGTAATTGTGCCAAGCACTAATGTCAATATGAGCCGTGCTGGCAGCGGCTGCCGCTCGCCATTCCGGCGACTTGGCAAACCGTTGCTCTACGCGTGGCTTTCGCGTCGTTAAATCCTGATTGTCAAAGAACTTAGCGGCGATTCGGTTAATCGGAAATTGGGCTTGGGCACCCGAAAAATCGCTTAAACCATTTCACCGCAAGGATTTAAGCATAGGCTAGCGTACATGCCGGCGGCAGCTCACTTCCTCGCGGATTACATCGTCGATCCAGTCGCTAAACTTGAACCAACCGGCAAAGTTTAACAGGGAAGATAGCCCGGCCGTCTCGGCCGGGCGGTCGGCATCGTCACCCTTGTTCCCACGCGGAGCGTGGGCACAAGATATTGCTGCAGTGCGCGCCGTACGCCGCACCGAGGCGGTGCGGCTATATGCGTATTGCTGCCTTTTGGGTTTCGATCTCACGGAGCTGATACAGCTTGCCCTTGCCGCTACCCGGGCAAGCCTCGCAAGTTGCTTCCCAGGCTTCGGGCGTTCGCACGTTCGATTCCCAGAATGGCCAAGTGCGGCATTGTCGCGGCCGAGCGTTATACACCTTGCACTTGCGCGTTCGGCTATCGAAGAATACGCAATCGAAATTTGGCCTTTCATTGAGACTTTTCCGCACGCCGATTTCGCGCACGTAGAGCGCTTCAAACTCGGCGACTTCAACGTCCACCGCCTTGGCCAGCGCGGCGATTTCTTCCTTGTTCACCCACACGAACCCCGGCGCACCCGTGCAGCAATCGCCACACCCCGTACACTTGAATCGCAGGCCATCTTTGTACCAAGGTTCGGTTGTTCCCATGATTCCTTCCGAAGGTAAAACCACCAAGGGCACGAATTTCAAAAACTTGGACGATATAAATCTCACGCAAAGGCGCTAAGACGCTAAGAAAACAAAGCGGTGACCGAATTTGTGCGGTGCCAGCGGCCGTTATTATGTGGAGTCTTCGCGCCTTTGCGTGAGATACTTCATTTTCGATAGCATTCGCGCCCCAAGTGGTTTGATTTTGACTAGCGCACAACCGCGATGGCAATTTGCTCTAGTTCCGCAATGACTGCATCGATTTCTTCAGCAGTTGTCGAGAAGCCCGCACTGAAGCGCACCGTGCCGCCGCCGGCGGTCGTGCCGAGTGCTTCGTGCATTCGGGGAGCACAATGCAGCCCGGCCCGACACTGGATGCGGTGGGAAGACTCCAAAATTGCCGCCAACTCGTGCGGGTCGTAGCCGTCAACCGTGATGCTCACGACGCTCGTACGATTCGCCGTCGATTGAGGGCCGTGGATCGTTACGCCGTCAATCTCTCGCAATCCCGCCAGGAATCGCTCGACAAGCATCGTGTGATGCGAGTGGATCGCTTCAATCGTTTCGTCGATCAAAAACTGCGTAGACGCCACCAAACCCGCCAAGCCAGGCAAATTGTGATTGCCGGGTTCATACTTATCAGGAAGTACATCGGGCTGGCGATCTTCATCGCTCTGCGTGCCAGTACCACCATAACGCAGCGGCGAAACTTCCCGCTCCACGCCCGGCCGAATATACAGCACGCCCGTTCCCAGCGGCCCCAACAGTCCCTTGTGCCCTGGGGCGGCCAACAGATCAACGTCCATCGCTCGCACATCCAGCGGCACATGCCCCAACGATTGGGCCGCGTCAACCAAGTAGAACGCGTTCGACTCGCGGACCACGCGACCAATCTCATTCACCGGCTGGATGGCCCCGGTGACGTTCGACGCATGAATGACGGCCACCAGCCGAGTATTGGGCCGCATCGCGGCTCGCACGTCCGCGGGCGATACGAAGCCCAGGCCATCACACGGCACGTAGGAAACCTCGACATCGGCATCCTCGTGGAGCGCCCGCAGCGGCCGCAGCACCGAGTTGTGGTCGCAAACGGTCGTCACCACATGGTCGCCCGGCCGCACGATGCCGCGAATCGCGAGATTCAGCACATCGGTGCCGTTGCAACCGAAAACAACCTGCAACGGGTCGCTCGCCCCAATGAGTTCAGCCACGCTCCGCCGGGCCCTTTCCACGATCCGATTCGATTCGAGCGCCTCAAGGTAGCCACTCCGCCCGTTGGGCCCGCCCAACTCACGTTGGTAATGATCCACGGCATCGTAGACACACTCCGGCTTGGGCCAGGCGGTGGCGGCGTTATCCAAGTAAATTCGTCGTTTCTCTATCATGGCGAACCAATTATACGCGCCGTCACACCGTAGCGTAATTGGGCAAGAGTAGACCGCTAATTATCGCTAATCACATGGATTGAATCAGCGTCGAATTAGTGCACATTAGCGGTTCAAGAAGTCAACCGCCGATTTGATACATGGCTCGTTCGGGCCGCGTGAACTCGATGGTGCCGATGCCGTGGGCGGGTGCTTTGGCGCGGACGCAGGCGCGGACGAGGTTGGCGAGGTCGTCGTCGTCCGCCGGGGTCGGGGACGACCCGGCTCGCCGTCGGACGGCTCGCCGGAGGATGGCGCGGGCGTCCCACTCGGCGGTTGAGAAGAGGCAGTTGCGAACTTGGCCCTCGGCGGTGAGGCGCAGGCGGTCGCACGACTCACAAAATGGGTTTGACACGGGCTGGATCAGTCCTAGCCGGCCGCTGCCATCTGCGAATTCAAAATCATTCGCAGGTTGGCTGGGGTGCAGTGGCGGCACCGGCACGAGTGGCCCAAATTCCATTTCGACAATGCGGCGAATCTTCGCGCCGTCGAGCACATCGCCCGATTGCCATTTAAGCTCGGCGTCCAATGGCATGTACTCGATGAACCGCAGTTCCAGCCCCCGTTCACGCGCGAAGCGAACGAGCGGCACGATTTCGGTTTCCGTCAGTCCCTGGATGGCGATTGCGTTGAGCCGAATCTGTCGGAAACCAACCTCTTGCGCCGCCGCAATTCCCGCCAACACACGATCGAGTCCCTCGCGGCGAGAGATCTTCTGAAAGGTTTCTTCTTGTAATGTGTCAAGGCTGATGTTGATGCGTTCAAGGCCGGCGGAGCGTAGCTCCGCGGCTTGATCAGCGAGCAGGATGCCGTTGGTGGTAAGGGCGAGGTCATCGATGTTCGGCAACTCCGCCAACATTCGCACGAGCCGTGGCAGATCGTGCCGCACCAGGGGTTCGCCGCCCGTCAGTCGCAGCCGACGCACGCCCATCTGCGAAACGACACTCGCGAACCGCGTTATTTCCTCGAACGTGAGAATTTCGTGCCGGGGTCGAAACTGCACGTTCTCGTTGGGCATGCAGTAGAAGCAACGAATGTTGCAACGATCCGTCACACTGATCCGCAAGCTGGTGTGCCTGCGGCCGAGTTGATCGACGAGCGGTGCAGTGTTTGTGATTCTAGCCATGGTCAATTGGAATCAAGACAAGGAGACAAGGAGAGGGGGAGACAAGGAGGCTCGATGAAAGCACCTATTCGAATGTCTCCTTGTCTCCTTGTCTCCTTGTCTCCTTGTCTTCTGCAACTCCCGGGTGTACCCATTCCGTGCCGCCGTCGGCCCACTGTTCGCGTTTCCAAATCGGCACATCTTTCTTCAGTGAATCGATTAGCCACTGGCCGGCGGCGAAGGCATCGGCACGGTGCGGCGTGCTGATGACGATCGCCACGCTCGCCTCGGTCGGCGGCACCAAGCCCAAACGGTGCGTAATACTACATTCTAACACAGGCCAGCGCCGGCGGGCCTCGGCTTCTAACTCGGCCAACCGCCGCTCGGCCATTTCGCGATATGCCTCGTAACTCAATACGACGGTTTGCCGGCCCGCGGTGAATTCGCGCGTGGTGCCGAGAAACAACACGATTGCCCCGGCTTCGGCATGTCGGGCCCGGTCGAGCAATGCGGCCGTATCGATGGGTGCGTCCGTCAGTTCGATCATCCGCCGCTCACTGGTGGAATTAACGCGATATCGGCATTGGGGGACGCTTCGACATCTTCGCCCACGTACTCGGTTCCTATCGCCCACAACGAGTGGCGCACAATCGTGGCCAGGTTTGGCACACGCTCGACGATTGCTTGCCGCAAATCGGCCACCTTGGCCCCTTCCGGCACGTCCACGTCCAGCACATCCATACCGGCCAATTCCTTGGCTGCCGCAAAAAGTCGTACACGTACGATCATGTCACCACCAGGGCCGAGTTGCTGGAGCGAATAAGGTCAGCCACGGCGGGCATCATCCCGTAGGCCAGCGCGAGCAGTTTGATGGGGTGTACCGTAGGCCTACGCGTGCCCTGCTCCATCTGCATTTTACACGTGCTGCATTCGGTGGTGCCAATTTGAAATTTGCCATCGCGCATCGTGGACATCAGCCCCAAACCGGCCCGCAAGCTGGCGCGATGGTTATCGCGATGAATGCCCCACATGCCGGCGATGCCGCTACAACCTTTTTCGATGCGTTGCACACGCATCCCCGGAATCAGTCGCAGCAGATTTTCGCCTGGGGCGCCGATTCCCAGTGCCCGCAAATGACACGGCACATGGTATCCCGCCAATATTCGTTGCGGTTGGAAATTGAGTTTGAGTCGGCCGCGCAAATGCAATTGCCAAAGGTAATGACACGCCTCCTGCGTGTGCTGCGAGACGACGAGCGCATCTTCATCGTTATCGAGAATGATGGGATACTCGTGGGTCAGCGCGAGCACGGCCGAAGGCTCCGTGGCGACGATCGTGTACCCCTGCCGCACCGACTCGGCGAGCAGCGCCACGTTTTGCGCGGCCACACTTCGGGCCGCTTCGAGTGCGCCGGCGGCGATCATTGGCATGCCCGCCTGTAACTGGTCGTTACGGACGTGCACGGCAACGCCATTGTACTGCATCACGGCGACCAGCGCTTCACCCAACTGCGTATCAAAGTGATTGGCATACGTATCGACGAAGTACACGACCTTTTCGGCCACCGTGCGCGGGGGATGGTTGAGGCGCCGCAGTGCCGACTGCTGCAAAAAGCTTCGCCGCGCGAGTCGCGGCAGTTTGCGCACCTGCGAAATCCCCGTCACTTTCTCCAACAGCCAGCGCGCCTGGGGATTGGCGATCGCCCAATTCGCAATGCCGGGCAAACGGCCCGCGAGCGAAGCCAAGAGTTCGACGCGCGAAAGTAGCCAATTATGGAGCGACTGCCCGTTCGTCGCCACATAATTGGCCTTCGCCTCGAGCATCATTTTCGGAATGTCCACATTCGCCGGGCATTCGAGCCGGCACATGTGACAGTGGACGCACAGGTCGGCCACCTCCTTGCACGCATCCTGTAGCAGTGTATCGGGCGGCAACTGGCCGGCCAACAAGCCGCGCACCAAGTTCGCCTTGGCGCGCGGCGAGGCCTCCTCGCGCGGATTGATGCGAAAGATCGGGCACATCCGTACCTCGGGCGAAGACGCTCGGCAAGCCCCACAGCCATTGCATGTTCGGGCGGTTGCCGCCATTTCCTCGGCATTCCATTGCAATTGCAGATTGAACAACTGCGCTTCGGGCTGGCCATTTTCACCAGAAGTCGCCACATCGGGAGCGATATTGTCCGAGCTTGGTGGTTTCGCCACTTCGGTGGGCCGCAAATTTTGCGTGATCCGTGACGGCGCCACCGGCACGATCTTTCCCGGGTTAAGCAAGCCGTGCGGATCGAAGATTTGCTTCAGCTCGCGAAAAACATTCACGAGCGGGCCGTACTGTTTCGCCAGGTACGGCGTGCGGCTCAGGCCATCGGCATGCTCGCCGCTGATCGTGCCGCCCAGGAGCCACACCTGCTCGTACAATTCGGAAGCCAGTTGCTCCATCGTCCGCACCTCGTCGGGATTCGCGAGATCCAGAAACGGACGAATGTGAAGCTGCCCCTGAACCGCATGGCCAAACACCGACGCGGTGACCTGCAACCGCTTGAGAATATCTTGCAGATGCCGCAGGAAAATCGGCATCCCTTCCACCGGGACCGCGATATCCTCGACACACGGCGTGGGCCGCGATGATCCTTGCGTGCGATACAATGTCGGCACGAACCGCTGGGCCAGGCCCCAATACAACTGGAAGTCCGCTTCATCCTCGGCGATGTACGAAGCCGCAGCCAAACCACTTTCATATTGTACTTGCTCGACGATGCCATCGAGTTTCGTTCGCAGCTCATCGCGGCTCGCCGCGTGGTACTCGACCAGCAGCATCGCTTCGGTTTCGCCGGGAATCAATAGCTCGTATCGCACGTCCGATTCGCGCGCCAAACTCAAGTGGCGTCGATCCATCAGATCGCACGCCGTCGGCCCCGTTTGGGCGATTTCCAATACCGCATGGGCGGCTCGATCGAGGCTCTCAAAGAGCAACAGCGCGCACCCGCGATGGGCCGGCAACGGATCGACCGTTAACGTGACTTCCGTGATGAGTGCAAGCGTGCCCTCGCTACCGACTAGCAATTTGGCCAAGTCGAGTTGGCCGCCCTCGATCACATCGTACAATCGGTAGCCACTGCGGTTCACCGCGCTCTGCGGCCAACAATGCTCGATCGCCGGTTGGTTGCGCTGGATCAAACTCGCCACCGACTGAACTAGTCCCGTAAGCCGTCGTTCCTCGACGTTCGTCTCATCGCCATTGGTTGCGGTCGGCGAATTGACGTCGTGCTTGCCGATGTGGAGCACCGTGCCGTCGGCCAACACGACCTGCATTGCCTCGACGTGTTGCCGCGCCGAGCCGTAGCGCGGCCAATGGCTGCCGCCCGAATCGACCGCCACCACGCTGCCGATCGTGGTGACATTGCGCATGGCCGGATCGGGGCCAAAGAGGCGGCCCGACCGGGCCAAAAATCGATTGAGCCACTCGTGGACCACGCCGGGTTGCACGCGAATCCGCTCGCCATCGTCGGCCACGATCCGGCGGAAATACCGCGAAAAATCCAGCACGATGCCGCGTCCCAACGACTCGCCGGCCAACCCCGAGCCGGCACCACGCGCATGAATCGCCAGCTGGTTTTCGGCGGCATATGTTACGGTGGCGACCACATCGGCCAGGGACCGCGGCCGCACCACCGCGGCCGGACGAACTTCATAGATGCTCGCATCACTCGCGTAGAGTTGCGTGAATACGTCGTCGCAGCGGACCTCCCCCCGCAGCAGTCCACGAAGGTCTTCCTCGATGCGCTGCTGTTCTGGATCCATAGGAATGTGAGCCGCGAGCTATTTCTCACGCAGAGGCGCAGAGACACAGAGGAGAGTTGAAAGGAGGTTTTCGGACAATCGACACAGGATGATCCTTATCACGTAGTCACGATTCAAAAGCTTCTCATTGAAAACTGTTCCAATTTCCTACACCTGATCCTACAACTCCGCGTCTCTGCGCCTCTGCGTGAGATGTTCAGACTGATTACTTCACGATGTCCGCATTTTCGACCTGTCCGGCTAACGGTTTCAGCCGAGCTGCTAACTGCCGATGCTTTTCGTGCGTTTCGAGGTCGAAGCCGCCGTGCACTTCAATATCTTCGCACCCGCGGTACTGTGCCCCACAGCGATAACACGTGAGCGACTCGCCCATCACGATGTACAGCACCAAATCCAACAGCGCCGTGCCAAACAAAATTGCAAACGACCACAGCACCAGGTAGTACGCCCAGGCGATGCTGCTGCCAATAAACCCGAGCACGACGAGCGCTACGCCAAGCTTCTGAGGAAAATCCTTGCGGGCATATAAATCGGTACTGGGACACACGAGGCAGCGATTGATGCACTTCCCGTTTATCGCGCCCTCGGGGATCGCGATCTGCTGATGGCAATTCGCGCACTGGAGCGTCGTCGTCGCTGCGGCGAGCGACTCCCGATTCGACTTATGGCATGCCGGACAATAGTAAGCAATATTCATGGAATATATAGCCGACCCGTCTCGGGTCGGAATCCGAACAATCGCCCCGTTTCGGGTCGGCGAATGGATTCGTCACAGATTGGAACACACGCAACCGCCGCCACAAACCGCGTTCGTGATCGCCCGGCCGAGACGGCCGGGCTATTTCGCGTGCCGTGTAATTATAGAGGAAACGGCGACCCGGCCGACAGTAGCAGCCCCATTAACTCGCCGGTAAACACGCCGCAAACCGCGACATACAGCATACCTGTCGCACTTTGCGTGTTCGGAATCTTCAGCGTTTGCCACGCCATCCACAGCAGGGCCAATGTCCCCAACAAGCCAAACGACCAACGCAGCGTGATGAACAGCAACCAATCGAATCGCAGGGTCGGCTGATGAACAACCGTTCCAACCAGCCCCGTACCGACGACGAGCATTTGTAGTACCACGGCAGCGGCCGCGACGGAGATCAGCCGTCGCAATGGCCCGAGTTCCATTCCTGGCGCATTAAGATGCCAGTGCCCCAGGAACATGCAGGCAATCGTAACTCCCATCGTCAGACCGGACGTGGCAACGGACACCATTCGGAGTAGTTCGCCGGTATCTGCTGTTGATGAACCAGACGCAACTAGGCCCCCAGTCGATCCGGCAATACTTAACGTCCGCCGCACTTCGGATTGAGCAACCAGCGCGGCAAGCAGCGCACAGAATGCAACAACCCAAAGCAGTGTGATTCCAGCCCGTTTCGCCTCGTATAGCCAGCAGGCCGCTCCTAGGAAACTGCACGCCGCAGCCCCCGCGGCGAAGCCCGCAGCAATGGAACTCGTCTTCGCAACCAGCAATGTCGCAAACGTCGTCAGCCCTAGCGCCACGTATAAGTGGTTGCGATAGAACCCGCTGAACACCTTTTGCGACGGCGTGATCGCCATCCCAACCGCCAGGCCGAACGCGAGACGGAGCAAGAATTGGGAAAGGATTTCCATATTCGCCAGACGGGGAGAGGGGGAGTATGGGAGAATGGGAATGGGAGAATGGGAGACGAAGTACATAGCGTGTCCCAAATTTATTCTCCCCCTCTCCCCCTCTCCCTGTCTCCCCCCTCTCTTGTCCCCTCTTTCTGCCCTACGTCCGATCCCCATAGATCAGCGTCATCACTTCCGACCGGCTCGACAGATTCGATCGGAACAGCCCTTTCATCGCGGACGTCACGCAGATGCTACCTGGCTTGCGCACGCCGCGAACCGTCATGCAGGAGTGCGTCGCCTCGATGACGACGGCGACGCCGCGCACATCCAACTCCTCAATCAGCAAGTTCGCGATCTGCTCGGTCATGCGCTCCTGCACCTGCGGCCGATGCGAAATGCTCTCGACGATGCGGGCCAGCTTGCTGAGCCCAACCACCTTGCCGTTGGGGATGTATCCGATGTGCGCTGCGCCCGTGAACGGCAACAAATGGTGCTCGCACATGCTGTTGAAACTGATATCGCGGACGAGCACCATTTCGTCATACTCTTCGGTGAAGAATTTCTTTAGGTGCAGGTGGGGATCATCGTGTAGGCCCGAGAACAACTCGGCATACATCCGCGCCACTCGGGCCGGCGTCTCCAGCAGTCCTTCGCGGTCCGGGTCCTCGCCGACGGCCGCCAAGATTTCGCGCACGGCCCGTTCGATCCGCGGCAAATCGACCACCACGGCTGACTTCGCCACGCATTCGTCCGTCTCGGAGATTTCCCCCACGAGGCTGCCGGCATCGCGCGAGGGAACCGCCGAGCTATTCGTCGATTTAGCCATACAAGATCGAACCTAACTGAAACTACCGAGATTAGTCGCCAGCCCGCAGCCCCCGGCTGACGACCGAACTTCCGCGCAGCCTCAATTTAATCCAGTGCCCACCCCACGGCTACAGCGCAAGAAGCACTCAATTCTCGCTAAATGTTGGCGGGAAGATGTGCGACGCTTTCTTCTCCTGGCCAGCCGCAAGCCGCTTCACTTCGTTCAGCAGGATTTCAGCCCGCCGCCGAACGCTACTTTCGCCCAGGAGGCCGAGTTTCACCTCGGCACACAACGGCAATGTGTACGCCGCCAGGTCGGTGAGCGCCCCCAACGATATTTCGCCAGAGAGCATGTTTTCCAACTGCTCGGGCAATTCGCAGGTACACGGTAAATGGCTGCGGAACGCGGTGACGAGTTCCTCCTGGACGCGCTGGCACTGGCAGGCACTCGCAAAATCGTAACTGTCTTCCACCAACTCAACGCGGGCCTGGCGAAACGAGCGCAGGGGGTCCAATTCCTGCAAGATTCGCGCACGCTGCACACCTAATAGCAGCACGTTGTAGCGACCGTCTTCCAAACGGTGATGGGCCACCACTTTCCCCAAACATGCAGCGGGCGAAATCGGCGGCCGGCTCTCGTAATCGGTCTCCCAACCGGGTTTGAGCACGGCCATCGTGATCAACCGGTCGCCCGCCAGGGCGTCTTCGAGCATCTCCCGATAACGCCCCTCGAAAATATGGAGCGGTTGCATCACATGCGGATACAGCACCAGGTTCGGCAACGGGAACAGCCGCACGACGCCTGAAAACGTGTGCGCATCGAAACTCAGCTCGGCTGCATCCCACGGGTTCATCGGACGATCACCCCTCAACTTCAACCGGCGGCAATTCCACGGGCGGGTCGAGCCAAATCTCGGGAATCAATTCCGGATTCAACTCAACCCGCGGGAACTCCTCGGCACTCGTGGCAACCTCGGCGAAACACGCGTCAAACTCCGCGAGGAACTTCGTGACATTAAGTCCGCAGCAATGCGGCCGGTAGGGCTCCAAGTAGCCCCGGCTCGTTCCGTACACTTTGCGTGCCCCGCGCGTGTTACCATTGCCAAAATGGTGCAGCGCCACGGCCGCCTGAATTAACCCCTTATAAAACAGCCGCAACTCGCCGCCGTAACTCTTCCACAGATCTTCCCAAACCTCGTGCGCTGCGAAAAACTCGCACGCATTGAAATAAGCAATCCCCTGCAAATATAGCGGATCGTACTGCTCCTCTACGGTGCCCATGACTGGTAGTAAGTCTAGGTTTGGCACCCACTTTGGTCAAGTTTAACAAGCGGCGCCGCGACGCCGCCGTTACGAGCGTGGTATCGCTTGACAGCGACTCACCCAACTCCACAATTGCCTAATTAGTGTCGGCGGCTACGCCGAATCATCCTTCACTAAACGCTGCCACTTCTACCATGGCTACCCCGAAACGGAAATCGCCGGCAGCCGACCGCAGGGCAGCCGTCAAAGGGAGCGCCGCCGTCAAGACAAAGCGTGGCAAGAGATCGGTCTCAGCTGCGGGGAAGCCGCCGGCCGATCGGCAGGCGCAAGCCGACCGCGTCGTCGCGCACCTACGGGCCGATTACCCCGATGTCACCTGTGCGTTGGAAAATGAAACGCCGTTCGAACTACTCATCGCCACGATTCTTTCGGCGCAGTGTACTGACGCCCGCGTCAATATGGTGACGCCCGAACTCTTCCGCCGCTGGCCGGATGCCGAGGCGCTGGCCACCGCGCCAATCAATGCCCTCGAAAAAGTCATCCAAAGCACTGGCTTCTTCCGCAACAAGGCCAAAAACATTAAGGCGGCCAGCCAGGCCATCGTCGAACGTCACGATGGCGAACTCCCCCACGATATCGACGCCATGATCGCGCTCCCCGGCGTCGGCCGCAAGACGGCCAATGTCGTGCTGGGTACCGCCTTTGGCCTGGCGACCGGCGTCGTGGTGGATACGCACGTCACGCGCCTCAGCAAACGTCTTGGCCTCACCGAACACACCGATGCCACGAAGATCGAGAAAGACCTCATGCAAGTTCTGCCGCAGAAAGAATGGGTCGACTTCTCGCACCGCATGATTCACCACGGCCGCCAAATCTGCACCGCCCGCAAACCCAAATGCGAACAGTGTTCCATGAACAAGTTCTGCCCGAAAATTGGCGTGGAAATTTAAGAAATCACATTTAGGCATTCCTTGTTTTAGCGTCGGCGGCAACGCCGAATCTACTTCGTTCACACACTGCCCCATCGTCAAATTAACAGCGCATCTCCAATATCATTCGGCGTCGCCGCCGACGCTAAACGCAATAATTCGCCATGATACTTTCCGGAAACGCCATTCGCGAACGACTCGGCAACGACATCCTCATCGATCCGTTCGATCCCGCGCAGCTCAACCCCAACAGCTACAATCTCACGCTGCACAACGAACTGATGGTCTACGAAGAGCTGATGCTCGACATGGCCAAGGCGAACCGCGTGCGGCGGATCGAAATCCCGCCCGAGGGCGTCGTCCTCAGCCCGAACCAGCTTTACCTGGCCCGCACGGTCGAACGCACCACCACGCACAACCTCGTACCGCAAATCGAAGGCCGCTCCTCGATCGGCCGCCTCGGCCTGTTCGTTCACGTGACGGCCGGCTTCGGCGACGTCGGCTTCAGCGGCTACTGGACACTTGAGATGTTTGCCATCCATCCGGTCCGCATCTATCCCGGTATCCCCATCTGCCAAATCTTCTACCACGAAGTTTGCGGCCCGATCGAAGAGTACGCCAGCAAATACCAACACAACCGCGATATCCAACCCAGCCTGATGTTCGAGGAGCTGGCCCCGCAGCACCAACATGACCCGCAACTGCCGCTAATCTTCGGCACGGAACGCTCGCGCGGCTAAAATGTATCCCCCTCCTTTTTAGGGATTGGCTAGAGGAGGGTTCGATCGCTTTGTTTCCGCGCCGTCTCTTGCACCGGCCGGTCCGCCGTTCCCACAGACGCCGCTGTAATACACGTGAATTACAGAGCACCCTATTTGTTGAGCACCTCCGTTAGTCACGTAAGTCGCATTCTTTTCCGAGTACAGGAGGCAAAGACAATCGCAGTGGCCAATGGTGGTACATTGGGATATGCTACAGGTAGGAGTCTAACATGCAGTATCGTGTTCTAATCGAAACCGATGAGGACGGCGTTTTTGTGGCCGAAGTGCCTGCCTTGCCTGGCTGTATTTCTCAAGGGCAGACTCGCACAGAAGCAATTGCCAATATCAAGGAGGCTATTGCAGCCTACGTCGAGAGCCTGCAAAAGCACGGTGAGCCGATTCCGCCGCCAGTTTCGGAGGAAGTCGTGGAGGTTAATCTTTGAGCCGCTTGCCTCGCGTCTCGGGTCGCGGTGTAGTCCGGGCGCTCGAGAAGATCGGCTACGTCGTTGACCACCAGCGCGGCAGTCACATCGCGCTGCGCCACACCGATCCGCCGCATCGACGCCTGACCGTGCCCGACCATCGTGAGGTGGCCAAAGGAACCCTGCGCGCCATCATTCGACAGGCTGGGCTAACCGTCGACGAATTCAGGCATTTGATTTGATGACGCCTGCTTCCGCCGTTTGGCTTGACAACTCCTACACCGATCGACGACGTCCCAACCCGCCGCACTTCGATGGTATTACGCGCATGTATATCGCCTGCTCTGCGATTGCCAAGCTCCAAAGGAGCGAACTCTGACAGCCCGGGGCGCAGCCCTGGAAAACGAACCCAAATTACGCCGGCAGCCTGTGAGGGCGACATCAACGCCGAGCCGGCCTACACATCCATTTACGTTCCAACAAGGACGCAACGCGTTATCCTTGCGCCATCCATACGATGAACCACAAGCCTACGGCAATCGCGGTCATCGTGATTAGGAGGGTGCGGAGACTGAAGCGGGCGGAGAACGGCAGCAACGGAATCGTTGCGAATGCAGCAGTGGCAATTGCCACGAACAAATGTGGCAATTGAAACCATGTAGGATGCATGCCAACACTTGGCTTTCTTGGCGCCATCGATCCACCGGAAACAATGAAATCTCGCTCCCATTTCTCTTTCATTTCAATGGACTCGTGCCTAATGGACCAAACAGCAGCACTGGGCCGCGCGCGGGGCCAAGATAACGTAAGCCAGCCTTTGCTAGAGTGAACGATTATCGCTCTTGCGATGGAGAGCGGTCCGCTGACAGTATCTTCCCACCAATAACTTCGTCCCCAAAGTGCGAGCGTAAGCAGGCATGCAAGCCAGCAGACAGTAGAAACAGCAACGCGGGTCTTCTTAAATCTCATCGGATTGCTTGCTGGCTAACGTCTCGCAAGACAGCTCATCAAACCCAAGAACAGTGAAATTAGGGTAATAAAAACCAGTAAGGTACGGAGGCTGAATCATACGCGTTGATACGCGGCAATCGCGGCGCAGAGTGTAATCGTGACGGCAAACCAAGAAGGAAACTGCCAACCATCTCCCGTATACCGAAAGCTTCCTAACATCGATGGTGAGTTGCCGGCAATCTTTTCGCATTTCACCCACAACTGCGTAGTGGATGTAATGTAATCCCAATTACGTGGAAAGGGCCAGTTAAAATTACTGTATCGGATGCGCAATTCTCCCGGAACGGAACCGCAATCGATGCACGTGTGACTAGTTACGCGCAGCAGAAATTGATCACAGTGGAAGTAACTTCTTGTCCACAACCCCATCAGCAACAAACACAGCACCCCACAAAAGACAGAAAACACAATTCTGGTTTTCTTGAATTTCATCGTTTTACCAACAGCGCGCAATTCGCGAGCGCAAGTATTCGGCCACCGGCACGCGTTATTCTCCTCAGTTAATCCAAATCGCCATCCCCACAAACCGGCCTTGGAAGACCCGCTGAAACTCGGTCCAGGTTTCCGGCGTGGTGAGGGTGCCTTCTTCCAAATACGGCACGGCATCGCTCCCTTGAATCCACAGCACGAGGTCAAAATCCTTCGGGTCGGCGAACACCTTCTGCAAATTCACGCCCTTGCCTGAACTCCCACGCCAGAACGGAATGAGCTTCTTGCCGTTGAGTACGTCCTCGGCTTCATCCAAGAACTTGCGCCAGGCGGCCAGCCGTTCCGGCGTCATCGCCACCCCTTCGACGACGCTCTGCTGATTCGGCCCGGGAATCCACTCGCGATCATTGTCGGTCTCCGCCTCGATGAGTTTCCAACTCTCGCGGCTCGCCTCGATCATCGCCAGCAGATGCTCGCGCGCCTTTGCCAGCCGCTCCGGCTCACGCAACGGAAAATTTGCCAAGTGGATGACGCCAATCGCGTCCAGAATCATCGGCTCATCAAATGGCGAGGTCGCACCGGCAGAACTTCGCCGCGTCAGCACCTCGGCAAAGGCCGTCTGTGGATTGGCAAAAAACAACTGGGCCGTACGATCGAACAGCCGCTCCTCGTCATACGCCAAAATGAAATCGCCCAGGGCCGCGAGCAAATGGCAATACCCGCGCAGCCAATGCACATCGGCCGAATCCAGGCCGATCACAAAACTCTCGGGCACATCCCGGCCGCCGCGGGCGGCAAACCGGCTGAACACCGTCCACAGCGTTTCGTCGGCGTCTGCCTGCCCGTCGCCGTTCATATCCAGCCGGACCTTGGTGATGTCAAGCTCCCATTTGAGGTTCGTGTCGCTAATTGGTTTCAGCGTCGCTTCCGCGAGTTCCACTTGTTTCACAAACCGCTCGAGCATCTGTCGCACATCGTCGTAGCGCACTGGCTCTGGCTGCGCGTTCGGCTTGATGGGCGTGCGCAGAAACGGCACGAAATTCATGTTCGGCTGCAGCCCGTAACGGTACGAATCCTGGGCGAGGCGCTCGATCGCCGTGAAGAACTGCACGCCACCTAATTGAAAGCGCGCTAGATCGTCCTTCGGCTCACTGGCCGAAAACTTCGCCAGTGCTTCGGCCGCCGACGCAAACTGCCCGCCGGCAAGAAACTCGGCAATCTCGGGCCGCTCTTCCGCTACGACAGAATTCGCAATGAGCAACACGCCGGCAACTGCACACCCCGTGGCCAGCCGACGCAGCACGATCTTGTGGGCAACCATCGTTGTCTCCTCCTGGGCAGAGGCCGAAGTGTCGCCTCAAGTACCAATTGAGAAAACCCGCGGTCGCCGCCCCAAATTGGGCCACAGATACCAAGAATAAAATGAGGCCGGTGGCGTTCCCTCGCGGCGAAACTCCCCATCGAAGAGTCCTAATTCAAGATGCCGAGCAGCACCGGCCGCCGCCATTATGGCCCAACCGACCTCCCGATTGCAACTTCGCCTAACGACTACGGGGGGTAGGGTATCTACGGCCGCCCAATAACGCAGACCACGAACCGCATCGCAAACCTGAAACAAATGCCCTGGAAATATCGGCCGCTTACGGGAAACTTAATTTCGCTCGAATGCGATCAACGGATCGATTTTTGCGGACTTCTTCCCCTCCCCCGTCACCTTTACTTCACCGCCCCTTCGACAATCGCAATCTCCTCAGCCGTCAGACCGTAGAGTTCGTACACGAGCCGATCAATCGCCCGATCCGTCGCCTCAATCCGACGCTCAATCAGCGTTCGCTCGTGGGCTGCGTTGCTTACGCCAGCCCTGCAAGGGCGAAATCCGTTAGCCCAGGGCGCAGCCCTGGGACACGTTTCCATAATGCACGTTAGCCCTGCAAGGGCGGAATCAACTCGCCGCGTTGCAGCCCCCGTCGATATGATTCGCGATGCTCGGCAAACTTCTCGACCAGCTCGCGAATTTCGGGCGGAGCCGCAACTTCCGCAGCCGTTATCGATATCTGCTTCTTGGCCATGGCCTCATTTCCAATCGGCACCACGTTTCACCGCCGACCGATTGTAACAGGCCCTGGCCCCGGAGGTCAGGCATCCTCTTGAGTCTTGCACGACTGTGAACGGGCAGTTCGCGCTCCGCTCCGCGTCGCGGCTAAACGGTTGGTCATGAGCAAGGCGACGCGGTCAAGGGCTGCCGAGCAGGGACAAAGAGCAAGCTGGCCGCAATGCGGAGCACTGCTAACAAGTTAGCAGTGGCACACCGCCGAACATTGTCAGGCTGAAGCCTGACCTACGCTCACATCACCGCGAAGTAATTCTCGACGGCGAAATCGAAGGTTTGTGGGGTGAGCTTCGGCGACTGGTTGGTGTAGCGGCAGAAATTGAGAATCTGCAGAATGAGGTCGCGCGGCTGGCAGCAGCGCAACTTGCGGCCCACCGCCCGATAGTGCTTTTCCATCAGGTAATCGACGGCCGCCTCGTTGTACTCGACGCCCAGCTTGTTCGCCATCACCTTGAGCAAATGGCGGAAGGCCTCTTCCGTCGGATCGGTGACCTCGATTTTGTACGGAATACGCCGCAGGAATGCATCGTCGACCAAATCCTTTGGCTCGAGGTTCGTCGAAAATACGATCAACTGATCGAACGGCACTTGAATTTTCTTGCCGCTGGCCAGGTTGAGAAAGTCATAGCGCTTTTCGAGCGGCACGATCCAACGGTTGAGCAACTCATCGGTCGTCATCCGTTGCCGGCCGAAGTCGTCGATCACGAGCGTGCCGCAGTTGCTCTTGAGCTGCACGGGCGCTTCGCTCACGTTCGTGGCCGTGTTGAGCGTCACTTCCAGATGGTCCATCGTGAGTTCGCCACCGACGACGATCGTCGGCCGGCGAATGCGAATCCAACGCTGGTCGATCTTGCGATTGTCGAGCAAGCCCTCGTTGGCCGGCAGCGGCATTTCCTCGTGCATGCCGGGGTCGTACATCCGCATGATCTCGCCGTCGACGCCGATCGACCGCGGAATCCAAATCGTTTGACCGAACGCCTTGGTGATCCGCTCGGCGATGCTCGTCTTGCCATTGCCAGGCGCGCCGAACAAGAACATGCCGCGACCCGAGTTGATCGCCGGCCCAAGCCGCAACAGCATCGACTTGTCGATGAGCAGGTCTTCAAACGCGCGATGCAAGTCTTCTTCGGTCGGATGCTGATCGGTGAGCGTTTGCCGCTTCACGCTTTCGATGTACGCCGGCAAGGGCACGGGTGCCGCACCGAAGTATGTGCAGTGCTCGGCGAACTTTTTGGCCCGTTCGCGGCCCAACTCGGTGAGTTGGTACACGTAATCGTTCATCGGGGCAGAGCCTTTGTGGGCCACCAGCCGATCCTGCTTCATTGAGTGCATGAGCGGATCGACGATCCGAAAGGCAATTTTCAGGTGATCGGATAGGTAGCGGCCCGTCGCCTCGGCACGACCGTTGAGCGTTTTCAGAACCAGCGCTTCAACTTCGCCGTCCGTCAGCCCCGCGGCAGAGAGCGTTTCCGGCTCGATCGGGATCCATTCACCTTTCCGCTCCGATGGTGCCGCGGTTGGTGTTGCCGCCACGGGCGCAACCGCCGGCGCCGCTTCGGCGGCCGGGCGAGTCCGCACCGGTCCCTGGGCCATCGTGAGCTGATGGATGCGATCCATCAGCGCATCGAGCCGGCTGTGGTCGTCGCCCTGGCCGGCGGTAGCTCCAGCAGTTCCGCTTGGCTTGGAAGTGGACATCAATCGACGCAACGAATGGGGGGTTCAAAATCTGCCTCTCAAGCCTAGGTCGCTCACGCTCAGGAGCAACTCACGATCGTTGAGATTCCTTGCGATCGTGCCGGTTATGCCGATCCGGCCGACCGTACAGCCTGCTCCGCCTGGCGACATGGTGTCTCGCGGATTTGCGGCGCGTTACACTGAGAGACTGAATCAATCGCTTTGGGTCCGCATCACAATGTCTTTCCCTGCCCCCTGCCTCCCGCATCCTCACCCCTCCCCATGAAAGTCGTCATCACTGCCGTCGGCCCCGATAATCGCGGCCTCGCTGACCCGATCGTCCACTGCGTCACCGGCCTCGGTGCGAATATCGCCGAGATCCAAATGTACGACCACGATGCCGAGAGCGTCTTCTCGATGCTCACGCGGATTGAACTCGACCCGAGCCGGTACGAGGAACTGCGGCAGGCGATGGCCGAGGTCTCCCAGAACACGAAGCTCTCGATCCGCACGTGGACGCCGCCGGCGGGTAAACGCCGGCCGCGATTGGCAATTTGCGTTACCTATCGCCCGGAACCGGCGCTTGCGTTGCTACGTGCGATTCGCGATGGCCGCGTAAAGGCCGATGCCCAGCTCATGATTGGCAACCGCGAGGCCTGCCGCGGACTGGCCGAGCAGTTCGAAGTGCCGTGGTTCAACATCGCGAAGGGCACTGGCAGAGCCAGTGGCACCCCAAGCGGAAAACCCGATGGCGCGCCGGATGATGAACAGATGATCGCGCTTTGCGATGAGCACGAGATCGATTACATCATCCTGGCTCGCTACATGCGGGTGTTGCCAGCGGCGAGTTGCTGGAAGTATGCCGGCGGGCGGATCATCAACCTACACCACGGCCTGCTGCCGAGCTTCCCCGGCATGCAACCGTACCACGAGGCCCACGCCGCTCGGATGCTCACGTACGGAGCCACGTGTCACTTCATCGTGCCGGAACTCGACGCCGGCTGCCAGATTATTTACCAGTCGACGTTCATGGTGCCGCCCAGCACGCCGCGCGACGAGATCATTCGCCGCGGTCAACAAGATAACGAGCCTCACTGCCTCGTCGAAGGCGTTCGCCGGGTCGTCGACGGCGAAGTCGACCTGCACTTCAACCGCGTGGTGGCGCGGAAAACGTAGTTGCCGTTGAATTGCGCCGACAGATTCGCCGACGAGAAGCTGCAAATTGCGCTGTGCACGGCCCGGCAGACCTGGCAGCACGTCACGGCCATTACGCCCACGGAACGGATGTTAAGGTAGAATCTCGGCAACCGAAAATGTAGCGGCTTCGCTACCGGGCAGGTTGAGCTTCAGGCGACCGCCAGCGGATACGACATCGGGTTCGCGATACACACTGCCAGTTGGATTACGGTAGGTTTCCACACAGCGGTCGATAAGATTAACAATCCAGTACTCGAGAATGCCAGCCGCGGCATATTGGGGCAGTTTCTGTTGGCGATCGAGCTCGAGCGATGTGTCGGTAACCTCGATGACGAGGCCGATATCGGCACCGCTCGGATAACGCTTGACGTAGTCTCGAATGCTACCTCGCACAATGGCAATATCCGGTTCTGGCTCACTATTCGACAATGTGACAGGCCCTTGCACCCGTGAGGTCCAGCCACGTGGCAATCGCTCCTGCAAGATTGCTGCCAGCAAACTAACACAAGTCATGTGCGGCGGACCAATGGGCGACATTTCAACAATCCAACCGTTCACGAGTTCAACGCGATCGTTCTCACCAATAATATTGGCCTCGATCATACGATGATATTGGTCTACCGTAAAACGCCGCAATGCCGCGGGAGCAAACGATGTGGGCACTGTTCCCAGACCAAGCACGCTTGCAGTAATATCTTCGATTGCCATGACAAGCCACCAATACTGGATTGCTTTGGATCAATTCTAATAGGTAACCGTTGAAATATCTATCGGTTAAAGCAGTTGCATTCAGGGGACTTTGCGTTCTTTCGGTCACGGACTCCCGGCTTATAATACGTAAAACTCGTTTGCACAAAAGCCAGCCGCCGAGTGGGTGCTCGGCGGCTGTTGAGTGAACATGCGGTGGTCGGTGATGTTGCTTGGTGAAGGCCCCAGCGTGCCAACGGTGAGGAGCCTTTTTCCAGCGCGTCGCCGGCCGCCCTTTATCATTGGGCAGTAAAATCCTTACGGTTGCTTGCCTTGTAACGCTTTCTTGGCCTCTTCGAGCCCTCGTTTGAACTCCTCGTTCTCGGGCTGCGACTTGACCAATTGCTCATAAAAAGGCAGCGCTTTGTCGTACTGTTTCTTCTCGGCGTACGTGGTGGCCAAGCCAACCGTGCCTGCGTTCACACCAGGATTCTGTTTACACATCTTCTCCCAGAGCGCGATCGCTTCGTTGACCTTACCTTCTTCCTTGAGGCAACGGGCCAAGCCGTTCATTGGGCCGGCAGCATCCGGTTCCTTCTCTAAATATTTCTCAAAATACTGCTTGGCCTCATCGGCTTTGCCTGAGTTGAGCAGCAGGAATCCTAAGCCGTTCATCGCGGCTAAGTTATCGGGGTCCTTTGCTAAGGCTCGATTGAAACTAAGTTCGGCCTCTGCGAGATTGCCGGCATTAAATTGACGCCACCCCTCCGCGGCTGCGCTCGTGCCGGTCGATCGCTCTGGTTTACCTTTCGGTTTAAGTTGCTGTTTCAAATCAGGCGACAGCGACTTATTCGTTGCGGCCTCGAGCATCGCTTTGAGGGTTTCATCTTCCGGCTGTTCTTTGAGGGCATTACGCAACCAAGGCTGGGCCTTTTCGAACCGTCCCGTCAGTAAGTAGATGCGGGACAGCCCGAACCACGCCGCGGCTGAGTGTGGCGCACTTGCACTTTTCAACAGGTACTTTTCTGCCTTGTCAAAATCGCCCCACGAAAGATAAATCTGACCGAGCCCGTTCAAACCGGCTGGGTGGTTTCGTTGTAACTCAACACATTTCTCGAAAGCTTCAATGGCGCTTTCATCGTTCCCCATGCCGAGGCGTGCCCAGCCCAACCCATTCCAGGAATTTGCATCTGCTGGATTTAGTGCAACGCATTGCTCGAATATCTTGGCAGCTTCAGGCATCTTCCGCTGCCGCCACAAGTCCCAGCCCTGATCCGCCAGTGCCGTTGCCTGGGCGACCGCGGTCTTGCGGTCGACCGACGGCGTCTTGGGCTTCGCTCCGTTAGAAGTACCTTGTCCCGCCGCAGCTAGGAGTGACTCCGGATCCTTATCTTTGTTGGCTTGATACCACTTGGCGTATCCTTGTGCGTCGCTGGAGAAATCGGTTCCCGAATACTCTTTGACGTAGGCAGCGGCGTAGTTGCGCACTTCCGCTTCGTCGTCATGCATGCCGATGTCGAGCACTTGCAGCACTCGGGCATGCTTCTTCGGCAGGGCTTTGCTGAACGCGAATGTCTTCAACAAACCAGTTTTGACTTGGTTCTCTTGAATCTGCGGCCACGCCTTACGAACGATTTCCACGCCTGTGTCCGGATCAAGCAAGGTCAAATCGGGTCCAACGCCGAATGCCGTGTGCATGTGATCGCGTAGCCCCGTGAGCCTTTGCACCCAGGCATCCACATCGACACTGGTTTCTGGCGATGCAGTGGGTGGTGGGCTGAAGAGCGTCAGCCAACCGGCAAGTGCCGCAACGAAAATGGTTCCCATCACAATTCCTCCTGCGAGTAGAGAAAACAAAACGCGGCGGCGTACGCATCGCCGCCGATCATCCGCGCGTAAGGCGTCTTGCAGTAAACGGTCGGAGTCGTACAGGGCCGTCTCCAGCTTCTTCTCTTCTTCCGCTACCGAATCGGCATCGTATGAATTAGATGAACTGTTCATAGGACTGTAAGGATTAGGTTCCGGTCAGGTTCGTTTGTATTAGGGGTGTCATCAACGATGCTCACACGGATTTGATGATGCGGGCCGCAACGTCGGGGTCGGGCTCACCGTCGGCGACGGCATCCAGGATCGTGCCGCGCACTTCCTGCGTGACGGCGATTTGTTGGCGTAGCGAATCGATCACCTTATCGAGCCGCGAACGGACCGTGGGGTACGACACCCCGGCCTGGTCGGCGATTTGTTTGAGGTTGCCGCTGGCGAGGACGAAAATCTCGATGAACCGTTGGTGCTCGGCCGGGAGATTCGAAAGCCGCGAGGCGGGAAACGCGCCCTCGACGGCGATCCCGCAGCCACCGCAGCTCATGCGGCTGACGTTCATCGCCTTACTGCAATAGGGGCAAAGATTTGAAGCCGGCATCGCCCACACCTCAACTTTATTAACTCGTCGATTATTATTCGTATACGAAACAAAACAATTGTCAACTCCTTATTAATTTTATTAACTTTTCGATCTTCGCGCTGCCAATCTCGGTCAGTCGAGGATGAAATTTCCTTAAGTTGTTACTGGAAAATGGATTATGAAAAGCTAGTGAACTCGGCTAATGAGCTAGGAAAGTTCCTGCGTTCAGCGGTCCGAGGGATACGACATTCTTGGAAAACTGCTCTTGCGGCCCCAGAAAGAGCTGCGTACCATCCCGCCGCTTACCGTCTCGGTAAGACCACTGCTTCTACCTCATCTGCAAAGAATACTTATCCCATTTGTCGCGGGGCGAACTGTCTTTGGTTCTCAATCGCGGCAGACAACGCGCTCGATCGGAACTTCGACGCAACCAGAAATCAACCGCGGCTACCGGTTCGCCGGCGCCGTGCCGTTGCGCCGTTCCGAATTGACGGAGTAGTCAACTCATGCGAACTCGCATTCATTGCATCAGCGCTGCAATTTGTTCTTGTGGCATTCATTCGAATCGACGTGTGGCAATTGGCGCCATCGTCGCGGCAGTGGCGGTATTGGTGCTGGCCCCGCCGAGCCGACTGTTCGCGCAGAATGTGGCAATGGAAGCTTCCGAGGCGCCGGGGGCCGATCCCGGGGCACCGCCGGTCGCGGAGTCGGGCAACGTCAACTTCTTTTCCCAAGACCTAGGAACGCTGCTGCGTTTGCGCTACAACACCGAAAGTTATGGCCAAGACGGCCAAGGCAACTTCGACATCGGCTCGATGCAAGTCATCACGATGGAAGACACGGCCGCCATTCTGGATGGCCAGGTCACGATGAACGATGTCGACGGCGTGGGTTTCAATGTGGGTGTCGGTTATCGCTGGATGAACTTCCCGTTCTATTCGGCATCCACGGGGCGCGTGGATGGCGTGGCGGTATGGGCCGATGGCACGCACACCGCGGGTGGCAACTTCTTCCCACAGATCGGTGCGTCGTATGAGTCGTTGGGTGAATCATGGGATCTGCGCGGTAACATGTATATTCCCGTTGGACGGCAAGATAAGGTGGGTAACTTCAAACCGACAGGACAAGTCGGGTTTGAAGGTAATTCGATTGCCGAACTAACCAAAGCGATCAAGGATACGTCGTTCACGGTGGGCGAACTGGAATTCGCGCGGCGACTGGGCGCCGGTCGCGATGCTTGGGCATTCGCCGGCCCGTATTTTCTGACCAACGACACGGAGAACAGTGCGGGGTACCGAGTGGGTGTGCGCGGCTACGCGTTCCCCGACTTACTGGTGCAACTCGCCGTCAGCGATGATGACATTTTCAAAACCTACGCCACATTCCAAGTGCAATGGTTCGTCGGCCGTACGCGCAACAATTTCCAACCGACTTGCGGTGTGCCCGACCGGATGCGTGAACCCTTCATGCGCAACGACTACGTAGCGTTGCGTAAGAGCACAGTAACGGATGGTACGGCGCTTACCAACACCGATGGCACCGCGCTGCGAGTGGTCCACGTCGACAGCAAAGCCGCCGCCGGCGGCAACGGTACATTCGAGCATCCCTACAATGCGCTCGACCAGGCGGACGGAACGGGCAGCAAGAAGGGCGACATCATTTTCGCTCATTCGACGAGTACATTTACGACGGGAATCGTCCTACAGGATAATCAGCGACTGTTGGGTGAAGGCAATAACCAAAAGTTTACCGTAGCCACGAAGGAAAACGGTACGGTGACCATTCCCGAGTCTTCGCCAGGTGCCCGCGCGCTGGCGCGGCCGATGATCAATGGAGTAACTGGGGATGCGATCACGTTGGCGGACAGCAACGAAGTGGCGAACTTCGATATCGACGGTCAAAGCATCACCGCCCGCGCGATTGTCGCGCCGGCCAGCGGGGCCGGTAATCCGAACTTGAATCATTTGGCCATTTCCAACACCACCGGAAACGCAATTGACCTCAAACCGAATACGATCACGGATCCAAATGATTCGGCGCGGCAAATCGTCCACGGCAATGTGACGATCGATACTGTTACGCTCAATGGGATTGGCGGCCGAGGCATCAACATCGACTCGTCGACGACCACCGATGTCACGCTGCCGACCGTCACGCTTCAAGAGGCCCTCGCCCTATCGAATATCACCAGCAACAACGGCACCGGCGTGGGCATCAACATTGAGAACACGCATTCCGGCACCGGCCATACGACAACGCTCAGCAAGTATATCTATGACGGCGGCACGACCAGCGCCGGCGGCATTCGGCTGGCCAACTTCGATGGCACGTTCACCGCTTCGGATAGCATGCTGACCAATGGCGCCACCACGGGCGCCGGTGTTGACTTGGAAGGCGACACCGATGGCAACATCACATTCCAAAGCACGGTGGCGCTCACGAGCCTCGACGGCATCGCGTTCAAGATCGATGGCAACGACGGCGGTACCGATAAATTCAACGGTTCGGTCACGGTCGCCAGCGCGATCACGAACGATACCGGGCGGAGCGTTTCCGTGGAGAATTTGGCGTCGGGCGCAACGGTCGCATTCAACGGCAAGATCACCGATACCGGCGACGGCATTTTTGCGAACTCGAATTCAGGCGGCAACGTGACGTTTGTCGGCAATTTAGATATGAACATCGATACGCCGGGCGCGACGGCGGTGCTGCTGACGAATAACACCGGCGCCAATATCGACTTCGCGGGCGATGTAAAAATTGCGGCCACCGGCGACGCCAACGGCTTCATCGCCACGGGTGGCGGTTCGATTACCGCCCCGAGCACGGTTAACTCGATATCCACGGCGACGGGACAAGGAGTTGTCATTACGGGGATGACGATTGCCACGGGCGACGTGCGTTTCGGCGACGTCAATCGCACCGTGGCGGGAGCCGCCACTTCAGCCATCGACCTGGAAAACAACACGGGGGCGGGCGCCATCGTCATCGGCAATACGACCGATACAGCGGGCGATGCGGGCACGATTCAAGGTGGCACGGCCGACGCGGTCGTGATCAAGGACTCGACCAATGTCTCGGTCACCGGCCTGGTCATCAACAACACATCGAACGTATCAGGCGTACGCGTTGAGAAGACAACCACGGGCGCTCAGACGACGAACTTGAGCGACCTCAATATCACGGGCGGCGATATCGGCATCGAAACGAATGGCGGCGGCGCCGGAATTGGCGCGCTCACGATGACCGTCAACGACACGAATATCACCAGCCCAACTTCGAAGGGTATGACGTTCAACAACCTGGACGTGGGCACGGTGACGGCGACCAACGTAACGCTCGACGGCGGCAACATTGCCGGCACGACGGGCGTGCTCATCACCGATAGCGCCGCGAACATAACGTTCGATAGCACGTCGAAGATCCGCAAATTCGCGGCCAACGACTTCGAGGCCACCGGTGCGGTGGGCACGGTCAGCTTCGCCGGCGCAATCGAAAATGATTCGACCATCAATGCAGGAGACACGTCGGGCAACTCGGTCAATATCCATGGTCTGTCGGCCGGCACGGTTACTTTCACATCCGCCAGTACGATCAAGGATGCGAACCAAGGTATTGTCGTGACGGGTAACTCGGGCGGCACGGTCAACGTCAACGGCACCAACACGCTCAACAATCAAGGGATCAGCGTCACCAATAATACCGGCGGTACGACGAACTTCTCGGGCACCAATACGTTGAGCACCGGCGCGAATGATGCGGTTACGATCACCAACAACCCGGGTGCCTCGACGAGTATCGGTAATCTAACGATTACCACTACCAGCGGCCAAGGGTTTGTGGCCACGGGCGGTGGCTCGTTGACCGTTTCTGGGTTTAGCAACAAGATTACACGCTCAGCCGGTGGCACCACCGGCAATGCCCTCGATATCGAGGGCATGACGGTTGGGGCCGTGGACTTTGAAAGTGTTAACGCGACGGGCGGCGCGAATGGCGTGCGCCTCGTCAATAACACGACCGGCACCATTACGGTTGGCGATACCGGCAATGCCGTCGGTCAAGGAGGCACCATCACCGGCACGGCCGACGCGGGCGTACACGCGGCCAACTCGAATTTGGTGCTCAACGGCGTCACAGTCACGAACGCCGGCGACGCCGCCAACGAAAACGCCGTGGAAATCACGCATACCAACGCCACCGCCATGAGTGCGGGCCTCAATCATCTCACGGTCACGAATGCGACGGCGGCCCGCGACGGCGTGGTCATCGACGGCACCGGTGGCTCCGGCACGTTTACCGCGAACATCCAGAACATGGCGGTCGATGTCAAAGGCGACGGGTTGATCGCGAACTCGGGCGTGACGCTTACGGCCGGCGGCACCAATGCGCTTAAATCGGATACTGGCGTGGGCCTCGGACTGACGAACGTTGCCATCAGTAGCTCCGGCGCGAACTTCGACAGCGTTACGGTCACGAATGCCGCGACCAGTGGCATCGTGATGCAAAATGTGACTGGCGGCCAGGTCGCGGTCGGCCCGGCCAGCGGCGCGGTGGGCGCCGGTGGGAAGATCACGTCGGCCGACGATGCCATCGTCTTGCAGAACGTGCAAAGCGCGGCCATTCGACAAGTCGAAATCGTCAGTGCCGGCAATGCGGCCGGCGACAACGGTGTCGAGATTTCTCACACGGCGGGCGGCACCACCGCGATGGACATCACGATCGATGGGCTGCAAGTGGATACCGCCTTTGATAAGGCGATCAATGTGGCGGGCGCGAATACCAACAACTTCAATTTGCGTCTCACCGACGGCAATATGAACAATAACGTCGCCATCGCGCTCACGGGAGCCGGTCATTTCGGATTGCTCGTCGATAACACGACGGTCAACGCCACCGGCAGCAATGATGTGGCGTTCGCGCTCTCGCAGAGCGGCAGTGCGAAGAACGCCGACCTGACGTTCCGCAATAACGACACCTTCTCGACGGACAACGCTCAGGCGCTGCTCATCGACTCGTCCGGCGCAAACACCAAGACCGTGAACCTCTTGGTGGAGAACGGCACGTTCTCAAACAATAGCGCTGGTTCGGCAACCGCCGACCTGACTAGCCAGCAGGCGACCACTATGAACGCCACCATTCGTGGCAATACGTTCACGAATTCGAACGGTGGCGGCAAGAACTACAATATGACGTCCAACGGCGCGGCCGCGTTCATCAATTTGGACCTGGGTGGTACCGGATCGGATAAGAACACGGCGGCCGGTGGTTTGGCCGAATACAATATCCACGAACTTGGCGGGTCGACATTCAAATTGTTCGACAAGACCAATACGCTGAACAACACGCGTAACACGGGTACCGTGGTCACCGACCCGAACGATGCGGCGTTCGACGATCTGGCAACACCGCCAACCACGCCAACCGTACCGTAATTCGGTGCAAGCGTGTCCGCTGGAAGTGGAACGTCTGCGCAGAGTTAGCAGCGACGCGTCCGGGTCAGGACACCGAATCCCATGACGGCGATCAGCCCCAAAAGGATTGTCGTCGGTTCGGGAACCGCGTTGGAAACCAAACCGCTGGCGGCATTGTTGGCAATCAACGACGAAGTAAGCGACGCTTGACTGGCTGCGGCCGATGACGCGAGCGCCGGTGTGACCGCGGCAATCGCCTTCGTCGCGGCCAGCGTATCGGTAATCACAAACGCGCGCTTGATGAACACCTGGTAGCCGTTGTCCTCGACAGGCACATTGGAGAACGCCAGGTTACCCGAGCTGGCTCCGAAGTTGGAATCCGTGGTGCGGTCGACCTGAGACAGTGCCATGATCTTGTTGATCGTGGTCATATCCGAAATGGCGGCAAACACGGTGAAGTCGGTATCGAGGAACGAGTTATTCGTCAGATTGACGAAGAAGCTGCTCGTCCCCGCGTCTCGATTCGTACCGCCTTGTCCGTCCCCTGGCAGCGCCAGCGACACCGTGCCGATCGTGTTCGACAAACCGGTCTGAGCGGCCGGATGACCTGCTACCGGGGGCAGCGTGTTCACATTGCGAATGCTTTCGATCGTCGGTGGCGGCCGCTTCGTGAGTGAGAAGAAGCCGCCCATCTGCAACACAAAACCATTTCCTTGCTGGTCGGTAGCGGCGCGATTGATCCAACTGCCGAGGTAGCGGTTCGACGTTACATAGTTCAGCATGTTGTTGGCATATTCGGTGAGCGCTGAATTCTTGGTTGGATTGAGGACCATGTCGAAATCGCCCACGGTCGTTTCGAACCGCACGACGGTTTGAGCGCCTACGGGCACGACCAGGGAAACAGCAATCAAGAACGATAAACAGAGTCGGTTAATCATGCGTGTTCCGTGAAGAAGCCAAGCGGACCAACAAAAAGCCCTCCCCGCCGACGAGGAGGGCAATCAACAGCGCACCGGTAAGTGCCTCTATTTCCAGGCTAATCGCCCCGTGCAAATCCGTCAAAGGTTTGAACTCGTTGGGGCCGTTTGTAAGACGGACATTCCTGTCCGTCCGCACAGCCGACGCCGACCCGGACGGACAGGCATGCCCGTTCTACGCGAGCCGGTGGACGTACAGCTCGAGATGGATGTTCCGATTATGCCGATTCAAGCAGCCGCAAGAAAGCCCTCAGCCACGTCGGATGTGCCGGCCAGGCGGGGGCCGTGACGAGATTGCCATCGACGCACGCATTATCGAGCTCCGCAGTCGGTTCGTCCCAAATGGCGCCGGCCTGGGTTAACTCGGGCTTCACGGCGGGATAGGCTTGGCATCGTCGGCCCGCGACCACGCCGGCCGCGGTGAGGACTTGCAGACCGTGGCAAATCGCCGCGATGGGTTTCTTCGCATTTGCGAAATGACGCACCAGTTCCAGCACGCGCGAGTCGAGCCGCAAGTACTCAGGGGCCCGGCCGCCTGGTATGACGAGCGCGTCGTACGACACCGGGTCGATTTCGGCGAAGGTTGCGTTGAGGCGAAAGCGGTGGCCTGGCTTTTCGCTATAGGTTTGATGACCCTCGAAATCGTGGATCGCCGTCGCCACGAAATCGCCGAGATGTTTGTCCGGGCACACTGCATGTACCGTGTGCCCGAACGTCAGCAGCGTTTGAAACGGCACCATGACCTCGTAGTCTTCCACGAAGTCGCCGGCCAAGAGCAATATCTTCTTCGACATGGATCTACTCGCTTCGTGTTAGTTCCATCTTCCCGCGAATACCTATGGTCGATTAACCCTAACGATTTACACCTTTTCACTTGGCGACACCAAAAACTCCGGCAGCCGCTGCACGCGGCCTTCGCGGTCGATGCAGGCGATCGTGCTCTCGCCCTCGGCAATCAACTCTTCGCCGCGGAGCACCCGGTAGGCATGGTCGATGCGAGCGCCGCGCGAGCGGATGGTGCGAACCTGGAGGCGCAGCGTATCGCCGAACCGGCTGGGGCGGAGGTACTTACACGTGATCTTGTTGACGACCAGAAAGACGCCGTCGCGTTCGAGGTGGGCGTAGTCGTATCCCAACGCCAGAAGCTGCTCGACGCGGGCCAGTTCAAAATACTGGAAGTAATTCGCGTGATGAACGAAACCCTGCGCATCGGTTTCGTAATACCGCACACGGATATCGACTTCATGGTCGGGCAACATAATTGATCCGATGAATGCTCGACATAAACTTAATTGATGAAAGTGCGACCATCGTAACCGGTTCCTCTCGGTTTACCAACGGGCTAGTCCGTCGTGGCGAGTTGCAAAACCGCGTAAAATGCTTATAGTTACGACAAGGCCGGCGCAGGATCGCAGGTTTCGCAGCTTGCCGCGTTTGCCGGTTGGGCCAGCTCTCTTGACAGAAGGATTCCACCATGAGTACCGGCGAAGGAATTGGCGGCGGCCAGGGAACCGATTTCGCCACGATGCGTGGTCGCGATTACCCCTCCATCCGCCAGTTTACGGTCTTCCTCGAAAATCGGGTGGGCCAACTGCTCGATGTCGTCCGCCGTTTCGAAGGCAGCCAGGTACGCATTGTCGCACTTACGATCTCGGATTCCACGGAATGTGCCCTGGTGCGATTCCTGCTCAGCGACCCCGAACAAGGTCGTGAAATCCTGGAGCGGGCGGGGCTGGCGATTGTCGAATCGGACCTCATCGGTGTCGAACTGCCCGATTCTCCACAACCAATGCTCCAGGTATGCACTGCTCTGTTGGCGGCCGAAGTGAACATTACGCAAGTGTATCCGCTGCTCATCCGTCCGAACGGTCGCCCGGCGGTTGCCCTGATGGTCGATAACATCGAAATTGCCGTCGATACACTGCGTCGCAAGGGCTTCCATACGATCAACGAAGACGAACTGAAGGAGACGTGAGAAGGCAGGGAGCAAGGAGCAAGGAGCAAGGAGTGTGAATCGAAACTTCGCAGCGCACCTAGCTCCCTGCTCGTAGCTCCACGCCCCTTGCTACCATGCCCATCCAAGTCACTTGCCCCGGTTGCCTTAAACGTTTCAAAGTTGCCGACAAGTTCGCCGGCCAAAAGGGACCGTGCCCGAATTGCAAACAAACCATCACGATCCCCAAGAAAGAGGACGAGGTGGTCATCCATGCGCCCGACCACTCGGAAGCGGGGGCAATCGGCGCCGGCGGACGTCACGCACTCAAAACGTACCGCTGGAAGGACACTAAATTCCAGCCGCTCGTGTTTACTGGCGTGGCCGGTGCGGTGCTAGTGGCCCTGTTAGCGGCTCTTGTGGTTCGCAGTCAGGGAAATCCGGAAACTTGGCTGAAGGCTTTGGCGGCGATTGTACTGGGGCCGCCGCTCGCGTGGGCCGGTTACACGTTCCTGCGCGATGCCGAGTTGGAAGGGTACCAAGGCGTACCAGTGATTCTGCGGTCGGTTGCCTGTGGACTTGCTTATGCCTTGCTCTGGGGCGTTTTCGTATTTCTCGGCTACCGCTTTTTCGGCACCGATGCCATGACGAAAGGCCTGGAAATCTGGCAGATGGTCGTTCTGCTCGTGCCGGTTTTTGCCGGCGGCACGCTGGCGGCTTTTGCCTCGTTCGACCTTGATCCGGGCAGTGCTTTTTTTCATTGTGCGATGTATTTTGCCGTCACGGTGATCTTGCGCCTGGTGGCGGCGCTGCCGGCCGTGCCGGGGCTGATGTTCAAATAGCGAGAAACCAGTTGCTTCTGAACCGGTTTTGACCGCTAATAGACGCTAATGGGCGCTAATCGAACCGCTGCCAACTACGGATCCGTATTAGCGAATCATTAGCGTCGATTAGCGGTTCGCTGTGCTGTTTTCTTGGCGTCCTTTTCGTTCTTGGCGGTTCAATTAAGACAAAAGCCGTGACATCCATTCACGACATCCCCGAGATTGGCCGCCGTCGCGGCATGAGTGGTCGCCTGCGGATACCGCCAGGTGTCGATGTGCCGCTGACGCCCCGCGTCCGCCAACTGATCGACGCGGCGGGTTTTCGCCGCCTGACGCTGATCAGCCAACTGGGTTTGGTTCGGCTGGTGTATCCCGCGGCGAATCACTCTCGCCATGAACACTCGCTGGGAGTATTCCTAGCCGCCATCGAGTATCTCGATCACTTGGCCGCCGACGAACGCTTTGCCGCTGCCGTTACGGCCAAGGATGCCGAATTGCTACTAGCCGCGGCGCTGTTGCACGATATCGGCCATTGGCCCTTCGGGCACCCGCTGGAAGACCTCGGCCTGCCGGAAATCGAGAATCACGAAACTTTGGCGGCGCGCGAAATAGCGTCGGGCCAGGTCGCGGAAGTGCTACGCAACGAATGGCGCCTCGACCCCGGGGACGTTGCCAACTTGGTGAACGGTAATATTCAGGGGCAGACGCACCGCATTCTGCGGAGCATTCTCTCGGGGCCGATCGACGTCGATAAAGTCGATTACCTCATGCGCGATAGCTTGCACGCCGGCGTGCCCTATGGCCAACATTTCGATCGCCGCCGGCTCATCGGTAGTTTGTGTTTGAACGAAGCCGGCGACGCACTGGCCATTACCGACAAAGGCAAAACCGCTGCGGAAATGATGGTCTTCGCCCGCTACGTGATGTTCAGCGAAGTCTATTGGCACCACGCGGTGCGCTCGGCGACCGCCATGCTGCAACGGGCATTCTTCCTACTGCGGAAGAAGCTGAATCTCGATTCGCTGGTCATGTTGACCGAGCAGCCATTCATCGATGCCCTGATTGCGGCAAGTCGGAGCACTTCCGCCAGCGAACTGATCGACGGCATCTTCGGCCCGCACCGCAGGTTGTATAAACGCCTAGCCCAATACAGCTTTGTCGAGGATTCCGAACTCTATCGCCAACTGGCGCGGCGGCCGTATGGCGAACTGGTCGGCATCGCGGAACGGCTGGCCGTGACTCTATCAAGTGCGTTGGGCACGACCGTCGCAGCGCACGAAGTGCTTGTCGATGCACCACCGACTCAGTTGGAAGTTGCCTTCAACATTCAGGTGCACTTCGCAAAACAGAATGTGTACCGACCGTTGGGAGACATCTCACCCGTCGTCCGCACACTGGCACTAGAACAGTTCGACAATTACGTCAAACGGGTGCGAATCTTCGTACATTCCCGCGTTGCCATGCAAGCGCGAAAGCTGCCCGATTTGGAAAGTCGACTCGGCGAAACGATCCGCCGCTAACGCCGCTGGTTGCTAGTCCGACCTTGCTTTCGCAGCCAAACGGCCGCGCTGCCCGGTACAGCCAAAACTTCTTGGCGGTTATTTGCGTTCACTCGAAATGAACTGCTCGTCGCTACACGGCCGTATTCACATCGCTAGTCGCGGCATTCCCCCGTTGCCACAGGGCCGGCGAGATTTTCGAGTGAATCAAACTGGCGGCCCGTTGTTTGGCGCGAAGATCGCGGAATTCCGCCAATTCGCGCCGCATTTGATCGTCCGTAAGGATCCCTTGATGAACTAACACGTCGGCAATTTGCGGACGCCGGTCGGCTTGTATCACGAGGAGCTTGAGCAATTCGTCGCGCGTCATTAGCCCCAATTCGATCGCGACTTCGCCAAACCGCTTGTGAGGCGATTCGCTTTGGGCACGCAAGACATCAAATACATCGCGCGGTGCGAGCAGGCCTTCTTCGAGCGCAAGCTGACCGATCCGCGTCAGCGATTTCAGCTGCGCTTCGATCGCAGCGACCAACTGCTCGCTGGAAATGATGCCTCGTTGCTTGAGGTACAAACCGAAATGCATGCCGGCTCCCCGTGACGGACGTTGCCATCAAACCCAACCAATCATGGATGCCGATCTCGGATGCTACTGGTGAAAACTAGGTTAAAGACAATTGACTGCGCGAATATCTTGCGTGGCGATTTGGACGCTCGTAGCAATTGTAGCGAGAATCGCTTCCGATTCGGCCGCATTTACTGGATGCGCCACCGATGACGAGCGAAACTCCCGTAGAAACCACGTGCGCGAATCGAAGAGCGACCAACTCGTCCCACGCGTCGAACGCCCAAGTGCGTTGGCCGAGTGACACCCATGCAAGTTACACGCCATACAATGCGCAATCTCTCTGAGAAGCTTTATGCTCTTCGGCCACCTTGCCGATAGCACAAACTAGTCCGACAGATACTGTCGGCGGGTTTACAGTGGATGTGAGCCAAAACCGTCGATGCCCAAAGTGGAGTTGGGCCGATCAACAACTTATTCGTTTGGCCCCGCGGCGACATCGCCAACTCCACTTCGCATGCAACCCGCCCTGCCCCACTACTTGCTGCACGCCGAAACCTATCGATCCTCCCGCGGCCTGCCCCGTTGGAAGTTCACGCTGCAATCCGTCACAAGCGACGAACACCTGACGGCAGCCGATTCGGAGCTTGGTACACGTCGCAATCGCCTTGAACTTCTGGCCGTCGTCCGCGGCCTGGAAGCCATCGGCCAGCCCGCCCGCGTCACCCTGCTCACGCGTAGCCGTTACGTCAGCCGTGGCCTTCGCCGTCAGCTCGCCCAATGGCGCGAGCACCATTGGCAATGGGAGCGGTTTGGCACGATGGCCCCGATTCGCGACTACGACCTGTGGCGGCGAATCGACCGGGCACTCGAATTCCATCAGGTGGAATGCTGCGTTTGGCAGGCCGACGAAGCCCCGGCCCGCAATTTGCGGCCCGCCTACCCCCCATTGGCAAACACATGGTCCCTGTCGGCCACGTTCGCAAAGTTACGCCGGAGCGTAGTTGCGTCACTTTCCGCCCTCCGTCGGCCGACGTTTACTCGGGCCGCCTGACACCCCAAAATAGACACCGCGACAGGCGGCCTCACTCGGACGAGGATCCCCGCCTGTCCAATGCTTTAAGGAGTCCCCCACCGTGCATACCCAACTGCCCCTCCAGTCGATCGGCCCTGTGATTTATGGTTATCATGAGAATCCGTTCGAAGTGCTGGGGCCGCACGAGATCGAACAGAACGGACGCCGCGCCTTGGCCGTCCGCGCTTACCTGCCCGAGGCGGAGCGGGCCTGGGTGGTGGACCCCGCACACGGCGGCACCCGCCCCATGCGACGCATTCATCCCGCCGGCCTATTTGAAGCAGTTTGTGCCGCCGACTCGGAACTGCATTCGAATAGCAACTCCCCCGGCCCCCAGCCCCCAACCCCCAGCTACCAACTCCGCGTGACTTACAAATCTGGCGAGACCCACACCATGCACGATCCTTACGCCTTTCCGCCGATGCTTACTGACTACGACTTGCATCTCTTGGCCGAAGGCACGCACTGGCGCAGCTACGAACGGCTCGGCGCGCATCTGCGCACCATCGACGGCGTCACCGGCGTGAATTTCGCCGTCTGGGCGCCGAACGCCGAGAGCGTCGCGGTTGTTGGCGACTTCAACATGTGGGATCGCCGCCACCACGCCATGCGCAAGCACTATTCGAGCGGCGTGTGGGAACTGTTCATCCCGGATATCCAAGTCGGCACGAAGTACAAATTCGCCGTCAAGCAACGCGGCGGGCGCGTGGTGGAAAAGTGCGATCCATACGGTTTCTTTGCCGAAGTGCCGCCGCGCACGGCGAACATCGTGAGCGATCTGAGCGATTACGAGTGGAAAGATGCCGAGTGGATTCGCACGCGGGCTCAGCACAACGCGCTGGATGCTCCGATGTCGATTTACGAGATGCACGTCGGCAGCTGGCGACGCGACCCGGCCGACCCCAGCCGCTGGATGAGCTACGGCGAAATCGCCCCGCAGCTCGTCGAATACTGCAAGAAAATGGGGTTCACCCATGTGCAGCTCTTGCCCGTGAGCGAGCATCCGTTCACCGGTAGCTGGGGCTACCAAACCACCGGTTACTATGCCGCCACGAGCCGCTACGGTACGCCGCAGGATTTCATGCACTTCGTCGATCTGCTCCACCAGAACGGCATCGGCGTGATCATCGACTGGGTGCCGGCCCACTTCCCCAAAGACGACCACGGCCTACGCCACTTCGATGGCAGCGCGATGTACGAGCACGAAGATCCCCGCAAGGGCGAGCACCCCGATTGGGGCACGATGATCTTCAACTACGGCCGCAACGAAGTTCGCAACTTCCTGCTTTCGAATGCGTTGTTTTGGCTCGATAAGTACCATGTCGATGGCTTGCGGGTCGATGCCGTGGCCTCGATGCTCTACCTCGATTACAGCCGCAAGGAAGGCGAGTGGATTCCGAACTGCTTCGGCGGCCGCGAGAACCTCGAAGCCATCGACTTCCTCAAAAAGTTCAACGAGGAAGTCCACCTGCAATACCCGGGCGTGCTGACGATCGCCGAGGAATCGACCGCGTGGACCGGCGTTTCACGCCCCACGTACCTGGGCGGCCTGGGCTTTTCGCTCAAGTGGAACATGGGCTGGATGAACGACACCCGCCAGTACATGCACAAGGAGCCGATTCACCGCAAATACCATCACGACGAGCTCACGTTCTCGTTGATCTACGCGTTCACCGAGAACTTCTGTCTGCCGCTCTCGCACGACGAAGTGGTTCACGGCAAAGGGTCGCTGCTCGACCAGATGCCCGGCGACTTGTGGCAAAAGTTCGCCAACTTGCGGCTGCTATACGGCTACATGTGGGCCCACCCGGGCAAAAAGCTGCTCTTCATGGGCGGCGAATTCGGCCAATGGAACGAGTGGAACTACAACGAATCGCTCCAGTGGCATTTGCTGGATTGGCAATCGCACCAGGGCGTGCAGCGGTACCTAGCCGATCTCAACGCGGTGTACCGCCGTGAACCGGCCCTGCACCAAGTCGATTTCGAGTACACCGGCTTCGAGTGGATCGATTGCCACAACTGGCAAGACAGCGTGCTTTCGTTCATCCGCAAGGCCAAGGACGCGAACGACTACGTCATCTGCTGCTGCAACTTCACGCCGGTGCCGCGAATGGGCTACAAGATCGGCGCCCCGGAAGCGTGCTGGTACGAGGAAATCAGCAACAGCGACTCGACGTTCTACGGCGGCAGCGACCTCGGCAACTCCGGCGGCACCCAGGCCACGCCGGAACCATGCCAAGGCCGGCCGAACACGCTCACGGTGACATTACCGCCACTTGCGATGGTCATGTTCAAGCCGCGGCGGTAACTCGCTTAGCCGCGATGCGGAGGCTCGGCGGAGCGGAGCGCGTTCGCATTCATCACGGCGTCCAACGCGCTCCGCTCTGCGTCGCGGCTAAACGTAAGAGTGATACGATTCGGAATTACGATCCCGTTTCGTTCGAATCTGCCTGTTCGATTTTATCGGCGTCGCGTTCCCACTTGACGTTCGCGCCCGCGACCGCGTCGTCCTGCAACGTGTTCCAGGCATCTTGCATGTGGCCACGGGTCATGTTGACGATTCCCGGCCAGGTGTTCACTTCGCCAAGATAGGCCGTGCGAAGTTCATTGACGGGCATCTGGTGTTCGACCAATCGAACCACGTACGCGATGGTGTGATCGTGATTCAAGACCACGCCGACGTCGCCATTCTTCAACGAAAAGACCTTCTTCATGAACTCCGGCCCCGGGGCGACGATGCCGTCGGGCTGCCCCAACCGGAACGGCGTGGGCTGCATCTGGCCATTGGCAAACCCGACGTCGCCGCCCGTGAGTTCCGAGAACGGATCGGTGCGAACGACTTTAATCGCGGGGTTATCGGCAAAGAACTGCGGCAGCGGTTGCTTGGCGTCTTGTGCCTTTTTGGCCATTTCGTCGGCCGCCTTTTCAGCAAGTTTGGCGGCCTCTTGCTGCTTCCAAGCCTTAACGACCTCCGCACGAACTTCGGCCAACGTGGGAACTTTACCAGGCGTATCGCTAGTCTTCATCGCGACGTACCGATTGCCGTCGATATCCACGGTTTGCACCGGCTCGAACAGATCCAATTCCTTAGTGGCAAAAAGCTGCGCCATCAATGTGCGGCCCGTATCGGCCACCGACGACTTGCCGATCGGCAGATCACGCAATTGCAGCAGGGAAAGCGGCCCTGTCTTGCCGGCCTTAAGACCGTTCTTTTCTGCCAGCGGCGCGAGGTCGGCCAGCGATTTCGGCGGTGCAGGTACTTCCTTCTTCTGGTCGAGCGCGGTGAGTCGCTCGCTAAACCACTTTTGGAAATCACTTTCCAATTGGTCGCGAATTCCTCCCGTCAATTTGCTTAACTCTTCACTCACCTTGCCTGAGGCGATTTCCCGTCGGATTACGTCTTTCACCTCTTCAAGTGGCTGGAATTGAACGGGCTTCTTCGCCGCCGCAGGTGCACCTGCTGGTGCGGCTGGTGTCGCCGGTGCCGTGGCTGGCAGCGTTGCCTTCGCAGCTGCCGGATTTTCCTTAGGAGGCTCTGGCGGTGCTGCTGGAGGAGCCGGCGGCGATGGCGGTGCCGGCGGCGGAGTGGTGGTTGGTGGATTCCCAGCTGTTGCCTTATCAGCGGCTGCCGGCGCTTTGGTCGCATCAGCCGCTGGCGCGGCAGCAGGTGGCGTAGCCTGCTTCGCATCTTCCGCAAAGGCTACGAGGTGAAACACTTTGCTGGGTTTTCCATTGGATGAGGATGACTGCTTGCCAGCCGCCGGCTTCGCGTCGCCCTTCGGCGGTTCGGCAGGTGGAACAGGAGCGGCCTCCTTCTTAGGAGCATCTGCTGATGGAGTGGCTTCCTTCTTAGGCTCGTCCTTCTTTGCTTCTTCCTTCTTCGGTTCGCCTTTTGCCGGGGCCGCGGTCGAATCGGCCGGCTTCGCGGTGCCTTCCTTCTTCTCACTCTCCGGCTTCGCTGGCGAATTCGGTTCCGCTGGCTTCTGGGCCTCCGGCTTCGTTTGTCCCTCCTTGCCCTTTGTATCCGATGCCGGCGGAGCCTTTCCATCGGCGCTGTTCTTCTTCGCCGAATTGTCTTCCATGATTCCGGTGTCCGCCTTCACGAACATCGGGTCTTTATGGGCTTCGTAGTATTTGGCGATCTCATCGTCGGTCACTTTTCCTTCCGCCTTCGCCAGGAAGGCATCGTAATTGGCCTCGATGAACTGTAGATCGATCTTGCGCGGTATTTTGAACCCGGGCGAGGCCGAGGGCAACTCGGTCGTGCCGTACACTAACTCGGGGCTGGCCTCGCGATCTTTGTACTTTTCAAAAGATGCCGTCAGTTCCGCATCGGTCGGCTCCTTGACATCGCCCAGATATTTGTCGGCCGGAATTGCTGCGGCTTCGACGATCACGCGGTCGTTCGCCCGCAACCAATCGCGATAGCGCTGTTCGGGCGTTACGGTTTCAAACGCATATTGGTTGCTGTTGATGTAATTGCGGGCGAGCATTTCCTCGCGCAGCGAGGCCATGATATCGTCGATCGTCACGCGGCCGCGGCCACTCTGCATGCGACTCAAAATATCGCGCATCTGGGTTCGCGTTACGTTGCCGCGGCCCAATTCGTCGAGATACTGCACGATCGCGTCGTCGCCAACGCGCATCCCAGCGGCACGCGCCTTATCGGCGAGCAGCCGCGTTTGTAAAACGCTTTTCTCAACGCCCTGCTGAGGCGTCGTGGGTCCACGCAAAATTTGCACCCGTAGCGGCTGCGGCTCGATGCCCGCTTCCATCGCCGAGCGAGTCCCCATTACTTCGATTTGTTCCAGGAACGAATTGAGAATCTGGCGGCGGGTCACCAGATCGGCTAGCTGCAAGTTCGTCAGCTTCCCGCCATCCCAGCTCACGGCCACCGCTCTGGCGTTTTGGCGGGTGCTGGCGCTAGGATTGCGGTTTCCCGCAAAATATGTGAAAAGCGAATCTCCGATGACCCAGGAGAGCATCAACATCACGACGAAAAACGCCAACATCGGCTTGACGTTTTTGCGAAATACACGAAAGGGACTTGCCATAACTGTCGGTTATCCAAATGCCCGCCATGCCGCCGGCGGCCGTTGTAAGAATTAGCGCCGGTCGGCTCCCGGCACATAGCAACGAGCGGCGGACCATCTTGACAGCCCGCCTAGCCCGCTAGTAATCATTGACAGCTCAATCTTCGCGAGCTAGAGCGCGTGATTCTATGTGGAATGGGCGCAAATGCAATCCCAATAGGGAATTTCGTTTCGCTGAAGACCGTCGGAGCGAGTGGAATTGGGAACTGCGGCTTGCCGAACGATTGCCCTACGAAAACAATACGCCGTTCAGCGCCAACTGGGTTCAACACGTAATAGCGAGCTAGTTGGCAGCGCGCGGCAGAGATGAGCCGCACCTCGATAGGGGGGATCAACTTATGTTGTTAAGAACGACAATTAACTGCCCTTGAGCGCGGAAGAAGCCTCATTTGTAGCTGGTTTTTTCCAAACCTGAAATTATCACACATAAATTTCAGATATATATACAACAGTCATCCTACATTAACAGAACGCCATCTGGCGTTGCGTATCCGTCAAAATGGCCAAGTCGAAGACTTCTAAATCGGATTCGGGCATACCGAACAATGCCCTGGTGATTGTCGAATCACCAGCCAAGGCAAAGACGATCGGCAAATATCTCGGCCGCGGCTTCACGGTCGAAGCGAGCATTGGTCACATTCGCGATTTGCCCCAAGGCGCCGCTCAGATTCCCGCGGAGTATAAGGGCGAGCCGTGGTCGAACCTCGGCGTTAATGTGCATGACAAGTTCACGCCGATTTACATTGTTCCTCCCGGCAAGAGCAAACAAATCAAGCTACTGAAAGACCGACTCAAGGGGGCCGATGCGCTCTACCTGGCAACGGACGAGGACCGCGAGGGCGAAGCCATTAGTTGGCATTTGCTGGAAGTTCTGAAGCCGAAGGTGCCCGTGCATCGGCTCGTTTTCCACGAAATCACCAAGGACGCAATTCAAGAAGCTTTGCGCTCGCCCCGCAGCGTGGATGATGGCCTCGTGCGGGCGCAGGAAACGCGCCGCATCTTGGACCGCCTCTATGGTTATGAAGTATCCCCGCTGCTTTGGCGGAAGGTGCGGCCGAAGCTTTCCGCCGGGCGGGTGCAAAGCGTGGCCGTGCGGATGATCGTCGAACGCGAACGCGAACGGATGGCGTTCATTTCGGCCACCTGGTGGGATCTGATTGGCAAGTTCGCCAAAACGAACGGCCAAGAACTGACGGCGGAACTGGTAACCGTCGATGGTCGTCGCATCCCGGCAGGCAAAGATTTCGATTCGTCAACCGGCAAGCTCAAGAACGAGCAGTTTATGCTGCTCGATGGGCCGGCCGCGGCCGCGCTTGCGGAACGCGTGCGCCGTGGCGAGTTCCGGGTGACGAGCGTCGAGGACAAGCCGTACACCTCGAAGCCTTATCCGCCGTTCACCACCAGTACGTTGCAGCAGGAAGCGAACCGCAAACTTGGCTTCACAGCCCGCCGCACGATGCAGCTGGCTCAAAGCCTTTACGAAAACGGCCATATCACCTACATGCGTACGGATTCGACCAACCTGGCGCAGGTCGCCATTGATGACGCTCGCCGTCTCGTGTCCGAGGAATACGGCAAGGACTATTTGCCGGCGGAGCCGCGTCTTTATCGCTCGAAGGTAAAGAATGCCCAAGAAGCCCACGAAGGGATCCGCCCAGCCGGCCATCCCTTTGAATTGCCCGGGGCGTTGCGGAACGAACTGAATACCGACGAGTTCAAGATCTTCGACATGATCTGGAAACGCACGATCGCCAGCCAGATGGCCGACGCCCGTGGCCGCCGCACCACGATCACGATCGAGGGCGAAGGCTGCGTCTTCCAGGTCAGCGGCAAGACGATCGATTTCCCCGGCTATTTGCGGGCCTACGTCGAAGGCAGCGACTCGCCCGATGCCGAAATCGCCGACCAGGAAACAATTTTACCAAGCGTCGCCATTGGCGAATCGCTCAAGTGCCTCGATATGACGGCCAAGGAACACAACACTCAGCCGCCGAGCCGCTACAGCGAAGCCGCCCTGACCAAAGCGCTCGAAGAGCGCGGCATCGGCCGACCAAGCACGTACGCGTCAATCATCGACACGATCCAGAACCGCAGCTACGCATTCAAGAAAGGCGGAGCGCTCGTTCCCACTTGGGTAGCATTTTCCGTGGTACAACTGCTCGAAGAACACCTGGCTGGCCTGGTCGACTACCAGTTTACAGCCCAGATGGAAGATGACCTCGATGCGATTAGCCGCGGCGAACGCGAATACGTCGACTACTTGAACTCGTTCTACTTTGGCAATGGTCGGCCAGGTCTCAAACCGCAACTTGAACATAAAGGCGAGGAGATCGACGCCCGCAACATAAGCCGCGTATTGATCGGAACGCCGCTGGGCGGCGAGCCGGTTTATGTGCGGGTGGGCCGTTATTCACCGTTTGTCGAACAGGGCGATCGCACGGCTTCGCTCCCGGAAGAAACGCCACCGGATGAGGTTACCTTGGAGGCTGCGCTCAAATTGCTGGAACAGGCCGCCCAAGGCGATGAGCCACTCGGCATGTGCCCTGAAACCGGCAAGCCCGTGTATCTGAAAGTTGGCCGCTTCGGCCCCTACGTGCAGCGGGGTACGCCGGAAGACGAAGAAAAGCCGCAAAACGCATCGCTGTTGAAGGGCATGAACCCATCGGACATTGATCTCGCGACCGCCCTCAAACTGCTGCAATTGCCGCGGAATTTGGGCGATCACCCCACCCTGGGCACCGCGATCACCGCCTACAATGGCCGGTTCGGTCCTTATATTAAATGCGGTGAAGAAACCCGCTCGTTGCCGGCCGATATCTCGCCGATCGACGTCACGCTCGATCAAGCCGTCCACTTGCTTTCGCAGCCGAAGCAGCATGGCCGCGGTCGTGCCGCTGCCAAGCGAGAACCGCTCAAGGTCTTCGAGGCCTCGCCCGTGACCAACCAAAAGGTGCAACTTCTCGATGGCCGCTACGGACCGTACGTGACCGATGGCGAAACCAACGCCTCGCTGCCCAAAGGCACACCACCCGAAGAACTAACGTTCCAGGACGCGCTCGACCTGCTGGCGGCCCGCGCTGCCGCTGGCCCATCGAAGAAGGCTGCCAAGCGAAAAACGGCCAAGTCCACCAAAGCAGCGAAATCGGGCGACGCGCCCAAGAAATCGGCCACGAAGCGCCGGACCACCAAGAAGTCGGCAAAGAAAAAAGCCTAGACGGCATGGTTACATGCCGCCTTTGACTTCGCGCAGTTGAAACTCTACTTACCGACGCCTTCTGCGACCACATACGCCACGGCGTAACTGCGGCAATGCGAAATTGTAACGTGCATCCTTTGGATGCCGGCGCGGTCCATCACGTCCTTGGCGCCTCCTCGCAACTTCACCGTCGGAGCGCCCGCCCGATTGTTGCAGATTTCGATGTCGCGCCAGCCGATGCCCCGCCGCCAACCCGTGCCAATCGCTTTGAGCACGGCCTCCTTTGCCGCCCATCGGCCCGCGTAGTGCTGGGTCGCGGCCTTGCGGGCCGTGCAGTACTCGATTTCGGCATCGGTGTAAACACGCGTGATGAACAACTCACCGTGCCGCTCGATCATCTGCGCGATTCGCAGGCATTCGACGATATCAATACCAACGCCGATAATGGACATGAAATGGTTGAAGGTTGAAGGTTGAGAGTTGAGGGTCTTTAGCGTCGGCCGCAAGGCCGAATCTACTGCCGCGGGCGCCGCCACTTCCATACCACGCCCACCGTCGCCGCCACGATCAGGCCCGCATCGGCAAGCCACAACACCGGTCGCCACTCATGCTCGAAATACTCGCGCGGCGTGGGTGGCGATTCGGCCCGGAACATCGCCACGGCGGCCGATTTCGTACGCGACTCGCGCCATTGTCCGCGGAAATCGTGGTACAGCCAAGCGTGCTCGCTCAGTACGGCAAGGATTGCGATAAATCCGGCTGACAGCAGAACATTACGAGTGCCGGCGATGCGTAGCATCGCGGCTAAACGTAACAGCACAGCGCCCAGCAGGACGCCAACGCCGAGTGATACGAGGCCTACGGGGGCGTACCCCGAGGCGTGAATTCGCGCGGCCAGCCAGCCAATGGCGACCGCTGCGGTCGCTCCTGTGAGAAACCACTTCAACAATGTAGAGCGTTGCATTTACGCGGTGCGATCCAACGCTTGTGCCAAATCGGCCACCAGGTCATCCGGGTTTTCGATGCCGCAGGCCAGGCGAATCATGTTGTCGGGAATGCCGTACGCAAGGCGTTCTTCCGGCGTGCACTGGTAGTAGCTCATCACGAGCGGCTGCTCGATGAGCGACTCGACCCCGCCCAAGCTGGGCGCAATCCGCGGAATTTTGACCGCATCCACGATATTGGCCGTCGCCCGCCAATCGGCATCCTTCACTAAGAATGTCACCAAGCCGCCAAAACCGCGCATGGTTCGGCGGGCGACCTCGAAATATTCATGGGATTCGAGGCCAGGATAGTAGACTTTCTCAATCCGCGGATGGGCCTCCAAGAACTCGGCGACCCGCTGGCCATTCTCATTGTGGCGCTGCATCCGCAGTTCAAAGGTTTTCAATCCACGAGACAACAAGTAGCAGTTCTGCGGGCTGTTCACGGCCCCCATGATGCCGCGCAACTTCCGCACCGGCTCCAGCTTTTCCTTCGAGCCGACGACCACACCGGCCAACAGATCATTGTGGCCAGCCAGATACTTCGTGACGGAATGCAGTACGTAATCGACGCCCGCCGCTAGCGGCCGCAGGTTGTACGGTGTCGCCAACGTGGCATCGATCAGCGTATCGACGCCATGATCGCAACCGATCTGCGCGAACCGGTCCAAATCAACGATGCTCAGATGCGGATTCGTCGGCGACTCGCTAATGAGCATCTTCGTGTTCGGCGTGATGGCTGCTTCCATCGCGTCATAATCGCACGCCTTCACTTGCAGCGTCTTCACGCCAAACCGGGCCAAATGCTTCGAGCAAAACTCGCGGCTGCGGTGGTAGCACTCATCGAAAAAGATCACCTCATCGCCGGCGTTTAGTTTGGCCATGAGGAGGCCGACAATCGCCGCCATGCCGCTCGAATACAGCACGGCCATTTCACCACCCTCGAGCGCCGCCAGCTTCCGCTCGGCCACGCGCTCGCCGGGATTGCCGTAGCGGCCATATTCCTCGCGGGGCTGATCCTCTTCAATGAAATTAATCACCGCCTGCGTGTTTTCAAAAGTATAGGTCGATGCGCAGAAGATCGGGTCCGTGATCGAATCTCCCGGCTTCTGCCGCGATTCGCCCCCATGAACGCTGAGCGTGGAAACTTGCGGCGATTGAAGATTTCCCGGTTTGGCCGGAGTTGCCGAACTGCTCGATTCGTCGTGTCGTTTGTCCATGTGGATCGTGCTCATCTTTGCGAACTCCGCAAAACGGAGGAAGCCATGGCCACACCGCGGCGCAACAAAAAAGCCGCGGTGCCAAGTCCTCGGCACGTGCGGCTCGCTTGATCCAGGTTGTGCAAAAGAACGCGCGACGGGCATCTCAGGGAAAACGGACCAGTTCGCGTCGTTGGCTCTTTAGCAGGTTCGGCTGCAAGCGGCCACAAATCCCGAGTTCCCCCGATTGTACTTCGGGCCGACACGAATTACAAGCGCGAGAAAAATCAGGAAAATGTCGATTCAGTGATAGTCAACTCGCGCTTAGTCGCTGGGCGTACTTTCTGTGGGCAAGGGTTACGCACTCGTTATCTAAACCGCCGTGGTCAAAATTAACGTCTGGCCGTAGGATAAATCGACCTCACCCATTACTTCTTTTCCAACCCCGCTGAACTACGTGTTAGCTGCCATTCCCGAATACTTGCATTTCCCGCTTCGCCAAGCGATTGTCCTATTGATTGGCATTGGCGCAATGTCGCCACTAACGACTGTTAGCGCTGAGCCGAATAGCAATGCAGTGGAGCAATCTGCTTCCCCAACGCAGCCGAAAAAACCATCTGCCGACGATATCCGCCGCTGGATAAAGGAACTGGGGAACGACTCGTATTCCATACGACAGGATGCCGCGGAAAAGTTGCTCGCCGCCGGCATGGATGCCCGCGAATCGCTGCTCGAAGTTGCCGCTGGCCCCGATCCCGAAACACGTGCAGCCGCCCGTCGGCTCGTGGCCCTCATCGATCGGACGGAATTCCGCCACCGGCTGGATGCGTTCGCCGCGGATACGGATGGCAAACTGGGACTAACGCTCCCTGGCTGGGAACAGTTTCAGAAGATCGCTGGAAGCGATGCCAACGCACGATCGCTTTTTGTCGAGATGCAGCGCCAAGAGGCCGCCCTGCTGGCGGCCGCCTTTGGAACCACCAAGCGCCTGCCCGACGACCTGTGGGCAGCGCGGCTGCAACGAGTCGCTCAATGGCAGGTTCACGGCGACCGTACCGTGATGCCCAATATCGGCAGTTGTGCGGCCGTGATCTTTCTCGCCATGCTGCCAGAAATGAATATCTCCGACGTCGCCGCGCAGCAAATCCAGATCATAGTTCAGCGGCCGCCCGTTAAGGAACAACTCGCGCCCGATGCCTCGCAGGCCGCCGTTCGCAAACTGGTCATTACCTGGTTGCTGCAATGTCCAAACACGAATGAAGATGTCTTGCGACAGCGATTAGGAATCATCGCCTCGAATAATCTCAAGGATGCCCTGCCCTTGGCACTACGGGTATGTGACGGCGATCCGCAGTACGCCCATATCCAGCCGTTGACGAAGGCGGTCGCCGCGCTGGTTGTCGGCCAACTCGGCGGCCGCGAGCATATCGCTCGATTGGAATCCTTGTTGGAAGACGCGTCGGTGTGCGTGCCGTTGCAGCAACAAGTGCCGGGCCAGCCTCCCACTTCAGTCCAGGTTCGTGACGTGGCTCTCAACGTCCTCATCAACTTGAGTGGACAGTCGCCGGCGGAATATGGGTATATCGGCACGCGTATGGCCTCTCCGCGCACGTTCAATTTGCAGACCCTGTACCGCGACAACGACCAGCAGCGCATCGAGGCAATTGCGAAATGGCGGACGTGGCGGGCGGCGCACAAGAACGAACTGGATGCACCCAAGGGAAAGTAGCCGGTAGCGATTTGCCCGCCGTACCCCGGCAATTCCGACACTTTTGTATCGATTCTGCAATCCAGGCATACCCCGTCGGGGTTTAAGGTAATGCGAGGATGTGTAAATGCCGAGCTTCGGTGGTTTTTGCCCGGTTCGGTAGATACGATGGAGGATGAGAGGCGGCTGCCTCATATCGACTGGATTCGGCCCGCGAACCCTAGCGGACCAAACTGGAGTTCGTCCCTATGTCGTTTGCGCGTCGTGATTTACATCGATTGTGCCGAATCACGGCTGGGGCATTGTGCTTGATGCTCGCATGGTGCGGTCGGCCAGCTGTCGCCGCACAACAGGCGGAAAAACCGCTTCCGGCACAGGCATCGCCCCCAGCTCCAGCGCCGCCGACAACTACTCCACCGCCCGCCGCGCCAGCGGCGCAGTCAGCCCCTGCTTCCCCCATTGTTGCTCCCCCTACCAGGGAAGCCGCCACCCCGGCCCCAAAGGCTTCCCCAGCAGCCGAGCCAAAACCGGCTCCCCAGCCGGCGAAAGCCACTAATCCATCGGCCGCCACTTCAAGACCAACCGATGGCAAGCTTACGTTCAACTTCCGCTACCAACCCTGGCAAAGCGTTTTAGATTGGTTTGCCGAGCAGGCCGGCCTTTCGCTGCTGATGGAGTCGCCGCCCCCCGGCACGTTCAACTATTCCGATTCCCGCAGCTACACACCTACTGAAGCCCTCGACGTGCTCAATGGCGTGCTGCTGACGAAAGGTTACACGCTCGTCCGGCACGGCAAAATGCTGGTGGTCGTGAACTTGGAAGACGGTATCCCGCCGAACCTTGTGCCGGATGTCCCGCTCGAGGAACTCGACCAGCGCGGCGAATACGAGCTGGTTCGCGTGCTATTTCCCGTGTGGAACATGACGCCGGAACAGGCATCGACCGAAGTACAGCCGCTGCTCGGCCCGCAGGGCAAGGTCGTCATCTTGCCGCAGGCCAAGCAGATTCAAGTCACCGAAACCGGCGGCCGGCTGCGGACGATTCGCTCGGTGATCAACGCCGTCGAATCGCCCGACATGGGTGCGGCCGGCATGCGCGAGTTTGACCTAAAATATCTCTCATTCGACGCGGCCATGCCAACGATCCGCCAAATGCTTGGCATTCCCGCCGAGGCCTTCAGCTCGCCAGACAATTCAGTGCAAATCACCAAGAGCGCGCTGGGTAACAAGCTGATTTTTCGCGGCACGGCCCAACAGGCGGCACGCCTATCGGCGGTGTTGCGGCTTGTTGACGTGCCAGAAGCCGCGACCGGTGTCAATGGCGCCCCGCAACTCGAAATCTATTCGATTACGAATGCCGACCCCGAAGCGGTCGTGAAAATGCTGCAGATCATGCTGCATAACGATCCAACAACCGTCCTTTCGGCCGACAAAGAGGCCGGCCATGTCATTGCCTTCGCTACTCCGCCGAAACAAGCCACGATCAAAGCCACGATCGACCAAATGCAAAAAGAGGTGAAACAGGTCGATGTGATCAGCCTGTCGAATGTTGATCCACAAGTCGCGGTGCTGGCGATCAACAAGTTGTTTGGCAGCGAAAGCAAGGAGCCAGATCCAAAAGCGCCGCGTGTGGATGCGGATATCACGACCCGCAGCCTGATGGTGCGCGGCTCCGCCGCCCAGGTCGCTCAAATTCGCGATCTGCTGCGAAAACTGGGTGAAACCGAGGATGAAGGCGGCTCCGCAACGAACAAGCAACACGTGCGATTGCTGCCGCTCTCGGGTGCGGCCGCCCGCTCGGCCATTTCGCAAATCGAGCAAATTTGGCCCACCATGCGGCAAAATAAAATCCGTATCGTGTCGCCCAGCGGCGGAATTCCCAGCTATCGCCCCAGCGACAACGGTGGGAACTCGCCGAACGCCGTGCCGGGTCCATCGGCAGCGATTCCCGGTAGCGATTCGCAGGATCAAGTGCAGGAACTGTGGCAGTCATTTCTGAAGGATCGCGCCAATCCCACTCCACAACCTCAATCGACGACACCGGGCGGCGTAAAGGGCAGCGACAAAGAGCAGAAGTCGGCCGAGGCAACGAATACCAGTGCGAGTGCCAGCGGCCAAAGTGTATTTCATTTCGTGGCCGGAGACCTCCCTTCTACGGCGGCACAAAAATCGGCCGTAGCTCCAAATGCGGCGACGCCATCGACGCCAAAACCAACGGCAATTACGATTAAACCTAGCACGGTCACTACTTCTCGGTCGGGTGCCCCTGTGGTCATTGCTCCCGGCCCTGGCGGCATCCTCATTGCTTCCGACGATCTCGAAGCGCTCGACGAACTGGAAAACCTGCTCTCGACTGTGGCCGGGCACAGTGCCGCTTCCGGCCGCGAGTTTGCCGTGTATTACTTGAAGTATTCCAAAGCCTCGACGGTGGCCGAAGTCTTGAGCGCGATTTTTGGCGGCACTTCCGCCGGCAAGGACAAAGGCCTCATCGGCGACATGGCTAATAACGCCCTGGGCGGCCTGGGCGGCGGACTGATGGGCGATTTGCTCCTGGGCGGCGGCAACACCAGCGGCGGCTTCACTTCCGGCACCGTCGATATCGTTCCCGATGCCCGCCTGAACGCTCTGATCGTACACGCTAAACCAACCGATTTGGACACCGTCGAGCAACTGCTGAAGGTGCTCGACCAGCGTTCGGGGCCGGAGGATGTGGAAGCAGAAGCTCAGCCGCGCGCCATCCCGGTTTACAATACCACCGCCGCGGAAATCGCCCAAATCGTGCAGCAGGTTTATCAAGACCGCATCGCTGGCCCGGGCGCCGTCATGAGCCCGCAAGACATGATGAAGATGATTCGCGGTGGCAACAATCCCGACCAACAAGTTCAGAAGATGTCGATCGCGATCGACACTCGCAACAACATGCTGATCGTCCGCGCTCCGGACGCGCTATTCAACGACGTGAAAGCGCTCGTTTCCGAACTGGATCAAGCCGTGGCCGATTCGCCGCAAACAACGCGGGTCGTCTCGCTCAAGCACACCAATTCAGCCGCGGTGCAAAAAGCCCTGTCCTCGGTCTTGAACAATGTGAAGATGGGCACAACGGCTGCGCAGGCCACACCGCCGGCGGCGACCGCGGCGGCGGCTGCGAATAACAACGACGAAAACTCGCCTGAGGAGCGAATGCGGCGGGCCATGCGTCGCAACTTTGAAATGATGCAGGAGTTCCAGCGGCTGCAAGACAGCGCCGGTGGTGGCCGGGGTGGCGGTGGCCCAGGCGGATTCGACCGTAGCCGCTTCTTCCGTGGCGGCGGGCCCGGCGGTGGTGGACCGGGCGGAGGCCCTGGCGGTGGTGGGCCCGGCGGCCCCGATGGGGGCGGTTTCCGTGGCCGCGGCGGGGGACGCGGGCAGTAACGTACGTCAGGCTTCAGCCTGACATCGCGGATGGCCTAGATCAAACGTGGGTAGCTGGGCTCGAGCCGCAAGGCGAGCCCCCACGTTTTTTTTGCGCAACCATGGTCAGGCTAAAGCCTGAGCTACTTCTTCGCAGCCTCTTTCGCCGTAATGAAACCATCATCGTTCAAATCATAACGGCGGAACTCCTCAACGATGCTCTTCGTCCAGTAACGGCTGTATTCGCTCATCTGCACCTGTCCGTCGTGGTTCGTGTCTTTCGACGTAAACCAACTGGGTAGCCCGGATGGCAACCGTTCGGTCGCCGACGAGAACCGATACGAATGCCGTTTGTCGCCTTCTTTGGTGCCCGCCGCCGCACCGCCGGCCGATCCATAAAACACCCGCTTGGATGCCTCCCCTGGCTTGCCCGCATCGCTCCCGCCGCGGCTCGCCGATGATGAACTCGTCGTGGAAGAACTGCTTGAACCACCGGCATTGTTCTTAGTGGTCGATGACGACGTCACCGGAGCAGAACCTGGCGCTGGCGGCGAATTCGACGACAAGTGCGCCACCAACTCATCAATCGTAATCACGCCGTCCTTATTGAGATCCGCTTCCGCAGCCCTGCCCCGTAACTCCTTCCGTTCTTCAGGCTGCAGCATATTATCGCCATTCTTGTCGTACTGCTTCACCAGGCTTTTGGCGTAGTCCGACATCGCCATGCTGCCGCCGGAGGAACTAGAAGCGGCCGGCTTGGTTGTAGATGAGCTGGATGACGAAGGCGGCGTTGAAGACGACGATGCCGAAGAGGAAGCCGGATTCGACGGGCCTCGCGAAGAGTCGCTAGATGCCGAGTTCGAGCCGTCTCGTCGCTCACCGCGCCGCGAATCGCCTCCACTTCCCCCCTTGGAACGCCCGCGTTCGCCATCTCCGAACCGGCGCCAGCGTTCTCGCCGTTCTTCGCGGCTCTCGCCACCACCCGATGGCGGCTGCGCCCAGACGCGATTCGACCCATCGATGAGGCCGGCTATGGACAGCGGACCCAGTACTGTGGCCCACAACAGCAGCAACTTGATGAATCGCGACGCCATATTCGATTTAACCCCGCCCCCGACAATGAGTTCCGTTCAATTCGCTTTTCGCCTATTCTTCTATTGTAGCCACGCACGGCCGATTCTGTAGACTGATTTATCCCAACCCGGCGAAGCGTAGCTTCGCGGCTAGGCGCCGCATTTCGACATCGTCCGGATCTTTGTTCTTACTTCCCCTGACCCCTGGCCCCCGTTCCCTGTCCCCTCCCCCATGCTTGCTGAAGTCATTTCCATCGGCGATGAACTCACCAGTGGCCAACGGTTGGACACCAATAGCCAATGGCTCAGCCAGCGGCTGGGGGAACTCGGCATTTCCGTGATGTTCCACACCATGGTTGGCGACGACTTAGACGCCAACATCGCCGTGTTTCGAGCCGCCATCGAGCGTGTTGAAGTGGTAATTTGCTCGGGCGGTTTGGGCCCCACCGCCGATGACCTGACCCGCGACGCCCTGGCCGCAGCGGCCGGTGTCGAACTCTACGAAGATGCAGCGGCTGTGGAACAGATCGAGAATCTCTTTGCACGCCGCAAACGTCCCATGCCCGAACGGAACAAATTGCAGGCGTTATTTCCCCGTGGTAGTCGTATCGTGCCAAACCCGGAAGGGACGGCCCCAGGGATCGACCTAACGATACCCCGGCCGGGGCGTTCGCCGTCGCGCGTGTTCGCACTGCCAGGTGTGCCGGCCGAGATGAAAACTATGTGGAACGCCACGGTGAGGTCAGCGTTAGCGGCAATGCGGCCATCGCCACGGGTGATTTGCCATCGTCGCATCAAGTGCTTCGGCGTCGGCGAGAGCGACCTCGAAGTGATGCTGCCCGATATGATCCGCCGCAAGCGGGAACCGCTGGTTGGCATCACCGTACACGCGGCCACCATTACGCTACGAATTACCGCCAGCGGTCCCGACGAAGCCGCGTGCCGCGCGGCCATGGAACCAACCGCTAACGAAATTCACTCGCATTTAGGCGTACTTGTTTTCGGCGAGGAAGATGACGAACTGGAACACGCCGTCGTGCGATTGCTTCGAGAACGTGGCCAGTCGCTCTCCGTCGCCGAATGGGCCACCGATGGGCTTGTTTCCCATTGGCTCGCAGAAGCTGCGGCAGAGAACCATGGCTTCCTGGCGGGCGCCGCCGTTAAAGAAATGGCGGGCTTGAATTCGTTACTTTCAATTTCAGGAAGGTCAGCTTCACCAGCCAGTGAGGAACTTGCGATCTCCATGGCAGAAGCGATTCGGCGCGACACAGGGGCAGACTACGGTTTGGGCATCGCCGCATTTCCAGAAGGTGACGACGGCATGTTGCATATCGCCCTGGCCAACGATCAAAATACACGCAGCAAAGCGTTCCCCGTGGCCACGCATCCATCCATTAAGAAACTTCGTTCGGCAAAACTCGCGCTCAATATGGTGAGGCTGGCGTTACTGGACGGTCGGAGCACATAGCCGACCCGTTTCGGGTCGGCGAGTTGTCGTCGTGAATGAAGCCCGGCCGAAACGGCCGGGCTATATGAGGAGTTTTCATTGAATCGCATTCGCCTGGCTGCCGCGACGGTCAATCAAACGCCCATGGCTTGGGATGCCAACGCCCACCACATCCGGGCGGCGATCGCGGCGGCCCGCGACGCCGGCGTCAGCATCTTGTGCCTGCCCGAACTATGCATTACTGGCTATGGCTGTGAGGACATGTTCTTCTCGGCGGGAATTCAGCAGGCCGCACTTGATATTTTGGAAGAGTTAGTTCCGGAAACCCACCGGCTGATTACGTGTTTTGGGCTGCCAATATTTTACGAGGGTGCGGTCTACAACACCGCGGCCTTGGTTTGTGATGGCCGACTCATCGGCCTGGCGGCGAAACAGCATCTGGCCGGCGATGGCATTCACTACGAGCCGCGCTGGTTCCGCCGCTGGCCGGCTGATGTCGTCGGTCGCGTCGCGATTGGCGAAGCCGAATATCCTATTGGCGATTTATTGTTCGATTGCGGCGGCGTTCGCATCGGCTTTGAAATCTGTCGCGATGCCTGGGTGGCTGACCGCACCGGTGCCCGACTGGCCCAACGTGGTGCCGATATCCTGCTCAATCCAAGTGCCAGCCATTTCGCCTTCGCCAAGCAGCAGATTCGCGAGCGCTTTGTGTTGGAAGGCTCGCGGGCTTTTTGCGTAAGTTACGCATACGCGAACTTGCTCGGAAACGAAGCGGGCCGTTCGATCTATGACGGCGGCACGCTCCTGGCCACGAACGGCAAAATGTTGGCGCGCGGGCCGCGGTTCTCGTTTGCCGACTGGCTCCTCACATCAACGGTCATTGATATCGATGCCACCCGCCGCGCCAAAGCCGAAAGCTTTACAGAAGTGGCTCCGCGAAGTTCGGTTGATGAAGGCGGTTTAGTCGAGACTAACTTTCGGTATCAACATCTGGATGTGCCCATTGGAACCACAGAAGTTCATTCCGGAATCTGCACTAGTGATCGGTCAACATCCGAATTGACTCGATCTCTCGCAGTGGATGTGCCCGGCCATCCAGCCTGGGAGACGGGTCCGCATCAAAAAGAAGAAGAATTCGCCCGCACACTGGCATTGGCGTTATTCGATTATTTGCGGAAGAGCCGTTCGCAGAGCTTTGTCGTGTCGCTGAGCGGCGGTGCCGATTCGGCGACGGTTTCGGTACTCGTTTACCTGTTGGTGCAGCTTGGTGGCCAGGAACTCGGGTTTGAACGCCTGGCGGAGAAACTCTCACACATTCGATCACTTAGCTCCAAACGTAGTTTGACGGGAGGTAACGGTGCCACTGCCAACGCACCCTCACCCTGCCCTCTCCCAGGGGGAGAGGGTAGTCGCGAACTTGTTCGTCACTTGCTCACCTGCGTCTATCAATCCACGCGCAACAGTGGTAGCGAAACTTTGAGCGCCGCAAGAACGGTGGCGGAAGCCGTGGGCGCGGAATTCTTGCAGTGGGACGTCGACACGAACGTTGACGCGTATGTGCGAACGGTTTCCACAGCCATCGGCCGCGAATTAACGTGGGAGCGCGATGATGTGGCCCTACAGAATATTCAGGCTCGCGCCCGCGGGCCTGGCATCTGGCTACTGGCGAACTTGCGCGGCGCACTACTGCTGACCACGAGTAACCGCAGTGAAGCAGCCGTCGGCTACGCCACGATGGACGGCGACACCTGCGGCGGCCTCGCGCCCATCGCCGGCATCGATAAGGCCTTCTTGCTCGAGTGGCTCAAGTGGATGGAAACCACCGGCCCCGCGGGTATCGGACCGCTTCCTGCGCTGTCGGCCGTCACCAAGCTGCGCCCCACGGCCGAACTGCGTCCCTCGACGGCCGATCAAACCGATGAAGCCGACCTCATGCCGTATCGCGTGTTAGATGCCATCGAGCGGGCCGCCATCCGCGACCGGCTGTTGCCGATCGACGTCTTGGAAGCCGTGCAACCGCAATTTCCACAATACGCCGCTTCGCAAATGGGCACGTGGGTCGAGCGGTTCTTCCGCCTCTGGTGCCGTAATCAATGGAAACGCGAACGGTACGCCCCGTCATTCCATTTAGATGATGAGAACTTGGACCCAAAAACGTGGTGCCGCTTCCCGATCCTCAACAGCGGATTCGACCGCGAACTGGAAGAATTGTTGGAGCATTTGCGAGGAATGACTGCCAACAATTGAGGTTCAAGTTGAAATAGTGTGCCACTGCTGGCTCGTCCAGCAGTGAAACCCGCGTACTAGCGCAGCACTGCTGGGCAAGCCAGCAGCGGCACCCGAATTTGGCCAGCTAAAGCGGCACTCGCGCGGGAAAGCGTGTCACCCCGCAGATGACGTTGGCAGTTGAACCTGCTACTGCAGCACTTCTTCGAGCACGTTACTCAGTTGCTTCCAGCGGCGATTCACGTCATCCTTGCTGCCATAGTTAAATTTCTTCACGTTGTTATCTTCACGCGTGTAATGAAACGCGGTGATTTCCTTGCCGCGTGCCAACACCGCGGCATACACATTGGCAACGTGCCGTTCGTTGTCGTCGTCGTACACAATCGCATCAATGTCCTCTTGGGCATCGTGCAGAATGGTCAGCAGCATCGCGCCCTTGTGCTGACCGGCCGTCATTAGAATACCATCCTCGTAGCTGATGGGTCGGGGCGAATTGAGATGGTAGAGCTTTAGCTCGCCGGCCGTCAGCCCGTCGGCTTCTGGCTTGTTCGGGTCATAGGGCAAGTATTCGCCACAGGGGATGTTGTGAACCGGCAACGCCGATTTCGCGAAGTCATAGTGGTTCAGCTTGAACTCGCGTTCCGTTGCCGCGCGATACTCGGGTCCGCGCGAGGTCAGCACGAGCGTGCGGATGCCGAGCTGCTGTAGGCGGCGCACCAGCCCGGGCAAATTCGGTTGCGGCGGATGCATGTGCGAAATGTTGTAGAGCAGGCCCTGGGCTTCGAGCAGGCCCGCAAAAGAATCGGCTACGCGGAACTTCGATTTCGGTTCGTTTTCGATCAAGTAGCGTTGCCACTCGAACCATTGATCGCTGCCCAGCGGCGTGTTCATCGCCAGCAGCGTGTTGTCGATATCAAGCACCACCAGGATGCGCGCGGGATCGAACTTATGCGCGTACTGCACGACGGCCGCACCAACCTCGGCGAAATCGTCCGTATCGCTGAGGCCGCCGGCCGCACTGGGCGATACTTGGACGAGGCCAGCGACCAATAGAACAGATATCCACCCATACAGGGTGGATTTGGGGCAGCGGGATGGTACTGCGAACATGGATGTCGTTCGGGGTTAGGAAGCCTAGCGAAAATGTGTTATACCGCTCTAGGATAATTGCTTGGCCGCCAATTGGCCACCGACGATGCCGGCACGCATCATCCGAGCTTGAACAGTCATCCAACTGTTCCGTACATAACGCTTTTTCCACGTTATATAGGTTATTTGCCGCGATGGACGCATTCATGAAACTGGCGTTCGAGGAGGCCCGGCAAGGGCTTGCCGAGGGGGGCATTCCCATCGGCTCCGTGCTCGTCATCGAGGGGCAAGTCGTTGGCCGGGGCCACAATCGCCGTGTACAGAACGGCAGCGCGATTTTGCACGCCGAGATGGATTGCCTGGAAAACGCGGGCCGGCTGCGACCGGCCGATTACCGCCGCGCCGTGCTGTACTCCACGCTCTCGCCCTGCGATATGTGTAGCGGCACGGCCTTGCTGTATCGCATTCCGCGAATTGTCATCGGCGAGAACCGCACGTTCCGCGGTCCGGAAGATTACGTGCGCTCACGCGGCGTGAAGTTGGAAATTCTCGATGACGCGGAGTGCATTCGACTCATGCGCGAATTCATCGCCGCCAGGCCGGAATTGTGGAATGAAGATATTGGTGAAGTGCAGTGCGTAGGTCAGGCTTCAGCCTGACGCGAAATCGGGTGCCACTACTGGCTCTGCCAGTGCGTCTTCTGCCACACCCTTGCAGTACATCCTGCGACAGGCATTCGCCGATTAGCCGTCGGGAGAGTGCAAGTCAACGTAGTCACCGCGTGCATGGTGGACGGATCGTAGCTCGACTCGAGCACTGGTATAGCCAGTGGCGCGCAATTGAATGCTGAACTGTCAGGCTAAAGCCTGACCTACAATCGGCACGGCGGCTCCCCCGTGCACACTCGTTTGTACCGCGTGATTCCCCCGCCGCGGCTCACGCGAACCTCAATCAGCGCTCCGCAATTGGGGCAATAGTCTGGCTCGATCACATCGAGTTGCCCGCGTTCCGTTTTTCCCTGGCAGGCAGTGCATCGTTTCGTGTCTGGAATTGCTTCCAATCGTTCCGGATCAATCGGCTCCCGACAAATTTCGCACAAGACGGCCGCCTGCCAGTCTTCAGCATCGGCATCCTCGGTAGCCTTCGCGTGCAGCCGCTTTTCCTTGCAGAGCGGGCAGGTCATTCGCGGGGCCGCTTCCACCAATAGCGCCGCGACGACTTCCTCATCGGGATCCGGTTCACGCCGCAACATACCGACGATCCGCAAGCGGGCGACAGCATTATCGCGGCCACAGGTTGTTTGCCAGCCGCAGTTTCGGCACGTCAATTGATAAGAAAACATCAGCGGGAGCGCAAAAAAAGTGCGACCTGGCAACGACGATCCATGTCGTCGCCAAGCCGCATCTGATCAGATCTTCGACTATTTAGCCCCCGGTCAATGACCGGGGGCGAAATGAAATTCGGCTAAAACTACGCGACCATGAGCATCTGGTCGGACGTACTCTTCACGGCTTCCACGAATTCCTCAAACACGCGCAGGTCGAGGGCCGAGGCCGTATCGGCCTCGGGGTGGAATTGGGTGCCAATGGCGAACCAATCGGGGATGCGGCTCTCAATCGCTTCCACGATACCATCGGGGCAGCGGGCCGTCACTTCGAATCCCTCAGCCACTTCATCGATGGCCATGTGGTGCATGCTGTTCACGCGCAACTCGCCGTCGCCGTAGACGCGCTCCATGAGCGAGTTGGGCACGATTTCCAGCGTGTGCCGGTGGGCTGGGTCAAGCGGGTCGTGATGCGGCAGCGCCGTCGGCCGATCTTCGGGAATGTGCAACAGCAGGTTGCCGCCCATGGTCACGTTCAGGAGTTGCATACCGGCACCGATGCCGAATACGGGCATCCGACGTTCCGCAACGATTCGCATCAGGCGGCGATCAAACGATTCGCGGCGCTGGGTGAGCAAGCGAATCGTGGGATGGAGCATCCAGCCATCGCGGCGCGGGTCGAGATCGGCGCCCCCCACCAGCACCAAGCCATTCAAGTGATCGAGCAGCTGCTCGAGATCCCCATCCTGTTCCATCGGCGGAATGATCAGCGGAATGGCGCCAACTTTGCTGATCGCATCGTAGTAGCCCGAGGCCACATACGAGAAACTCGGCCGCTCTCCCGTGGCATTGGCAAAATCAGCGTTGATACCAATGATCGGCTTCGTCATACCTGCACTCCCTTGTTGGGCGTCGTCCAGACGCGTCCCTTTTGGGTTCTTCTGCGAATGGCAGCGGTTGCGTTTGCCGATCTTCTTGGGCCGTGCTTCCCCGCTAGAGCTGGCGTGAGGAAGAGCACGACTGAAAATCGGTTTCGCAGGCAGGTTTCATGCTGGCGTGGACAAAACATGACGAAGATCGCTCCCCGCCGATGCCCGGATGCTAGCACGAGAGTTGCCCCATTTGCCGTCGTCGCGAACCGGCGATCATGCCGGCGGTCGAAACTTAAGTTCTAAGCCCGACGCGAAGAACTCCCTTTCTTAATTGGCCGTGTCATGCGGCAGCATTAGGGAATGCAAGTAGGGCGTAAGATTAAGGTTTGATGAGGCCATTTTCAAGTCCCCATGTATTTTGGGGTCAGGCCCTGCTCTGCTAGCACAACATCCTGTGGTCGAGTTATGTCATCAGTGGTTTTTGCGGGAGGTCCTGCGCCCCTCCGCACCGCACGAACTAGCCGTCGATCAGCCGGTTGCCAAGCCGCGACGAACGAGTTCGTAACCGATTCCAAAAAATAACCCCGCATCAATGAGAAAATGGCTCGGCCACGTGTCGAACATCGAGTCACTCCGCCCGTACAACCAGGCCCAAAAGAATCCGCCGATCGCCACTCCGGCCGATAAGGCCACAATTAACCACTGCTCGCCTGGGAAAAACACGCCGAGCACCACAATGTGATGCAACGTAAACGCCAAGCCGGAACCGATGATCGCCGGCCACGCCGCAACAAGCTGCCGTAATTGGCGAAAGACAAACCAGCGCCAATAGTATTCCTCCAACAGCGAGTGAAAGATCGAATAGAACCCCGCCAGCACAAAATACTTGCCGGCGGTGTTGATTCCGAATGACTTGATCTTGCCGTTCACCAACTCACCGGCCGACGAAAAGATCGACGTATCGCGGAGCACGAGGTGAAACACTGCCACACCAGCCGCTGCCACGGCAATTCCAAAGGCCAAACCAAGCAGTTGCCCGCCGGCGGTTGGCCGAGCCGTATGCAATGCTTCACGCAAGGCAAAACAGGTCCAAATGGCCGGGAAAGAAAACTGAATGATCTTGGCGACGAGATAAACCGATTGCTGCACACCGGTCGAGTAGCGGCCGGCCAACACGAAGTACGCCCAAGTGACGAGCGTGGGGAAAAACGCAGCGAACACCACGCCCATCGTTCGCAACGCACGACGGTTGTCTGCCATAGCTTGGCCTCCGTGTTCAGTGGCGATGCCGCCAAGTGTACCGCGACAACACGGCCAGCGGAATCGGTGTAAATCGCGTTTTCGCCAGCGTTTTTCCCTGATCGCACTCAGCCAATTTACGAAACGAGCGCCAGCCATTATTCTGAAATTCTTCTGAGGTTGACAGATTTACGCAGCGATTGGACCCTCACCGGTTGAAATTGAGCGTATCCCCATCGATCAAAACTCCCTTTTTGATACACCGAATCGAATATGCACTTTCGCCGCGTTTGCCTCGAAGCCTTCGGCTACACGTTGCCAGACGAAGTCGTTTCGACGACCGAACTCGAACGTCGCCTTGCGCCACTCTACGGGCGTTTGCGGTTGCCTGAAGGTCGCTTGGAATTGATGACCGGCATCCGCGAGCGACGATTCTTCCCCGCCGGCACGCGGCCCAGCGCCGTCAGCATCCAGTCGGCGCGAAAGGCCATCGAAGCCAGCGGGATTGATTCTCGCTATTTCGGCGCTCTGATCCACGGTTCGGTCTGCCGCGATTTCTTGGAGCCGGCCACCGCCTGCCGCGTGCATCATGGCCTCGATCTGCCCAACGAGACCATGATTTACGACGTGTCAAACGCCTGCCTCGGCTTGCTCAACGGCATGGTGCAAGTAGCGAGCATGATCGAACTGGGGCAGATTCGCGCTGGCGTGGTCGTTGGTACCGAGTGTGGCCGCGAACTCGTCGAGAACACGATCGAACTGCTGAACAGCGATACGACGCTAACTCGCGACACCGTGAAAGACTACATCGCGAGCCTAACGATCGGTTCCGCCAGCGTCGCCATCGTGCTGTGCGATGAAGAACTCAGCCGCACCGGCAATCGATTGACTACGGCGGTCGTACATTGCGATACAACCCAACATGAGCTGTGCCAGAGCCAAGGGTTGCAAACGTTGATGCGTACCGACAGCGAAGAGCTCATGCGGCGTGGCATCGCCGCCGGCGTCAGTACATTCGAGCGCTTCCTGGCGGCGGCCGGCTGGGAACCCGACGATATCGACCGCACTTTCTGCCACCAGGTCGGAGTCGCGCACCGCAAACTCATGTTTGAATCGCTCGGTCTGAACCCGCGAATTGATTTCGCGACCCTCGAAACACTCGGCAACACCGGCTCGGCCGCGTTGCCGATCACCATGGCCTTGGGCGTCGAGCAAGGCCGTTTGCACAAGAACGACCGCGTGGCGATGCTTGGCATCGGCTCGGGAATCAACTGCCTGATGCTCGCCGTCGAATGGCAAAAATCGCCCGTCAGCGCCAGCACGAGCGGACGCACAGCCGCCGCGACCAGTCTCTCGCGTGGCTGATTTATGTCTGACGAACCTGAATTCGCAGGAATTCAGATCCGTGGCAAATGGTGGCGATATAACTGCCCGTTTCACGAGGCGGCGAAGATAACCCACCCGCGACCGGCAACTAGTGCCACATCAACACAATGATTAAGGCGCCAATGACCACAGCCGCCACGGTGCCTACCCCTGCCCAAAACACCCAGGACGGACCTTCGCTCGGCGGCACATAATTCGGCGGCCGCAGCGGATTGAATTGCGCTCTTTCGGCCACCTTGCGCTTGATGTGCTCAACTTCCGGATCGGTCAGTTCCTCTTCCAGCAACGACTTTGTCTTGCCCGAGCCCGACTTCATCGGCAACTTAACGCCGGTGGTTCCCACATCGCTCGACGTCGCCAAATCGCTCGTCGACGCCGCCTTGTCGCCAGCGCCCGACTTCTTGGTCGGCCGCCGGTTCGCGAACCCAAGCACGTCTTCCTCATCGAGCGGCGCCAGACCGATCTCTTCGTCTTGACCGCCGCCACTGCCCTTGTCGTCGAGCTTTTTCGTATCGCGATCCGAAACCGAAACCGTGCGGCTACTCCCCGAAGGCGCTTTCTTCGAGGAACCCGGTGGCACACCGAGCGAGAAACGAGTAAAGACGCCGCTGCCCACGCCGCTGCTTGCCGCGGAATCCCGTTCTTCAACCGTTCCACCACCAAGCGAACGCCCACGATCCGCCAGCCAACCCTTAAGCTGCTGCGCCACCTCGCCCGCCGATTGGAATCGATCGGCCGGCTTCTTCGACATCATGATCTCGCAAATTTCCACGAGCGATGCCGGGGCATCGGGCCGCGCCTTGAAGATCGATTCCGGCCGCGCCGTTTGATGCTTCAACAGCCGTTCGGAAATTGATCCTTCTGGAAACGGCGGGTTGCCAGTCAGCAGGAAGTACAACGTGCAACCCAGGCTATAAATATCCGACCGGCTGTCCGCCTCGTGGCTGTTGAGCGCTTGCTCGGGCGCCAGATAATCGGCCGTGCCCAGCACGTTTTCTTCATTGGCCATCGTCAGCGAAGCCTGGTCATCCTCATTCAGCTTGGCCAGCCCAAGGTCGAGCAACTTCACCGTGCCATGCTTATCCACCAGGCAGTTCGCCGGCTTGATATCGCGATGCACAAGACCCATTTCATGGGCGTGCTGCAAACCGTTGGCGACTTGAGCGATGTAATCCGCGGCCGTGTCGTAATCGAGCGGCCCCTGCCCCACGATGATCTGGTGCAGATCCTGGCCGTCGACGTACTCCATTACGATGTAGTGCGTATCGCCTTCATTGTCGATATCGTACGCCCGCACAATGTTGGGGTCGTCGAGCTTGGCAACCGCCCGGGCTTCCAAGCGGAACCGCTCCAGATACGAAGAATCATTAACGCGGTGTCGCGGCAGCACTTTGATCGCCACCCGGCGTTTCATGAGCTCATGCTCGGCCAGATACACGCTGCTCATGCCGCCTTTGCCGATTTGACCGAGCAGCTTATACTTGCCCAGCCTGAAGCCCTTGTGCTTGCCCGCAAGCAGCTTATCGGCTTGCCAACGCGTCACCAGGTTGTCGGCAATCAGCAAATCAGCGAGGCGATTTTGGTCCTCCAGGACCGCTTCGCCATGTTCGCGCGTAACCTTCTCCAGAAACGCCGTGAGCTTGGCCTCTTCAACGAGGTTGCTACGTCGTAACAGGTCGACCAGCTTGCTGGTGGTCACCTTAGTCATCGCGCTTCAAGTTCTGTCAAAATAGAGCAGTGGTTCCACGGCAGTGCTCATCCGCCATGGCGCGGCCATGCCCCATATCGCGCCGGTGCCTCCGAAACGCGACAAGAAGAGTGGTCGCCTACAAATCTCTGTTCCGTTTGGATCCATCCAAAACCAACTGATCCACGAATGTGGCAAATCGATTATCGAAAAAGCAAAACTAGTGCCATTCCCCCCCAACTTGCCTCGCAGCCGGCACTAGCGGACCGTTCTGGCCCTAACTATACGATACCATGACCGATAGCATGCGACCAGCGTTTGGCCGCGAATTTTGCTATTTCCCCGACACTTCTGGAACCGCCCGGGGTTGCCTGGGCTCGAACCGGGGGTGACTGGGGTCGAGCCAAAGGTGAGCCCCGGGAAATCCGCACAAATCGGACCGTTTCCCCAGCACTATTCGTGGCTCAGGGCCGCTCTTATCAGGGCCGCATCGAAGTAATTCGTGCTCATTCCAGCATCCACGATGATCCGCTGGGCGTTGATCGCACTGGAGCGTGGACTAAGCAAAAACGCCGCCACGTTGGCCACTTCTTCCGTTTGGACGGCCTTCTTTCGCAGCGTGGCCTGCTCGGCATACAGATAGGAATCGACGTAACCCGGGATCCCGGCCGACGCCGATGTTTTTAGTAGCCCCGGGGCCACCGCGTTGAACCGCACCTGCGAAAACCGGCTGAATGACTTCGCCAGAAAGGCCAGCGACGAATCCAACGCCGCCTTGATCGGGGCCATGTAACCGTAGTTTTCGCTCGCCATCGTCGTCGTCGAAATCGAAATGGTGACGACGGAGGCCTCCTTGGCCAACAAATTCTTCAGCGCATTTGAGACCGCCACGAGCGAAAAGCACGAAATATCGAACGCCCGCAGGAAATCGCGTTTGGCCGTCTCGTGGAACGGCCGCGGCTCGCCGGCGTAATCGGCAAATGCAATGGAGTGCAGAAAGCCATCGAGCCGGTCATAACGGGCAGCAACGTCGCAAGCAAGTTGGCCGATTTGCTCCTCATGCTCGACATCACACACAAACACGGCCGCATCGCCCACGAGTTTTTGCACCTGCTCGCGACGAGCCTCGTTCCGCACCGCATACACGACCTCCGCCCCAGCGTCCGCCAACACCCGCGCAACATGCCAAGCCACGCTCTTGCGATTGGCAACGCCCATCACCAGGATACGTTTGCCGGCGAGTTGGAGGAAGTCGGAGGGCATGGTGGGGCGTGACAAGGGGTTCTATCGGCGATGTGGCGTCATCGTATTGTTGGGCAAGAGTGGGAGAAGGGGAGACAAGGAGAGGGGGAGATCTGATGATAAGCTTGTCACTGAATCTCCCCTTCTCCTTGTCTCCTTGTCTCCCCCTCTTCTGTTTCAGTTAATTCCGATGTTTCCTCCGCAAGCGGCAACTACCCCACCGCCCGCGGCGCCATTTTACACGCAAAATCAAACGTCACCGCGCTCTTACCGTTCAGGAGCACCTTAGCGTCCATAAAAAATGCACCGGCCATTTGTTCCGTGATCTTCGCATCCAGCAGCACGGTATCGCCGGGGCGAACCATCGCTTTGAACTTTACGTTGTTGATCCGCGAGACGACCGGCACGCGATCGGGATTATCCGCTACCACGCTGGCAAGCAGCACGGCCCCGGCCTGCATCGCCGCCTCGCACAATAGCACGCCGGGCGTGAGCGGGAAATCGGGGTAATGGCCCGTGTACCAAAACTCGCGGCCCGTGAACGTTTTCCGACACAAAATATGGTCGGCCGTCTGCTCGACGATCTCATCCACGAGCAAAAACGGCTCCCGATGTGGAATGGCGGCTTTGATGGCTTCGAGGGACATATTTCTTCTTGTCCGCAGATGTCGCAGATGATCGCAGATAGCAGCAGACAGATAATTTAACCACGGATTTCACGGTTTTCCCACATTAACGCCCACCGCTTGCTTAATCCATCGGTGGTACTTGTGTCATCCGTGGGCAAAACCTATCGATTTTCTTCCTTCGCAACTGCGAACATCTGCGTCATCTGCGGACTAATATTCTTCTCGCGACCGCCGGTCGCGGCTTTATGTGGTTGTTGTTAACGCCGGTTTGGCTGCCTTCATCAGTTGGGCATCCACCTCATTCGCGACGATCACCCCATAATTCATCGCCCCCAGCCAGCCGCTCATGATGATGCCGACGCTGCCCGCATGATAAAGTCCAGTAACCTGTTGCGGCAACGCCCGGCTCACCGCCAAGCCCTCGAACTTCGTGCCGAAGCTCGCCCCGTTGATATGCTTCGTGTAATGATGGAACGTCACCGGCGTCGAGGCTTCCACGTGGGCCAGCCGCTCACGCACGTTCGGCACGTACTTATCCAGGGCGTCGAGCGTGGTTGCAATGAGGTTCTGTTTGCTCGCCTCGTACTCTTCCTTACTCAGCTTGGCCCAGTCGTCAAAGTTCGCGTTCGTGCTCGAAACGATGAGGCACCGCGGCCGACCTTCTGGCCGCGTCCTCGGGTAATAGAACGAATACGTGCGGCTCGTGATGTTTCGGCTTAGCAGCATCTCCGTGCGGAATAGTGGTGCGGTCGAGCTGAACAATAGGTCGCCCGTCGATTCGTCGATCCGTTCCTCCGGCTTGAGCGCCATGTAAACTTGCGTGCTCGAATTGTTGAGTCGCACCGTCCGGGCTTCATCCACAAACGACTTATCGAAATACTCTTCACCAACTAGCCCAAAGATCGTAGCGTTGAGATTCGCGTTGGAAACAACCGCCCCGCAGCGAATCGTCCGACCATTTACTTCCACAGCACGCACCCGGCCGCCACGGCAATCAACCCGCGTGACATCCGCCCGGATGCAAACGTCGACGCCGTTCTTGCGCAACTCTTGCTCCATGAGACCGATGAACTTGTCGGTCCCGCCCTCGAACGTGAACACGCCCTTCGACATGAAATTCGAAAACACGATGCCGTAGCTGATCGCCGGGTCTTCCAGCGTGCTGCCGTTGGCGTACGTGATCGGCTCCATGAGCAGCCGGATCACATCCTCGCGGCCAGGGAAGAACTTGTCGAACAGCTCGCGGGTCGTCATCGACTGGTCGTCGTAGAAGTTCATGCCGCGGGCCGTATCGAAAAACGCGGAGGCCGACTCCGGACTGACCTTGAAGTCGCTCGTCAGCAGCCGAATGAAGTCGTCGCGGTTGAACGTGGTCGTGAGCGAGAACATCGGGTTATCGAACCGGATGTTTTTGAGCTGCACGATCGAGTCGGCAATCTCCTTCGTCCAGTACCGGCGGCAGCTTTTCACCATGCCGTATGGAAAGCCGTGCAGTGAGATATCGAAAATGTGGCCGCCCGGGCGTTTGAACCACGTCGCCATGCCGCCGAGCTTGTAGTGCTGTTCAAGCAACAGGACGCTGCGGCCGGCCCGAGCCAGAACGTTCGCGGCCGTCAACCCGGCCAGGCCGCTGCCAATGACCACGACATCGTACTCGGCCTTAGCGTGCTGAAGAAAATCGCGGGGCATGTGGAGAGGGGTCAGAGGACGGGATACAGGGGACAGGGCAATTCGGCGGTAAGTCTCACGTCATATTGATCATAACATTGTCGATGACCGGCCGTTTAGCCGCGACGCGGAGCGGAGCGCGCAGCGGTGGGCGGAGCGTTAGCCCATCGCAACTCGGCGGAGCACCCGCGTGCTCAAACTCAACCAAATCCCTAAGCCCCGTATTCTACTGCCGTTCCAGCCAAATGATAAAGCCCGCTGGGGTGACATCGAGCTTGTCGATCTCGGCCTTCGTATGCGCATGAGCTTCCCGCTGTCGCAGCAGCACAAATGGTTGATCTGGCTCTGCAGCGATTCGTGTCTGGAAGGTGACGCCTTCGACGGTTCCCATCCAACTCGCTGTTTCCGAGTTGAACCATATTGCACGCTCGTCGATTTGATGCCCCTGCGAGCCGCTCGATGTCGTGAAATAGGCCATCCAGCGGTTTTCTGAGTCGCGTTTCACCTTGACTGAAAACCAACTCTCGCCGCCGTTTAGAAGTATCGCGGGGTCTCGGACACCCGTCGGAACTCCGGTTCGCGGGACGTCGCCGAATTTGCACAGGAGCCTCAAGGTCATTCCTTCTGGCATCCACACGCGCCATTTCCAACTATGATCTTCGTTGGTGCGAACTTGAATGGCGTGCGGTTTCGTGGAATCTGAAATCGTTAACTCGCCAACCTCGTCGCGCAGTCGTCGGTTATCCAACTCTACTGCTTCCGCCTCCTTGCGAAGCTCTGATGTCCGCCGCCACGACTGCACAATCACAATCGCCATCGCGACGATCGTCATCAGCAACAGCGAATTAAGCATCGATATGCGGGGGCGCAAACGCGGCATATTAGGTGCCCTGCCATCAGGTTCAGTTGTTCGAACTCCGTTTTACGGATTAGTGCCTGATGATGTTTTGCCTTCATGATCTGCATTGATTGGCTCGAGCCACAATAGAAAGCCATCCGTCAATTGCCCCAATGGCGCGCTACCGACCGGAACCCGATGCCTCACCAAAACCATTTCCTTTTCTCCATCCATAACCTGGGTCGATCTGCCGACGCCTTCCTCAAAGCCGCCTGGGTCGACGCGTGGCCAATGCAACGCGTCAACATCAATCGATTTCAAGTTCGTGCGGAAGCCGGTAGCAATTTCGTGCCACTCCAAACCGACACAGCGATTGCCTTCTTCATTCGTGGCGATTCCCACCGTGACCACATGCTCGCCTTCGCCAAGAAACAGGTAGTGCCCATTCGGAAGCATGCTACTGCTCCAACGCCCCGGATGGGTTGCCGACGGAGGTCGCCATATCGCGGGCAATCCATTCTGCGGCACTTCATTGACCTTGAGTACTAGCCCCAAGCGTTGGCCCTGAGGCACGTGGATACGATACTTCCACGTTGACTCGTCCAACGAAAGCAGCCGAATTGCGGCGACCTTCGTCGGTTCCTCGATCGATAACTGGCCGACCTCATCCCGAAGTTGGTGCACTTCCGCGCGCCACAGGTCTCCTTCCCGCCACAGTCGAACAATCACCATCGCCATGGCGACGATCGTCATCAGTAGCAGGGCGTTGAGAATCGAAAATCGCAAGCGAAAGCGGGGCATTTTAAGGCTCGACAATACGAAGCAGAATTCTCGAGTCAATGAGATGGAGCATGCTCAATCACGGCCGAAATAGATACTCTCGCGGCTGTCATCGACATTCGGGTTATGAGACGTTTGTTGAGCCAGGAAAGCTTCAAAGTGCGCACGCCGTTCTTCCGAATCTTCGATATAAGGATCCTTGTAGGACCAGTAGAGTTCCATGCCATCGTTCGCTGTTCCAATCTGCTCTTCGAGAGTCTCCTTCCATGAGCGGCCAGGATATTTCCGCTAACTCAGCCACACGGCGCCTCTGTTCTTCGGTAAGTTCGATTTCGCGAAAATCAATAGCCATTGCAGTTTTCCCTCCAGCAATCGTCCGGAGATTCACATTCCCTTCCACTATATCGAACCCGCGGCGCTGTAAACAACGCCAGCAACGCTGCCTTCTACATCCGCTTCTCAGAACTGACTGATCGGTCTTCGATTGAGGTACAGGTCATCCAACGCACCACGCCTGTCAAGCGAATTTCTTGGCCACCACGATTCACTTAATCACGGCAAATTTTTTTCTTGGTTTGGCCACCGCGTATGTTAGCCTCGATCAAGTTGAAATGACCGTAGCACCAATGCCATGTGGTTAGCGTCGGCGGCCACGCCGAATCTCCTGCCAAAAACCGTTGCCTCGCCGACAACCCAAACTGAAACAGTGCCGCGCGCCAACCGCACCTCGCGCCGCACGCTTCCCCCTAACCATTTTGGGGCGTTTACGCCGTGCTATTGGTGGGTTTACGATATTTGAATTCGCCCGGCGATTGCGCCGGCAAGGATCACACATTGCAATTGGGCCAAAATTGATTTTGCGTTGATGCGCGGAGGTTTGGAGCCATGAAACGTTCAGTAGTCTTGACATGGATCGTGCTGGCAAGTTGCAGCTTCGTCGGATTCGTTGGCTGCGAGAAAAAACCTGTCGCGCCCGCCGCCGGGTCCAAATCTAGCGCCGCGGTTGCAGACAAGGCCGGTACAGTACTCGTCGATAAGGGCCCGCAGTTAGGCCCCGCAAATGACAAACCAGCCGAATCACCGGCCGCGAAGCCTGCGGAAAGGGCGGCTCCCGCACCACCGGCGGAGCCGGCGAAAGAGGAGAAAAAGGAAGCACCAGCCGCCGACGCCAAGAAGCTGCAACTGCCCACCGAGAAGATCGCCGCAGCCGCAAAACCGGCCGCCCAGGAAGAAGTGCTGCTCGGTATCGATGACCTTACCAAAGGCATTCCCGGCGAAGGGGCGTTAACCATCGAGCAAATCAAGAAGTGGCTCGACGATCCGAGGAATCACGTCGTACTGAAACCCACATTGCCGCAAGGCCTGGCCGTCGGTGCCGGCCAGATCGCAGGTTTGGATAAGAATCCGTTGACCCGCGCGAAGATCGAGCTTGGTCGCCAGCTTTATTTTGACAAGCGGTTGTCGAACGACAACACCGTGAGTTGCGCCAGCTGCCATTCGCCCGAGTTCGGTTACGCGAAGAACACGCAGTTCGGTGAAGGAACCAAGGGCCAGAAAGGTGGCCGTAATTCACCAGTCGCCTACAACCGCATTTTGAGCAGCGTGCAATTCTGGGATGGCCGAGCCGCCACGCTCGAAGAACAAGCCAAGGGCCCCATCGCCAACCCCATCGAAATGTCGAATACGCACGACGCCTGCGTCGCCTGCCTCAAGGGGATCGATGGCTACACGCTGCAATTCGAGCGTGTTTTCCCGGGCGAAGGCCTCACGATCGACAACGTCGCCAAGGCGATCGCCAGCTTCGAGCGGGCACTTGTGACCGGCGCTTCGCCGTGGGACTACTACGAAGTCTTCAAAACATTCAGCGATGCCAACAAGGAAGACCTCGCCGACTTGGCGGCACTCAAGAAAGACGATCCGAAGTTATTTGAAAAGTACGAGGCCTTGAAAAAGGCCGCGGAAGCGCACCCGATCAGCGACAGCGCCAAACGTGGCGGCGAGATTTTCTTCAGCGACAAAGGCAGTTGCACGGCCTGCCACGTCGGTGCGAATTTTACGGATGAGAAGTACCACAACCTCGGCGTCGGCATGGAGAAGCCCGAACCCGATTTGGGCCGCTACGCCATCACCAAGGAAGAGAAGGAAAAGGGCACGTTCAAGACGCCGACGGTGCGGAACGTGGAACTGACCGCACCTTACATGCACGACGGCTCGCAGAAAACGCTCGAGGAAGTCGTCGAATGGTACGACAAGGGCGGCCATCCCAACCAATGGCTCGATGAAAAAATCAAGCCGCTCAAACTGACCGCGGAACAAAAGGCCGACCTGGTCGCCTTCCTGAAGGCCCTCACCGGCCCACTGCCGAAAGTCGAAACCGGGCGGCTGCCACAGTAATTCAGCTACACCCCAAGCGCTGCGCCATGATAGCGAATGGCGCAGCGCGTTTGCTAATTGGGCTTGAGACAGTGCATATTGGCCATGGCGATGCCGCTGGTGATGCTGCCGATAATGCCCACAAAGCCTTGGTCGGTGCCGCAGATGAAGAGGTTCTCTAGGTGCGTGCGGCCATCCAGTTGTTTTTCGGGCGCCCCATAAATTGCACCGTTATCGTGGCCCGAGTAGCGGACGATCGTGGTCGGCGTGAACATGTCGGTATCGATTACGTGGCCGCGATAATCGGGCACGAACCGCACGGCCGACTCCGTGATCCGGTCGTACCAACGCAGCTTTTCGAGTCGATACGCGGGCTCATCGAGCGCACGCCAGCGGTCGAAGTTCGCCAGTGCTGTGATGCGAATCGAATTGTCGTCGATCGGCGCTTCATAGGCAAAATTGTTCGGCGAACAAATCACGCCGCTACGAACGTCACACATTTCCTCGGCTTTTTGCCATACAAATTGGTCGTGATCGTTGAAGAACGTGATGGTGCGGTCGTGGCCCAGGTCGGCCGGCGGGCAATCGAGCGTGGCGATGGTTTCGCAGAAACTCAGTTGGCCGGCTGCACGTGAGTTGACGACCGGCTGCCCATCGTCGCACAGCCGCATCGTTTCGCACCAGCCGGCTGAAGAAATGACATTGCGGGCCTCCAGCACTTCATCATTCTCTAGCACCACACCCGCCACACGCCCGTTTTCCACTGCGATGTGTTTCACACCGGCACGCAGCTTCAGTTCCCCGCCCAGCGAACGGAACTTGCGCACCAAATGTTTGAGGATCAAACGAACCCCCGCCGCCGGGCGACCTAGCCCCTCCAAAAAAATACTGCGGAACATAATCGAGAACTGTGCCCAATCCATGTCGTGCTCGCGCGCCGAGCCGTAGAACATCAGCGGACAGAATAGCATTTCGACGAGTAGCGGATCGTGCAGGATCGAACAAACGACCTCGCGGGCCGATTGATTGGCATGCGTTTCGTTGAGGTCATCGTAACCAACCACTTCGCGCGTGAGGCGATCAAAGTTATTCGCCTCGTGCGGAAACGCCCAGGCAACCTCGTCGCGGATCGTACGTTCGGTATTGTCGAATTTCAACCGAACGCTGGGGAATGCAATCTCCGAACCAAGCTGCGGGGCGATGGCGAAGTCTTCCAACCGAAAACGCAACTGACGCAGCAACCGCGCAAGCGGACCAGACTTTGTCCCTTTCGGAGTGATATTTGTTATGGCGTGCAGGCCCACGTCGTAATCGCGCCCGCGCAACCGATAGAAAGAATTCAACCCGCCGATCGTCGTATGGCGTTCCAGGATGCACACACGCTGATCGTAGTACGCCAACCGAATGCCGGCCGCGAGACCAGACATGCCCGCACCGATAATGAGCGTGTCGTACATAGGGAGTTGTGAGGCGCAAGCTACGAGGCGCGAGATTTAGCGAATTGCCGTTGATCGATTCTCGCGCCTCGTAACTCGCGCCTCGTAGCTCTCCCCTTCCTCACGCATTCTGGCGTTCGATGTCCTTCATCAGCGGTTCGAGGTACGCGACCGTGCTCGCCATGCTGGCGAGATTGATGTAGTCGTCCTCCGGAATCTGGATGCGGTGGCGCTTGCGGAGTTCCATCACGATATCGAGGAAGTCCATGCTATCGAGCTCGAGCTGCTCGCGGAAACGGACGTTGTCGTCGAGTTGCGTCAGATCCTCATCCGGAGCGATGTCGCGGAGGATATCCAAAACTTCTTCGCGTATTTCGGCGGCGTTCATTCCGTTACTTTCTCCGTGGCTTCACTTTCAGGAAGTCTCACGCAAAGGCGCTAAGACGCAAAGGGGAGACAAGACAATATTAAACCGCTATTAAGCGCTAATAAAATGCTACTGCGAACGAGCGTTCAAATCGAAAGCACTGTTTAGAGCGGACTATCGGTTTTGTACTTACGCGGCTCTTTGCGACTTTGCGTGAGACTTTTCCTTCAGACCTTTCCAATGATTACGACAGAATTAATCCCCAGCATACCAAATGAGTTGTTGAGAATGAAGCGGATCCCTTTCCGTTCTCGCGGTTCGCCAATCGCGAGGCCGGGAAGTGCACATTCGGGGTCGAGCCGGTCGACGTTGATCGTGGGATGGCAGACCTTATCGTTAAATGAAGGCAAATTTCCCGCGAGTTCCAAGGCCCCGGCGGCCCCCATCGCGTGACCGATGAAGCTCTTGGTGTTGTTTACCACGGGCTGCGAGCCGTTGTGAAAAACCTGCCGGAGGGCAATGCACTCTTGGATATCGCCGCTATCGGTGGCCGTGGCGTGCGTGCTCACCAAGTCGATATCCGACGCGTTAAGCTGCGCTTTTTTGAGCGCTAACTGCATGCAACGGGCCTGTTGACTTGGGTTCGGCAGCACAAAGTCGCTGGCATCGCTGTTCATCGCGTAGCCGACGAGCTCGCCGTAAATCTTCGCTCCGCGGCGTTTGGCTTCGTCGAACCGCTCGAGCACATAGAGGCAGCCGCCTTCCGAAACGACGATGCCATTGCGGTCCATATCAAATGGCCGCGAGGCCTTCGTGGGGTCGTCGTGTTTGGCCAGCGCACCTTGGCTAGCAAACCCAGCGAAGATGCCGAACGTGCGGATGCTTTCAGAAACGCCGCCAGCCAGCGCGACATCGCACTCGCCCAGCCGCAGCATTTGGGCAGCTTGGATGATCCCCGCGTTTCCAGCCGCGCAGGCCGCGCCAATCGTGTAGTGCGGGCCGGTGATGCCCATGTTGAGCGTGATTTCGCCCGCCGGGTTGTTGGCCACCGTCCGCGGGTTGTGGTGGTGCGACCACACCGACGTGTCGTAATCGTAACCCTTGATCTCGTAGATTTCATTCTCGGTTTCGACGTTGCCGTGCTCGGTGACGCCGATGTACACGCCGACGCGTTCGCGGTCGAGATTCGCCCAGTCGATTCCAGAGTCGGCGACCGCTTCCTGAGCGCAATAGATCCCAATGCTGCCGGCCCGGGTGCCGCGGCGAACTTCCTTTTTCTTCTGGTACTTCAGCTCGTCGAAGTTGCAGATGCCAGCGAGCGTATCGCCGACGTAGCGAATTTCGTACTTCTGCACGCCGCTGCGGCCGGTGAGCAGGGCCTCACGATACTCGCCCAACGAGTTGCCGTTCGGCGCGGTGAGGCCGATGCCGGTGATGACAATTCGTTGAGGATCGTCGGCGATGGGCATAACAGTAGGGCAGGCTTTAGCCTGACCGAATTCGAACTCGTCAGGCTGAAGCCTGACGTACGGGGAAACCTTGAAAGTACCGGTAAATTCGGGCGTTGGCAAGGTGTGGAAAGCCGAGCCAACAGGTCCGTTTCGCGTTATTCGCCGCTGATTCCCAGGTGTTTTTGATAGGCGGCCCGCTGTTTGTCGCGGCCGAGCGTGTCGGTGATCTTCTCCCAGCGTGCGGCGGCCGCTTGAAGGGCGGCGGCAGCTGGAACTTTGTCCGCCGTTGCCGATTTGACAGCATCATCCAACGCGGCGAGATACTCGTCGGTGCCCGGGATTCGTGGAATGACGAGCGCTTGCTGACCACCGAGCATCGCTTCCAGTTCTTTGCCACGTTCGCCGCGGTCGGTTGCACTCAGCTTCGGGTCATACCAAGCGGCCGACGTGGCTAGCGAACGGCGCGGCGGCAGCTTGCCGCCGGCGGCCTTGGCGAGTTGGGAGCTGATGTCCGCTTGAGCGAGCCACGCGAGGAGTTTGAAGGCGGAGGCGGCATTGTGCGAAGAGGCGGTGACGGCAATCAGGCGATCGTCACAGCCAATAATAGAGATTGGCGCGAGTTGTGGAGTGGCAACCCTGGTAGGACCTTCCCCCAGCCCCTCCCTATTAGGGAGGGGGGACTTGAGGACGGCACTCAGTGCCTCTTCAAACGGTTTTTCCGTGATCCTTGGCTTCATGGTTTCGCTATCGAACAGCACGCCGATGCATTCGTTCGTAATGGCGTGCGGTGCGGCGGCGGCCAGTAACGCGATTGATTTAGGTGCGTTAGCGGTTGGATCAATGGCGGACGGAGCGATACCGAGCGGCAGTACCATCGTTTGTCCGCCCCACTTCATGAGATCGTTGCGCACGAGTGGGAAGATGTCGGCGGCGTCGAGCGCTTCATCGCCTAGCACGTTGCCGCGAACGGGCCGCAAAAGGTCGCGGCCAGCCAAATCGCCGAAGTAGCGTGAGGGGAAGACGATCAGATCGGCGTCGATCGGTTTCGCGAGATCGATGTCTTTCCACGCGACCGACTGAGCTTTAACTTCGCCGCCGGTGCGTTCCGTCCATTCACCGCGCAGGTGGTTTATCGCGTCGGCCAGTTGCGATTCATTCACGACGAGCACCCGCAATGTTACACTTGCCCGTGGCGCCGCGGCAGTTGCGCCAGCGCGCGAATCGGAAGCGGTTCGCTCGCCGTGACAACCGCCCAACAAGGCCGCAAGAAACGCAAACAGTATAGTTTTCGTTCGATTCACCATTTGAAGCATTTCTATTCGGAGCCTCACGCCAAGGCGCAAAGGCGCTAAGTCAATTCTTTGGAACCGCTAAGCGACGCTCATAGGACGCTAAACAGGAACGTCTTCCTTGAAATAATTAGCGGTCAGCCAGCGTCGATTAGCGATAAAAGTATTTGGTCTTCAGCCTTTGCGTCTTTGCGTGAGATTTCCAATCACAATAATTGTTGCGGAGCTGTTCCATCCATGAGCGTTTACCTCGGTATCGATATTGGCACCTCTGGCACGAAGACGTTGGCCATCAATGCGAAGGGCAAAATCCTCGCCCAGGCGATGGAGGCCTACCCTTGTTACCATCCCAAACCGTTGTGGAGTGAGCAAGACCCGGAGGATTGGTGGCAGGCCACCGTGAAAACGGTGCGGGCCGTGGTGAAGCAGGCGAAGCTCAAGCCGGCCAACGTGCGGGCGATCGGCCTTTCCGGCCAAATGCACGGCTCGGTGTTCCTGGATAAGCACAACAAAGTGGTGCGGCGGGCCTTGCTGTGGAACGATCAGCGGACGGCGGCCGAGTGCGCGGAAATCGAAAAGCGGGCCGGCGGGCGAAAGCGACTGATTGAGATGGTGGCGAACCCGGCGCTCACGGGTTTCACCGCTCCGAAAATTTTGTGGCTGCGAAATTCGGAGCCAAAAAACTTTGAGAAAACCGTGAAGGTGCTGTTGCCGAAGGATGAAATCCGGCGGCGGCTCACCGGCGAGTTCGCTACGGAAGTGAGCGACGCGAGCGGCATGCTGCTACTTGATGTGGTGCATCGGCGGTGGTCCAAGGAACTGCTCGGCAAGCTCGACCTCGATGTGAATATGTTTGGCCAGGTCTATGAGTCGGAGGAAGTCACCGGCCGATTGACGAGCGAGGCGGCGAAGTTGTTGGGGCTCTCGACCGATTGCCTGGTCGTCGGCGGCGCGGGCGATTGTGCGGCTGGGGCGGTGGGCAATGGAATCGTGAAGCCGGGCGTGCTCTCTACGTCGATTGGCACGTCGGGCGTGGTGTTCGTGCATGCCGAGACGCCGCAGGTCGATCCGCTTGGTCGGCTCCACACGTTCTGCCATGCCGTGCGTGGTAAGTGGCACATGATGGGCGTGACGCTCGCGGCCGGCGGTTCGCTACAGTGGTTCCGCAATGCCGTTTGCCAAACTCTGGCGAGTGAAGCCAAGCGGCGCAAGGTCGATGCGTACGATGTGCTCACCGAGGAAGCGGCCGTCACGCCGCCAGGGGCAGAGGGGCTATTTTTCTTGCCGTACCTCGCGGGCGAGCGCACGCCGCATGCCAACCCGAATGCCCGCGGGGCGTTCGTGGGCCTCACGCTCAAGCACACGCGTGGCCACCTCGTGCGGGCGATCATGGAAGGCGTCACATATTCGCTGCGCGATTGCCTGGCGATCATCGAGGAGCAAGGCGTGGCGGTGAAGCAGATTCGGGCCTCGGGCGGCGGTGCCCGCAGTGCGTTCTGGCGGCAAATGCAGGCCGACGTGCTGGGCAAGGCCGTCGTTTCGATGGCGGCCGACGAAGGCCCCGGCTACGGCGTGGCACTGCTCGCGGCCGTTGGCGCCGGCGAATTCAAGAACGTGGCCGAGGCGTGCGAGGCGACGGTGAAGACCGTCGAACAGACGAAGCCCGTGACCGCGGCGCGGAAGGTGTATGATAAGGGTTTTGGGGTGTATCAGGAGTTGTACGGGGTGCTGAAGGAGGAGTTTAAGAAGATTGGGCTACTCAGTGACTAGACCGCTGCGCTGAAATGAACGAGAACATATTGGTAAATTCAGGTTAAATGGAACTGGTCATAAGATTTTCGATAACTGGCGCTTCGCGCCGAGGAGATACGATGTCATGAAAGGCCAATTAACAGGAATGCGGGGTGTTTACCTAGTTGCTGCCGAATTGTCGCGACTCGGTTTTATCACGTCTCCTACATCTCGGAGTGCACTTGCGGCTGACATTCTCATAACGGACCAAGCATGTCAGCGCGCGTTTTCCGTACAAGTGAAGACGAATTCCGCGGCGGCCAACTTCTGGTTGGTGGGCAAGCATAGGGTTGTATCTGATTCCCATGTTTATGTCTTCGTAAATCTCCGTTCAAAGGATGATCCAACCCGGCCCGAGTATTTCGCGGTGCCAAGCGAAGTCGCAAACGCCTGCACGATTTACAGCAAGCATCCAAAGTCGGAATTCTATTCGGTGTATCGGAAGGACATACTCGATTACAAGGACAAGTGGGACGTTTTCGGCGATCCACGCGTTGAAGAAAAGCCGGACGGGGAAGTCGACGAGTTGGAACCTGATACTATGGACGTGGCTCCGAACGAGTAAATGGAGTCAGGCGATTTCTGGCATCGCGTCTACCCGTTACCCACCGACGTTCGGCCGGTGCTGAATGAGCATTTACTGTGCATAACTGGCCTATTATGGGTAGGGCTTCGCAGGCGGTAGATTCAAACTGCCTCGCACGGCTGACGTCGCAGCAACACTGCGTGTCATCAAAGAGTTCTATGATCCCAGCATTCAATGAACTTGGCTACCTGCCGCCGGGCATTCATTTGGCGACGATGGAGGAAATTGACGCCCGGTTCGGCGAGCTGTCCGAATTGCGGCGTGTGCAATTGGAGTCGATCCGGTGGATGATTGAGGTCGCCGCGCGGGCCGGCGTGATACGAATCATTTTGAACGGTGGCTTTGTGACCGATATAATGGAACCGGATGATGTGGATTGCGTGCTTCTTACTGGTCCACATTATCCGGCGGACTTGAAAGCCGAGGAAGAATTGGAGGCGGGCCTGCCGTTCATGGATATTGCGATCGCTGAGCAGGATGAATTCGACATTTTTGTAGACAGGATTTTTGGAACGGATAGAAAACTTGTGCCGAAGGGCGTTGTCGAGGTGATTCAATGGAGTTGAAAGACGAGAACGAGTTGGCAAACACTCGCCATAAGCTCGCTGAGTTAGAAGCGAGGTACGATGAATTACGTCGCGACGGCGCTGACATCGCCCGCGCGCGCGACGCGACACTGCGTTCGCTCAAGCGTTACATCAATCAGTTCCAGGAGGAAATTGCCCGGTACGAGTGTCGTTGCAACCTGAATGGCGCAGAATCTCGCGTGAGTGGCCCACGCGACATCCAATCCGACTCTGAGTTGGAAAACACTCGCAGCAAGCTGAACCGCTTAGAGGAGCTTCTCGAATCAAAATGTGACGGCGGCGGCGAGGAATTGCGGCGAGCCGAAAGAATATCACTCAAGCGGTTGATCAATCAGTTCAAAGAGGAAATCGCGCGTTACGAGGCGCATCAATTGGTAAAATAAAGAACGCCGCAAATTTGGTTGTTTCGCTACGAGGTGGTATAATTCAGGCATGACCGCGGAGAATTTCGACAAGACGTTGCAGGCGTATCAAAAGCGGCGGCCGTTTCGCTCGTTTGCCGTACGCTTCATGAGCGGCGAACAGATTGAGGTCGATCATCCCGAAGCGCTGGTCATTCGTAATGGCGTGGGCGTCTACGTCAGCGCGGGAGGCGTACCCACGCTCTTTGACCATGAGAGTGTCAGCGAAGTGATCGGTGAAACTGAGCGGCGGAGCGCGTGAGTTCGCGGAACTCTCTTATTGGGCTGCTGCTTATCGCAAAGTTGGCGCGCTGACGAACCCTCCCCTGGCCCCTCCCTAACAGGGAGGGGAATTGCGTTCACAGCGGCTGGTTGGTGGGGGTGGTGCCGAGGGCGGGACTGGCGTCGCCGAGGAAACCGAGAATGGGGGCAGTTGTTTTCTTACGATCGCGTTCGGGGGTGGGTGGAGCGAAGTGGCTGGCAAGGTCGGTGTGCAACTGGACGCAGCGGAGGTAGTTCGCGCGGGCGGTCGAGTCTTCTTCAAGCATCCGTTCGAGTTCGGCGACTTCGGCGTCGCTGATCTGGTCATCGAGCAAGGCCCACGTGAGGTCGCGCAGGCGGTCGACGCGGTTCAAGATTTCGCGGTTCGTGTTTTCGACGTGATCGCCACGTCGTTTCGGATTGCGTGGGGAGTTGCTCATCATGCTGCCCTTCTTTTCGACGTCGCCTGCATCCTTATGGCGCATCAAACGACCGATTGATAGCTAATGTGCGTTTGAGGAATTAGGGAGCAAATGGGATACCAAGGCACCCTCACCTCGGCCCTCTCCCAGAGGAAAGGGAGATATTTCGAGCGGTGCCCTGCTGGAAGCGGAATTCGTAGAAAAATTCTACGTCGCGGGCAAGAGAAAATGGCGAAGTTGGGAGGAAAAGCTGATTAGGGCCGCTGGGTGACACGTCGATTGATGGAAATTCGAGGACAATTTTGTCCGCAGATGACACAGATGAGCACAGATCTTGATTACTTGGCTTTCGCTACCGCGCGGCTACAAACTGGTAATAGATTCAATTGAAACATCTGCGGAAATCTGCGCCATCTGCGGACTAATACATGGCCGATCAGTTTTTCAGTTTAACGAAGTTGAAACAGCGTGGCACGGCCTCGGAGGTACGCCGACGTGGCCATGTTTTTCGACAGATTCCATGCTCACGCTGCGCGAGAGCATGCCACCGAGCCGATCGAAATATCCGCGGAAATCTGCGCCATCTGCAGACAGAACGCTTTTTCGAAGATACATGTTCGCCCGGCCGAGACGGCCGGGCTATTTAACTTTATCTACTGGCAATCGGTTTCCAGGTCCGGCGTTCCGGGCCGGTGTACCGGGCGCGGGGGCGGATGAGGCGGTTGTTGTCGAGCTGCTCGATGATGTGGGCACTCCAACCCGCCACGCGACTGAGCACGAAGAGCGGCGTGTAGAGTTCGACCGGCAGGTTCATGTAGTGGTAGAGCCGGCCGGAGGGCCAGTCGAGGTTCGGCGGCAGCTTCTTTTCTTCCCAGATGACGCGTTGGATCACGTCGGCCGTGATTTCCAAATCTTCATTGCCGGTTTCCTTGGCGAGCTCGTTACAAAGCTCCTTGAGGTACGTGGCGCGCGGGTCTCCATTTTTGTAGACGCGGTGGCCAAAACCCATGATCTTCTCTTTGCGGGCAAGTGCGGCGCGAATCCAGGTTTCGGCATTCTCCTTCTTGCCGACCGCCTTGAGCACATCCATCACCTTTTCGTTGGCACCACCGTGGAGCGGGCCTTTGAGCGCGCCGATCGCGCCGGTGATGCCGGAATGAAGATCGGCCAGCGTCGAGACGATGACGCGCGACGTGAACGTTGAGGCGTTGAATTCGTGTTCGGCGTAAAGGATGAGCGACACGTCCATCGCCTTTGTGTGAGCCGGTGTGGGGTCGGCGCGGAAGAGCATGTGGAGGCAGTTATCGGCGAGCGAGCGGCCGCTTTCCGGGTCGACCGGTTCCTTGCCCTGCTTGAGCCGGTGGCGAGCGGCCATGATCACCGGCAGTTGCGCGAGCAGCCGCTCGGCCTTGCGGATGTTGGCATCGTGGCTGTTGTTGTTGATTTCCGGGTCCCAATGGGCGAGCATGCTCGCGCCGGTGCGGAGCACGTCCATTGCGGAAGCTTCCGCGGGAATTTTTCGGACGGCGTCGATGATCGGGGCCGGCACTTCGGCGGCTGCTTCCAACCGCTTGTAGAAGTCGTCGAGCTGCTCGGCATTTGGCAATTCGCCGTAGAGCAGCAGATAGGCCACTTCTTCGAAGCAGCAGTTGCGGGCGAGGTCTTCGATGGAATAACCACGGTAGCTGAGGCCGCCAGCAACGGTACTGATGGCAGTTTCACCGGCGATAACGCCTTCGAGGCCGGGACTGTAAATTTCCTCGGGCATGGGAGTACACCTTGCTTTAGCTTGACAGGAAGAATGAGTCTCAGGCAAAGGCGCGAAGTCGCAATGAAACAATCACCCAGCACTAAGGAATTGAACTACAAAGTTCACGAAGTTCACAAAGAATGCAACCATGCCATCAACGATCTCAGAATGACAGGTCTTGGCTTTGCGAGGATCATCCGCGTTGAAATGCGCGATCTAATTTTGCCTTCCTTAGTGCCCTTCGTGTCCTTTGTGGTTAGTTTTAGACCTTGGCGTCTTTGCGTGAGTTTCTTCAGTTAACTGGAAATAGCCACTTTTTTTATTGAAAGTACGCTTGGTCGCGTTGTTCGTAGGAATTGTAATCGAGCAGGTCGTAAAGTTCCTGGCGGGTTTGCATGAGGTCGAGCAGTTCGCGTTGGGTGCCATCCTCGGCGATGATCGTAAGTGCGGTTTCGGCGGCTTTCATCGCCACGCGGAGCAGCGTCACCGGATAGAGCACGGCTTTGTAGCCGATCTCCGCGAGTTCGGCAAACGTGAGTAGCGGACTCTTGCCGAACTCCGTCATGTTGGCGATGAGCGGGACATCGATCGCCTTGGCAAACGCGGCAAACTCTTCCTTGGTGGCGAGCGCTTCCGGGAAAATCCAATCGGCACCCGCGGCCACGTACTTCTTGGTGCGGTCCACGGCGGCGTCGAAACTTTCGACCCCGCGGGCATCGGTGCGGGCGATAATCACGGTCGAATCATCGTGTCGGGCGGCGGCGGCAGCGCGGACCTTCGCGCACATGTTTTCTGTCGAGACCAGTGATTTGCCAGAAAGGTGGCCGCAGCGTTTGGGGAGTTCTTGGTCTTCGAGTTGGATTGCGGCGGCACCGGCCCGTTCGAGTTCGACAACGGTTCGTTCGACGTTGGCGGTATCGCCGAAGCCTGTGTCGGCGTCGACGATGACGGGCGTCATCACTTGGGAGGTGAGATGCTGCAAATGCTGGGTCAATTCGGTCAAAGTGAAGAGGCCGATATCGGGCATACCGACGACGCCGGCCGAAAACGCCGCTCCAGAGAGATACATGGCCGAGAAGCCCATCTCTTCGATCAGCCGGCCCATGAGTGCGATCGGGGCACCGGGGACTTGGATCGCGCCGGCGGCGACGGCTTCGCGAAGCAGTTGGCCAGGGGATGGAGAGGTAATTGACATTCGCTGAATCGATTGACAGCTTCGCTGTAATTGGGCCTGTGGGAGGCGCCGATGACGCTTACTGTAGGTAGCACGTAATCGGCCTCGGAGAGGCCTCCTACAGCCCATTTGCTGCGCCGGCGTGCGGCGACATCGTAAGGTTAAATGATAAGCGGTGGAGCGATTAAGCGGCAAGTGTGGACGGTCGGGGTGGCATGGCCACTGCTTGGAGTGGCCATGTCAAGCGTCACATGCCCACGCCGAGCCGTGAGCATGGCACCTGGCCAATCGTTGAACGGGCGTTTGCAGCGAATTGGTTGGCGACAGTTGTTGTGATCGCAGCTGCTCGGGGAGCAGCCGCTAAGCTCGTTGCCGTTATGGGCGGTTGTTGCGCGAAACGGTTGCGGTTAGGCTGGCGCCATGGGCCGAGTGGAAGATCGCCGCGAGTTTGCTGCACCATTGAAGTGGTGGGGTTGGGTGGAGGTTGCGCTCATCGTGGCGGTGTTCTTTGCGGCCGCAGGGGATCCACCGCCGCACGTCAATGAGTCTCACTACCTGTGTCGGCTCAAGCATTATTGGAACCCATCCTGGGGTGCCGGCGACTTGTTTTTGGAGTCGACCGATACGCAACTGGTGCTCATCTGGATGCTGGGCTGGGTGACGCGATTCGCTTCGCTAACCACCACCGCTTGGGTTGGTCGCGTGCTGGCGTGGACGGCCACCGCCTGGGCCTGGCAACGATTGAGTTGGCGGGTTGTGCCGCGGCGGTATGCGTCGGTGCTTTCAGCCGCCCTGATGATTGGGCTTACGTTTTACTGCCACTTCGCTGGTGAGTGGGTCGTAGGGGGCGTCGAGGCCAAGTGTTTTGCCTACGCATTCGTGTTCATGGCGTTACGCGATGTGATCGATGCTGACTGGAATTGGGCGTGGCTGTGGTTGGGGGCGGCGACGGCGTTTCATCCGCTCGTGGGTGGTTGGAGCGGTATCATCTGTGCCGGGATTTGGGTGATTGATGTGTGGCGTAGGTTGGCGGGGCACCCTCATCCCGTCCCTCTCCCAGCGGGAGTGGGAGCCAAGCACGCTGACCTCTCGCTGCGATCAAGAATCGCCTCGATGCTGCCAGGATTGATCGCTGGCGGTGCGATTGGTTTAGTTGGAGTTTTGCCGGCGCTGATGTTGACGTGGCACGTGCCGGCGGAGGTGGTGGCGGAGTCGAATCGCATCTATGTTTTTGACCGGCTGCCGCATCATTTGGCGCCGCTCTCGTTGCCGAGCGAAGAACGAACGCGACGGCTGACGGGGCATGTGATCCTGCTTACCACGATGTTTGGGTTGTGGTGGATGATGCGCGGTTTGGGTCGAGACGGTGATGAGTCGACCAACTCGCAACGTCGAAGGGGGCTCGCTGCGCTCGACCCCAGCCACCCGCTGCGTTATATCTTGTTGTTTGCTTTGGGGGCGGTCGTGCTGGCTGGAGTTGGCCTCACGATTGAAATTACATTGCAAGCGCAACCGCTGTTGGCGGCGAAGTTGTTGCGGTATTACTGGTTTCGCATGACCGATATCGCGGCGGCGATGGCGGTGGCGCTGCAAATCACGGTGCTCGTTTGTGTTGGTCTCGACCGGCGTCGGCTGTGGGCGTTGCCGGCGCTGATGGGGGCGATCGTACTGGCGGCGTGGTATCCGTTGAGCGCGTGTTGGCTGCGAATTACAACTCCAAACTCGCCGACGGACCAGAAGATCGTGGATTATCCGGCGTGGGTTGAGGTGTGCGACTGGGTGGTGGCGAATACGCCACCGGATGCGCTTTTCATCACGCCGCGGCTAAACTCGTCGTTTCGGTGGCGCACCGGGCGGCCGGAAGTGGCGAACCGCAAGGATATTCCGCAAGATGCCGCGAGCATCGTCGAGTGGTCGCGGCGACTCAAGGACGTGTACGGCACTGAGTTTGGCGGCCTGCCGTATCTGGTGGACTCGATTGCCGACCTCGGCGACGAGCGAGTGCTTGAGACGGCCAAGAAGTATCATGTGCAATTCGTGTTAAGTGACCGTAAACAGTTGCTGAAACTGCCGATTGCATTTAGGAATGAGGAATACATTGTCTATCGAATCGAGGAGCAAGGCGCTGACAGCGGCCGCTGATTTGCCGGAGCGATTGGCAGCGGCACTAAGAGCCGGGCAGCGCGGCAGCTTGCAGCGGAATCGGATGTCGCCGCAGCTAAGCTATGGGCGCCACGCGGGTCCGCCGCCCTGCACGGCCCGCCCGGCCGCTGTGATGCTGCTCCTGTATCAACGCGAAGGCTGTTGGCACTTGCCGCTGACGGAGCGACCGGCGACGCTGGTGCATCACGGCGGGCAGATTTGCTTGCCGGGCGGGGCCGTGGATGAAGGTGAATCGTCGAGCGATGCCGCCATCCGAGAAATGCGCGAAGAATTGGGAATCAGCGACGAAGTGACGCTTCTGGGCCGACTTGCGGATTGTTATGTCTTCGCCAGCAACTATCTAATTACGCCGTGGGTAGCCATCACGCAAGCAAAGCCGGAATGGCGGCCACACGCAGGTGAAGTGCAGCGAGTCGTCGAAATGCCACTTGACGTGCTGCTGGATGACGACTCGATCGGCAGCCTTACGATTAAGCGTGGCCCGTTGGAGTTTCACGCGCCTTGCTTTCATATCGGCGATGCGCGGATTTGGGGAGCAACGAGTGGGATTTTGGAGGAGTTAGGAGAGGCGTTAGTCGTTAGCTGTTAGTCGTTAGTTATTGGTCATTGGTTGTTGGTCATTGGTTGAAGCATCGTAAGGTAATTTTAGGTGTCTTGGACGGAGCAATTGATGAATGGGGAAATAAGGCCGCGGGCGGTGGTGTTTGATTTGGATGGCGTGCTCGCTAATACAGAGGACTTGTACGAGCACGCGTGTGAGACCTTGCTGGGGCGACGGGGGCGAACGTACGATCCGCCGCTGCGCGAAGCGATGATGGGCCGGCCGGCGGCTGACGCGATCAAGCTTATGATTGAAACGCATGAGTTCACCGAGCCGGCCGACGTGTTCATCCTCGAATGTCACGAAATCATGCAGGTGCTGTTGCGGACGTCGCTTGCGCCGATGCCGGGCGTCGTGGAATTGCTGGATCGGTTGGTCGCCGCTCGATTGCCGATCGCCGTGGCGACGAGTGCCACACGGGAGTACGCCGAGTTCGTGCTGACGCAGTTAGCGATTCGTCAGCAATTCGGATTCGTGCTTACGGCCGATGACATCACGCGCGGCAAGCCGGACCCTGAAATCTATCATCTCGCGAGCAGGCGGCTGGAGATGCCGGCCGCCCGAATGATGGTCATCGAAGATAGTGCCAATGGCTGCCGGGCGGCGCTGGCGGCTGGGGCGTTCACGGTGGCGGTGCCGAACCGCCACACGGCGATGCACGATTTTTCGGGCGTGCGGTTCATCGCCGAAACGCTGGCCGATCCGCGAATTGTGGCGGCGGTAGAGTAAGCCCGCAAGCAGTAGGGTGGGCACCGCCCACCAACGATACCGCATCATGTGGTCGGCAATGCCCACCCTACGCAAGATCACAGCGACCGCCGGTCGCGGCTTTATGGTGCTGGCAGTGCCATCACCCTAGGCCCGCATATTTGGTGCAGTCGCCGTGTTTTGCTAATTGCCAGCCCGGCAAATGGCCGATCCTTCGTTCGACAAACCATCATGCGCCCGTGGCCATGCATGCAATCGCCATTGGCAGCACGGTCTCTTCGAAGGAATCTAATACGATGCGGCGTCCATCGCTTTTCTTGGGTGCGTTGTTGGGCCTCACGATCTTCGCGGCGAATGGCTGCCAGAGCTGTTCGAGTTGCCACGATTACGATCCGCCGGTGGCGAACTGCCAGTGCGGCCCGGCGGCTCAAAGCTGCAATTCCGGCGGTTGCTCGAGCTGCGGTTGCAACGGCGGTTACAGTGCTTCGAGTCCGCAACAAGGCAACGTGTACACGCAGAGCACGGATCCGAATAGCGTCACGCCAGTTGCGGGGCGAGTCGTTACGCCAGAAACGATTCGACGGTAGGACGTCTGAATTGGTCAGACTTATGTCAGGCTAAAGCCTGACCTACTTCGTCGGCGCATCGGCGGCCTGTTGCCGGCGATTGAAGATTTCCGGGTCGTACGGGTCGCAGGGCTGCCATGCTTCCGCGGTTGCGCCAAATCGCAGCCGATGCGGTGGTCGCAATGGTTGGGTGTTGCCATCCTCCGTCGCGCTTGCAGGCTGGACGGAAGCGTCCACACTCGTATGCTTGGCGTTCGGACCACTTGATCGAGTCGGAGTGCGAGCAATCGTTGACTTCGCGAGCGGTTTCGCCGGTGGGGCCATCAACTCAGCGGGCGGCGTGATAGCGGTCTTTGCCCGACGCGGGTGCTCATCACCGTCGCTCGTCGCAGCAACTTCCTGGTCGTCATTGGGCGTCTCATCGGCCGACGGTTTGGGAGGTGCGATGAGCGCCACCCAGTCTGCCAGATGTTGGAACGCCTGGTCTTGCCGCGGCCCCATGAGCGGTCCGTTCATGCCGGCGTGCGTCTGTCGCGGCAGCGTTAACAGACGGCTTTTTTCGGGATTTTCGCGGTCGACGAGCGTCAGCGTAGCGGCCAAATTTAGCATCGTGGTGCGGCGATTGGCTTCGCCGCGCAGGATCGCGCGATTGAGCTGAAACGCCTGCGGACCGCCAGGTTCGTGACACTTTGCGGCCGTGCAGTTGTTGACCAAGATGGGCTGCACCTTCCGCGTGAAGTTCTCGATGACGCCCTCTGGCAGATCTGGCATCACGGTGGGCGTCGCTTGTGATTTTGAATTGGTCGAAGCTCCTGCCACTGCTGGGGATGGTAGGGCAGACGTTGGCATCTTCGCTGAGGCGTTCCGTTCTTTGGCGGCGACAAGTCGGCGCTCTAACAGCAGCAAGCGCGGATGGTCGGCCTGTAGCTTGCGCGCAATGACTAGTTCGCTTTCCGCGTCTGGCAAAAGACGTTCTCGAATACACCAATCCGCCAGGGACAGGTGGGCTTCAATCGTGTCGCTCGGAAGATGTGTCCGGCGGAACTCGTACGCTTCGCGCATCGTCCGACCGACGAATGACACTTGAGATGGCGCAATCTGCATTTCGCTGCCTGCGCGAATAACGGCGTACGATTTTTCCGCGTGTGAGATTTTTCCGACGAGCACACCGCCGTCGTGGAGAAGCATCACGCCCTGCTCACCGTTCGCGATCGTCGAGGGTGCGGCCGAAAATTGGTCGACTGCCCGCACCGAACTGATGGCGACGAACAACGTCGCCAGCCAAGAAAGATAACGGAGAAATAGGAAGCGCGCGGAAAACATCGCGGCAGAGGTTACGGAATCTGCCGACGTGGGTCAAGGCTGGCAGTGATAGCAGGGTATGGATATACTTCCGACGGACTTTTGATTGGCCGCGCTATTAAGGGCGTTTGGAACCGTTCGGCGCGCATGCGTTATTGTGGTCGCAGCCGCTCGGCGAGCGGCCGCTAAACGACCAAGTAAGTGTGAACGGCGATGCAACGGACAATCGTACTATTTTCGGGGCATGTGCAGGGTGTCGGGTTTCGGTACACGACGCACTCGATCGCCCGCCGGTATGATGTAACAGGCTACGTGCAGAACCTTGCAGATCGCCGGGTGGAATTGGTTGCCGAGGGAGAACGCCAGGAAATCGATGCCTTCCTGCGGGAAGTGCGAGAGCGGTTTTTCAACCACATTCGGGATGAACGGGCGGATACAGGTCCGGCGACCGGCGAGTTTGTTGGCTTCGAAATCCGGCATTGATCAAAGGGCCAGGGGCGAGCGGAATTGGCTCCATCCACCTTTCCCGCTGGATCTTTATCGGTAGAGCTGTATTGGTATTGGCACAGTTTGCAGGGGAAAATGTAGCCCTCTCGCTCCGCGAGCGGAGATTCATCACGCGAAGCATCGACTACACTGTAATAGCGGCCCTTGATTGGCGGGCCGTTAGAAGTTCTCATGGAAGTTTGGAATATATCGCGGTGCCGGCTTGATTGTCTGGCCTCGGTTGGCGGGTGGCGCTACGCGCTCGGCTGGCGCGTCGCGGCTAGACCGATACGTATCACTACAGCGCATTATCATTTGACATGGGAAATCTCTCGATTTGGCTAACGCCGGTTTGGATTCTGTCGCTGGGCGTCACGGCGGCAGTAATCTCGATGCTTGTGCTCTTGGGAGTTGTTTGGTTGATCTCGCGCCGAACGGCCGAGGCCGCCCTGCGGCTCGAACGCGAGAGCATTTTGCAGTGGGTGTCGTATGTGGCCCTCGTCTTCGTGGGACTTAGCTTGCTGCTATCGCCCGTCATGCCCGTGCAGCAAGTATTTCACTCGCTCAGCCGACTGACGGCCGTCGGCCCAAGTTCGACGACGGTTACGATTCCCGCGAAGACAGACGATCAAGACGTGCCCGTGCAATTTGAGGCGGACGAACTGCAATCGTATTCGTTCAAGAGTAATCAAGACTTGGTGATCGGCGTCGAAAAAGGCAAGGCCTACGCGGCGCCGTTTATCCGAGTCGAAGGCGCGGAACCGTACGTGTGGTCACCGAGCAGCAAGCTGCAACGGTTATTTACTGGTTCGATCACCGATCTTTACGTGACCAACAAGAGCGATGCGCCGGCCGACCTAACCATCAACTACGACACCGACGTGCCGCTGCGGGAAGTGCGACAGATTCCCATTGCCGCCGTTACGTTTCTAGCCATTTATGCCGTGTACTTTTTGCTGCACTGGCTGTTCCCCGGCGTTTCCATCATTGCCCTGGCCACGACGAAAGAGGCGGTGGCCCAGCCGATCTATATCTTGGCGCTCGTCGTTGGCGTTTGCCTGCTCGCCCTGTACATCTACATTCCTTACAACACGTTTGGCGAAGACGTGAAGATGTACAAAGATTCGAGCCTGATGACGATCATGGTGCTCTCGATTCTGGTCGCGGTGTGGACGGCGAGCGTTTCGGTGGCGGATGAAATTGAAGGCCGCACGGCCTTGACGCTGCTTTCGAAGCCGATCAGCCGGCGTGAATTCGTGCTCGGCAAGTTTCTCGGCATTAGTTGGGCGAACCTCTTGATGTTCGTCGTGCTGGGTGCGTGGATGTTGATTTTGGTGTCGTACAAGGTGGTGTACGATAGCCGCGAGACCTCGAACCCGGAACCGAATTGGCAAGCCTGCCATGCCGAAATGATTGGCATCGTGCCGGGGCTCGTGCTCTCGTTCATGGAAACCGTGGTGCTCACGGCGATCAGCGTGGCGATCTCGACGCGGCTGCCGATGCTGCCCAACCTGGTGATTTGCGGCTCGATTTACGTGCTGGGCCACTTGGGGCCGCTGATCGCCCAATCCTCGGTCGGCCAAAACGAGTTCGTGGCGTTTTTCGGGCAGCTCATTGCGCTCGTGCTACCGGTGCTCGACCACTTCAACGTGCAGGCGGCGGTGGCCGGCGGCGTGCGCATTCCGCTCGATTACCTGGCGTGGGCGGCGCTGTATTGCGTCTTGTATTCGGCCGTGGCGATGCTACTCGCGCTCATTCTGTTCGAAGACCGCGACTTGGCATAGTCATTTCGAGTAGAATTTGAAATTGATCGCGGGTTACCCGTTCTTGTAAGTGAGGAACTGCCATGCCCTCGTGGCAATTTCAGAGGCATATCAACCCAAATCTCACGGTATCGATTCCGCCGGAGGTTGCCAGTCACCTTCCGCCCGATTCGGAAGTTCAAATCGTGCTCACGACACGCAGCGGCGACGATGCCGCTTGGGAGCACCTGACCGCGGAACAGTTCCTAGAGGGCTACGCTCCCGGCGACGCGATTTATGACCAATTACCAGAAGGGTGATCTGTTGTTGGTGGACTTGCCGTTTGCTGATACCGGCGAAACCAAACGTCGGCCAGCAATGGTAGTCGCGGACACGGGGGACGCCGGTGTATTGGTCGCGCGAGTGACAACGCAGCTTACACGGGCTGAGTTCGACATCGACCTCTCGGAATGGCAGCGCGCCGGCTTGTTGGCTCCATCGGTCGTCCGTCTGCATAAGTTGGCGACCATCAAGAAGTCGTTCTTGGGTAGAAAGCTGGGAACGATTTCTGCACCGGACCGCGCGAGAATAGCAGTCGCGGTCAAACTGCTTTTCGAGGGGTGGTGATCACGACCTGCAAGTATTAAGGGCTGTCTAGTGAAAAAGGCCAATCGAACTCGGGCAATGAGTTTTCGGTCGCTCGCCCTAATTATAGTCATTTTTTGCTCATGTGCAATTGGTCCTCCCGATGCCTTGGCGGCCAAGCGACCGACAAATGTTGTTGTTATTCTCAGTGACGACCAAGGCTGGGGCGACTTCAGTTTCAACGGCAATACGAACCTGCGCACGCCGTATGTGGATTCGCTGGCCCGGGACGGCGCGCAGTTCTCGCGGTTCTATGTGTGCCCCGTATGCTCGCCGACGCGGGCGGAGTTTCTCACCGGGCGGTACCATCCGCGGAGCGGCGTGCATGATGTTTCGACCGGCGGCGAGCGGATGAACGCCGATGAAACGACGATCGCCGAAACGTTTCAAGCGGCCGGTTATGCCACGGCACTCTTCGGCAAATGGCACAACGGGCAGCAGTGGCCCTATCATCCAAACGCGCGCGGATTCGCTGAGTTTTACGGTTTTTGTTCCGGACATTGGGGCGACTATTTCAGCCCGCCGCTCGATCACAACGGCGAAATCGTGCGGGGCAATCGCTATCTGGAAGATGACCTTGCGGAGCATGCGGCAACTTTCATTGAGCGGCATCGCGACCGGCCCTTCTTCGTGTATCTGGCGTTTAATTCGCCCCATTCGCCGATGCAGGTGCCGGATCGATGGTGGAATGAATTCAAGGAAAAACAACTGACACTTCACGGCACGAATGCCGCGCGCGAGGACGTGGCTCATACGCGGGCAGCGCTGGCGATGTGCGAGAACGTGGACTGGAATGTCGGCCGCGTGCTCGACAAACTGGATGAATTGAAGTTGGCCGAAAATACGATCGTGCTATACTTCTGCGATAACGGGCCCAACGGCCATCGTTGGAATGGCGGACTCAAGGGCATCAAAGGTTCGACGGATGAAGGGGGCGTGCGGTCGCCGCTGGTAATCCGCTGGCCCGGCAAGATTGCCGCGGGCACGCGCGTTCCTCAAATCGCGGGAGCGATCGACTTGCTGCCGACACTCGCGTCACTGACGGGCGTGCCGTTGATTAGCAAGAAACCGCTGGATGGCAAGAATTTGGCGCCGCTGTTGGTGAATGGCGGTGGTGACGCTGGGGAAAAAAGAGAATCAACAGCGGCAGCAGTCGACGAGCTTCGCGACCGCATGATCTTTTCGCACTGGGGAGGAGCAGTCAGTGTGTGCACGCAGCAGTATCGCCTCGACCGTGATGGAAAGCTGTTCGATTTAATTACCGATCCCGGTCAAATCAAGGACATTTCGGAGCGGCAGCCGGCGGAGCAGGCGCGGTTGTCGGCGGCGGTTGCGGCGTGGAAGAAAGATGTACTGGGTGATCTTACAAATGGTCACCGGCCGTTCACGATTGGCCATTCTGGGTGTGTGGTAACGCAATTGGCCGCTGCCGATGCCGTGCCACATGGCGGAATCAAGCGGTCGAGCGTTCACCCGAACTCATCGTATCTCACGCACTGGACGAGCACCGACGATGCAATCACTTGGAACGCCGAAGTTTTGACAGCGGGTGATTACTCTGTTGAAGTCTATTACGCATGCTCGCCAGCGGATGTCGGTTCCTCGATCGAACTGCGCATCAACGGCAATCAAGTTGTCGGGCAGCTGACTGAACCGAACGACGTACCACTGCGCGGCGACGAGCATGACCGCGTGCCGCGGGACGAATCGTACGTGAAGGACTTCCGACCAATGAAGCTGGGCGTCATTCACTTCGAAAAAGGGCGCGGCGATCTCACGCTGCGGGCGACGAAGATCCCGGGGTCGCAGGTGATGGACCTTCGGCTGTTGGTGCTGCGGCGGAAGTAGAAAATCCGGCGAAAACTCTGCTGCTATACATCTGGGAAGGGTATAATACACAGTCGGATGAAAGTTCGCGACCTAATCAAGCGGATCGAGGCGGATGGTTGGAAACACGTGCGAACACGTGGAAGCCATCGTCAATTCAATCATTCGATGAAGCGCGGCGTCGTGACCGTACCGGGCAAGCCGAACGATGATTTGGCTCCGGGCACACTCAACAACATCCTGAAGCAGGCTGGCTTAAAATGAAGTACTTGATCATTCTGGAACCAACCGCAACCGGTTACTCTGCCTATTCACCCGATTTACCCGGCTGCGCGTCGACGGGTTCCACTCGCGAAGAGTGCGAGAGGAATATGCACGAGGCAATCGAGTTCCATCTCGAGGGTTTGCGACTCGAGGGGGAACCGATTCCGGAACCAGCGACGATGGCGGCATTTGTAGAGGTGGGTTCAGTCGGGTAAGATTCGCGATCGCCGCGCGGGAAAACGCGCTATCCCATAAAAGGGGAAATTGACATGGACTTGAACGGCTTGCGTGAAGCGCTTCGAGCGCAGCCTTTTGAACCGTTTGCCATTCGCTTGGCGGACGGTCGCTCGCTGCCGGTGCGGCATCCGGAATTTGTCGCCGTGGGCCAGCGCCGTGCCGTGGTCATCGGCGAGAACGACTCCTGGTCGTGGATCGAGCCGTTGCTGATTGTCTCGCTGGATTCGCTGCCGGCACCAAGGAAAGGGCAAAACGGCAAGGGGCGGAAGTCGAAGTAAGTATGCCGTGACATCGGGCACACGAGCAGTTTCAACAATGGCTAGCAATCGAGTTGTCGTGCAGCCAACCGCTCATCTATTGATCTCGCCACCATTCCTTGAAACAGGTTTGGTGGTTGTGTCGATTCGATTCGGAATGACGATGGCAACTAGCGCGATGTGCTCGATTTCTTGTGGAGTTTCCAGACTTGTTTCATTGTTTTGCTTTCGGGCTTCCACCAGGCCTGAAATAACGAACGGCTTGCCGACAGGGCCCTGGAGACTGGTATTGAATTGGTGAACCTCCATCGCCGGGATGTTCGCTCCGTTCACAACGATGGAATGAGCCTCATCCAACTCGCGGACGCTACCGCGGATGTCGATTCGTACTCGATTGTTTTCGCGAGAAAAAGCTGTCAGGTCGATTTCGATGCCGGTCCGATGATCGTTGTTCGGAGTTGTCTGCGCAGCGAATGCAGGAGCCGGCATCTCCAAACCGGTGAAGAGATTCGCAGGATGACCATCGGCAACGATCAAGGTAGGGCTGGCGATTTCCTTAGCGATATTGTTTTTCTTGAGCCATTCAACAAAACCGTTTGAGGTAGGCGTAACGGCTGTCGACGACGGAGAACCAGATTGCACCCCGGTAGCGATAATCGCACGGCGCAAACCTTCCACACCGTCAATTTGGAAAGATCCCACCTCGCCGGCAACAGTGAAGTCGGTTGCCAGTTTCTTCAATTTCGTGAGCGAGACTTCGAGAAACTGGACGTGCACGGAGAATTGCTCTATGGTGCCGAGCTCCGATTGCAATTGGCGAATTTCCTTTTGAAGCTGCTCGCACTCACGCTGCTTCTGTTGGAGAACGGCGAGCTTGGCAGCATTTGCGTCCGGGTCGACGACGGCGCCGGTTGCAGGCTGCACCGGATAGGCTTGAGTCGGATGAGGTGGTTGTGGCGGCGGTACTTCGGCTAAGATGTTCGATGCGTGAATTACGAGCAAGCCGGCGAACGCGAGTCGGATGAGCATCGTACGAGTTCCTTGTTGGATTAGTAGCGCGTACCGAACCCTCCCCTGGCCCCTCCCTACAAGGGAGGGGAAGAAGGTTCTTAGCCGGCGCGGCGGCGTTCGGTGGGCGTAGTAGCGGGTTGCGTGGTACCGGCGATGATCGGCATGGCCAGCGCGCCGTGGCGGCCGGTGGGGGTGCCGTCCCAGGCGTGGTCGGCGATGCGGTCGAGAATTTGCTCGGCCACGGCGATGGCATCGCGGCCGGCGGCGCCGTCGACGCGCGGGGCCGTGCCAGTACGAACGGCGCGAACGAAATCGCGCTGCTCTTCCTGAATCGCATTGATCGGCCTGGCATCGCGCGGCGTGCGGACGAGTAACTTGTCGAAGACGTGCTCTTTCCAGTAGGCACGCTCGTCGGCGGTTAGCTTATCGACGCGGAACTCGCGGCGGAGGACTTCATCGCTCGGCCGCACCACCGATGCTTCGTGCGTTGCGAAGTTGATCGACGCGCTGCATTCGGGCGTGAAGATCGACATCGCCCGGCGCTGCTGGAAACTGACGCGAGAGGCAAAAAGTTGAGCGACGCAGCCGCTCTCGAATGTCAGCCGCGTGGTCGCCATATCCTCGTGATTGCCAAGCACCGAGAAACCAAGGGCCTGCACGTCGACGACGGGCGACTTCACGAGTGAGAGCACAACATCGATATCATGGATCATCATGTCCATGACGACGCCGACATCCGTCGAGCGGAACGTGTAGCCGCTCGTGCGGCTGCCTTCGATGTATTTTGGATCACGCACATCGGCCGCGATTGCGTTCAACGCCGGGTTGAACCGTTCGACGTGGCCGACCTGCAACGTGAGGCCTTTCTGCCGGGCAAGGTTGACCAATTCGGTCGCTTGGGCCGAGGTCATTGTGAGCGGTTTCTCGACGAGCAGCGGCAGGCCAGCACGGAGAAGTTCCATGCCGACGGCGTGATGGTAAGTCGTGGGAGTGGCGATGATGGCGGCTTCGATCTCGCCGATGAGTTCGCGGTAGTCGGCCACGCCGCGGGTGTTGGCCTCTTGAGCCACATTGTTGCGAGCCGTTTCCACGGGATCGGCCACGGCAACCAGTTCGATTTCCTCCAATGCGGCCGCCAATTTGGCGTGAATGCGGCCCAAGTGCCCGGCCCCGATAACGGCCACGCGAAGCGGGTTCATGCTGCTCTCCTAACTTCCCTGCTACGACCATGACGGCCAACTTGTTGGCCTTCGACAAATGCGAGTAATTCGTTGACTTGCGGCACGAGTTGCCCGTTACCGCGGAGGACTTCGCGCGCCGGGTCGAGGCCGACCTTGGCGCGGTAGATCAGGCGGTGTGCCTCGGCGAGGCAATCGATCACGTGCGGCGAGAATTCGTGACGCTTGAGCGCGACAATATTGATGCAACGAGGCCGGGCGGGTGCGCCTTCGCAAAGCATGAACGGCGGCACGTCGTGCAGCACGCGGCTGAGGCCACCGATGAAACTGTAGCTGCCGATAGTGGTGAAATGGTGAACCGCAACGGCACCACTCAACGAAGCGTAATCATCGATATGCACATGCCCGCCAAGCAGAGCGCCGTTGGCCATGATGATGTGGTCCCCGAGCTTGCAATCATGGGCGATATGGCAGCAGGCCATGAGGAAATTGCCATCACCAATTCTGGTGATGCCGTCTTCTTTTTCGCTGCCGCGGTTGATCGTCACGCCTTCGCGGATGACATTGCGATCGCCGATGACAACTTGCGTATCGCTGCCGGAATAGCTGATATCTTGCGGTTCGCCGCCGATCACGACGGTTGGGTAAATCACATTGTCATGGCCGATCGTGACGTGCCCCATGACCGTAACTGAGTTGAGCAATCGAGTACCGCTCTTGATGCGTACGTTCGGTCCGACAACGCAGAATGGCCCGATTTCGACGTCAACATCGATCTCGGCACTAGGGTCAATCGATGCGGTCGGCGCAAATTGAATTGCCATGAAAGGAGTCTCCAGTTATCAACCGCCGTGGCCGTATGCGAAAGTCTATTCTTGAGCCGGTGGCGGACCTGGTTTAGTAATTTCTCAACGTGTCTACGCGGCACGTCGATGCGGCAAGGGCTGCGGCAACTGGCCCGTATGTTCAGCCTGTTCGATCAGACGCTTGGCGAGTTCGGCGTGCAGGGCGTGGCCGCTACGGTGGGCCACGATATGGCCGACGACTTCGCAACCGGTGAGGGCGAGGTCGCCGATCACATCGAGCACTTTGTGCCGCGCGCACTCCTCGGGGAACCGCAGCGCGTTGCCAATCGGGCCGCTGGGGCCAAAAATCAACAAGTCTTTGGCGGAAACTCGTTTGCCGATACCCTGGGCCAAGATGCTGTGCGCCACATCTTCGGGAATGAACGTGCGGCAGGGGGCGATTTCGTGGCGGAAGAGCTCGGGAGTTAAATCGTTGGCATAGACTTGCCGCCCGATGGGTGATTGTGCGCCGAAATCGAGCTCGTAGCAAATTGAAAGGCCCGCGCTGCGGGCCGGCTGGGCCACGATCCAAGCCTCATCGTCGCCAACGCGCAGGGGATCGCCGACGACAATCTGTTGGACGGTGCTGCGTAGTTCGACGGCGCCGGCCGAGTCGAGAGCTTCGACAAACGCTTGAGAGGAGCCGTCGAGCCCGGGCATTTCGGGGGCGTCGACCCAAACTTCGCAATTATCGATGCGCAAACCGGCGAGAGCGGCGAGCACATGCTCGACCATTTCGACGCGGACGCCGTTGAGCTCCAGCGTCGTACGGCGCGGCATATTGATGCGAAGGGCCGCCGCGGCCGGAACGCGGGCGCTATTGCTGATATCGTGCCGGATGAACGTGATGCCGGCGAATTCCGAGGCGGGCCAGAATTCCACCCGCACGTCGCGACCACTGAAGTAGCCAAAACCCGTGACCGCAACCGGGCGAGCAAGCGTTCGTTGGCGACGCGCGACAGACATCGTGTTGTACTCCAAGCGAGGTGGCGTCCGAGGCGGACTGAGGCGGCCGGTACGTCCGACTTACGTCTGACGTACCGGCCGGGCGTTTGCAGGTCGGAGTGATGTTGGACCGAAGGAACTTGAGTGAGTTTTTCCTACGGCGCCCTCACCCCAGCCCTCTCCCGAAGGGAGAGGGAGTTTTCCAAAGCACTAGCGGCGTGGCAACTGCGTGCCGGGCGTGGCGGTGCGCGGCGTTTGCGGCGCGCCAGGCGTGGCTGCCGGTTGAACGGCGGGCGGTGCGGCACCAGCGTCGCGATTCAACAAGGCGATTACATCCGGAGTAATGTCGATCTTATCTTGGACCACAACCGGCTTGTTGATTTCGCGGAGCACGTCGTCGCGGCGATTCGGGTCGACCGGCTCACCGTTGAACCGCAATACGAGGCCGATGTTCTGACGCTGGGCGTAGTACTTTACGGCGTCGACGACTTCCAAATAGGTCTGATAGTAAACCTTGGATTCTCGTTCGAGGAAGTCCTTGCGGAGTTTGCCCATCTTCAGATTGAATTCCGCCATCTTGCGGGCGATTTCTTCATCGAGCTGCTTGTATTCCGCCGACCCCACGTTGAATTGATTGCGCTGTTGTTCTTGCTGAGCGATCTTTTCGCGGTCGGCCTTCAGGTCGGCCTCGATGCCCTCCATTTCCTTCTTCATCGATTCCATGGTCGCGGTGAAGCGGGCATGCTTCTTGAAGATATAGCTGATGTCAACAACGGCGATGCTGTACTTCGACGCGTTGGCGCCAGCCGGGTTCGGTCCTTGGGCATGTGCGGAGCTCCAAGTGGAAAGTGCGACCGCGAGGGCCAGCAGCACTACGAGATTGCGGGAGCGGGCTAGAAAAAGTTGGACAAGCTTCACGTCAGCACTCCTTGCTGTAAGGGGGGTCGTCCGTGACCATTCGTGATGTTCAGGTTGCGGGTCGGCGTCACCAAACGCCTTCGTCCACGTGCTACCGATTGTCGCGGGAAGCCAACCTGGTGGAAATTCGGGGCGTATTTTGGCGAGAACGCCGCGGCGCGTAAAGAGCATTATTTAGGGGAATTTGTCCGTCGTCCGTGATCTGTGGTCCGTCGTCCGTGGCAACCCAGGGAATAACTTGATGCCCGAAACGAGCGCGCCCGTGACAGCAATCGTTACGGGGATGGGAACTATTTTGGGGCTACGTAGCCAATGGGCTGTGGGAAGCCTCTCCGAGGCCGATGACGTGCTGCAATCGACAGCGTTATCGGCGTCGGGAGACGCCTCCCACAGATTCTTCAAGTAATAACGGACGACGGACCACGGACGTGACAACCGGTTTTGACAAAAAAGACCGGCCGCGATATTCTTCGTCCCCCTGCAAAATGGCCATTTGAGTTGCATGGAGAATGTCGCGTGAATACTGCCCCCAGCGTGTTGATCGTTGACGCCTCACGAGAAAGCCGCGAAGTGCTGCGAGTGTTGCTCGAGCGACGCGGCGCCACGACGCTGGAAGCCGAGCGCCCCGAGGACGCGATCCGGATCACGCGGGAACATCACCCCGACCTGATCGTCTTCGATGCTGAAAGCGACCAGACGGCCAGCGGTGAACCGACGGACCATTTGCGAGAATTTGCGGTCGATAGCGACACGCCAATCGTCATACTCGGCAAAGTCCGGCACTTTTGCAGCCCCTCGGCAGCGGAGGAGATCGTCGCCAAGCCCTACCACTATGGGCCGCTCATCCGTAAAATCAATAGTCTGCTGGCCGCCGCGTGATGGCGGCCGGTCACGCTCTTCAGGATTGGGTATTCGCGCTCTGCTGTGCCAAGGGGACTCGACTTCGCCTCGCGGCGAAACCGCGAGTTGGGGTGAAGCTCCTGTCGGCGAAGCGGAACGGACTACCCGGTATGGGCCATCCGAGGATTTTGCCGTGCCGTCGTTGTTTGTCATCAAGGGCCGCGATCAGGGCACTCGCATTCGGCTCGACGGCGCTACCGTGACGCTAGGCCGGGGCGTGTCGAACGCCATCCAGCTTCACGACACGGAGATTTCGCGCGAACATGCAGAATTCCGGCGGCGCGGCGAAGCATTTGTCATCCGGGATCTAGGTAGTTCCAACGGCACCTTCGTCAACGGCGAGGCCGTTACAGAGTATGAACTCAAGAGCGGCGACCAGTTGCAGTTGGGTCGCACGGTGCTACTCTACACGGGCGTGACGGAAGGACGTGTCGAAGATCTGGCCGACAAAATCAGTATCGTTTCGCGGCAGGAGGACGGGGATGCCTCGCGCATCGTTCACGCGATGCCGCAAGCGGAAGGCAGCGAAATCCTGTCGCCTCCCGAAAACGAAACATCGTCGCCGTGGCTGGCGCGGGCGCGCAGCAACTTGCAGATCATGTATCGCACGGCGCTCGCGGTCAGCCACACGCTCGATATCGATCAACTGCTCGCGCGCATCATGGAGATGATTTTCGAGTGGGTCGATGCCGACCGCGGCTGCATCATGCTCAAAGAAGTTGAGACGGGCCAACTCGTACCCAAGGTGCGGCGGCATCGCAATGGTTTGCACTCCGAAGAACGAATCACAATCAGCCAAACGATTCTGGATTATGTCGTCGACCGCAATGAAGGCGTGCTCACCAGCAATGCGCGCGACGATGATCGTTGGGACGCCGCCAAAAGCATTTTGCGGATGGGCGTGCGCGAGGCGATCTGCGTGCCCATGCAGGGCCGCTACGACGTGGTCGGCGTGATTTACATCGATACGCTCGTGACGCCGCAGCGGATGTTGCAGCAAGGCTCGCCGAACAAATTTACCCAAGAGCATCTCAAGCTGATGATCGCGATTGCCCATCAGGCGGCGCTCGCGGTGGAAGACACCACGTATTACAAGCAAATGGTGCAAGCGGAACGGCTGGCCGCCGTGGGTCAAACGATCGCTTCGTTGTCGCACCACATCAAGAACATTTTGCAGGGCGTACGCGGCGGCAGCTACCTTATCGAAATGGGCATGAAGGATCACGCCAAGGCGCTGGCCAGCGGCGAAGTAAGCGCCGAAGCGGCGGAGAAAGCGGTGGGCATCATGCGCAAGGGGTGGGGTATCGTCGAAAAGAACCAGGAGCGCATCTCCACACTTGTGCTGGATATGCTCACGTTCAGCAAGGAGCGCGAACCGGTGCCGGAACCGGCCAATTTGAACGAGCTGGTTTGCGATATTGTGGAACTGATGAAAGCGCGTGCCGCGGAAGAGCACGTTGAACTCGTGTGGCTGCCGGCCCCCTCGATGCCTACATTGATGTTCGACCCGGAAGCGATGCACCGCGCGGTGCTTAACGTGGTGACGAACGCCATCGACGCCTGTCACGATCGCGCGGACGGCCGAGTCGAGGTGACGACGCAATACAGCCAGGCAGAAATCATGGCGCGCGTTGCCGTGGTGGATAACGGCAGCGGCATTGAGGAAGAAGATTTAGAGAAGATTTTTGCCGTGTTCGTTTCGCGCAAGGGCGGTCGAGGAACCGGCTTGGGATTACCCGTCAGCCGAAAGATTCTGGAAGAGCACGGCGGTCGGATTCGCGTTGAGAGCAAGCCTAACGTAGGCAGCCGGTTTACGCTCGAGTTTCCTGCGCTGCTGCCGCAACCGATCCCGGCAACGGCAAAACACTTGGTCCCTGGCAGCACGGATATCGAGCCGGTATCGGCTGATAGCTCGCATGGGTGAGTGAGCAGCGGGGAGCTTGGAGCGGAGAGCCTGGAGCGGGGAGCAAGGCGATTGCGGCCAGTCGCGAGACTCCTTTTTTGAACGAACTGTTTGTGCGGCGGCATGACGACATTTATTAACGCTGACGCGCTTCGAGCTTCGACGTTCGTGCGAAGCGTTGAAGTTCATGAAGCGCTCGGCTCGACGAATGATCGGGCGGCCGAACTGGCACGTGATTCTTCTGTCGAGTTGCCGGCGCTCGTGGTGGCACGGCATCAGACGGCGGGACGAGGCCGCGGCTCGAACACGTGGCAGTCGGCTGAGGGTGCGCTGACGTTCAGCCTGCTCGTCGATCCTGCATCATTAGGAATTCCCGTCGCGAAATGGCCGCAACTATCGTTGGCAACGGCCGTCGCGGCGTGCGAAGTATTGGCGGAACACGTAGGGTGGGCACCGCCCACCACATCCGCTGAATCAACAAATTATGAGCAGCCGGTGGGCGATGCCCACCCTACAGGCCCACTCACATCACGATTGGCGATCAAGTGGCCGAATGATGTGATGCTCGATGGCGCGAAAGTGGCCGGAATTTTGATTGAGTCGCCGGGAGGGGTTGCCCCGGCGAAGGATCGACTCATCATTGGTGTCGGAATCAACGTTAATAATTCGTGCGTCGACATGCCGCGCGAATCCGGACCAAATAGAATCGCGCTTTGCGATGTTTCACAACACAAACACGATCTTCAAAATATCCTTGTTGCAGTGATTCGCGCCATCGAGCTTCGACTTCAACAAGTCGGCAGCGATGAACCACAACTGGTACAATCGTGGCAGGAAAAGTGCTGGCTCACGGAAAAGAACCTTGAAGTCCAGTCTGGCAACAAGTCGGTCGCAGGAGTTTGTTTAGGAATCGACCGCGAAGGCGCGCTGCTTGTCAACAACGTGTTTGGCATTCACCGATTGTTTTCAGGGTCGGTGCGCGCGAAGTGAATTGGCCAGTCGGCATTCTCACGCCAGGTACCCGGCGGGCGCACCCACAAAAGGGTTCGTGTGTTTCTCTCGGCCGATGGTGGTCGCTGGGCCGTGGCCGGGCAGGACGATCGTGTCGTCGGGCAGCGTGAAGAGTTTGCGATGGATCGCGTCGACCAGGTCGTCGAAATTGCCGTCCGGAAAATCGGTTCGGCCGACACTACCGGCGAAGAGGACATCGCCGCCGACAACTCGCCATGGCTGCACTTGTCGGCAGACCAGGACAATGTGCCCGATCGAGTGGCCGGGGATTTCCAAAACGTCGAGTTCGATGCCAGCCGCATTGAACTTCTCGCCTTCGTGTAGCACACGGTCGGCCGGCGGGCTGACGAGTGCGAGTCCAAAGGCGGCGGAGAGGTTGAGTTCCGGAGTCGTGAGTTTTGGTGCATCGCCTGCCCCAATCACCAGCGGGCACTGGGGCCAGCGACGCTTCATGGCACTGTTACCCGCGATGTGGTCGCTGTGGCCGTGGGTACACACAATGGCCGCCGGAACCAACGATTGCTCGCTCAAGTAATCGAAGATGGCCTCGGGATCGAAGCCGGGGTCGAAGATGACACAGTCGTTTCGTCCTTGAAAATGGGCAATATAGGTATTCTCTTCAAAGGGGGCGGAAACAACTTGCCCCATAACGAGTTCCGGCGACGTCACGGCAAATATCCCTTCCGTGAAATAGGCGGGTTGACTACTATAGCTCTACTATTTTGATGTTCGGTCGGGTAAGCAGGGCGCTTCCCCCCGCCGTTGGCTGGGAGACACCTGAAACCTCGGCCTCAGGCCAGATTGTAGCAGCTTGGAAGCTGTCGCGTAGCCGGCTGAGCGGCGACGCCAGATATTTGGTCGCCCCCAAACGGAATGACAAATTCCCGCCTGCATGATTCCCACCCGCTAAGCGTTGAAGTATACGCTATTCGGAATCTGGAGACCCCGCGTATGCCGTTTAGTTTCGTAAAATGCTGTGGCAAGGCGTGCCAAGTTGCTGCGATCGCAGTTGGCCTGTTTTTTGCGCCATTCGCCCTCGCGGAAGAGAAACTTTCCGACCCGATCTACCGCGTGGCGAATGATCAGCCGGTAGCGGCCGCGAGCGCATCGACTGCGAAGGTCCCCATAACGCCGGTTGTAAATGTCGCGCCGGCTCCGGTTTTCGACCTCACTCAAAAGCCGGGGGAGCATCCGCTGGCGCCGGTGTTGCGAGCGCTCAAGGTTTCCCAAGAGGAAATTGACCGCAACCTGCACGACTACTGCTGCAACTTCATCAAACAAGAGCGAATCGACGGTGAACTTTGCGACCAACAACAAATCTTTCTGAAGGTTGCGCACCAGCCGTTTAGCGTCTACATGTCGTTCATCAAACCGTTTGCCGGACGTGAAGTAGTTTACGTCGACGGCCAAAACCAAGGTAACATGGTCGTCCTCGAGGCCGGCTTCAAGCGGATGTTGGGCAAGATGAATCTTGATCCCAATGGCACGCTTGCCATGAAAGGTCAGAAGCGGCCGATCACCGATGTCGGCATTCGAAACCTGACGACGAAGCTCACGAAAATGTGGGAGCAAGAGACGAAGTTTGCCGAGTGCGAAGTAACGTCGGACCCCAACATGAAGGCCGCGGGTCGCACAACGACCTTGATCAAGATCACGCACCCCTTGCCGCGGCAGGATTTCAAGTTTCATGTGGCGCGGCTGTTCCTCGATAACGAGCTGAAGATCCCGATTATCTTCGATGCGTACATGTGGCCGGAAAAAGCGGGCGACGAGCCACCGCTCGAAGAAAGCTACCTGTACGCGAATCTCAAGATCAACAACGGGTACACGGCCCGCGAGTTCGATACCGTGAATAACCCGGAGATATTTAAGAAGTAGGAAGTAGGTGTAAGGCATAAGGCATTCGGTGTAAGGTATAAGACAAATCCTCAACTTCGATTTGTCCCTTACACTTACGACATAAACCTTACACCCTAATAAGCATTGCGTTGGGTGAAGACAACCAATAGCGTTCGCACGAGAATCTTGGCGTCCATCCAGAGCGACCATTCGCGGATGTACTGATGGTCGCAGGCGACGCGGCGTTCCATTTTGTCGAGCGTTTCGGTCTCACCGCGATAGCCGTTCACTTGGGCGAGCCCCGTGATACCCGGCTTCACTTTGTGACGGAGCATGTAGCCGTCGATGAGCGAGCGGTACTGTTCGTTATGGGCCGAGGCATGCGGCCGGGGTCCGACGAGCGACATGCTGCCTTCGATCACGTTGAAGAGTTGCGGCAGCTCGTCGAGCGACGTGCGACGCAGCAACCGGCCGATCTTGGTAATGCGGTCGTCATCGCGTTTAGCCTGGCGAACTTGGTCGCCGTTATCGCAACAGGTCATCGTGCGGAACTTCCACACCTGAATCTCGCGGCCATCCAGGCCGTAACGACGCTGACGGAAGAACACGGGCCCCTTTGAACTCAGCTTGATTACTGCCGAGATGATCAGCATGGGAAGCGATGCTACCGCCAACAGCAGCGAACCGAAGACCAGATCGGCGGTGCGTTTGACGAGGCCATCGACACCGCACAAGGGATTCTCGAACACGCTCACTGCCGGCAGGCCGTTGATGTTCGTCCAGCGGGCGTGGAGCAATTGGAAGACGAAGAAATCGGGCACGATGTAGACGCTGGCGGTCGTGTCGCCCAGCTTGGCCAGCACGCTGCGAATCCGTTCTTCGGCCCGCATGGGGAACGTGATATAGATGATATCGATATCGCCGCGGCGAGCCCGGGCAACGAGCTCATCGAGATCGCCGATGCGGCGGCCCACGTCGGCCGGCAGTTCGGCGGTCCGCTCTTCTGGGCGATCGTCGTAAAAACCGGTGAGTCGCAAGCCGATCTCAGGCGCTCGTTCCACGTTGCGGGCCAACTGAACGCCCAGTTCATTCACGCCGCACACGGCGAAGCGGCGGAGGTTGAAACCGCGAACGCGAAGTTGCTGCTGAGTTTTGCGAAGGAGCACGCGAGCCGCCACCATCGCAATCGGCGCGGTGATGATCCAGATCAATTTCGATTCGTAGGAGAATACCGCATTATGTTGAGTCAGCAGACCGATGCCGAGCAGCACCGGCACGGTGTAGCACCAGGTGAGGAGCACGCAGGCCACTTCGCGTCGCAGTCGCGTGCCACGCCAACTGCGGTACAGGCCGCTGAATTCGGCTATCGAGTGGTAGAGAAGAACGGTGGCGGTCGCGATGGTTAGGAACGCGGTGAGACCCGTTTCATCGGTGTGCGACAAGGCAAACCGGGTAACGAGGCAGATAACCGCGGCATCCGCCAACCTGTGCAGGCTGTAAAACAGCGATTCGTGGAACGAAATTCCGCGCGAAACTGATGACATGGGCGATTGTCGTCGTGGCGAATGGGGATTAATCGGCCAGCTTAGGAGCAGCCGGTGTGCCAAGCCGGTAGCCCGGGAGTAAGCGGCCGCCAAACCGGCCTATTTCCGCTCATTTTTGTTTTTTTGCGAAGGGCCGATCGCGCCGAAGCGGCGGCCGGATGTGGCTTTTTTGCATCACGCGTTGTGGCAATCCTGCACGACTGACTCCCGGGGGGAACTAGCGACGGTCGTCGCGCGTCTAAGCCAACATGTGGTAGGCGTAGGGTGGGCACCGCCCACCACTTCTAAGCAGTATTGGTGGGCGATGCCCACCCTACCTCGCTGGAACAAGCGGCCTGAAACCGCCTGAGCTAGTGTGGACCGCGGGCGGGTGGAATGCGTACAACTAGGGGCACTGGAACACGCGTTTCTCTGAGGATTTGGCAACCAGACATTACGGAACCGAAGCAATGTGGCGGATGACTTTATTGAGCCTGGGCGTAATGGGAGCGATGGCCATGACACTGAGCCAGATAAGTGCCGGGGCGGAACGCAATCAGCCGTCGCTGGATAAGCTGCTCAAACTGCAAGCCGACGGCAACCACAAAGACGCCTATGAGGGCTTGAGCGAATTCGTGCTAGGTAAAGATCAGGACGCTTCTGCTGCCGATGTGGCACGCGCGTTCAATGCTGCCATCGATTGCCTGCAGCAATTGAATCGCACGAGTGAGATCGACGCGTTCCGCGAAAAGGCGGTCGCCGCTCATAAGAGCCATTGGCAGGTGCTGGCGGCTGTTGCTCAGTCATACCTTAATGTTAACCACCAAGGGTTCATGATCGGCGGCGAGTTTCGACGCGGCGATCATCGCGGCGGCGGCAAGGTGATGCATGCGACGGAACGCGACCGAGTGCAAGCGACTCGGTTGTTTCGGGAAGCGATGAAATCGGCAGCGACTCAATCCGACAAGAGCGAACCGGCGCAGATGCTCCGCCAGTTTGCGGCGGCACTTTCGGCTGAGCAGGCGTGGCGGCTGCAGTTGCTCACTGACCTGGATAAGCTCCCCGATTACGAGGAAGGCTGGGGCTACGGCGGCCAGCCGCAGGGCGCGCCGGTTAATGAGAATGGTAACCCTGTTTTTTATGCGTCACCAACTAGCTGGGACGCGGCCAAGAACGACGGCGAGCGGTGGCGTTGGGTTTTGGAAACGATGGTCGAGTGGCAGCCATCGCTGCGCAACGAAGAGCGAATGATGCGCGCGCAGTTCTTGGAATCGCAATTCGGCGTGCAGACGCTCGCCCAGTTTGGCATCTTCCTGCCGCAGCCGGTCGTAAAGGCAAGTGCATCGGCCGACGGCAAAGAAAAGCCGGCAGAAACCACGGGCATTTGGGCGCTCGATACGCTAGGAGAAGACGAGACGATTGCGCGCCTGGCCACCGGCGTCAAGCGTTTCAAACTGCCCGATGACCAGAACTTTATCAAACTCTTGCAGCAGGTGGCCGAGGATAAGGGTAAGTCGTCCGCCCACCGCGATGTTGAAGCATTATCGAACCTGGGGCAAATTTTCGAGAACCGAAGGCAATATCCGCGGGCGGCGGAATACTGGCAGCAGGCGGTGGAACGCACGTCGGGCGATGAGCGGGAAAATTACCAGCGGCGGCTCAAGCAAATCGTCGGCAACTGGGGCCAGTTCGAAACGGTGATGAGTCAGCCGGCCGGTCGCGGGGCCACGGTCGAGCTTCGCTTCCGCAATGCGAAGCACGTCGATTTCGTCGCCCGCGAAATTAAGATCGCCCAGTTGCTCTCGGACGTGAAGGCCTATCTCAAATCGAAGCCGAAACAGCTGAACTGGGAGCAGATGAACATCGGCGACATCGGCTTTATGCTCGTGCAAGAGAACGGGAAGAAGTATGTCGGTGCCGAAGTCGCCAATTGGAAGCTTGACCTGGAGCCGAGCGATAAACATTTCGACAAGCGGATTACTGTCACAACGCCGCTGCAGAAAGCCGGTGCGTATTTAGTGACGGCCAAACTCGCCGACGGGAACACGTCGCAAATTATTCTTTGGCTTGCTGATACGGCGATTGCCCGCAAGCCGCTGGAGGGCAAATCGCTGTATTACGTGGCCGATGCCGTGACCGGCTCGCCGATTGCCAAGGCGAACGTCGAGTTTTTCGCGTTCCGCCAACGCCACATTGACGCTAACAACTTCCAGGTCGACACGAAGAACTTTGCCGAAGCAACGGACGAGAATGGCCAGGTGGTGCTGCCCGTGGTCGATGATGAAAAGGAAGGTCGAGCGCGGGAGTATCAATGGCTGGCCACGGCCACTACTGCGACCGGTCGATTGGCTTATCTCGGTTTTCACAACGTGTGGGCAGGGCCCTACCGCGAAGCGGAATACAACGCCGTCAAGGCGTTTGCGATTACCGATCGCCCCGTTTATCGGCCGGGGCAGCCGGTGCAATTCAAGTTTTGGGTTGCGCAAGCCCAGTACGATGCGGAGGACAAGTCGCCGTTCGCGCACCAGGCGTTTGCGGTGGAAATCCGCAATCCGAAGGGTGAAAAGGTTTATAGCGAGACGCTCACGTCGGATGAATACGGCGGCATCGCTGGGAAATTCGAGCTGCCGAACGACGCCACGCTGGGCCAATACGGCATCACGCTCGTCAATCGCGGCGGCGGCTCGTTCCGCGTCGAAGAGTACAAGAAGCCGGAGTTCGAAGTGACGGTCGACGCACCGGCAGACCCCGTCATGCTGGGCGAGAAGGTGACAGCGACGATCCGCGCCAAGTACTACTTTGGTTCACCGGTGACGAACGCCACGGTGAAGTACAAGGTGCTTCGGAGTGAGCACACGACGCGGTGGTACCCGCCCTGCCCTTGGGATTGGCTCTACGGCCCCGGCTATTGCTGGCTAGGCTACGACTACACGTGGTACCCCGGCTGGCGAGATTGGGGCTGCATTCGGCCGCTGCCGCCGTGGATTTGGCGGGGCCGTTCGCAGCCGGAGGTCGTCGCCGAGCGGACCGTGCCGATCGGTGCTGACGGTACGGTGAAGGTCGAGATCGATACCACACTCGCCAAGGAATTGCATTCCGACGAGGACCATCGCTACGAAATTGAGGCCGAGGTCGTCGATCAATCGCGGCGGACGATCGTTGGTAATGGCCAAGTGCTGGTCGCCCGCAAGCCGTTTGAGGTCTATGCGTGGGTGGATCGTGGCTACTATCGCGTGGGCGACAACGTCACCGCCCGCGTCACGGCACGGCGGCTCGATGGCAAACCGGTGGAAGGCGCCGGGAAACTGCGGCTGCTGAAGATCACGTATGGTGATGCACCGGAACGAACGCCGACTGAAACCGAGGTCCGTTCGTGGAGCCTGGCCACGAATGCCGAGGGCAAAGCTGAGATTCAATTGAAGGCCTCGGAAAAGGGACAATTCCGTTTATCCTACCGCGTGACCGACAAGTCTGGTCACGAAGTCGAAGGCGGCTACGTGTTCACAATTATCGGCGAAGGTTTTGACGGCAGCGAGTTTCGGTTCAACAACCTCGAAATCGTGCCGGATAAGACCGATTACGCGCCGGATGAAAAAGTGCATCTGCAGATCAACACGAATCGCGTGGGTTCGACGGTGCTGTTGTTTCTGCGACCCTCAAATGGCATTTATTTGCCGCCGCAAGTGCTGCGCATCGCGGGCAAGAGTACCGTGGTGGATGTCGGCGTAACGCAAAAGGACATGCCGAACTTCTTCGTCGAGGCACTCACAATCGCCGACGGACGACTGCACACCGAAACGCGCGAGATTCACGTGCCGCCCGCGAAGCGCGTGCTGAACCTCGAAGTGCTGCCGTCGGCCACATCCTACAAGCCGGGGCAGCATGCCAAGATTACGCTGAAGCTGACCGATGCCGAAGGCAAGCCGTACGTCGGCTCGACCGTCCTGTCGATCTTCGACAAGAGCCTGGAATATATTTCAGGCGGGTCGAACGTGGGCGACATCAAGGAGTTCTTCTGGAAGTGGCAGCGCCACCATCGGCCCATGACCGAGTCGAACTTGGAGCGCTACTTCAGCAACCTCGTGCGGCCGAACGAGGAAGCCATGGCGTCGCTGGGTGTCTTCGGCGATTTGGTGGCAGATAGCAGCGGTACGGCGGAGGAAGGGCAGTCATTAAGTCACTTCAACGGCGGCGGTATGGGTGGCGGCGGATTCGCGGCTGGACGTAGCCGCATGTCCCTCGGAGTAGAAATGAGCGCAATGGCACCCATGTCAGCCCCCGTTCCAGCGAGGGCAGCAGTGGGGGAGTTGGCCGATTCGGCCGCCATGTCCTCGAACAAATCGGCATCTGGCGCGTCGCCGCCGCAAATGGCGCAACCCACGCTGCGTAGTGAGTTCGCCGACACGGCACTTTGGCTCGCCACGTTGGAAACGAACAAGGACGGCGTCGCCGAGGCGGAACTCGATATGCCGCAGAACCTTACGGCGTGGAAAATCCGCGCGTGGGGCATGGGGCATGGCACGCGCGTGGGCGATGGGTCGGCCGAAGCCGTCACGCGCAAGAATATCATCGTGCGGATGCAGGCGCCGCGGTTCCTCATCGAACGCGACGAAGTCGTGCTCAGCGCGAACGTACACAATTACCTGCCGACCGCGAAGCAAGTGAAAGTGCGGCTTGAACTTGACGGCAAAACGCTCGAATTGCCCACCGCCGCCGAAAGCACCGTGGAAGTTGCGGCGGGCGGTGAGAAGCGCGTCGACTGGCGCGTGAAGGCACTTCATGAAGGTGAAGCCGTGATGCGGATGCTCGCGCTCACGGATGAAGAATCCGATGCCGTGCAGATGAAAATCCCCGTGAATGTCCATGGCATGCTGAAGATGGACAGCTTCACCGGCTCGCTGCGGCCAGATGAGAAGGTCGGCACTTTCGAGGTACGCGTGCCGCAGCAGCGCCGAGCCGAGCAAACGCGGCTCGAGGTTCGCTATTCGCCGACGCTCGCCGGGGCGATGGTCGATGCCCTGCCCTACCTCATCGATTACCCCTACGGCTGCACCGAGCAAACGCTCAATCGCTTCTTGCCGGCGGCGATCACGCAGCAAACGCTGCGGCAAATGAAGCTCGACCTCAAGGCAATCCAGCAAAAGCGCACAAACCTGAATGCCCAGGAAATCGGCGACGCGGCCGAGCGGGCCAAGCGGTGGAAACGATACGATCGCAATCCCGTCTTCGACGAAGCCGAACTTGCGAAGATCGTCAAGGCCGGCGTCAACCGGCTGCAGGAAATGCAGCTCAGCGACGGCGGCTGGGGATGGTTCAGCGGCTGGGGCGAGTACTCGTCGGCCCACACCACGGCCACGGTCGCGCACGGCCTGCAAATCGCCAAGCAGAACGATGTTGCGCTCATTCCCGGCGTTTTGGAACGTGGCATCGAATGGCTCAAGAAGTACGAGGCCCAGCAGTTGCGGCACATGGCCAACGTGGATGATAGCGGCCGCGTTATCGATAAATCGAAACCGTCGAAGCAGTACGCCGATAATCTGGACGCTCTGGTTTACATGGTGCTCGCCGATGCGAATCTGAAGAATGACACGATGCGCGATCGGCTGTACAAGGATCGCACCAAGCTTTCGGTGTACGGCCTCGCCACGTATGGCGTCGCCCTCAACCGGCAGAAGGAGGCCGAAAAGCTGGCGATGGTGCTGCGGAACATCGGCCAGTACGTGGTGAAGGACAACGAAAACCAGACGGCGTATCTGGAACTGCCCACCAGCATTTGGTGGTACTGGTACGGCAGCGAGTACGAGGCCGAAGCGTACTATCTGAAACTGCTGACGGCGACCGACCCCAAGGGCGAAATCGCCCCGCGGCTTGTGAAGTACCTCATCAACAACCGTAAACACGCGACCTATTGGAATAGCACGCGCGACACTGCTTTGGTGATCGAGGCGCTGGCCGATTACATTCGTGCGAGCGGCGAGGATAAGCCCGATCTCACCGTGGAAGTCTGGGTCAATGGCCAGAAACGTAAGGAAGAGAAGATCAACGCCGAGAACCTGTTCACGTACGATAATGCATTCGTGCTCGAAGGCGAGGCGCTTACGCCGGGCGCGCACAAAGTCGAGGTGCGGAAGAGCGGCAGCGGGCCGTTGTACTGGAACGGCTATCTCACGAACTTCACGCTGGAAGATAACATCCGCCGCGCCGGCCTGGAGCTGAAAGTCGAGCGGCATTACTACAAGCTTACTCCGGCCGATAAATCGATCGCCGTCGCGGGCAGCCGTGGCCAGGCCGTGAACCAACGCGTCGAAAAATACGATCGCCAGGAGATTGCCGACCTGGGCACCGTCACCAGTGGTGACCTGGTGGAAATTGAACTCATCATCGAATCGAAAAACGATTATGAGTACATCTTGTTTGAAGACATGAAGGCGGCCGGCTGCGAGCCGGTGGCCGTGCAGAGCGGTTACAACGGCAATGAGCTCGGGGCTTACATGGAGCTGCGCGACAATCGCGTCTCGCTCTTCGTGCGGAACCTCGCGCGCGGGAAGCACAGCGTGAGCTACCGGATGAGGGCCGAAACGCCGGGACGGTTTAGCGCCCTGCCGACGAAGGCCTCGGCCATGTACGCGCCCGAACTACGCGGTAATTCCGATGAGTTGAAGCTGAACATTGAGGATAAGAAGTCGGCAGGCAAAGCTGAGTAGTCGAGTAAGAACAAGCAGAGCTGGCGTAGTCGGCGGCTTCGTTTCCGTTAACAGATCCTATTGGAAACAAGCAAGCCAAGCAAAAGTAGGTGTGAACGGCCCCTTTTCGGTCAAACCGATGCACAGGAGTTTCACGCTGGTGCCTACGGGTTGCTTGGAAGAATTGGCTTCGGCGTGTCGGACCGACGTAGGTTACGTCGATCCAGCTTGCGAGTAGATGAGACGCTGCCCTTACGCACCGCGCTCGCCGTTGCTAAATGGCGTGTGTACACGTCAAGTGAGCCCTTGAAATATCAGGAGCGGCGGCGGAGTTTGTTCGCGAAGGGCCAAAGCGGCTTATCCCCCGACATCGGTCGTTCAATCTAGTCCCACCGCCCTCCCAATCTTCACAGCTCTCATCGTGTTCTCGATACGAGACGTGCTCAGTTGTAGTTCTTCTTCGAAATACGACTTTGACGAATGCGAAGAACCACAAGGACAAACGTGGGCGTTATGACTGTCAGACAGCTTGGCTCGGGCACAATGGCTGATGAGTGGAAAATTACCACCCGGTCGGCGGAAGTACGGAACGCCATGGCATTTGAGCCCAGGCGGATGAGACTTTGCGGATCGCCCGTGATGCCCGTCAGGACATCCGTCCCCGTGAGCGTGAGCGTGTCGAGGGAATAAGCACGAAACGTCTTGGTGGTTCCCGATGAGCTAATCGTGTAAAGCCGATGATCATGGACGTCGATGGTGAACAATTCGCCCCCGAGAAAGCTCGCGACTTGGAATCCCAGAGACATGCTATAGATACGGCCCTGATTACTGAATAAGTGGTCTCCTGTGATGGCAATTGGGCCGTGTGAACCTACGACGACGCCTTGCAGTGGCGCCGGACCGACCGCGTCAATGCCGAGAGGACCGATGACCATGGGAACGTTGTCGTAACTGGAAATCGTATTCTGGTAACCATAAGCCCTGGACCCGTCGGCGGGATCGACGGCAAGGATATCCGGCCCGCCAACGCCGACACCGTGGCCCACCTGATGAGGAAGCAACAAACCATTTTCATAGACGACCGTGGCGACGGCCGGGGGACTAACACCTGGTTGTGACTCATGGAGCACAACGGCGTTCGGCCGATTCGGAACAGCATACATGTCGTCGAAGACCGGTCCGCCGGGGACCGAGAAAGTCTGGTCCACCAACGCCGTCGGGACGTGATATCGTTGGACGGCGCGGCGATCACCAATCGTCGCGAACACGTTCGCGCCGTCCGAGGACACGGCGATCCTGGCTGGGTCGAATCCGATGGGAATGGCGGTTTCCAGTGTGGCGGTTTCCGGGTTGATCGGCGTGAGGGTGTTGGGATTGGTGGGAGACACGTCAGGAATTGTCGCATAGATTCGTCCCGAGAGGGGCGAGTAACCCAGGTCCGAGGCTTTGATGTTGGCAACGATGAATGTCGCTCCTGAGGTTGGTGAGGGCAGCAGGGCGAACACTGCCACGAACAATAGCGAAATCAACATGAGTCGGGTCATTAGATCCTCCTTTGGTGTTTGGCTACGGCGCTCGTGACCAACGGCGCGGTGAGCCGGAAACGGAGTGATGAAGAAGAACTCTCAGGTTAACAGTAGTGAGCCAGTGAAAAGTTCACCAGCACCCAGATTTCGAAAACCGAAGGACGAACTGCCGTACATCGGGGGTACTCCCCCACACTCATGCTGGAGCTGCCGTGGATTGTCGACAAAATAACAATGTGACCCGGCAACAAGCCTCCGCGGCGAGGGTACGGTGGAGGAACGCAAATGCGCTGCGTTGCAGAAGCTTCAGTCCCTGGCAAGTGCGTCGATCGGTCCAAAACATCGTACTTGCTTACACTGGTGCTGGCAGACCATTTCACTTGGCCAAGTCTCACGCCATTGTACTCGTGCGACACCTGCGATGCAAAGATGCAAACAAGGTATCATTGTCGGAAACCGTTCTTGCTTTGCAGATCGAGCTCGTCCAGTCGTCGCGGATGACGTACCAAGCATGCTCCTGACGGTGCGCCAGGCTTCAACCACACGGTTGAAAAAGCGAAACTGCACAAAGTGCTTTGGGCTCGAAGGCCTCGGCCATGTACGCGCCTGAATTGCGCGGCAATTCCGACGAATTGAAGCTGAACATTTTGGACGCAAAGCCGACAACGTCCACACCATAGCCTCCAAGCTCGCAGCGCAAGCGTCGATCGCGGAAAGTACTTGAGCGCACCGCGGCTCGTTCCTCGCTTCAATTCGACTGCCGCGTTCTTCACGCACTGGGCACAAATATCGCAACACCAGCCGGCGCAGCGGCCCGCCGTAGCTCTGCGTCAAGCGTTGCCAAAGAGGATCGTGTCTCGATTGCCAACGACAAGTAACACGCATCGTACGCAGTCAGCGCGTAACAACGGGCAACACCCAGCACGGCACGTCGGTCGGAAGGCTGGATCGTTCGCAACGGAATGCTGGCAGCAATTTCGCCCAGAAAGCGATCCGTGAATTCAGGTTCGATCCGCCCGCGACGTTCGGCGATCACGAACACGTTCGAAAGTTCGTCCCAGAAAAGCGGGGGAACAATTGCAAAACCATCACGTTCAATTTGAGCAAGCACGGCATTCGCATAGGCAGCATCCTCGTCGCGCAATGCCACTGATACCAAAGCCGAGGCATCAACGACAAGTGCCATTAGGCCAAGCCTCGGTGGCGATCGGCAACGATTTCTTCAATCGTAGTCTGTCGCAACAGGCCTCGGTATTTGCGGAAGCGTTCCACGAGATCGCCGGGACCACCGTTGATCGTGGGTTGCTCCGTGGCATTGCGTAGCGTGTCGTCGGCAATCTGGTGGATCGCCGTGGGAGGAAGCCCTTGCCGTTCGACGAACAGCCGCAACTTCTCGAACGTAGCGTCGGAAATCTCGATTTGCATGGCACATTCCTCCTACCCGCAATAATAGCATGTAGCGGTGTTACGACGCAAAGCCGCCGGAAGAGTCGCCGGGCCGATCAGTTATTCAATCTAGCCAAACGATGTGGGAGCCAAACGATGTGGGAGCCAAACGATGTGGGAGCCAAACGATGTGGGAGGCGTCTCTGACGCCGATTTCGCGCGAACTTCGCGAACGGCTTGAAGTGCGACGCCCCATCGGGGTCGGAGACCCCTCCCACAAGTCTTCCCAGCTTCAATAAGTGATCGGCCCTGCGCAAAGCCGCCGGAAGAGTCGCCCCGTGATGCCCGCCATCGTCGGAAGGTTACCAAAGGATAAATACGACCACAAACATGGAGTATTCGGCCTCGGCGGCGGGGGCGACACGTCTTTCGTGACGTATCGGTGGAAAACATAGCCCGGCCCTCTGGGCCGGACGTGCAAGCCGTTCCCATCGTCGAGTTTTCCGCATCGTTTCGCCGACCCGAAACGGGTCGGCTATGTGTTTTCTACACAGCCATACACAGTAGTTTTCCGCCGGCGCAATCAAGAGCGCCGGTCTCCACATCAGTTTCTTCTGATTTTTCCCTCGTTACGAGGCGCTGCGGTGTAACGCACTGAGTGGAGGCTCCGCCTCCACGCAACATGCCTCCTTCTGCTTTCTACTTTCTACTTTCTGCTTGGTGGTTTTCCCCCATCGTATCCAAAACCGCCGCTTGACGAATTAGCGGCGGCCGAACTAAGGCATTTAGGTCTGGCGATTTTTCTTCCGCCGAGTTTCGACGGCCAAGCCTAACAGTCCTAGCCCGGTCAAGACGAACGTGGACGGTTCCGGCACCGCGACGGCGGACAGGGTGATGTCATAGGTCGCGCCGGCCTGGCCAACGTCGGCGTTCATGTCGGTCAACAGGTGCAACGTCGCCGTATAAGTGCCGACCCGCGTCGGATTGAATCCGACGTTGATAGCCTGCGTTTGATTGCCATTCAGCGAGAACGCGCTGGGCAGCCCGTTGATTGAGAAGACGCCGCTGGGGTCGTCGAGCGTGTAGCTCAGGATGGACAGCTCGATCAGTTGCGGCGATTGCCGGATGGCATCGCGCCAGATTGAATTGATCGATGAAAGCGCATCGGCATTGAGCAGATTGAACGATCCATTCTCGGAGTTTCCGGTGAAGATACTGGGCAACGTGAACGTGTTGCCGCTGGCGCCGCTGCCGGTAAGCGATGGCGATGGGCCGAAGATGAGAGCCTTCAGTTGAAACGTGATGTTGCGCGGATCATCGTCATACTCCGGCGAATGCGTCGCGTCGGCGACGACCTGCTCGGTGCCGATCGGCAGGCCCTTGGTATAGAGCGGAACAGTTGTGGAATCCCATTGCTGGCCAACACCCACCTGGGAATAGTCTTGCGTTGACTGCACATAGAGCGGCCCGGTCTGCAGGAGTTGCGGCTGCAGCGTGCGAATTCTCACGCTGCCCGTCGTGACAGTGCCGACGTTGCCCTCGCCGAACGCCGAAGCGGCGACCGTTCCACTGCCGCCCTGGCGCACGTTAATTCTTGCAATACCTGTGTTGACGGTTCCGCTCGTTTCGGGATCGTCCCCGATTCCCGCGCCGCGGCCGGTCGTCGCGGATTGGCCGCTGATGCCGAGCATAAGCAGGCCGTTGTCTTCGAGGTAGACGGTGGTGGCACCGGGCGAACCGGACAAGCCGGGCGTGGGCGTGCCGCTGAAGTGGCGTGCTTTGCCGTAGGGGGAGAATGATGCGGTGACATTCTGTGTGTCTGATGCGTACATCGCGAAGGTTTGGCGCGCGGAGAGCGTCGTCATATCGGTGGGCGTGGTTGCGCCGGGCGTGAGCGCTGGATCATTGAGATAGCCATTGCCCGCGCGCAATGGAACCGGGGCTGCCGGGATGTAATCGCCGAAGATCGATGAGTGGGTCGGATCGACGGACATCATCGCGGGCGATTTGATGTCGCTGGCGAAAGCGCTGTAGAGGAGCATATCCTGGTTGTTGCCGTTGAATTGGCCGATGTTGAACTGCGCATCGAGCCACGATGCTTTGACGCGCGTGACCGCGGCGACGCGAAGATGCCCAGGCTTGGGCGGCGGCGCGACCAGCTCGCTGAGGCTCTCGACGCCCTTGGAAACAGGCACGCCAACGTTTGCTTCGGCGAGCATGCCATACGGCGCAGCGCCGCCGATGATCGCGGGGACGTTCGGGAAAATGCCAACCGGCGTGCTCACAATGGAATAGGAGCGATACGGATTGCCGCCGGCCGCACGAGCGCCGAAATAGGTTGGTGTGCTGAGGGACGCGCCGGAGCCGGAATAAGCGTGGATGTAGGTCGCGCCGTTGGCGGAGCGTGTGACGCCGTCGCCAGCGAGTCCGCCGGTGGTGGTGGTCGAGCCGCTGTATTTGAGGTCTGAGGCGACGATCTGGACGACGCCGCCCGTGCCGCCGATGCCGTATCCGCCCGTGCCGCCATCGCCTCCCTTTCCGCCATTGCCGCCGCCGCCGCCGCGTCCTGCACCAGCCCCTGGAGAGTCGGAACCCCCGCCGGGCGTTCCATTTGCGCCCGGAACACCGGTCTGGCCCGCAAGACCATCTCCGCCGTTGGCGACAGCCGTGCCGTTGAAGGTCAGGATTCCGCGCACGAGCAACTGGATGCCGCCACCGCCGCCACCACCGTCGCCGCCCCGACCACCATCGCCGCCAACGCCGCCGCTGCCTCCGTCGCCGCCGCGCGTGCCCCAATGGACGCCGAGGAGCGAGACTCCACTTGCTCCGCCGCCTCCGCCTCCGCCGCCGTGCCCGGCCAACATGCCCGCGCCCCCAGTCCCGCCCGCACCGCCACCATTTCCACCATGCAGTGAAACCGTCGAGGGGTTCAAAAGATTCTGGATGCTCGCCGCGGAATTGCCGTCAATGCCCTTCATGCCATTTGAGCCGTCGCCCCCTCGGTCTCCAGGCCGGCCAGGCGTCGCGATTCCCCAGACGCCATCCTGACCGCCCGCGCCTCCCGCGCCTGCCGCGCCCGACGTTGAGATCCAGCCGGCGTAGGGGAGGAACGCTTTTTCAGTCCCACCCGCCGCGACCGCCGCGTTCCCTTGACCAGACTGCCCCGCTCCGCCCCCGGGCGCATGAAACAGCGTGGGAAAAGCTGGGTTATCGCTCTCCATTACGGTGACGCCGGACGGAAGAATTTTGTTGTAAACAATGCCGAATGTTTCGCCATCTTTACCGCGCGGCGCGAGATCAGTTCCTCCGTCTCCGCCCGGATTGCCTGCCACGAGATGTCCAGGGCCGATATATGCGGGCGTTACCCCCCTAAAGCCCAGCGTATCGGGAGCGCTCGCTGCGCCCCCCGCTCCGCCACCAGCGCCACTCACGACGCCTTGAGCGCTCACATCGATCGTCGCACCGCTGGCGATCGTCGCGTTATTCCCCACCTCAAGTTGGATCAGGTTCGGCCCGATGCCAAAGATTTTTTGATCCGAGTTAAGCGTCAGATTCCCCGAAACGAAATACTTGGCGGCAGTCCCCGTCGCCGTCTGTCCGCCGGCAAACGGATCGGCCACGATCGGCGAGATCGACTGCGTGCCCAGGTATGCGATCGTTACACCATTGATCGTCGCCGTCGGATTGGACGGGCCGATGCGCACAATCGTCGCGCCGTCGCTCGTGATGCGCGACGGCAAGGTTGTGTTATTCCCGGTATCCAGCACGTAATAGATCGGCGCGGCGTGTGCCGGACGATTCGACGCGCAGACCACCGCCAACACGGCAAGTGCCAGAATGGCCCTTCTCTGGCGGATATTTTTGCCGCCAGTAAATTGTCGTTCATTCCTACCATACCGAGGATGAGCAGTTTTGATCATGTTTTCTTCCGGAAATGAGAGTTCGACGAAGCACGGAATGTCGTGGGTGGTCTATACGTTGCTTGCACGCTGGGCCGCAGCCAAGAGGTGATGCATTTCAATTTCTCTCGTCAACGCACGGAATGGCGGATCCGCCTACCGCCGGAGGAAAATGCAGAGGAGCGAATGATTTGGGCGACCTGCGGATAGGAGATTTTGGCAAACTGCGCACAATGATCTGATCTTAAACCACCCGATCGGTGGGATCAAGTATTCGGGACCGTCCCTAAGAAATGGAACCGTGGCTCCACGAAATATACCCAGGAATACAGACTGCTTTCACCTGGGCGGGAAACTTTTTTCCGAACGGTCCCTAGGTTTGGTGGACGCAATCGCTGAAAATCCGCCGGCCCAATGATCGACCGACACAAATAGCTTGCCGACAATAACTGGATCATAGCCTCCAAGCTCGTAGCGCAATCGCTGTGTGCCACGCCGCCGCAAAGCACAACGCTCCTGCTTGCGCTGCGAGCTTCGACCTGCGGAATCCGGCGGCTGGAAGGCGGCGCGGGAATCGGTACAATCTAGCAACTCGTTGCTCTGATCCTTCCTCCCGAAAGGACTCGCTGTGTCTGTGGTTGCAGAGGAACAAATTCTCGTTGTCCCCACGTCGTTGTTTCGTGAGTTGGGATATTTCCAGGGTTTTTCGCGCGAGATCGACCGCTACTGGCCCCAGCTCGTGACGGGCAACCACGTGGAATACCGGGCCCGCGGCGAGATGGAAGAAGATCCGAGCTTCAAACAGTTGATCCCCTACGCACTGTTCCGCTGGACGGATGCCGGCGGCACCGTGCATTTGTTCGAATACCAACGTGGCAGTGGCCAGGGCGAGCGCCGTTTGCACGCCAAACGGAGCGTGGGTGTTGGTGGGCACATTTCGTCGGTCGATGCGGAGGCTGGAACATCGGACGATGTTTATCGCGAAGGCATGCGACGAGAACTCGACGAAGAAGTTATCATCGATACGCCCTACACGGAAACGGTCGTGGGGCTGATTAATGATGATGAAACGCCGGTCGGCCGGGTGCATTTGGGGATGGTCCACCTGTGCGACGTCCAGCAGCCGAACGTGCGGCCGCGAGAGGCCGATATCCTTGACGCTCGCTTCACCCCCGTTGCCGAGATTCTCACACGGCTTGACCAGTTCGAAACGTGGTCTTCCATCGCCGTGCGGGCGTTGTTTGGGTGATGTTCGATGTGCGATTCGCATTTTTCCGGAGCTAACCCGCAAGCGGAAGTTGGGCGTTTGCCTGTGTATAATTGAGCGGCCATGCTCATTACGCCGCTTGCGGTTTAGCTCGATATGCCGACCGACCCCACCAAGTTCGTCTACCTCGATAACCATGCAACGACCCGTGTTGATCCGCGCGTAGTCGAGGCGATGTTGCCATTTTTCGACGAGAAATACGGCAATCCGCATAGCGTGCATGCGGCCGGTCACGAAGCGCGCGATGCGGTCGAGCAAGCGCGCGGCGAAATCGCCGAAGCGATCCATGCCGAACCGAGTGAAATCATCTTCACGAGCGGGGCGACGGAGAGCAATAACCTGGCCATTCGCGGCGTGGCCGAACGGGAGCGGCGGCGCGGCAATCATTTGGTGAGCGTTGCGACGGAGCACAAAGCGGTGCTTGATCCGCTGGCGCGACTCGGTCGTCGGGCGTACGAAATCACGCTGCTAAACGTCGAGCAACACGGCAGCCGTAAGGCCGGTTGGCTCGATCCGCAAAAAGTGACCGATGCACTTCGCGACGATACTTGCCTTGTCTCCGTGATGCTCGCCAACAATGAACTTGGCGTCATCCAGCCGCTGGCGGAGATTGCGGCAATTTGCAGAGCGCGCGGCGTGCCGCTCCATTGCGACGCGACGCAGGCGGTCGGCAAAATCCCGGTGGATGTGGCGGCACTTGGCATCGACCTCATGAGTTTTTCGGCCCACAAAATCTACGGGCCGAAGGGAATCGGTGCGCTTTACGTGCGGCGGCGCGATCCGATCATGCGGCTAGAGCCGCAGATCGTCGGCGGCGGACAGCAGGAAGGCCGCCGCAGCGGCACGCTGAATGTGCCGGGGATCATCGGCTTCGCGAAGGCGCTGGCGCTGTGTGTCGACGAGATGGCGGCGGAGTCAAAACGATTAGCCACTCTGCGAAACGAACTTGCAGCCGCGATTCAAAGTCGAGTTGATAACGTGGAACTTTGTGGTCCACAACTCGACTTCCGCAATGCAGATGGCACTGCCTTGCGACTGCCAAACAACCTCAACCTCTCGTTCAGCAACGTCGATGGCGAGGCGTTGCTGCTGGCGATGGGCAATTTGGCGGTCAGCAGCGGGGCGGCCTGTACGTCGTCCGACACCGGCCCGAGCCATGTGCTGCTAGCCCTGGGGTTAAGCGAAGCCGCTGCCCGCAGCAGCTTGCGGTTTGGGCTGGGCCGCTTCAATACAGCGGCCGATATCACATTTGCGGCCGATCAGGTGGTTGCCGCCGTCCAGCGATTGCGACAATTTGGTAGCTGGCCCTCAGCCACGAAAACAAGGTAAATCGGCGAAAATCGATTTCCCGTTTTCCTCGCTTGAGCCGATGACTATAATTTGACAATAGTTTATGCGAAAAATACTGCCGGCCTCGGCGCCTAGCCGACGTCCGAGTATCGCAGCGCAAAACGTGCTGTATTCCTATCGTTTATGAGGAGAAACTAGATCGATGGCCGTCATTCTGACAGAGAAAGCTGCAAGCGAAGTCAAGCGAATCATTGCAGATCAGAAGATTGAACCCGAAATGCGGCTCCGCGTGGGTGTCACCGGCGGCGGTTGCAGCGGGTTCTCGTATGCGCTTGGTTTCGATAAGACCTACGATGAAAAGACCGATTCCCAATATGAATATCATGGCGTGCCGGTCGTGGTCGACAAGAAGAGCGCGCTTTATCTCGATGGCACGACCATCGATTTCTATGAAGGCCTGGAAGCCCGCGGCTTCAAGTTCGATAATCCAAATGCCGTGAAGTCGTGCGGCTGCGGTAGTTCGTTTCAAGCGTGAGAATGGTTGAGGGTCGAGGGTTGAAGGTTGAGGGCCAGAAGAAGTCATTCGGGACCTTGTCTTTTCACTCCCAGCTTCTAAACGCCGGCTAGCTAATCCCTACCATCGCTACAACCGGCCCGTACATTTTTTGCTAATGGAAATTGCTTTTCCGACCCAATAAGGTAGGCTTTTAACAAGGAGATGGCCCGTCTGGCGCTGGGCGTCATTCCGGCTTGTGAAGTAACTTTAGCCTCCCCGGGCGGTATTGCACCATGATGAAACACTTTAAAGCACTGCTCCGCGATGAGGATGGGCCAACGGCCGTGGAGTACGCCGTCATGCTGGCGCTGATTGTCGGCGTCTGCCTCGGCGCAGTCCACGCGATGGCAAGCGCCACAGCCCGGAGTTTCGATACTTCGGCCACTGAGCTAGCGGGCGCATTGGGTTAGGAATTATCCTGCTCAACGGCATCCTCCTCGTCTTTTCAATCGGCCGAGTAACTGCACGTAGGCCGCTGGGTCGATGTCTGCGGAGCTTTCCTCCCGACATTGCCGATGGCGCTGCGCATCGCATCAAACACCAACCGGCTGCGCCGGCCAAGTCGTTCATGCGCTGAATAACACGCTGTAACGCTGGCTACGGAGCGGGTTGGTGTCGCCGACGCACGGCCCAATCAGACGATCAACATTGCGTCGCCATAGCTAAAGAAGCGGTACTCCTCGCGGATCGCCTGGCGATACGCCTCGGCGATGAGTTCTCCGCCACCGAACGTTTGCACCAACACGAGAAGCGTCGTGCGGGGGAAGTGGAAGTTGGTGAGTAAGGCGTCAATGGCCTGGAATTCGAAGGGCGGGCGGATGAACAAATCGGTTGTGCCCTGCCAGGCGGCGAGCGCGCGTTGTTTCTCTTGAGCCACGGTTTCGAGCGTGCGGACCACGGTCGTTCCCACGGCGATGACCCGGCCGCCCATGGCGCGCGTCTGATTGAGTTCGGCCGCGGTGGCCGCCGTGACCTCTGCCCATTCGGAATGCATCCGATGCTCCGCCAACGATTCTGTCTCAATTGGTCGAAACGTGCCGAGGCCCACGTGCAATGTGATGCGCGAGAGCGCAACGCCGCGGGCTTCGAGTGCTTTCAGCAATTCTCGCGTGAAGTGCAAGCCCGCCGTCGGCGCTGCAATCGCACCAGGACGCTGTGCGTAGACCGTTTGGTAGTTGACAACGTCGTCATCGACCATATTGCCGCCGCGAATGTACGGCGGCAGCGGCACGCGCCCTAACCGTTCCAGAAGTGTTTCGGTTGGTTCATCCGACTCCGCGCGAGCTAACCACTGGCCCTCGGTCAGCCGCGCAATTAGCCAGAGTTTCACGCCCGGCCGGCCTTCGCGATCACGCAGGATGATGGCCTCGCCTGGATTCAAACGGCCGCGCGTTTTGCACAGTATCTTCCAAGTACCATCGGGCGCGGACTCGATATACAGCCCCTGCCAGCGACCGTTGGTCTGCGCCCGAGTGCCGGCCAGCTGGGCGCGGATGACCTTGGTATCGTTGAGCACAAGCCGGTCAGCCGCCCGCAGCAAATGGGGCAAATCACGAACGTGGTGGTGCGTGATCGTTTGACTGGCGCGGTCCACCACCATGAGGCGTGCGTCGGCCCGGTGGCGAAGCGGCTCTTGGGCCACCAGCCGCCGAGGAACCTCGAAATCGAAGGGAAAAGCGGCGTCCTGCATGAGAATGGCGGTTCCTGCAAATGTGATGTGGAAGTTGGGATCCCGCATACTCTGGCGGCGACCAAACTAGGGCGGGTGTCGTTTGAGCAAACCGCCAATCGTCGCATCCCAGTGCCCCGACTGCCACCCCTGACAACACCGTTGTCCGAGAGCCTTGGCGTTGAGCCGGTGGCGAACTTCCAGCCCCCCGGAGACCAGCATGGGCAGCCCCCCGCCCTCGGCCGCGATCTGAAAGCCGACTGCATGGCTTTCGAGAACAGCCGCAATTTCCCAGCTTCACGGCTCAACCGCTAACTGTAAATACGTACAGTGTCAACCGGGAATATTTTTTAAGTCTTCTTTCCTACTTTCCAGACGCCCGATGGCGAAGCAGGATTTGGAGATAGAGCAAAACTAGTGTACATCCGTATAAACTCGGAGTCCGTTTTACCGGTTGACGTTTCAGGCGAAAAGGTTATTTTTAGCAGACGCGAGTCGGCAATGGTCGATTGACAGATCATTAAGGCAACCTTGAACCTGACCGTTCCGCTGACACGCCAGACAAGGCCTTCTGCTGGGGAGTGTTTGGCCACAGGCTCTCCTCCATAACCGGCTCACACCACCGGCTAGCAGTTGTTGTCTGGCTCGGAGCATGGAAGCTCCGAGCAGCGGACGGTAGTTTTTGTTCTCGGCTTGGCGTTTCCATCCAGCCAATCTCGACCATTCTCCAGGATAGGGCCAGCCGCGACCTGCGAAATCCGGCCGTGGCTACGTCAACTGCGTGAGGTCTTCTATCGGATCGCTGGAACGTGGCCGCAGGCGACGAATTAGGGCAGTCGCCCCACGGATGGGCTAATCACTTCACGCCGACCGTGCTAGCATTGGCAGCAGCGTGTTTCATTGGATTTACTGTCTTGGCGGGCAGTTGCGATTGTGCGCCAAGCAAGGAATTTGCTATTTCCCGCTTACGCAATGTCGTCGGAGCTGACCCAACATGTGCCGGTGCTAGCCCAGGAAGTGCTGGAATGGCTTCGGCCTGCGGTCGGCCACACGATTGTGGATGGCACGCTGGGCGGCGGCGGACACGCCCGGTTACTGGCGCAAGCCGTAGGCTCCAGTGGCCTGGTGATTGGGCTCGACCGAGACACGATTGCGGTCGAGAAAACGGCTGCGGCGCTCGCCGGTTTACCGGTTCGAGCAATCCAGGCCAATTATGGTGATTTACCGGAAATACTTGGCGAACTGAATGTTGGTGGCGTCGATGGAATACTCCTCGACTTGGGGCTCTCCAGCGACCAGTTGGCCGACCAAGAGCGAGGGTTCAGTTTTCAAAGCGATGGCCCACTGGATTTGCGGTTCGATACATCGCGTGGTGTGCCGGCTTGGAAGTTGATCGAGCGACTGAGCGCGGAGCACCTGGCCGATTTGATTTACGAATACGGGGAGGAGAGATTTAGCCGGCGAATCGCGCGAAGAGTTACCGAGGTTCGCCGACAGGCACCGATTCAAACCGCCGCACAGTTGGCCCGCGTGATACGCGAGTCGGTACCGCGGCGACGCGACGAGCGAATCGACCCGGCAACGCGTACGTTTCAGGCGTTGCGAATCGCCGTCAACGAGGAATTGAAATGGCTGGAAATCGCTTTACGACGTTTGCCAGATTGCTTAAGACCCGGCGGCCGCATGGCGATCATTAGCTTTCATTCGTTGGAAGATCGGCTGGTGAAGGAGGCCTTTCGCAACGACGCGAGGCTGGAAGTAAACACCCGTCGCCCCGTGCGGCCCAGCGAACAAGAAGTTGCGGTAAATCCACGTGCGAGAAGCGCGAAATTACGAGTGGCGGAACGCAAGCCTGCTTGAACGAAATCAAAATAAGTACGAAATGACACCCTCAACTCGACTCTCTGCCAGAAGAAAGAAGAAGAAGGGGTTATGTCAGGATTCGATAATCGAGACCTAGTTGAGCGCGTGATTTGACGCACTTTGTCTCGGGCCTCAAGGAGGAGGCAACACGATGCAAGACGAACGCAATCGAGGTGTCACCGAAGCACGATTCGGATTGACCGTGCTGATTTGCTTGTTGGTGGCAATGGGGTATATCGTGTTGCTGCGCCTGGGAAGTCCGACGGATTCGACGGTCGAAATCCGGCCCGAGCAGCCGCCGGTAGCTCGCGAAGAAACGACGCCGGTCGATCCGAATGAGCCTCAGGTACTGCCGATCGAACCGCAGAGGCAGACCGTGCCGCAGATGTCGGCTCGGCCCGACTATGTGCCGACAACTCCGCACGGGGCCGCGGCGGAGCCCGATCGTTATCCCGTTGTGCCCGCCACTTCGCTCGAAACGCAGCGTCGTTAGCGAACGATTTCACCGGTGGGCAGGCTCGCTACGGGGGGCACGTACGGCGGCGCTGGTGCAATCGTCGCCGCGGGAGCGGGCGCTGGTGCCTGCGTAGCAATTTGCGGCTGTGCAGTGACTTGCGGTTGCGTGACCGCCTCGACTGGCACGGTCGCCGGTGTGGCAACTGGCGATTGACCAGCTACTTGGGTCTGTGGAACCGTGGGCGTGCCGGGTGTAGCAGTTGCCGATTGCAGTGGCGTTTGAACGGTAACTGGCATTTGCGCCGCCGGAAGTGGCTGAGTCGCAAGGTGAGTCTGCGTGGATGCTGCGGTTGTTGCTACAACAGGTGCTGGTGTGGCAGCGGTTGACGGTGTCGCAACAGGTGACTTGGCGGAGGCGGGCGGCTGGGCGGCAATCTGACTGGTTGTAACCGCAGGAGTAGTCACCGTAGGTAGTGCCGAATTGCTGGCCGCCGGCGTTGCGGTGGGCGTCGCACTTACGGGCACATTAATCGCCCGTGGCCGCGGTTTGGCCACCGCCATGCGGTTCCCTTGCAATTTGGCCAGCGCATCTTGAGCTGGCTGCATGCCCGGATTCTGCTGTAGCGCCGCTTGGAAATACGTGACCGCGTCGTGCGGCCGGCCGCGCTCAACCAGCAACTGTCCCAGATTGTAATTGGCCTCGGCAGGAGCATGAACGGCGGCCAAATGTGCTAAGGCACGTTGATCTTGATGCAATTCGACCAACACGGTCGCGGCGTTGTTGCGGTACAGGGCTTTCGTGGGCTGCAACTGGATCGCCTGTTCTAACACTTGTACCGAGGGCTGGAGTTTGCCTTGACGGGCCAAGCACAGGCCCAGGTCGTTCAAGGCCCCGGCATGCTGAGGATTCGACTTCACTGCCTGGGCGTAGAGGTTTTCGGCGAGGGGCAAATTGCCTTGCCGATCTTCCATCCGCGCCGCGGCACGCAGCAGTTCAACGTGGCCCGGCCACATCGAAAGCGCCCGCTGGAAGTTGCTGCGGGCTTGCTGAATATCGCCTTGCCGCTCACACATTTGTGCGGCGAAGATGAAAAACTCCGGCGTCGGGGGGCCCGTCGGCGTGCTGAGCGAAAGTGGATCTGCTTTCGCCTCGGCAGGTGGCATCGTGGGATGTTGCGACGAAGCAGCCTTGCTGTTGCTCGAGGAGGCGTTTTTCATGTACTGAATCGGATGCCAAATTGGCGACACCGGTTCTTGCGCGTGGCCAACAACAGCCGGCTGCCTGGCAGCAGGAGTCGTGCTCTTCGACCACGGCCAAATCGACGAGGTTGATTGCTCGGCGGGCGATTGCCGCTTTAGCGCCCAGGAAGCCGGGTCGGCCACAGCAAACGACGCGGTGAAATTGGCTGCGCAGAGTGCGACCGCGAGTGTTATTGTCCAGGCGTTACGCATGGCCGGTCCTCCTTGACCATTTGAGCCGCCAACATCCTTGCCGGCGGCTATGATTTGAACTTCTTTCTACGAGACTTTATGTGATCAACTTGGTGCCCAGCGTGGAATTACTGACCGCTTGATCCAGAGCCATTGCTGCTTCCACCGGTGCTCGAAGTTGGCAATACCGGTGGAGGCATCACCTGCAGGAACTTGGTGTTTGTGGCATCCACGATTGCCGCCGGTCGGCCATCTGAAACCAGATATGTCTCCTCAACCTGCGGCATTTGGCCGTCGATGCTCACCTTACTCGCGTATTCGCGAACAATGGCCAGGCGCTGGGCATTCACGTCCGGGTCCAGCGTGCGTTCGATGAAAATATTACGCCGCATGGCGGGGGCCTGCGTCATAATCCACTGCACGCGCAGTTCGCCGGCGGTGGTAAGTTCGTTCGTCCCCGGCTTGAAGTAGTGCTGGCCGAGCAAGTTCTGTCGGCGCCAGCCATTGTTGACCATGATGCAAAACGGCTCGCGGACCGCGATCCGATCGGGGCATTGATAGGGCCACGGCCACTGCTGGTTGGCGTAAAAATTTCTCTTCACATAATAGGCCGCGTCATCGACGAAGACGGCCGGCAACGTTTGGGCCGTCCCAGCTACGGCGCAAAAAACAATGGCCACAGACAACATACGTCGCATGTTCGCTCACTCCCAGTCGCGGGGGACGTCAGGTCGGTTCGACTTAGCCCAAACGGCGGCCTCGCCAGCGCATACGGGACAACGCTGCGACCATACCGCTTCCTCTTCTACATTCGTCCTATCGGCTGGTCTTCTTCGGAAACTGCGCTAAGGACGGAGCAACCCGCGTAAATTGCCCAGATGGCGCGAAAGAGGCTGGAAGGTGGTTGACAAAAGCGCAGCCCGCTCTGACGAACACGATGCTGCTGGCAACGGTAGCAGCGGACCAAAGCGACTATATACGCAACGCCACGGTCGTATTTGGTTTTGCAGTAATAGTGATTGAGCCGTGCGCGTTCCGCGCCGCATCGCGGCGAAACTAGCGTACGATCTCAAATAGGCTGCTGTGGGCGTCGGTCCACAGCACCGGCGGTTTGGGCGGTGCATCGGGCTGATAAACGAACTGGTCCAATGCTGCCAGCAGATCTTTGTTGCGCGTGAGGACGATCCAATCGGCGCTGTTGATGAGCTGTTCATTCGCGCTCGGGCTATGGATTTCCAGGCAATTGAATTGGATTCGTTCGGCCGCCGCCCGCACGACGCGCGCCAGATCGAGATAACGGTTGGAAACGTGTACGATCAATGCCCCATCGGCGCCATCGACTGCCTCCGTGGCCAGGCGCGGCAAATAGATGTCATACGCCTCGGCCGTTAAGAGATGCGTCGGCACGGCGTCGCCGCTAAAGGCATCGAGCACGAGCACATGATATCGCGGCAATTTCGGCGTGTGCACTTCGCGTTCGAGCGTGAGGCGAGCATCGCCCAGCTTGATATCGCAATGCGCGCCGCGCGCTCGGCAATCGGTTACATAGGTGAACCATTCGCCGCTGGTCGACATTTCGACCACGGCCGGATTGATTTCAAAGAACGTGAGATAATCGCCTTTGCCCGCGTAGGCCGCCAGCGTTCCCGTGCCGAGGCCGACGTCGCCAATCCGTACGCCGCCGGGCGGCCGATTGGCGTGAAAGAAATTCAATACGCGTCCCACCGCGCTGGTCGTCGCGTAGTATGAAGTTGGCTGGCCGCGTCGCTCGGGCAAAGTGAACTGCGAGCCGTGAATGGTCGTGCCGTTGAGCAGCACTAAGTTCTCGGCCCGCGGATCATCGGCGTCTTGCTTGCGAATGGTGAGTGTGCCAAAGAAATTCCGTGACTGGAATACCACGTTCTTGCGCGAGGCGTATAGGTAGTCCGTTAAATCGAGCAAGACAAACGATGTGGGGATCAGCAGCACGATAAGTGTGATCCGCGACATCCACATAGATCGCTCACTACTATTGTCTTCAGAGGGCACGGCTCGATTGACTAACGCGTACAACACCACGCCGATTGCCAGAATCGCGCCGGCGAAGATCGCCAGTTTCCACTCGAAGATCGTCGCGAATATGTGTGGCGCAACGATCGAGACGGCGAGTCCGCCTAACGCGCCGCCGGCAGAGATGAGCAGGTAATACGCCGTCAGGTATCGTGTAGGCGGCTTAAGGCTTGCCAGTTCGCCGTGACACAAGAAGCAGATTCCGAACAGGGCGATGAAGTTGGCGGCGAGCGCGGTGCGAAAGCCAATATGGAACTCGGGGCTGGTCACGCTACCGTCTTTTGCTACGTTCGCGATGTGCAGGATTTCGGCGGCCGACCGCAGGCAAATCCCAGTAAAGCCGCAGTCGAACAAGTTCGCCGCCCCGATGCCTTCTTTGTGGGCGAGCCCCGTCGCATAACTGGCCGGAATCGCGAGCGCAGCCACGACCGTTCGCCGATACCACACGGGACGATCGAACGCGATGATGAACGTCAGTAAGTAAAGTGCGAGAGGGATGATCCAGAGTAGCGGCACGACCGCGACATCGGTAGACACATGATTCGTTGTCGCCATCAAAGTTGCCGATGCGAATGCCGGGAGCGCGATCCACAGGAGATAATGGACCCGCAGCGGCGACGCGGCAATACAAGCGGAAACGCCGTCTTTCGATTGGGCGTGGTTTTCGATTTCATTTTGAGCGTCGCTGACCAACTTGATTCTCTCGGCCGACGACGTCCATAACCAAGCCGCCGTGGCGCCACAAAGTACGGCGAACGCGATGAATCCTGCCGACCAAAGCGTAGCTTGCCGGGGAAGTTCAAAGAACCGCTCGAACACAAACGGATAGCTCACGAGGGCCAGCAGCGAACCGATGTTCGATAACGCGTACAACCGATAGGGAGTTCGCTCGGGAAATGAGCGGGCAAACCAGGCCTGTAGGAGCGGTCCAGTAGCCGACAACACGAAATAGGGCAACCCGATGGTTAGCGCGAGCATGACCAGGATTTCGCGTGTCGGATCTCCGCCGCCTTGTGGCGCAGCCCCAGCCCGCGGCAGGACGCGCAGGAACAAGACGGCCCCCACGATGAGCGCGAGATGCGCGGCAGCTTGATATTTGATTCGCAAGCAACGATTGCTGAAATGCGCGTACGCGTAGCCGCCGAACAGCAGCGACTGGAAGAACAGCAAACAGGTCGTCCAAACCGCCGACGTCCCGCCGAACCACGGCAAGATCGCCTTACTAATCATCGGCTGAATTTGAAACAGCAGAAACGCGCTCGCGAAGATCGTCGCCGCATAGGTTGCCGCCAGCCAGCGTTTTTGAAATGCGTTTTCCATCACGCCATCGTGACACGAAAGGCGTTTGAGCAATAGCCCGCATCGGAAAATGGGCCGCTTGCCACAACCATTCGAAAGCACATGCGCTGCGGCTATTTGTGCTGTCCGCTCATCGCCGGGAACATTTCATTGATCATCGTGATAGCGGCAGGCCCCACGAGCACGATGAAAATCGCCGGAAAGATAAACAGCACCAACGGAAAGATGAGTTTCACCGCGGTTTTGGCGGCCTTTTCTTCGGCCATTTGCCGACGACGCGTGCGCATGGAGTCGCTTTGCACGCGTAACGCCTGGGCCACGCTTGACCCGAATTTATCGGCCTGAATCAGAATCGCGGCGAGCGCTTTGAGATCATCAACGCCCGTTCGGGCGCCAAGGTCATGTAACACATCGTTCCGCGCCCTGCCCATTTGCAGGTGCAAGTTGCACAAGCTGAATTCCTCGGCGATGACCGCGTACGTCTTCTTCATTTCCTCACTGACCTTGCGCATTGCCTGATCGAGGCCTAAACCGGCCTCGACGCAGACGACCATCAGGTCGAGCGCGTCGGGCAATCCGAAGAAGATATTGTCTTGGCGCGACTTCTTGAAGAACCACAGCACGACCTCTGGCAAATAGAACGCGACTCCCGCGGAAGCGACCGTGTACATCATCGTTTCCGTGGAAGCGCCATGGGTGAAGAACATGGCCCCGCCGCCAACCAGGAAGCCGACCAACAGGCACAACGTTTTCAACCCGAGAAAGATGCTGGTGGCCGATTCACCGCGGAAACCTGCGTAATTTAGTTTTGCCCGCAGTTTGCCGACGTCTTCTTCCGACTTGGGCTGGAGGGGCTTCGCCATGCTGGGCGACGCGCGTTCCAAGAGCCGCGCCATGCCGTCGGCGCGCTTCGTGACGCCGCGAGAGTTATCGCGTCCCTCGCCGCGTCGCCGCGAGGGATCACTGAAGTCTTCCAGCCGCGCCTCGGCACGTACGTTTTTCTTGGTCGAAAATAAATCCAACAGCAGCCAGGCGCCGCAGGCAACACCGCCGAAAATGGCGATCTTGGTCAAGAGCGGCATGCTGATCAAAGTGGCTAGAGTGAGCATAGGTCTGTGTGAGCGTTAGGAGCCGCAACGCGAAATGTACGAATGGCAACGGTCGTCGAGCACAAGCGTTTTTTGAACGTCGGCAACTGCTTTGCCCACCTCCTTAAACGCGAATGTTCACGATTTTTCGAATCATCAAGGCACCGAACAGCTGGGTGACGATGCCAGCTACCAGCATTTTTTTCCCCAGCGGATCGGTAAACAGCAGCATCAAGTAATCGGGATTCATACGATACACGACGGCGAACAGAGCAGGCGGCAATGCCAACAACACGACGCCAGATAGACGACCTTCGCCCGTGAGTGCCTGCACCTGCCCCCAAATTTTGAACCGTTCGCGTACGAGATGGCCGATCTTGTCGAGAATTTCCGCTAAATCGCCGCCCGTTTGTCGCTGCAGAATAATCGCTGTGGCAAAGAACTTCAGGTCGAGGTTGGGAATGCGTTTCGTCAGGCCGTTGAGTGCCTCATCCAGTGGCTTACCAAGATTTTGTTCTTCAAACGTTCGGCTGAACTCGCCGCCGATCGGGTCGGACATCTCTTGAGCCACCAGGTTGAAGCCGGCCGCCAAGCTGTGCCCTGCCCGCAACGCTCGAGCGATCAGTTCCAATGCCTCCGGCAGCTGCGCGGCAAACGCCTTCAAGCGTCGTTTCCGTTTGAATAGCAGCCACACAATCGGCAGCAGTCCTAGGGCGGCGGCCATTACGGGGCCCAATGCGACGCTAAAACCCGCAATCGAGGGCAATACCATTCCCACGGCTGCCAGAGACGCGCAAATGACCAAGAAGTGAGGCACCGCCAGTGCAACATTGGCTTGGTCGAACAATAGCCGGAGGTTCAAGTAACGCGAGACAAATCGCTCGGCGGTACCCGCGCTGTCATCCCGCATGGAACTTAGTAGTTCCTTGTACTGCGCCGCCTCCGCCTTACCTTTGCCTTTGGAATTGCTGGTCAGCGCGTTCAGGCGTTGTTCCACTTCGGCTTCGCGATCGCCGCTGGAGATGAACGCCAGCGCGCCGACTAAGGCCGCAACGCCCAGGAAGACCGCACTACAAACAATGATGGGTGTCATAAGGTTGTTCGTCGCCCGTTCAAGAAGCTGTCATTGTTGCGTGAATTGAATCAAATGCCGATCCAGACTTCCAGTTTCTCTTACCGGCGGGCTAGTCCCTCAGCATGATGCGTTCGCGGAAGGCGCTTGCCGGCAACCGGACGCCGCTCGACTCGAGCCGCGTCATAAACGACGGCCGAATACCGGTAGCCACAAAATGGCCGACCGCCCGACCGCGCTCGTCGACACCTTCTTGCACATACTTGAAGATGTCCTGCATGACGATGGTGTCTTGTTCCATGCCGACCACTTCGGTAATGTGCGTGACCTTACGTGGGCCACCCTGCATCCGGTTCGCCTGCACGATCAAATCGACGGCGTTGGCAATCTGCTGTCGCATGGCGCGGACGGGCATTTCGAACCCGGCCATCATGATCATCGTCTCCAAGCGGGCGATGGCGTCGCGGGGCGTGTTCGCGTGGCAAGTCGTGAGCGATCCGTCGTGACCCGTGTTCATCGCTTGCAGCATGTCGAGCGTCTCGCCGCCCCGGCATTCGCCGATGATGATGCGGTCGGGCCGCATACGCAGTGTGTTGCGTACCAGGTCAGTCGCTTTGATTTGCCCTTTGCCTTCGATGTTCGCGGGACGGGTTTCCAACCGTACCACGTGATCTTGCTGCAATTGCAGTTCGGCCGCGTCTTCGATCGTTACGATGCGCTCATCGTTGGAGATGAAGCTGGACAGCGTATTGAGCAGCGTCGTTTTACCAGAGCCGGTGCCGCCCGAAATAATGATGTTCAGGTGCGCCTTCATCGCCCCTTCGAGCAACATCACCATCTCGGGAGTGAGGCTCTTATAGTTCAACAGGTCTTCTAGCTTGAGCGGATTGGAGCCAAACCTCCGGATGGTCACGGTGGGGCCATCGAGCGCCAGCGGCGGAATGATAGCGTTCACACGGGAACCATCCGGCAAGCGGGCATCGCACATGGGGCAGACTTCGTCGACGCGCCGCCCGACCTTCGACACAATGCGGTCGATGATTTGCATCAGGTGTTTATCATCGCGAAACTGGATCGGTGCTTTTTCCAAACAGCCGCCGCGTTCCACATAGATATTCTTGGGGCCGTTGATCATGATTTCGCTGATGGTCGGCTCTTTTAAGAGCATTTCGAGCGGACCGAGGCCGAACGTTTCGTCGAGCACTTCCTCGATCAGGCGGTCGCGCTCGCTGCGATTGAGATAGGTATCCTCGGTGTCGCACAGGTGCTCGACCACAAGGCGAATTTCGCGGCGCAATACTTCGCCTTCGAGTTCGCCGACGCGCGATAGATCGAGCTTGTCGACGAGCTTCGTGTGAATACGTCGTTTGATATTCTCGAATTCGAGTTCCTTGTCCTTCTGGGACAAGGCGGCGGGGGCATTGGCAAGTTTCGTCATTGATGGTTTTCCGTCCTGGCGGACGACAGGGGATGATGGGCAGCGCAGGCGCGTGCGTGCTACCTTGGCGCATAATGCTCGCAAGAAAAGATAGCTTGCCGTCGAACCTCACGGGGCGCAACTTGGGCGAAGCAAAGCCGCCTTCAGCGGCGGAAAAGGCGCGTTGTGCCGGTTGTAACGACGGCTCATTCGCGGGCCACTGAGACGAGGAGTAGCCACTCGTTTTTTGAAGGTCGATCGCCCGATTACGCCCGCGCCGGCCAGAGGCCCAGCCAACCTTTTTTGCGACCGCCCTCATTGGCTGGTTGTTCACCTTCCTTGGCGTGAAGTGCCGCCGCCAGTTGATTGATCGACTGCGTGATCGCGGCCTTCGGCGCCTGCTGAACGAGCGGGACGCCGTTATTGCGGACTTCGACCATCACGCGATAGTCGTTGGGTATCTGCCAGAAAATTTCCCGGCCGATTGTCTCCTGCGCTTTTCGCAGACTGATTTGACCCGTGTCGTAGCCCACGCGATTAACGACGATTTTCACCTTGTCGTCGAACTTGTTGGACTCCTTGAACGACATCATCAAACGCACGACGTTGCGCAGGCAAGGCAGGTCGAGTTGCGTGACGAGGAGCACCTTGTCGGCGGCGGCCAGCGCGTGCATATCGAGTTCGTTGAAACTCTTCGAGGTATCGACGATGACGTGCGTGAACGACGCTTTCAGCAGGCCGAGCACCCGTGTCAGCTCATCCGCGGAAATGTGCCGGGCATCTTCCAACTGCACCGGGCGCGGCAACAGATAAAGGCCCGTATCGTGCTTGGTGAGCGAGCGTTTAAGTAGCGTGAGATCGAGCCGGTTGATGTTTTGGGCCACATCCGACAGGGTGTATTCCGGAATTGTATCGAGGAAGACGTCGGCATCGCCAAGGCACAAATCGAGGTCCAGCAAGACGACGGAGTTATCGGGATTAGCCGCGAGTGCGCAACCCAAGTTCACGGCGACGCTGGTTGTACCTACACCGCCCGTGGCGCCTGTAACCGCGACCACGGAGCAACTGGGCCCGGCCGCCCGGCCGCCGCCGGGGCGCTGGCTGGCCACGCGGTGCAGTGCGGCGGCCAGGTCTTCCGGTTTCAGCGGATGGGTAAGAAATTCTTTCGCGCCCGACCGCATGGCGCGCAGGATCAAGTTGCCGTCGGTCGAACTGCTCACGACGAGCACCGCACAATTCGGCGCCGACTTCGCTAGGGAGGTGACCAAATCCAGAGCCTTGTCTGGATTGCTGTCGAGGGCGACGAAGCCGACATCCGGAGTGGTTTGTGCGACGACGTCGGCGAAAAACTCGTAGCGTGAACACTCGGCCTCCAGCCAAACGGAGTCAAGCCCCAACAACATCGTCTTTAACGAGTCGCGGGAAGAATCTTTGGGATCGACAACCGCTATTCGTAACACGTTAGGCATGGGGAGTGCCGTCCAACCAAACTGAGCTGGGCCTACATCGACGCTGTGGGTATCTCAGGACGAACAGTTCCGTTTGACGAACTTGCCAACGTCGCACGTGCGCTGCGGACCTATTCACGTTGTTATCGTAAGGTTAGCTCATAACTTGCTATTGAACGTCGTATCCCACGGGGCCAATCAAGCCGTCTTGTGCCGCCGAAACAGCTTCCGGTGTCGTCGGCCCTTGCGGGTTGGAAGGGGTAGCCGGGTTAGATGCATTGCGCATGAAAACCGGTTGGCGCTGCGGACTGTAGGGGCGCGGCGACGTATAGCCGGAAACTCCGCCTTGCTCGACGCCGGAACTAGCAGCCGCTTTTGGCGGAGCGGCAGGAACCGGTGCTGGTTTTGGAGCGGGCTGCGGCGGCGTCACGGGAGGCTTCGCCGCTGGTTGCGGGGCCACGTTCCGTGGCGCGGGAGTTGGCAGCGTATTCACCGGAGCGCCATGATCCTCGATTTGAACTGGGAATGACAGTTCTTCCGGCGCAGGCTGCCCATTGAGTTTGGCTGGCGGCAAGACAGGCGTCGGGCCACTTCCATCGTCGTAACCAGTACCACCCGGCAGCACGACGTGACTGTTCATCGCCGGCGACGAACCGCAATTTCCATTCGTGCAGCCGACCTGACCGCAGGTGTTGCAGTTGGGGTTGCCGCAGGGATCTTGGCCGCACGAACCTAAACCTGAGGTGGGGTTGCAGTACGTTGGCACTTCCATTTGGCCGGCGCAATACAAACCACGATTGGTCGGAACGGTAGAGAACGAGCCAGGACCGTTGCACGGCAACTCGTTACTGTCGATTGGATCGACGAATTCCGGCGTTACCAGAATCAGCAATTCAATTTCATTCACTTCGTCTTCCGTCTTGCGGAATGGCACGCCGACAACCGGCAAGTCCATGACAAAGGGCAAGCCTCGTTTCAGCGACTTCGTGCGTTCCTGAACCAACCCGGCGACGGCAAAGGTTTGCCCGGCACCCATCTCAATTGCCGTATCGACCTGTCGCACGGTGAGGGCGGGAATCACGAAGTCTTGAATTGTCACGCTGCGTGAATCGTCGATTTCGCTAATGCGTGGCCGAACTTCCAAACGGATTTTGCCGTTACCAAGCACGATGGGTAGAAAGTCGACTTGCGTGCCAAAGGGCTTATATTCGATGGATGCCGTGCCCAAGCTCTGGGGAACGACGATGGGAATTTCACCGCCGACGTTGAACTGCGCAGGCCGACCACTAACCGCCGTAATGTTTGGTTCGGCCAGAATCTTGGCGACATTGTTTTGTTGCAGCCAGTCGAGGAAGCCGAAGAACGCGGCGTTATTGCCGACGATGCCGAATTCGGCCGCCTTGCCCGCCGTGTCAACTACTGTTTGAAAGCCATTGCCGGCGACGTTACTTGTTTGATTCAACAAGCCGCTGACACCCGTCGAAAAGAAGCTGCCGTTGGAGTTGAGGAAGGTGAAGTCGGTCGCCAAACGCCGGAGCTTCGTGCGTGAGACTTCCATCACCTTCACTTTCAATAACACTTGTTGCACGCCGCCAACGGTGATGTTGTCAATCACTTTGGGCGCATAGTCCTGCGCCAACTGCATGATCGAGCTGATGTGATCGGGCCGATCGACAAAGCCCGTCAAAACCAGGCTTTCACTGTAGCGGTAGACCTTGATCGAAGCGTTGGGGAACTGCGTTTGCAGCGCCAACATGAGTTCGCGGGCATCGCCAAAAATTTGGACGTCGACCGAGTGAATTCCCCCATCGGCATCCCACAAGTTGACTTGCGTGACGCCAGGCTTCTTGGCGGAGATTTGCACCTGAGTGGCCGATAGCGGCGTCACCGACAGCAGTTCCGGATTGTTCACCTGCACGCGCGGGATGTTCTTATCCAGCGTGAGAATTCGGCTCGTGTTCGTGGTGAGTTCGAGCTTTTCGCTCGCCCCACCGATCTTGCAGACCACCGAGTCGGGGTTGGACGCCTGCGGCACCGCGGGCGTCTCACCCACCGCTTGCAGAACAATCGTAAGCGAAAAGATAACGGCCGAGACTAGAGCCAGCAGCCGCGCGTAACGGATCGGCGCGAATTGGTTTTCGTACATCCTTGTACTTCCCTTCGTAGTCGGGCACCCGCAAGCACCCCGGACGCGTCGCTAAATCAAATTTTCCCTGGGCAGGCTCCGCCCACCGATGGATCTTCTATTGTCTGCCTAGCCATCGCAGAGCGAAGGCCAGGCTGGAACTTGAACAAAACCGTTTCCGAGGCGCCCCCCACCCGGCCCCTCTCCAATGTCAGAAGGAGGATGGTTGGCATTCCCAAATTCCTGCTTATTATTTTGGGGTGTCAAAATTGATGGGGAAATTATCGAGCATCTTCGAGGCGTTGTCGTGCTCGGGCACGTCACCGCCGGCTTTTTCGATCTCGCTGGTGGATGGCGTTTTGGAATTATGGAGCGTCGGGCCGATGGCCGCATTGTTCACATTGCTCGAATTAGCCGGCATGATCGGTTTACCAGTCGTCGGGTCGAATAATACTTCGCGATAGGCCTGGGCCTCGACGACTTCCATGTGGAACGGCTCCTTGGCAGCGGGAGCGATCGTGTTCTTAATGGCATTCACCAGGGAATTGTCGGCGGCAGGTGGATGCTCTCCCACGCGGGCCGCCTTTTCTTTGGCGTCCTTTGCATCCTTGTGGCCCTGCTCCATTTCGCGACTATTCTTTTCCGAGGTGCCTAGTAGATCGTCGACCGTAATTTCCGTCGCGTCGGCCGCTTCGTCATCGTTGGGGTTACGCGGAATGAGGCTGATTTCGCCAACCTGCTCGGCGAGTGCGAGCGTGCTCGCTTGATTCGGCGTGAGCAGCAGCGACACCGTTTTGGCGATCGATTTTTCATCGCCGCCGTCGGCGGAACGTTGGACCGCCTGGTCCACCGCGAAGACACGGATGTTCTGCAAAATAATCTTCGCTTTCGCGGTTTCCACGTTCGTGCGCTGGTCCTTCTTGACAAACAACTGGATATCCACCCGATCACCAGGTTTGAGCAAACCGGCGACGCTCTTTTCGGCATCCACCGAAATCGTCTTCAGACGCATGCCCTTGGTGATGGAACTGATCGGATCGGCGATTTGCCCAGGGGCCAATAACTTGCCTTCGAGAATCGGTTCGCCTTCGATAATTGCCGTTCGGGGCCGCCGGCCCTTCAGATCTTCGAGTTTCGTGATCGCGCCTTTTGGCACCTTACTCTTGGGCCATTCCTGCAGTGAAATCATGCCCGACTCAATTGGGTCGCCCAAATTGATGTTATGCAGGGCAACGTAAATCGGGATCGTTTCCAGCGAACCTTGTCTCCCCGAGCCGCGGTCCATGACCTGGCTGATGCCGATCGAGGCCACCAAGCCGCAACCCAATGCAAGAGCCAACAACACCAGCGATTTTGGTCGCATGAGTATCCCCCTTGAAGTTCCGGTGCGTGCACCGCCCAAGTGTGGCTCGGTACGAGCGCACGCCGCTAGCTAAGTCGCAAACGGAACCTTGTCGGTTTCTTCGGCAAGATCAACAAATCCGGATTCACGCATTTCGCTGCGCCGCTAAGGTCGGCCCAAATTGCCGGCGCGACGCGAAACATCATCGCGCCCCATCGCACTTCGCATGAACAGTAGTCGCCTAACGCTTGCAACGCATTCTTGCTGGCGCACGAAATGGCCTGGTCACTCAGGCGACCAGGCCGTTCATCCATTTGAATTTTCTCGACGCGGCCGTGCGTTACAGCAGCATTCCCATCACGTAGAAGTACACGATCGTGCCGATGGCAATCGGAATTCCGTAGGGCAGAAGCATCATCGTTGGCTTACGCTCGGCGGCGATGGCTGCTAGCTTTTCGGGATCCTTCACGCTGAGGATTTCGTTGCAGATCATCCAGAATTGCGATTGGTGTTTGAACCACACGCGTTTGTACAACACCATCACCACGGCGATGATCCCGCCGACGACCGCCGACATCGCAAAGGCGTACAGCGTGACGGTCCCCCACACCCACGCGCCGACGCCTGCCAGCAACTTCACGTCGCCGGCGCCCATGCCGCCGATCGCATACAGCGGCAGCAACAGTGCCAGCCCGACGACCGTGCCCACGAGGCTGTACATCAGGCCTTCCCAACCGGCGTAGGGCGAAAGCGTGGCGCTATACACCCAGCCGCTGAGAATCATGGGGAACGTGATCCAATTCGGCACCTTTAGTTTGAGGCCGTCGATCACCGCCGCCACAATGAGCGTGATGGTGACGAACCAAACAGGCCAATTCTCGGTGATAGCGCGGCCGATGCTGTGTAAATCGTACATGATTGTGACCCGGTTGCAGATTGCGAATTCGTCGATGGAAGTGAGACCGTAGGGTGGGCACCGCCCACTATGCTTCCCATTCTTTGGCTGTGGTGGGGGGTGCCCACCCTACGTGGGTTACACCCGCGTCGCGAAAAAAAACGTGCAGGCGACTCCCACGGCTGTGCAAAAGTAGCACACCATTTCCACGGCGGTCAGTAATATCTCGTGCGAGAGAACGGGAACCATGTGCGGAACTCACGGGTTATGCCAGTTACGATCGCCGTACAGGCGGCGTCTACCGAAAGCATAGGTCATGAATAGCGGGAAGCGGGAAGCATTGGGCTAGGGGCATGGGGCTAGGGGTGGACGTGGCGGAAAACGCTCCTAATTTCTGGCACCCCTGCTCCAAGCTCCCTGCTCCAAGCTCCCTGCTCCTCGCTCCTCGCTCCCTGCCAACACAAAAACCCCTTGGCAGCTCGCGCCACCAAGGGGTGTAGGTTTCAAGTTAGCCGACAATTAATGCAGCTAGACAACAAGTAGGGTTGTATGGCCCGTGATGGTCGGTTGGCTTAACCGAGCTGACTCGCAACGTTCTGGAACGTCGCGTTGGCATTCGTTCCAATGGAGCGAATGGCGGTCAAGCACACAATCACGATCAACGCCAACATAACGGCGTATTCGACCGCGGTGGGACCGTCTTCCGAGACGAGGAAACGTTGTACCTTCGTAGCGAGACTCTTCATTGCATCCTCCGATTCTCGGGCCGACCTGTGGAGGTCATACCCTACTGGTTGTCGGGAACTGTAGTTGTTCCCGTTAACTGGCCTTCTCGTCGGCGGGCCGCCCGAAACCGGTAAATCGGTAGCGAGCGACCGGGCCTGCGTGTCGACGCGAAAGCCGGTGAATTACGTGGAGTATTGCGAAATCAACCTCGCGTTGGCTCGGAAATAACCCGACAAGTCGCCGCACTCGCGGCGCTGGCCAACATCCTTTCGGCGGCCCGGCTACCGGCCATTTCTGACCAGCCCTTGGCTTTGCGCCCCAGCCTTTCAACTGGTTTGCCTTTTCGAGGATGAAGACGCTGCAGGCCCTGGAACGAAAACTACCCGCCGCCCAACGTAGGCCGGGCTTTCACGCCCGATTCAAGACAAGTGGCGTCAGGCCCGAAAGCCCGACCTACAAACTGGTGACGAGTGGTTCACGCGGCTCACACTCTCGCGAGCGTTTGCCAGGGGCCGACGTTCATCACGTCATGCCTCACACCCAAAACCTATGTCAGCTACGCTCGAAGTCAAACGGTGGACTTGAGCCAATCCGAAAAAATTCCTCAGATAACGGCCCAGGGGCCATGCGACGCGCACTGTCCATACGACCGGGCGCATGACCGCTGCGATCGTTGCGACCGCGCCCAAATTTGGCCTGGAAAAAAGCTCTTGGACAAGAACGAAACCTCGACTGAATGGCTGATTGCAGGGCTGTTCACGGCCCTTTTGCCTATTAGGCCCGCCGTTTACGGCGGGTTGTGCGGCTCAATCTATTAGCGATCAGCAGCCCCGTTTACGGGGCTTCATGCTCAATTGGCTTAAGCCACCCAACGAGAAGCCCCATGAATGGGGCTCATGCGGTTTAGTTTGTCCCATCAGATTTCCCGCCGTCAACGGCGGGCCTAATACCGCTGGCGCCGGGAAGGGTCGTGAACGACCCTGTATCCGCAACCCGGCGTTCTCCCCGAGGGAGAAGGAACGTGTTCTTGAGCTTAAATGGCTAACTTAAACCGAACCCCTGCGATTTCGGTAAACAGCTCGTCGCAGGTATCGCCGTTCATTTCGCGAGATTCTTGATGCGGCAGCGTCGTTCCGTCCGCATCATGCCGGGTTTTCCGGTTAGCAGATTGCAATAGATTAAGTGGCGAAGCCAATCCAAAGGACTCGGATTGGGTTGAATCGCCATGTACTGCCGGCCGCAGTTGATTGGTGATTCGAGGCGTCGGTGTCGGCGAATACAGTGCGCTCACCGCCGCATCGGTTACCGCTGCGGAATTCGCGGGTGAATTATCGGATAGAGCACTTCCAGTGCTCGTTACCGGTAGCGCACTCGCCGCGGCCAAGGCCCCGCTCGCCGACGAAACCGCGCCGGTGCCCTCACCACTGCCCGCTCCGCCAACGGACCCAAAATTCGCGCGCCAGAACGTGTAATCGAACTGATCGACGACGCCATTCGGCACGCCAGGCGTCGGTCCGCTGCCATCGGCATGCAGGTCGGTCGTCGAACCGAGCGTAGCTCGCCAAATTACATAGTCGGCAGCATCCGCCACGCCATTTGTGTTGTAGTCGCCTGGCACATGAACATCATTGTCGACAATGCGCGCGATCACATTGCTGATGACAAGCGAGTTGTACCGGCTATCGGCGCTACTCACCGAATGCGTAATGGTCGAAGTATGGGTGCCTTCCACGACCATGTCATCGACGGCCGCTACGGCGATCGTTTGCGGAATGAGCGCGTTCGCCGGCGTAAACGTGAGAACAATCGCCGCCCCGGCGCCCGCCCCCAGATCGGCCTGATTATCGGGGTCAACCGTGATCTGCACATTTGCCGTGGGAATCGACAGCAGGGCAATTTGATAACTGTCGGTCGCTCCGCCTTCGACGACATCGACGCGCGAATTACTCTGCAGGATTTCAACGCCGTAGGGATACGTCGTGTTGAACGTGCCGGGCGTGGGCGTTTGCGCTACATATTGGGACGTGTCGCGTGGCGTTCCGCCATCGGGAACGCGGGACAGCGATTGCGTGTCGCCGCTCGTGCCGCCGTTTTGATTCTCATTGATTTGCGCGTGGCCCGGGTTCAACGCGTCGATCAAATCTTGGTCGATCGCCGTCCCGCCTGGCCCGGTCGTATAAACGATCGCATCCTGCAAGTGGCTAGTCGTCGGGCTGGTGTCGGTGGGAAACGGATTCGGCGTTATCGCCAATTCAGCGGCCGAGTATTTATACAGCCCGATTCCATCGGGGCCTTGCTGGATTTGATTGGTCGCGGCCCCGGTAAACGCCAAATCGGGTGTGGGAATCATTCCGGAATCGCCCAGCACGAAGAACCCGTTTGCATTCGTATGCTGACCAGCCAAATTCACCGACTTGTACGAACCGTTGTTATTGTCGTTGCCGTTAAAAAAGACGAGCAGGTAGCCATCGAGGGCGAAGTTCCCCACCCCGCCGTCGTAGAGTTCCACGAACTCCGCGGCATCCGTCCCCGTTTGATCGGCATCCAGTTCGTTGATGACGATTTTTGGAGCGTCATTATCGACGATCGCCACATTCACGCTCGCAACCGTTAGGCCGTTGTAGTTGATGTCGCTACTGGCCGACGTGTGTGTGATGATACCGCTATGATCGCCCTCGCCCACGGTGTCATCGACCGCATGCACAACGACCGTTTGCGGCGTCAGCGCATTGGCCGGCGTGAATGTGAACGCTTTTGCGACGCCGCCGCCGTTGCCGACGTCCACTTGGGCATCGGGCGTCACCGTAACGGTCACGTCGGCCGCCGGAACGGTATCGAGCACGATGTGGTACGTGTCGTACAGGCCGCCCTCGACGACTTTTGTGCCGCCGAGCGCTTGGGTAATGCGTACATTCGGTGCCGAAGTAACGATTTGATAATCCGCCACCACCGGCAAATGGTCGCTCGCAGCCACCAGCGCGTTCAGTACGTCGGCACTCGCCCCGGCGCCTGTGGTGATCGGCATATCGAACGTGTGCGTACCGTTGTTGCCGAACACATGATACGAATTGCTCACATAGTCGAGCCCCGCGCCGTTGAACAGCTCGCCCGATGCAAACTGGATGTCGAACCGATCATCCATCGCCGTCCGTGGGTCTTGCGTGTGGAGGCTCTTGAAGGCTGGGTTGTTGTTCCATGCGCCCGGTGCATTCGCGACATCCTGCAACTGCCCCGCACCTGCCGAAACAAACGCGGAATACGCGGCCTCGGAACTGCCCTGCATGTTGAAATCGCCGACGAACAGCACGTTTGCACCCTCGCCTAGCGCGTCGGCATCGGCCCGCAAGAATGCAGCCTCGCTGCCACGCAGTGTGGCATCGGCGCCCGTGTCGCCCGATTTCAGATGTACTGAGTAAACATAGAAGTCGCTTTCGCCGGCGGTGCCATCGGGTCGAAACTTGCCGCGCGAAACGTTGTGCGTCAGCGTGCCGGCGCCAACTTGCACGGCCTCCAACAGCGAAACGCTGGTCGTATCGTAGACGAAGCCGGTGCTGTCGCCGCCGCCGTCGACCGGCGTTACATAGAACTGATAATTCGCTTGCGGATAGAGCGAATTCATGATGGAATCGATGCGGCCGATGGAATCGTTGCCGGGCCCGGGCGGGTCGGTCTCTTGCAACGCCAAAATGCTGATCGGCTGCGCATTGCCCTGAACGGTTTCGTTGCCGATTGCTTGAAAGACCGTCGAGAAGTTGGCATCCCCCGTGGCGTCGTTCGGCCCGTTAAGCGTGTTCCAATCGACGATTCGCATCACGGCCAACAGATTGCGGCTTTCGAGCAACTCGATTCTTAATCGAATGTCGTCTCGCAAGATGTGACCACGTTGCCGCCAATTACGCTTCTTCATGCTGCTGTTCCGACGAAAGACTTGCGATGCGAGAGCAAGGGAAGGAATATATTCGCAAAAATACAGCCTTTATTCTAGTTGGCCGCTGCAAACCCGTCCAAAAAATCGTGCGTGGGTCGAAGCCTTTCGCGGAAAGAAGACGTCTTATTTTAGCCGGCGGCCCACAGCCGCCGGGACCCGATTGCTGTCCGGCCGATTGACGATATATGGCGTCGGCACCGCCCACCGACGGCGCACCAATCGGAAATCACCACGACGACACCACGGGCACGACGAGCGTAAGAAGTCCATCGTCGAACTCTTCGTGCCGTCGTGGTTCCTTCCGGTGCGAGGGTAGAGCCGCTGAGCGCGCAGCACCGAAGATCATCGCCTGCTTAGCTCGACACTCGGGTCGTCGTCGAGGCCCTATTGGAATCGAAACACCAATAATGCCAGGACGGAAGTAACGGCAATGGTGACGCTGATTACGATCCAACCGCGAGACGTGCCGAAGGGGTAGCAAACGCCGCGGGAAGCCAGGCCACAACCGATCACGAAGGCAACGGTCCGCAGGAATGTCGTCTGGCCATCAAGACTCGGACGCACACTCGCCACCCAGGCCACGAGGGCCAAGCCGAGGCTGCAGAGTGCCATCGCCATGAGCAGGTCGCGAGTCGTAAATCGAGCCAATGGCAATTTCCGGAGCATAGCAGCAGTATAACGTTGCCTCCTGGGGCATTGCCAACCTCTGCGCCAGGCACCCGCGATCTTGTAGCCACGCTCGCCAGAGCGTGGACTTCTAAAAAAGCGCGTTTTCCACCGGCTGGCGACGGTGGCTACACAGCTCCTTGGTGGGCGATGCCCACCCTACTGTTACATGGGTGCTTCGGCGGAGAGCACCGGCCGGGCATCGGCTCGGGCTTGGGACGAAAACGTTTTAGCGACGTTGCCCATGAAGCCATCCAAGAATTTCTTGTACTCGGCCGCTTCGATTTCATACTGCTTCTCGGCCACATCGCGCCGATTGATCGCTCCGGCAATGTCGTCCATGCGTTTGCGCGCCAGCGTATCGTTCGGGTCGGCTTTGCCACTGGTGGAACTGAGGGCCAGTGTGGCCAATTTGCGGTAGGCCGCGTGACGGTTTTGCATCGAACCGGCCGCTTCGTTATAGGCCGAAAGTGCCGCCTGCAACTCGGGCGAAGTCCCCTGCCCTGCCGCGAGCATCCCGACGAGCCGTTGTTCGTACTTCCGCATTTCGTCATCGGCCAGTGCCACGCGCTGCCGCACGCTCGCGGCATACCGCAGGCAATCGAGCACGAACGCGCCGGAAAGCAGCACGAGCATCGACACTAACGCACCAGGGATTACAAGTTTCTTCATGTCAATTTCACCGTGGGTGCTTGGGCCACTTCAGCATCGGGAACATCGAAGAACGCTCGCTCCGCGAAATCCTGCAAGTTCGCAATCAAGTTCGAGGGGAACGACCGAATCAGGTTGAGATATTTGTTGGTCGTCTGGTTGTAAGCATGCCGCCGGTCGGCGATGCGGTTCTCCGTTTCCGTTAGCTCCTTCTGCAGATTCAAGAAGCTCTGATCGGCCCGCAACTGCGGATAGTTTTCGGCCAGGATCATGATCTGGCCCACGGCCCGCGTAAGGTTCGGCTCGGCTGAATTGGCCGCATTCGCATCGCCGAATGGCCGCTCTTGGCTGCGGAGGGCCGTCACCTGCTCGAACGTTTCGCGTTCGTACTTGGCGTAGCCCTTGGCGATCTCGACGAGGTTTTGAATAAGGTCGAGCCGCCGCTTCAGCTCGACTTCGATATGCGACCAGGCCTGGTCCACCGCGTTTCGCGCTTGAACGAGCGAATTGTATGTGAGGAAATACCAGAGCACGACAATGCCGCACAGAATTGCTGCTGCCGTTGTGAAGTACATTACCATCCCCTGGAAGCGCCACCGCCTCCGCTAGAACCACCGCCGAACCCGCCCCCGCCACCACTGAAACCGCCTCCCCCTCCAAAACCGCCGCCTCCGCCGCTTGACCAAACGCCGCCAGAACTGCTCGACGATGTCGTGGCGACGACAATCATCGGCAGTACGACATTGCGAACCGTCTTGTAGTTACACGAAACACACCGGCCTTCGACGCGCGCCAAACCCGTGCTAATCGTCGTCGGCGCTTGCATGGTCTCTTGCGCGTCCTCCTTGAACGTGCGGCCATGGCACTGCGCGCATTCCGTGAAACCACTGAAGCGATTGATGTAGCGCTCTGTGTCCTGATTCAAGCACGTCGGGCAAATCCACACGTCGTAATCGACTGAGCCGATTTTTTCTTCAAGCTGCTGAACGGCCGACAACTTGGGATCATCATCTTGCTCGCTCAATAGTTCGAGCTGCGTGCCGCATTTCGAGCAACCGTGCGGCCCGAACCGGCGGTACCGCTTCAGATTAGCAATCCAGGCAACAATCGATGCGACTCCTGCCCCACCAAACCAACCGAGCGGCTGCTGCGCCGCCGGCGTGCGCCATAGCAAGATTGCGGCGATAACAATCAAGGCGGCGGCGATTGCCGTCACCAACACGAACGATGTCGAGGAATAGAGGCGGCGTGCCGCCACGACGAACGACAACACGAACATCAGAAGCGCCACGATGCCGACGCCAACCGTGGCCACCAAAGTCCGCTTTCGCGCTGTCCGCGCTAGCACTGGCCCGGAATTTGGATCGCCGCGAGCCGCTGCAGGATCGGAGTTGAGCACGAATGCGAGCTGTTTTGCACCGGCGATAATTCCGGCCGGATAGTCACCCTGCTTAAACCGCGGCACGACATGGGTATCCAAAAGCGCGCCACATAACGAGTCATTGAGGAGCGGCTCGACACCATATCCGGCTTCGATCTTCACTCGCCGCTCATTCGGCGCCACCAACAATAGGACGCCGTTTTTGGTATCTCGCCGGCCGATGCCCCAAGCATTGAACAACTCGTTGGCATACTGCTCAACGGTTTCCCCATCGAGCGTCGGGACGGTTACAACGACCAATTGGGCCGTCGTCTTTTGCTCAACCTCGCGAGATAGGCTTTCGAGCGACTGCCGGTCGGCCGGTGACAGCAGATTCGCGAAATCATGCACGCGCAGCATCGTATCCCGCGGCTGAACTACCGCCAACAACGCCACGAAAAGAACAACAGCCACTTGCATTGGGAAGGTAACTTACGCAACCAGGTTCTGGTCGAGTATAACGTGATTCGCCCCCGCCGCCGATTGCTTGGCCCGCTGCCCAGTCAGAAAAGCAGCCCACAGCTTGCCCAGCCGCCCGGCGCATGAAAAAAGCCCCATCACAAGGGGCTTGCGAACGCACAAAGAAAGTGGAGGATACCGGGCTCGAACCGGTGACCTTCAGACTGCCAGTTAAGGGCTGGCACCGCCAAAAAACCCAAGAATTCCCGGGAATTTCATACATTCTACGCCGTTTTGCTAGCATTGCAAGCAATTGCAGACGATTGCATTATTTCTCGGGAAATTGCGGTAGTTTGGGAGTCGCCAAAATTGAAAACCGGTAGTCTACCGGTTTTAACATTGGCCAAACGAGCGCTTAGCATACCCCTCTATTGGCAGAACGGCGTTTGCGAACTCTTTGAGAGTCGTTCCAATTTTGGCTAGTGAACAGCGGAAGCAATGCCGAGTCTGGCGATATTTTCCAGACCGTCGCACAGAATTGCGCCTAACGAGCGCCGACGGGGTAAGACGGCCTCTGATACCTTCCCGCTGAGCGTGGCTTAAATCACCTGCTAGGCGTTCGCCGACAACTCCCCTGCCTTCACCCGCTCGAACAAATCCGGCCGCTGGTTGCGAAGCCTCGATACCGTGTACTCACGTGAATTACCATGCTCTGGTTTGATGCTTACATTGTCAGCATCAGCTTTGTGCTTATGCTTCTCACCGGTCATCTCTTCACGCCGCATAGCCAATGCTTCAGGGTCATCGCGGATAACCGCTTCAATCCGCTTCACTATTTCCGGGTGGTGCTTCTTCAGGCGAGCGGCTAGGTAATTGGTATCGTTTCCCCTCATCAACTTCGTTACGTTGTCACGAGGTTTCAAGTCCGTCCGCTTGCCTTGGCCCGGCATGGGCGGTGCTTCCCCAGAATTCTGGGGAACCTGCGTTGCACCTACCTCCCGAATCTGGGTAGCTTCCACCCTTGGGAAGAATTCTTCACAAGGGTATGAGTTGCACCTACCTCCCAAACTCAGTCCCTTGATGCTCATATCCGACCGGAAGCCGGCCGGGTGTCGAGCGATGGCCATGTAGTCCTTTTCTTGCCGTGGCGACCAAAAGGGCACTTCGGTGCCCTTTTTTCGTTCCGCTCTTTCCGCCACCCAATCCTTGAACGCGATGCCTTTCGACTTGCAGGCGTTCTGTGCCGCATAATCCACGCTTCGCGCACTGACGTTGAGCAGCGCGGCGGCTTCGTCGCGAGTCTTTCCGTTTTCCCGGGGGGGGGCCAAATTTGCCACCTCGGGCTTTTACGCTTGCCCTACCGCCAGATTTTTGGCCAGCTTCAACGCATCGCGGGTGGCTTCCTCTGGCGTGGTGTCGTTGGCTAGATATTCAAGCGCTTTAGCGTCAAATGTTTGTCCCCCCGTGGGACAAACAAGCTCTTTTGCGTCTCCAAATACATCTAGTATCGTTAGATACCTATATGCGGTCGATTTTCCAATTCCGCACCGCTCTTTACACCACTTCCCAAACGTCCCGTCGCCGTGGTTGGCGAGAGAGGTGCAAACCCCATTTTCGGCCGTGGTGGTTGTTTTCGTGGTCATGGTCGCAAAATCGGTCGCACAGAATCGCTTGGGTGGCGTTCCAACGCCTCGGGTCGATGTTTGATACCTTGGTTTTCACCGTGCGTTAAATCGCCTCTACGGCGCTGGCGTTAGCCGGGGGACCGCCCCGCCCTACCCACTCGGAGCGGTCCCCACCCGGCCAACCACAACCGGCCGTCGCCATCGCGCCCAAGGAGACAAGACGCGACGGCCAACGGCAGTGGCCAACCATCAGCCGAGCGTGTTGAGGTAGTAGTTGCGAAGCGATTCCGCCTCAGCCTTGCGGGCCGCCAAGGTGGGGCCATGCTTGGCGAGCTTCGCTTCCAACTCGGCACGTTCCGCGTTGAGTTGCTGGCGATGCTGTTGCCATTGCTCGCGGTCTACGCGAGCCAGCACATTGCCATGCTCATCCCGGGCGTACAATTCCGGGTGGACCTCAGCGTGCTGCCGCGCTTCCGGGGAATCGTGTCCCCAAGAAGTAATGGCCTTAATGGCTTCTATCCGCGTTGGAGCACCCCGCAATTCATCGCCCAATTCCCCCATCGATGTAGCGGCAAGGTGCCGAGCGCGAACCAGCCGGGCGCGAATGTGCTTGGGCAGGATGTCTTCGTCCGCCAGGTGCGACCGCGCGATGTCCATGTTTTCCACCTTCTTTCGCGCCGCCTCGACTTCGCGGTCCAACTCGGCGAGCTTGTCTTGGGCTTCGCGTTTGGCAGCCTCCAACTCCGGGCGACGTTCCGCCGCCGTTTTGTCCGCCGCCGCGAGCGCGGCAGCCGCGCTCGCGTACTCGGCTCTAGTGCCAGCCAGCGGCAGCCATTTACGCGCTCGCAGGCTCCGCGAAATTTCCATCGGCAAATCGTCGGGCGAAATACCGCCCAACTGCAATGCTACGAGGTCGCCGGGATCGAACGATTGGTCTGGCGATTCGGCACTGGCGACGATCCTGACGGCTTGCTCGATGGCCCATTCGCCGCCGGGGCCTTCGTGGGGGCTGGGTTGCTTCGCGGTTTTGGGGGTTGCGGTTGCGGTCATAAGGTTTCTTTCCTTTCTAAAGGGGTGGTGATTAACGTCTAGAGCCGGTCAAACGTGGCCGGCGATAGATTGCTTCGTAGTGGTCCGCCTCGAACGCCAACTGCGGATGCTGCTGGCGGATGGTTTGGTCCGCCCGTTCCCAAACGGCTTTGTCGTCGCTGTCACCGGCTTTTGACTCGACTAGCTCGTTGAACTTTTCGTACGCATCATTGCCGGTTAAGTGGCCGTACTTTTCTGGCGTCGGTTGCAGTTCGGCCCACACGTCGGCAAAGAATGCCGCGCGGTCGGCCAGGCCAAGGGCCACGGCCTCCTTTCCGACCCACACGCGGCCATCACTAATTTCCGCGAGCCGCTGCGCGCTCATCGACCGGCCACGTTGGACGGCCGCCAGAAAATGCGAGTTGAGCGAATCGACGTAACGCTGCATCTGCTCTAGTTCGCCCGGCGACATTTTCGCGCCGTGGGCGCCGGTGCCTTTGAGCGGACCACTGCGAATCAGGTAAACATCGACGCCCGCTTGTTCGAGCGCGCGGCTAACATCCGCAAACAAGATATAAGTGCCGATGCTGCCCACCGTCGCCGTTTTACCGACGATGATTTTCGTTGCGCCGGAGATGGCGTAGTACGCGCCCGAACAGGCGAAATCGCAATATGCGAAAACCGGCTTGCGCTGCGCGGCACGGTGAATCGTTTCGCTCAGATCGTCGATGCCTTCGGTGCTGCCGCCCGGCGAATTGGCGTAAATCAAAATCTTCTCGATGGCGTCATTCGTCACCATCGCCTGCACCCGGTCCGCTGTGTCGCGTGTGCTGCCGGCTTCCATCGTTCCAACAATTTGGACGACTCCCACCATTTTTGCTCGTTGTCGCGTGCCCTGCGCCGCCGCTTGCATGGCCTTGGGTACAAATAGTGATGCCAACTGCTGGGGCAGCATTCGGGCATACGGCTCCGCGATGGCCCTGACGATTCCCGAAACGTGGTTCATTGTGAAAACTCCATTCCATTCTTGAGGTAGTGAAAATTTAGCGGGGAGATCATACCGCCGAAGCCGTGGAATTCCGCCGCTTCGCCGTTGATTCGCCTAGTGGCCAATTGCAGCCACTGTGCGTCCGTCACCTCCGGCCGCCACGCGCGTAGCTTGGCAAAGCTCCCCTCCGTCGCCCGTAAATCGCCGATGACCGCTTGGGGGAAAAACCGTGGATTGCCGGCGGCTAGCATCAACTGGCACGCCGTGCCCGTGGCCCGTTTCACCACGCAACCCGCTGGCTTGTGCTGCCCCAGCCGGAACAGTCCCACAGCCGCTTCGCCCATATCGGTTTCGCCGTGCGCGTCGATTTCGACGACAACGAATTTCACGCGGTCGTCAAGCCTTGCGCGCCTTGCCGCGACGTAGATTCCCTGGTCGGAAAGCCACTCGAGCTGACCGACAATGCGAATCAGCCGATCGGGCGCTGAGTCGTCGTGAATGTCTGGCCACGCCGCTGTCTCGTTGTGGTTGTCAGCCATGAGTAATTGCCTTGTTGCCCGATTCACTTCTGCTCGTTCAACTGTTGTTCGACCTTCCACACGCGGAGCCAATACGGGGTGTAAATCCATATCCGGCCTTGGGCATCTCGCCGTTCGTAACTGTGCTTGAAACGGCCGCGCATCTTCTGCATTCCGCTCACGCTCAGCCGGACCATAGAACGCATGTCGTCCAGGGCCGACCAGCCATCGCCACCAGCCTCGTAGGCGGGGGCATTGGGCAGGAACTCAATCGCCTGTTCAACGGTCATTAGTGCTCGTCTGGGCATGCTCCCCGGCCTTTGTGGCGGTACTACCACCACCCTTGTTTTTGTAATGTGTGTAAAAAAGAGGCTCGAACTGCCGGCGGCCGCCCCCGTGGGGGGTGCCCGGGAAGAACCTAAAATACCCTGCAAAACAAGGTGTTTTTTGACACTGGAAAACAAGCGGATTTTTGCATGGTTGCGGTTGAGGCTTGAAACCAAGGGGTTTGTGACAACGGAAATAGTTGGGTTTAGACACTGGAAAACAAGGGGTTTTTGATGGTGTTTTGCACGACTGCTGGTTTAGGTTGTGACATTTTGTCCATTTGAGTGTTCCTTATCACCTATTCGGGGGTTCAGTATGCCGAAGAGGTTGGTACTTTTCTGAACCCCTCTTCACCAACCTCTTCGTGCCGAAGGGGTCGGTCTGTGTAACTCAACCTCTTCGTAAAACCCCGTATATTTATCGAAGGGGTTGAAAAACTGGGGTTCAGCATGGTTCACCAACCTCTTGGGATGGACCAACCTCTTCGTGCGCTTCATCCGCTTCGGGCAGCGATAGTATCCAGCCTTCCCGGAAGCTGCCCTTATCGGCGTTGATGCCGAGCCGTTTTCGCGCCTGCTTGTAGGTCCAATCTCGGATGCCGTTTTCGTGGCACAGTTCTCGAATTTCAACTTCGCGCCGTGGTCCGTCCGCCAATTCGGAGAGCAAGATTTGTTCTGCGTCGCCTAGTTTTCCGCCGCGCTCGTGTTTGCGGCCGAAGATATCCGCTGCCGAGCACGTCGATTCCCCCTCCCAGCGAATGCGCGACGTGGCATCGACGCTTTCAATCGAGTAACTGAGTGACGGGGGCTTCCGCGCAATGTTCGATTTGAGCACACCGAATATGAATCGGTTGGGATCGCTGGGATCGGTGCCCACGGCCCAGACGACGCGAGCGGTTGCTGTGAACCCGATGCTGCCGCCGCCGCGATACAGAGCCGATTTGCCTTCATCCTTGTTGAGGTGACGAACGCCCAATACGGCCAAGTTGGTTTCTTGCGCGAGCACAACAAGCGGACGCAAGGCGCGCCGTACATCGGCGTCGCGGTTGCTGTTGATATCGTCATCCAGGTACGCCGTAATGGGGTCGAGAATCGCGAGTCCGATATCGTGCTGCTTGATCGCAGTGGCGAGCGTGTTTAATCCGCTAGGAAACTTGATCGGTTCGGCCAATTCTGGCCAGACTAGCACGCGGTCGAGATTCGCCCCAGCCGCCTGCAAGCGTGGTACGGTGGTTGTCGAGATACCATCCTCACTGGCGACGATCAGCACATTGCCCGGTTCGCGAAAGTGATCGACCGTGGTGAAGGGGAACGGCCGCGGATACGTCCACCGCGCCGCCACGTCGATGGTGATTTGACTCTTGCCGCGCTCGGGGTCGCCATCCAAGAGCGTGAGTCCGCCACGATGGAGATAACCAGGCCAGGCCCAATCGACGATCTTCACCTCGAACGCGGACGCCTTGGGCAGGTCGAGGACGGTTTGATTATCCCGCTGCATATCATCGAGGTCCGCCGTCAATGAGCGTAGCGTATCATCAAACGCATGGCCATTCAGCGCCGCATGTCTCGCATCGTCGGCAACCTGGAACAACTGACGTTTGCGTCGGCATTCCACAATTTTGGCTGCTTCGGTGGCAATGTGAACGGCGGTCGCGGGCGCGTTCGCCGGATTCATTCCGAGTTCAACCAGCGTTTGCGCCGCGCCTACTTCACGCGCCAGCAACACCGAGTCGATGCCGCCGTCCGCAAATTGTTTTTGGGCAGCGCGGAATATCTTGGCGTGTTCGGCGTCGAAAAAATCCGTGGCCGTCAGCCGCGCAAATACGTCGTCAGCCGCGTCGGGGAATCGGACTAGGACGCCGATGATGTAGCGTTCGGCCGTGATGTCACGGGGGAGCGTTTCAGTATTAGTCATCGTCGCCGGCCTCCATGTAATCAGTGAGAAGCAACGGCAACAATTTATCGGGTTCGTGATGTTCGGTTCCGAAGAGCGCCCAGCGGCCTTTCACTTCATCCCGCAACAGCCGAATCAAGGCGACGGCCTGCCTGACCATGAATGTCGGTTCAGACTGCAACATCGAGGAAACCCACCTTGCGGCCGCAATCACTTCCTCATCGCTGACAATGCCGTCAACTCTGAGTCGCCCCAACTGTTCCATGATCGTCGCGTGGTAGACATTCGTTGCCCTGTCGAGAATGGCAGCCACGCCGTCAACGTCTTCTAGAACGCCGAACGCTCGCGTTTCATAACACTTGGCGATAACCTGCCGCTTACTTCGCAATTCAGAAAACGT
>JAKOXH010000047.1 GCA_029781135.1 Planctomycetota bacterium
AGCTCGATGTCGGACCGCAACCCGCCACAGCGACGACCGGAAACAGCAAGGTCGGGGAGAAGACGGGCCCGCAATAGGCGGCTCGGCGTTGGCCCCGCTTGCTCGACCGGAATTCCCATAGGGGCGCAAGCTGATCGTAACCGCCTCCTGTTGCCAAAAACGTTCAGCGGCCGATCGCAGGATCACTTGTAGGCAATGGCACGGATATTTTCCTTGCCGTACCTGAACGGCGCCGAAAGCGCTTTCCAGGCGAGCGTTTCGAAATTGGACTTGTCGTAGACGTTGACGGTGTCGACCATCACTTTCGAATAGCCGCACGCCGGAAGGTAGTTGGCGATTTCTCGCGGCGTGTATTCGCGAACGTGTCCCAGGAAACCGCCGGTCTCTGCGCCCTCCCAGCATTCGTAGATCCCGTCACGCATTCCGCCCCGTTTGAGGAGCCGCAGCGTGCCGCGCAGGCCGAGCAGGTTCGGCGTCGTGAGGTAGAGAAAACCGCCGCTCTTCAGAACCCGGTGAATTTCCTTCATCGTGTGATTGAGATTGACATGAAGGTGCTCGAACACCTCGGTGAAGATCACGCAATCGAACGCGTCGTCGGCGAAGGGAAGCGGTTCGCCATCGCAATTGGCCGTCACGATCTTGAACGGCAGCGGTGCGTCGAGCCAATCGGCGGGATGCAGATCGACGGCCGTAACGTCGTAGCCTTCGCGCGCCAGGGCGTAGGGTACGAGGAACGGCGCCGCCCCGAGATCGAGGATTCGCGCACCCGTCGTCAACTTCTCGACGATTGGAGCCAGATCGCGTTCATAGCGAGCGACGTGGATCTTCAGATAGTGCAGGGCAAACTCCTTCTTGATGCCCCCGTGCTTGTCGTAGATCGCGACAAGTTCGTCGCGCGCCTCGCTGAGGCTGCTGAAAATAGACATGGGCACCCGCCTGCCAATGAACCGGAAAAGCGCGCACAGTATCGTGCCGCCACTTCCGACCGTCAAAATCGGGCAGCATCTTAGTAAGCTGGCGGGATATTTTCCAGCGCGATGGGGAAAGCGCGATGGGGAAAGCGATCGGAGGCCGATTGTGACAACGCGACCGGGAACGATCGGTATCACTGAACGGCGCTCACTCACTGACCGTTCGGCACAGCGCTCAAGGGGCAGGAAAGATTTGGCCGGTCTTTCCTGTCACCCAATATCCGAACAGGCCCAGATATTCCTTGAAGGCCAGCGAGAAGTTGGAAACGAACAAGATCGGATCGTAGAAGAAGTGACCGGCTTCGCGTGCGCCGGCCGTGCGATAGTCGACGGGCCAGGCGACGACATTCCAGCCGGCATTGCGGAACGTTCCCATGGCACGCGGCATGTGGAACGCGGAGGTGACAAGAAGAAAGGTTTGGTCGGGCAGCGGCTTGATCAGGTCACGCGTGAATTCGGCATTTTGCAACGTGTTGGCCGATCGCGGCTCCACGACGAGGCGCCCGGGCTCGACGCCCAGCGATGCGAAATAGTCCGCCAGGACCTTCTCATCGATGCTTCCCGAATAAACGGCATTGGAAAGACCGCCGGTGTAGATCACCTTGGCGTCCGGGAAGTGGCGAGCAAGGAGCACCGTTTCAACGATACGGTCGGCCGCGCTGTCGAGCTCGATCCTGCCCCTCGCCTCGACAATATCGAACTCAATCCCGCCGCCGAGCGAAATGATGCCATCCACTCGGGCCGGCAATGACGGTCGCGGAAAACGGTCCTCCAGCGCGTACATCATCATTTCGCCGACCGGCGCGTGGGCGATCACGACGCCGACGAGAAGAGCGACGACCGCCAGCCTGCGGCCCCACTGTGGACGCCGCGTATAGAGAAGCACGCACGCGGCCGCCAGCAGCGAAAGAAGCAGATTGATCGGCTGCATCAGGAACCAGACGATTTTGGATATGAGAAACATGTTTGCCCCCTCGATCGCGTTCGCGGCCATGCCCCAAAAAGTCCGCCCGCGAAAAGTCTGCGCGAAAATGGCGTCCCGTCAGGACGCTGCGTCGTATCCCATGCGGCCGCTGAAGCGTTACGCCGCCACCGCCCAAGGATTTTGCGATCTTAGTGTAGGCGATTGAAAATAATGG
>JAKOXH010000056.1 GCA_029781135.1 Planctomycetota bacterium
TGACCGAACTGCGATCGGAATTCAAGCACCTTACGATCAAGCGTGGCTGCTGGACTGGCAAGCTCTTCTGTCGTAACCTGTCGCATGGCGTATCCTCCGTTGCCCTCGTCGGGCCGCTTGTGAAATAAAAATTCAAATCACCAGCAGGATACGCCGCCTTTTCATCTCCTCATAGAACACAACATTCGGTTATATCTCAATCACCTGGCCGCAAGAAATGCAACAAAAATGCCATGTCAGCAAATTCATGAAGCCCACAGTAGATGTTTCCTGTCGCACCATGCATCCCTCTTTCCGCAACTAACTTCGAATCGCTGACAAAGGGTGCAACGATCGGCCAATCGATAATCCGACTCGCGAGTTGCCACCGCACGTAACGGCCAACGGCTTCACGTCGTGAGTGGCGTGCTAACGGATGGTGCCAAATGTATCGCAGTGTCCTAAACACCCTGGTCTACCGAAGATCATCAAAATGCGTTATCACGTTTCCTCGCTAGACCGCGCCGAGAACAAAAAAAACGCTCCCACAAATAAACCACTTGCTTTACGTAAGTTGGCAAGCGTCTTGCAACGCTTCGATACTCGGGAGATGGGCATTCGAACAGGAGGAAACGGAGACAACAGAGAAGAACATCCTGTCTTTATTCTGTTTCCTCCTGTTCAAGAATTGCTCGATGGCTATTCGCATGGTGGTGAAACTTTGCGCGTGTAACAAAACCCTTGCGGACCTGCTTAGCACATCGCCTCCACGACCACGCAAGGCGTTCACAAGGGCGTGACTCATCGCGTCTTCGTCGATATAGAGCCGAACATTCAGTTTGCTTGTTGCGATTCGAGAAACTCACGTTCCAGACGCTCGGCTTCCGCCTCGTCCGCCGCCATGGCTTGGTCCATCGCCTCTCGATTGGCGTGATAGTAGGCCAGCGCAGCATGAATCTGCGCCAGTGTCAGATGCGGAATTTGTCGTTGGATCTCTTCGGGAGAATCGCCGAGCCGGTACCAAATCACAATCCGCCGCACCGAAACGCCGGTCCCCGCAATGCACGGCCGCCCACCGCAGATGCCCGGCGTTTGCGTGATCAGTGCGCCAATATCCGTCGTCGTGGTCATCGCCATCGCCTTAACGCTTCGTTGGCAACCCTCGTAGTTGATCCATTCCTAATGTGCGAGCGGGTGCCACTACTGGCTGGTCCAGCAGTGCGGGCCGCACAACCCCACGCGTCGCACCCACTCTCTTGCCGCGGCAAAATCGCCAGCTTCCCCCCACACCATTATACCTCGCCCCCAGCCCCTCGCTCCTCACCGCTCGCCACTCGCCGCTCGCCCCTCGCCACTTTCCCCCCAAACTGTTCCCTGCCAGCACTTCGCCACGCTGGCAAGAAGCGCCTTGACCGCCGCACCGGCCAAGAAACGGTCCGAAAACGGTGAACCCCGCCATTTTCGGCCTGCCGCCAGAGTGTCCCGGACATTTGTCATCCGATTCTCGCCGCTGACGCCCTTCCACCCACCGATGTCGAGCGAAAAAATCCACCGTCGACGGCCAATCGCGCCGCCGCCTTCCCCGTTCCAAAAACAGCCATGGCCCACTTCAGCAACCCAGAACTCGCCCGCTTGTTTCTGTCGAAAATGAAAGAATCTTCTCCCTCACCGCCCCCGCCGCCCAGCCCACCCGACCTGTCCAAACTGCTTTCTGTCCCCCCGGCCCCCTTGCTCCCACGTGAGCGTGCCGTCCCTCCCGGCACAGCCCCCTATTGGCTGCCGCTCGGCATCGAAGGCAAACTCCTCCCCAAGGAAGTTCGCGGCGACATCGTGGCGATGGTCAATTCGATTTACGAGGAGCTTGTGTTGAATGCCAAACCCGGCCTGGCCCAATCCACCGGCCTCACGATCGTCCATTTCTTGTGGTTGGAAATTCTCGATCAGCTCGAACTCGGCCGACGCGCCGTTGCGTCTCAAACCAACTCGGATCCTCTCAATTTCCTCAATCTCGAACCCCTCGCGCAAATTTTCGAGCGGCACTTGCGTGGGGTCCACACCAAGCTCAAAGCCAGCGACCTGCTGCTGCGGCTGGAAAAATTCAATCATCGTTCCCGCGCCAAACGAAAACCAGCTAAGCCCGCGCAACGCCAACTCTCCACCACCCGCCGCCGTCCCCGCAAATCCGGAAAAAATGACTTCGGTTGACCAATGAATCGAAGTACTCTCGTTTAACCGCGAGCCAACGGCGAGCGCGCCTGCCCCCATTCTCCGTTCTCTCCTGTTCGACTCACCTACTCACCTACTCACCTACTCACCTACTCACCTACTCACCTACTCACCTACTCACTAAATGACTTCCGTTGACCAAAAACTCGTCGCCGTCAAACGCCTCCTGGCCAGCCAGCCCCAGCATTTCCTGCATCAGGGAGCCGTCGTCGCCACCTGGCGCATCATCGCCGGCCAGCGCCACGGTCCCTACTACGCGCTCCGTTACCGCGACGGCATGCGCCAACGGTCGCTCTACTTGGGCCGCTCGACCGAACTGGCCGCATCGGTCCGCCGTTTGCTCGCCGCCCATCAGCGACCGCGCCGCGAACTCATCCTCCTCGCCCGTGCCCGCTCTGCCATCAGAACCTCGCTCCGTCAGCACAAACGCCTCTGGCAGTGCCACTTGGAACAAGCCGGACTGACGCTCAAAGGCTACCGAATTCGTGGCTGGAAACATTTCCACGTTGATTCACATCGCACGATCGATACCGGCCCCGACTTCAAGTCGCCGCCGGCGCGCGATTTCAACCGGTGCCGCCACCGCCCGCCGACTTGCCTCCAACGACCGCTCGATCACGTCGCACAGCGCATCGCACAAGATCCGCTTGCTAAATCGCTCGCCAACGGCGCCGCGCGCCCGCCGTCCCATCGCCGCCAACTCGCCCAGCGGCAACACCACGATCTTCTGCAGCATACTCACGGCACCGGCGACGTCGCCATGCTCGATCTGCCAACCGACGCGCTGGCCATCGATGAGATCGGCCGCGTGGCTCGGCCGCGGACCAATGAGCAAAACTGGTCGGCCGACCGCCATCGCCCCATAGATCTTGCAAGGGTGAATAATTCCCACCATGTCATTGCCCAGCGCCACCACATGCAAATCGGCCGCCGACAAACTGTACCGAATTCGTTCCAGCGGCTGGTACGGCAGCGAGATCACATTCGTCAGCCGTTCCGTTTTGATCGCCTCATCGACCTCGCGCTTGCCGACGCCATCGCCCACGAACATGAACCGGAAACGCGAGTCATCGCGCAACTTCACGGCCGCCTGGACGAGCGTCGTCACGGGCGAGGCCAGGCTATGATTGCCGCTATACATCACGACAAATCGACCATCGGGATTGTGCTCTCTTCGAAACGGATTTGCTTTTGCCGGCACATCCTCGAGCGCGTCGTTGTGGGGCCACGGCGGCAGAGTCTCCAGCCGGCCCCGGATGCGATACTGCTTGCGAATCCGTTCCGCCATGAAGCGGTCGAGCGCCACCACTTCACGCGCCCGCGCGAAAACAAGAGCGTTGAGCCACCGCAAGCCGCGCGCCAGCAAACCGTTTTCCGCGACCTTACCCAATTGAATCGCCTGATCCGGATTCAAATCCATCAGCCAATATGTGATCGGCACTCGCCGCACCCAGGAAATCACCAGCGCCGCCAGCGACGCCATCGGCGGCGATGTACTCACGAGGATTCCGGCCAGCCGCCGGCACATGATCCCCTTCACGATGACCTGCAGCAAGAACAAGAGTTGTCCGACGATCCGATGGACGAGCGTCTTCTTTCCAAACGAGGAGAACGGCAACCGGCAAATCTCCACACCACCGCGGATTTCCTGCCGTGGATACCGAATGCCGGGCGATTCGTAACCGCGGGCCGATGTGTACACCCGAACTCGATAACCACGCCCCGCCAGGCACTCGGCCGCATCCGCCATGTGCTGCCCGACGCTTGCCGGATCGGGCACGTACACCTGGCTAATCACGAGCAATAGCGGTTTGGAATCAGTCGTCATGCGAACCAACAACAATCGGTCGCTTTGAACATTCGGGCGTTTAGCCGCGACGCACTCGCGGAGCGCGGGTGCCACTGCTGGCTTGCCCAGCAGTGTGACGCTGGTTTGTGGACTCCACTGCTGGATGAGCCAGCAGTGGCACCCTCGATCAATCTGAACATCAATCGCCGCGACCGGGCGCCACCCAGTGATCGGTAGAGCGCTGATCCCCATCCCTCGAACCGCATCGTTTCGCTCATTCCACAACCACGAGATCGGCGTGGATTTCCACCGTCGCCCCGACGCCTAACACGCTCACCCCCAGCCAAATTTTGCGTTTGTTATCGGCTTGCAGAACGACGCCTTCGATGTTTTTCATCGGGCCGGCCGTGATCCGCACTAGCGCCCCAGGTACTAAGCGCGGGTAAAGCTCCAACGACTTGGGAAAATGCTCCACCGCCGTCTCCAGCGCCGTCATCTCCCGCCGAAAGCGGGGCTGCTCGGCCTCGCCGATCTCGATGAGTTTCACCGTTCGATCGGTCTTGAGCACCGCCAGTCGCTCGGCCTCCCCACCGGCAAAGAACAAATAGGACGGAAACAACGGATACATATTCCGTCGCCGCCGACCGCCGGAGGATGTCTCCCGCAGCACCATCGGTAGAAAATATGTGACTTGCTTCCGCACTAAGTCCCAGGCGAGCGCCTTCTCCTGCCGCGGCTTGCAATAAGCCACCATCCACTCCCCCACGACATCTGCCGGCACAGTTTCTGCCGGGAACTTCATCGGCGGATTACTGGAAAGCTGCAGCATACTACTATTGGTGCGTTCGTCTTAGGTTCGATCTAGCGCGGACTCCGTCCCCGTCGGTGCACAAAGCCCGCTTGCGGCAATCGGCGAACCGATGGAATGAACGTCCACCAAGTCACGCTCTCGTCATCACACGATCGTGCTGGCATCCACGTTACGAATGCCAGACATGACTACCTCCGGTGAGGTAGGTAAACTTTCAGTATAGGCGTGGTGGGAACAACTTCAAGCAACGAAACGCAACGCCCGCCGGGCGTCCACGACCGTCGCACTGCCGTATTTCCGCCTCGCGGCAGCCACTTCCATGGAATAGCATAATTGCTGGCATAACCAGTCTAACCGATTCAATTCTCACGCGTTGCCGAATATCCGCCGTATTCGGCAAATCCTGCGGCGATACAAACGAACCGCTTGCTTGTCGCTTGTGATCGGTTGGTATAGATTGGAGATTACTGCGCGGGGGGTGCTCGTCGCAGTACGGCGACCCCAGGGCAAGGAGTGGCCGGTTCGCCTCATTCCGCAAGCGAACCTCATCCGTTGTTCGGCTCGCCTCGGGCAGACAGACCACGAAACGGCAACCTGCCCCCCATGTGAGGATACCCCATGTCGTCGCTGGTTGAAGTCGGTCCTTATGCCCCGCTCTCGCCCGAGCCGCCCACTCCGGAGCCAGGCGAGGCTCGGCGCGAAGTCAACCTCCTCCAACTGGCGTGGCGGAGTCGCTGGCTCGTGCTGTTATGCATGGCGCTCGGTGGCGGTATCAGTTGGCTCGTCCTGCAGCGCGTAACTCCCCTCTACACCAGCCTGTCGCGCGTCTATGTCGAGCGCAAGCTTCCGCAGATCCTCTCGCAGCAACTCGATGTCGGACAATCCGCAAGTTACCTCTATACGCAAGCGGAGCTCATTCGGTCCTCGAGCGTGCTCGCCGAAGCGGTGAAACTCTTGCAGACCGCGAATTTGGAATCGTTTCGGGGCATCGACAACCCCGTCGCCTTCCTGCAAAAGGAGATTACCGTTCGTGTCGGCAACCAAGATGACATCATTAATGTCTCGGCGGAACTTGCCAACGCCGATGACGCCCGCCAAATCGTCAACGCCGTCGTCGATGCCTACGTGACCCGTTACGGCGAAAAACGCACCTCGGATACCGTCGAAATCCTCAAGATCCTCCGCGGCGAAAAGGAACGCCGCGATGGCGAGCTCGAACAGCGGCGCCACGCGCTGGACGATTTCCGCAAGAAAAACACCGCCCTCGCGGTCCAGGTCAACAACGAATCGGTGATCACTCATCGGTTCGCCTCGCTTTCCGAGGAACTCGACAAAACCGAAATTCAGCTCCTCGAAAGCAAAGCCCGCTACGAACGCATCAAGGCCATCTACGACCGGCCCGAGCAACGGATCTTCTTGCTCGAGGCCGCCGCCGAGGAACAAAAAACCATGCGCGACATGGACCTCTCCAGCCAGTTGCAGGTCCTCGAACGCAGCCTCACGACGGAGCGGGCGCAATGGGGCGAAGGACATCCACGGGTGAAATTGCTCAGCGCTTCCTATGATGAACTCAAACAACGCGTCCAAAAACAACAGCTCGCGACGATCGAAGCCTACGTCGATCGGGCGCGCCGCGATTACGAGGTGCTGGATCGTAAACGCAGTGAACTAAAGGCGAACTACGACGCCCAATTCAAATTGGCTTCCCAAGTGAGCACGCAATCGCTGGAGTTGGCCTCGCTTCAAGACGCCCTGCAGCGGACCGAAAAACTCTGCGACATCCTCGATGACCGGATCAAGGAAGTCGAGCTGAACGAGAATGTCGGGGCCATGAACGTGAGCATCATGGAAGTGGCGGCGCCCGGATTAAAAACATATCCCACGCCGTCGCGCTTCTTGATGTCCGGCCTGTTTTTGGGTGGCCTCGTCGGTTTTGGTCTGGCTTGGCTACGCGACTTGCTCGATCATCGGCTCAAATCGGTCGATGAAATCGCCAGCGTGCTGCAACTGCCCATCTTGGGCGCCTTGCCCTACTTCAGTTCCGCGGGAGATCGCCGCGATACCGGCCGCCTCGTCACCCTGACACCGCGATCCACGGCCGCCGAGTCGGTGCGTACGCTCCGCACCGCCCTCCACTTTGGCCTCGCCGGCAGCGAAGCCAAAGTCATCGTCGTCACCTCCCCCTCACCCGGCGACGGTAAATCGACCGTGGCCAGCAATCTGGCGATTGCCACCGCCCAGGCCGATCAACGGGTGCTCTTGATCGATGCGGACCTCCGTAAACCGACGCAGCACAAAATTTTTGGTCTCGATACCGACTTGGGACTGGCAGCCGTCTTGGCCGATCGCCGGCCGTTCGAAGAAGCAATCGTCGCAAACGTCGAAGGAACGCTCGACTTAATTCCTTGTGGCAAAATGCCGGCCAATCCGGTGGAACTGTTGAACAACGGTTACTTCGCCGAAATGCTCCAAACGCTTGGCCAACGCTATGACCGCATTATCATCGACTCGCCACCCGTTATGCCCGTGGCCGACGCCCGCGTCATCGCCGCTCACGGCGATGCGACGGTTCTCGTGCTGCGTGCCGAACGTTCGACTCGGCGGCTGAGTTTGGCGGCCCGCAATGAATTGTGGCGCGTCCGCGCCACGCGCATTGGCGTCGTCGTGAATGGCGTGCCGATGCGTAAGTCAGGGTACGGCTATGGCTATGGCTATGACTATGGTTACGGCTATGGCACCCCGTATAGCCGGTATGGATACGTTTCGTATGGCTACGGCGAAGAGACGCCGGAAAATGGCCAACACAAAAAACGCCTCCTCTCCAAAAAACCCGCTGAGCCCGCTGCTTCGACGACTGCCGAAACATCCTAGCAGCCAGTAGCCTATTCTCTTTCATCCATGACCGCGGCTGCATCCGACAATTGGTCTCCTGTCCAACAGCGGCGGCTGGATGAGTTTCAAACGGCTCGAACCGTCGATATTCATTGTCATTGCTTGCCCGGCCTGGATGACGGACCAGCCACTTTGGACGATGCCCTCCAACTGTGCGAAGCCCTGGTCGCCGATGGTATTACCACCGTCATCGCCACACCTCACCAACTCGGGCGCTACGACCTACTCAACTCCGCCGCCGAGATCTTCGCCACCCTGCTTGAGTTGTCGCACGAGCTTGAAGCCCGCCACATTCCGCTCGAAATCATGCCGGGGGGCGATGTGCGCGTCGATGAACGCCTGCCAAAACTCCTCGACGCGGGCCAAATCGCTCCCGTGGCCGATGCCGGCCTTCACCTGCTGCTAGAATTACCCCACGACTTGTTCGTCGATCCGGTGCCTACCATTGACCTTTTGGCCAAGCGCAACCTGCAGGTTATCATGACCCACCCCGAACGACATCCCTACCTGTCGCGTCGATTTGATTGGGCCGAGGCCTGGCTCTCCCGCGGCGCCTGCCTGCAAATCACCGCGGGCAGCCTCCTCGGAGATTTTGGCGGACGGGCCTACGAAGTGGCGTGGCATCTGGTAGAAAATGGGTTTGCCACCCTCATCGCTTCCGACGCCCACGACGCGCATCGCCGTCCGCCTCGGATGAGCCAGGCAATCCAAGTATTAACCGAGCGAGTTGGTCCGCACATCACGCGAAAACTGGCCATCGATAACCCCCTGCGTGTGCTCAGCGGGGAAATCATTCCGTCATCCTAGCGCGAATTATAAAAATGCGTAGCCGCGTTTCCTCAAGAAACCCGCTGCGAGAATGAAGATCGTCGGCGCAAAAAAGAGCAAAATGCTCTAGTCATTGACCTCATGCCACGCCCCGCTACCATCGTCGATCCCGAAACGCTGCCGCTCGGTGGCGAACGCTGGGATTGGCTCCTGGCCGGCTTATTGGGCGCACTGCTGATCTTCCTGCCGGCATCCTTCGGCGCCGTGGAAGCCTGGAGTCGACTGCTGGCGTTCGCCGCATCAGGTGTATTATTAGTGGCCCTGCTGCTCCGACTGATCTTTGACCGCACGTTTCACCTGGCGCGCACCTGGTTGTACTTCCCCCTGCTGGCAATCGTGCTCTTCACGGCGCTGCAAGCCGTTCCCCTCCCGGCTGGTCTCATTCATATTCTCTCGCCGACGAGCCTTGCCATCCGCCAAGAACTTTTGGGCAACTCGTTTACCGCCACGCAGACGTCAATCAGCCTCTATCCCTATGCCACCTCTGCATTCGTTCGGCTGTTCTTGATGGGATTGGCCGTGTTTGTGACGGTTTCCAGCCTGGTTCGAACCAGTCGTCAATTCAAACTGCTCCTAGCTGCGATCTTTGTCATCGGCTGTGCCGAAGCATTCCTCGCACTTGCCCAGATCGCCACCGGCACCGGCAGCATCTATTGGACCATTCCCGTCTCCGGGGGCACGACCACCGCCGGCACGTTCGTGAACTACAGCAACTTCTCCCAGTTCATGAACTTGTCGATGGGAGCGGGTCTCGCCCTGCTGCTCGTGCGATTGGCCGAACAGCATCGCGACTCCAGCGCCGACCGATTTTGGCGCGGCGCTGTGCGGAGCTACTGGGAACACAATAGCCTGCTGTGCGTGGGGCTGGCCATGTGCGCCCTCGCGATCCTCGCGTCTCTCAGTCGCAACGGGGCGATCGCCATGCTCGTCGCCTCCGCGGTGGTAGGTCTGACGCTCCTGAAACGAAGCTCTTTGAACCTGCGGGGCTGGATACTCGCCGCAATTCCCACCATCGTTCTCATCAGTTTATTCGTCTACGGATTCGACCTGGTGTACGCCCGCTTGGCCACGCTGCAGGATTCCAACGCCCATGATCTCCGTTGGGAGATGATGCGGGCCGCCTATCGTGCCTGGCAACAATTCCCCGTCTGCGGCACGGGGTTCGGCACCCACGAAATGGTCGCTTCCCAGTATGAGCATGCCATGACCGCGGCTTTGGCCGGCCATGCCGATAACGACTACGCCCAATTGCTGGAAGAAACAGGTATCATCGGCGTGATCTTGGTCGCGGCTCTTGTGCTCGGCGTCTCCGCAGTCGTTGCTCGGCTCGTGTTGTGGGGGCGAAAACCTTCTGCCCTCGCCGCGTATGGCATCTTGTACGCGCTGGTTGCGGTCGCCGTCCAAAGCGCGACCGACTTCGGGCAGCGACTGCCGGCTAACCTGATTCTCACCGCCACGCTCAGCGGCCTGGCGGTCGCCCTGGCACGAATCGAGTTTCGTAGCACAGCTGCAAAGGCGCATCGTCGGCCGCCGACACGAGCAACCTGGCAACAGCCCGCTTTCGCAGTTGCCGCCGTCCTCTTGGTTCTATTGGTGTGGAGTTGGGGACTGCGCGCCGCTTATGCAGCCTATCTCGGCGAGCGTTGGTGGGCCGCCGCGGTTACGCTGGATGATTGGATGCATAAAAATACCACGTCGGCCACGAATGAAGATTTCACCAATCTGCTCACTGCCGCGGAAGGCGCCTTTGCCAGCGACCCCGCAAACGTGCAATACGGGTATTGGCTGAACGAATACCGCTGGGAAGCCGTAAGTCGCTTGTTGCCAGCCGGCACGGCCACGTTTCCCGCCGATTCCCTGCCGATCGTCCGCCGCATTGCCGAGGAACTCGCCAATCTCCGACCGGCCGCCCCTACCTTCGGTCCGCCCTACGCGCTGGAGGGCCAATTGCGGTTGTTCGTCCTGCGCGAACCAACCGGCAGCGACCTGATCAAAAAAGGTGTCCGGCTTGCCAACTACGACCCGCCCACATGCCTTGTCGCCGGCGAACTTGCCGCCCGTGAAGGTCGCCGCGCCGAAGCGGAGTCGCTTCTGAATCGTGCCTTGACACTCCAGCCCACCTATTTTCCCGAGATCGTGGATTTCAGTATTCAAGAACTCAACGATATTGGCCTCGCCAAGAAGCTGGCTGGCGGCGACCACGGTCGACTTTCCGTGTTAGCTGCTGCCGTCGAGCAATCGGGGAAATTCGCGGCGCAAGCCGCGGAACTGCGCGCCGATGCCGAACAGGCCTTGCGAGCAATCGCGAAATCGGACACCGCCAACCCCGACCAGCTCGTAAACTTGGCGCGCATCGAACAACAGCGACAAAATCTCCCTGCCGCCATTGAACTCTACCGTCGGGCCTTAAGTCGCGAATACCAGCGCTTCGATTGGCGGCTACAGCTCGCGGAAATGCTGGCGGCCGTCGGCCAAACCGAAGACGCCATCCATGAACTTAAGATCGCGCTCCGCCTCCGCCCGCGCGATTCAGCCGCGACAAAACTCCTGGGCGAACTAGTGACCCAAAGGAACCCGCAGCCCAAATAATTGCTTGACTTCGATCAGCTACTAAGTGTTTTGATGCAACCGGCGCAATGACGCGAGTCAAATAGCCGAGAACGCAATAACCTCTTCTTTTCCACTTCGACCCCACCCAATGAGGGGGAAATCGAACGCAAATCTTCCACCTTCTTCCCGAGGAATACTTGAAAATGCGTTCGTCGGACAATTATAATACCCCCTAGATGAGTGAGAGGCAGAACCGGCTATTTCTTCTTTGGCACGTTGCGTTGCACGTGCTGACGTTGGTAGTCACTAGGCCAGGCGATTGCGGTTTTCCTTGTTCGACACCTGATTCGCTGCCCGGACCACACGACACCGTACACCGGTGAATGGAACGGCGCAACAATTCCTCACATGACGAACATCTTTGGGGCAGCCCTTGCAACAGCGACGGCGGCAGTCGTCGTCCTGATTCTCACGCCTTGGCTCGCGCGGCTTGCGCAGCGGCTTGGCGCCATCGATCGTCCCGACGGCAATCGCAAACATCAGTCTCATCCTGTACCGCGGGGCGGTGGCATCGCCGTGGCAATTGCCGCGTTGGCCGGTGCGTTACTTGCTATCAACAGTACCGGGTTCAGCTCGACCTCCTCGCCTCAACCCTTCATCGGCGGTCTTCTCCCCGCGGCCACGATCCTCCTGTTGCTAGGAATCATCGACGACTTCTGGACGCTCACCGGCATCTACAAGCTCGTTGGTCAGATGCTCGCTGTGTCGGTGCTTGTCGCCGGCGGCCACCAGTGCGAATTTGTCTCGCTGTTCGGCTACCACGTTCCTCTCGGCGAGTTTCGCATTCCGTTCGCCATGTTCTTTGCGCTCGGCGCGATCAACGCGTTCAATTTGGTCGATGGCGTCGATGGCCTTGCCGCGTCGATCGGGACAATCGTTAGTGCAACACTGGGCATCATCGCAGCGGCGCAAGAGCATTGGCCCTTGGCATTCGTGTGCTTTTCCTTGGCCGGAGCGCTCGCCGGGTTCTTACGCTATAATTTAGCCCCGGCGCGGGTCTATTTAGGCGACACCGGCAGTATGCTCATTGGCCTGGTCGTCGCCGCGGTGGCAATCGAGTCGTCGATCAAGCAGCAAGCCGCTTTCGCTTTAGCCGTGCCACTCGCCACGTTTGCGATTCCCATTCTCGACGCGGGCGCCGCACTTGTGCGGCGGATCACCACGGGTCAAAGCGTCTTTCAAGGCGACCGCGGCCATCTCCATCATGCACTCCTGCTCCGCGGATGCTCCGTCAACCAAACGGTAGCGGTCATTTCGACCCTGACACTCGTCACTTGTCTCGGGGCCCTCGCTAGTTTCTTTACGAGTCACGATTTCTTCGCCTTTGCGATCACTAGCGGCGTCATTTTCTTGCTCGCTTGGCGCCGAGTTTTTGGGCATGCCGAAGCTGCCCTCGTGGCCAAACGTTCGATTTCTTTGGGGCGCAAGCTCCTCTCGCGCGGCTCGCTGCGTCTGCAACGGCCTCTCGAAAACTCCATCCAACTCCAGGGGTCGCGGGCGTGGCAGACACTTTGGGACTCCCTGCGCGAGGCCGCGCCCAACTACCATATCGCCGGCTTGACGCTGCAAGTGAGCATTCCGTATTTGCACGAATCATTTTTTGCCGAATGGAAAGCCAACCACCCAAAAGCAAACCATGAGCCTTGGCGCCTTTCCTTCCCGATTTCGCTCGACGACCGCCCAATCGGAAAACTGAGCCTCGTAGGTAATGCCACGGGTCGCGAGGCGGTGGCCGATCTTGAGCACCTGTGCGCATACCTGGAATTCCTCCACGAAGAGATCGCGCAGCTTGTCGCGTCCCCCGTGCTGATCGGCGCGCCCTCGTGGCAATCCAATGAGTTGCTTTCGCCCAGCTTGAACTGAAATCGCTGGGAAAGCGCCCGGCAAATCCACTTTGCTGTCGACTTTCAACGGGCCGTCCGCGTCACTGCTGCCCAATCAATCAGCTGCCCACGAAATCAAACCTGCCTGAACTATGAAGTGGTTTCGCACAACCTCCAACGGCGCCTACTTGGCTTTCAACTCGGTTGTCTCGGGCGACGTTCAAATCGGGGCGGAAAGCAGTGTGTGGTTCGGCACGGTTCTCCGCGGCGATGTGGCGCCGATCGTGATCGGCGATCGCGTCAATATTCAAGATGGCAGCGTTGTGCATTGCGACTCAGGTTGCGCGAATACAATCGAGTCCGAGGTCACCATCGGCCATCGCGCCGTCGTGCATGGCGAACGTGTTGGTCGCGGCTCGTTAATCGGCATCGGTGCGATCGTGATGGGACACACCGTCATCGGCAGTGAATGTCTCATCGCCGCCGGAGCCGTTGTTCCACCCGGCATGACGGTCCCCGATCGCATGCTCGTCATGGGCGTGCCGGGACGAATCGTTCGTCCAGTTAACGACGACGAGGTCGAGTATCTTCGCCACGTGAGTCGTGGTTACGTCGAGCTCGCACGCAAATACTACGCTGGCGAAATCCGCGGGCTGCCGCCCGAATGGTGACCTTGGTTGGCCCCAATGCTTCCGCTAGTTCTTAGGCTAACGACCCTCGGCAGCAACGAAGAATGCAATTTCGCGATAGATGTTGGGCCGGGCTATCTAAAACTCCAGCCTGCGGCCAGCTAGAATGACCTATCATGTCATTCGCGCACTTCTCCAATGTTGCCGGAGGTATTTGTGATGGCGTCACCGAATCGACCACTACTACGCACAGTCGATGGCTCTCCTGCAAATTCTGACTGTGGTTGCGGCACCGGCGGCTGCACCCCGGTCAGCGAATTGAATCGCCGCGATTTTATTCAGGTAGTTGGTGCCGGCGCCAGCGTCGCCGCGTGGAGTTCCGCTGTCGCCGCAATGGCCGGGCCATTTAATAGTAAGGATGCGATCGACCATTTCGTGCCGGCCGACAAAAAACTATCGCCCGAGTGGGTACGCTCGCTCTTTACTCGCGGCGAGCAAACCTGGTACTCCGACAACGATCTGAAAACGATTGGCATGCCCGTCGGCGGTATCTGCGCCGGCCAGCTTTACCTCACCGGCGATGGCAGGCTCGTTTATTGGGAGATCTTCAACAGCAACCACGACACCGGTTACGGGCAGATCAATTATAAGGAAGGCCGCAAACCAACGGATGTTGTCGGCGGCGGCAAATTCACGCCCGCGCAAGACGTTCCGCACGGCGTCGCGATCCAAGTAAAAACCGGCGACGGGACAGTTGTCAAAACGCTCGATGCAAGCGGGTTTCCAGCTGTTCGGTTTTGTGGCGAATACCCGCTCGGTATCGTTGAGTTCAGTGACCCTAAACTGCCTGTCAAAGTGCGCCTCGAGGCATTCTCGCCATTTATTCCTCTGAATGCCGTCGATTCGGCGCTGCCCGTGACAATCCTCAATTACACCGTCAAGAATTCTGGCACGAGCAATGCCGAAATAACCCTCGCCTCCTGGTTGCAAAATGCTGCCCTGTTTCACAGCGGTTCCGAGTTCACGGGCGACGCGGTACGCCACAACCAAGTCGTAAACGAGCCTGCATTTACGGCCGTCGTTGGTAGCGCGAAGATCGTCCCGCAATCAAAACCCCCGGCTCGGCCGCCCCTCGTCTTTGCCGATTTCGAGGCCGCCGGCTATGGCCAGTGGAAGACCGAGGGCGAATCGTTCGGCGCCGGGCCCGCCAAAGGCACCTTCCCCAACCAGCAGAAAGTCGACGGCTTCCGCGGCGAACGGCTCGTCAACAGTTTTGCCGGCGACGACAAAGCACACGGAAAACTCACGTCGCCACCGTTCAAAATCGAGCGGCCCTGGATCGGCTTCCTCATTGGCGGCGGCGACCATGCCGAAAAGACGTGCATCAACTTGCTCGTCAATGGCCACGTGGTCCGCACGGCCACCGGCCACAATCGCGAACAGCTCGAACCACACAGTTGGAACGTCAAAGACCTCCTCGGCAAGTCGGCCCAGTTGGAAATCGTCGATGCCGAAAGCGGCGGCTGGGGTCACATCAACGTCGATCAAATCGAATTCCGCGACGAGCCGATGGGCGACTCCGTCCCGCTCCGCCGCCGCCCCGACTTTGGCAGCGTCGCCATCGCAGTTCTTGGTGGCGAGCACACAACGTCGCAAGTTTCGCAACTGAACGACCAGGACCTCGCTGAACTTTTCAAGAGCCTTTCCACAAAAGCAGGCGATCCAATCGAACAGCCACTCGATAAGCCCCTGCGCGGCGCAGTAGCCAAGACTCAAACACTTAAACCTGGCGAAGAGGGTACCGTCACGTTCCTCGTCGCATGGAACATGCCGAACAACTACCGCGAGAACCGGTGGGTCGGCAACTATTACACCAAGCGATTCCAAAACGCCGGCGACGTTGTCCAATACGTGGCCAATAACTTTGCCAGGCTCTCGAGCGACACTCGCCGTTGGCACGCCACGTACTACGATTCAACGTTGCCCCACTGGCTTTTGGATCGCATCGGCGCCACCATCTGCAATTTGGCCACGGGCACTTGTCAATGGTGGCGGAACGGCCGGTTTTGGGCGTGGGAGGGCGTCGGCTGTTGCCACGGCACCTGCGGCCACGTCTGGAACTACGCCCATGTGTTGGCCCGCTTGTTCCCCGAGCTCGAACGCTCCGTGCGCGAAATGCAGGACTTCGTACCGGGCATCGGGTTCAACGCCGAAACCGGCTCGATCGGCTTCCGCGGCGAGGGTTGGACGCTCTGGGCCGGCGACGGCCAAGGCGGCTACATCCTCAAGGCTTACCGCGAACACCTGTGCAGCCCGAACGACGAATTCCTCAACACGAATTGGCCCAACATCCGCAAAGCGATCGAGTTCCTGCTCACTCAAGATGCCAACGATGACGGCCTCATCGAAGGCCGACAACATCAAACGTACGATCAGGAGTTCTACGGCGCGAACACGTTTGTCGGCTCGCTGTACTTGGGCGCGCTTCGAGCCGCCGAAGCGATGGCGCGCGAAGTCGGCGATGCCAGTTTCGCCGACCGCTGCCGAAGGGTGTTCGAAGCCGGCCGCGATAACTCTGTGAAACGCCTGTTCAACGGCGAGTACTTCATTCAAACGGTCGATCTCAAGCGAAACCCCGATTGGCAATACGCCGACGGCTGCCTGGCCGACCATATGTTCGGCCAAGGCTGGGCCCATCAGATCGGCCTCGGTTATCTCTACCCCCAAGAAACAGTGCTCAAGGCACTCGAGTCTCTTTGGAAATACAACTGGGCGCCCGATATCGCCCCCCAAAACAAGCATCACGACCCCGAACGCTGGTTCGCCATGCCGGGCGAAGCCGGCCTGTTCACCTGCACCTGGCCCAAAAGCAAACACCTCGGCCCGAAGTCCACGCGCTACCGCGACGAAGTGTGGACCGGCAGCGAGTATCAGGTCGCCAACCACATGGCCTGGGAGGGCCTGCTCACCGAGTGCCTGGCGATGTGCCGCGCGATTCACGAACGTTACCACCCCGCCAAACGCAACCCCTTCAATGAAGTCGAATGCGGCGATCACTACGCCCGCTCGATGGCCAGTTGGGGCGTGCTCATTGGCCTCACAGGATTCGAGTACGATGGCCCCCGCGGCCGCCTGAAATTCGCGCCCCGACTCACGCCGGAAAACTTCCGCTCGGCATTCACCGCCGCCGAAGGCTGGGGCACGTTCGAACAGAAGTTCGATTCCAGCAAACTAACGCTGCGCATCGAACCCAAATGGGGTCGTGTACGCCTTCGCGAATTGACGGCCGAACTTCCCGTCGGCAAAAAACTCGATCGAGTCAACATCAAATTTGCCGAGACCACGATCGATGCGGAAGTTCACCAAGATGGAAAAGCCGTAACGATTAAGTTCCCCCAGGAACTAACTCTCGACGAACCCCATGCGTTGGCATGTGAATTACATTTCGCCTGACGCAAGCAAATTTGCCCACCGGTACCGTAGCCTCTGCCGTCAGGCCGTAGAGTTCGTTCACCAGCCGATCAATCTCCCGATCCGTCGCCTCAATCCGCCTCTCAATGACGTTTCGCTCGTGGTCGGCGGTGCTTCCGCCAGCCCTGTAAGGGCGAAATGCGATAGCCCAGGGCGCAGCCCTGGGGACACGTTCCCATAATGCACGTTAGCCCTGAAAGGGCGAAATCAACTCGCCGCAGCGAGCATATTCCGCCCTTACAGGGCTTGATCTTCACGCCTGGCCCAACCCCAGGCCTGCGGCCTGGGCTATCGTAGGACGGCCTTTCAGGCCTCCACCACGCGTTCCCCTCCCTTGTAGGGAAGGGCCGAGGAGGGTTTGTCCGCTACTCAACTCCCCTCTTCCCATCCCTTTCCCCGTTACCCCGCCGCCCCTTCCACAACCGCAATCTCCTCCGCCGACAGGCCGTAAAGCTCGTACACCAGCCAGGCAATCCGCCGCTCCGTTGCCACCGGCCTCCCCTACGGCGAGCGTACCTGGGTCGAGCGCCTGGCCAAGCGCCTCGAACTCGACCTCACAATCCGCCCCCGCGGACGACCAAGGCAAACCAAGCCCGTAATATAACTTCCACCGCCGCAATGCAAACAAATTGTTCTGACCCTTTTCTGGCCAGGGGCGAGATTTTAGCATATTGCTTGCGGACGACAAGCGGGCGAAGTATTATTGGCTGTCAGATTTTCAGAGTATTTCTCTTTTCTGTTGTCGTGCTGAGGGGACGACATGGCCAAGCTCGTTAATTCTGGACTGCACACGCTGAAGAGTTTGTTTGGCGAGTCCGTTTACGACTTCTCACAAGAACTACAGCGCCTCCGCAAGCAGTTGCCGATTTTGCGGCAAACATGCAAATCGACCAAGCGAAATATTCGCGGGGGTTTGACAACGTGCTGCTTCTTGTTTGCGGCATTGCGGCATTTGCAGTACCCGTCGGCATGATAATTGCGACCGAGGCGATTGCGGGTACAGACGCAACAAATACGTCAGCCCTAATAGCGATAATTTGCATCATTGCGGTAGTGGGAACGGCAGGGGTTTTCGGGCGCTTACTTGTAAAGTCGCTGCGCGAGGCCGACGAAAAATCACGTCATTTGAGAAATTTTGAGTCGCAACTTCGCCAGCATAAGGATCGCTATGCTGAATCACTGATTCACCGCCTTGGCAACCTTGCATCAAAGCGCGGGCAGGTAATGCGAAGCGCGCGACGCGGGGAAGATGTATGGTTGTTATTTTGTCCGTCATACGTTGCCATGTTGGAAATCGAGGCGGAGCAATTATTGCTACTAAATGTAGGCGATTGTCGAGATGTCCAGCTATGCACCCGTGAAACGGAACGTCGCTATACCTCCAGCGGTATTGTTCAATCCGGGACGCGCAATGCTTTAGGCGGTGCTGTTGCGGGTACCATCCTCTTTGGCGATGCGGGGATGATTGCGGGTTCCGTTATCGGAGCCGCAGGCGAACGAAATGTATCGTTCAACACAGTGGAACGACGGTCAGTTGAATACGTTGTGGACTTGTACACTCGCCTCCAAGATTACCCCGTCGTAGGCGTACAATTCGGAGCGGACGAACAGGGAGCAAAAGAATTCTACGGTATAATGGCGGCAGCCATCTTAAGTACGGCCTAGGATCATAACGGAGCCACCGACCACGACGCGCGGCCAAAAAAACTTGTGGAATTTGGCCTCGCAATTTGCTACCCTCATACCACGCTGCATTGTGCCGGCGTTTGTTCTTTGAAAATTAGGTTTAAGGCGTTAGGTGTAAGTCGTAAGTCGTTAGGCGTTAGGCGTTAGGCAATTCCCGGACGACTGACATCTGTCATCTCGGCGACTAAAGACTAACGACTAACCGCTAACGACTAGCATCAATCGACGTAAACTCACGTCATTGTGCGCGCCACGATCACTCGCCGGCTCACGAAAACCAGGCATGTCCACGATGCACCACGCACGAAACCCTCGAGTTTTGCGCCCAGAATGTGGGCCCCAGCCGGCGGCGCAAAACCAACGCCCTTGCCGCCCTTGAACTTGCGTCGACAGCCCACGAACCCCCGCGATGCAAAACCTCAAATTCCCCGGCATCCAAACAGTTACGCGCCGCGATTGCTTATCAATCGTCAGGCTGAAGCCTGACCTACGTAGAGGCCGTCCCCAACGCCGGCTGTTTCTCGGGATGCAAATAGATAAAGCTCTTGCCCAGTCGCCCGCCGTAATTGCCGGCGGAAATGCGGAGCAAGCCCGGCGTATCCACCGAGGCCCGAATCGCCGCTTGCGTTGCCTCGACGATCGCCTCCAGGTTGCGGCCGTTGATGATGATCTCCATCACCGATTTCACCCCCGCGGGCAATTGCGAGTTCGCTTTCGGGTTGTCAACCAACTGGGGGCAATACTTCTCGTACGTGCTCGCAAACATGAATTTGTACTTGCTGCCCGCCTTCGACCCGCTGCCAGCGATGCCCCCCGGAAACGGCATGATCACATCGGGGCATTTGCGGACCGCGGCCACGCCCGCCTCCGCCGCCGCCAGCGCCGAATCGACCGAATTGCCAAAATACCACAGGTTGCCGCCCATCAGCCCATCGGCATAGCCTAGCTTCTCATCGAGCACGAACTCGCCGCCCAAGATCGGGATCCACCGCATCGGCCGGCCGAATCGCTCGATCCGCCGCTGAAATCCATCGCCAAAGTAAGCGATCTTCCGCCCCATTTGGTAGGAATTCTCGGATTCAATGAGGTTGAAGCACGACGCAGTCGGGCACGTGAGCACGTTCTGGCTAATTCGCACCAGCGCCGATCGTTCGAGCGCCGTCACCCGATCCTTGCGAAATCGCGGCACGTGCAACTGCACGATCGCCCCCGGCCGCCCATCGGGCGTCGCAAAGGAAGCATCGAAACCCGGCCCAACAAATCGGCTAATCCCCGCCTCGCAGTCACACAGAATCGTACTCGACCCGTTACCTGTTGCCGCATTGGCTGCATGCGCGACCCACGTGGGATCACGCGCCGTAATCAAAAACTCCGTGTAGATGCTGCGAAACGCTTCCGCGTAGGTATCATCGACGATTGCCGGCATGGGAACTCCAATCCGCTCGACGCAAACTCATTCCTTGGAATGCCGGCCCTTACCTTCGTACACGGCCAGTTCCGTCACCACCTTGTCCATCAACACGTCGTGCGGACTGACGACAAGGTCATCGAACAATTGCGATTCGTACCCCAGGCCGACTAATACGCAGTCGGGGCGAACGCGGTCCAAAAGCCGATCGTAGTACCCTTGACCATTTCCCATCCGGCCGCCCTGCCGGCTGAACCCGACTCCCGGTACGATCACCAAATCAATCTCGTCCGGCGGCACTTCCTTTCCTGGTTCGCCCCAGCGTTCGCGCGGTGGCTCCAAGATCTTCCACTTGCCGATGATCAATTCATCCATCCCCTCGAGCAACCACAGGCCAAGCTTATTGGCTCCCGCTTCATCCGTTGTGCAATACGGAACGACGATTCGCTGATCGCTAGCCAACACCGCTGGCAACATATGTCGCGTGCGCAGTTCCGACCGGCAGTCCAGATACCACAGCACCGTTCGCGCCGCTTGGTACTCCGGCATCTGCATGAGCCGGGCGACAGCAACTTCGCTGACGCGATCCTTATCCGCCTGCGCATTCCGCGCGTCGTAGGCCTTTCGCCGCATGATCGCCTTGGGGTCGGTCACTTCTGCCGCATCACTCACTTCCACCGCTCCTTCTAAACTCCAAAACCAAATCGTTCCATTCGCGTTCATCAAGCCGATCGACCGGCTTCTTTCGCCAGGAATAATCCTCAGATATTAGCATTTAAGAAAGAAGCCAACCAGTATCACCTCGTGACTCGCCAATGCCGCCGCATTCATGCGGTTCGCGCGGCTACTCGCGTGTTATTGATTGCTGTCCCGGACATTGCACGGCCGTTTAGCCGCGATGCAAAGCGGAACGGAGGACAGGGCCTTTCATTTCTTCAAACTGGCCAATCAGTGGCGGAGGCGTCTCCGACGCCGATGTCGCGCGAACTTCGAGAGCGGCTTAAAGCGCGAGGTCCCATCGGGGTCGGACACCCCTCCCACAAGTACTCCCAGTTTGAATAAGTGAAAGGCCCTGGGTCGAAGCGCGGAGCGCTTGTGCAATGTCATGACGAGACCCAATAATGCACGTCGCAACACAAAACCGAGACGTTGCCATTCCGCCAAAAGCAGTCGCGCTTTTGCGCTCGATGGTGACCACCAGGGCACCCCCTAGGAGAATGACCGCCTAACTTAATAGTGGGGATGCCCAAATGGCTGAGTATGATTACGCTCGTAAGTGTGGTGTGCGATCCGCGCAATTCACCGGATCGGTTGTTTTTCCACCTTGAAAGGTTTGGTGCAGGTATGAACAAGTTCGTTAGCGTGGTTGCAATTCTGGTAATGTCAGGGATGATCGGCTGTGGAGACGCTCAAAGACTCGCCGATGCCGAAGCGAAGGCCAAGGCCGCCTCGTCCGCGGCGGAAGCCAAAATTAAGGCCGCCGCGGCCGAGGCTCAGAAATCCATTGATGAGTTAACTAAGAAAGTTGCCGACGCGGAAGAAAAATTAAAGGCGGCCCAGACCGAGGCCAGCACGGCACTTGCCGATGCCAAGAAGGCTGCCGAGGCCGAGACCAAGAAGGCCGCGGATGCCATCGCTCAATTGACCCAAGCCGACGCTAAGATCAAAGCTGCGGAAGCTGCGGCCGCCGAGGCCAAGAAGGCCGCCGACGCCCAAGCGAAGAAAGCCGCCGATGCGGAGGCCCGCGCGGTTGCCGCGGAAGCCAAAGTGAAAGAACTAGAAGCCGCCGCGAAGAAACCGGCTGAACCCGCAGCGAAATAGGCGGGTATTGGTAGTTCAAAAAACGAAGGATTGCACAAACGACCGCCACCGCGCCGAGCGCCGGTGGCGGTTTTTCATTTGCCGAGGCGAGAATGGCCTGGGATCAATTGATTGTCCTATCGATCCTTGCCTTGCGAAAAAACCCCGTTTAGCCGCGACGCGGAGGCTTTGCGGAGCGGAGCGCGGTGCAAGTGTTGGGTCTCAATGCGAGTCCCTGGAATCCCCGCGATCAACTCGAAAGCCGTATTCGCCCGACCCCACTTCGTAGACAACTCCATTGTCTACCGTGCGAACCGCATCCAGGGGAGCTTCGCTTCGCACCTGTGCGGCCGATTTCGCCGGCACATGGATCGTCGCCGTGCTATTCGCTGGTATTCGCACTTTCAAGTTCAATCCATCGCCGGCCTTTCGCCACTCGACCGCCACCGTTCCCTGTACCGTCCGCGTGGAAGCCTTCACATAATTTAGACCGGCGGGTACGAATGGCTTAACAATAACGTGTGCAAACCCTGCCCCATCTTTCGTCGGTCGGATTCCAGCCAAGGTGCGATAGAACCAGCCGTCGATGCTGCCCATCATGACGTGGTTGTGCGAGCCATGCAGGTCCCAGAACTCCGACAACGTCGTCCGACCGGCCTCCAACATGTGGGCCCAACTCGGGAAACCCGTCTTCGTTGCTAGCCCATAGGCCACATCGGCACGGCCGGCGTTGGTCAGCGCATCGACAAGGTATTTGGCTCCCAGCACTCCCACATCAAAATGGCCTCGGCGCTGCTGAAGGTTCAGCAAGATGCCTTCTAACACCTGCCGTCGATCATTCGGCTCCGCCAAACCTAGATAGAGCGGAAACGCATTGCTGAATTGCGTTCCCTGTTCGTAACGTTTCTTGGTTGCGTCAAAATACCTGCGATTAAACGCCGCTTTGATTTCGCCGGCCAACGCCGCATACTTTTCTGCGTCCTCTTCCTTTCCCAACTCGCGCGCGACCATTGCCACGACCATGGTGTCGTAGTAGTAAAATGCCGTCGTAACCGAAACCGGTTCGCCCTCTTGCCAGCCTTTGACAATAGTTCCCCAGTCGCCAATCCAGTACTTAGGCACAATGTGGTCCTTGGCCTGCCTGCCAAGATAATCGACGTATCGTCTCATCGACTCGAAGTGTCGAGCCAAGAATTGTTTGTCGCCGTAGTGGCGATAATACTCCCAGACCATCACCACGTAAGCACTGCTCCAGGTCGGATCCGGCTCAAGCGACATATACGGCCGCGGCGACACGATCGAAATATCGCCGTTCGATTCGTTCTGATTGAGCTGCACGCCGTCGAGCCATTGCCGATAGAACAGCGGCAGGTCGAAGTTGAACATCGCTTCTTCCATCGACACCATCGCGTCGCCGAACCAGCCGAGGCGCTCGTCGCGCTGCGGGCAATCCATCGGGTAGCCCATAAGGTTGCTGCGCTGCGACCAGCGCGTCGCGGCGTGAATACGATTGATGAGCTCGTTATCGCAAGTGAACTCGCCAACGCTTTCGCAAGCGGAATGAACCACACACCCCAACAAAGCGTCGCGATCAGGCGTTCCCGGGAAGCCGGTCACCTCCACATAGCGAAACCCATGAAACGTGAACCGTGGCTCGTAAACTTCTGGGCCACCGCCTTTCAAAATGTACACGTCGGTAGCCAGAGCACGCTCATTACTCTTCACGTCGATTGTTCCATCGGCGTTGAGGTCTTCGGCGTAGCGAAGCGTGATGCGTGTGCCCCGCGTACCCGTCAAAGTAAGCCGGGCCCAACCAGCGAAGTTCTGCCCCATGTCGAACACGTAGCTTCCCTCCTTGGGACTACTGACCGATACCGGCCGAATATGTTCGACGACCTTGATCGGCGGCATAACGTGCGCTTTCAGCGCGCCCCCCGGCGGTTCAACCACGTTCGCCGCCGCCCATTGGGCGTCGTCAAACGCCGGGGAGTCCCAGCCAGCTTGTTCTTGCCGTGCATCGTACGATTCACCGTCATAAACACAGGATGCCATCACTGCCCCAGGTGCCGTCTTCCATGATCCATCGGAAATGACCGTTTCGCGACTGCCATCCGTATAGTCAATATGCAACTGCAAGATCCCACGCTTCGAGCCAAACCACTGCATGCGGTACGGCTCCCACCACTTTTGCGCCGGGTTAAACCAACCATTCCCCAGCATCATTCCCACGGCGTTGGCGCCCTGCTTCAATTCACCCGTCACGTCATATACGTCGTACAGCACCCATTTTCGATAATTGCTTTTTGCCGGAGCCAACACCCGGTCACCAACCCGCTTGCCGTTACACGATAATTCGTAGTAACCGAGCCCAGTCACATACATCCGCGCACGCTGAATGGTTTTGCCAACGACAAACTCCTTCCGCAGCAGAGTCGACCGGCTATCGACATCTACCGGCTGATTGAACTCCGCCAGTTCCTTCTTATCTGTAATGAAACCTGCCGTCGGTCGCGGCTCATAGGTTGGCCCACTACCAATCCACTTCGCCTGCCAATCACTTGCGGCGAGCAACCCCATTTCCCAATTCGATGGTTCGCTCCACGCCGATACCACTCCCTCTTGGTCCCAAACTCGAACTTTCCACCAGCATCGCAAACGCGTGGTCAACGGCTTGCCGGCATACGCAACATGTGCCGACTCGCCCGACTGCACCCTCCCAGAATCCCAAAGGTCTGCTCCGTCCTGCAATAATTGTTCTGGCGATGTCGCCACCAGAACCTGATACGCCAGTTGCCTTTGATTCCGAGCGGACGACTCAAAACGCCAACCCAACAATGGTGTCGGCGAATCAATCCCCAAGGGATTCTTGGCATACTCGCAACGAAGATCCACCGGCTGCAGACCCGGCGACGGTGCAGCTGCGCTCACCGGTTCCCCCGCCGTGCCGACAGCCAACAACAACAAGACCAACGCTTCATAAACGAACGCTCGTTGCTTCATCTTCATTTTTCCAACATCGGCGGCACAAATTCTCAGCCGTCACGTACGTCGACCAAGAGCCATCTCTAACTCGTCCACCACAGCCTCACCGCGGCGCACACTAGGAAGACCGCAAAGGCCCGCTGTACATATCGCGTGGGCAATCCCAGGGCCACCGTCGCTCCCAATAACGCTCCCACCAGCAGGCCAGCGGCAATGAAGCCAGATGCCCGCACATCCACGAACCCGGCGCGATAGTATTGCCAAGCCCCCAGCACACCCACCGGCAAGAGAAGAGCTCCCAACGACGTACCCGTCGCGGCTTGCGGCTGCATGTGCCAAATCATCATGAGCGCAGGCACGATGACCAGCCCTCCCCCAATTCCAAAAAAACCCGACAAAACTCCGGCCACCAATCCAAGCACCAGGAATCCCATCTTTCCCTCCGAACGAATTTTTGGGCTCGCGCCAAACTTGCTCAACCGCCGACGTCTTGAATGTGCACGTACAGTCACTTGGCGAAACGAGGCACAGCTCGCCCTGCAATGGATAATTGCATTACCCAAGATCGGCCGTTTAGCGGCGATGCGGAGCGGCGCGAGAACCGCCCGTTCATCTTTGCTGTCCGACCCCAGGAGTCTTCAAAATGGCTAAAACTGTTTCGGCGCGCATCCTTCTGGCACAGCGCACACCATCAATATTGACCATCGCACTTCCCCTGAACACTATAAAAGCAGACAGTCACAGTTTTGTCGGCTGTTTGGTTCGATTGCTGTTGTGTGATGCACCTGCCTCATTCTACACTTCGAACTGCTGCTTCCGCTGCCGCTTCCGAAGGTCATGGCTTTCTGTGGCCATCGGCGACAGACGCACCCTCCTCGAACTCTGTGCGTCGAATATGGAACATCTTCCTCCTGCCGACGAAATGAAAAGACTGCTGTCTTTTCTGGGTAAACACGAAGCCTCCGACCTTCACCTCAAGGTCGGCTATTCTCCCTACGTGCGAATTGGCGGTCACCTTCGCAAGTTGGAACTGCCGGCGATTCCCGATACCGGCTATGTCCACCAAATGGTGAAGCCCCTCGCGCCGGCCAACCGCTGGCACGACTTCGAAACCAACGGGGCACTTGACTTCTCGGCTTCCGACCCCGGCGGCGATCGTTTTCGCATCAACATCTTTCGCTCACAAGGCGATATCCACGTCGCCGTTCGCCGCATTCAGGCCAAAATTCTCGATTTCGACGAATTGAATCTACCGGACATTTATCGTGACCTGATCAGCAAAACGCTCGACGGTTTGATCTTGGTCTGCGGCGTGACCGGCTCGGGCAAAAGCTCGACGCTGGCCGCGATGATTGAATATATCAACCACGTTCGCAGTTTGCACATCATCACGATCGAAGATCCGATCGAATTCGCATTTCACGGCAAGAAGTGCATTATCTCCCAGCGCGAAATCGGCCTCGATGTTCCTACGTTCCCTGCCGCGCTAAAAGTCGTCGTGCGCCAAGACCCCGACTGCATTCTCATTGGCGAGCTGCGCGATCGCGAAACGATGTTGGCCGCCATTCAAGCCGCTGAAACGGGCCACCTCGTCATGGCCTCGTTGCATTGCGCCGACGCCCAACTGAGCTTCGCCCGCATTCTGGAATTCTTCGATCGAACCGAACACACGTTTATTCGCTCCTCGCTCGCCACCAGCTTGCGGGCCATCCTGTGTCAGCGGCTGGTCCCGGGAATTACGCCCGGCTCGCGCTTCCCCGCCACAGAGGTTCTGTTGGCCAATTCCATCGTCAAACAGAAGATCGCGCACGAAGAGGACGAAGACTTGCCCGCTATCCTCCATCAGTGCCACGAAGAAGGGATGCGCGATTATACGTACTCACTGTGCGAACTGGTAAATGCCGACAAGATTCTGCGCGCCGTCGCCATGGATTACGCCCCCAGCCGCGAAGCACTCAGCTCCGCCCTCAAAGGCATCGACTCCTCCGCCGGCAGTATTCTCTCGCGCGTGCGCGACTAATCGAGCTGTAACCTTCCTCTCCCTCTGTGAGAGGGTCGAGGTGAGGGTGTCTTAGGAACCGTTTTGCGGGAGTTCCTCAACGTCGCTTCAGTGCAATTATGAATCGTAGCGGAATCGTCAAGAATTCCGTCGTCACCGGCGCGGTCAGTCCTATTTCAATGTTGGCGGCGCAATACTCTGGAACAGTTCCACCGGCCAAGCCGTCAGTCGCTCGATTTCCGGCGGCACTTCTTGCTGAAATTGCACGTACGCGCGCACCCTGCCCTTTACCGTAAATCCCAGGTCCTTGGCGGTTGCTTTCTCGACGATCACGCCGAACACCTTGTAGCCCATCAAACTGCAATCCTCCAAATCGACGTGGAGCAGCTTTCCTTCTTGCACACTTTGGATGATCCCCTCGACGGGCGTACCCTGCGGCTGCGAAAAGTTGAGCACAATCAGCCGGCAGTTCTTCAAGCTCACACGGGTGAATGTGTGGAATCCAAAATTACTCCCTTTCAGCGCACACTGCGGCCCGACCAAAGTGCAGTCGTCGAACAACACATCGGGTCGCTCGGGCATCGCCTTATTCTCGATGCGAACGTACGCTCCCGATGTATCGCCCCAGAAATCGAGCGCACACAAATAGCACCGGCGAAACGCAATCGGCTCGTCCGGTCGCGACAAGCAACTCGCCACGCCGCCACCAAACGCCCGACCAATCCCCACGCAATCGTCGACCACAACCGTGAACGGCTCGGTCTTGTCGACCAGGTCAAAGAACAGCCCGCCGTCGCCGCCAGTTGCATAGATATGCTGAAGCCGCCAGCGATCCCACACGTTCGCCGAAAAACTCTCCTCGCGATGTTCGGGAGACCAGCCTTTCTTGTAAGCCCGGATCGAACCATGCCAGTCGTAGCTCTTGAAGCCTAACTTGGGATCGCCCGAGTCGACGATCACCCAGCCCGTCGCGCCCGAGCCAAGGCTGCCGTCAAAATCGCCCACGAGTGCGTTGTACTTACCAGCCGCCCCTTTGTGCGCCGGATAAAGGTTCGCCTCCATGTACGTATCGGGGCGCACGATGATCTGGTTCCCGCCGCGATCATCCGGCACTGAGCTTAACGCTTTCTGAATCGACTTAAATGCCGTCTTCCACGTTGTGCCGTTGGAGTCATCGCCCAGCTTCGAGACATAAATCTTCCGCATGTCGGTTGAATCAGCGCGCGTATTCACCGCGCACAATGACACCAGGCAAGCAGCCACAATCACGCGGGTCAGCGTATTGTCGAATAACACCATAGCCGGCATCGCTTGCGGGGCCAACATTCCATTCGCATCCTTATCTGCGAGCACTTATGGTCCAAATCACACCGGTAATACTATAATCGAAACGCCATCTTATTGAGGATGGCATCGACCATGATCAGCCGTTTAGCCGCGACCGGGCACCACGAAGTGGTCGGCGGAGCGCTCACTTCTCGTTCATTGTCACTGCAAGACCCGATAATCGACTTCAAATCTACTCAACGATTTAGCGACATGCCAAACCACGTCCGCTCTCGACGCAATTTCCTCGCCCAATTGGGTGGAGTGGGCGCAGCAACTCTGGCCGGCCGCTTGCCGCTGGTATCAAATGCATATGCTGCCGATGCCGTACAGGCGGCCAAAGATGCGAGCAACAAGCTCGTCGGAATGTACGTCCACCAGCACTGGCCGTACAACCATCCGTATGCGGCCCGCACCTGGACGTTCGAAGACTGGCACGGCTACGCCGATGCCCTGCATCAACTCGGCTACAACGCGATTCTTATCTGGCCCGTTCTGGAGACGATGCCGAATCCGCTGACGCCTTCCGACCGCGCCCACCTGGCTAAAATCGCCCGCGTCATCGACATGCTGCACCAAGAGTTCGGCATGCGAGCGTACATCGCACTTTGCCCGAATGTCGTCGCGAACAATGCCGAGGCCGCGAAATCGACCTTTGAAAAACGCCACTTCTTTGCTTGCGATGCTCGGGCAAACCCCGCCGACGCAAACGCCATGCATGCCATGCTCGAATGGCGCGCCACGCTTTTGGCCACACTGAAGCAGATGGACGGCGTCGCCATTATCGATAGCGACCCCGGCGGCTATCCGGGTTCCACGAACGCTGAGTTCGTCGAGTTGCTTGCCGGGCATCGCCAACTGCTCGATAAACTTCGCCCAGGCATTGAGCTTATTTATTGGATGCACGTCGGCTGGTTGGGCTACGGTCGCTTCTACCAAACCGGCACGCTGTCGTTCTCCACGGAAGAAGAGAGCGTGGATATGCTCACGCGGCTCAAGGAACGCAATCTCGAACCGTGGGGTCTGGCCAACGGCATGGCAGCCGCTCAAAAACTTGGGTTGGAAAGCCGCGTCATCAATTTCAACTACGGCCGCATTGAAGGCGAACCGTCCTTCCCCATGACCAACTTTGGCGGCAGCAGCGCCTACAAGGGTGGTGCCGCACCATCGGCCCGCGGCGTTATGGGCAACGCTCAAACGCATTGTGTGCAACTTCCCAACACGTTCGCATTCGCGCGTGGTGCCTCAGGGCAACCCGTTACAGAACACGATTACGTGCTATTTGCCAACAATGTGCTCCCCGGCCTGGGAGAGCTGATCGTTCGCGCATGGAAGGCGCTCGCCGCGACCGACCTAGAGCCGATGCGGCTATCATGCCGGGAGTTGAGCGAGATTCCTGACGAACGACTTGCCCAACCGGGCCGGCTAAAGGGCCTCCTTTTTGGCAGCCCGCGGCGATTCATCAATGACCTTGTGATGATGCTCCAACTTCGGGCCGCGTTTGAAACGCTGCGTGTGGCCGCGGACAACAACAAACCCACCAAACATGAGCTTGATGACTTTGTCGTCCAAGCCCGCGCGTGGCAAGAACAACACGGCTACGAGAATTCCTGGTGGTGGCCAAACCTCAGCGAAACACTGCACAAACTGAATTCGCCAGAAGTAAATGCGGTCCTGGATAATCGCTTCGATCCCTTCGCCAATCCCAAGCTCGCGCCGGGAGAAACGCCCTTTCAATACGTCGCCCGCAAGCTACGCGAAGAAGAATCCTTCACGCCGCGTTTGCTAACCGCCCTCGATACCACGGCAAAGCGTTTGAAACGGCCTGACAACGCCCAAAAATAACAGTACAATTACGAAGTTGCTCGGTGGAAACTCGTATTCGTAGCGCAATCGTCGAGATTACAAAGTCCTTATCGACAACATACTAGTTGGCGTTTCATAGCCCACGATCGATGAATTCGCAATTCACAGGCCGAGTGGCGGAATGGCAGACGCTACGGACTTAAAATCCGTTGGGGGGTAACCCCCGTGCGGGTTCGACTCCCGCCTCGGCCACTGTACAAATATTCAGTAGTGGTAACACGTCGTATTCATCGGTAATTGTGAAGGTCGCTGATTTCGTTACGTCGCCTTGGGTGCCCTTTACGGGGAATGAATGCACCGCTTTTTGCACCGCTTCGGCAAAGTGCTGGTCGGTCACTTGCAAGTAGTGCTCGGCCGCAACTTTCGGGCTGTTGCCGATCCACGCGCAAACAACGTGCATCGGAAATTCTTCGGCCAGCTCTGTTTCGCGCGTCGCCCGCAAGTTTTGAAACAGCTTAGGCCACGATGTCAGGCCCGCCGCCGCGATGATCCGCAGTAGTTGCGTTCTCAGGTTTACGTTCACGTCGCGGTAGCGGGTGATAATCGGCAACTTGCTCATGGGCATTGCCTTGGGGTCAAAGTCTGGATCGTTTAGCAATTCGTCGCGTACCGCTTCCAGGTGCGTCAGTAACTCAGGGAACAGCGGTATTACGCGATGCTCTTTGCCTTCGTGATGTTCCGTCTTAGGCGAGCGTACAACAATCCTGCCCGCGTCAAAGTCCACGTCGCCCCACGTTAGCGCCAAGTGTTCCGACGGGCAGCGCAGCCCGCCATAGCGGCTTAGGGCAAATAGCAGCTTCCATTGTGAATCAGGGCAGGCTTTCAATACGGCGTCGGCGTGCTTGCGAGTCACAAAGTAATCGCGGGTCCGATTCGAGCGCACAACCACACCCTGCATTTCG
>JAKOXH010000064.1 GCA_029781135.1 Planctomycetota bacterium
CATTTATTTCGGCGTGCTGCCTGCCGCAATGGTTTGCGGCCACCCCAAGAGCCATTCCGAAGCAACCATGCACGGCGGCGCGCCAGGCGGCATTCATGAATACCACATAGTCATCGCGGTGTTCGACGACGCCCCCGGTGCCAGGATCGAAGACGCCAAGGTGACAGCCTCAATTTCGGGGCTTGGGCATGTCGGCCTGAAATCGCTCGCGCTTGAGCCAATGTCAATTGCCGGAACCATCACTTACGGCACTTTTGTCAATCTTCCGGGCGATGACCGCTACGACATTCGTGTGGCGATAAACCGGCCCGGTCAAAAGGCACCTGCCGTCGTCAACTTCATGTATCAGCACGGAAGATAGTCGCCGTTTTTGGTGCTTCCGGCTGATTTATGTCGCAGAAAAATGATGGCCTTCTTTGTGCTTATGCGCCCTCAGTAGATACTGTTACTGGGGGTCGCGGGTAGGACAGTCACTTTTGTGCCTTCCCCAACGCGATTGTAAAGATCGATGATGTCCTGGTCAAACATGCGGATGCAGCCGCTGGACACCGCCTTGCCAATGCTTGAAGGCTCATTGGTGCCGTGAATGCGATAAAGCGTGTCGCGCTGGCCCTGGAACAGATACAGGGCTCGGGCACCAAGTGGATTGTCGAGGCCGCCCGGCTTCCCCGCAGCGTACTTCGCCAGCGTCGGATCGCGCTTGATCATATCCGATGGCGGAAACCATTTCGGCCACGCGCCGGCGTGATGAATGCGCGCAGTTCCACTCCAGCCGAATCCCTCGCGGCCGACGCCGACGCCATAGCGCAGCGCCACCCCGTTTTCCAGGATGAGATAGAGAAACCGGTTTTGCGGATCGACGACGATCATACCGGGTTCATTGGGGATTCCAGCCGGCACCGCGACCGGCTGGCGTAAGAACTTCGGGTCGACCGTCGCGACATCTATCGCCGGAATGATAAAATTTCCGTCCTTGAAGGCGCCATACCTCGTTAGGGATTCCGGCTCGTGTTCTATGGCGGGAGCGGCAAGCGTTTCGGCAATGATATTCCTCTGATTGGAAGCGTGTGCTCCTGTCTGCGGTGCAACTGCGATGAACGCCAGAACCCCCGCCGCGACTAGCCAAGATGTGGCCGTCCATCTCACTGATTCAGACCTTTCCACTCCGCACCTTCGCATAAACCCCCGTGTTATTTGTAACATGCCCGCAAGCGCGGGTCAGTGCTTTGACCGCCGTCAATCGCGGAGTCCATCATGTGGTCGTCGCTTTCCTCAGGACGCACGGTAGCCGCTACCTTGCGATGGCGCGGCAAATCCAAAGCCGCGTATTGTTCCGCGCCCTTTACGCCTCATCCAAGGCCGAAGATTTTCGTTTGGCCCACGGAGACATGCGTAGCAGTACTTGATCGCGGTCGAAGAAATGATGCTTGACTGCTGCTGCGGCGTGCACTGCGATGAGCAACAGTGCCGCCTTGCCGGCCCATTTGTGGATGAAATGGAAATTGATTCCGAAATC
>JAKOXH010000070.1 GCA_029781135.1 Planctomycetota bacterium
GCATGTACAGCGGATGCTCCGGATTCAACAGTTCGCTCAAGCGAGCACCAAACAATTCAATCTGCGGAGAACGTGACTTGGGTTGCATTTTTCGCCAGCTTTCGAGGACATAGGAACCAAAACCTGGCAAATTTTAGCGCCACAACAACCGCTACGCACCCCCTATTCGTAGACACAACGCAGTTTTTCAGGGACGACTAGTTAAGGGCAAAACCGTTTGGACCCGGGCGGTTACTGAGTTGTGGTTTGGCCAAGGTGTGCGACGGGCTTCGTAAGTGATTGAGCGATAGCGAGTTATGTTTTGCGCGGCCGGCTGGGATTCCACATTTGGGGAAGAGAATCGGGACGGGAGTCAATTGCCGGCACTGCGTTGCGTCCTGAGCGCGAACGCTTGCAATTGATTCCCGTCCCCGTTACACGTTTCGGTGAATCACATGTCCACGCCGAGCTGTGGGCATGGCACCACTAGCGATTTTCAAATCGTGGAACCAGTGGCACCAAACCTGGCACGGCACGGGGCCATTACCACAAAGCCGCGAGGTGGAGCCAGCGGTTGTTGTGGAGGAGCCAGGGTTCGTTCGAGTGGTAATCGGCGTTTGGTTCGGCCAGGAGGTCGAGCCAGGGGCGGTCGATGTGGGGCCAGGGGCGAACCATCCCGTTGATGAGGGCGCCGGGCACGGCACCGCGCGGGTTGCCGGGGATCGTGTTGTAGCGGTGGTGATAAGCCGCGACGAAGCGGCTGCCGACTCCTTCCATGTACGAAATGCCGAACGGATTGCAGCCGAGCAGCCAATGGACTTGTTGTTCGGCGATCGCCCGCCCGCGGTGAGCGCCTAGGCGGTCGGCATACTGGGCATCGATGGCGGCGTCGAGTCGCTGGCTGGAGTCGCCGACGTACCAATCGTTCACGTCGTGGTAGGGGCGGAAGTAGACGAGGCGTCCGGTGTCGCCCATTTCGCACGCAACGCCGAACCGCGCATCGCACAGGGCCGTGAGTTGGGCGACTCGCTTTTCGGCGAGCGGCCGTATTTCGGCGACCAGTGGATCGTTGGGAAAGGCCAGTGCGTATTCGGCCAGTTCGCGAAACGCGGCGAGCTGCTGCTCGGGCGGCGCGGCGAGAAGTTCGCGTGCGCGGGTTTCGGCCAACTGCCGATAACGTTTATTTCCGGTGGCGCGAAATAGCGGAACGAGGCGATCGATGCCGCCGCCGGTTTTCCCGTAAAGCCGTTCGGCGAGGGCGACCAACTCGCGGCCGAATTGGGCATCGGAATTTGATGCGGCCGCAGAAGGCGTAGCTGAAGTCTTGGTCGCATCGGTAGGCGCGAGCGCCGCGCCCACTAGCGCGAATGCGGCCACGCAATGCGAAGTATCGCCGGCGCCGGGGCGAACGCGGCGTTCATCGCCGGTGCCTGGGCGGTTGTCGGTTTCTTTTTCCGGCGGTCCCCAATAACGATAGCCTGTATAGACCGCATTCACGAGTTCGCCCCGTTGTTCGTCGAAGGCTTTGCGTAGAAACCGCGCGCCCCACAGGGCTTCGTCGAGGATATCGGCCCGGCCGTTGTGGTCTTCATCCCAGCGATTGAAAAGCTCGGGCCGGCAGTGATACGCATACGCCAGCAGGTGGACGGTCTCGGGCGTGAGGCCGTTGTATTTGTTGTAATCGCCGGCGTCGTGCCAGCCGCCCGCCAGATCGCGCGCGGTGCCGTCGGGCAGCAGGGCATCGTCCAAATGACAGGCGGCGTGAAAGCCGGGTACTTCGCAGCCGCAGCGCTGGTAGTAGTAGAAGCGATACGCGGGCCGGACGGCTCGATCGATCCACAGATGTTCGGCGATGGTGAACTCGGGTGAGCGGATTGCAGCACTATCCGCGACGCACTCGACGCGGTAGTGGCCGGGGGTGCGAAACTCCGAGAAGTCGGCGCGCCAGTGATAACGGTCCCACTCAGTCAGAAGACCCAAGGGCTGCCAGGGGAGTTGCCGCACGGTGCGGCCAGTTTCCACTTCAACGAGTTTGGCGGCTTCTAGCTGTGGCAGCGGCGTAGTGGATTGCAGGACGACTAATTTCGCCCGCGAATCAGGTTCGTAGCCTAGCTGATCGACCAGCAACACGCTGTGGGGCCTCAAGTGAAACCGTAGTTGAACGTCATCGATGCGGATCGGAGTAGCGCTATCGGTTTCAAATAAGAGTTGGACGCGGTCGGCGGCTGCGGGTCGATCGGCCGACAATTCGTACAGTTGCCAATCGTTCTCTGATCGCGTGGCGACATCGGCAACTTGGCGAGCGGCTTCGACGACCGGTTTGCGTTCTTTGCGAGCAGTCCACACGAGTGAGATGCGGAGATTCGCGTCTGACGGTTTGCGGACCCAGCCCGATGCGGTGATGCGCACCACGTCGGGTTCCAGCCGCATGGCGAACGTTCGCGCGCCGCGAACCGTGCCCGGCGTGGCGGCGGGGCGATGTTCTTCGCCGCCGTTGTGGCTAGAAAAGAACTCGAAGCCTGGGGCGGCGGAGCCTGGAGTGATTTTCAGCGAATGCTTGCCAGTGCGCGCAACAGTGTCATCGATTGCGATGCCACGGCGGCCGTTTTCGGATGTCACACCGACAGGGTACCAGCCGAGGAACTCGGTTGTCACAGCTTCGAATCCTGGATTGGGCGCGACGTTGAGCGGCTCATGGGCAACGGCTGAATGGACAAGTCCTATCAGCCATGCGGCGAGGAAGACTCGCCAGTAATCAAGGGGGCGGGAGTCAATTACTGGTTGCATGGGTTAGTACGTTTGGCCGGTTACTGGTAATTGACTCCCGTTCCCTTACTCATCGGTCACGCTAATGGCGTGGGCCATCACAAATTCATCGACATCATTGTTGAGGAAGTCGACGTGGCCGTCGAGGTAGGAGGCGTTGACGCCGCCGGGGTGTTGGCTGCGGGGGGCGGCCGACATGTAGCCGTGGACGCCAGGGGCGAGGGTGCGGTGGTTACAGGGCATGGCCGCTGCCGCGGACTCCGCCGGGAGTGCGGCCCGGGCGATGTTTCTTGTGTCACCGCCGTCGCAGTCCTCAAGTGTGTCGGTATTGGGCCCTTGCGAGTTTGGCCGTTGCGTGAAGCCAAGGCTGCGAGGATTCGGCTCGAAGGGCGCGCGATTGACGATGTTGACACTGATCTTTTCGGGCTGGCCACCGGAAGTGCTGCCCGAGTCAAGGGAAGGCCAGCCGACGGAGTGCATGTCGAAGGCGAGCAGGCTAGCACCGACGAACGGCAACGCCCAAGCGCCGCGTTGGTCGAATTCGTTATCGAGCGTGCGCACTTCGCTCAACAAGAGGGTTTGGCTGACGCCCCCCGAGATTTGGCTAAGTCGCTGCCCACCGGCGATGAGGGCGCCGGGAAAGAGCAATTGAGTATCGACATGGTGCGGGCTGACGTAGGCCGCGTAATTGCCTTTCGCACATTGGATCGTGCTGGTATCGATGTAGGTGTAGGGTCTTCCGACTGGCGAATCACTGGGGCAAAGGAGCGTGGCAACCGAAATGGCCTGCGGGTTTTGGCGTTGGGCGAGAATGCCGAGCGTGCGATCGAACTTGTCGTAGAGCGATTGCTCCTCGATGAACGGCAGGATTTCGACGATCCAACTGAAACGTTTGCCGCGCAACGGATTGAAGATCAGCACATCGTACGTCTTGTTTGTGGTGGAGTCGGACTCGCTGCGAATTTGCGCGTCTCCGGCGGAAGGCAAGAGTTTGTGGGCCGATTCGTAACCGAGCACGGCCAGCGAGAGCTGCCGCATGTTGTTGGCGCATTGGTTGCGACGGGCGGATTCGCGAGCGGCCTGAATCGCCGGCAGCAACAGGGCGACTAAGATGCCGATGATCGCGATGACAACGAGAAGCTCGACCAGAGTGAAGGCGTATTGCGTGGCACGTTCAGTAGGCCACGCCCTTCCCCGAGCATCTGGGCGTGCCACCCGAGGAGTGCGCTGGGGGCTCGCTGGCGGCGCGACCGCGGGTAGCCGGCGATGCGTAGCATCGCGGCTAACTGGTTGTGTTTTGGCTTTTTGGGGTGGAATTCGGATCGTTATCCTTACAGGTGCCAGGCACTGCTGGGCAAGCCAGCAGTGGCACCTGGCAAACGATGCGACTTGAATAGTGGCCCGCATCGTGGTTCACATGGTTGACCAGAGGTTGGCGAGAGCGCGATCGAGGGCGTCGAGCGATAAATCGGTGTCGGCGGATGGCGTGCTGGTGGCGGCGGTTGCTGGGGTGAAGGCCGCATCGGTTGCGGCAATCGCATCAATGGCAGGCGGCGCATCGAGCAGCATCAGCATGGTTTGGTTGGCATTCAACGAGTTGAGGGGCGTGGACGGTTCAACAACGGTGATTGAGTCGGTTGAGCCCGCGACGGAAAGAGACGGCATACCGTTCATAACGATTGCCGACGTGAATGCCACTGAAGGGGATGAAGGTATTGTTTCCGCCAGCGAGGTTACCGTGGCGGCAATCGCGGTGTCGGCCACTGGTGCTGGCGCTTCGAGCGCCGAGGAAGCGGTCGAAACGGCCAGCGAGGCGCCGGCCGACAGGCCGAGGTTGCGACGCCAGGCGAGGTAGTCGCCTTGGTCGACGACGCCGTTGCCGTTGCCATCGGCGTCGAGAATGGTGGTCGAGCCAAAGGTGCTTCGCCAGGTATCGTAATCGGCCTGGTTGACGTTGCCGTTGTGATCGTAATCTCCCAGGAGACCGACGGCGAGCGTGACGGTAACGGGAGCCGAAAGTTGATGGAAGTCAGATGCTTGATACACGAATTGCACCGCGCCGTTGAAGTCGACGGGCGGCGTGTATTGGAATGAGCCGTCGGCGTTGAATTGAAGTGTGCCCACGCGTGGCGGCGTGACGAGGGCGGCGACCATCGGTTCGCCTTCGGGCTCGACATCGTTGCTCAAAACACCTGAATTTGGCGCGACATTGAGTAGGGTATCTCGTGGAGTGGCGAAGGCATCATCTTGGCCGAGCGGCGGGCCATTGGCGCCCGTTTGGTTCCAGAACCAGGACCACCAACTGCCGAGCAGCAGGGAGATTTGTGACTGCAAATCGGGCGGAGGCGAATTCTGAGAACTGATGAAGTCGGTCCACAAGAAGGGGTCATTGGAAAATATTCCGCCCGGATACACGAACGCCGGTGGTGGATTCGGATTGGCGAACGGATGCGTGGTTTGGTCATTCGGATCGGAGGCGAAGGGATCGGAGATGGCGATGCCGGAGAGCGAGTAAGCGATGGGAACCGTCACCGGCTGCTGCAGCGACAGCGTGGAAATTTTCACCGTGTAGGTGCCGGGAGCGAGCAGCACGGCGTTTTGCGATTGGGTTTGGCCGACTGGTGTGGAGAGGCGATACACGAGTACGTTGGCATCGTTGTAGATCGAGGCGATGACAGCCGTTGGGGCGGTGACGGCGGCGCTACCGGCGTGTAGCACAAAGTGAAACAGTTGCGGTTGAGCGACGTAGAGCGAGTGCGTGTTCTGAGTGCCGTTCGGGTTGACCGTACCAGTCGCAAATGTGGTGAAGTTGACGGCCTGGTCGCGGAAGGAAGCGGTTAACTCGTAGTTGCCCGTGTTAAACGGGCCGACAGGATCGTGAGCCGCGACTTCCACGTAGTAGGCGTCTCCAGAAGTGATGTTCCCGATTTGCACGACCAACTCGCCGCCCCCGTTAGCAAGAATTGTGGCGGGCAGGAGATTCTGATGACGATCGTAGACGCGGACCGCGGGGACTAGTTTCCCATCCGATAGCGTTTGGATCGCTACCGTCAGCACGTTGGATTGGGCCGTGATGTTTTCTGGCGCGTTGACTCTGTAGAAATCAATATCGGTCGCGTTCGAGATACTGCCGATTGTCTCGAACCGGCTGGGATCGACGAAGTCGGATTCGGGGGCGAGATTGACGGCGGCGATCAGATTGTCGTCGGTATGGTTATCTTCATTGACGAAGTCATCGAGCGAAGGCACGAGCAGCTTGCGGATATCCTCGGTGGAGAGCTTACGAAGATTGCGATCGCCATACTGGTCGAGGACGCTGGTGTCGATCTGCGGTGTCGCGGGAAAGGTCACTTTCACGGCGTAGCCGCCGAGGCCGAGCAGATCGGACGAAGCACCACTCACGGCAAAGTAATATTTGTCTTTGAGGTCGAGCGGAATCGTATAGGCGAGCGTATCTCCCGCGGTGCTGGTCGAGGAAATTACCTGAAGAAGTTGCTGCTGTTTATCGTAGACCTGGAGTTTGGGAGCGAGCAGGCTGATGCCGGTGGAACGGACTTCAATGTTGATCGGGCCGGAGTACAGGTCGGGGACATCGAACTTGAAGAAGTCGACGTCGGCGTTGGAGGTGATATCGCCGTAGGCGATCAATGGGACACTGCCGGGCACGGTACCCGGTTCATCGCTATGCGTGACGTCGGTCGCATTGAGGAAGGAATCGTTATTGGTTTGGCCGCCGCCGTTCTGTTCGTTGAAATCGGGCAGGCGCATGCCGTAGAGGGCGCGGAGGTCGGCGATGTCGGCAGCCGTGGGCGTGGTGGCGGTAAGTGCGGTGCCGCCGTACATGGGCGAGTTCGGGTCGATACTGTGGCCTAGTCCGAAAACGTGGCCGGCTTCGTGTAGGGCGATGGCAAAAACATCGCTGAGAGATTGGTAGGTAAAATTCGTGTTGAAGAGCACGTCGGCCTGCCAGGTGCCGCCGACGACCTGGTTCACGGGAATCGCTTCGCCACCGACGGCCGAGTCCATGGCGATGGCGGCGATCCGGATGTCGCCGAAGCGGGCATCGCCGCGTGTTGCGCCGGTTGAACCGAAGGGCTGGCCGCCATCGGGCACGACGCCGATATCGGCGTTGGAGAGCGTGGCCCAGGTTTGGAAGGCTTTCAAGATGGCATCCTGCCAATTTGCGAAACCACCTTGCGCCGGCAGCGAATTGAATTTGGCCGCCAGGCCGTTTGATTGACCGGCGACATTCACGCCATCGGCCGCGAAGCTGAGCGTGAGGAAGGCGTCGTTCGAGAGGAGCTGGCCGCTGCCGAAGCCGCCGCCATCGAACATGGTGCGGGCTTCCAAGCATTCGAATTGTAGGCGCGCTCGCGATTTGTGCCGCATGCGCGCGCGCGGTCGGCGTGACCGGTGGGGGAAATTGAACATGTTAATTCTACGACTTGGGTTGCTTGGCGCCATTGCCGGCAGCTCGTTCTGAACTCTGTTCCGTTGGTTTCGATGACGGTTGCGTTGAACTGGTTGGCGGGCTAACCAGTTTCGTTGCCGATGCGATGAGCGCTTGGAATTCGACGTTATCGTGCAGGGCGGCGAGGTCAGTATCCGCTGCCGCGCGCAAGGCGAGTTTGGGGTCGCGCGCTAAAGCAAGCTGCAGGTGGTGGATTGCGTCGTTCGCTTCCGCCGGATGCGCGGGAGCGAGTAAGGCGTAAGCACAGGCCAATTGAAGCGACGTTAGCGGTGTTGGCTGATTGGCGGTAGCCTGTGCGCCGTCTTTCTTAGCAGCTTCAACATCGCCGGTGCGAGCATGCAAGACGGCACGGCTGGCGAGCGCCGCGCTATCGTGGGGGCTGAGCGCGATGCGGCGATCGGCGATCGCGAGGGCGTCGGTGAGTCGATTCAGTCGATCGGCATAAACATGTACCAAGTTTTGCAGCAGCGGTTTCGAGCTGGGATATTTGGCGATTCCCTGCTCAAATTCGTGGGCCGCACGGGCGGGGTCGCTCTTGAGCACCGCCATGCCGCGGGCGACCCAGCCTTTGTCATCGAGCGGCGGACGTTTGAAACCTTCGTCGCGGTCGGCCTGGGCTTCCGCGTGCTTGCCGAGGGTATCGCGGATGAGTGCACGGACGAAGTAGGCGCGGGGATCGGCGAGGCCCGAAGCAATGGCTGCGGAAGCGTCTTTTTCCGCTGCCACGAAGTTTCCGAGTGCATAGTAGGTCAGAGCGCGATTGATGCGCGTGGTGGCTAGCGCAGGATTAACGATGAGTGCTTGCGTGTAATCTTCTTCCGCGCCGGCAAGGTCGCCCTGCTCGGTGCGGCAAAGGCCGCGGTAGAGATATCCGGAGACCGTTTTCGGTTGCAGGGCAATTAGGGCCGTGTAAGCTCCTTCTGCCTTAGTGAGTTGCCCGGCGCCAAAATATGAATTGCCAAGCAGTAACTGGCGGAGCGGATCCTGCGGATTCTCGCGGCATGTTTGTTCGGCCGCCTTCACGGCTTCGGCATAGTGCCGGTCGTCAAATAATGCTACGGCGCTGAGGAATTTGTCCTGCGCGCCCGCGGCGGCTTGTTTGGCGCGATCGGCAGCTTGAGCAGCGTGAGCTTCATCGCCAGCGGCTTTCAGGATGGCCGCACGCTGCAACAGCAGTGCTTGAGAGCTTGTTGGGGCAGGCAGCAGCGCGAGGGCGGCGTCGTTGTAGCGGAGCCCGCGTTCAGCACGTTGAGTCGCTTCCGCGCCATTTGCCGCGTCTTCATTGAAAAGTGCTTGGGCGGCCAGGGCGTACAGCATATCGATGGCCTGCCGCTCCGCGGAGGTTCGCTGCTCTGGCGATAGCTGGGCTAGTTTGTTGTTGGATTGAGGGTCACCGGGCAAAATGCCGAGGCGTGCAAGGGCTCGCTCAGCGGCCTCCGCGCCCAGCGAACGCAATTCCGGCTCGCCACCGGGTGCGTAAAGATTCGCCAGGGCAACTTGAGCGTCATGTTCGAAATCGTTGAACGCCGCAGTTGTTTCTAGTATCGACAGTCGATGCTGGCGGGCGATGAACATCGCAGACGTGATTGCCGTGAGTCCGATAAGCGACGCCGCAATGGCCCAGCGCACGCCGCGGGCATTGCGGCGGAGCCATTTGCTGCCGCGTTCGCGGAGCGACGTCTCCGGCGCGTGGCGCAGCGGCAGATCGCGCTGGTAGCAGCGGAGGTCTTCGGCTAATTGAGCGGCCGTGGCGTAACGCTCGCGATGTTCGGGGGCAAGGCATTTCGCGATAATCGCCGACAATCCCTCGCTCACCTGCGGATTGAGGCTGCGAACGGTTGGAGCAAGACGCTGGCGATCGGCCACCAGTTGATCGACGGTTTGATCGAAGTCGCCTGGGCGATCGGCAAACGGCCGGCGGCCGGTAAGCAGCTCGAAGGCAATGACGCCGAGCGAGAAAACGTCACTCGCTTCGGGCACCGCACTGCCATCGAGCGTGGCGAGCAGGTGTTCCGGCGCCATATAAGGCAACGTGCCGCCTACGAGCAGCGTGGCTTTTTGATAGGGCGACGACGTGTCGCTCGACAAGTTGAAATCGAGCAACATCGGCACACCGTCATCGGTAATCAAAACGTTAGCTGGCTTCAAGTCAGAGTGAACGATGTTGCGGCTATGGGCGTGAGCAAGTGCCTCGGCCAATTGGGCGATGCGGTCGACGATCGTGGCAAGAGGTTGAGGGTTGAGAGTTGAGGGTTGAGGGCCGCTGGGCGAGGGTCGAGGGTCGAGGGTCGAGGGTTGAGGGTCGGAAGGTAATTGGCTGGCGGCATCCGCGGGCCGAATGGGGATGGTTGGAATATCGCGTTCGACGACCGTGCTGATTTCGGCTTGTTCGGCGCCGGTGGTGCGCCCACGAGTGAAATCGGCCAGCGTTTGGCGGCCGAAGAACGGCATGCAAATCGCCAACAGGCCGGCGTGCTCGTGCATCGAATACAACGGCACGATGTTCGTGTGCTGCAGGCGGGCGAGGCGTTGCGGCTCGACGGACCGCAGCGCCGTGATTTTCAGGACCACATCGCGGGCGGCCAGGTCGGCCTGTCGCGCGCGAAAAACGACGCCGAACGCTCCGCGGCCAAGCTCCTCGACGAGTTCGAAGCCGCCGAACATTTCGCCGGCGCGGGGGAACACAGGCACGCGGATGTTGTGGCCGACCGCGCTGCCGTTGACAGGTGAGAAACGTACGATTGAGGGTTCGACATCGGCATCATCGTGCGGCCAGGCACTGGTATCAATGGCGTAACGCTCGCTGTATTCGGCGGTCGTTACCCGTTCGCCCGCTTGTTTGCGGAGGCGGTATTCCTCGAAAGCGATTTCCTTGAGCCGACCGGGATGCTCGAACAGTTGGGGCGTCACCTGGCGATAAACATCCAGCCGCTTCTTATGGCCGCGCGCCCAGGAGCGCTCGAGGTCGACACGAATTAACTCGACCGCAATACGGTGATACGATGGGTCGCTGGCATCGGGCAGATAATCGACGACCTCGGCGCCACCGGCTCGTTCGCTCGCCAGCTCGAAGGCCTCGAGAATCGCGTCGAGATCACGCGGTTTGTACGCCACTGGGTTGGCCATCAATGAGTCCCCGTAAGCGCCCGCGAAAATCTTGAAGAACGCGTTCGACGGTGCGTTTCGACCGGCCGGTTTCGGCGGCAATTTCCTCGATCTGGCAACCTTCGATTCGCCGCACGATCATCTGCTGCTGCACTTTCGGCAAACTGCTGAGCACGTCGCCGATGACCATTTTCAATGAGGTTAGCGCCAGGTTCTCGGAACTCTCGTCGGTGAGTTGGGCGAGGAGCTCCGTCCCCGGGGCCACCGTTGCGGCGACGTTCCGCTTCTGTGCGCGATGATGGATCGCCAGCGCCCGAATTTTGTTCAGCGAAATGACGAGCAGAAGTCGCCATAATTCATCTCCGTCGGGCAGGTCGTACAGACCGGTGCGAACGCGACGAAAAAACGTGCGAAAAACCGATTGAACCACATCCTCGGCGTCGAAGCGCCGGGCCAAGTCGGCACCCGTGTTTCGCTGGGCCAACCGGTGCAAGCGCTCGGCATAGCGTTTGTACAACTGGGTGGCGGCATCGTCCTCGCCGGAGCGAAAACGCCGGATGAGTGAACTATCGGAACCTCCGCCCGCGTCGCCAGTGTTCGGCTCGATGCTCGCTTGCGACATCCGCGCATACCTCTGGCGGCCAGTAGATAGAGTGGAACCCAACTCGACGAACCGCCAAAACTTGCCTACCCGCCCAACTTCCCCGCTGAAGAGGTGCTCCTGGCGTGAAACTACATTCTAAGTAGGTCGGGCGGTTTCGTCGATGAAATCCGCGAAAGAAATAGGGCCATTTAGTAAATGTGGCAGCAGCCAAAATGGCGGGAACAACCGGCCAAATGGGTGGGTTGTGCGTAGGGTGGATGAGCCGCCAGTCGTGCAATCAGGGCGATGCAACGCGGCAGGGCTTTCGTGAAGTCCAGTTACTTCGGCAACGCGGCGCGGAGTTTGGGGAAGAGTTTGAGGGCGTTTTCGCGGAGAATTTGCGTGGCGATGCGCTGGGCGTGGTCTTCGCGCAGTTCGCCGCGGTCGACTTTTTCGGCGAGGGCTTCGGTGAGGCACTCGCGGGTGTAGACGGTCGCACCGTAGATGCCCTCGGCGTTAAGCGTGTCGGCGCCCCACATGATGCGATCGGAGGGCATGGCGTCTAGCCATTCTTGGTAGGCGCGTCGGGCCATCGTGTAGCTGAGCATCGGCAGCCAGACCGAGTCGATCCACACGTTGCGATATTTTTGGCCGATGACGCCGGTTTCGCCGACCCAGGGGTAGCCGCCGTGGAAGAGAATGAATTTGGTCTTGGGGTTGGCTTGGATGACATCGGCCAGAAGTAGCGGATTCGAGCCTTGGATGCGGGCCTGGCCGGTGTGAATTTGGAACGGCAGGTCGTACTTCGCGCTCAACTCGCAGACGTGCCAGAACAGGAAGTCCTCGAAGGCCTTTTGGTCTTCGGCGGAAATATCGGCCGGCTTGTGGCCGAAGGCCTTGGCGGCACGCTCCTTCGTCACTTTCTCGTACAGCAGCGTGCGTTCGTAGGCCTGGGTGGACTTGAGGCAAATGCACTGCTTGGAAACGGCGTCGGCGAAGATCGCTTCGATAACGTTCAAATAGTCGTCGAAGGAGTCGGTCTTCAGGTTGTGCTTCTGGGCGTATTCGTAGGGGCTTTCGGCATGGTTCGAGAAGCGATCGGGGGAGGTGCCTTTCATGAGCCCGGAAACATTCAGCACGGGCATGCCAAATTCGTAATTGCGGTCGAGCTGCAGGCGATTCCAATAGGGGTCGATCAGCATGAGGTCGATTTTGGCGCGGTTGGTGATGACATCGCGAAGCCATTTATCGTCGCGGTAGTTGGCGAAGATGCGGGCGTTGAGGTCGGCCGCTTGTGCGGGCGTGATCGTATCGAAATCGACGCCGTAGAGATCGCGGAAGGCGGGCAGCAAGTAGCGGTAGAAGCTGGTGGCGCGGGCATTGTCGAAATTGTGTTCGGCCGCTTTCCACCAGTCGCTGAACTTGCCGCTTGCGGGCCAGGGGGCCAGCGGGTGGACCCAAGGGAAATAGCTACCCGCCCAAATGCTATAAAGCGTCATCCCCTCGCCCTGGTCGGTCTTCACGCGGTTGGGGAGGTTCTCGAAGGCCGCCAGGTGATCGTGGGTGTCGATCAGGCGGATTTGGTCGACGTGCTGTTTGAGCCGGCGGTAAACGTCGGTTTTCTTGATGTCGTCGGCGTGGGCGGACGTCGTCGAGAGCGCGACGAAGAGTGTGAACAGAGAAAGGAGTATTTGCCGCATGGTCGCACCTCGTGGCAGGTGGGGAGAAGGATGCCGGGACACGGGCATTCAGTATAGAGACGCAAACCGACATGCCTACGTCGCCGAGCGACGAAGGCATGCCACCCAAGGCAATCGGTCGGGATGATTACCGGTACTTGTCGATGAACTTGATGGCGTCTTGGACGTTCTTCACTTGCAGGGCCTCTTCTTCATCCATGCTGATGTCGAATTCTTCCTCGAAGGCGGCGACGAGTTCGACGCTTTGGATCGACTCGGCACCGAGATCCTCGACGAAGCGAGCGTTCTCGACAACGCGGTCTGGATCGATCTTGAGGGTTTCAGCGACGACGCGTTGGACACGCAGAGCGGTATCGGACATGGGTTGGCCTCTCAGGTAGGGTGGGCACCGCCCACCGTATGCTGTCAGTCAGTTTTTTGGAGTCACAGAGGACACAGAGAGCACGGAGGGAAACAAATGCAAAATGCAAAATATTCAGTGCAAAATGAAAAATGGGGATATCCATTCCGCATTGAACATTTTGCATTTCTCATTTTGCATTGAGCATTATTAAACTCTTCCTCGGTGTTCTCTGTGAACTCTGTGGCAACGCGGTTCTAGATCGTCGTTGGTGGGCGGTGCCCACCCTACGGTTGGATGGTATTTAGTTTTGTGCAAAGGGCGTCGCGGCGGGTGGGGAGGGCTGCGATTTCGGTCGTCATTTGCTTGGCGAAGCTGTTGTCGGCGAAGCGGCCGCGGACGGCGGTGAAATCTTGTTCGGCGGTGGCGGCGTCGCCGTCCATGCCGAAGCCCACGCGGCTGGCTTCATCGTACTCACGCTCGGCGTCGATGAGAACGAGCCGCAGGAACTTTTGTTGCTCGTCGCAGTAGCGGGTGACAACGTCGCGGGCCCGGTCGGCCGTCAGTTCGTCGAGATTGAGCTTCAGCGACGACTTCGCCTGCGCGCGGACCCAGAGCCAAGTGTCTTCCTCGTAGTTCGCGCGGATATCAAGCAGGGCGGCTTGGAGTTTTTCGATCGTGTCGATGCGTCCGGCGACAACGGCGGCGCACAATTCCTCGAGCCGCTTCTTCGGCATGAGTTGGCCACCGACGTCGACCCACTCGGCATCGTAAACGGCCTTGGGCGAGGCGGCACAAACTTGCTTTAGCGTCGCTGCACCTTGTTCGCAACCGCGGGCGAGGCGGTTCGAGATCTGTTCGAGCAAGTAGCGCTCAATGGCGCCCGTGTAGCGCTTCACGCCGGTACGCAGGATGACACGTTTGATTTCGACGCCACCGACGTTCACTGTGCTTACTTTGCGATCGGTCGATTCCTGTAACTGGCCAAGCAGAGCCGCGCCGCGGACCATGCGGCCGATCGTGAGTGGACTGAAGACTTCGAAGCAGAGGATATCACGGCGGACGGGGCCTTTGCGGCGATCGCGCGAAGGCCACTTCGCCCCGTCGCGGATCGTGCCGACCGTGGCGATGTAATGGCCGGGGATGAGCTCGCACTTGCCGCTGGAATCGGCTTCGAGGTGGCTGAACGGCAGGTCGCAGGTGTTGAAGCTGCGGGTGTGTTTGCCGAGGACGACCGAGAACGGGCCGACGCGGCAGGGCCACATCATGTAGGCGAATGAGCCGGTTTTGCAGCCGCGTTCCATTTTGCCTTCATGCGTGGGGCCAAGTTTGTAGCGGTGGTTCGACTGGTTGGTGCCGCTGCCGGCGTTGTAGAAGCTGAACAGGCCGCCGATGAGGAGCGTCGATTTGTGGTGCGTGACGGTGTACGGCCCGGCGAAGGCGCTGCAGGCCTCGCCGTGGAAGCCTTCGCAGTTGGCGAAGAACAGGCTATTTTCGGCCGAGAACTGGTTGCCGATCTTCGCGCCTTGGCCGACGAACGAGTGGCTGAGAATCGCGCTGCCGCCGACCTGGGCCCCCTCGGCGATGATGAAGTCCTTGGCGATGACGCCTTCGCCGACGACGGCGGGGGCATCGGGGTGGCTGAGCACGGTGCCGTTCGTGAGCGAGAGGGCGGAATCGATGCGGCAGGCGGGGCCGAAGTTGACATCGCGGATTTTGGCGACGCCGATGATGGCGGCGCCCTCGGCAACGGTGCCGAAATCCTGCTTGGCGGCGCTCGCGGCGGTTGCGGCCATTGCCTTGAGTTTTTCGACGAGTTCGGTGCGGTAGCGGTAGAGGCCGATGAGGTACGCGAACTGCGAGGAGAGTTCGTTGAAGAGCGGCACTTCGCGGCCGCCGGCTTCATTGAGGGCGGCGACTTCGGCGCCGTTGCCGAAGCGAGCACCGGCGGCGGTTTCCATCGTGCCGATGTTCTCGATGAGCACGCCGCTCGCGATGTGGTAGCTCGAGAGCTGGCCGCCGACGCCAGCGATTCGAACGCCATTGCCGATGACGCAGTTTTGCAGACGGGCACGATAGATGCCCGCAGGCTTCGCCTGGCATTCGCCCGCAAGCGAGCCGATCGATACATCGCCAATGAAATCGACTTGCGACACGCGATCGGCGGCAAACGGGTCGGACACGCGAACGCGGTTCCAATCGCCGGCCGTGCAGCCTTGGGATTTCAGTTGGCGGATTTCGTCGTCACGGAGATTGCGGTAATTCTTAGAGTCGGCCATTTCTGTAGAGTAAATCGAGTCTCACGCAAAGGCGCGAAGGCGCAAAGAAGACAGAAGAATGCAAAATGCAAAATGAGCGAATGTAAAATGCAAAATGAAGGCGGCTCCCCCTGTATTTTTCATTTTGCATTGAACATTTTGCATTGAACATTTTGCATTTTACATTGATGTCATTTGCTTCCTTTGCGCCTTCGCGTCTTTGCGTGAGACTTCTTGTTGATTGTGTAAATTAGCAGTTTAATCAGTGTTTGATGGCGGCGGCTGCTTCGGTTGCGAGTTGGTAGGTGTCGGCGGCGATGGCGCCTTCTTCGTCGGTGGGGATGACGAGGACGGCGACGCCGCCGCCGGCGTCGATGCGGGATTCCTTGCCCAGGGCGGCCGCGTTCTTTTGGCGATCGACGCGGACGCCGAGGTTTTCGAGCCCCGCACAAATTTGCTCCCGAACGGGGATCGCGTTTTCGCCGATGCCGCCGGTGAAGACGAGGGCGTCGACGCGGCCCAGGGCGGCCGAGTAGGCGCCGATGTACTTCTTGATTCGGTAGCAGAACAACTCGATCGCCAGCTTGGCCCGTTCGTTGCCTTTGCCCGCAGCTTCGACGAGCGTCCGCATGTCGTTCGATAGGCCGGAGACGCCGAGGACGCCGCTTTTCTTGTTGCACAGGTCGTTGAGCTGGTCGAAGGCATAGCCATTATCGGCCAGGTAGAACAGGATGGCGGGGTCGATATCACCACAGCGGGTGCCCATCACGAGGCCTTCGAGCGGCGTGAGGCCCATCGAGGTATCGACAGAGCGGCCGTTGCGCACGGCGGTGATCGAGCTGCCGTTGCCGAGGTGACAAGTGATGCAGTTGATCGCGTATTTATCGAGGCCGAGGAACGCGGCGGCCCGGCGGGCCACGTAGCGATGCGACGTGCCGTGGAAGCCGTAACGGCGGACGCCCAGTTTTTCGTAAAGTTCGTAGGGCAGGGCGTACGTGTAGGCGACGGGCGGGATAGTGGCGTGAAAGGCCGTATCGAAGCAGGCAACTTGAGTGGCTTTCGGCAGGGCAAGCATCGCGCTCCGGATGCCGGCGAGGTTCGGCGGATTATGGAGCGGTGCGAGGCGGGCCCTGTGATCGATCGAGGCGATGACGGCGTTGTTGATGATGACCGAGCCAGTGAATTCCTCGCCGCCATGCACAACGCGATGCCCCACGGCGACAATTGGCGCGCCGGCTTCGGCCCCGTGGCTCGAGGCCATGAGCCGCTGGAGAATTGCGGCGACGGCTTCGTCATGATCGCCAGCGCTGATGCCTTGTTGCACCTTGCCGGCGTCATCCTGGTGGATGATAGCGGCCTTGGCATCGCCGATGCGTTCGATCATGCCTTTCGCCAGCAGCGTGCGGCCGGGCATCACGAAGAGTTGGTACTTGATGGAGGAGCTGCCGCAATTGAGAACGAGGATCTTCATTTGCCGGCCGCTCCTTGGCATTGCGCAAGGCAAACGGCCGTGGTGGCGACGATGTCGTCGGCCGAGGCGCCGCGGGAGAGGTCGCTGATCGGCTTGGCGAAGCCTTGCAGGAATGGCCCAATGGCGCGGGCACCGGCCAAATATTGGGTGAGTTTGTAGCCGATGTTGCCTGAGTTGAGGTCGGGGAAGATCAGCACGTTGGCTTTGCCGGCCACTTCGCTGGGCCGCTTGATTTTTTTGGCGGCGACGTTCGGCATGATGGCCGCATCGAGTTGGAATTCGCCGTCGATGAGAGCTTGCGGCGCTCGTTCGCGGGCGATGGCGAGTGCGCTCGTGACGTGATCGATCTCGGCGTGCGAGGCACTGCCGTGGGTCGAGAACGAAAGCATCGCGACGCGCGGCGCTTCGTCGAGAAGTTTCTTCGCGCTAAGTTCCGAGGCGATGGCGATGTCGGCCAATTGTTCGGGCATGGGGGCGATGTTCACGGCACAATCGGCGAACACCAGCGGATATTGTTTGCGGCCGCGGAACTCAGGCATGATCATGAGGAAGAAGCTCGACGCCGAAGCGATGCCTGGGGCATAGCCGACCGTGAGGGCACCGGCCTGAATGACGTTCGCCGTGGCGGTGCTGACACCGGCGACCAGGGTGTCGGCATCGCCGAGCTTGACCATCATGCCGCCGAAGACGACGGAGCGAACGACCATGCGTTTCGCCACGCCTTCCTTCACGTTGCGATCGGCGGCGTACGAGGCGGCATAGGCGGCGAGCCTTCCCGACTTTGCGGGGTCGATGGTATGGATGCCCTCGAGTGCGACTTCTGCCTGCTTGGCAGCCTGGCTGATTTCATCGGCGGTGCCGAGGACGATTGGCTGTGCCAGCTTTTCATCCACCAGGCGGCGCGCCGCTTTCAGTACGCGCGGGTCAGCGCCTTCCGGCAAGACAACCGTTTGCCCGCGGCCACGAACGGTTGCCATGAATTGTTCGATGGGATCCATAGAGGTTTAGAGCGGGTTGACAATTTAGAAGCACTTAGCCACAGAGTACACAGAGAACACGGAGGAAGAAATTCAAGATTGGTGATTTAAGATTTTCGATTTAGAAGGCTGCGAAAAACCGAACCGGCAGATTCAATCGTCAATCATCAAATCGTCAATCACAAATCTAACTCCGTGCCCTCTGTGGCTCCGATCGAACTGATTGATAGCATCCGGTGGGCGATGCCCACCTGCCGGAGCAGATCGGAGCCCGCCGCACTAGCAATGGTTGGGGGGACATTAACCCTTGGTTGCGCTGCGGGCTCCAATCAATTCATCGTACTCCTGGTCAGGTCTGCGGAGCACCGGGCTTCTTCTTCATCACCCAGTCGTAGTACTCGCGCATCTTCAATTGGCCGGCGGCGTCTTCGTCGAGGAAGACCTTGGCCGACGGATGGAGTTGCAGGGCGCTGGCGGTGATCATTGATGTCACCGGGCCTTCGACCATTTGGGCGACTGCGTTGGCCTTGTTCTTGCCGTTGGCCAACAGCACGAGTGTGCGGGCTTCGAGGATCGTGCCAACGCCCATCGTGATGGCGTAAATGGGCACGTCTTCCTTGCGGTCGAAGAAGCGGGCGTTGTCTTGGATCGTCGGTTCGGCCAACGTTTTGAGACGGGTGCGCGAAGAGAGCGAACTGCCCGGTTCGTTGAAGGCGATGTGACCATCCGAGCCGATGCCGAGGATTTGCACATCGATGCCGCCACATTCTTCGATGCGTTTCTCGTACCAAGCGCAGAACGCGCGATAGTTCTTCGTCGTCCCCGACGGGATATAGATGTTATCCGGAGCGATGTTGACATGCTTGAAGAAGTTTTCATGCATGAAGTAGTGATAGCTCTGGGAATTGGACTTCGGCAGGCCCACGTATTCATCGAGATTGAACGTGGTGACTTGGTGGAAGTCGAGTTCACCGGCTTTGTGCATCTTCACAAGCTCTTGGTAAACGCCAAGGGGCGTCGAGCCCGTGGCCATGCCGAGGACGGCATTCGGCTTCTCATTCAAAACGCCGGCAATCACCTGGGCCGCCGCTTTACTCATTTCCTGATAACTGGGCAGAACAACAACTTCCATCGCAATACCTTTCTGAGCAAACTCAATCCGGCGGCGAACACAACGTCGCGCGCCACCCGCTTTGAACCAGCAGCTAGAGTGAAAATCAATCCGGATTTTCGCGGTCAGCGGGCGGTTTGACAAGTGGCAGGGTCTGCGATCGGACGTGTCTCCGTGGTCCGGATGGGTGGCACGCCCAGAGTCTGCGAAGGGCGTGGTGCGGCGATTGCTCTCATCCATCCACGCCCATCGCAGAGCCTCTGGGCGTGCCACCCGAAGCAACTGCCATCGCAAACAGTAGAGCGCGCTGCGCAAATGGGCGGAAATGCTGAAGGGTGCGGCAGCCGCAATGTTGGAAAACGACGCTCCCACTAGCAACAAGCGAGCCGCCTGTTGCTACGAGAGGGTCAGTAGCTGTGCTCTTGGAGTTCGACTTTTCCGCGGAAACTCCAGTACACCACGGCGGTGTAGCCGACGACGAACGGCATGCCGATGCAGGCGATGATCGTCATGATGACGAGCGTTTTGTGCGACGATGCGGCGTTGTAAATGGTGAGGCTATTTTCGATGGTCGGTTTGGACGTAACCAGATTGGGGAAGAGGGCCACCCCAAACAAGCAGACTAGCGCGGCAATCGTGGCGCTGGAAGAAATGAACGCGTAGGCCGGACGATGTTGGGCGATTGCCCGGGGGATATTGGCAATGGCTAGCACGTTGAGGACGACGACGATCCAGGCCCAGGGATAATGTTCGAAGTTCCGCGTGGCGCGCGGGATTTGAGCGAGCGTCACAATCGTCACGAGCAGGTACATAATGAGGAAAAAGCCGAAGCCGCGCCACATCCAGGCGTGGACGCGTTGCTGCAATTCGCCCTCGGTCTTGAGGTAGAGGAAGATCGCGCCGTGCATGACGAACATGGCGACGGTCATCAGGCCGACGAGCAACGAGTACACGGTGATTTCATCGATGAATCGGCCGACAAAGACGCCTCGCTCGTTGAGCGGCACGCCGTTCATGGCGGCCCCCACGGCAACGCCGAAGAGTAATGAAGCAAGCAGACTGGAGAAGAAGAAACCGGTATCCCAGAAGCGTCGCCACGCCCGCGATTCGAGCTTGCTGCGGAATTCAATCGAGACGGCACGCAGGATGAGCGCGAAGAGCACCAGCATGAAGGCGATGTAGAAACCGGAGAAGACGGTCGCATACGTTTCGGGGAATGCGGCAAACATCGCGCCGCCGAACGTGACGAGCCAGACTTCATTACCGTCCCAGATCGGGCCGATCGAGTTGAGCACGAGGCGGCGTTCTTCTTCATTCTTGGCGACGGGTTGCAGCATGCCAACGCCGAGGTCGAAGCCGTCGAGGATCGCATAGCCGGCCAACAGCACACCCAGCAGAATAAACCAGAGGATATTCAGGTCCATGTGTTCTCGTTCAGTTCATCGGGAATTCGTTAGTCCGCAGATGACGCAGATGGCCGCAGATGAAGAAGGGTGATTTGCATTGAGAATCGAATCCTGCCGTCCGACGTCCAGTTATCTCTATCTGCGCTCATCTGCGCCATCTGCGGACTACAATTGTTTTCCATTGGTGGCGTTGCTCGCGAATTCGGCAAAATTCTATGAATCGGTTTCGGTCAATGAGCGCCGGCGGGAAACGCGGCGGGCAGTGTCATTTGGCACGCCGGACGTCGAAGTGCCTTCGCGGCCAGTGACCGGCTCGGGGCCGTGTTGGATCTTGTTGTTCAGCAAGAACACCCATAGGATGAACAGCAGCACGTACACGATGCTGAACATAATGATCGATCCCAACACGTGCGCTGGGCCGATCGCTTCGGATATGGCGTCGCTGGTGCGGAGACCGCCTTCGGCCGCGCCGTTGGCGATGGTGGGGTAGACGATCCACGGTTGGCGGCCGACTTCGGCGGCGGCCCACCCCGTTTCGTTGCCCACGATCGCCAGAATGACGGCGAACACGAAATACCAGAGCAGCCAGCGCTTGGTGAACAGCGTGCCGCGCCAGCGCAAGAAACTGGCGAGGAGCGTGGTAACGATGAACAGCATGCCGATCGCAATCATGAGATGATACGACTGGAATGTGAGCCACACGGGCGGCCGGCCCCATTGGCTTTCCAGATCGTTGAGGCCAGCGACGGGTTTGGCGGCATCGAAATGAACGAGCCAACTCAACAGGCCAGGGATGGCGACCGAGTAGCGAACGGTTTTGGATTCTTCGTCGGGCCAGCCGAAGAGGTGCATCGGGGCGTGCGACTCGGTGGCAAACAGGCCTTCCATCGCCGCGAGTTTGGCGGGCTGATTTTCGGCCACACCCACCGCTTGAAAATGTCCTGAGCCAAGTTGAGCCAGCGAGCAAATGGTGGCCAGGATCAGACCGCCGGTGAACGAGCGTTGGGCAAACTCGAGGTGGCGGTTCTTGAGTATGTACCAAGCCGAAATGCTCATCACAAAAAATGCGCCCAGAATGAACGCGCCCAGCCACACGTGAATCAGGCGCTGAATGGATGATGGATTGAACACCAGCGCCCAGAAGTCGACGATTTCAGCGCGGCGAAAGACTCGGCCGTTGATCACGTGCTCGCGAATGATATGGCCGGCCGGCGTCTGTTGCCAGGAATTGGCCACTGTGATCCAGATGGACGAAAAAATGCCGCCGATGGCGACCATCACCGTGGCGAAGAAGTGCATCTTCGGACCGACAACACCCCAGCCGAACAGCAAGAGCGCGAGGAAACCGGATTCGAGAAAAAAGGCAAAAATGCCTTCGGCCGCGAGTGCGGAACCGAACACGTCACCCACGTAGCGCGAGTACACGGCCCAGTTCGTACCGAATTCGAACTCCATCACGATGCCCGTGACGACGCCCATGGCGAAGTTAAGGCCAAAGATGCGCGTCCAGAATTTGGCGGCCGATTCGTAGAGCGGGTCGCCCGTGCGCAGGAACATGCCTTCCAAATAAACCAGCACGACGCCGAGACCGATCGTGAGCGGCGGGAAGATATAGTGGAACATGATCGTGAGCGCGAACTGCACACGAGATAGCGTCACGACATCCACGGTGGTACCTCACTAACAGTTTGTATGCAGCATGAGGAATAAGGTCAATTATGGCGATTGACTGTTGACTCGCTAGTACCTACGGAGCGGCTAATTGAGCAGCCAGATTGGCATCTGACTTGCCAAAGGAGTATACTGGACTATAAAGGTACTCAATCCGCGTCGAGAAAATTTCACTGGTGCGTGCGCTGGTCTGGAACAGCGATGGTCATCCAAATGTGGGTATTGTTATGAGCAAGCGATTAACCGCGATCATTCAAGCTGAATTGCCGGGCTTTGTAGCTCTTTGCCCAGAATTGGATGTGGCGAGTCAAGGCGACACGGTCGAGGAGGCGGTGGCGAACCTGCGCGAGGCGGTTGAGTTATTCTACGAATGCGCATCGGCGGATGAGATAGCGGCACGCGAGGGCGGTGACATCTTTGTCACGCAACTAGAGGTTTCCATTGGGTAAGCTGCGCGTGATGTCTGGGAGGGAACTCTGCTCGATACTCGAGCGTCACGGATTCACCGAGGTTCGGCGGCGCGGCAGCCACATCGTGATGCAACAAGTCGATGCCAGTGGGGCCACGACAACTGTTCCAGTACCCGACCACAGAGAAGTGAGGATAGGCACGCTGCGATCGATCATTCGCCAATCTCGTTTGCCGCGTAGCAAGTTCGAAACATAGGGGCCGACCGAATTGGCGCTGCCGCTATATCCCCGACTTTATGAACGTTTAATGTAACTTGTAGGATGGTAATGCTTGAGTGAATCGGCGATCAGCTCGCAGTAGAGTATGAATTCCTTTCCGGCCGCGAGGAATGTGGTCATATGCTAACCGACATTGGAGAATACATTGTTGGGGCATATCTTCGGTTGAAGCTGAATTGTGATTTCATCGACTATAACGTGCGTCGGCCGGGCGGCGGCCTCCGTGGACTAGAAGAACTCGATGTGCTGGGACTCGATTTTCATCACATGCGAGCCTATTTGTGCGAGGTAACAACTCATATTGGCGGGTTGTTATATAAGGACCAAGCGACGACGATCGAGCGTATTACAAGGAAATACCAGCGACAGAAACAATACGCACTGGACCATTTAGCACAATTCGTGGAGCCGCATTTTATGTTTTGGTCTCCTGTCGTGCCAAAAGGATATCTCACTGAACACCTTGGAAAAATCCAAGGACTGGAACTAATTATCAACGGGGAATACAAACGCCGGGTTGAGGAACTACGGCAGGTGGCAGCGATCGTGACGTATGATGCCCGCAACCCGTTCTTTCGCATGCTGCAAATCATCGAGCATCTTCGGGATTGAATTAGCAACTTCACGCGAACTCAGTCCTGCATAGATCGTTTTATATTTTTATATGTTGAAGGGTACGCCATGGCGGTATCATAGGGGGATGGCCGACCCCGCATTCCAGTCACGACTTCCGGGTATTCTGCAGTGGACTACACCGGGGCGGATTGTCGTATTCATGCTGGCGGCGACCTCGATTTGGTGCCTGCTGGCGGAGATGTACGGCCTCGTGGACATGCGGGCATTTTTCTTCACGATTTTGTTGCCGGCAACCGTACTACTGTATGGTCTGGCCGTGCTCGATTGGGCGCGCGGTGATGGTCGATTGTGGCGCGCTGTGCTGATTGGAACACTGGGCGGCCTCGTGGGGGCGGTGGCCTACGATATCTTTCGTTTGCCGTTCGTGTTTTCGGATGCCTGGGGCCTGGGACGGTTTGGTGTGCCGCAAATGCCGCTGTTCAAAGTGTTTCCGCGATTTGGGGCCTTGCTCTTGGGCCAGCCTGTCGAGCAACCGGCATATTCGCTAGCGGCCCACTTATTGGGGTGGGCGTACCATTTCTCGAACGGGGCCACGTTCGGCGTGATGTTTGCTGCGGCGTATGCTGGTACCCGGGAGGCGTACGGCGCGGATGCCCCAGGTGCGTGGAAGGCCGTCCCCTGGGCCGCGCTGATGGCGGTGGGAATCGAGTTGTGCCTGTTGGCGTCGCCCTACGCGGGATTTTTCGGAATCCACCTAACGCCCCGATTTATTGCCGTCACAATGGCGGCCCATATTATTTTCGGGTTAGGATTAGGGGCGTGCTTTGCCTGGCAAGCGTCGCGCTGGCGGCTGCCAGCAGTCGAGACGCAAATTTACTGTAATTGACGAGTGAAATGGATCAGAAAATCTCACGCCAAGGCGCGAAGACGCAAAGAAGATAGAAGAATGCAAAATGCAAAATGAGCAAATGTAAAATGCAAAATGAAGACGGCTCCACCTGTATTTTTCATTTTGCATTGAACATTTTGCATTTTTCATTGGTGTCAATTGCTTCCTTTGCGCCTTCGCGCCTTTGCGTGAGACAGTCAGTATTTGTCCACTATTGCCGTTTGAGGAGATATAACCGAATGTTGTGTTCTATGAGGAGATGAAAAGGCGGCGTATCCTGCTGGTGATTTGAATTTTTATTTCACAAGCGGCCCGACGAGGGCAACGGAGGATACGCCATGCGACAGGTTACGACAGAAGAGCTTGCCAGTCCAGCAGCCACGCTTGATCGTGAGGTGCTTGAATTCCGATCGCAGTTCGGTCAA
>JAKOXH010000019.1 GCA_029781135.1 Planctomycetota bacterium
CGAACTGAGTTCCATGACCCGCCAGTGTCTCCGCAATCGCCGGATGGGCGAACTTGAAGAACTCTGCGAAGAAATCCACGCCTGGTCGGTCGACGTCACCGACGCCCAACGCGGCGTCGACTGGCAAATGAAAATCGACGACGCACGCGGCAAGCTAAAATCCGTCTACCCCAAAATCCTGATGTGACAAAGCACTAGCTCAAGAAGTTGCCGTAGGTTGCAGTGGCTGATTGATCCACGCCAATCGTAATGGCTTTAACGGATTTGTTGGCCGGCACCCGCCGGAGTTTGTTTGGCAAGTGGCACCGTCGGTGCCGCGGCGCTGCGTTTGCGGGCCTCCAAGGCCTTGATGAACTCGGGCGAGACGTTGTCGATCGTGATGACATCGCTTTGGCCGCCGGGCGTTTTCGGGCGAACGATGATCACGACCTCGGAGTTGCTGGCCCGGCTCATGATTTCGCCGAACGCGGCCTGTTCATCTGGCTTCAAGTTATTGGGTAGTTCGGCGTTAGCCGCCGTTGAAGGCGTGGTTGGCGAGCCAACGGGCGTGAGTGGTGGGTTGGGTTCGGCGGGGACTTGGCCGCGAACAATCGGCTCAGGCGATGCAGTTGGAGGCGTTGCGGATTTCGCGTAAACGTCGGTGAGCTTGAGCCGATCGAGTTCCCGGTGGATCGACTCGAGCGCCGTGTAGAGGCCTTCCTTGCCTTCGTAATCGGCGGCGTAACAAACGCCGATCAGTTGGCCTTGCAGGTTAAAAAGTCCGCCGCCACTGCGACCTTCTTCGGGCGCACCGCTGACTTCGATATTCGGCGGGCCGGCGTAGCGATCCAGTTGATTGACGCGCTGGGGCAGCAGTGTCGGATCCTGGCCGTTGCTACAACCGATCGTGGCAACGCGATCGCCGCGTTGCGCGTTTACGCCGGTTGGGGCGACAGCGGCCACGGAAACCCGCCGCGTTGGCTTGACGCTGACGAACGCAACTTCGCGCTCGATATCGTAGCTAATGAGTTGGCCGGGAAGTTGTTCGGCAACTCGCGGGCCGTTGGGACCGACGTCGAAAAGTTCCACCGTCATGGGACCTTTGCCCTGCGATTCGCGGAACAAATGGCCGCAGGTGACGATGAGCGCTTCGCCGCTACGGGTATCAATGATCGTACCGGTGCCGAAGGAACGGCCTTGGGCATCGTCGACGCGAATGCGGACCGTGGCAGCCATGAGACTGGATGGGAAATCTTGGCCGCCGGCCGATACTGGTATTGCCGCCACCGACTTCGATGTGGGCGTGAGAGTCGCTTGCGTTGCGACCGGGTCATTCGCCCAAGGGTCGGAAGACAGGCGAGCGGCGTCGGGACGCGGCGCTGGCCCAATCGATGTGCCACCAGGAGGTGGGCTCGCGGATTGAAGTTGGTTGTCGGGCGATTGACCGCGGGCGCGGCGGTTTTGCATCACCACGTCCTTGGCCTTCTCGAACATCTGCTGCAGATCGGGCGTACTGATCGCGCCGACATGGCGTTCGACTTCCTTGCCGTCAACCAACATGACGAAGCACGGAATGCGGTCGATGTTGAATTGTCGAGTGGTTTGCTGGTCTTGCGTCGTATCGATTTCGCGGACTGGATATTTTGCTTGGATGAAGCTGTGGACCGTGGGCTTCATTTGCATGCACGGGCCGCAGTGGGGCGACCAGAAGTCGAGCAACAGAATTTCGGATTCGGCACCGTGGGCCGCCAGGCCGAGCGACGTTACCGCCAGCGCAAGTACCGCTGCCGCGAATCGGACCATCCGTTCCCTCCTTGGAATTGGTGGTCAGCATGCTGCCGTGGCGACGCGGGTCGCCACGATGCATCACGCCCGAGCCGCGCGAATCGCGATTTTGCGGTGCCGAGTTGATCAGCGTCCTGCTGATCGCGGGGTGGCAGGCAAAAGGGGTTGCGATGCGGGTCGAGCGCGTGAAGCGAACCAGGGGGTGGTAATCGGCGTCAGATCGTTTTGCGGGTGATCTTCCGCCTTGGGGGCGGGAATGTCCCCGACTTTGGCGTTTCGCACAAGGCCGGTTTGCGGCCGGTGGAGTTCAATGGCGGTTGAGCGGCGGTCGCACTCCCGAAGAAGGAGTGATCGGGTTAGAATGACGCGGCCGCGAGGGCTGGGGTTTCCAAATAGTGGGATTTGCTAGCAGTTGATTCGGCCTGGCGGCCGACGCTAATGGGCTGCAATTTCGTACTTGGTTGAGAAGTTATCACATCAACGGTTGAAGACATTTTCGTGCGACGCATTCTGGTTACCTCCGCCCTGCCCTACGCCAACGGCGATATCCACATTGGCCATTTGGTGGAGTACATCCAGACCGATATCTGGGTGCGATTTCAGAACCTCGTGGGCAACCGCTGCGTGTATGTGTGCGCCGACGACACGCACGGCACGGCAGTGATGATTAGTGCCGGCAAGGCCGGTGTGAGCGAGTCGAAGTTCATTGCCGAAATGCAGCGGGCACACGAGCGCGATTTCGCCGCGTTCGATATCAAGTTCGACAACTACGGCAGCACGAATAGCCGAGAAAACCGTGCCCTGTGCGAGCGATTTTGGAAATCGATTCGGGCGGCGGGGCTGGTGCGCGAACGGGACGTCGAGCAGTTGTATGATCCGGAGGCAAAGACATTCTTACCCGATCGGTTCGTGCGCGGGACGTGTCCGAAGTGCGGCTCGGTGGATGAACCGGGCGATAACTGCAGCAAATGCGGCCATCACTATAGCCCGAGCGAGCTGATCCACCCGCGGAGCACGCTCAGCGGCGCAACGCCGGTGCTGCGCAACGCGCCCCACTTGTTTATCGAGCTGGAGCAGTTGCACGATTTCTTGGACGAGTGGACGCAGAGCGGAAAACATCTGCAGCCCGAGATTGCGAACTATTTGAAGGGCCATTTCTTGGGCGAGCCGCTGCGGGATTGGGATATTTCGCGGCCAGCACCCTACTTTGGCTTTGAGATTCCCGACAGTCCTGGTAATTATTGGTACGTGTGGTTCGACGCGCCGATCGGTTACATCGCGTCGACGCACCAATGGTGCGAGCGCAACGGCGAGAAACTGGACGATTGGTGGCGATCGGAGGACTGCGAAATCCACCACTTCATTGGCAAGGACATCACGTATTTCCATACGCTATTTTGGCCCGGCATGTTGAAGACGGCCGGGTTCACGTTGCCGACCCAGGTACACATCCACGGTTTTCTCACGGTGGATGGCGAGAAGATGTCGAAGAGCAAGGGCACGTTCGTCGCGGCCAAAACGTACCTCAAGCATCTCGACCCGACCTACTTGCGGTACTTCTACGCGTCGAAGTTGTCGTCCCGCGTGGAGGACTTGGACCTTGCGGTCGACGAGTTCGTCGCCAAGGTGAATACCGACCTGGTGAATAAGGTTGTCAATTTGGCGAGTCGAACGGCGAAGTTTGTGGAAGCGACCGGATTATCTGCCACTTACCCCGATGACGGTGGACTGTTCGCGGACGCGGCCCAGTTGGGCGATGAAATTCGCGAGGCGTACGATGCGACCGATTACAGCCGGGCCGTGCGATTGATCGTGGGGTTGGCAGACCGGGCGAATCCGTATGTGGAAGAGCGGAAGCCTTGGGAACTGCGCAAAGATCCGAAGAAGGCGCGCGAGCTGCAAGACGTGTGCACGGTTGCGCTGAACCTGTTTCGGCAGATTGTTGTGTACCTTTCGCCAGTGCTGCCACGGTTGGCCGAGCAGGCGGGCGAGTTGCTGAATGATCCGATTAAGCTGTGGAACCAGTCGCAGAAGCCGCTGGTGGGAACCAAAGTCAACAAATTCACGCACATGCTGCGGCGTGTGGAAGAGAAGGATGTGCATGCCATGATTGAGGAAAGTAAACCAGCCGGTAGCCCGGCCGCTGAAGCGGCCTCGCCAGGGGCGGAATCGATAGGGGCGGGCGCGCAGTGGAATGATTCTGGCGATGCGTTGGCGGCGGAGCCGCTGGTGCCGGAGTGTACGATTGAGGACTTCGCCAAAGTCGATTTGCGGGTAGCCCGCGTGATCGCGGCCGAGGACGTGCCAGAAGCCAAGAAGCTGCTCAAGCTTACACTAAGCCTGGGCGGCGGTACGACGAAGAACGTGTTCGCCGGTATCAAGGAGTCGTACGAGCCAGAACAACTCGTTGGCAGGCTAGTCGTCTGCGTTGCCAACCTTGCGCCGCGGAAGATGAAATTCGGCGTCAGCGAGGGCATGGTGACCGCCGCGGGTCCACCCGGAAAGGACACCAAGGAGGTGTTCATCGTCACGGTCGCCGAAGGCGCGGTGCCGGGACACCGAGTGCATTGATCGACTAGTTTGACATATTTATGTCAGGGGCGTATGCTTTGATGTATGCGAACCACTTTGCGACTCGACGACCGGCTATTGGCGGATGCGAAGAAACTGGCGATTGAGACCGGGCGAACGTTCACGCAGGTAGTTGAAGACGCATTGCGCGTGGCACTTTCCCAACGTTCGAGTGGCGAGAAGCGTAAGCCCATGCGACTGCACACGTGCGGCGGGCAGGGGCTGCAACCAGGGGTCGATCTTGCGAGCAATGTCGCGCTCGCAGAGTTAATGGACGAGTACGATGGATCTGCTCGACGTTAACGTTCTGGTGAATGCGTATCGCCGGGATGCGCCGCGGCATCGTGAGTTCTTCCAGTACGTCGAATCATTGTTGGCAGGCCCGGAGCCGTTCGCGGTGCCGGCGGTGGTTTTTAGCGGATTCTTTCGCGTCGTATCGCACCCGCGCATCTTCAATCCGCCTAGCAAATTCTCGGATGCGCTCGTTTTTGCCGAGCAGTTGCGCGGCCAGCCACATTGCCTGGCAGTTACTCCTGGCGAAAGACACTGGGCGATCTTTATCGATCTCTGTAAGCAAGGTGCCGCGGCAGGCAGCCTCATCAGTGATGCCTTTCTTGCCGCGATGGCAATCGAGATTGGAGCCGAGCTAATTACCGATGATCGCGGATTCGGGCGCTGGCCCCGCTTGCATTGGCGTCGGCCCATTAGTGAATAGCCGCTAGGCTTCCACGGCGTGTGCTTTGAGGTCTTCCAGGTCGCAGAAGGCCAGGGCCGCTTCGTGCGTGGCGGCGAGGATGACCTTGGGAGCGAAGCCGGCGTCGAGAGCTTCTTGCCAGCGTGGGGCACAGAGGCACCAGCGGTCGCCGGGCTCGAGGCCGGGGAAGCCCCATTGCAGATTGGGAGTGGAAAGGTCGTTGCCGACCGACTTGGAGAACGCCAAGAAGTCGGTCGTCATGACGACGCAAACGGTGTGCGAACCGACATCTTCGGGGCTCGTGTTGCAGCAGCCGTCACGGAAAAAGCCGGTCATGGGCGACGTGCAGCAAGTTGCCAGCTTGCCGCCGAGGACGTTCTTGGCTTGCGGACGCTTGGCCGCGCCGTTCGTGGAAGCGATACGGATCATGGGGCACTCTTCTCTGCCGGCCAATGAGTCCACCGAAACCAAGTCGGGGGGCCCGGGGTTTAGCTACTTGGTAGGTCTCTTGTGGTATTCTGCAGTTGATTGACCGGCACGGTATTGTAGCAAATCCGATGGGCAAGGCGATGATTGCATGGCGAATAAACTGGTGGCTGGTCTTTTTGTTTCCGATTGCGATTGCGTTGCTGTCGGCAACTTGCGGCAGGGCGAAACCAACATCATCGGAAGCGGCTCACGAAGTGGATCGCTTGCTGGCGGAAGAAGTTTTCAAGCCGGACACCAAGTTGGCACCCCAGATCGATGATGCCGCGTATTTGCGGCGGGTGTGGCTGGATATCGTGGGCGACATTCCGACGCCCGAACATATCACCGCATTCGTGCTCGACCCAGCCCAGGACAAACGCGAGCGAGTCGTCGCCGAGTTGCTCGCGAACCCGCGGTACGGCCAGAACTGGGCACGCTACTGGCGCGATGTCATTCTTTCGCGAAAGATTGAAGACCGGGCGACAATCGTTTCCAACGCGCTCGTGACGACACTCACGGAGCGATTCAACGAAAACCAGTCGTGGGCGAAGATCGCGACGGCATTCATCACAGCCACGGGTGATGTGCGCGAAAACGGCGCGACGGCAATCGAGCTAGCTCAGGACGGCAGGACCGAGGAGGTTACGTCCGAAGTATCGCGGATTTTCTTAGCGATCCAAATTCAATGCGCGCAGTGCCACGATCATAAGACCGACCGTTGGAAACGCGAGCAGTTTCACGAGTTGGCGGCGTTCTTTCCGCGGGTGGCCGTGCGGCCGATTCAATCGCCGGTCGAACGCAGTTTCGAAGTCGTTTCGGATGACCGGCCAGCGCCCGGACGCAAATTGCCTGCCGATGCTCAAGGCCGCCGCGGCCAGCCCGAGCACTACATGCCAGACATGAAGAATCCGACCGCCGAAGGCACCAAGATGCAGCCGAAGTTCTTTCTTACTTCGGCCAAATTGCCGTTCGGCTCGACCGATGCCGAGCGGCGGGGTGCGATCGCGAAGTGGATGACGCAGAACTCCTGGTTCGCGACAGCGTTCGTCAATCGCATGTGGTTTGAATTAGTCGGCGAAGGATTTTACGCGTCGATCGACGACATTGGCCCCGATCGCACGCCAGTGGCGCCGAAAACGGCAGAGTATTTGAGCCGGGCGTTTGCCCAGAACGGTTACGACATCAAGTGGCTATTCCGCACGATTTGTGCAACGGAGGCCTACCAGCGCGAAAGCCGACCACGGCGGGGCGAGGATGGCGTGCCGTTCGTGGCGAGCGTGGCGCAACCACTGCGGAGCGATCAGTTGTTCAACACGATCTTGACGGCACTTGATTTGGAGGAGCCGGAAGCGGTGCTCAATCGGCGTGGCCGGCGTGAACAGGGGAAAGCAGCACTCGGCCCGAATGCGACCGCACGGCAAGCATTCGAAGTCGCATTTGGCTATGACCCGAGCGATCCACGAGAATTGGTGAATGCCTCAATTCCGCAATCGCTCGCGATGATGAACGGCGTGCGGATCAACACGGCCGTGCGGGCAGTTCGCGGCGAATCGATGCTCGGTCGGCTATTGGAGAAAACGGATGACAATGCCTCCGTGGTCGAGGAACTGTATTTGCGGACGGTTTCGCGGGAACCAACCGCGAAGGAACGCGAGGGTGCGCTCAAGTTCGCCAAGGATGCGAAGAACCGAGCGGCCGTGTTTGAGGATCTGCTATGGGCACTTGTGAATTCGTCGGAGTTTGCACATCGGCGGTAGGGAGATTTGAGATTGACGATTTAAGATTGACGATTTCGAAGGATCCGAGGCATAGCTTTTCTGCAAATCATCAATCGTAGATCTTAAATCATCAATCCGATCTCGGTGGTTTCTGTGGCAAATAGATGGCCAGAATCAGGAATTGTGAATATGAGTTTCAAACTTGAGCGGTACGTTCATGCGCGGACGAGCCGTGACGGCGTTGTCCATCGGCGGGATTTTTTGAGGGTGGCGGCGGCAACGGGTGCGGCTGCGGGGCTGGTGGGATGGACGGACGCGATTTGCCGGTCGGCCGAGGATTTGCGCAAACGCGGCATGGCGTGCATTTTGCTTTGGATGGGCGGTGGGCCGAGCCAATTCGAAACGTTCAGCCCCAAGCCGGGGCACGAAAATGGCGGCGAGACGAAGGCGATTTCCACCGCCGTGAGTGGCATCCAAATTGCCGAAAGTTTGCCCAAGTGTGCCGGCGTAATGAATAACTTGGCGATCATCCGCTCGATGACGAGCAAGGAGGCGAGTCATCCGCGCGCGACGTTCCTGATGCATCATGCGTATCCGCCGTTGGGCGCAGTGAAATATCCCACGCTGGGAGCGCAGGTGGCCCAGCAAATTGGCACTCCGGGGTTCGAACTCCCGAACTTCGTTCGCATTGGCGGTAAAGGCGTGGATGCCGGGAACGGTGGCTTTTTGGGCGTGGATTATGACCCGTTTATTTTACAGAACCCGGAAGCGAAGCCCGAGAATACACAACCAGCCACTCGCGACGAGCGCTACAATCGCCGTCTCGAAATGCTCAAGGCGGTTGAGGCCAATTTCGGTGCGGTGCAAGGTGCTGATCTCGTTGCGGACCATCAGAAGCTGATCCAGAAGTCTTCCGCGATGATTCAAAGCCCGCGGATGGCGGCGTTCGATTTAGGCCAAGAATCCGACAAAATGCGCGATGCCTATGGCCGCACGAAATTCGGTGCGGGCTGTTTGCTCGCGCGTCGTTTGGTGGAAACCGGCGTAACGTTTGTCGAGGTGAACCAGGAGGGGTGGGACACGCACGATGACAACTTCACGCGCACCGCTAACAACAACACGGTCATTGATCAGCCGATGGCCCAATTGGTGACCGACTTGAAACAGCGTGGCATGCTCGATCGCACACTGATTATTTGGATGGGCGAATTCGGCCGGACGCCGCGGATCAATCCGCGGGCCGGGCGCGATCATTATCCGCGGGCGTTCAACGTGGTGCTGGCCGGTGGCGGTATACGTGGCGGGCAGGTGATTGGCGAGACCGATGAGGGAGGCGTCGATGTCAAGAATCGCCCGGTGACGGTGAGCGATCTCTTCCGCACGATTTACAAAGCACTGGGCATCGACGCCGATCATGAGAACATGAGCCGCATTGGGCGGCCCATTAAGCTCGTCGATGGCGGGGAAGTTGTGCGCGAATTGCTGGGCTGAGCAGGGAAAACAATGCAGCACTCTCAATTTGGCATTGCCCTTGGTGGGATGAGGCACGAGTTGCGAGGAGCGAGTGAATCGCCGTCTGGTAAAGGCATGAAACGAGCTATACTTTAGCGTCGGACGACTCCATAATGCTCGATGGCTCGCGATACCCAGGCAGGCGGTTATCATGTTCGATTGGGATTGGCCAGTTTTTGCCGATGACCTCACGCGGATCAGCGTGGCCGCGGTGTTGGGCGGTGCGCTCGGGCTGGAGCGCGAATGGCACGGGCACTGGGCCGGCCTGCGGACGCACATGATGGTTGCGATCGGCTGCGCGATTTTCGTGATCGCGGGTTTGGCGGTGCCCGGGCATAATCCGGAGGACGCGGCCACGCGCGTGATTCAGGGGGTGGCGGCTGGAATTGGTTTCTTGGGAGCGGGCACGATCCTGAAGCTGGATCAAAAGCGGGAAATCAAAGGCCTGACGACGGCCAGTTCGATTTGGCTCTCGGCCGCTCTCGGTACATCCGCGGGCATCGGCGAGTATGCGCTGGCGATCGCGGCGGCCTTGATATCGTTGTTCATCTTGGGGGTGCTGGGGCCCGTCGAGAAATGGCTCGAGCGTCGCCACAAACTGCATCACAACCACGTCGACGATGATGACGTGACGCACGATCGGCCGACGAATCCCAAGTAAGCAGGAGAAGAAATCCTCAGGGCAATTCGATCTCTTTCAGTTCGTAGTCGATCGGCATTTCGATAATTGACGCTGGCGTCTCATAGACCCAGGTTATGTTGTCGAGTCGCTCCGCCGCATCGAACATATACGCAACGCCAACCTCGTTCGGAGTTTGGCGGGTTGTTTCGAAGCCGGCGTTTTCGATGCGTTTGCCGTCTTTGTCCACCAAATAAGAAAGGTTTTGAAACACCCAGCCGCGGTGCGATTGCAACGAGCCCTTGGCCTCATCGAGCGTAAGTTGCATGTGAACTTCCCATACCGCGTTGTTTTTGCGGACCTCTTTGAGGGTCACTTGAACGCCGCCGAGCCGCTGCGACTTGCCGATCGCCTTAGCGACGTCTGGAAAGGCGAACTTCGCATGTCGCCCGGGCACTAGGGCGCGTAGTTTGCCGTTGAGCTTGGTGATTTTCTTGATGTCGCGCGACGGCAATTTGAAAGGCAGCACGATTTCGGCAGCCTGGGTGCCGTTGGGAATTTCGACGTCTTGTTCGCTATCAGGCTGGCCGACAGCGAGTTGGCTGCCGTTATCGGTCGTGGCTTGAACATCGGCCAGTGGCTGGGAAAGAGCGATTGGCCGCAGGCGAGGTTCCCAGGCGACTTCGAGCTGCAATTTCAGCGACGTTTCGCTTGGCAGTCGGAGATTGCGTTGCGCGCGGGCTTCCAGCACTTCGAGGCGAAACGGACCGGCATAGAAGGCCCTACCGAAACGTGGTGCGCCATCCTTCGGCCGGGCGACAATTGAAAGTGCGTCCTCGCCGCCGTAGGCGTAGAGACCGAGCTTCGCTGCATCGAGAATTTGGTCCAGCGCCGGCCAAAACGGCTCGTTCTTAAGATCGAGGGAGACGGTAACTCCTTTTTGGCCGGGGTCGGGCTGTTCATCGCGGTTATCGATGAACTTGTTGCCAGTCTGACTCTCGACGGCTTTAAGCACGTCGGCCAGAGGCATATTCTTGGCCGCAAGTGTGACCATGGTGCCAGCCGTCGCAGACTTGGAGACGTTCTCTTCCACTTGTCGGCGAATGCGCGCGAGGCGATCGCGCAAGGCCAGCGGCATTTGATCGCTGTCTTTGGGCAATAAAGCTAAGAATTTGTCGGCGGTCGCGGTCGTCTGGCCGGCAAGCTCCAACAACTGTTTTTCGGCAACATCGCGGTCGGCTGCCCGATCGGCGGTCAACTGGCCGACGAGGCGACCGATCTGGCGTGCGAGCTGATCGTTGTTTTCAACTGCAGGATTTCCATTTTCGACAATCGGGGGAGCGGCGGCGGCCGATGAAATGACGGCCAGACCGATCAGGCAAATCAGAAGTTGAACGGGTAAGCGTGTATTCATCTGAGTTCCTTTCGCATTGTCCTAATTTTAGCGGCTGCCCGGCCAAAAGTCTGCCCGCGCGGGCAGTAAGCTAAGTTTGTAAAGGCGGTTTGGGGGTGGAAGCGAATATCGACACGGCTTTTCTTGGGGATTGTCTTCATGGTGAAGTTCATAGGACGGGTTGTTGTGGTCGTTGCCGTTGTGTTGACGGTGCGGCTTCCGGACGTACGCGCCGCGGAGTTCATGTTCCGGGCAATTGTCAACGGTAAGACGCTGGAAGGAAAACCGCTGGCGTGGGACGCCGCACACATGATGCTGTTAGGTCGGGATGGGAAGCTACATCAGTTCGACCCGCGGCTTGCGAAAGATGCGGTGAAGACGGGGCCGAGCTTCGTCCCTTACACTGCGGAAGAAATGAAGCAGTCGTTGCAACAAGAATTCGGGCGGCAATTCGAGGTATCGGCAACGCGGCATTATTTGGTCGTCTATCCGCAGGGCGAGCGGGATCAGTGGGCCGGACGCTTCGAAGATTTGTACAATCGATTCGAGCACTACTTTCGAGTTCGTGGGTTTAACATCGAGGAACCGCCGTATCCACTCGTGGCGATCGTATATCGAGATCGCGCTGAATACCTGCGAAACGCGGCGGCGAGCGGAACGCCCCTGCATCCCAATACGTTAGGGCACTATGACCCGCTCACGAACCGCGTCTTCCTGTTCGATGCGACCGCGCACAACAGCGGCACCGATTGGTCGGAAAACGCGGAAACGATTATCCACGAGGCCACGCATCAAACGGCGTACAATGTGGGTGTTCATCGGCGGTTTGCCGCGGAGCCACGTTGGCTGGTGGAAGGTCTGGCCACGATGTTCGAGGCCCCTGGTGTATGGAACGCGCGCTACGATCACACCCAAGCCGACCGTGTGAACCGAGCGCGGCTCGCGGGCTTCCACGATTACGTAACTAAGAGACGGCAAGCGGGTGCGCTGGCCACGCTGCTAACCAGCGACAATGCGTTTCAAAGTGATCTGGACGGGGCGTACGCTGAGGCCTGGGCTTTATCTTTCTACTTGAGCGAGACCCAGCCGCGAGCGTATTCCGAATACTTGACGCGGACCGCCCAGCGCCCCGTGTTCACCGACGACACGGCCGTCGAGAGAATGGCGGACTTTCAGGCCGTCTTCGGGAACGATTTGAAACTGTTTGAAGCGAAATTCCTGCGCTACATGGCGGACGTGAAGTAGGGCGGCGCGCAAATCGCACTTAGCGTCGGCGGCTACGCCGAATCTACCATTGAAACGCCGACTCTTGTCGATTCGGCGTTGCCGCCGACGCTCAATAGACGCTGCACTACGGCTTGGCGGTGGCTGCGCTGCCGGTTTCGGCTGGCTTTTTCGCAGCCGTCTTATCCTCTTTAGGGCCATCCTTCTTATCGGGTGCGGGCTTGTCGGCGGCGTCTTCCATGGTTTGGCGTTCGCGCGTTGGCTTTTTGGCGTGATAGCTTTCCAGTTCCTTCTTCAGTTGATCACGATCGGCGGCGAGTTTGGTCTTGTCGTCTTCGGGTTTCGCGGAATCAACTTGCTTCTGGGCGAGTTCGACCGACTTTTGCGACCACTTCACGGCGTTTGCATAATCGCCCGTCTCCGCATAAGCCGCGGCGAGCGTGCTCAAGATGTGCGGCGTTTCATAGCCGGTGGCCTCGGCCGCTTTGGTAGCGAGCTTGAGAGCCCGCGCGCCGTCGCGCACTTTGTCATCGGGTGACGTACATAACACCCACGCGAAGTTGTTGAGAAGACTGTCGTCATCTTCTTTTTGGGCGAGGGCTTTGTTAAAGTCGGCGATCGCTTCGGTATGTTTGCCAATGTTCAGGTAAGCATCGCCGCGGAAGCGGAGGGCGGAATAGTCGCTGGGGTCTTTCTCCAAGATCTTGGAGGCGGTCGCGATCGCCTTGCGCGGCTTGTTGGCCATCAGGTAAAACGTGCCGAGGCGATTGAGCAGCAATTCGTTGGTCGGGGCCGCTTGCAGCAGCTTCTCAAGATGCGCGATCGCCTCGTCCAAATGATTCGTGGCGGCCAGCACTTCGGCCTTCATCATGTGGGGCTGGGCGAGCGCCGGCTGGAGTTTGATGGCGGCGTCGATATCCGCCAAGGCTTTCTCCGGCTGCTTCAATTCGTAATACACGCTCGCTCGTACGAGCAGCGTGGCAATACTATTGGGCGAAAGTTCCACGGCTTTTGTCAGCTGTTCCAGCGCCTTGTTGAGATCGCCCTTTTGGCGGTACAAGTCGCCGCGGTGCTGGTACAGGGACGTCGAATCGGGCGCAAGTTCGCCCGCCCGATCGAAACTCTTGAGCGCATCATCGTACTTATTAAGACCGAGCAAGATCACGCCGCGTAGCTCGTGCGTGGGCGCGTGGTCGGGCTCCATTTTGAGCGCCTTGTCGGCGTCGGCCAGAGCCTCGTTCAACTTTTCGTGCTGATAGTAGTGCTGCGCGCGGAGCCGCAAATAGTCGGGCTTATCGGGCTGAAGCTCAACGGCTTTATTCAAATCCGCCAGTTCGTCTTTGTCTTCCTTTTGAACGCCGCTCCGCAGGGCATAGGCTTCCGCCTTTTGATCGGGCGCGGCGTCCTGGGAATCAATGACTTTCGTTAGGGCTTTGCGCGCGGCCGACGGGTCGCCGAGCGGCAAGGATTGGAGCTTTCCGATCAGTAGTTGGGCATCGACCAGCTTGTTATCAAGGGTCAAAGCCCGCTCCAAGTCGGATAGCGCGAATTGACGAAACTGCATCGCCCGTAATCCAGGCTGCGTTTCCTGCGCTGGCACGTTGAAAACGGCGGCGGCAAAGAGTTGGCCGCGCTGCACGAGTGATGAAACAAGCAACTGTTCGGCAAACTTCTTGTTTTCCGCGTCGAGACCTTTTTCGATCGCCGATTCGGCATGATCGACAACGGCGTTCAGGTCTTCCAAGGACTCGGCGGTTACTTTGAGCTGTGTTGCCTTATCGAGTTCGGCCTGGCCATCGTCTGCGGCGACGGCCGGGGCGACGAATGCCAGCATGAAGCAGGAAGACAACGTCATCAGCGAAACGAAACGGAACATGGCAAACTCGTTGACTGAGCGAAAAAGCTGGGGTAATGACAGGGCTCCAAATCGGCCCAGGTCGGCGCTGCATTATTACGCACCGTTCGCGATTGGGCTACGTGAAAAAGTCAGCATTTACGCCGCTAATTCGCCGGAAATCGAACCAACGTTGCACGGACATTCCTGTCCGTCCACACACACCCACTCCATACACGACGGACAGGAATGTCCGTCCTACGAGGGTGCGGGTGTCGGCTTGGTGTGCGATGGCCAGCTTTTGGGGTATACTCTTCCGTTTGCCATTTATCGCGGATTGAGTGAGTGAATTTCGGACATGGAAGCAGGTATCGTCGGTTTACCAAACGTCGGCAAGAGCACGCTGTTTAACGCCCTGACGGCGGCAGGCATTGCTAGCGAAAACTACCCGTTTTGTACGATCGAACCCAACGTGGGGGCGGTGGCCATTCCCGACCCTCGGTTGGCCACCATCAACAAATACATCGAAACCGAAAAGATCGTGCCGGCGATCTTCCAACTGGTCGACATCGCCGGCCTGGTGCGCGGTGCGTCGCAGGGCGAAGGCTTGGGGAACAAGTTCCTCGGCAACTTGCGGAACGTCGATGCAATTCTGCATGTGGTGCGGTGCTATGAAGACGAGAACGTGGTTCACGTCGAAGGTACCGTCGACCCGATCCGCGATATCGAAACCATCGATACGGAGCTAATGCTGGCGGATTTGCAGTCGGTCGAAAGCATGGTCGATCGAGCCACGAAGCAACTACGACTGGGCGGGGCCGAGGCGAAACTGCGGGTTGAGATTCTCAAAGAGTGCGAAGCGCTGCTCGCGGCCGGGAAGCCGGTGCGCGGGCTGTCGTATGATGACCCGGCGGCGGCCAGGATTCTGCGCGAGTTGCAGCTTCTCACTTCAAAGCGGGTGTTGTACGTGGCAAACGTCGGCGAGGACGACTTGACCGGCAAGGGGCCAATGGTCGAGAAGGTCCGCGAGCGGGCGCACGCCGAGGGAAGTGAAGTCGTGCCGCTCAGTGCGCGGATCGAATCGGAAATCGCCGAACTCGACGAATCGGACCGGTCGGAAATGCTGCACAGCGTGGGGCTCGAGGAGCCGGCGCTCGCCGTGCTCGCGCGAGCCGCTTACAACTTGCTGGGGCTTCAAAGTTTTTATACGGCCGGGCCGAAGGAAATCCGCGCGTGGACGATCCCGGTAGGAGCCACGGCACCGCAGGCCGCCGGCGTCATCCACACCGATTTCGAGCGAGGCTTCATCCGCGTCGAAGTGTACTCGGTCGACGACCTCGTGGAATTTGGCACTGAGAAAGCCATTCGCGAAGCGGGCAAGTTACGCCTTGAGGGCAAGACCTACGTGATGCACGACAAGGATGTGTGCCACTTCTTGTTTAATGTGTAACGATCAGTCTGTCGCACGCAGATCGGCCGGTACATCTTGCAGGGCGTCATCAGGTAGCACAAACGAGCTGCCGATGATTTCTGCGTTGTCATTGATAAGGTCGGGAAATCGCATTCCGGCCAAGAGCGCGACGGCGAACACCTCCTGCACCGCTTCCTCGAATTTGAGAAATGCGATGACCTGGCGGCGTTCGATATCGACGACCCACACGCCGCAGGTGCGCTCGGTTTCTCGTAGCCGCTCGGTGATTTGGATGCCGCTGAAAATGGCCGTTTCGCGAACTTGCGAGAGCCCGATGAACGCGAGGTTGCCCACCATTTCGAGGCCGCGCGTGAAGCCGTCGAGGTGGACAATCGGCTCGTAGCGGCCCGTATTGAGGTCGACCGTGCCGAGACTACCGGTGCCCGATTCGAGCAGCCAGAGTCGGCCGGCATGCCAGCGTGGCGAGTGGGGCATCGAAAGGCCGTGGGTGATGATCTCGTTCGAGTCGATGTCGATCAGGATGCCGCCACTTTTCTTGTTTTCACGCCAGCCACCGCCAGTGTCGGTTGCGCCGAGGGCAGTCGCCCAACGTGGCCGGCCATCCAGGAGGCCCAGGCCGTTGAGGTGGCAGCGATCATCGGGCGTAAGTTGCGAGATGAATCTTGGCCGCCATACGGGGGCAAAACTGTGGTCGGGGTCGTGCGTGGCAAGGCATGAGAAACGGGTGTTCACGAACCAGAGATCGGAGGATGCGGGATGTAGGATGCCGGATGCAGGGGGATGCGGATCATCGGCCCTCGACTCTCGACCCTCGACCTCCACATACGCCATCTCGTGAATTTGGATGTCGCCGGTAACGTGGGCCGCACGGGGCAAGAAGCACGCATCGTGCTTACCAGGCGGATCGAGTTTGGCGGCGACCGCCGGCACGTTGCGGAATTCCCAGACATCGACGGCAGTGCCGATTGCCAGCCGGCCGCGGCCAACCGCCATCCCCATGGGCTTGTTGAACGCGCGGAAGTGCGTGTTGATGACGCCGCCATCCGAGCGGATCACGACTAACTTACCGGCCTGGTATGTTGTCACGAGCAGCGAACTGCCCAGTTGATCGAGAATGGCAGGAAAATTCGTGGTATGAACGCTGCGCAGCGGCGAGGGGGCCGAATCGCCAGAGCCGGGTGAGAGATTGTCGGGCCTAGAACCGTCTGATAGCATACGCGCAAGGAGCGAAGCAACGAAGGGTGGCATGCCCTCGCCGTCGCGGCGTGGGCATGTTCTGAAGTAATTCGATCATGGCCACAAAACACAAACGTTGCAAGCGATACAACGACTCGGGGCATGCCCATGAACTGACGTTTTCTTGCTTTCGTGGCCAGCCGTTCTTGAATGGCAATCACGCGCGAGCATGGCTTGTGGATGCCATTCGGCTGGCGAAAAAGAAACATTCATTTCACGTTTGGGCGTACGTAATCATGCCGGAGCATGCCCATTTGCTGATTTGGCCTACGTCGCCGATCTACGACATCAGCAAGATATTGGCGACGGTGAAGTTGCCCGTAACGAGAAGGGCCGTCAATCATGTCCACAAGACGGCGCCGAGCTTCCTGGAACGAATGCGCGATAAGCAGCCGAATGGGGATAGCCATTTTCGATTTTGGCAACGCGGTGGAGGCTATGATCGAAATTCGATTGAACCGCGAACGATTTGGAAGCAAATTGACTACATTCACTTCAACCCGGTGCGCCGTGGTTTGTGTGAGCGCCCAGAGGATTGGTATTGGTCGAGCGCCGGCATCTACGCTGGCGTGCGAAACGAGCCAATTTCGGTGGATTTTGAATCGTTGCCACAGTCGACATCGGGTTGATGCACGTCAAAGAAACATGCTCACGCCGAAGCGGCGAGAGCATGCCACCCTCTGATGTAAGTCACCTTTCGATGCATGCCACCGTGCTTACGGCGCAACTTTCAGTTTACTGCTCATACGACCACAAAATTTCCTCGGCTTCGACGCCGGCGATCGAGCGGAATTTGCCGTCGGCAATCGCCTGGCCTAAGGCCGTGACGCGGCGGAAGTAATTGTTCGAGGGCCGGCGACCGAGGAACTTTTGCTGCAGATTCTGGCACGCGATGTCGGCGGCCTCTTGGACGATGGGATCATCGCTGCGGGCGCCGTACATACTGGTGGTGAGCACGGTGATCATGTCTTGGCAACGCTGCGAAAGTTCGGACATACGGCACTGGCGATCGGCCAACTTGAGTTGGAACTTGCTCATCGTGCCGGAGATTTCCAGCGCCATTCGCTGCAGTCGCTCGCAGGCGAATTCCGCATGCTCGCGCAGGTTCTTCGGCATGTTGGGAAGATTCGGTTTGGCGAGGGGCCGCAGGCGCTGCGTCGCCACCCATTTCAAGTAGGGCGGCGCGACCGATTTCAGCGCCCACATGTGGGCCGGGTTGAGCGGGTTTGGCTGACGGATGCCGGCGGCGGCCAAGGCCTTGCCGATGGGTTCGAAATACGTCTTGCCGTGTTGTTTCACGAGCGATTTGAAGAAGCCCATGCCAAGCATTTCACCTTCGCCTTCGTAGATGCACGGGGCCAGGAATTCATGGATGTTGTCACCGAACGAGTGGCCGTGGAGGAACGAGCGGCCGCCGTGGGTCTTCATGAAGTACTCGATGGCGGCCGTCTTTTGGGCCTCGCCGCCAAAAATTTTGGCCACCACGCATTCCATTTCGCCGCGGTAACCACGATCGATGAGGCCCGCACACCAGGCCACGAGAGCATCGCAAGCCACGATGAGTCCGGCCGTTTCGCCGAGGCGCCGTTGCACCAATTCGCGCGTGGCGATCGGTGCGCCGTACGTGCGGCGGAACCGCGCCCAAGGGAGCATGCTGGCCAGCATCAGCCGCATGTTGCCGGCGGCCGTGGCACACACCGCAATGCGGCCGAGATTGAGGCCATGATAGGCAATCGTGAGACCATCGCCACGCGGGGGTTTCAGCAGGTTTGCGGCAGGCACACGGAAATTGCGGAACACGATGCCTTGATTATACGTGTGCTTCAGCGCGTAGATGCCGTATTTGCGAAGCTGGAAGTTTTCATTTTCTTGCGCCGGCAGATCGACGATCAGGACCGACGGTTTGCCGTCGATCAAGCAAACGAGGCCGATGGTTCGGCCGGGCACCACGTTGGTGATGAATAGTTTTTCGCCGTCGACGACGTAATGGTCGCCATCGAGTCGAGCGGTGGTACGCAGCGCGGTTAGATCACTGCCTGCACAGGGTTCGGTGAGCGCGAACGCGCTGAGCCGAGAACCGTTGCCGAGGGCAGGCAAGAACCGCTGCTTCTGTTCCGGGTTGCCAAATGTGCGAACTGGGTCCACCGCACCGATGCAACCGTGTACGGAAGCCAAGCCGGCCACCGTTGGATCGACGAGCGCCATCCGCGTGAGAAACGGCGCGAAGGAGCTGAACGGTGCTCCCGAGCCACCGTATTCCTTATCGACCAGTAATCCCCAATAGCCGACGGCCGCGAGATCGGCCAAAACATTCTCCGGAATCTTGCCTTCCGCATTGCGCAACGTGCCGGCGGCTTTGTGTCGCTGGGCGACGGCCACGGCATCGTCCATTACCTTCTGTACTTCCGGCGGCGTCTGCGGCGGTGAGCTCATGAATAGTTCGACTGGCACGCCCCGGTCCCATACCGCGCGGTGGGCTGGGCTATTGGCCGTTTGATATTGCTTGGCAAACAGCGTTTCGACCTGGTCATCGGCCGTGTCGATGGCGCCTGTGCGGCGGGCCTCATCGGCGCTTTTACCACCTAAGGCGAGTGCCGTTTCGGCAAATGACTTTTCTTCTTGAGACGGGTTGGCCGGAGGAGTTTCAATAGACATCGCGATTTGGAAAATTATCAAGTGTGAATAGAAGAAACCGTGCTGCTTTCATGGATAGCTGCGCAGCCAATTAACGCTGGCTCGTTTAACCCCGAGCCAGCGGCAAGGTGAAACGTCACGTTCCGTCGCCGTTGGCTCCGGGTTAAACAACTCCAGACGACTCTTTCTCCAGGCAGTCGTCAAAAGGGGCGTCACGCTTAGCACTATTATAACTACTGCTTTGTCACATCAGGATTTTGGGGTAGACGGATTTTAGCTTGCCGCGTGCGTCGTCGATTTTCATTTGCCAGTCGACGCCGCGTTGGGCGTCGGTGACGTCGACCGACCAGGCGTGGATTTCTTCGCAGAGTTCTTCAAGTTCGCCCATCCGGCGATTGCGGAGACACTGGCGGGTCATGGAACTCAGTTCGTTTTCCGCAATGTTCAGCCAACTGCCGTGTTTCGGTGTGTAACAGAATTCAATGCGGCGAACGTAGCCGCGGGCCTCTTCCGGCAGAAAGACCTCGTAGAACGCCCCGGGGGTATGCGTATTGAGGTTGTCGCACACCAGCGTAACGCGCTCACAGTCCGCATACCGACCGTCGAGTAGTGCGGCCACCTCCCGAGCCCAATCCGACTTGGTGCGTCGCGGGCGGGCGGTCGCCTGCCGCCAGGCCGCCAGCGGCTCGCAAAACATGAAGATCGAGGCGGTCCCGTTGCGTTCGTATTCATAGTCGACGCGGCGGGCATGCGCTTTCGTGCCCGGGATGGGCTGTCGCGTCTCCTTCACCAATTGCACGGGTTGTTCGTCCATGCAGATCACCGGCTGAGCAGGATCATACGGTCGGGCGTAGGTCTCCAGGACGTTTTCCATGTGCGCCACGAATTCGGCGTCCGCTTCCGGCGGGATCACCCAGTATGCGATCTTTCGCTTCGTCATGCCGTTTTTTTCAGCGTCCGCCGGACCGTTTCGTGACTGATGGACTTGACGATCTCCAAGGCCACCGCTTGACGCGCCACCAGTCGCAGCGTCCAGTTCGCGTACCCCTTGGGGGGCGGCCCCAGCCGCAGGGCGATCACCTGGACTTCTTGCTCCCCGTCGAGCGCCTTCGGCGAGCGGTTCTGTTGCACCTGATGCTCCAGCGCCTGCGAAAAACCCTCCAGCACGCACTTCTTGCGGACGTTCTCGACCGTCTGCCGCCGGCAGCGAAACGCCTCGGCGATCTGCTGGTCCGTCCAGCCGGGACCGTTCGCGTCCGCCTTCAGCAGAATGTTCGCTCGCTTCACCTTCTGGCTCGTGCCGCTGAGCTTGTCGACGACATCTTCGCACCGATGACGTTCTTCCTCGGTCAGCCGGACCACGTACAGCTTGCGCATGGGAACCCTCCTTGGTTCGGAGACAAATCTCCCATGTCTTACCCGGAAATCGCCGATCCCGTCGATCCCAAAATCCTGCTGTGACAAAGCACTACCTTGGATTGATCCGCGGCAGGTTGTTCGTGTAAGCCCAACAGCCTATCATTGGTGACCACTGCCGAACATGCGGAAAACAGGGAGATGACCACGGTTTCTGTTTCACGAATCATGCACGATCCACGCATTGACCAGCTTGCCGATTTACTTTTGGACCACAGTTGCCGCATCGAAAAAGGGGAGCGGGTACTGATCGAGGCATTTGACTTGCCGGACGCGACGCTCGTATGCCGCCTGATCGAGGGGGCCACCGCACGGGGGGCGGTGCCGTTGGTGTCGTGGAAGTCGAACGCCGTGCTGCGAGCTTTGTATCGAAACGCCACCGAGGAAAGCATGTCGCTGGCCGGGGAACTGGAAAGTGCCCGGATGGAAAAGGTGCAGGCGTACATCGGCGTGCGGGGGGCTGCGAACAGCAGCCAATTTGCCGATGTGCCGCACGAGAGGATGGATCTGTATCAACAACATTGGTGGAAGGTCGTGCATACCGATGTGCGGATCGCGAAGACGAAGTGGGTCGTGCTACGGTATCCGACCGATTCCTTCGCCCAAGCCGCGAACATGAGCACGCCGGCGTTCGAGGACTTTTACTTTGACGTGTGCACAGCCGATTACGCCGCGATGGCCAAGGCACAGGAGCCGCTCGTCGGGCGCATGCAAAAGACCGACCGGGTGCGGATCGTGGCGAACGATACCGACCTGGAGTTCTCGATCGCGGGAATCCAGGTGATTCCGTGCGCGGGCGACCGCAACATACCGGACGGAGAGGTGTTCACGGCACCGGTGCGCGAGAGCATCAACGGGCGGATTCGTTTCAACACGAAATCGCGCTATCAGGGCACGGTTTTCGACAACATCGCGTTCGAGTTCAAGAGCGGCAAGATCGTGAAGGCGACGGCCAACGAAACGAAGAAGATCAACGAGATTCTCGATTCGGATGAAGGGGCGCGGTACTGCGGCGAATGGGCCATCGGCGTGAACAATCGCGTGCGCCACCCGATGCTTGATACGCTGTTCGATGAGAAGATCGGCGGCTCATTCCACCTGACGCCGGGCAACGCCTACGAAATTGCCAACAACGGCAACCGCAGCCGAATTCATTGGGACCTCGTGCAGATTCAGCGTCCGGATTATGGTGGGGGCGAAATTTGGTTCGACGGTGAACTGGTGCGCAAGGATGGCCGATTTTTGCCTGCCGATTTGCAGGGGCTGAATCAGGGGTTGTAGGGATTCCTCCCTCTCCCTTTGGGAGAGGGTTGGGGTGAGGGCAAAATAGCTAGAACCAATGCCCCCTCACCCTGCCCTCTCCCGGAGGGAGAGGGTTCTCAACGCGGAGCCTTCGGGCCGATGCCAGGCACTTTGATTCCTGGCATGTCTTGCCCATTCTGGTGCAGGATCAGCTTGTCGAACTTGCCGTCGTTGCCTTTTTCGAACGTAATTTGGGCGTCGACCACTTTGTAGAAGAACTTCGTTTCCGATTCGGGGAAGACTTGAAATTTATCTTGGCCGGTAGCTTGAGCCATTAGTCTGCCGTCCTCCAGCGTGATCGTTATGGCAAAAAACAGTGAAAGTGCGTAGGTCCCTTCGTAGGACGCCAGGGTTTTGGGATCGACGTTGACCGTCTTGCGGACCGCCGGCGGATCGGGATTCAGGCCCAACACGGCCAGAATAATTTTCTCCGCCAGCGGCGTGGTCTGTTCACACGCCGTGTTACACAGCACCACAACGGCCACCTTCTTCGGTGGAACGATGAACAGGGCTGATGTGTAACCACCGGTTTGGCCGTTGTGCCAGCGCGTGACGCCGTCGCGGGCGATGTGCCAACCCAGGCCGACGCCGATTTCGCCCGGCTTACTGTAGTGGGGTTTCCAGGCTTCGTGGATCGCCGCGACAATGGGAGTTTTGTCGTCGCTCAACGAAGTGGCCGCCAGTTTAAGCAGGTCGTTCACCGTCGAGCGGAGCCCGCCGGCACCGGCCAGGCAATTGAGATCCCAGTTTTTGTCATTTTTCAGCTCCGCATTGTAAGGCGGCGCCAAGCGTTTACGCTGATCGGGCAAGAGCGTGGTGCGCGTATCGCGCATGTCGAGCGGATCGCAGATGCGTTCCACGACGAGCTGCTCGTACGTCTTGCCGGCCTTCTGGGCCAGGATGTAGCCCAACAGGCCCATGCCCAGGTTCGAGTACTCGTATTCACCCGGCGGCCGCCGCAATTGGTGCTTGCCCAGGAACTCGAACATGCGGTCCGGCGTGTAATCGGCGTAGGGATTCGTCGGATCTTTCGGAGCGAAGTTGTCGGGCAGTCTTGGCAAGCCGGACGTTTGTGAGGCCAAATCGACCAACCGAATCGGCTGGTTTTTGGCGAGGTGCAGTTTCACGTTTGGCGGCAGGAAATCCTGCAACGGGGCATCCAGCTTCACTTCGCCGCGGACGACCATCTCGCCCAGCAACGTGCCCGTGAACGCCTTCGTCATCGAGCCGATTTCGTAGATCGTGTCGCCAGCGGGTTTGTCGCCGGCTCCTTGGTGAATTTCGCCGTAGGCGTGTATTTCTTGTTTGCCGTTGTCGATGATTCCGACCTCGCAGCCGACGAACGCCTTCGATTCAACGAGGGGCTGGACGAGGCGTGCGATTTGGGCAGCGTGATCGCCGAAGCCAACTGCCGCGATAGCAAGGCATTGCATCACGGCCAGGCCGAAATGAGCGACGACTTGGTGCATACCATGGCGACTGCGGTTCGAGGCGATGCGTTTCGTACTCAGTACTTTGTACTCAGTCCGGTTCTGTGCAGCTTGATAGCAAGGCCGCTTCGTCTTTGCCCTGGCGACAATCAACGTTCGTCTCCCGACCGGCCGAGATGGCCGAGCTATTTTCATGACCTAATGCCGGCTTTGCAGCATGCGGCTTTGTTCCATCGCGTCTTCGGCCAGGCGGATGTATTGCATCTCGTTCGTGCCGGCGTAGGCGCGCTGATAGGTGACGCTCAGCGCCGTGAAGCTGAACGGGTCGTGCGGTTCGATTTCGCACACTTTGCGTGCATGCTGAATCGCTTCGACGTGCTTGCCAAGACGCTGCAGGACGACGGCGAGTGCCGAATGGGCGAGCGCGTAGTTTGGATCAGCCGTCAATGCTTCGTTCAATTTGGTCACCGCATCATCGAGCTGGCCTTGGTCTTTGAGTTTATCTGCTTCGTCATAAAGGGCGACGGGATCGGCCATGGGAAACTCCGGTAGGGTGGGCAATGCCCACCTTGTTTTTGAAATTGTCGGGTTGGATATGGTGGGCGGTGCCCACCAACATGCTGATAGCAGTGCAATCGCACAGGATGCAGAGCCAGCATGCTCCCGCACCTTGCCCTCTCGCAGGGGGAGAGGGTTCAATTCATCGAGTTTAGCAGGGGATGGCCACGCACGCCCATACGTTGGAGCGGCATTGCAGGAAAATTCCGCACCTGCGGTTAAGCCGGCACAATTGGTACGCCCGATAGTGATAAAGGCATGCAAGCCGCTGGCGGAACCCGTAATCCGTCGGCTGGCGAGCCAGAACCGCCGCGGAACGCTCACGCGAGCTTCCTGCGACGTTCGGCCGTGCCCACTTGCCATCTCGGAAAGGACCCGCCTGTGTCGATTCATCCGCTTGCTGTTGTCAGTCCGCACGCCGAACTGGGGAACAATGTCCGAATCGGGCCGTTTTGTGTCGTCGAAGCCGGTGTGGTGCTTGGCGATAACTGTAACTTGCTGGGCCGCGTCACCATAAAATCCGGCACGGTGTTGGGGAAGGACAATGTCGTGATGGAAGGGGCGGTGCTGGGCGGAATGCCGCAGCACATCCACATGCCGGAACACCCGGGAACGACCGAAATCGGCAATGGCAACGTGTTCCGCGAGAATGTGACGGTTCACCGGGCACTCACGGCAGGCCATGCGACGCGGATTGGCAACTGCTGCCTGTTCATGGTGAACACGCACGCGGCCCATGACTGCATCGTGCACGACAACGTGGTGCTAACGAACAACACGATGCTCGGTGGCCACGTGGAAGTTGGCCATCGGGCCTATTTGGGCGGTGGGGCGGCCGTACACCAATTCTGCCGCATTGGCCGGTTGGCCATGATTGGCGGCCTGGCTCGCGTTACGCAAGATGTGCCGCCATTCGTTATGCTCGATGGCGAAACCGCGATGGTCGTGGGCCTCAACCGCGTTGGCTTGCGCCGCGCCGGTTTTTCGACGACCGAAATGCTCGACATCAAGAGTGCATACCGCGTGATTTACCGTAGCGGATTGATGTGGCAAGAACTTCTCGACACGCTGCGGATGGAATTTGTCTCGGGACCGGCCGCCGAGTTCGCGCCATTTTTCTCGGATGGCAAGCGCGGCTTCGTGCAAGAACGCCGGACGCCACCGGGAGCCATCGTTCGCCTCCGCCGCGACGATGCGGACGACACCAGCTTCTCGCTGCCCGAAGTGGAGAAGAAGGTCGGCTAGTGGCCGGCCTGACCGTCGGAGCTTTTCCTAGGCAATGGCGCGTGGGTACAATAAAGTATCCTCGAAGCCTGCGATCCCAGTCGGTTGGAGCGCCACCATGTCTACAGTCTGCGATATTGGTCAACTAATCAGCGTCGATCCGCAGTATCGCGGCGGCAAGCCGTGTATTGCCGGAACCGGGGTGAGCGTCCGGCGGATCGTTGGCTATTACAAGCAGGGCTATACGGCTGAGGAAATTGCCGTCAACTATGGCCATTTGTCGTTGGCGCAGGTGCATGCGGCACTTGCTTATTACCATGCCAATTACGACAGGATGGAAGCCGAGATGCAAGCTGAAGAGAACGAAGAACGACGCCTCTACGCGGAGCATAAACGACGCAAGGATCAAGACGCGTGACGCTTGCGTACTACTTCGACGAAGACGCGATCAATACCAATCTTATTCGAGCTGCGCGATCACGTGGATTGGATGTGACTACACCGATTGATGTAGGGATGCGTCATCGGCAGGATGAAGAGCACTTGGCTTACGCCCATCAGCAAGGCAAAGTCTTATTTAGCTCTAACGTGGGCGATTTTTGTCGGCTTCACGGCGACTGGTTGCGGCTCGGCAAGCAACATTCGGGCATGCTACTCGCACATCAGTGGGATCGCCATTCCATCGGCTCGATGTTGCGCGGGCTGCTGCGACTTGCCGCGCAACGAAGCACAACGGAAATGTTGAACCGACTTGAGTACATCAATGACTGGATTTAATCGCGCGCTTGGCTAGCCGACTTGTTTACTTAAGCAGTAAGTGAACTTTGAAGCTCACTCGCTTTTTGCGGCCGCTGTGAGTGCATGCGGAGTGATCATGAGTGCTGCCGGATCGCCATTACTTTACTCACAACGAACGTTCTACGACCTTCATCCCTTGAGCGGTTGTGTACACTCGGTGCCTGCAGTGGAAAAGAAGGTTGGTTAGCATTCGTAGGGTGGGCACCGCCCACCGCAAATTCAAAACAAGCCAATTTGGTGGGCGATGCCCACCCTACAAAAAACATAGCCCGGCCGTTTCGGCCGGGCTATTTCAATTTGCGAGCAGTTTACTCACCCGGCCGAGACGGCCGGGCTATGTGTTTATTCACCTTGGCGGCCGACGTCGCTACCGGCTTGCTTCAAAGCGGCTTGAGCAGCGGCCAACCGGGCGATCGGCACGCGGAACGGGCTGCACGAAACGTAATCCAACCCAACCTTGTTGCAGAATTGGATTGAATCCGGATCGCCGCCGTGCTCGCCGCAGATGCCGCATTTGAGCTTGTCCTTGGCGCCGCGGCCCTTCTTCACTGCCATCTCTACCAGCTGACCAACGCCGCCCGTATCGAGCGATTGGAACGGGTCGCGCGGCAGGATTTCCTGCTTCAGGTAATCGGGCAGGAATGTGTTGATGTCGTCGCGGCTAAAGCCGAACGTCATCTGCGTGAGGTCATTCGTGCCGAACGAGAAGAAGTCGGCGACTTTGCCGATTTCATCGGCCACCAGGGCCGCCCGCGGCACTTCGATCATCGTGCCGACGGTGATGTTCAGCTTGCCCTTGTACTTCTTCTTCTCGATCACGTCGGCCATCGTGGCCCGCACTTGATTGGCCAAACCGGCCAACTCACGCGCGGTGCCGACCAGCGGAATCATGATCTCGGCTTGGGCGTCGATATCCTTCTGCTTGCAGGCGATCGCGGCTTCGGTGATGGCCGTGACCTGCATTTCGAGAATCTCCGGATACGTGACGGCCAAGCGGCAGCCGCGGTGACCGAGCATCGGGTTCATCTCGTGCAGTTGATCGACACGGGCCTTCACGTCGGCCGCGCTAATGCCGATTTCCTTGGCCGTTTCGGCCTGCGACTTCGCTTCGTGCGGCAAGAATTCGTGCAACGGCGGGTCGAGCAACCGGATCGTCACCGGCAAGCCAGCCATCGCCTTGAAGATGCCGATGAAGTCCTTCCGCTGGTGCGGCAAGAGCTCCTTCAGCGCTTCGCGGCGTTCCTTTTCGGTGCGCGCGAGAATCATCGCCCGCATCGCCTTGATGCGATCGCCTTCGAAGAACATGTGCTCGGTGCGGCACAGGCCGATGCCTTGGGCACCAAACTCGCGAGCCCGCTTGGCGTCTTCCGGCGTATCGGCGTTCGTGCGAACCTTGAGCGTGCGGTACTTATCGGCCCAGTCCATGACGGTGGCGAAATCGCCGGAGAGCTTGGGGACTTGCGTGGCGATTGAGCCAGACATCACTTCACCCGTCGAACCGTCGATCGAGAGCGTATCCTTGTGGGTAAAGATTTTGTTACCGACCTTGATCTTGCGGCCCTTCTCGTCGATCGTGATCGCGCCGGCACCGGCCACGCAGCAACGACCCCAACCGCGGGCAACGACGGCCGCGTGGCTTGTCATGCCGCCCGTGCTCGTGAGAATACCGACGGCGGAGTGCATGCCTTCGATATCTTCCGGGTTGGTTTCCTTGCGGACGAGCAGCACCTTTTCGCCAGCGAGCGTGCGATCGACCGCTTCCGCCGCGGTGAAGGCCAGCTTACCGACCGCCGCACCCGGCGATGCAGGCAGACCCAGCGTCAAGACCGCGCCTTCCTTCTTGGCCTGCTGCTTGGCAGCCGGCGTGAAGCTGGGCAGCAAGAGCTGCGTGAGGTCGCCGGCCGGAATCCGCAGGACGGCCGTCTTCTCGTCGATCAGCTTCTCTTTCACCATGTCGCAGGCGATCTTCACGGCCGCCGCACCGGTCCGCTTGCCGTTGCGAGTTTGCAGCATGAAGAGTGTACCACGCTGGATTGTGAACTCGATGTCCTGCACATCGTGATAGTGATTTTCGAGCGTGTCCTTGATCTCAAGCAGTTGCTTGTAGACCTGCTTGTTCCACTTCGGCATTTCGTCGACATGGAGCGGCGTGCGAATGCCGGCCACCACGTCTTCGCCTTGGGCATTGACGAGGAACTCGCCGTAGAACTTGTTCTCGCCGGTGGCCGGGTCGCGCGTGAACGCCACGCCGGTGCCCGAGTCATCGCCCATGTTGCCGAAGACCATCGACTGGCAATTAACGGCCGTGCCCAATAGGCCGGTGATGCCTTCGATGCGGCGATACGATACCGCCTTATCGATCATCCAGCTTCTGAAGACCGCTTCGATCGCCAATTCGAGTTGCTTGAGCGGGTCTTGCGGGAAGGGCTTACCGAAGTGCTTTTGGAAGACCTTCTTGTACTCATCGCACAGTTGGATCATGCCTTCGACGGGCACGTCGGTATCGTTCTTGACTTTGTACTTCGCCTTGATCTTGTCGAAGGCGTGTTCGAAGTGTTCGTGGTCGACGCCGCACACCACGTCGCCGTACATGTTGATCACGCGGCGATAGGCATCGTAGGCAAAACGCTGGTTGTCCGTGGCGTTGGCGAGACCCACCACGGCCTCGTCGTTGAGGCCGAGGTTCAGAATCGTGTTCATCATGCCGGGCATCGAAACGGCGGCGCCGCTGCGTACCGAAACGAGCAAGGGATCGTTGGTATCCCCAAATTTCTTGCCCAGTTCCTTTTCGAGCATGGCGACGTTGCGGGCGACTTCCTCCATCAGGCCGGCCGGCAACTTGCGGCCGCTCTTGTAGTACAGGTCGCAAACTTCGGTCGTGATCGTGAAGCCCGGGGGCACGGGGAGGCCAATGCTCGTCATTTCGGCGAGGTTGGCGCCCTTGCCGCCGAGTAGCTGTTTTTGTTTGCCATTGCCCTCGGTCTTGGTGCGGCCGAAATAGTAAATCATCTTCGGCGGATGACCATTGGAAGAACTACTCGAATCGGAAGATGACTTGGGCTTGCGAGCCAGACCTGCGGTTGCCATTTGAATACCATCCAAGCAAGTGAAATGAAGTAAGACGGACACTCCGTTCCGTCGTGGTTTGATCGACTACAGTAGGACGGACATTCCTGTCCGTCGTGATTTGACAGGCACTAATGACAGACAGGAATGTCCGTCCTACGCGTTCCAAAAACGGGCGGCAGGGGGCCGTCCCTCGTCGAAGCCGCCGGAGCGGCGAAATTCTCCGCATTACAGAACCTGGAGAATTTACGGCGATTTTGAATCAGCCAATGTAGTCCTACGCTTGGTGGGGCGTCAAGGCGTGCATTTCGCCGGTGCGAGGCCCGAAGTGAGGCGATCCTGCCAGGAACGGACGAGTTCCAGAGCCTCTTCTGGGCTGAGACTTTCCAAATCGGAAACGCGGATTTCCTCTAACACTGGGTGCTCTTCAAACCCGAAAAGGGTTAGCTGCCAATTGCCCGCAAGGCGGGTGCCGTGACCGTTACTCGAAGGCCGCGGCGGCCGGGCCGATTTCTTAGCACTATTGCCTTCGGCGGCGTCATGTTGGGCTTCCAAATGTGCCAGCACTTCGCGAGCGCGCTGGTTGACCGACCGCGGCACGCCGGCCAACTGGGCGACATGAATGCCGTAGCTCTTGTCCGCCGCCCCCGGCACGATTTGGTGCAAGAACACGACCTGGTCGTCCCACTCTTTCACGGCCACGTTGAAGTTGCGAACGCCGTCGAGCTGGTCGGCGAGATCGGTGAGCTCGTGGTAGTGCGTGGCGAAGAGCGTGCGGCAACCGATCGCGTTGTGGATGTGCTCGACAATGCTCCAAGCAAGCGACAGGCCGTCATACGTGCTCGTGCCGCGGCCGATCTCGTCGAGAATCACAAGGCTGCGCGACGTGGCCGTGTTGAGGATGCGGGCCGTCTCGGTCATTTCGACCATGAACGTACTTTGGCCGCGCGCAAGCTCATCGCTTGCGCCAACCCGCGCGAAGATGCGATCGGCCACACCGACCACCGCGCGACGGGCCGGCACGAAGCTGCCCATCTGAGCCATGAGCGTGAGTAGCGCGGCCTGCCGGATGTACGTGCTCTTGCCGGCCATGTTGGGACCGGTAATCAGCAGCACGGAGCCGGCGGCTGGGGGCCGGGGGCGTGGATCCGAATCGGCATTCTCGTCTTCCCCCGTCCTGCTCCCTGCTCCACGCTCCTTGCTCCCTGCCAAACACCGCACATCATTCGGCACGAACGTGCCTTCCGGTTCGGTCATGTCGAGCACCGGGTGGCGGCCGGCTTCGATTTCCAGAACCGACTCCGCAACTACCGTCGGCCGCACGTAGTTGCGTGAGCGTGCAAGTTCGGCGAGGGCGGCAAGCACATCGATCTCCGCGAGTGCATTCGCGGTCGCCTGCAAACGTGCGGCGGCCGCAGCCACCATGTCGCGAAGTTGCAAGAAGATGTTTTGTTCGAGTTGCTTGAGCTTGTCCTCGGCGGCCAGCACCTTTTCTTCGTATTCCTTTAGTTCCGGCGTGATGTATCGTTCCGCGTTCTTGAGTGTTTGCTTGCGGATGTAATTGGCCGGAATCTTCTCGCGATGCGTATGGGTAATTTCCAGGTAGTAGCCAAAAACGCTGTTGAACCCAACTTTCATGGTCGCGATGCCGGTGCGTTCGCACTCGGCCGCCTGATATTGGGCCATCCACTGTTTGCCACCCGCCATCAGTTCGCGCAGCTCATCAACATCGCCGCGATAACCGGCCCGAATGAACCCGCCATCGCGGGCAGTGAGCGGGCAATCCTCGATGAGAGCCTGCTCTAACGGCCCCCGCACATCGGCACACAAATCGATCCGCGATTCCAAGTCGCAGAGCAGGGCAGCCGCGCGGCCGGTGAGTTTCGCCTTGATTCTCGGCAGGCACGCGAGCGTTCGCCCGACGTAGGCCAAATCTCGCGGCGATGCCCGGCCGGTCGTCACGCGGGCCAAGAGCCGCTGGATGTCATAGATCTGTTTGAGCGATTCACGGAGTTGATTCGTGGTGCCAGCGTCTACGACGAGTTCGGCCACGGCGTCGAGCCGCGCGTTGATTTCAGCAACATTCGTGAGCGGGGCCGCGAGCCAATCGGCAAGCAGCCGGGCGCCGAGGCATGTCACCGTGCGGTCGAGTGTGCCGAGGAGCGAACCATCGCGGCGACCATCGCGAATTGTGGCGACGATCTCCAAGCTGCGGCGCGTGGCCGGGTCGATGGATAGGCGCTCGTCGCAGGAAAACGGCATGAGCCGATCGATGTGCCCGAGCGATGCCTTTTGCGTTTCCTCCAGGTAGTTGAGCACGGCCCCAGCCGCCCGCAGCGCGACGATCGTGGCCGGTTCCTCGGCGTCGCCGAACCCGAAACCGGCCAGCGAGTGCGTGCCGAAGTGCTTGGTGAGCGTTTCGACGGCCGTCGTACGGCCGAACGTCCAGGCCGGGCGGCGGGTGATCGCTTCGCCCGTGGACCAATCGCGTGGCGGCGTGGCGGCGTCATCGCTGATCAATAGCTCGGCCGGTTGAATGCGTGCGAGTTGGTCGGCAATTTGCTCGAGCGGAAACGCGGCGGCACAAAAACGCCCCGTGGAAACATCGACCCACGCCAGGCCCGCGAGCGGGACGGGCGGCTTAGGACTGGATGTTGAAATCACCAAGGCAGCGAGAAAGTTGCTCGCCTGGGGATCGAGCAGTGCGTCATCCGTGAGTGTCCCCGGCGTGACGATGCGCGTGACTTCACGCCGCACCAACCCTTTGGCTTGTTTGGGGTCTTCGACTTGCTCGCATATTGCTGCCCGATGCCCGGCCGCAATCAGCTTTGCCAAGTACGAGTCGAGTTGGTGATAGGGAAAGCCGGCCATCGGCACGGGGTCGTCGCCTTTGTCGCGGCTGGTGAGCGCGAGACCGAGCGTGCGGGCGGCCGCCTTCGCATCGTCGAAGAAGAGTTCGTAGAAGTCGCCCATGCGAAACAAAAGCAGTGCATCGCCCGCGGCCCGTTTGGCCTCGTGGTACTGCTGCATCATGGGCGAAAGAGACATGGACACGACTCCACCGTGTGGTCGTCCATGCTAGCAGGGCGGCGTTGAAGACGGGAGGGGCCCTTTAGCGTCGGCCGCAAGTCCGAGTTTATTGGCGGTAGATTCGGCCTCGCGGCCGACGCTAAGACGTGCTTATCACCACGCCGCTACTGCACCAGTTCTTCGTTCTCATTCATGGCGTTGAGATCGAGTTCGCCGCTGTCGCCCAGTTTACGAATCGTATCCACGATCTCTTGTTGTTTGGCCTCGACGGCCGAGCGCTTGGCAGGGCCGAGGAATTCCATTTCCTCGCGCAATGTTTCCGCCGCACGTTCGGACATGTTCTTGAGAATCTTCTCCTTGAGTCCTTCGCTCGCGCCTTTGAGAGCCATGGCCCAGGAGCTAGTTTCGACGTTCTTGAGGACGGTCTGAATATCTTTGTCGGTGAACCGCGAAACGTCTTCGAAAACGAACATCAGTCGTCGAATCTCTTCGACAAGTTCGGGGTCTTCTTCGCCAAGCGTTTCGAGAATCGTGCGCTCCGTGGCCCGGTCGGAAACGTTCAACATCTCGGCGACCGCGCCCACGCCGCCGGCGTTTTCGAAGCTCTGGCTCATGACGCTCGACATCCGCCGTTCCAACCCGCGTTCGACCTCACGAATGATATCGGGATTCGTACGGCCCATGGTGGCCACACGCCGCACCACGGAAAAACGCTTTGTCTCGGGTAGTCCCGCCAAGATCTCGGCCCCCAGATTCGCCGGCAGGTGCGACATAATCAGGGCAATCGTTTGCGGGTGCTCATCGATGATGTAGGTCAGCAAGTTCTGCGTATCGACATGCCGCAGGAACCCAAACGGCACGGATTCGATCGATTGACGAATACTGGCTAACACTGGGGCGGCATTCGCGCCCAACGCTTTTTGAATGAGTGCTTTCGCTAACTCTAGTCCGCCGCCCCGGCCGCTCAGCGAGGGACTGGCTTCGCTGAATTCGCGCATGACCTGTTCCTGCTCGTCGCCAGAAATCGTTCTCGTGCGCGCGATTTCAATGGATACTTGCTCGACTTCTTTGGGGTCGAGCTTGGACATGAGATCACTGGCCGAGTCCTCGGGCAGCGACATCAACAAAATGGCGGCACTACGGATATCCGACATGGCGAGTAGCGAGGTGTCGAGTGCTAGCAATCCGAAAAGACATGGGTTCACCGGCAATGCGATGCGCGCAGCGGACCCGGTCTGGTTATCGACGCCGCAGCCTGGGCAGCTTGAGTAGAAATTGCCGGTTGCCCCGAGATTGCCGATGGCTGTTCCGGCCGTCGCGGCCGCTCAGCGCAGTTTTCTTTCCCAGATGCCGACCTGGCCGTCGCACTCATCGACTTCAAGACGGACGTGGGTCAGGCCAACGGCGGCGTGGCCCAATTCGGCAAGCAATTTCCCGCCGATAAAAGCGGCCAGCAATTCGGCCGTGGTGTTGGGAATCGGCAGGATGCGGCAATCGCCGCTGGGGAAAATCCAGCGGCGGTCGGTATACGTCACCGTTACCTCGCGGCCTTTTTCCTCAACGTGAATTTGCGGGTGGCCGGTGGGCAAGAGCATGTAATGGTCGAGCCATTTGACGATTTCCAGCAACTTGGCACGCACCAGCAGAAAATCGATCACCAAATGGTTTTCATCGAGCGTGCCGCTGACTTCGGCCGCGACGTGGTAGTTGTGCCCATGGAGCCGTTCGCAATGGCCGCCAAACGTGATGAAATGGCCGGCACTGAAAACGTGCTCGGCCTTGGCCACGCGAACATGATAGGTGTCGGTCATGCTTTGCCCTTTTAACTGCGCACTCGAAGGTCCATCCAGTCTAACCGCCCTTCGCGCAGGAGCACAAACAGGGCCGCAGCGATGAGGTCGGCGGTCGTGCCTGGGTTGCGGCGGTGGCCGTCGGCGCGGAGCCAGAAGTCGAGGTCCTCGACAGCACGCGCGTAATCCTCTTCGCCCGGTTTGCCGGCGGCGATTACGACGGCGGCACGAGCGCGAACGCTTTCGGCAAGTTGCGGACCACACTTTCGTAAAATGAGGCTATCCACCTCGGCCGCAAGTTGCTCTATCTGAGCGTGGACGATGGCCGTGGTGAGCGGCCAACCTTTGCCGACACCGGCCTCGATCCGAGCCGCGAGCCGGTCGAAAACGTCGGCAAAGTGATTCGCGTATTGGCGGGCCACCAAGTCGCGATGGGCCGCGAGCCGCATTGCTTCCACGAGGGTGATGTTCGGCGGCTCTTCAAACACGTCGGCGGTTTCCGTGTGTCCTAAGCCGCTGGCCGCCGAAATGCGAATGGCTTCGTACACGTAACGAGTGTCTTCCACAGTTAGCCTCTCTAAGACACCCCGGATGCCGTCGGCAAGTCGCATTCCCTCTGGCACTGCCGCCAGAGGGGCCAGCAATAGGACCGTGCCAAGATTGGTGTTCGTGCGAACCGCCACTTGTGTAGCTCGGACTGCTTCGAGCACGGTGCGGCCGACGCCAAGTTCTCGCGATTGGGCGAGGATCGGCCCGATGACAATCGCGCTTTGCACGAAGTCGAGATACGTGACATCCTCAAAATCGGCGCCACGATGAACGTTCCCCGGCTTCGGCGCGGTTACTTCCCACAGGCACGCCAGCGTGGCGGCTTGGGAAATGGGGAACGGAGCATTGAGCGGATTTTCTATTCTGCCAAGCATCTAAGCGTCCGCCTCGCAACGAATAACTTAAAGTTCGCTTAACGCCGAGCCAGCGGCGAGGCGAACCATCCTGTTCCGACGCCGTTGGCTCCGGGTTAAACGACCAGAGACGGTTTAATCTCTATACATGAATGAATGATGCGAATCCGAAGGAATTAGGTTGCGGCGGCCGCTGATGAGTTATGTTGGCTGGCGAGGAATCGTTCGACGATCGCGAGCGATTCGCCCGGTGCATCTTCGACGACCCAGTGACCGACATCGGCCAGGCGATGAGCTTCTGCCTGCGGCCAGGCCGCCAGAAATCGATCCAGGCAGTCGGGGCGGAAGCACCAATCGCGCATGCCCCAGATCAGGCACGCGGGGCGATTGGCGAGGGAGGGCAGGGCAGCCTCAATTTCGGCAAGTTCGGTGGCCGTGTCGTTGCTTGTGGGCGAGTCTCTCCGAGACTCGCATTCGCGTCTCCGAGAAACGCGGCCTGGTGGGGGAATATCACGCACGAAGCCATACACGGCCATGCGGTTGGCCCAGGAGTCGTATGGCGCCAAGTAGCCCGCTGCCACCGCCGGCGCAAGACGCTTTGTACGGGTCAGTGTCATGCGCAAGGCAGCCAGGCTGAACAAATTCGCTCCCTGCACCGCCAGACGACCAATCACCGGCAGGCGACACACCCGGATTCGCCAAGGAATATAAACGGGCGGAAACGCCCCGGTGTTGAACAAGACTATCCGCTGCAGCCGCTCGGGCATGCGCCGCATGGCGCCAAGACCGATCGCTCCGCCCCAATCCTGTGCCACCAGCGTAATGCGTTCAAGATTCAGCGTGCGCACCAATGCGACGAGGTTTTCGATATGTTCGCCGAGCGGCACAAGTCGCCGTGGTTTATCGCTCAGGCCGCAACCCAAGTGATCCGGCGCGATGCACCGGTAACGATTGCTTAACGTAGAAATCAGCCTTCGCCAATGAAACGACCACGTGGGATTGCCGTGCACGAACAGCAGAGCTGGCGGCGGTTCATTCTGCGATGACTTTTGCGGCCCTTCGTCAACGAAGTGCATCCGACCGTCACGCCGCTCGAACCAGTGCGATTCGAACGGGTACAGCGAACGCCAGTCGTGGGTCGGCGGTTGTGACATGGACAGGCGAGGATTTGGCGAAAATCAAAATCTAGGGGTGAGCACGTTTGCATGCCTTCGACGGAAGTCAACTGTTGCAGCGAACTTAACCCCGGATTTCCACCGGTGACTTTGGTGGGGTGGTGGAATTCTCACTATGAATCCCGGATACTGGCAATTGGGCACCTTCTGAGTGCAACCCCCAGCATCCAGCATCCAGCATCCAGCATCCAGCATCCAGCCCCATGCCCAGTTTGACGGTCGAAAATTATGTGAAGGCCATCTACCAACTGGCCCACGATGCCGAGGACGGCGCCGTGGCGACGGGCCAAATTGCGGCCGCTCTGGGTGTCCTTCCCGGTACGGTCACGAGCATGCTCAAAACGCTGGATGAAAGCAACCTGGCGACCTATACGCCGTACGAAGGTGTTCGACTGACACCCTCTGGCCGGGCGCTGGCACTGCGAGTGTTGCGGCGGCATCGCTTGATTGAGCAGTTCTTGAGCCAGACGCTCAACCTAAGCTGGGACGAAGTCCACGAAGAAGCCGAGCACATGGAGCATGCCGTCAGCGATGCCTTGGTCGATCGAATTGATGTTTACTTAGGGCATCCCACGACGGATCCACATGGCGACCCGATCCCCAAGGCCGACGGGACCGTGGCTACTGCCCACGATCGCCCGCTCGCTTCGTGCGTTGCTGGCGACCGATTTTACGTGGCTCGGGTGATCGACCAAGCCCCAGAATTCCTGCGATACCTGTCGCAAGTAGGGTTGGCGATTGGTGTTCAAGGGTCGCTCATTGCAATTGACCTGCCGGCCGATCGCGTCGTTGTCCGACTGAGCGACGGCGAGAAGTCGCTTAGCCGCGAAGCGGCGACGAAGCTCATGGTACGATGAGGAAGCCATCCAAACCTGTTCGTGATTGGTGCACGTGCCGCCGCGACGTGCTCTTGCTTGCGCTGCGAGCTTCAATCCCGGGGATTTCTCATACCTTTGACGTTCGCAGGCGGGTGGCGTAAAACTTAGCAATCGTTCGCCGCTTGCGCGACCGCCGGTGAGGGGCCTCTGCAAAGGGGGCCTCGCGAACCTGGTCAGGGTGGAAACACAGCAGCCATAAGCCCGCGTCTCTTTGTGTGGGGGCCTCTCACCGGCGGCCGCAGGAAATAAAATTACCAATGCAAAATGAACCATGCAAAATGCAAAGTCAACTTGTTTTGCATTTTGCATTGTTCATTTTGCATTTTGTATTTGCAGCGTAGTTTCGGGTCCACCATGAGCGAAGCGCAATCGTCGCCTGAGACAAATAATGCCGGCGAGCCCGGGCGGTATACGGTCATTGCGCGACGTTATCGCCCCCAAGGATTCGATGAACTCATCGGCCAAGAGCACGTCGCCAAGGCGCTGCAGCAGGCGATTTCGAGTGATCGCGTCGGCCACGCCTATCTTTTCACGGGGGCACGCGGCGTCGGCAAGACGTCGGCAGCACGTATTTTGGCAAAGGCTCTTAACTGCGTGCACGGGCCCACACCGACGCCGTGCAACGAGTGCGACGTGTGCCGCCGCGTGGCGACCGGCGACGACGTGGATGTGCTGGAAATCGACGGCGCTAGCAACCGCGGCATCGATGAGATTCGCCAGCTGCGCCAAAACGTGGCCGTTCGGCCGAGCCGCGTGCGCTACAAAATCTACATCATCGACGAAGTGCACATGCTCACGAAGGAGGCATTCAACGCGCTTCTGAAAACGCTCGAAGAGCCGCCCGAGCATGTTAAATTCATCTTTGCGACGACCGAGCCGCAGAAGATTCCGATCACCATTCTCTCGCGTTGTCAGCGGTTCGATTTTGCCGGCATCAGCGCGGCGTTGATCCAAGCACGTCTCGCGCAGATTGCGGCTACCGAAGGCGTCGCGGTCGAGCCTGAAGCACTGCAAATCCTTGCCAGCCGGGCGGCCGGCTCGATGCGCGATAGCCAATCGCTACTCGAACAGCTCCTGGCGATCGGTGGCGGGCGAATCACAGCGGCCGACGTCAACAATCTGTTGGGAATCGCTCCGGCCGAACGACTCAGCGGGCTAGTTCACTACCTGGCGAATCGCGATGCACCGGCAGCACTCGCCGAACTCGATTCGACGGTACAAAGCGGCGTCGAAGTTGGATTATTGCTGGATCAACTCGTCGGCTATTTTCGGGATGTGATGGCGATCACGGTCGGCTGCAAGCCCGATCAACTGCTGTACGCGCTGCCCTCGCAGGCGGCGGAAATCGAAGAAATCGGCCGGCAGTTGGGGATTGCCGCCGTGCTGGCCATTGGGCAGATTCTCGACCACACGTTGGCCCGGATGCGGGTGAGCATGCATGGCCGCACGCTTGTCGAAATGGCCATCGTTCGTATTTGCCAGCTTGGCGAGTTCGACGACTTGGCGACGCTGGTTGCCGAATTGCGGGGAACCACGGACAGCACGCAACGGGGGGCTGGGATCGAACATCAGCGAGCTCCCAGCGCGCCGGTGAATGCCCCGCGAGCACCCGACACGTCAAAAAAAAACGTTGAACCGGCCGCCGCTCCCACGCTAGCCAATGGCTTGGCCAGTGCCGTGGCATCGGCCCTGGCCGCGCCGCCGGCCGAAGTTCCGCCGGCGCCTCCACGCGCAGTCGATGTGATGCCAACTGCGCCCCTCGTAGCTCAATTAGCAGCGGCGACGGAGCCAAATCACAATGAACCGCTGCAAATGCGCGAAACGGTCGGCGATCCCAACGAGCAACTCGCGGAGCTTACAGGAAGTGACGTTGAGAAAACTTCTCCGGCCGAATCCGTGCTCGCCATGTTCCAACGGGCCGTGGCCTCGGGCGCTGCGACTGTCGATGTGCCGCCGCCGCGCAAGTCGCGGCGCGAACAGCTGGCCGAAATCGCGGAACAACCATTCGTGCGCCGCGCGATGGAGGTGTTTGACATCGAGCCGGGACAATTCAAGTATCAGCCTCCCGGCAGTGAATCTAATTAACGAGTTAACAAGCCCAAGATTGACGCGGAACTTGAATTAGACAGGGAGAGGGGGAGACAAGGAGACTGGGAGATCTGTTTGTGAATGGTTCTCCTTGTCTCCCCTTCTCCGTGTCTCCGTGTCTGGCAGCGAATTGCCGACATTTTTCGCGGGTCGTCAAAACCAACGAGGATTAGAGCGTGTTCAAAGGCTTAGGAAATCTCGCCAACATTGGTTCGCTCATGAAGCAGGCGCAGGAGATGAGCGGCCGCATGCAGGTGATGCAGCAACAACTCAAGACCAAGCGGGCAACAGGGGCCGCGGGCGGCGGGTTGGTGGAGGTCGATGTCAACGGGTTGGGCGAAGCGCTGGCCGTACGGATTGACGCCTCGCTCATCGAAAAAAACGAACGCGAAATGATCGAAGACTTGCTGCCGGCTGCAATCAACGCCGCGCAGGTGAAAGCAAAGCAACTGCACGCGGAAGCGATGCAGTCCATAGCCGGTGATCTCCCGATTCCGGGCATCTCCGAGGCGCTCATGCAACTTGGCGGCGGCCCCAATCCCGGCGGCGCGCCGAGTGCATAATTCAGCCGCTCGTTCTTTGGTTCCCGTAAAACCATACAGGATTCATTTGATCCAGCGGTGCCAGCGTCGGCACGCACCGTGGCGACGGATTCCCCCTCACGCTTCATCCAGTCAAGCGCAATTCGTGTGAATTCGCACCATTTTAGCACTACTTTTCACGGCGGTTGGGCTACAATTGAAGCGGGGCGGTTTGACCTCGTTCGACGACGAGCGGTATGCTAAAAGTCGTTGGGGACGCTCTGGAAAAATCGGTTTTGACCGTTTCAGAACCGCGTACGAATTGCCTTTTTGAGCAGCATTGATGCGATTATCTCTTGGCCAACAGATGCAGCTGGCTCAGAAGCAGGTGCTTGCACCGCGCATGATCCAGTCGATGGAAATTTTGCAGCTGCCGCTCATGGCGCTTCAGGAGCGCATCGAGCAGGAGATGGAGGACAACCCCGTCCTCGATCAGGTCGAGATCGACGAAAACGAACCAGAAGTCGTGGAGGTTGATGCGGAAGCTAATAGCAGCATGTCCGACACCGAGCGCGAGCTGGTTGTCAAAGATGACCGCAACAACGAGGACGATTTCGAGCGGCTCATCAACATGGCAGAAAATCTGCCAGACGATTACGAAGAACGTAGCCGGCCGTCGCTCAATCGCATTGAGGCCGAGGGAGACCGACGTCACGACGCCATGGCCAACATGTTGGCCCGGCCCGAGTCGCTGGTCGATTACTTACATCACCAACTCAGTTGGTTCGAATTGGATGAGGCCGTGCGGCGGATGGCTGACCGGATCATCTACAGCCTGGATTCCAACGGCTATTTGAAGACGCCGCTGGAAGAGTTGCTGCCACCATTGCCGCCCGAGCTTAACGGCGATCAGCAGTCACATCGGGCCAAGCAATTGGAAGTTGCTGAGAAAGCCCTGCGGGTTGTGCAGCGGCTTGATCCGCCGGGCGTTGGCGCGCGGAATTTGAAAGAGTGCCTGCTGCTACAACTGCTGCCCGGCATGCCGTACTACGATGAGCTACGAAAGTTGATCGAGAATCATCTGGAAGACTTGGAAAACAATCGTCTGCCGCAAATCTCGAAGAAGACTGGCCTATCGATCGAGAAGATCCAGGAAGTGTGGCACGAGCTGCGTAAACTCAAGCCGAAGCCCGGGGCCGATTTTAGCTCGGCAACTGTGCCGAGTGTGACGCCCGATGTTTTCGTCGAGCGGAACGATGAGGGGCAGTACCAGGTGCGCCTCGAGGACGGGCAGTTGCCGTCGCTGTACATCAGCCCGCACTATCGCAAGCTATTGCGTGACGAAGGCACCGATGCCGCGACACGCGAGTACATCAAACGCAAAGTGAATTCCGCGCAGTGGCTCATCGAGTCGATCGAGCAACGCCGCAGCACGCTCACGCGCGTGGCACAGGCGATTGTCGATCATCAGACGAAGTTTCTCGACGACGGCCCGGATCACATCGAACCGCTCAAGATGCAGCAAATTGCCGATAAGGTTGGCGTGCACGTGACCACGGTCAGCCGGGCGGTCGACGACAAATGGATTCAAACGCCGCGCGGAATTTTCCCGCTCAAGCGGTTTTTTGTGGGCGGCACGACCGCAGCCGATGGCGAGGAAGTTGCTTGGGACCGCGTGCGCATCAAGCTACAAGAGATCATCGACAACGAGGACAAAACCAACCCGCTTTCCGATGATGCCATTGTGGAAGAACTCGGTAAGGCGGGCATCACGGTCGCCCGCCGCACCGTCACCAAATACCGCAAAGCGATGAACATCCCCAGTTCCCGTGGCCGCCGCGATTGGACCAAGGGGGAGAAGTAGTTGATTAACGATTGGGCGAATCCATGGATATCGTCGGGATTCGAGAAGCGCTCGAGAAAAAGCCCTTTGAACCGTTCGCATTGAAGCTGGCTGACGGTCGATCCATATTAGTTCCATGTAGGGAGTTCGTTGCGCTTAATCCACGACGTATCGTCGTAATCAATAACGATGGATCTTGGCATGTGGTTGAACCACTCTTGATTGTCTCGATGGATTATGACGCCCCGCACAAGAAGGGCAGCAACGGCAGCGGCACGCGAAAACGGCCGCCAAAGGGCTAGCGACGCGAGCTACGCGGGGTGGATTTACGGCGAGACCCCACGAATCTGGAAGTCATAAAGTTCTGCAATATCTTCAGGCCGTTTCTTCGCCAAACCAGTGAATTGCTGTACTAACGCATCCGCATCTTCGACCGCCGGGCCGGTCAATCGGCGGAACTTGTGATCCAGTAGCGCGGCCAGTTGCCGTGCGTCGGCGCGTGCATGCCCTTGCGGATACATCACCAAGCCGCTGGTCAATTTGCCTAGTTTTGCGTGTGATAATTCCACGGTCGTGGGAATGCCATCGGGATAGCGGCGATCGTATTCCGACCCGCCGTGGCGGAAGTCGATCCGCTGCATGAGCTTTCGAGTGAGCGGATGGAATAAGGCCGACTCGTCCTCCGCATAGTCGGCCGGCGAGAGCATGAGTCGCCGCCAGCCGTCCTGGCCGTCCCAGCCGGCTTGCCGCGCCTCGTAGGCCTTGCGCAGTAGCGTCGCCACGATGTAGAGCATCGAATGGTCGGCGCTCTGCCGCGTATGAGGATCGCGCTTGGCCGGGTCACCGATGATGCTGAACGCCGGCTCGTAAATCAGAATCTGCATATCCTTCAGATCGTCGACGTTATCGAGCAACGCGGGTTGCCTGGCGATTAGATCGATTATGCCCTGGATCGCCCCGGCCGACTGATGTTCGTAAAGCCCCAGCTTGAAGTGCATCCCCATGACGGCAAAGTCATCCCCCTCAACCGCCAGGGCAAGATCAAACGGGCTGGCGAGCCTCGTGAGCCGGGTCGTCCCCGACCCCGGCGCCGGCGGCTCAAACAAACAGAAGATCGCCTGCGGATTCCGCAAAATATCAGCCGGTCCCACGAAATCACGCATCGCGCGCCGCATGCTGAGCACGGCCACCTCGGCGCTGATCGCCGCCGAGGCCCCCTTAGAATCCGAAAGCTGGTGACCATGCCGGATGGCACGAAACGGAATGTAATGGGCAACGACCAAACCAATCGCCGATTCAATCTGCTCGATGCTGGCACCAAGCACCGCTCCATAAACGGCTGCCGAGGCGATGGCCCCGTGGACAACGTGGTCGATCTTGTGATTCTTAAGGGCAAAAACTTCAGCCAGCCGGCCACGGATTTCATCCAGCACCGTCATCGCGACCAGAGTCTGTCGGCCGTCGAGTCCAGCCAATTGCGCTGCCGCCACGGCCACCGGGTAGAAATCGTTGTGGCCAAACTCGCCGGCCGTGGCGCCGCGTTCCGGATTGTAACCAAAATTCGTGCCGTTTGAGTCCCATTCGCGTACCGCGGAAGAACAGGCCAGCACGGCCTTTTCCGGCGCGACTCGAACCGTGCTGCCAAACATCGGCACGCCACCGTAGGACGGATAATCTTGTCCGTCTTTGTTTCCAGCAGGACGGACAGGAATGTCCGTCCTACGTTCGGGAATGCAATACTCTAGGGCTTCTCGCCTTAACACCGTCGGCGCGTTGGCCCCGGCGGCGAGGGCACTGACACCGCAGGCGATACTATCCAAATGGAATTGCTCAGTGCGATTGAGCACGCGATCGTTGGGGCCAGGGTATCTGCCCTGCACCATGTCGATCGCATATTGAGCGATACCGCGAGTTTGGTTCGTATCGCAAGGCAGTGTGATGAACTGATTCATAAGGGTAGGGTGGGCACCGCCCACCAAGAGTGCTGGCCGGTATTTGCAGTTTCTTCTACAGGGACGGGTGGGCGGTGCCCAACTTACGACTTACGAATTAAATTGAGCGTGACTACGGCACGCCCAGCATGCCTGCTACAATGTGTGGGATTATCGTCGCTAACCTCCGCGGGTCAACAGTGAGCAACGCCGACACCGAATTTCCGCCGCTGATTGCCGAACTCGAGGCCGCGCTCGCGGCGCAGCAGATCGCCGTCACGTCCTCGCAAGTTGAATTGCTCGATCACTACCGCCGGCTGCTCTGGTCGTGGAACGAGCGCATGAATCTTACCCGCCACACGACGCTCGAAAAATTCGTTGGCCGCGATATTGTCGATAGTTTTGAATTGGGCAAATTGATCGAGCACGGCGATCGTGTGCTCGACGTGGGCACCGGCGGCGGCGTCCCCGGCGTGGTGCTCGCCATTCTGCGACCCGATCTTTCGGTGAGCTTGTGCGATTCAACACAGAAGAAAGCCAAGGCGGTCGAGTCGATGGCTTGCGACCTGAGACTGCGAATTCCCGTGTTTCCTAACCGCGTGGAAGAGGTTTTGGAAATCACCACATTCAATACGCTGGTCGCGCGAGCATTGGCGCCCCTCGCTAAAGTGCTCACCTGGCTGCAACCTCGCTGGGATGCGTTCGACCAACTGCTCATGATCAAGGGACCCTCGTGGACCGAGGAACACGAAACCGCCCGTCAGGCTGGTCTACTCCGCAGACTTAACTTGGAGAAGGCCGCTGCGTATTCCACCCCTGCAACCGGCGCAGAAAGCGTAATCCTTAGAATTTGGCCCCCGGAAGCTTAGTGAATATTGGTACTGGCGTGCGTGCCAATGCGAGCAGCGTATATTTAGAGCAACGAGGGTGGTTTATCTCGGCAAAAGCGCGTACATTACCATTTGCAGTTCTCACTTTGCAGAGCTTTTCTGACATCCGTTCAAAAAGGAAGGGATATCATCGTGGCCGACCAAGAAAAGACCGATGGCGAACAACAACAGCCGCAACAACATCGCGTCGAAGTGACCGACAAGAACGCCATTTCGCTGTATGCGAATTTTTGCCGCGTGACGGGCACCCCCGAAGAATTGATCCTCGACTTTGGCCTGAACGCCCAACCATTCGGCGTGCCGACCGAACCGGTCGAAGTCAAGCAGCGAATTGTCGTCAATTACTACACGGCCAAGCGAATGCTGCAGGCCCTGCACATGAGCGTGCAGCGGCACGAGCAAGCGTTCGGCGTATTGGAAACCGACGTGCAGAAGCGCGTCGTGGGCGGTCGCGGTGGACGTCCGCAGGCGAGCTGACGATACGGATCTTCCTAGCGAACTTACACGCGGACTGGTCGCTCAAGCGATCAGTCCGTGTTTGCTCCTGCCCTTATTACTGAGGCCTGCGCAGCAAATGAGCTGTGGGAGGCCTCTTCGAGGCCGATTACGTTCTGCAATAGACAGCATCATCGGCGTCGGGAGACGCCTCCCACAAGTTCATTTACAGCGCAGTCTCCCACAGGTTCATTCACAGTGCAGTCTTCAATCGTTGGCAGAGCCAATTTTCGATTGCAGGAAACTCGCCAAGCATTCGGGGTCGTCGGTTCCCACACGAACCGTGCGGCCATTCGTAAGTGTCAGTAGTACGCAATCGAAGCCCCACAGGTTGTACGTCCAGCCGCGGCCCGGCACCCAGTGAATACCCCAGCTATCCACAAAGGACGTCTTGCTCGGCTCCGCAAAGCGGATATCTGCGTAGCGGAAGCGTTTGCCAAATAATGGTATTGGTCCAAAGCGAACGCTCAGGTAATCGCCTTCATCACAAATGCGTAACCAGCGAAAGCAAAACGCGAGCGACGCCAATAGCACACTCAGCAACAAAAACACTTTTGCGTCCCCGGTCTTCGATGTCGCTGCCGCACCGATCGCCACACCAATCGCTGGCATCAGCAATAACCAGTAAAGCGGCGCGTCCTGGAGGTGGTCGTATTCGCGACCGTCTCGGTCAACAACAACAGTTGGGGCAGGAATCGTATTCATGGCTTGCTCGTTTACAAATCACGCGGAATCAAGTTGAGGTCGAGCGCCAACACATACAGCATCAGGCTGACGATGAAGACGAACCCGGCTGTATGCAGCGCCACCACGAATTTCTCGTTGGCCGGGCGGCCCCGCAAACCCTCGTAGGCCAAGAATACAAGGTGTCCGCCGTCCAGCAACGGAATCGGCAGTAGATTGATGATCGCAAGGTTGGCGCTCAGCATCGTCAAGAAGATCAGCAGCGATGACACGCCTTCGGCTGCCGAATAACCGGCCGCCTTGGCAATGGTCACCGGCCCGCCGAGCGCGGAAATCGGCACTTGCGTGCCGATCTTCTTGAGGAACCGAAACACCATGGTGAGCGCCTCCGCGGTTTCATTCCAACCGTAACGCAACTGTTGGCCGAAGGTGTTTGCTGTCCGCACGCGCTCAATGGGCTGAAACAAGAAACCACGCGATTGCACAAAGGCATCCTGCAACAAGGTCGGTTTCACGACCACTTTGCGTTCCGGTTCGTCACCGCGTTCCACCGATAGTTCAACTTCGGTTCCCTCGGGCACAAATTGAATTTCATCCAATACAGTTGGCCAGTTGGGTTCTGGATGCGATTCATTGGACCCGCCAAAAACGCGACGGATGAGCGCTGCGAGCCCCGTCGGCTGCGGCGACATTAACCTCACGACTTGTGACTCCGGCACGTTTCCCTTGTCGTCCTTGGGAAAAATGAGCTTGGCCGACGTGATTCGATCACCCGCCGCCAGCTCGCCCGCCGCGGGCGAACTCGACGCCACCGCGGCAATGTCGTTTCCGAGCCGATACGCAATGCCGATTTCATTCGCCGCCATCGGCGTGCCCGGTGACCTCGGGGGAAAGACGCTATTGACCGTGGTGGAAAGCTCTGGTTTCATGCGCACCGTGATCAGTTCGGGCTTTCCGCCGGCTATGGAGCGTTCCACCGCAATTTCGGTTTCCCGTCCCTCGCCAGCCACCCGGCTCAAATAATCGGCCAATGTTTGCGAGTTCCAAACCTCGGCGGGATTGGCGCCCTCGCCCGCCTTGCGGCCATCCACAGCAATAATTACGTCGCCGGGCTGAAGCCCGGCCTTGGCTGCCGGTGAATCATCGCGAACCGCGGCAATCGGGCCCATCGACATATTGAAGTTGAAACCTCGCAGCGGTTGGGCGGGAACTTCGAATGTCAATTCGTTCGCTTTCGCGACACCTTTTGCAGATTCGTTTGCGGCCTTGTCATCTTTTTTCTCACCTCGTCGCACCAAGATTTGCAGCGACTTGGAGGATTGTTTCGCCAGTTCGGCATTGAATTGGCGGAAGTCCTTCACCGCTACATTTCCCACGCGCGTGATTTCATCGCCCCCAAGAAACCGCGCGTCTTCGTTTCCGACGGCGTCGGGAGCTGGAGAAATGAGCTTGGCTTGTGCGGCCGGTGAGTTATCAACGACCGGCAAGGCTTCGAACAGCTTCAACGATTGAGGGCCGCCGATGCCGATCGTCGCCAAGCGACCGCCGTCTTGCTGCGGCTTCAGGTTCACGGGCACGATCTTGCCGTCGGCCGCGCGACGTACTTCGCATGCGAGACCATGTTCCAGATCGCCCAACGTCACGCCGCCTTTCAGTTGCACGAACGTGGGATCGACCGTGTCGTTGACCTTGACGATTTCATCCCCTGGCTCGATGCCCACTTTCCACGCCGGCGAGCCTTGAATCGTTTCCGAGACGATCGACGGCAGATACGGCACGCCCATGCCATAGGCAATCACGGCAAAGATGAACGCAAAGATGACGTTCATGATGACGCCGGCCGAAATGATCGCCATCCGCTGCGGAATATTCTTGGCCAGGTAGCTGCGTCGATCGACGTAATACGTTTCCCCCTTAGGGCCCTTGATGGCGACCGCATTTGCGCTGGCGGCATCGACCTGCGATTTCTGCATCTGCTCCGCGATGTGGGCCGGGTCATCATCCTGCCCCAACATCTTCACGTAGCCGCCGAGCGGCAGGATGCCGATGCCGTAGTACGTTTCGCCATATTGCCGCCCGACTTTGTAGCCGCCGATGTCGAAACCGATCATGAACTTTTCGCACTTCACGCCGCACGCCTTGGCCACAAGAAAATGGCCGAGTTCGTGGACGAAGATCACCGCCCCGAGGCCGATACCGACCTTCAAAATCACCGGCACGAGCCAAATGATCGTGTCCCAACTCAGTGCTGCAATTAAGACAAATGACATTGCAATCCTATAATTCTTGCTCCATTTTGTCTCACGCAGAGGCGCAGAGAACGCGGAGCATTCGCTGATAACTAATTTGCAATTGTACGCTTACGATCTGCGAAACCACTGCAAGTAACTATGTTTCTGCGGTTCGGCCACGACGTTATGTGTTTGGCTAGCACTACTGCATGCTCTCTGCGGCCTCTGCCACTCTGCGTGAGACATTCCTTGAGTCGTTCGTCACACCTATGCACAAACCCATCTCGTGACTTCCGCGCGGGCCCACAGATCAACGGTTTCCAACTCTTCCAATGTGGGTTCCGCTTTGAAATCGTGCGATTCCAGCACGCTGCGGCAGGCGGGCACGATTTCGGTGAAGTGCAAATCGCCCGCCAAGAACGCTGCCACGGCTGCTTCATTCGCCGCGTTGAGCACCGCCCCGGACGTGCCTCCCGCCCGCGCGCATTCGAATCCAAGCGTGAGGGCTGGAAACCGTGCCTCGTCGGCCGGTTCGAACTCAAGCTGCCAGCGGCGCGTCCAATCCAACCGCGCGGCAATTCCTGGCTGCCGGTGGGGATATTCCAGCGCGTATTGAATCGGCAGCTTCATATCGGGCGGGCCCATTTGGGCGATTACCGAGCCATCCACGAACTCCACGAAGGAATGCACAATCGACTGAGGGTGAATCACCACGCCGATTTGTTCCGTTGTCAAATTGAACAGCCACCGCGATTCGATGATCTCCAGCGCCTTGTTCATCATCGTGGCCGAATCAATGGTGATTTTCGGCCCCATATTCCAGGTCGGGTGTGCCAACGCTTCGTGGACCGTGACCTGCTTGAGTTCATCGGCAGAGAGGTTGCGAAACGGCCCGCCACTGGCCGTGAGCACGACCCTCCGCACTTCGCTCGAGTCTCGATTTCCCAATACCTGGAAAATCGCACTGTGTTCACTGTCGACGGGTAGCAGCGATGCGCCTTGCGTCGCGGCCAAATGTTTTACCAAACCGCCCGCCATCACCAGTGTTTCCTTATTCGCCAGGGCGACCGTTTTCTTGGCATCGAGTGCCGCCCACGTACTGCGCAGGCCGGCGCTACCGACGATCGCTGCCAGCACCACGTCGACCTCGACCGCCGTCGCCACTTCGGCCAGGGCGTCGGGGCCAAAGAGCAATTCCGTCTCTGCGGGCAAATCTTCCCAGTCGAACCGCAGCGCTCGTTCCGCATCGGTCGCAATCACCCAGCGTGGTTTGAGAAGTTGAGCCTGCTCCAGGAGTTCCGACAAGCGGCAATGGGCGGAAAGTGCGACAACGCTCAACCGCCCTTGACTAGCAGCGATTACTTCCAGAGCGTTCCTGCCAATACTGCCCGTCGATCCAAACACGGCGACATTTTTCGTGGCGGAAGGCATCGGCCGGCAAGTAATTTGAGAGGATGGGCCGCCGCCCTTCATTGACAACGGATGCGACATTCTCGAAACAACGCGAGCGGGACGCTGCTGCGCACCCATTGCGCATGTTAATACGTCAAATCCAACGAGAATGGTCCTAGCGGTCGTAACGACTTACCGGATGCCTATGCGGCAGGCGATTTCGGTAAAATGCGGTGGACAGGCCATTCTATGAACCTCGGCCGATTGCAGCAAGCGCAGCTTGGACGCGCGGGGCCGTTCTCGCGAACCTTGCTATTCGTTGTTTTTTCACCCATCTACACCTACCATAGAGTTAGGCGAAACCTGCGGGTGCCAACCAACAGGGGGCTTTACTGGCCAGCATAATTACCCACATTAAGAGGCCGCCCACCAGCTGTTGCAGTGTGTTGATCATTGCGAAACCTCGGGATAGAACCTAGACGTCCGCAATCTCGTAACGGTTAATTGATTCGTCCCGCGAATTCGCCTTCGACTCGCTAGAAAACTTCGAGCTAGAACATCTCACCAGTTCACCGTTTTGTCCTTTCCATGGAAAAAGACCAAAAACCGCAACCTCCCGCCGACCGTCCCTCCGACAAGAAGTCTGCTCCCCAAGCGAGCGGAAACCTCGTGTGGTACATGCTCGGTTTGGGCGTGCTGCTACTCTTGATGGTCACCATCTTTAACAGCACCAACGATCAAACATTGGGGTGGAGCGATTTACTGGACCTGGTGGAAGCCAGCGGAATGGACTCTCAAGGCCACGCCGGCCCAGGGTTCATCGAAGTCAACGACTCCGCCAGCAATCCGCAGGCACCGCGCGTGCGGATTTCGGATCTATCGGACGTTCGGATCGGCGGCAACTATGTGACGGCCAAGATCTCACGCCAACGCTTTAAGCCGGGCAAGGGTAAGGCAGAAAACGAGTGGATTCCAGCCGGCGATTTAGAGAAGAACATCGAGCTGCGGGTGAATCGCGATCCCGAGGAAAAGCAACTCGCCGACATGTTGCGGAAGCGCGGAATCAAGTTCGATAACATGGGGCTTCCCAGCCCGCTGTTGAACTACATCCCGCTGTTGTTGATGACCGGCCTCTTGGTGATGCTGTTCATCTTCATGATCCGGCGAATGGGCGGTGCCGGTTCGCCGATGGCCTTCGGCCGCAGCCGTGGCAAGCTGTTCGCTCAGGAAGACATCGAAGTCACGTTCGAGGATGTGGCCGGCATCGATGAGGCCGTCGAAGAACTTCGTGAAGTCGTCGAGTTCTTAAAGACGCCAGAAAAATACCAAATGCTGGGCGGCCGCATTCCCAAGGGCGTGTTGCTTGTCGGCCCGCCGGGCACGGGCAAGACCTTGCTCGCCAAAGCCGTGGCAGGCGAAGCGGGCGTACCGTTCTTCAGCCTCAGTGGTTCCGACTTCGTGGAAATGTTCGTGGGCGTCGGTGCGGCCCGCGTGCGCGACATGTTCCAACAGGCCGAACAAAAGGCACCCTGCATCATCTTTATCGACGAACTCGATGCCCTCGGCAAAACGCGTGGTAGCGGCAACATCGGTGGCCATGACGAACGCGAACAAACGCTCAATGCGCTGCTGGTGGAAATGGATGGCTTCAACTCGAACAGTGGCGTCATCGTGATGGGGGCGACGAATCGCCCCGAAACGCTCGATGCCGCCCTGCTCCGCCCCGGCCGGTTCGATCGCCACGTGCTGGTCGATCGCCCCGATGTCGCCGGCCGCGAGGAAATCATCGAGGTTCACCTGGAAAACATCAAAGTCGATACGGATGTTGATGTAAAGGCACTCGCCGCGATCACGAGCGGCTTCGTCGGTGCCGACCTGGCCAACATGGTGAACGAAGCGGCCCTGCTCGCTGCCCGCAAGGGTCGCAAGCTGGTTTCCATGGCCGATTTTAATGAGGCCGTCGAACGCTCAAGCGCCGGCCTCGAAAAGAAAAGCCGCATCATGCAGGAGGATGAGAAGCTCCGCGTCGCGTACCACGAAGCCGGTCACGCCCTCGTCGCCTCGTCGTTGCCGAACACCGACCCGGTCCATAAGGTTTCGATCATTCCCCGTGGCCTGGCCGCTTTGGGTTACACGATGCAGCGGCCCGAGCAAGACCGTTTCCTCATGACCCAGAGCGAGCTGGAAAGCCGCATCCAGGTGCTGCTCGGCGGCACGGTGGCCGAGGAAATCACATTCAACGATATTTCGAGCGGTGCCCAAAACGACTTGGAACGTGCCACCGAAATCGCTCGCAGCATGGTCATGGATTTCGGCATGAGCCGGCTGGGCCGCATCAACTTCCGCGATTCGAACCGCAACCCGTTCCTCGCCTCGGGCCTCGAGATGCCGCGGTCGCAGCACCACAGCGAGCAGACGGCCCGCGAAATCGATATGGAAGTGAAACGCATCCTCGATGAAGGCCTACAGCGCACCCGGCACATTTTGGAAACCCGCCGGACTGCCCTGGAAGCCATCAGCCAGCAGCTCATCAAGCAAGAGGTGATCGACTCCGCCGAACTCAAACGGCTGATCGAGGAAAACTCGTCGAGTCCGATGATCGTTCCCGGTACCGAAGTCGATGGCAAACGCCGCACCACCGCCGCCCCCGCTAAGCCGGCTAAGGACATTGATGCCTCGGATATGGAGCGCGCGGAGGGGTAGAACCTGGCTCAAACAGCGTCGCACCGTAGAAGACGTGGAATTCTTACTTCCACGTATACGTCAGCAAGAAGCGCGAATTCGTCACGCCTGCGTTTTCGTTGACGGCGCTTGTTGTCTTTGCACCTTCTCCCGAAGTAGCGATTCGACCGCCGCCCGATCTTCCGGCGGTATGCGAATTGCCAAGGACTCGATCTTGTCTCCCGAAATCACGACAACATTTCTATTGCATGCATCCCAATACCATCGGTTTTCGCGTTCCCAGGGAATAAACTTGCTTCGCACAACCAAACCTCTTTCGGCTAGTCGCAAACGTTTCCACCAGAACACCGTGACTCCAATTCCTGTGGCGATGGGTCCGTATATGTCGTTAATGTCTAGTCCCGATAACAGACCGTGTCGTGCGACTCTGAAACTACCCACAATCCAGCACGCGGGTGCATACACCAGCAACATCACTCCGAGTACAAGAGTCCCAATGACAGGTCTGCGTGGAAAGAAGTAACTATGGCGCCGTAGTGTGAACAATATTCTTCCTGCTTGCTGTTCGGCGATATAGCGTCTTCTGGCATGGTAAATGATCAGGCCAATGATGATCGCAACAAGGAACCCCCAATAGACGGCCAAGTTAAGCCGCACGTCCTTGGGAAAGCTCCGAATGAACGCCCCCAACGCCGTCGCCGCGACCGCCACCACGGCCATGATGATGAGCAGCGACCGCGTGCTGAACTGCACGTCGGTGGCTCCATGAAGGCTCGGAGATTCGCTCGTGCGATGAGGCAAAGTCATACTGGCGTCTGGCCAAATCGTAGGAAGCACTATGCCAAAGCTATCTTAGCCGAATTTTGGTTCGTGCCAAAGGTGGACACGCGGGTATCGTCAATCAAAATGGAGACAGTTGCGTCTCCATTCCTGTTTGTCTCGTCTGTGACGTGCATCGACCATTCTCTTCACCGCCGTTTCCCCAGCCCCTTTCTCGCGGCCAAATTTCGATTGCCGTGGGACTCATTCTGCTGCTTGTTTCGACGTGGGTTCCCGCAGTCCCCGCCGTTACCGCCATGGCGATTCTTACTTGGGGCGCAACCGACGCGACGATTGAGCGTTTCCGGTGCTCGCCGGCGTGCACGGCCGTACTGATGCTACACGCCACCACGTATGCCGTGCTCTACGGATTGTTTATGGCGGCGACACTCCACGCGGTCGGAAGTGAAAAAGTGACTTCGCTCCAGGCGGCTGTATACGCCGACGTCGCTCTCAGCACGTTGCCAATTTTCATCGCCGTGCGACACATCGCCGCCGCGGCACGTGGCGTTTGAGCGACCACACAGGCCGATATTCGCGCACTTTCCGGTCATGCGGCCTGTCAGCTGAAACCACCCTACTTCTTTCGCGACCAATTTGTTTGCGTTACGTGCGATATCGACCTAGGTTTTCGATTGGGAGGCCGCTCTGCGGCTCCCGCACTGAACTGCCGCGCTCCAGGCCAGCCATTGTTCCGGTTCGCGTAATGCTCGGTGCCTTTTCGGCCAACTTATCACGACGCTCCAGTCCATTGCTGCCGCCCTCGGGCGGCCTGCCTCATCGGTGCGAAATCGGCATTCGCCGTAGGGAGACCTCATGAAAAACTCGCGCAAGAAGGTTCGTCCACGTAATTTGCAATACGAGAATCTGGAACGGCGTGAGTTAATGGCTGTCACTGGCAGCCTGAAATACGGTGTTCTTACGATCTCCGGTGGCAATAAGGCCGACACCATCAATTTGCGGCAAGCGGCCGGCCTGATTTCCGTCGTCGGACTCAACAAGTCGTGGAACGCCTCTCTCGTCAACACCATTGTGATCGACTCGAAGGACGGCAACGATCGAGTGTCGCTCGACAGCCTGTCCAACGGCGGTAATCAAGCGCTGGCCGAAAATATTACCGTGCGCTCGGGCAAAGGGAGTGAACTTGTTAATCTGGCGAATGGCCATTCCCTCACCATGAACGGCAAAGGTCACGTGGTGACCGTTACCAGTGGCGGCGTCGTCAAGCTGGATGGCACGATCCAAAACTGGGATCCACCAGCACCCGATCCAACTCCCACCCCGGATCCCACGCCGACTCCCGACCCGACCCCAACGCCCGATCCGACTCCCACTCCCGACCCCACACCGACTCCAGATCCGACCCCAACCCCCGATCCTACGCCACCCACGAATTGGTTCGATACCAACGTCGTCGATACGGCCCTGCGCACGCTTGGCCACAACCTGTACACCGACAACCTGATCGACCGCAATGATATCATTGCCCTTCTGAAGGATGCCGAGGACGGCGGCGTGGTCGACGCCACGGAACTCAACGACCTCAAGGCCATCGTTGGCAATTCGACCTTGTTCGCTGGCCTGGATTACGTGAAATCGCTGTCCGGTTACATCGTCAATGGCAACGCCGCCAATGCGCACTATCAGACTCAAACGCTGGGGAACCTCGGGGCTGGCTCGACTTCGGCCCAAATGGAAAACCTCATCAATAAGTGGTTCCTGGGTTTGGACCGCCCCGTGGCCAGCGGCACGTACTGCCAGGTGGCCGGCACGTTGTTCGTCAATGGTGCGACCTACGACGATGTGAATCAGGGATACCTTGGCGACTGCTACCTCATGGCCTCGCTAGGCGAGATCGCACTCAAGAGCCCATCGACCATCACGAACATGTTCGTCGTCAACGGCGACGGCACGTACACCGTGCGCTTCTACAATAACGGCCAAGCCAACTACGTCACGGTCGATTCGTACCTGCCAACCGACGGCGGCGGCGGGCTGATTTACGCCGGCATTGGCAAATACTACAACAACGCCAGCAACGAATTGTGGGTTTCGCTCGCCGAAAAAGCCTACGTTCAAATCAATGAAATGGGTTGGCTCCGCGGCTACCTTTCCGGCGCTGGCCAGAATTCCTACGGCGCCGTTGGTGGCGGATATATCTACGCGGCCCTCGGGCAAATCACCGGCCAGGCTACGACCAGCTTCATATCCACGGCAAACTCCGCCAATTTCACCGCGTTTGTGGACGCTTACAACCAGGGCAAGATGATCGGCTTCGCTTCCAAGTCGACGCCGGCTTCCACCGCTGTCGTGGGCAATCATGCCTATGCCGTCGTGGGTTACAATGCCGCCAATCAAACCATCACGCTATTCAATCCTTGGGGTGCGCAATACGGTTTGGTTACCATGACCTGGAGCGAAATCCAAGGCAGCTTCTCCTACTTTGACCGCACGCTTTAATGAAGCCCGCCTGGCCAACGGCCTGTGGGAGGCCTCTCTGAGACCGACTTCGTGCAGCACTCGACGGCGACATCGGCGGCGGGAGATTCCCTCCCACACCGAGCTTCATACCAAGCCCACGCCATGCCGCCGCGCCGGAGAATCGGTCCGCCGGCGATCGGCCTACCTATTTTCTGTAACAAGGGAAATGGCGAAAAAGAAACACCCGCGTTTCGCTCAGTTCCCCTGGCGTCTCCCTAACTCTCCGAACACCGGGATTTCACGGCTGGTTCCGATTGTTCAGTTCGCCCATTCAATCTTTGGCCGCAATGAGCACGCCAACCGGTTTGCCTCCGGGGCAATGTGGACCTAGGTTTTCTGTTGGAAGGCCATTTGTGTGCCCTCCGTGTCGGCCGGCTCCGCGGCACCGCAACCGCGTGTTGCTCCTAGCCGCGATCGGACGACGCCTTTTCCCGCACTTTCGCCACGTTCCCACTGCTTGCCGCGTTCGCAACGGCAGCAACCTTTTCCGTATCGCGCTCGGCATTCGCCGCTGGGGGTCCCTTGAAGAACTCGCGCAAGAAACACGCTCCGCGTCAGCTCCAATATGAGAACCTCGAATCGCGCGAATTGATGGCGATCACCACCGCCTTCAGCGGCGGGTTGCTCACGGTCATGGGAAATAGCGCGGCCGACACGGTCAACTTCCGCCAAAGCAACGGCTTGATTTCGATTGCCGGCTTGAACAAATCCTGGAATGCCAGCCAAGTCAGTTCGATCTCCATATCACTGCTGGGCGGCGCCGACCGCCTTTCGCTCAACAGCTTGGCCAACGGCGGTAACCAAGCGCTGGCCGAGAACTTCACGATTAAGTCTGGCGATGGCGTCGATGTCGTGCGGCTTGCCAACGGCAAAGACGTAACGATGAATGGCGTCAATCACACGCTCACGGTGTCGTCAGCCGGCGTCGCCACGCTCGACGGCAAGCGGTTAAGCTGGGACACGCCGTCGCCCTCTCCCAATCCGTCGCCGAACCCGACGCCGACAAACTGGTTCGATACGAATGTCGTCGATGTCGCGCTTCGCACCCTGGGCCACAATCTGTACGCCGACGGCCGCATCGATCGAAACGATATCATCGCCCTCTTGAAGAACGTGGAGGATGGCGGCACCGTTGATGCCACCGAGCTTAGCGACCTCAAGAAGATCGTCGGCAATTCCACGCTGTTTGCCGGCCTAGATTACGTGAAGGCCCTTTCGGGTTACATCGTCAATGGCAACACGGCCAACGCCCACTATCAAGGCCAAAGCTTGGGCAATCTGGCTGCCGGTTCGACAACGGCCCAATTGGAGAACTTGATCAACAAGTGGTTCTTGGGCTTGGATCGCCCCACCGCCAGCGGCACGTATCGCCAAATCGCCGGCAGCCTATTCGTCAACGGTGCAACCTATGGCGACGTGAACCAGGGTTATCTCGGCGATTGCTATTTCATGTCGTCGTTGGGTGAAGTTGCTCTCAAGAGCCCGTCGACCATCACCAACATGTTCGTCGTGAATGGAGACGGCACGTACACCGTGAAATTCTTCAACAACGGCGTGGCGGCCTATGTTACCGTCGACTCTTACCTGCCGACCGATAGCGGCGGCCGACTGATCTACGCCGGCATCGGCAAACTGGCCACCAACGCCAGCAACGAGTTGTGGACGTCGCTCGCTGAAAAAGCCTACGTGCAGATCAACGAAATGGGTTGGCTCCGCGGTTACCTCTCCGGCAATGGCCAGAATTCGTACGCGGCCATCGAGGGTGGTTACATTTACGCCGCTCTTGGCCAGATCACCGGCCAAACGACGACTCCGTTCACCTCCACCGCTGGCAACACTAGCTTCACGGCATTCGTCGCGGCGTACAATCAAGGCAAGATGATTGGCTTCGCCTCGATGTCGAACCCAGCTTCGAACCAGGTAGTTGGCGGTCATGCCTATGCGGTCGTGGGCTATGACGCAACGAACCAGACCGTGACGCTGTTTAACCCGTGGGGCACTCAGTATGGCTTGGTCACCATGACTTGGAGTCAAATCCAAGGCAGCTTCGGCTATTTTGATCGCACGGCCTAACAGTGCGTGTTCTTCACGCCGATTCGCCCGACAGCGTCAAAACGAGATTCCGTCGGCCAGCGTGCCGGCGGTGCTCGCAGAGATAAACCCCCTGCCAGGTGCCCAGGCAAAGTCGTCCGTGAGACACGGGAATGGTCACGCTGCTGCCGAGCATCGCGGCCTTCACATGGGCCGGCATATCGTCTGGACCTTCCACCGTGTGCCGATACGGGAAATCTTCCGGCGCGATTGCGGAGAACGACGTCTCCAAGTCGGCTGGCACATCGGGATCGGCATTTTCGTTGACTGTGAGCGAGGCCGATGTGTGCTGAATGAACACGTGCAGTAATCCGGTCTCAATTGCCGCCAATTCAGGCACGGCTTCCAGAAGATCATGTGTGATCAAGTGGAATCCACGAGATTTCGCGGGCAGCGTCAAATTGTGCTGTATCCAGGCCATGTCGAAAAAGCCTCGCTGGAAGCCCAGCCGATCGGCGAAAACCGGTACGGCAGCCTCGGCTTGTTCCTAAATCCAAACTAATCCAAGAAAATTTACAGGTCCGCGCGAACCTGGAGCCGCCGAGAGCCATACTACTTGTCATGAGGCCGCTCGGGATCTGCCCCCATGGAGGGTAGATTCCTGCGCTGCAACGTGCGTTTTTTTGCGCAGTCGGCAATGTTTTCCGGTTGCCCCCACGGGCGTCGAAAAACATTGGTTTTGTCCTTGTTAAAAAACTTGACTTTAGTTTTGCATCGACAATAATCGTGGGATCAAGCCAGTAAGAATCTGCTAAGGCCGGCTCCCACCTAGAAGCATCCCACCCGATTATTCCTTGGCCGGCAGGACGGAAGCTCACTTTTTGTGGCGTTTGGATGCCCACTCGCCTGGTGCGTTACGACTCCCGGCGAAAACGATCTACAACCTTTAAGGAGAAAATATATCATGCCTGATCCCACCCTCAAGAACGTTTTCGAGGCCATTCTCAAGTACGGTCATGATGAGGATTTCGCCCCGAAGTCGGACGAAGCTTTTAAGGCCACCCAAGCCCCGGCCGGTACCCGCGAAAAGCTGGAGGTTCTGGCCGAGCGTGTCCGCCGCGGCCAACCCCTATGGCACGAAGATGACCGGGCCGATTACACCGGTCTGACGGGTGCCATTCGCCCCCGCGACTAGATGTTTTGAGGCACGCCGCCTGGGTGCGGGCCATAAAGCATTAACGCCGTCGCAGCCCCCTCACTTGGCTGCGACGGCGTTGTTTTTTCCCGTATCCCCGTCCCGCTTAACGACCATCAGCACGCCTAGGCCGACCGCCGCAGCGAAATACCCTCGACGATCGGGACCGGGCTTTTTGCCTCTCCGGCCGGATCGTGTGCCTCCAATTCATCTCGCAGCACGAGCACGTTGCTCGGGGCTTCAATGCCGACCCGCACTTTATCCCCCGAGATCTTCACAATCGTGATGACAATCGAATCTCCCAGCCGGATTCGCTGGGTCTCCTTCCTGGACAAAACTAGCATTTCCAACCTCCGTGTATGAATATCAGGCAGTGTAACTATGTATAGTATCCACTTCCTGTAACTGGTCAAGCCCCGCCGAAAGGTTCGGCTGCGGCAGGAATGAAATTCTTTTGTACCCGTGGGTTCTCAGGGCATTCGTAATCGCGCAATTTCCAACCGTTGCTAGCATCCTATCGTGGCGAGTCAATCAATTCGTCAATCCGCGGCGGTGCTATCAACTGAGTCTTACGGAATCGCTCGCCGCGAGAACCGTAAAACAGAATTGTGTTGCGATCGGTTTCCCAAATCGCGGCCAAATACAACGATCTGGGTCCGTATAAGCTAAAATGGACGCCGCAGGGCGTTCCACTACGCACCAGTACCTTTTCATGGAGCGGAAATGAATTAACTTCGAGTTGGTCCTTTTCGCACAGGGTTTCGGTTACATAACGTCGTATGGCAAGTAAGTCATCAAGCCGCTGAGTTTCCGTCGGCATGAGGAATCAGGCCCTTTATGTCTATGATGATTCGATGTGTTCGATATGAATCCCTTTGAGCGGAGGGCGATGGCAGCGCGTACGCGTAACCCAATCGAGCCACGAATTCGCAAAATCCACGCTCTGGAAAATGCCGGTGAATGAAAGACGATGTCCCGAACCTGCCAGATTCTCGACACCGTTCAACTTGGGGGTTCCGGCCCCAGGTCTAAAGATAGCCGCACCGTACCGTCCGCACAAAATATATCGGCCTGATAAATGGGGCACTTTCAGGCGACTTCGCTAAATAGATAAAACAAATCGAGGAATTACGAGGTCGCGGGCGGAACAAATCGAAGTTGAAGATGGAAACGAAATCGCCGGCAACGGTGCTACCCCGACATAGCTCAATGAAATGGCAGGCTGCCTAAAACTCGCGGGGAACTGCTGCTTCTAAAGTCTCTGCGTCGCCGCTTACTGCGGAAAAATCCCCGCCCCAAATGAATCGCCCGATGTTGGCGGAATGGACGTCGGACTGCCGCGGCCCTCTCCCGAGTCGCGGCGGAAATGTGGTTTCTTAGCGTTGTCGGCCGCACCTCCGCTCTTCGCACCATGCGGTCCGGCAATCTCGCCCGATGCGCCATGAGGCTGGTCAAATCTCGCGGCCCTGCCTCGCGATGCCTCACTATATTCAAAGTCAAAATCATCATAACGCGAAACGTAACCCGGCTGTTTCGCGCGCTCAATCTCCTCAAAGTATTCGTTCACCACCACTTCCTGGATCATTTCCCGACAATAGGAATTGATCGGGTGGGCGATATCCGCATACAACTTCGCCCTGCCGTCTATGTCTTTGGGCATGCGCGATTCACCGAGTCGTTTACCGCACTGATTGCAGTATTGAGCCCGCAAATGGTTCTTCATGCCACAGCCTGGGCAATGAGCCGTTAGTTTGCGACTTGGCATCGCCACGAATGGGCCGTTCGATCCATCGATGATTTTCAAATCGCGAATGACGAAGCAGTTGTCAAAAGTGATGGAACAAAATGCTTTCAATCGCTCTCCGGGCTCTTCCATGAGTTTGATGCGAACCTCGGTGATTTCCACGGTCGAACTCCTTGCGTTAACGCGCGACCTATTGACAACTGCGAGTAGCGTAGACGATCCCCAGTTGCCGTGTGCGAAGAATAGTAGCTAAACGCCGTGCCTGTTGAGCATGGCGACAAACGCCGAAATAGGCCGAACCACTGCCCGACAACTGATGGCCGGCAAAGTCCAACCGATCGAATGCCGATCGGAGACGTTCAACCCAGGTTGTTAATCTGCTCGCCGCAGCCTGCAGCGAGTTATGAATTATTTGCCCCCAGGCACTGATCCGGCCACTCAAAAAATCAAGACAAAACTCGCCGATTGGAGCTTTGGGCGGGCCTATTGCTGGAATATCGACTTCCAAATGGGATGTGTATGACTCGTAAACATCGCGGGTTGCTAGTCCGATCGGGGGCCTAACCACGACAAAGTGTACCGGCGCACTGGTGGGGAACTTCTCGACAATTTCGCCACGCCCCCGACAAACGGCCGCGCCGCCATAAAGAAAGAACGGCACGTCACTGCCGATTTCTTCCGCCACCGTGGCCAAGCGGTTTTTCGACCAATTCAGTCTCCATGCTGAGTTCGCCAACTGCAGGGCGGTCGCGGCATCGCTCGAACCTCCGCCCAAGCCGGCGGCCGCTGGAATTCGCTTGATAAGTTCGACATTTGCCCCCAATTCACAGCCACTGCGCTGCCGCAGCAACTCCAAGGCCCTCACAACCAGATTCGCTGGCCCAGAAGGAACCTTTTCCGCCGGGAATTGCGCATTTACGCACGACTCTTGCACGCTCAATTCAATCGAGCGGGTCGAATTGCTTTCAAACGGGAGAGTCGGAATTAAACTTATAGAATCGTAAATGCGAATCGGCAGCATCACAGTTTCCAAGTCGTGGAAACCATCGTCCCGCCGGCCCAACACATTGAGGTAGAGATTGAGCTTGGCCGGTGCGCGAGCTGTCCGCTTGGCGTCGTCCCTGCGGAGTTCCATCTTCACACCGTGTGGATTCAAAAGGCGTCGTCGTCAACAGTTTATTCGGTGTCAATCCTCCGAAAGTCCTTTACAATACGGCTTCGCCGCAGCTACAGCGGTCAACCCCGTCGAAACCAGAGCAGCTGTAGCCCGCTCGGCCGCGCGCCCACCGATAAGTTCACGGCCGTCCTTAACCAAGCCGAATCGTCGCCCCAAGGCAGGGGCTGGCCAAAAATTCTAATCGGATTAAGGACTTACGTCAATCTTTGAAATTGGAAAAACAAGGCCAATCGAAGATTCACACTGCGCAAAGGAAGGCACACCCATAGTGTGCGATTGGCGGGGAACCAGCGGCGATTCCCGCTTTACCACGCCCTTCGAGGATTCAGGGCTGCCACCCGAATTGAAAAACTGGTCGGTCCTGGTTGGAAAAAGCCCGCGAACCGACAAAATCGATGTGGAAATCCACAGAAAAAAAGGGTCATTGGCCGTCTGTACGGTATCGAGTAGCACTAGCCGCCGAGGAGCCTCGTTGCGTTGGCAGCGTGAGGTGAGCCCTCTCCAACCCTTCTTCTTCAAGCAGCAGGTCGCATGGATTAGATCCCCAATTCCTCGGCGGCAATCCTCCAAATTTCGGCCTGAACTTCGCTAATGGGGCGATCCGCGGCGATAACATGAATTTGAGGGCAGTTGCCGGCTTCCGCCAGAAACCCGGCGCGTAGACGTTCACGATACTCGTCTCCTTGACTCTCCATTCGGTCGAGCGGGCGGTTCAACCGAAGCCCTGCGGAATCGGGCACCATATCCAGAAGAAACACACAGTTGGGAAGTAGCCCTTGCGTCGCAATTCGCCCAACCTGCCAGATTTCTGCTGGCTCCAGACCTCCGGCATGTCCCTGATACACAACGTTGGCCAATAAGTACCTGTCCGCGACAACGACCTTACGTGCTTCCAGGGCCGGTCGAATAACTTCCGCGACCAACTGAGCCCGCGCCGCCATGTATAGAAACATCTCGCTGCGCCGATCAATGGGCGTTTCCTTGCCGCTCGTCAGCAGAAGCGTGCGAATTCGCTCACCCAACGTTGTACTGCCTGGATCACGGCAAACCACCACCTCGTAACCTCGATCATGCAGCGAACCGGCCAACAGGCTCACCTGTGTCGATTTTCCCGCCCCATCGATGCCGTCAAAGGAAAAGAACATGACTTCCGCACATTTCTATCGTCGGCAGCCGGTGATTGGCTACCCATGCAAGATCGCTCCCCGCTTACGCACGCACCTATTCTAACAATCTCCGTTGTAAATCGAGGCATTTTCCACGAGAGAACCGAACTTTAGTATTACACGGTAATCTCGGCCGTCATCGGCCTTAGGCTCCCTACATTGCCGATTCGTTGCTCGTCTAATAGCGTCAACGACGAGATTTCTGTCGCTTCGGGAATGGCCGGTTGGGTTCCAACTTCGCGATTGCCGCACCGGCCGATGATTGCCAAAGGAGTTCGCTGGTTCCCAATGGGAAAGGGCCTCATCTGCCGTCAAATCAGCAGGAGGCCCGAAGGATCCGCGCGGAATCGATTATCGCTGTGCCCGGGCATCAAACGCGAGCGGCACTCCAGTTGATCGCAACGTCTCCAAATCGCCAAAGATCGAGCGACGGTTTACGCCACACCCTTGCGCTAGGCCATCGGTATTCTGCCCCGTTCCTTCCGGCAACATCGGTAGCAGACGGCCGAGGCGAGTAATACGCTCGCTCTCCCCCGGTCTGGTACATCATCCCGCCACTGGCATTGGCTGGCGGTGTACTGCTTTGAGGAGGATTGCTCGGTGCCGGCAACGATTCCGGTGGCAACGCCTGTTCCGGTGCCGATCCTGGCGACTCCATCATCGGTGCTCCGCCCGTCTCACAACCGTCGTTGCAGCCCTGCTGAATAGGGCCTTGGCTCACGACGGCAGGCCGCGTGTAGCCGTAGTCCATATACAACCCGGCATCCCGTTTGCGCGCCTGACGCATGGCGTCGAAGTAAGCCTTGGCCGGCCATTCACCTTCCGCGAGGTACACGCCGTCGTAATCGAGCAGCGAACCCTTGCGATAGTGGACATTCATGATGGACCGGTTGTAATCAACAAGCGAACGGTAGTAAGCGCTCTCTGCTTCCGACCGCCGACGTTGGGCATCGAGCAGCAAGTCGAGGGTTGCCCGACCGGCCTGATACGACGCCCCCACCGCCTGCACTTCGGCTTCGGCCGCCACGCGACGATTGAAGTTCGTTTGCGTCAGGCCGTAGTTCAAATCCACATCGCGAATCGAGTCGCCCAACTGGTGCGAGATTTCCAGTTCCAAGTCCTGGAGCAAGGCTCGTTCGCGGGCGAGCAACAACTCATGATGGCGTACGCCGGAAAGTTCGCGCCGGAAACCGATCGGAATCGAGGCCTGCAACCCGAGCTGCCATTCTTGATACTGGCCGCTGGTTAATACCCCAAACGCGGATGAGCCCGGCACATTGAATTCGGCGTGCGTCTGGTTGATGAGCTCGTCACCCATACCAAGCCAACGATATTTACCCGCCGCATCGATACGCGGCAACAGCATATTGCGAGCCGCGATCAACTCCAATTCGCGTCGCTTGATTTCCCACTTCTCACGTCGAATTTCCACCCGGCGCGTGAGGGCTTCGCAATGAATTCCGGACCAATCAAAGGCGACGCGCGCGATTGTCGGCTCGTCGGACGGACGGATCAACTTCCCATCCGACATCGACAAACCCATGATGTACCGCAAGCGATTTTCATTCTTGAACACGTCGGTGAGCGCTTGCTCGACTTGCGAGCGGAAGAGGAAGTACTGCGACCGGGCCTGTGCTTCCCGATCGGCACTACCGCCACGCGAACCGGTGCGATACAAAGCGGCCGTCTTCTTCCAGGTTTCGAGTGCGCTATCGCGGCCCATCTTGCGGGCTTCCAGATCGCGATACGAGAAGTACAACTCCCAATACGCGTCTTCCACGTCGTGAACCAGATTCCGTACGCCGCCTTCGAAGTCGGCCAACGACTCATCGACACGAATTCGCGCGATCATCACGCCGTCAATGGGATTTCGTATGCCAGCCGCGTATTGGTCGAACGACAAGGGGCCGGCAATGCGGTTGTATTGTACGCCACGCCCTTGGAATAACGGCGTACTGAACGAAGCTTCGAAGTTCGTATTCCAAATGCTGCTAAAAGCTTGCGCCGCTCCAGCATTTCCATTGGGATTTGCCGACGGAAACGTCGACGGCACGTTGTTCGCTTCGTAGCTCGTATTATTACGAAAAGAAAACGTCGAACCCTCGGCGGCCGTCTTGGTGATACCCGTAGTAAACGTTCCCAGATCCTGTTCCAGAACAGGCGGCCGGAAAGTCGTCACGGCCGAGCCGGAGTTCTGCGGACGATCGTTTTTATTCCAGAACACGCTGGCATCCAACTGAGCATCGAATTCACTGAGCGCCGCTTCCGTACCCGAGCCATTGAACGGATCGCCGACGCTGAGACCGGTGGTGGTATCAACCAAGGCTGGGTCGTACGTCGTCGTGATGGATACCGGGCTTACCAACGTTCGCGAAATCGTTTCCGGCGCGGTCGAAACCACTCGTCCACCAAGTTGCCGCATGACTTGACTACGGCACAGCGTGACTTGGACAGCCTCGTTGAGCGAAAGGTCCCAAATCTGGTAGTTGTCCATGTTTTTGAGCGTCAGCGGCGGCAGCGTGTTCTGCACCTCGCACGTCGGCGACTCGTCGACGTCCGGATACTCGATCTGCGTGGCCACGCCCACGTAATGCGAAAGGTCGCCGTCTTCTCGGGCGTAGAATGGCTGCTGCGGAGCGCACCCGGGGGCGAGCATCGACGCAAGGAGCGTGAGCGACCAGTATTTGCGACTTTGCCGATTCATGCTGTTGCTTCCTGACCTGACGGCACTTCTCACGGTGGCCGCGCAATCGCGCGACCCAGTTCGTGGCAGCGCGGCGAAACCCATCGCCACCGCACTCGACCCGTTTCCCCCCGGGCCGACGCTTGCCGGGGTGCACCACGAACGGTGACCCTAGAATCCAAGCAATCAGCACAACTGGTATCGTCGGCCCAATCGTTAAACTTTGACTTATCTGGTCTATTTGACGACGAAACCCCCGTTCGTAGTGGCTGCAGTGCTAGAACGGCCAACGAGGCGACGCACCAGCGTGCAACAAAACCACGATGAAGAAGTGCTGCGCCACGCCAGGGAACAGGCATTCGAACTGGGGAAGGCGAAGACGATGGCCGCTAAAGGCCGTCAACATTGAATAAGGCCCACTGTCGGCGCGTAGAGCAAGAGAAAGTCCGCCCAAAAATCAAAAAGGGCCAGAACATCGCTGTTCTGACCCTTCCCCATGATCGAAACGGCGGCGGAACACGCGCTATTCCACACCGTCGTTTAATACCCAATACTCAGCTGCGACTGTTTCGCATCGAAACTGCTAGCACCCCTGCCATCACACATAAAGCCAGCGTCGCTGGTTCCGGCACAAACGGATCGCCAACGGGCGGCGTTGGTATGAGGTCAATTCGGAAGTCCTTCTTGGCAATGAAGGAAACACTTGCTGGCTCACTAATTGCAATCAGCGAATTATTGATCGACACTTCGACCTTCGTGGCCACTTGCCCTTGTGGCAGCACACCCGTGAGATTGAAGCCTAGACCCAAACTCCAAGGCTGAACCACACCCGGGTTCGCCGCGAGGTTGAAACCCACACTGGCGTTTGCCGGCGGAAGATTAATGGGTGCGACCGGCAGCCCGTTAATCTGCGTTACCGTAGCCCGCACGATAGCGCCTGCATACGTCGAAGTCGCTGCCGTCCCGGCACCGACTTGTGTGTAATCGCCCGCTTCATACACACTGAACGAGCCAATTCCAATATAGCCATTGGGGTTCGACAACCCCATGACCGTGAAATTCAACTGACCGTCGGTGATATCGCTGGCACCGCCGGTAGCATTGGCAACGAAGGAAGTGGGGTCGAAATCAAGGCCAATAACATAGGGGTCTGGCGGTCCGTAGAGTGGTACCGCGTCTGTGCCGGACGACTCCTTTACATCCTGAAACATGATCCCGGCCGAGGGCACATTGAAGTCGCCGTAATTAATCGTTGCCGCGTGCGTGGCCGAGGCAACGAAAGCCAGCATCAAGCCGGCAAGTGCCGACTGCCAGCATAGCTTCGAAAATCGAGAATTCAACTTCATGGAATGGGCTGATCCGCCCACGAATACCGACTTAAACATCATATGTTTGTTACTCAAAGCGCGCGTCAAAATCATGGGACCTTCTCCTTCGCGTGCGCGAACGGAAATACAACGGGGATAAATGTAAATACAACGTCGGCCGATCAATGCAATCAGGCCATGGACAGCATTCGCAAGAGAATGGCGAATACCGACGCTACAAGAGCTGCATTAGCGTTACCAAGAATGCGCGGCCGAATATGGCCTGCGACAAAGTCAACGAATCACTCAGTACAGATCTACTCGTCAAAATGAATACCAAAATGCGGCAGCCTCCCGGCGAGCCGTCACGCTTCCAGTATAGACCACGTTGAGATAGCTGCCAACTGTTTTTTAGGAAATCTGGCAATTATTTCGCAACCCCGACGACCACTCTTTAAGTCTTTACCCCAGCCCATCTTAGAGCTTGGGAAACTCCAGGCCGAAGAACAGCGAATCCAAGTTTTCCGCGACAGTTTTGCGCCGAATTGTCGGTCGGCGTACCCGTTGCCAAATCTCACCGCCCCTGCGGACGCTTATCGACTGCTTTTCGGAATTGCTGACTGCTACCGGGCAATAGCTGTCGAATGCCATCGAATGATTATTCGGAGGCATTCGCGACGCGGTTGGACCAAACAAAATCCCCCTGATGATCGCGCCCCGCTACCTCGATTCGCCTCGTTCGACCAAGCTATTGACTGCGGCGCAAGAAGTTCGTCCAAATGCAACTCCGCCAACCACCATGAGCTCTTCGCACATTTCGTTTGCGACACTCGCGGCAAAGACAATCGTTGCCCACTCGATCACTTACGTCTTCATGGGGGTCCTGGCCTCTTGGGCCCTCGACTATCGTCACCAGTTCGCCGAACCTCAAACGGCCACGGCTATGCGCCAGTTTGACGACCCGATGATTATCGCGGGGCCTTTGCTACAACCAATCCGCGGCCTCATCTTCGCACTTACTTTCTATCCGCTGCAAGAATGTTTCTTCCAGAGACGCTACGGTTGGCTGATTTTGGCCTGGACACTCATTGCCCTTGGCGTCCTAGCCACTTTTGGACCTGACTCCGGTTCTCTCGAGGGGCTTGTCTATACAACGATTCCGATCCGCAAGCAACTTTCGGGTTGGCTGGAAGTCATCCCACAAGCGGTCATGCTTTCGGGGTTACTCTACTACTGGGTAAGTCGCCCGCAAAAGCGCTGGCTCACATGGTCACTTGCCGTCATCTTTCTCTTGCTAAACGCGCTGCTCCTCATGGGGCTGTTCGTAAAAGCGTGAAATCGCGTCGGCGACAGCAAATCACAGAATCACCTCGACGCGACACGATTGCAGCCCGCAGGTTCACCGTTGATATGGCTACCGTTTCTCTATGATGATACCGTCCTCCGCGATTCCCGTTACCTGGCGGCCGTCATCCAACTTATCTCCTAGTCGAATGATGTGCGAGTCGACAATGGCGGCGGTGCCGGTCGCGTCGTGGTAGACCGCTTGTACTTTTTCGTTCAAACGATTTTCCACCGGTTCACTACTATTCGGCGTTTCTTTGGAATCGGCAGAGCGGAGACTTGTGCCGTGAGCGGCATTCGATTGATTCGCCGTGGCCGAACTGCTCGCAATGGTCGCGTTCCAAGGACCAAAAGGGTTTTTGGCGATGATGGCGTCGAGGCTGAGCTTCGGCCACTGCGTGGCGTTATGTTCTGTGACCTGGTTGGCCGAGGTGACAGTCATGCTCGGTGCTGGGACTCGCGCCGGCCGTGGCGGCGGAGCAATTGGCGGCGAAGTGCCAACTCGCGCGAAATTCCGATACATCATGAACGCGAGAACCAGCGCGAGAATTGGTATCGCCATCACCTTGTGGCGCCGCCAAGGATCCACGGCATTTTGCCTGACATTGCTCATCGTTCACCCCCGGCGGCGGCGAGTGTTGCCCGCACTTGGGATGGGTTCACGACGCGCAGCGTCAGTTCCAACCCGCACAGTCCGTCGTCTTGCTGCGGCGCGGTAATTGAACATTGGGTAACTTCGCACAGGAAGTTAGCAGCGGATATGCCGTTCAGAAAACGGCAAATTCCGGCATAGCTGGCGGTCGCCGAAATCTGCGCCTCCAAGCCACTGGCTGATGGTTGCCCGGGTGAATAACTCTTGATCGACAATTCCGCGCCAGTCGCCAGTTTCGAGAGCTCGGCGAGAAGTGCGGCATCATTGGGGGCAACTGCAATTTCAGCTGTACGCAATGGCGCTGCCTCGTGAAGCAGTTGAATCTCCTTGGCCAATCGCTCGTGCTGCACCCGGTTGTCGCGGTCATTTTTTACTAGATCGATGACCGATGCCAGCTCTTCGCGCAGGCACACTTCCTTCGCCCGCAGCAGGGCACTTGCTTTCCAGGTACCGCTGGCCAACAACAACACCGCGGCGATTCCCGCGGCGTGGATTAACAAGTGGCGGTTCAACGAGTGGTGACTGGAGGTACGCGACATGAGGTTCAACTCGCTTGCTAGAAACTGCACTCGATTTTGAATTGACGGTATCGGTCGGCGCCAGTCGATGTCTCGCTCGAGCCTTTGAGGCTGACCTCCGCTACCGCGCCCGATTGACGAAGCAAGGCGACGAGCCGCGAAATCGTGTCGGCGTCATCCGCAGCTCCATCCAGCGCAAGTGACCCTTTGGCGGCATCGGTGCTCGAAATGGGGCGGGTCGGGGCGGCCGGACTACCGACAGGTGGAGAAGCGGCATCGCGCGAGGCGGGCAGCCGGATTGACAGATGCTGCAATCGCGATTTGCCGGCCGCCTTATCGACGCTTTGCGCCACGATTCCGACTAACGTCAACGCACGTTTGTCGTTCCGCAATTGGTCAACCGCTTCGTGCTGGGCGTGAACGGCGGCTAGTTCTTGTTCCCACTGGCCAATTTCCGCCTTCATTTGTCGTAGGCCAGGATGCTTGATCGCTTGTTCAGCGACCTGACGGTTAAGGACGATTACCTGGACGAAACTCCTACCGCAATAGGACGCGCCGCACGCGCTCAACAAGGTGAGAACCCAGCCCCACGCTCGCAGGTGTCGCCGTAACGCTTGCCTTGCAATGAAGTCGGGAGGCAACAAATTGATATGCATCGTTACGCCTCCCACGCCAATGCAGATAGGGCAGCCGCGACGGCAAATAACGAATCATCGCGGTTTGCCGCGGTAAAGTCGGCGGTCGTGAGTCGCCAGGGATCGACTTCCACGCCCGTTTCGTTCGCCAAACGGAAAGCCAAATGTCGTAGAAACGCGCCGCCGCCAGCGAACAGAATTTGCTGGGGCACCAGCGCACAAGGACTGTGTTCCAAGAACGCAAGTGTTCGCGCGATTTCTGTCATCCAGCGCGCGACAGGTTCAGTTGCTAACTGATGCACCACATCAGCGGCGGCGTCTGCCGGAGCAGCGCCATCAATCGGCCCCAATCCCCACCGCCGCACCAGCTGCAGCGATTCATTCGCGGTCAACTTCAAGCTATTCTGAATCGGGCGGAGCAGGGCATCGATGCCGGCACCACGCAAGACGCGGGTAAACACGGGCCGGCCATGCATCGCGGCCACAAAGACCGTCGCGGAATAACCAATATCGAGAATCACTCGCGGCAGCTCGGCATGAAGGGGATCAAACATTTGCACGGCGCGGGCCAATGCACAGGGAACGCCGTCGAGCAATCGACATTCCAGGCCGGCGTCCGACAAACTGTTCGCGACCTTCAGGGCGACGTTTCGATCGAGATCGATGACCGAAAGTTGAACCATCGCGCTGTTTGTGTTCGCTGAATTCAACGGTTGCCAGTAGTCATAGCACCGCTCCTTTGCGCTAGACGGGGCGTCGGCCTCGATTTCCTCGCCAACCATATGGCGTAATTCAGTGTCTTCGCCCTGCGGCAGGTCCAAGGTACGGTGTGTCGTACAGCCGGCAGACAAGGCTGCGGCCGCACGCTTGCCGCGGAACACTCCTCGCCCTTGTCGCAATTGCCGCGCGAACGCAAAATCGTCGTCGGGTAACGACAGTTCTTCCAAGAATCGCGGGCTACATTCGGCGGGCAGACACCAGCGCGCCGCAATTCGATATTCGTCCCCCACTCGCTCGACCTGGGCCATTTTAGTGAGTGCGGCGCCCACATCCACGCCGATCCAGCCGCGCTTACGGTGCCGCAGGAACCGTCGGGTACGCGCCATCGTCGAACTGGGGAATAAGGCGGGCATAATCACTCTTCGATTCGATCTCGCGGTCGTTTCACCGTTATCGCTACAACTGTCTGCTGGAAAAACTGGTATCAGGGAGTATCGTGTTCCTACTGAACCATCGTGGAAGCATCGAACAACGGTAACATGACCGACAGGACGACCACCGCCACGAGCAAACCCAATGTTACGATCAAGGTCGGTTCGGCAAGCTTGACGATATTTCGCACGCTGTTTTCACCTTCTTCTTCAAAGTGCTGCCCGACCGTGATGAGTACTTGCCCCAGCCGGCCGTTTCTTTCGGCCGTGGCGATCATCTGCGCCGCGCCGGAAGGCAGGAACTCCGCCGCCAGCAAGGAATTGCTGATGCCGTTGCCATGAATCAAGTCGTGCTCCATGCGATCAAACAGATTCTGGAATAAAAGGTTTCGCGCGGCCGAACGACAAAGCCGCAGGCACTCCAACAGCGGCACGCCACTTTGCAGCATCGTGCCCAGTAAGAAGAACGATCGGCCCGACGCCAGAGTTCGCGTGGCATTACGCAGTACGAGCGCGTTCATCGCCAGGTGATCCCACGCCCGGCGAGCAATCGGCAATCGAACGGCATAAAGACCGATGCACGTCACGAGGAGAGATGCACCGGCAATCGCGACCGCGTTGGTCCGGGAAAACTCACCCACGTCGAGCAGCAATTGCGTTATCGGCGGCGCCGGACGACCGAATCCAGCGAAGACTTTGCCGAACTGCGGCAAGACGAAAAACACCAAGGCGACGAGCACCGCGACCATCACGCCACAAAGAAACATCGGGTACGTCAGCATCGCCCAAATCGAGCTGCGCAGGCGTTTCTCATTTCGCAGCAAGTCGCTAAGTCGTTCGAGCACTTGCACGATGTTGCCAGATTGTTCCCCCGCCGCAATGCCGGCCACGAACGTTTCTTGAAATACGTGCGGGTGCTTTCGCATCGCCTGCGATAGGCTGTTTCCATTCGCCACATCGAGATTGAGCGCTTGCGCGATCGCGCGCAGCCCAGGGCTACGCGTGCTTTCGGCCAGGTGCTGCAGCGCATCGGCGAGGGTTACGCCCGATTGGCACATGATCGTCAATTGCGACATCCACGTGACCAGGTCTCCGGTGCGCACCCGGCGGCCGGATCCCGCTGGTCCGGCGAGCGAGCCCCGCGCTCGCTCCCCGATCGGCTCAATCGCGATCAGGAAAAGACCCTGCCGACGCAGTTGGGCACGACCGTCGGCCACCGACGCGGCCTCGATCTCGCCTGCAGTGCGCATCCCGTTTCGATCTTTTGCCTGATATCCCAACCGCATGGCAGTGACTCAAATCATCGAACTCATCTTAAGAACAAATCTCAACTCTATAATGTCCGCCAAGCTCAAAATTAACGGCTAATCGGTAAACGCAACGCGCATGATTTCTTCCAGGCTTGCCTGACCATTTTCGGCAACTTGAATGCCTTGTTGTAGCAACGTCGTTCCGCCTTGGTTTAGGTGGCAGCGACGGAGCGTCTCCAGGTCAACGTCCTTGGCGATCAAGTCGCGCATTTCGTTGCTCGACCACAACAGTTCATACAAACCGACGCGGCCTTTGCAACCCGTGTCATGGCATTCATGACAACCTTCGCCACGAATGAACTGGCGGCGCATGTCGCCCTGATAATCGAGCGTTTTCAGCATTTCCGCGGGCGGGTAATACGGCGCCTTGCAGTGCGGGCATACGGTGCGAACGAGTCGCTGGGCGATGACGCCCACCAGGGCCGCGGCAATCTTATACGATTCGACCCCCATATCGCGCAAACGCGTGACGGCGCCGACACTATCGTTGGTATGCAACGTACTCAAGACTAAATGCCCGGTGAGCGCGGCTTGAATTGCGACCGTCGCCGTTTCGGCATCGCGGATTTCGCCGATCATGATCACATCGGGGTCTTGCCGCAGGATCGCACGCAAGCCGCCGGCAAAGGAGACCGCCTTCGAAGCGCCAACCTGCACCTGGTTGATTTGTTCGAGTTGGTATTCGACCGGGTCTTCAATCGTCACGATGTTGAGGTGTGGCGATTTGATGAGTTCGAGTGCCGAATACAGCGTCGTCGTTTTGCCGCTGCCGGTTGGCCCCGTCACCAGCACCAGTCCATAGGGTCGCCGCAGCATGTCTTTGACACGTTGCAGGTAGCTGGTGGGGACGCCAAGTGCATCCAAATTGAAGGTCACGCTCCGTCGATCGAGAACACGCATCACCACTTTTTCGCCGAGAATCGTCGGCAGCGTGGAAACACGAAGATCGATGTCGCGATTGTCGACCCGCACGTGAATTCGGCCGTCTTGGGGGGTGCGATGCTCCGCGATGTCGAGCTTGGCCATGACCTTTAAGCGCGAAACGATCACCGGGTGGAAATCGCGTCGGGGGCGTAAGACCTCGCGCAGTTGGCCATCGATGCGGCAACGCACCACGGAATGTTGCGGGCCTGGCTCCAGGTGGATATCGCTCGTCGACTGGCGAACCGCGGTGACGATCAGGTAATTCACCAAATTGATGACGGGACTGCCTTCCGAGAGCGATTCAATATCGCCGAGCGACAGGTCGATCGTGTCCTCTTCGACCTGCACCATGTCGGCGGGCATATCGGCCGTCACCGAGTCCACGCAGAAATTATCTTCGTAGCAACGTGGCAGCAATTGTTCCAACACGTGGCGTAGCACGAGCACTGGCCGAATCTGGCAGCCGGTGATCCGCTCGAGCTCATCGATGACTTGCAGGTTGCCGGGGTCGGCCATCGCCACGGTAAGCACGGTGCGCACGCGGAACATGGCCAGCGCGTGATGGGCCTCGGCCTTCGTCCGTGGCAGCAAGCGCACCACGGCCGGATCCACCAGCCCCTCGCGCAAGCACACGGCCGGAACGCGCAATTGCTGCCCCAAGATCCGCAGCAGCGTGCGTTCGTCGACCAGCCCCATTTCCAAGAGCGTCTCGCCGAGTTGACGTTGATCGACATGCTGCTTGGCAAGTGCCGATTCCAGTTCCTCCGGCCCAATCGTGCCTTCTCGAAGGAGAAGCGATCCTAAACGCTGCCGGTGAGGGGCGACCGACCGCCGCGCCCTGGACAACGGCGTCACTGGTAACTCGGGAGCAAGCGTTGGCATGGTCATCGCGCATAACTCCCGATCGCCGTGGCCAGATCGTCAAAGATCGCAAACTGCTCGGCAACGCCAGTGGCAACCAGAATGTCTTGGCACAAAGCGCCGGGGCAGGCAATTTGCAGCGATCCGCCGGCGTGCAGGCATTTTTCCCGCAGCGCCAACAGCATCTCCAGGCCGGCGCTATCGAGGAAGGGAATGCTGCGGAAATCGAATACGACGCGCGGCTCGTTGCGGCCAAGCGCTTCTTCCACGAGCGCCGCGATATCACCTACTTGGTGCTGGGTCAACGGTTGGTCGCCGGAAAGAACTTGCACGGCGCCTTGTTTCGACATCTGAAACATAGTCGACGTCCTTTCAGGCGAGCGGCAGATTCAAAGCGAACTGAGAACCCTTATTCAATTCGCTGGAGACAGAGAGCGCCCCGCCGTGCAACTTGGCAACCTCCTGCGTGAACGCCAGGCCGAGCCCGCTACCGTTGATCTGGCGAACACGCTCGTCGCCACTGCGGAAGAACTTCTGGCACAGATTCGGCAATTCCTCGGCGGCAATGCCAATCCCGTTGTCTTCGACGATGAACTGCATCCGCGCGTCATCCGCCTCGACGGTCAGCCGCACCCAGCCTCCCTCGGGCGTGTATTTGATCGCGTTGCCGATTAGATTCACCAGCGCGGCCGACAGCTTGTCTTTGTCCGCCCGCAACTTCGGGTATTTTTTCGGCAACTTGGTTTCCAAGCGAAGCTGCTTTTCCTTCACTTGGGGAGTGACGTGCTCGGTGATCTCGCTCAGCAGCCGTTCAATATCAACCTCCGACGGCACGATATTGATCGCCCCGGTTTCCATCTGGTTCACGTTCAACAAATCGTCGACGAACCGCGCCAGCCGCGTTGCTTCAGAACTAATGACGTTATAGAAGTTCATCTGTTCTTGCACCGGCACGTCGCGGTTCAACGCCAGCGTTTCGGCATACGCCTTGATATTGGCAAGCGGTGTCCGCAACTCATGCGTAGCCGTGGCGACGAATCGCTGGCGCGCGTCTTCGGCTAAGCGCTGTTGCGTGATGTCGCGCAAAATCCACACATTGCTGCCCGCGGAGGATGGCTCACCCAAAAGTGGCGTACGCGTGAGTCGCCACACGCCCGCGGCGGCATCGGCTCCGAGCTGCAGCTCCCGAATGAGCGTTCCGCTGCCTTGTCGCAAATCGTCCCACAACTGTGGGGAAGCCATGGGCAATCGCCGTTCCAGCAACGCGATGAAGTCGCGGCCAACTAATTCGGTTTCGGCATTCGCGCCGAGAAGAGCAACGGCGCTTCGATTCGCGCGGATGACATTGCCGCAACGATTGCTGGCCACAACGCCTTCCGGCAAACTGCTGACGATCGCTTCCCACAACTGCTGATTGAATGCCTCGACGAAGTTGCCCAGCTTTGAGTTGAGGGCATCTTCCGAAATACGGTTCTGAACCTGTTGAACGACGCGGTTCCAACCGAGCGTTAGCGGCGCGGAATCGGGCAGCGTGGTGAGGGCCGTGGCCAGGTCGTCGCCCCCGGCATTGACGCGATGCAATTGCTCTTCAATGCTGGCGTTGACGCGCACCGTCCGGTGCAGTGCGATTGCGCCGCCGCCGATGAATACTACAGGCAAAATCAAGACCATTGCCGACAAGTCGAGCAACTCGCCACGCATGGCCAGCCAAATGGCCGCCGCCAGGCACGTTAGCAGTCCCGCCAGCACGAACATCAGGTAATACCCGACCAGGCGCCGCGTCAGCGGTATGTTTTGGCTCGCACTGAACATGGCTCATTACTCCGCGGCGACAACCTCTGAGGGAGCGTTCTGCGAGACCACCAAGCGGTGCACGTGGGTCAACATTTCGCGAACACTGAACGGCTTTAACAGCACCGTGGCCAACTGCCAGCGCTGCTGCAACACCGACGTATCGAGTTCTAAACCCTTCGCCGAGCACAGCACGATCGGCAGCGAGGCATTTTGAAGAGTCTTGCGAACGTAATCGCACACCTCCGCTCCGTCGTTGAGCGGCATCTGGTAGTCGGTGATCAAGAGGTCGAATGAAGTCGTGGCCAATTGATCGATCGCCTCGCGGCCGTTGGTCGCGAGCGTGACCTCGTAGCCGGCCTGCTGCAGGTTGAACTGGATGACGCGCGACAACACGAAATTGTCTTCGGCGACCAGTATCTTTGCGCGCATGGTATTCATCGTGACCCCGAGGGTTCGGCCCCCAATAACAAAAAACTCCCCGGTAAACTGTAGGTTACCGGGGAGCGCGTGGAGTCCTTCGTGGGCCGCCATAAACTCGTCAATCCGAGCGGCGGCCAAAAGCGGAACCGTTAATAATTGATGTACGACGCGTCATTGATGGCGATTTCACCAGTCGTGGCGTTATAGACCCAACCGGCGCCACCGGCGGTCACCGTGGGCGGACTATTGGCCGTGCCCACGAGCGAATTGTTTAGATTGGCCCCGCACGCCACGCTGGGGAAGGTCGTCGTCCGCAAATAGGGAGCGAGCGCCGTCGGCAAGTTCGCCACCGTCGGGTACGACGTGTTATTCACGCGGTACGTGTCAATCGCGGTACGCAGTACCGAGAGCGATTGCAGTGTGCCGCTGATCTTGGCCGAGTCCGATTGGCCGATGAACTTCGGCAACGCAACCGTTGCCAGAATACCCAAAATCAAGACCACGACGATCAATTCGATCAACGTAAAGGCCCGCTGGTACTTCCCTGAATTTCTGATCGCTGGGAACATAGTCATCACTTTCACAATGCTGGGAAATCGATGCGCAACATGGCCGACCGGTAGTTCGGCCTGCCAATTGTTATCCAAACGTAGGTTGCAACTGCGCGCTGTCAAATCGGCTGGCAGGCAACGGCACAACCGGAACATTCGTTAACTTGACTCGCTGGTCGAAGCAATGTGCTACGGTTTCGGGGGGAGTGCCAACCTGTCGTTCGTGGCAAGACAATCCAAACGACGCTTCCTGCCATTTCCGCCCATGCGCGTGTTCCGCCGATAGGCTGTTTCAAGACAATGACTGAATTTCCAATCGATTTGTCGTCAGGTGGCGGCCTCACTTCATCGAACGGTGCGGCGGTGCAGGCCCGCTCCACCGGCGGATTGGGCCAGTTGGAGGAACTACTCTGGAAATGCCGCGCATTAAAATCGGCATTATCCGAGTCGGTCGGCGCCGACTTCGAACTAGTCGTTCGTAATGAGTACGTGTGGTACCAAGTTGGTTGGCCGAACGCGGCGACGATCGAACCCATACGCGCAGCGGAAGAATTTGCATCGGCCATCAACGAGCGGTTCGATCCCCGAAATACCGCCTACGTACGGTGTGGGCCGGGGGAATATCTCGTGATCGTGCCGGTCGCCAATATTACGAGGCAAGACAGCGCGCTCCTCGGCAAAGTTTCGGCGGACGACCCCGTCTTGCTCAAGCGGCTTGTCGAAGTGGTCGTCCAACACCATGCCGAGCGAGCGCGCTTGGAACTCTCGCAGGCCGAAGCCGAGAGTTTCATGCGGCAAGTCACCGTCGATTTCGAGGAACTCACCTGGCTGCGCAATTTGTCGACCTATATCGAATTATGCGAGGTTCATAACGCGGTTACGGAAGTCGCCGCCGCCACGTTGCCTTCGCTGTGTACTTTGATTGGCGCGGAAACAATCGCCCTCATACCTTCTGACTTTGTGGCGGGAACGAATTCAGCGGCCAGAACTTACGTTATTGGAGAATCGACCGTTCGCTCGTCGGGCTATCGGGAAATCGTCAAGAAGTATTGTTCGGCAGCGGTCAATCAACCGGTCGTGCGCAATCTCGGTTTCGGCGAAGGCGTTGATCAATGCAACGCGGAAATTCGCAACCTGATTTTGACGCGCGTTGGTCGTAGCGAGCATCAATTTGGTTGGCTGTTGGCAATTAACAAGATCCCGCCACGGACCGATGAATTCGGCCAGAAGTTTCACAACGCCCAAGGCTATAATGACTCAGAGTTCGGCACGTTCGAGGCGGGCATGGTTTCGGCCGCAGCCGTGCTATTGGGAAGCCATGCCCGCAATGTCGCCTCGTTCGAGGAACAGAAAGAACTGTTTCTCGGCATGGTCAAGGCGCTCGTCAATTCGATCGACGCCAAGGATCCTTACACTTGCGGGCACAGCGAGCGCGTGGCCCACATGGCCCGCTGCCTCGCCGAAGAATTGCAGCAGCCGGCCGAGGAATGCGAGCAAATCTACATGGCGGGCTTGCTGCACGATATCGGCAAGATCGGCATTCCCGATAGCGTCTTGCTGAAACCGAGCGGTTTGAACGACGACGAACTGGCCACCATCAAGCGCCACCCAGAAATGGGCGCCGCCATTGTTGAGCACTTGCCGCAACTCGGTTATGCCTTGCCGGGAATCATGCACCATCACGAATCGTTCGACGGCCGCGGCTACCCGGCCGGACTGCGTGGCGAGGACATTCCATGGTCCGCGCGCATCCTGGCTGTGCCCGATGCGTACGACGCCATGACCAGCAACCGCCCCTATCGTGCCGGCATGACCGCGGAACGAGCCGAAAACATTCTCCGCGAGGGAGCCGGCCGGCAGTGGGACGCCCGAGTCGTCGAGGCCTTCCTGCGACGGGTGAAGAATATGCACGTCATTTGTGGTAATGCCGCGAAAACTGCGGCTGTTGCCGCGCTAAAGGAAAGCGAAAAGCCGTCCAACGATGCTTTGTCGTCGTCCCTTTCGCCATTTGACGGTTCTGGCGAACGCCGTTCGCCTGAACCGCTGATGCCGGCATAGCCAGAAGAAATACGACGGCACCGACTTGCGCCAACGATCAACGGCCATGTTGCGAATTACGTATGGAAATCGACGCGCACAATCTGCAAGACAGGTCGCCGGGAAACCGGTCGGCCATTGAGAGTGAGGTTGTCAAATTTGGCTACCGCTGGTGGCTTACCCAGCAGTACGGGTGCCACTGCTGGCTTGCCCAGCAGTGCGGCGCTGGTATTCGGGGTCCACGGCTCGACGAGCCAGCAGTGGCACACTTTATCAACCTGAGTTTCAAGGATCAGCGGTGTGTAGGTAAAATGCCGCGCACACGCGCCGCCTATTCCTACATCGAACTGACCGTCGTTCTGTTGATTTGCTCGATTCTCGGGGCGGCCGCCATCCCGCGATACTCGTCGGCCCTGCTGCGGTTGCGCGCCGATGCCGCTGCCAAGCGTATCGCCGCCGATATCACGTATCTCCAGCGGCAAGCCCTCTACCGCAGTGCCAGCCAATCGATCGTGTTCACGCCGAACGGTGGTTCGGGAACGCCGAACAGCTATTCGATGCCCACCGTGCAGTACGTTGATTTCGCGGCCGCCGGCAAGGTGATTAACCTCGCGCAACAACCGTTCAATGCGACGATCGTTTCCGCTTCGTTTTCCGGCTCGAACACACTCTCGTTCGACCGCTACGGCATGCCCAGTGCCGGCGGAACCGTGGTCATCGCGGCTGGCGGCTACCAGAAGACCGTCCAAGTCGATTCCTCGACCGGAGACGTGACGATCCCATGAACGCCCACGTCTTCGGCAAATCGATTCAGCAGGTGCTGCCTCCATGTGGCCGAGCGCGCGGCGTCACGCTCCTGGAATTGGTCACATGCCTGGCGATTTCCGCGGTTCTCATTGGCGGCTTGGCGTCGTCGGTTTACCTTTCCACGAAAGGGCTCGAAACGCTGACCAGCCCGACGAACGTTTCCCTCGACACCGGCGCTGCCCTCAACCAATTTACGGCCGACCTGCGGATGGCCACCGGCTTTACCGAACGCACGTCCACCGCCGTGACGTTGACGGTGCCCGATCGCACGGGCGACGGCTGGCCCGATACGATTCGGTATGCTTGGGCCGGAGCTGGTTCGCCACTCACCCGCACCGTGAACGGCCTGCCCAATCCGGCCGCCACGATCTTAGACAACGTATCGGCTCTCGAACTAACCTATCTCACGCGTACGATGCAGCCGCCGTTTGTCGAGAGCGCTTCGCAACTTTTGATTTCGTACACGACAACGTACAACGCCACCGGCCCCATTCAGAAGACCAACTGGGAAGGCCAGAGTTTTCGCCCCACGCTGCCCGGCAACGCCGTGCTGTGGAAAATCACCTCCGCCGAAATCATGGCGAAGCGCAACACCAGCTCCGGAACCGTCACGGTGAATATCTACGCAATTGATGCCACCAACAAACCATCCGGCGCGCCAATCTCCACCACGAACGTGAACGTCTCGTCGTGGCCGTCGAGTTACGGTTGGGTCCCAATCACGCTGCCGCCGGTCAGCCTCTCGCCGACCACCGGCGCCGCGATCGCCATCACGAGCACGAACGCCACGGCCCAAAGCACCGTGACGGGTTACATCGGTTTCTCACCGCCCGCCCTAAACGCGTACTACGTCAATTCCATCGATCAAGGCGCAACGTGGACGGCCCCGGCAAATAATAGTGCCCTGAACTACAAGATTTACGGCACGATCACCACGATGACGGCCCAATAAGCGTGAATCGATTTTCGCATCACTTCCGACCGAACTTGCCGCCGCGCGCGCGCCGCGGATTCAGTCTGGCGGAGTGCGCCTTTTCGTTGCTGCTGACCGCCCTCGTCATCGTCGGCGCGCTCCAAGCCACCGCGATGACGCAACGCATGCGCCTACAAGTGCAAACGCGCGCGAAGGGATTTGAATTGGCCCAATTGCTGCTGACCGAAATCATGCAGTGCTCCTACGTCGACCCGGGTTCCAGCCCCACCTTCGGTGCCGAATCGGGCGAGTCGCGGTCAACGTTCAACGACGTCGATGACTACAACAACTATGTCGAATCGCCGTCGGTCACGGATAAGAGTGGCAACTCACTAAGTGGTTATTCGGGGTGGAGCCGTTCCGTGCAAATCAACTGGGTCGTCCCTGCGGACCCGACTGGCGCGTCGAGTTCAACGGAAACCGGCCTGAAGCGGATCAGAGTTACCGCCACAAATCTCATTAGTGGCGACAGTGTCACGCTCTACGGCCTGCGTAGCAACAAAGGCGTCAGCGAATTAAAACCGCCCGCCGCCACAACCTACGTTGAATGGGCCGGCGCCAAGGTCACCGTCGGCAGCGGCGCGGCCACCTACGTCGGCGTCAATGTGGGAAATAACGCACAATGAAACGTTTATACTGCGCGCGGGTGCGATTGAATCGTTTAACCTGGAGCCAACGGCGACAGAACCATTTTGCGCACGACCCCATCGCCGCCGGCTCCGGGTCAAACGCCGATTACGCCCTCGATTAGAACACGTCATCGGCCTCAGAGAGGCCTCCCACAATCCAATGCCCCAAGTCACATGAATTACCCGGTCCACGAGTTTGATGGTGCAACCACTCGCGCATGCCGCCACGCCGCGTCGCGTCGCGGCACCATGTACATCCTCGTCATGGGAGCGGCGGCCATCGTCTCGCTGATCGGCATGACCGGTCTCATGGTCGCCCGGCTCCAGTACCGGCAAACCATTCAAGCGCGCGATTGGCAAGAGGCCGGCGACCTCGCCCTATCGGCCATTGAAGTCGGCGTCCTCAAAATCAATGCCACGCCCACCTGGCGCACGACTTTCACCAACAATGCCGAATCCACGCCCATCACGATGGGCGACGGCACCTTCACCTATAAATTCGTCGATGCCGCCCTCGGCATGTCGGCGGGCGACGGCAACCTCAACAATAACACCTACGACCCCGTGCGGCTCGTCGGCATCGGCCGCGTCGGCAACGCCGTGCGGGTCTACAGCGTGCTGCTCGTGGGCGATACGCCGCTCGATGTCCTCCGCACCACCGTGGCGACGAGCGGCTATCTCAATAACGCGATTACCACGACCGCCGCGGGCGGCCCCCTCTCCACGAACGGCCTGTTTACCCGCGGCGACGTCGTCAACGGCAACGTCGAGGCCAACACCACGACCGGCGGCGCCGCCATTAACGGCACCCTGACCGCGCCCGCCACCGCCAAAGTATTTCCCGATAGAACCGTATTCGATGCCTACAAACGCATGGCCACCACACTTACCTGGGGCGGTGGCGGATCGTGGACGATGAACGCTGCGCTTGTGAGCAATACCACGAACCCGTATGGTTCGACCGACCCGAACGGCGTGTATTACATCAATGTGCCGACCAACAGCACGCTGAAGATCAAGGTCAGCCATATCAAGGGCACGTTCGTTATCGACTGCCAGGACAAGGGGAATGTGGAGGTCAGCCAACCCATTTATTGGGAGCCGAATTCCTCCGACCTACCGATTCTGCTAATTCGGCACCTCACAACCTCGTCTGCCCGCGACTTGCTCACGCCCCCGCCAGGCACGATTACCGAAGGCGCTACGACCTACAACTCACAACTCAATGGCCTAGTCCACATCATTGGCGCCACCGGCGCGCCCTCGGGCAATTTGGAAGTCAGCATGGGCACCGGCGGTTCATTTCGCGGCACGGTCATCGTCGATCAAGACGCCAAGATCCAAAACACGAGCGCCACGTTCGTTTGGAACATGAATCTCTTTTACTATCCGCCCGTCGGCTACACCACCGGGGCCACCATGCGAATCAGCCCCGGCACCCTGCGCTGGGAAGCCGCCCCGTAAAGCAGGTCCCGCTTGAATGTAGGTCCCGCTTGCCGAGCGGGACCTGGCAGCGGTTCATACTCTGCGTTCGCTACGAGCTCGGCCGGGTGGCATGGCTTGGGCCGGGTGGCATGGCCTCGGAGGTACTCCGACGTGGCCATGTTTCTCGAGCGATTCCATGCTCACGCTGCGCGAGAGCATGCCACCCGTCGTGCGATGTTGCCATTTCGCCACATGTTGCATCGCGGCAACGTTTCCAGAGTAACTGACCTCACGACCCCGAATCCGCATTAGTCACTAACTCACATTGCCAACACCACTTACGTCGTGCCGCCCTTCACGATGGTGCTTCAGGCACGCCACTCGCATAAGTTTCGCCCACCTGATCTCCGCGAAACGTTTCCCGCGAGTCGTTCATGCGCTTGCTCGTCGCCATTCCGGCCAATAACCGACTGCTCCTTCACCTTGCCGTGGTGGCAATCGCCTACGGCTTCGGGCCGTTCGCAATGGCGAAACCGGTCGACGTCGAACTCACGGATGGCGACATCGTCACCGGCGAAGTCGACACCCAAACCGACGGCGAACGCCTCTGGTTGCGGCGCGAAGAAGCAGGCGTCGTCCTGTGCAGCGGCTACCCGTGGGACGAAGTGCAAGCCATTGACCGCGGACAGAATCGGCTCGTCGGCACCGCGATTCGGAAGGCCATCGATGAACTGAAGACGCCCACGAAAAGCGTCCTGGAAATCGTTCCAGTTACGCCGCCAGACGCGTCTGACTCAACGCCAACCAATCTTCCCCTTGCCGCCGCCAGGCCACGCATTGAATCACTGCATATCGAAGCGCAGCTCGCCCGCTGGGGACGTGGAACCGCCAACGACGGTCTGCGCGTTTTCGTATTTCCGCTGTCCGCCGATGGTCAATTGGTGCCCGTTCGCGGCCAGCTCGATCTCTCGCTGTTTGCCGAAATCACCAACGCACGGGGCGGCGAGTATACTGTGCTACGACCCGAGTTCCGCGAAGTGGAAAACACGAGTGAGCTGGTGCGAATGAGCGATTTCGCGAATGGACCGGCCGTTTATCAGTTGCCGTTCCGCCGCTTCCACCCCGATGCCGATTTCGACATCGCTCCTGGCGCTGTCGTCCACGCCCGCCTGGGTATTCCCGGCCAGGGCGTCTTCGAAGCCTCCGCCGACTGCGTCCCCACACGCAACTTCAGCCCCATCCGCGACCAACTGCAGCTCTACCAAGGCCAACGGTTCTTTACCAACGAACACGTGTATCTTCGCCCACAATTAACGCGGTGATTGAGTCAAATGGAGGCTGTGATTGGCAATTGTCTCACGCAGAGGCGCGGGGTACACAGCCCGGTCGTTGGCCGGAACCAGTTCAATTCAGTCAGACGCGATTTGTCGCCAGTTGCGAATTCGCCACGAAGAACACAAAGAGCACAAAGAATGAGGCCGGAAAATTGAGACAATGAATACGGCCAAAACACCACACTTCTTTGTGGTTCTTCGTGTTCTTTGTGGCAATTCCATGCTGCCTACAATGCATGGGGAAGATTGTTGTTACTTCTTCTTGCCCTTGGGCGGTTGTCGGCGCGTTTTCCGGCGGCGATCCTGCAACGAATTACTCGCCGCGCCACTCGCCTTGCCAGAACTCTTCTTCCGCCGATCGGGAAGTGCACGCTTTTCCAAGAGATGCAGAATATCTGGTGGCACCTTCGCAGCCATTTGGAATCCCCCTCATTCTACCAAGCGAACTCTATTGGTGGGCGATGCCCACCCTACGGTTATTCGTTACCGACCGTCGGCAACCGCTGCGGTTCGGGAGCATAATCCATCGACGGCAGCGGCTCCGTTTCCTGCGAGTTTTGCGGCGGCGCAAGTTTGAGCGGCTCCAAATCGGGATTGATCCCCGTGGCCTCAACGGTCGGATAGACTGGTTGGAGGCACGCCGCCGGCCCCACCGACCCAGCAGTTCGCACCACATGTTCGAGCGGCTGGTGATGCCATGGCCATTCTCGCGCCGTATCCGGCTCCCATTGATGTCGCTCCACCTGATGCAGATCACGCTCGACCAGCGGCGTCATCGCCCGGTTCAACTCAATGCAGTCTGGCTGGCGCGTGCCGGTCGCTTCAGGAATAATCCGCGGCAGCAGCGCGATGATCGTTTCGGTGCGCTTGCGAGAAATGGTCCGCCGCTGGAAGAACCACCCCACATATCTGGCATCTCCCAACAGCGGCAACTTGCTCACCGTTTCGGAGTCGCCTTCCTTGATCAAACCGCCGATCACTAGCGCCTCGCCATCGCCCAGCAATACCTTCGTGTTGACTTCCGTGGTGTTGCTATCGGGCAGGCCGGTGGCCGAATTGACTTGCCCGTCGGAAACTTCCGGTTTAACATCCAGCAGCACCTGGCCGTCGGCAGTGATATTCGGCGTGACTTTCAAAATCACGCCGGTCTCCAGGAACTGCACATTTTCCAGCGTCGAGGTCTGCGTCGTCTGCAGCGTTTTGTAGCCCAGCTTTTGCCCCACTTGAATCTTGGATTCCTGGCCATTGAGCACCGCCACCTTGGGCGTGGCCAATGTCTTGGCATCCGTAATTGTCGTCAGGCATTGAATCAAGGCGTTCAAATCGGTGCCTTTAATCTTGAGAAACGACGCCGTCGTCGCCGTGGGATCGGCGAACCCGATTTGCCCCAATGTCACGTCGGCACCGGCAATAGCCAAGATCGCCTGAAAGTTGACGCCGTGGGCGTAATCGCCTTTGAGGTCCACCTGCAGCACGTGGGCTTCCACGAGCACCTGTCGCGGCGGCTGATCGACTTGCTGAATATAGTTGGCCACACGTGCGACGTAAGCCGGCATATCTTGCACGACAACTTGCTCGGCTGCCTTGCGCTGGTCGGTCGGACTGGTTTGATTCACAAAACTTGTGCCGACCGGCGACAGCATCCCCTTCACCACTTTGTCGACGTCGTTCGCCAACACGTAGTTCAGCGTGAAGACCTGCACAACCTGGCCTTGCAGAATCGGCGATGAGCTCTTTTGGTCGCCAATCGCCGTGACGAGAATGATGCCGTTCTGGCGTGCCCACGTGTAACCGTTGATCAGCGTGATTGCGTCGAGCGCCTGTTCCAGCGTCACGTTGTTGAGTGTCACGCTGATGGGCTGCGTCACCTGGTCGGCCGTTACGATATTGAGCCGATGCTGTTCCGCCAGCAACGCCAACACCACGTTCAGCGGCGCCTCGCGCACCTTCAGCGTGATGCGATCGTTGCCGTTGGTGATCTGCACTTTCTCGCGCCACGACGGGTCGTTCAGCGGCAAATGCACGGCCGTGCCAGGTTGGGCCGGCGGCGGCAGATTCTCAACGGTGGCGCCCGAGGGCTGCGACTTCTCGACCGGCGCTGGTGGCGTATTCGCTTTCTGCAATCCTCGGGACTGCCACGGAGTTGGCGTGCCGGACGACGGCGATTGCGGAGGCGTGGGCAACACCGGCGTTGGTGACGGCGCAGCCGGCGCCGAGCTCGGTGTGGAAGTCGAACTTGCCGTCGGCTCCGCGGCAATCGCGGCCTTCGGCCAGCTCGCGACGGCCAATACGCCACACCATGCCAGTGGCAGCGAAATCGCCACGCATCGAATTGCCTTCCACGGATGAAGCCAACAGTGCGACAAGACTTAATCCACCGCGGGAATTGTCCCCGCATCCGCACCCGGGTGCGCGCGTTTCGGAAAAGTTGCCATAATAGCCACTTGGTTGCGGCAGTTTCCTGGCCGGCATGGCTATCGTGAACGTGTGTGAAAAGTTTCCGCCATCATCCTTTATCGGAATAGGCAGGATTGAGAACCAGCGTATTATCAATCGCGTGCTTGCTGACATCCTATTCGTGGGAGAATGACAGCACTCGGTGCAGTGCGTAGCGGCATTGCTGTCGCGGTCAAACGATCGGACGGCCGGGCGAATATCGCTTATAATCGAACGTCGCCAACAATTCGTTCAATTCGTTGGTGCAATCGTCGCATTCCGGCTGCGCGTGTGGTAGCTGCATTGGACCGGCGGATCGGTTGCTGTCGCGACCACGTGCATCATTCCAGAAGATCGACCGCATCCATGGCGCAACCTATCAACTTGGCTTCGGCGAAGGGTGAGCATGCGCCGTCTGCCGCCACCGCTATTGAGAGCATGCACAACCTGGAATTGCTTGCACCCGCAGGCGATCGATTGTGCGTGACGGCTGCCGTCGAAAACGGCGCCGATGCCGTGTACTTTGGTTTGGAATGCGGTTTCAACGCGCGCGTGCGAGCGACTAATCTGCACCTCGACACGCTGCCCGAAGTCATGGCCTTCCTGCACGAGCGGGGCGTGCGGGGTTACGTCGCGCTCAATACGCTCGTCTTTCCTTCCGAGCTAGAAACCGTCGAAAGACACATCGTCGCACTTACCAATGCGGGCGTTGATGCCGTGTTGGTTCAAGACCTTGGACTTGCGCGGCTGCTTCGCGTCGTCAGCCCAGAACTTGCGCTTCATGCCTCCACTCAGATGACGCTCACGAGCGGCGAGTGTATTCAGGCGGTCGAGGAATTAGGAATTCGACGTGTCGTGTTGGCCCGCGAGTTATCGATTCCCGAGATTCGCACGATTCGGCAGCAAACCGCCATTGAGCTGGAAGTGTTTGTTCACGGGGCACTCTGCGTCGCGTATTCGGGACAATGCCTGACCAGTGAATCGCTCGGCGGTCGGAGTGCGAATCGGGGGCACTGTGCCCAGGCATGCCGGCTTCCTTACGACTTAGTGTGTGACGGGCAGGATGTGGACTTGGGCGACGTCAAGTATTTACTCAGCCCGCAGGATTTGGCGGCGTATGAATTGGTGCCTGAACTCATCGCGGCTGGCATTACGAGCTTTAAGATCGAAGGGCGACTGAAGACGCCCGAATATGTCGCCAATATCACGCGGCACTATCGGCGTGCGTTGGATGCCGCTGCCACCGGTTTCCAGGCAAAGTTTACTGAGCAAGACGTTGCAGAAATGGAGTTGTCGTTTTCGCGTGGTTTTTCGCCGGGGTGGTTACGCGGGTGCGATCACAAGATGCTCGTCCCCGGCCTCAGTTCGGCGAAGCGCGGCATCTTGGTTGGAGAAGTGAAGGCAGTGCGCGGCCACCGCGTTGTCGTGAATGCACAGCGAGTTCTCGCGCCCGGCGATGGCGTCGTCTTTGCCGGAAGTCGAGCAGAGGGCGACGAACAAGGCGGACGCATCTATGAAGTAACAGCGCGGGGCAATGAGCTGGAGATTTCTTTCGGCCGGGAGGCAGTTGACTTAAGACGTTTGCACAGCGGTCAACAGATTTGGCAGACCGATGATCCGAAGCTTACCGCGAAATTGAGAAAGACATTTTCAGGTAATACGCCGCAACGCCGCGTGGGGGTCGACATGACGGTGCGCGCTGCTGTCGGTGAAAGGTTGCGTGTTGGGGCGCGGGCCGACAACGGTGCGACTTGCACAGTGGAATCGTGCGAGCTGCTTTCCGCCGCAACCAAGCACCCGCTCACCCCGCAACTGCTTGAGCAACAATTCGGACGGCTCGGCAAGACGGTATACAAACTGCGGCAACTGGACGCGGATATCACCGGCACGCCCATGACGCCATTAAGTGTGCTCGGGAAATTACGTCATCACGTAATCGAACAGCTCGCGGCCTCGATCGCAACGCCGCCATCGCGACGCACCGCACCGCAAGAGACCGTCGTATTACCGATTCCTGACGATGCATTTGCGGTCTCGCCCGAGCCGCCCACTTTGCATGTATTGTGTCGAACGATGGAACAAGTGCAGGCGGCCTGCAACGCGGGCTGTCGTAGTCTGATCGCCGATTTCCAAGATATTCGCGAATACCGCGCCGCCGTGGAAACGGCAAAACGCTCGAGTGCCACGATGTATCTCGCCACGCCGCGGATTCAAAAGCCAGGCGAAATGGGCGTGTTTCGCGCACTTACGAAGCACGGGGCCGCCGGGCTCCTCGTTCGCAATATGGCGGCAGTGGCGTACTGTATGGAACATGGAATTCCATTCCGCTGCGATTACTCCCTCAACGCGGCCAACCAGTGGACGGTCGACTATTTGCGCGGGCGCGGCGCCGAGCGTGTCACGGTGTCGTACGACTTGAATCGCGACCAACTGCTCGATCTGGTTGCCGTGACGCCGCCCGCCTGGTTGGAAGTCGTGATTCATCAGCACATGCCGCTGTTTCATATGGAGCATTGCGTCTTCTGCGCGGTGCTTTCGCCCGGTACCAATAAAACGAACTGCGGCCGCCCCTGCGACGAACATGACGTGCGGTTGCGCGACCGCGTCGGTATGGAGCATGTATTGCACGCGGATGTCGGCTGCCGCAATACGCTCTTCAACGCTCTACCGCAGAGCGCCGCCGAAATCGTGCCGACTCTGTTGTCTCGCGGCGTGCGCGACTTCCGCGTCGAGTTCTTGACCGAAGATGCGACTGCGACGCGCGAGGTCATCGTACTCTATCAGGAACTGCTCGCCGGCCGGGTGACCGGCAAGCATGTTTGGCAGCAGTTGCGGGCCTCCAATCGGGTGGGTGTGACGCGCGGCACGTTGGAAGAACGGCGAAATCCGCTAGCAGTTCTTTGACGCAAACGAACTTGTGCAGCGCGACCGAACTGGGCCATAGGCAGATGTAGTTTTGTTTGGACAGGAATTGTCGACTCGATTAAATTAATGAGATTGCATCGCGTCGTGGCTGCGGGCACGCCACACGCAGGGAACATACGGACACTCTCGCCAGCTCGCATATTCTTGAAGCTTCACGCTTGCGCACGACGAAACGTCGTTCCAGCAGGATGCTGAGAATAGTTCTACCATAGCTCGACGATGAGTTACCTACGGAGGAGAGTCATGCATCGTCGCCTATTTGCCACTGCCACGTTCATTGTTGCCCTCGCGTGTGCTTGCTGCGAAGTTTCCGCCGCGCTCATCGTCGATCCGCCGCAACCCCTCACGCGACGCGTTACCGTACAGCTGATCCAAACAGCGCTCGATAACGGCACGTCGCCAGCCACCGTGTTTGGAGATGCGACGCAGCGCGCCAGCATTGAATCGAGCATTGACCGAATTTGGGCCCAAGCCGGTATTGATGTTGATATTCTGCCGCCGATCAATCGCTACAACAACACGTTTGCCTACCAGGGCACGGCAGGCGCCGGCACGCGGCCCCAGGCGGACCTGGAGACCATCCTCACCAATGCGAATAGCGCCGGCGGAATCCTTAATTCCGATACGCGGGTGCTGAATCTGTTCTTGGTAAACGTCGTGCCAGGATTTGTCCCCCTTACCGAGTGGCAGGTGGCGGGGTTAGCCAACGTCGGGCGTGCTGGCAGCACGGGCCATATCGGCATCGCTGGATTTGTCGGCGACAACTTGCTTTCCTCGCCAGAAAATCTGGACATTGTGGCCGGCGTTATGGCTCATGAAATCGGGCATAACCTGGGGCTCAGCCACACCGCAAACGGCATCGCGAATTTGATGAGCGGCAGCAACGGGACATCGCAACAGTTGACGTCCGCGCAAATTTCCACGGTATTGGCCTCGAATTATTCCCGCACATTTACGACTCCCATCACGGGCGATTACAACGCCAACGGCAGCGTCGATGCCTCCGACTACATTCTTTGGCGAAATACTGCCAACCGAACCGGCAGTGGCTCGGCCGCCGATGGCAATGGCAGTGGCTCAGTCGATGCGGTCGACTACAGTATTTGGCGCGCGCACTTTAACAATGTGAGAGGCGTCGGCGGGGCAGGTGCCGGGCTGAACGCAACAGATTTCAACGCCCTGACTGCCATGCCAGAGCCGTCGGTGTTAGTATTGATACTGTCGATTCTACCTTGGATGATGCGGCGCGGTCCTCGCCGAGCAGGATGAAGGAGACGCCGGCAACGGCGAAAAATATGCTGCATTCAGTGAAAATTGATTCCATTTTGTGGTGCCATGCCCACGGCTCGGCGTGGGCATGTGAAGTCTAGCGGCATTGCCTGAAATACTACGGCGCTAATTTGCTTCCAACTCGGCCGATAGTTCGAGCCATTCCTCTTCCAACTTCTCAAGCTCGGCGGTAACGCGTGCAAGTTCGGTTTGCAGCCGTTTGGCCTTGGCGGTTTCCGTGACGCTCAGCAATTGGTCACTGAGTGCTCGCTTTTCCTCGTCCATACGCGAGATCTTGCGTTCCACGGCCTTGAGCTTCTTTTGCGAATCGCGGTCGGCCCGCGCGCGCCCCTTGCGATCTTCCGTCGGATCAGCAGCCGGCAGGTTGGGCGCAACCGCGGTCCCGTGCGGTGCGCGCAAACCGGAATCGATCTCATTCTGCACGCGATAGACGTACTCGTCGAAATCGCCCGGGTAGCTCGCCACCCGGCCCGCGCGCACTTCGATCACATGCGTCGCCACCCGATGCATGAAATGCCGATCGTGACTCGTAAAAATCACGGTGCCCGGGTAGCCGATAAGCGCTTCGGCAAGTGCTTCGACCGATTCGACGTCAAGGTGGTTGCCGGGCTCATCGAGCACGAGCACGTTGTTGCGCTGAAGCAGCAGGCCGGCCATGACGAGGCGTGCCCGCTCACCACCGCTCAACACGCGGATACGTTTTTCCACCATTTCGCCGCTGAACAGCAGGCTACCGGCGACATCCTTGATTTGCTGCGTCACCGTGCCGGGAGCCGCCTGATATTCGAGATATTCAAGCACCGTCTTCTGTTCGGGTAATGTCGTATAAACATGCTGCGCGTAAACACCGACCTGGCAACCGAACCCCCACACAACTTCGCCCGCGACCGGGGCGAGCGAACCGCAGACCGTGCGCAGGAACGTCGTCTTGCCCTGGCCATTATCGCCCACGACGCCGACGCGGGTGCCATGATCCATCTCGACATGCACGTCGCGCGCGACCGTATGATCGGGGTAGCCAATCGCCAGGTGCTTCGTGCGCGCGGCCGGACCTTGGCGTGGTTCGATTTCGGGAAACCGGAACTTAACGCTGGCCTCCGGCCCCTCGATATGGATTAGCTCCAGCCGCTCGAGTTGCTTGGCCTTGCTCTTAGCCTGGCTGGCCGTGCTCGCCTTGGCGCGATTCTTCGCGATGAACGTTTCGAGCTGCCGACGTTTGGTGAGTGTGGTGGCATTCACGCGGCGATTGTGCTCGTGACGTTCTTCCAAGTTCGCGAGATACGCTTCCACATTGCCAGGGTACATCGTGAGCTCACCCCGCGAGAGTTCCAACGTGTGCGTGCAGGTCTTCTTCAAGAACTCGCGATCGTGAGATACGATCAGGCAGCCGCCGCGGAAATCGCGCAGGAACCATTCGAGCAGCATCTGCGTGCGCAAATCGAGAAAGTTCGTCGGCTCATCAAGGATCAGCAAATTGGGATCGTGCAGCAACAACGCTGCCAGCTTGGTACGCGTTTGCCAACCGCCCGAAAGCTCGCGAACCGGCCGGTCGAGCATGGCATCGGGAAATTGAAATTGCCAGGCGACCTCGCCGCAGCGCCAATCGGGCTGGCCGCTGTCGCGCATCAGAAACTCACGCACTGTCTCCGTCGCCTGAAACGGATCGTGCTGCCGCACGTAGCCGAGCCGCAAATTCCGGCCGCGAACCACTTCGCCAGCGTCCAACTCTTCCTCACCTAACAGAATTCGGCACACGGTCGACTTGCCCGCCCCGTTGCGCCCGATGAGACCAATCTTCTGATCGTCGGCCAGCGCGCAGCTTGCCCCATCCAGCAAAGCCTGATGGCCGTACCGTTTGTGAGCATTAATAAGTTGGAGCACAACAGGCATGGTACATAGCCCGGCCGTCTCGGCCGAGCGTCATTGTTGCGATCGGTGTCGCCAATGGTTTGTGGGAGGCCTCTCTGAGGCCGATGGTGTATTGCATTGGATCGCGTCATCGGCGTCGGAGACGCCTCCCACAGGTGCACTTATCAATAGTCAAATGCAGGTCGTTAATTAATGAAATTGGATTCGTCGACCCGAGACGGGTCGGCTATTTACTTATTCGCTTGGCGGCGGTAGCGTGCGATGCCGCAGCGCCCTTCGGTAACGCCATTCAACAATAATCGCCGTGAGGCAACAAGCCAAACACAAAGCGGCAAACCAATCGCCGAATTGTACGTACCAACTGGGCAAATATCCCGGCTCGATGTCGGCTAGGAGAAACTCGGCCGTTTGCTTGCCACCTCGAGCACGCACGCGACCAACACGATCGATCGATGCCGAAATACCACCGTTGGCCGCCACCACGAGCGGCGTCCGCGTTTCAACGGCGCGGAACACGTCACACGCGAGGTGCATATCCAATTCGCTGGAGCCCCAATACCAGGCGTCGTTCGTCAAGTTCACCAGGGCCACCGGCGCATTGCCGCTGCGCTCGAGCGTGGCGACCTGCCGCCGAATCACATGGGGAATGGCCGTCTCGTAGCAAATGTTGGGCGAAAAGCAATACGTGGCCCGCAGCCAGAGTGCAGCCGGTTTGTCGCCCGGCTCGATGCCGCCCGTAAGCGGCGTGAGCCGGTAGAGATACGGAATCCAAGTCGCGAACGGAATGTACTCGCCAAACATCACGCGATGCATCTTGTCGTAGGTGCCGACGATCGTGCCCTCGCGATCGACAAGTGCCGCCGAATTGTAAGCCTGCACCGTGGGTGCATCCGAACCCGAATGTTCGTCCGCAACCACGTGATAGCGATCAACACCGACCAGCAGCGGCACCCCCAAATGTTTGGCAAGTGCGGCCAAATTTTGCCGGTCGCCGGCAACAATATCCTCGGTCGTCGCAGGAACATTCGGCGGCAGCTTGAATCCCGGATCAAAACTGCGGAGCGGTTTGCGATACATCGTCTCCGGCCAGACAACCAGGTCCGCCGGATGACCGTCGCCTGTGTGCTTGGCCGCTGCGATCGCCTCTTCCGATAGCCGAATGTAATCGCGCATGATCTGGTCTTCGCGGCTCGGGTCCTGCTTCCATTCCGCCAAACTGTTGCCCTGAATCAGCGCGACGCGCGGACCACGTTCGAATTTGCTATCGGCAAACTCGGCATGCTGACCGAGACGCCAATGTCCATACGCCAGCGTGGCGCCGATGGCAACGACTGCCGGCATGGACGCGCCCGCTATTCGCAGCACTTTGGAATGTTGTCGAGTGACTTTCACCGACGGACAAAACGACTGAATCCGCAAGCCGCAATCCGCAATCCGCAATCCCTCCGCAATACACGCGGCCACGAGCATGATGAGAAAATCCACGCCGTACTCGCCGACAAGATCGCTGATCTGGATGAGCGTGAGCGAATTCACCTGAGTGTGGGCGATCGATGCCATCAGGAACCCAGTCAACAAATAGGCGCGGGCTAGCTCCAAACCAGTCCAAACCACGGGCGCCGCCAGCCACAGCGGAAACGCGAAGCGAAACATGACCGCGCGGGTAATCGCCACAAATGCAGGCAAATAGACCGCCAAATAGGCAGATAGCGCCAGCCAACCAAGCCACGTAAGCAGCGGGTAGGGCCAACACAGCCAATAAATCGCGAGCAGCCAGAAAACAAAACCGGCGAAATATAGCGCGCGATAGGGCCGCCGCCCCGGCAATTCATCGGCCTGAACAAGCAGTAGGCACGGCACTGGGGCAATCCATGCCAACCAGCTCAGCGCGAGTGGCGGCTGAGCAGCCCACATCAACAGGCTACCGACCAAGGCAATGGCAAACGTGCTGCGATACCACGCGCGCGGCGTGACGGCCGTGGAATTCATCGACTGCCCTGCCCCGCTGGGCCTTTCAAGTATTCATGAACATCCGAGTGCATCTTTTGTACGGCAAGCCGCACATCGCTCGCGGGCAGTTGCCGATCGAGCACATCCACCAACGGCTTCCACAAATCGCCGGGCAACTTGGCGCGCGGCGCGGCATCGGAAACGGCGTCGGCAATCGATGCTCCTTCCGCCGATCCCGGAGCGTAGAGCAAGAGCAAGAAGTTGGACTTGATGGCAACTTCGAACAGCGCGGCCGTTTCCAGGCCGTGTTGTTTGGTAAGTTCGCGGCCAATCCGCTGGCCATCGACCAGCAGGTAGTTCATAACTTGTTTGGACGCCGGATTGGTTTCCGAAGTTGCCGCGGGAGCCGGCAGTTCCGCAACCGTTACCCCCAATTGCTTGGCGGCCGTCTGCGCCTGAGAAAACCAGGCCGGCACTTTTTCCTTCGCCACCCCGCGATCGTGCGCCAACGCGGCCAGGCTCAGGCCACTGCCCAACTGCCACGCCGCTAAACGAATATTCGCGGGGCTCGTTGGCGAAGGCGATTTATTTGCGGGGCTGATCGGCGAAGGTGATTCTGCGGATTTCGAAGTCACAACTTCGGCGGATTTGGGCACTGGCGGCATGGTTGTCGCCGGTTCCGGCGATTGTGATTCAGTGGACTTAGCTGGTGATGAAGAGGCAATTGTTGGAGAGTGGCTGGCGGCGGCGTTCGGGAGCGTTGGTACCGACGCAACCGGCGGAGCGGGCGCTGCCGGCGGCACATCCGACGGCGGCGACTTTTGCTCGTTGGATGGCGGTACGGCCGGCGTCGCTGGCGGTTTCTTCGTAGTGGGAGACGGCGTGATCGCGTAGCGGTCATCCACCGGGGGAGTGGTTGCGGGTGCGATGGCGGGAGCGGGCGTCACCACTTCCGGCGCGGCGGGCGCAGCCGCTGAATTGGTCGCCGGGGCGGTGTTAAGTGGCGGAACGTTTGGTACTGCCGGTTCCGCGGCGTTCGCCGGCACGTTTTCGACCGGTTTGCTGTCCGTTGTTGCGGCCGTCGTCGCTGGCGGCGGCGAAGGCGTCCCCGTGTACTCGATCTTTTCCCAGCAGCCCACACACGACGCGGCAAGCAGCAGCAAGCTGCCTCGTGATAAGATGACAAATTGTTGGGGCCAACGCATATCCATATTGTATGGACCTGCCGAAACAATGAAACGCCAACCGCAGTATCTGTTTTTCGCAGCAACTTTGGCTTTCTGCTGGCTGGCGATGCAAGCAGTCCATGAAATCGGGCATATGAGCGCTGCCCTGTTGAGCGGCGGACATGTCGTGCGCGTGATCCTGCATCCGGCGACCTTCTCATATACCCAGTTAAGCCGAAACCCACATCCCAACTTGGTCACGTGGATGGGGCCGATCATCGGAACCATAGTGCCGATTGCTCTGTTGCTACTTGCGCGCGCACTGCGCTGGCGTGGCTGGTATGTGTTTCGATTTTTCGCTGGCTTCTGCTTCATCGCCAATGGCGTGTACATCGCCTTCGGTTCATTGGGGAACATCGGGGATGCGGGAGATCTGCTGCGTCACGGATCGCCTATATATTTGCTTTGGATGTTCGGTGCGATTACGATTCCCATAGGCTTATGGTTGTGGAACGGGCTCGAGCCACACTTTGGTCTAGGACCAAACGCGAGCACGCCTGACCCAATGGTATGCTATGTGGTCACGGCGTTGCTGGTAATTGTCGTGTTGTTGGAACTACTTTTGAGCACTCGTGAAGTCGTTGCTTAGTGCCTTCCGATGGAGAAGAACATGTCTCACTCACAAAAGCCTATTGGGCGGAAACCGGCGACCAAATTCGCGCATCTGCGAAAAAAAATGGACCAAAGCAAAATGCGGGCGAACGCGAAAATCACGGCCCAACACGTCCGCAAGAGCGGCAACCGGTAACGGCCGCATATAGCCGACCCGTATCGGGTCGGCGTTAATCGCGACCAAGTTTCTCCACTTCCGCCTCAATCGCCCCTTTGGGTGCCATGGCCACTGCTCGGAGTGGCCATGCTGGCGTGCACGAAGACCGCCTGCCCACGCCAAGCCGTGGGCATGGCACGCTGGCTTGGGCCGTTCACTCGCCCGGCCGAGACGGCCGAGCTATATTGGTTGCGCGAACTACCGCAGCAGTTCTCGCCCGCGCCGCCGCAGGCAGTCCATGATCCCGCGCATGTCGTCGGGCGTTGTCAGCGGGTTCATGATCGTCGTTCGCAACACTGGCCGGCCATCGATTTTGCTTTGCACCAAGTAGTACTCGCCCGACTCGATCACCCGCCGCCGCAATTGCAGCTGAAACGTGTCGAATTCAGCCTGCGGTGCATCACGCAACGCTGCTGGCCGAAAACGGAATGCCACGATATTGCACTGCGGCTCGTGCAGCGGCTCGAAATCCTCTGCCGCCACAAGCATCTCGTAAAACTGTCGGGCGGTATCGATCGTGACCTCGACCATGTCGGCAAATATCTGCGGGCCAAGCAGCGACCACACTCCCCACACACCGAACGCCGCAGCTCGCTTCGTGCATTCGAGGTTCGCCACGCCGCTATCATACTCGGCCAACTCCGGCACGAGCGGATCGAACAAGTACGGCGCATCCTGATGAAACGCCGCGATACGATGTGCCGGATTGCGGTAAAACAGCATCGCGCACAACGCCGGCATGAACATCATCTTGTGGGCATCGCACACAACTGTGTCAGCGTGTTCAAGACCAGCTACCAGTTGTCGATATCGCGGGCTAAACGCGAGCGCCCCACCATGCGCCGCATCGACGTGCAGCCAAACACCATGCCGCTGGCAAACGTCCACAATTTCTGGAACCGGATCGAACGCCCCAATCGGCGTGGCACACGCCGCGGCCGAAACGGCGATAATTGGCACGGCGCGTGACCTTAAGTCTTTAAGCGTTGCCTCGAGCCGGTTCGGATCCATGCGGCGACGATCATCGAGTGCTGCCGGCACGATTTGATCGGTCCCCAGTCCCAAAATGCCAGCCGATCGCGTGACGGAATAGTGCGCATCGGCGTGAGCAACCAGTACTGGTGCCGGCGCACAGCCGCTCAGCCCCGCACTCCAGGAATTGCCGATTGAAACGTTCCTGGCCGCCAGCAGGCCGGTAAGATTGGCGAGCGTTCCACCCGATGTCACCAGCCCCGCAAACGTGCCGGCTGTAAAGCCCAATTGCTCGCCCACCGCATCGACAACCGCATGTTCCACCGCCGTTGCCCAGGGGCCCATCTCGTAAATCGCCATCACCTGGTTGGTCACACTGCCGACCAAGTCGAATAAGCCGGCCAGCGGCACCGGTGCCGGAACTTGGTGGCCAACGTAGCGCGGATGATGGAGGTTCTGACCGCGCGCCAAGATTTCGCGAGTAACATCGTTAAATCGAGCAACAACGGTGGGTATCATGTCCACCGAAATAGCCGATGCCGAATCCTCCCCAGGCCCCTCCCCAAAAGGGAGGGGCGGCGAGTTCAAAAATCCTCGTGACTCACGTACCAACTCCTTCGGAGGCCGCCAATTCAAGACGTTCGTCCGCCGCGATTGGACATTCCGCAGGTGGTCCGCCAGCGTTTCCACGAGCGTCTTTCCCGCGGACTCCAAGGCGGCAGGATCGTACGCCGCGGCAATGCGTGCGCGGGCAGCGGCAAGGTCTTGAGTGGAAGCGGACATTCTCTCTTGTTGGCCAGTCTCTAACACCTAGATTCGGCCTGGCGGCCGACGCTAAACTGTCGGCGCGCTAATCATTTCCGGTTGGTGTGAACCGCTTGTACTCGCCCGCGATCCACCGGGGGATATCCGTTTTGTACCACTGCGAGAACCGGTTTTCACTAGGGCCACCCGGCAAATTGGTCCAGGCCTCATCCGTGCCCAGGTCGGTCACGAAATGATACGTCGGCGCGAACGTGGTCTCGCGCGTGGCCGTGGTCATCAAATGGCCCTGAAACGGCGTGGCATGGCAGCCCGGCATCGCGATCGGTTTCGATTTGAAGCCAAGCAATCGGCCACCGCGCGCCGTACCAAAAAAACGATCGACGAAATGGAACGTGTTGAATTCCGACCAGGGCACAACCGGCTCCTGCTGGGCCAATTCGGCGGCCCGCTGCACCAAAGCCTTCTTATTCCGCCCTCGCCACCACGAGGAAGTCACCTTGCGCAATGTGCGGTCGACTGCCGTAAGCACCATGGTCGAATAGCCCATCCGCGTGCACAGGTAGAACATTCGTCGCCAGCCGATGCCCTGCTCGTTCCCAAAAATTTGCAGCACCACATGGCGATAAAAATGCTGGAACAACGTCGCTTCCGTGCTGGCCGGCGTGTAGCGGCAATCCCACGCCGCGAGCTTCTGCTTCAGCGGGCAGTCGTCGACGAGTGCGAGCAGCACCGGCAACAAGTCGCGCGCCTGCGCGCTGAGCACGTCGTACTGTAACTGCTGCATCTCGGCAAGCGTTGCCCGTGGCATCTCGGTGAGTCGCTCGACGATCCGTCGCTTGCGATAGTCGGGTTGTGCGTGGGCGTGCAGCGGCGGTCCATCGCGGCGATAGAGTTCTTCGTTCGCGCTCGCCACAAATCCGATTGCGGGATCGTACTCGCGCGGCAACAGATCGGCCCGCACGCGTCCTTGCCAGTGATTTTCGGCATCCCACGCCGGCACCGGCACGATGCCCGAATTGCCACCGCCACGTTGCGGCAGCCAGCCACTGGCTTGCAAACCAATGTGCCCTTCGCGATCGGCGAGGACCCACACGAGCGATGGGTGCGGCCCCATGCGCACCGCTTCCATCGCGGCGGCCACATTTGGCGAGGCAATTACGTCCAGCCATGTCGCAATCGCCCGGCCGCCATCGGCCTGTTCCCCAATCCACGAAACCGACAAGTACTTTCCCGGGCCTTCTTTTGGATCGGGCGAAACGCTGAGAATTCCCTGCTCGTTTTCGTAAATGTCGACGATGAGCGGTTCGTCGCCTTTGCGGCGAATGACTTCCTGTCGCCGTTGGAAATCGAACCAGCGGTCGCCCCGGCGATACTGCCAGCCCGTCGCTCCGCCTGGCTGGCAATCCTCGACAAAGAAATCACTCGTATCGGCGTGCATATACGTGACACCCCAGGCCAAATTGTGCGTGCGGCCCACCGCCATGATCGGGCAACCGGGAAGTGTTGCCCCCATGGCATACTCGCCCTCGCCCCAATTGAGTGCCACCTCATACCAGATCGACGGCAACCGATTCACTTCGAGATGCGGATCGGACGCCAAAAGTGCATTGCCGGTCGCACTGCGCGCCGGGCTCACCGCCCAGGCATTGCTTCCCGCGAGTCGCGGCAAGTCGGCCAGCAGTTCGAGCGCTTCATCGGAAAGCCTTTTCGCGATGCGGATCTCGCGCAGCGGCTCGAAGTCGATGCCATCGAGATAGGGATGAAATAACTCGCGCAGTCGCTCGTCATCGACGCCCAACTGAATGAGTTCCAGCAGCAGCCGCTCGTTTTCCTGCTCGCCAACCGTCAGTCCCGCGAAGCTGAGCAGCTTCCCGATCAGCAGCACCGACACCGGCTCCCAAGGCCGCGGACGAAACCCGGTGACCCACATCGGCAGTGTGCGACCGGCATCGACGAGGCCATCGTTCACGCCTTGGCAGTACCAATCCAACTGCTCGCGAACGTTTTCGGAAAGCCGGCGAACTTCGCTTTCTAAATCGCGGTACAGCCCGGCCCGCCGCAGGAACTTGTCCATTTCCAGCAGTTCCGGCTTATTCGAAATTCGCTCCGCCGCCTGACCGCCGGCAATCGCCCGGGCAAAATAAACCTGCGTCGGACGATCGATCGCGTGCATGTATCCCCAGGCATAGAGGGCGTTAAGCCAATTGGGGGCCACGATGTGCGGCACGCCGTTCTCATCGCGCGCCGCTGTAAATTCGTGCCGCGCCGACTTTGCCACAATGGGGTCCATGCCTGCAGTGTATCGCGCGGGCGGCGATTACGAAATTGCGTCGCGCGACACGTGGCAATCATCAGACGCACAAAGAAAAATGCAAAATGCAAAATACTCAATGCAAAATGAAAAATGGTATGGCTCAGTCCCACTTGAACATTTTGCATTTCTCATTTTGCATTGAACATTCCTTCCGATTAAAGCCGCTGTGCCCACGTGCGATGATGCACGCGCGCAGCATCTCCGCAGTCGAAACCGTTCGTCGTGCGACGCGAGAAATGAGCCGCGAGAGCGTCGACTCACAACAAGACCACTATTATTTACGGTGGCGGATTTTTGCCCGCATGCGGCGCTTCTTACGCCCCAGCTTCCGCCGACCTTTCCCCGATTTTCGTACGCCCAAAGCTAACTCCGTGTGAACTAAAGGTGACCACCCCAGCCAACGTAAACCATGATTGTAACGCCAGTTAGAGCCACAACGCAAGGGCGAGCGATTTCCCCAAGGGCCTGTCAGTCATTTGGGTTGAGGAAGTTGGAATGGGGTGGCATGGCCTCGGAGGTACTCCGACGTGGCCATGTTATTCGAGCAATTCCATGCTCACGCTGTGCGAGAGCATGCCACCCGTCGCTTCGAGCACGATCTTCCGCCAGCGAGATTCACGCCGCGGAGCGACAAAACGAGACAATTGACGCGCCACGGCGAGCGCATTATCTTCGCGCTGTCCGCACAACGGACTCAATTCCAAACACCCCCGGCGAATTTACCCGACTACTGAAAGGTTTTGAAAATGGCGACATTAGTCCAACAGCCCGCCCCCGAATTCCGCTGCCAGGCAGTTATGCCGGACGGCTCATTCAAGCAAGTTTCCCTGGCCGATTATCGCGGCAAATACGTTCTGCTGTTCTTTTACCCGCTCGATTTCACGTTCGTGTGCCCGACCGAAATCATCGCGTTCTCCGATAGCATCGAACAGTTCAAGAAGCGGAACGTGGAAGTGCTGGGCGCGTCGATCGATAGCCACTACACCCACTTAGCGTGGCGCAACGTGCCGCGGAAACAAGGTGGCATCGGCACAATCGAGTATCCGCTGCTGGCCGACTTGGATAAGTCGCTTGCGAAATCCTATGACGTGCTGCTGCCGGCCGGCATCGCCCTGCGCGGCCTATTCATCATCGACCGCGACGGCGTCGTGCGGCATCAACTCATCAACGATTTGCCGCTCGGTCGCAGTGTCGACGAAGCCTTGCGAATCATCGACGCCCTGCAATTCCACGAAAAGAATGGCGAGGTCTGCCCAGCCAATTGGCGTGCCGGTCAGCCGACCATGAAGGCGGACCCCGTGAAGAGCCGCGAGTTCTTTGAAGCCAGCTATGCGGCGGCGAAGTGAGTCGAACGGCGTCTGAGCATCAATCTCAACAGGCCGACCACGATCAGCACGATCGTGGTCGGGTTTGCAGATTCTGGCGTCAGCACGCTGGGTGAAGGGAATTGGTTCCTGCGAGTGATTCTGGTGCCGCCCGGCAGGGCTATGCGGCACGCCGTTGGTCGGACCGCGTATTCATCGCGACGGCCAAGATTTCGTCGGCAAAGTCTTCCGCGGGGCGCAGGCTGTGGCGAGTACGAATCGCCAGGGCGGCGCGCTGGCCCATCGCACGCCAGTCTTCCCGACGCGACCAGGCGCGCTCCAGCACTTCATCCAAGAGTTCGACCGTCGCGGCCGGCGCCAAAAAGCCGCTGGCGTTGTCGTCAATCAGTTCCGCCGCCCGGCCAACTTTCGTTGCGATCGGCACGCGGCCGCACAGCATGGCTTCAATTAGGGAAAGGGAATTCCCCTCCACCCGCGAAGGCAGCAGCAAACCGTGATGCTGTGACCACAGTTCTGCGATGTTGCTGGAAACCCCGCCGTAGGAAACGTGCTGGTGGAGTCCGTACAAATCGAGCGCGCGACGAAAATGATCGAGGCTACTGTTATCGTGTCCCCACAGCGTGACCTGCAACGGGCGTGCGCGCCATTTGGGAGTCCGCATCACGCGAAGGATCAAGTCCTGACTCTTGGTCAGGTAATGAACTCGGGCAACGCAGGCTAATTTCCATCGCCCGGCCGACGTCGGCCAATCCGGTCGGGCATCGACCGGCACCGTGAACGGGTTATCAACCACACGCGCATGTCCCAAATCGATCGTGAGATTCGACTCCATGATCTCGCGATTTTCGTGGGAAACAAAAAAACACCGTTGCGCGTGTTGGTACGCCGTCCGATGACCGTCGAGAAAACGGTTTTCGATCCAGTTGTGAGCCCCCGCGGCCTGCAACAAGAGCGCGTACGGGATACCGGCTGCGCGGCACGTGAGTGCAATCTGTGGATCATCCGTATGGCACGAAAGCGATATGACGACGAGGTCGGGCCGACATTGGTGAAACCATGCCTGGAATTTCCGACGCGAGAAGCGTAACTTCTCCAATGCTCGACTCAATGTGCGACCAATACGACGGCGCGAGCGAAAATGCCCCGCGGCGCCGCCGTCGATTAATTGCTGCAGCGGCGCGGCCACAGTTGGCCAGGCAATACTATTGAACGCGACTTGGTGTCCTCTTGCCAACAACACGCTGGCGGCACGGCACCACAGTTCTTCGCTGCCGCCCCAAGGCAAGCTCGCCATGGTTGAAAAGAAGGCAATCCGCATCGTTCAGCTTTCCGACTGCTGTCTCGCTATTTCTTCAATCGACGACGCATCTCGGCAGCCAACGAGGTCGTGGTGCCATCCCACGACCCAACAATTAAGCTACCAACTGCCGAATTCTGGGCGCTCTTCCCACGTTTTCGGAACGCAACGTGACGAGGCCCCGTGCACACTTTACGGGACGCGCCAAATCGTCGAGTTTGTGGACGTTCGCACCGTCCAACCACTTGGTCGGACGCGTGGGGTCAACCGCATGCCACATGTGAAAGCATTGCGTATAGGCAAGCACGGGAACGATCTGTCGCCCGGCCTTGCGAAGGCGGAAGGCCAAGTCATCGTCCTCACATCCCCATCCCACAAAACTCTCGTCGAAACCATTGACCGCTTCAAAATCCGCGCGCGATATTCCAATATTAAGTCCGGTTAACTTGGGCTTCTTGGGATGACCGCATCGCAAGTAATAATGTCCTTTGATCAGCATCGAGAGCAGTCGCCGTCGCTCCGACCAGGGAATCCAGCGGGCGAACTCACCTGAGTTGACGACTTCGGCGTCAATTCGCGCCGTTGTCTCCTCATCGAATCGATAGCAATCGCCGGCACGAACGATGCCCGGTCGGCGTGCCAATAAGTGCTTCTGCAAATGGTCGTTCGGGAAGAGGCAGTCGCCATCCGAGAACAACAAGTACGGTGCGTGGCTGGCACGGGCCCCGTCGTTACGGCACCGGGCAACGTGAAATCCATTGTGTTTATGGCTGACCCAAATCAGCGGGAATGGCGCGGTCTCGGCAAACCCCTTAACAAGTGACGGTGTGTAATCGTTCGATCCGTCGTCCGACACAATCACTTCGAATTGCCCGTCCACGCCGCGCTGTTGTGCCAGTGATAGCAGCGAGCGCGCTAAATGCGTAGGTCGCTCGAACGTCGAGAGAATTACCGCAATTTCGAGCTTTGCTGACATGCTGCCTTCCACACACAAGCCGGGGGGCGAAGTGTAAGAAGTAAACTCGTTGCGAACAAGGCGAAATCGGCGGCAATTCGGCGAAATCCGTTTCACGACAAAGCCTGAAGAGCCGCCCGGATGGGTACCTCAGCGAAGCTAGCAAACTCACGATCGCTAACGCCGCTTACCTAATTTCCCCTTGACCTTTCCTGGTCGGAAAAAGGAGTTTTCAATACTGGCTAGCGCTTTGTCGTACCTAAATTTTCGGATTAGCCGCTGGGCGCTAGCCCATGGTTGAGGCGGTGAAAACCGCGGGCTAGCGCCCTGCAGCTGATCTGCTCAACTCGAAGTCTTGGCGTTGACAAAGCACTAGTGAACAGCTCATTGGATTAATTGTTCTTGGGATGCACATTTGGACCGCCAGGCTTTTTCTTAGGCAATCTCGTTCCGCAGACCTTTAGTGGTGACGTATCCAAACTAGTGGTAGTATGAAGCCGTTGACACCATCAACGGCAAAGCCGGATTACTACGGTCGGCCGGTCAGTCTTAACTGCTCTCATGTGCGATTCCATTCTCATTACCGGCGGCGCGGGGTTTATTGGCAGCTGCCTGGTACGCCAATTGATTGCGGAAGAAGCCTACACGCAAGTCACCAATCTCGATAAACTCACGTACGCCGGAAATCTAGATTCTCTGGCGAGTGTCCTCGAACATCCCCGCCACACATTCGTTCACGGCGATATTAGGGACTACCACCTAATGGTTGACTTAATCGCACGCACGCAACCGGCCGCGATCATTCATTTGGCCGCCGAATCCCACGTTGACCGCTCGATCGACGGCCCCGGACTATTCATCCAAACCAACATTGTCGGCACGTATGAACTACTGGAAGCGGCACGCTTCTACTGGTCGCGGCTACCGACCGATCGCCAAACACGATTTCGCTTCCTGCACGTATCGACGGACGAAGTTTACGGAACATTAGGTGCGGCCGGGGCCTTCACGGAAGAGGCACGCTACGCGCCGCGGTCGCCCTATTCGGCCTCCAAAGCGGCCGCCGATCACTTGGTGGGCGCATATCACGCCACCTATGGTTTACCGACACTCATTACCAATTCGTCGAACAACTTCGGGCCTTATCAGTTCCCCGAAAAATTAGTGCCCTTAATGATCTTGAACGCCGTTGCGGGCCAGCCGTTACCGGTTTACGGCGATGGCCTGCACGTTCGCGACTGGCTCTATGTCGAAGATCATTGCCGCGCGATTCGGCTCATTTTGGAGCGAGGCCAGCCGGGAAATTCATACAACATTGGCGCCAATTGCGAACGCACGAACTTAGAGGTGGTCGAACGCATCTGCGACCTTGTCGACGAACTGTCCCCAAATTCAGCGCGCGGGCCGGCCCAGAACTTGATCCGGCACGTAGCCGACCGCCCCGGCCACGATCGACGTTACGCCCTGGACGCCAGCAAAATTCGCCGCGAACTTGGTTGGCAACCCCGCCACGATTTCGAAGCGGCACTTCGCGCGACCGTTCGGTGGTATCTCGACAACCCCCAGTGGGTGGAACGCGTCACGAGCGGTAAGTACCAAGGCGAGCGCCTGGGACTGGGCCGAATTTCTGGTGGATAGACTGCGTTCGGTGAAACGCTGTTATGCCGCCTTGGCCACGGGCACGATTTCCAGCTTTCCATGGTCGGCACGCACGATTCTCGTTGCCAATGACAGCGTGCTTTCACGGTGCGTAATCATGATGAGCGTGCGGTCGTTGCCGAAGTCGGCCAGCGCTTCGTGAATCAGCCGCTCACTCTCGACATCAATTTGGCTCGTGGCTTCGTCGAGAATGAGAATCTCGGCATTCCGCAAGAATGCCCGGGCGAGTGCGATGCGTTGCCGCTGACCACCGCTGAGTCGCTGCCCATTGGGCCCTACAAGAGTTTGGTAGCCCTCGGGAAACGACGTTATGAACTCATCCGCACGGGCGAGTTTGGCGGCCGCCATGATCTCTTCCTCCGTCGCATCCCAGCGTCCGTAACGGATGTTGTGCAGGATCGTCTCATTAAACAGTTCCGTCTGCTGCGTCACCAAGGCGATCCGACGGCGCAAGTCGCGTAAGGTCACGTCGCGCAAGGAAACGCCGTCAATCGATACTTCGCCCTGCTGTGGATCGTAAAACCGGCACAACAAATTGACCAGCGTGCTCTTGCCGCCGCCGTTCGGGCCGACGATCGCCAAATGGTCGCCGCGCTCCACGTTCAAATTTACAGCCTCTAACACCTTCTGAATACCATCGTACGTGAAGTGAATATCGCGAAATTCAATGCGCTGATGCGCCTTCGGCAGCGTTTGCGGCGCGGCTGTTTCCTGCAGGAAAGGCTTCATTTCCAAAATGGGATACAAAATGCCCGCGGCCGCCATCCCATTGTTGACGCCCGTAATCACACTCGACAGTTTTCGCAACGGATCCGAAGCGCCGATCAACATTGCGAAAAATACCGTGACTGCCGAGACGCTCAGCGGCGCGTCGGACATCGGAATCCCCAAAATATGCGTTTCCTGGTTGATGACCAAATAGCCCGAAACGATGACGCCCGTGCAAAGTATCCCCATGCCCAGCAATTCGGTCACCGGGCTCGACAAAGAATGATAGAAGTTTGCCTTCATCGCCACTCGGCGAATATGGGTCGTCGACTGTCGAAACCGATCGCGCTCGAAATCTTCCATCGTATTCGCATGCACGGTGAGCAGCGAATTGAAGACTTCCAACATCACATGATGAAATCCCATCGAGCGATTCAAAATTCCCAGCGAAATCGCCCGAATCTTTCGATTGAGGAATAAGATCAAGAATGCCGCGATCGGCGAGCATATGAGCGATGCCAACGTTAGCCGCCACGAAATTACCCAGGCGCCGCCCAAACACGCCATGATTCGTAGCGGTTCGGTCACGGCCCCGCCGTAAAAATTCGTCAGTCCCGTCGCCAGCATATCCGTCGTGTGCGTAATGTGCGCGGTAAACCCGCTGACACCTTGGCAATTGAATGCCGGTCGATCGAGTGATAAGGCTTTGTCGAACAGCCGGCCACGCATGTCGCGGGCGATGCTCTGCGAGACGAACGCCACCAACATCGAATTGCACAACATCAAAAACTGCTTTACCGCCGTTGCGAACGCCACCAGGCACGCGATCAACACCACGGTGGGAAATGGCTTGGCGGGCATGTAACGCACGATATAGGGCTGAATTCGCTCGGCCGAATAGACGCTGGCCCGATCGATTTGCTGCTGCGACTCCAGCAGGTCCAGCTGGAAATCGGCCTCCCGTTTCGCAGCTGCTTCATTGGTCGAGGCTGTTTTCTGCCTGAGCGTGCGAATTTGTTCTTCGTGATTCTTTAAGCTCTGCTGGGCCGCGGCCAGGCGTTTCTGGTTCCAACTCTGCAGCGATTCGCCGTGCAGCGTCGTTTCGATAATGGGAAAGATGGCGGCGATATTCGCGCCCCACAACGCGGCGACCCCCAGGGAGCACAAGATGGCCAGCAATAGCGCCGGCCAATGGTGCCACGCTTCCTGCAAAGCTCGAGCAAAATACTTCATCCGTGGTACTTCCTTGCCGACCAAACACACCGGCTTCCTGCCAGCACTGCGCGCACTCTGGATCATGATTTACGCGGGCAAAGTTTAGATGCCACGCTCATTCGAGGCAAGCACTGTTTCCCGCCGCAGTTGCGGGGCAACACGCCCAGTTAACGCGAAACGCCAACAGATTTTGCGGTTGGCCGCTCGATACACATAAAACCGGCAGAAACTCAGCGTGCTAGCTGCGAAAGACAATCGCAGTGATCGCAAACATGGCCCTTCGCGGTTCAAGTTCCTCCCAGCTTCTTGCGTTCTTGGTGGCCAGGACAATGTATTAACCAGGCAACAGCGATATCGTTACGACATAACCGCTGCTCAGCCCTGCCCGACCGGCACATCACCGTAACCGTGGACCTTCTCACAGATTAGTCGCAGAGAATCTTCCACGTTACCGCTCGCTGTCTGAAACGCGTCGGCATCGATGACGAGTGGCGCTCCCAACACAACAAGCGGCGCACCGTACGACGGAGTATTCACCGCCTGTTCGAGCGACAAGCCACCCACGGCTTGTACAGGCACTTTCACCGCGGCCACCACTTCGCGCAACTGATCGAGCGGGCTCGGCATCCGCTGGCCACGCGCCGCAATGCCTCGTCGCTCATCGTAACCAATGTGATGGATCACAAAGTCGCAACCCAAATCTTCGAGCCACCGCGCACCGGCCACCATGTCTTCGCAGCCCAAGTTGTCGCCCATCACTTTCACGCCCAGGTCGCGCCCGGCTTTCACGACGCACTTGATGGTCTCCGCATGGGCCCGGGCCATCACGACCACGTGCGTCGCTCCCGCCTTGGCCATCAATTCGGCCTCCAAATAGCCGCCGTCCATTGTCTTCAAATCGGCGACAATCGGCGTCTTCAGAAAGTGGTCTCGAAGTGCCCGCACACCATTCATGCCCTCAGCAATGATGAGCGGCGTCCCGGCTTCGAGCCAATCCACGCCGGCACGCATCGCCATTTCGGCGGTGGACAGGGCTTCTTCAATTGTCACGATATCCAGCGAAATCTGCACGACAGGACGCATGGCATCACACTGCGGGGGTTGATCGGGTTCGACTACCGAGATCAAGATAACACATGGGCAAGGGGGCAGGGAGCGGGGAGCAAGGAGCGGCGGGGTGGCATGCCCTCGCTCGTGCCAACATGCTCACGCGAAACACTTAAGGCTTAACGCGAGCGTGGGCATGTCTTCTGTTTCGCGAGAGCATGCCACCCATAGCCTTGACCTGGATCGAACGACGATCTTCGACGCTCGCGCCTCGCAACTCGCCGCTGGCGCTAGCGCAGGCTGTTTAGTAATACGGGCCTCAATAGTGGAGACCTCCCATGACACCGCGCAAAACCATCGTCGCCCTCGGCGAAATCTTGTGGGACGTATTTCCCGACGGTGCTCACTTCGGCGGCGCGCCCGCTAACTTCGCCTGTAGTGCCGCGGAGTTGGGAGGCGCTGCGACGGAAGTGTTTATCGTCGGCAGTGTCGGTCGCGATGATCTCGGCGCACGCGCCATCGAGTTACTGAGCGGCCACGGCGTCAACACAAACTTCATCGCGGAGACCGAACAGCCCACAGGCCAAGTCCTCGTCACGCTCGATGCCGGTGGCTCCCCCAGTTTTGAAATCGCCACCAATACCGCGTGGGACAACACCGCTTGGACGAACGACGTCGGTAGCCTGGCATCTCGAGCCGACGCCGTCTGCTTCGGCACACTCGGCCAGCGCAGCGCGGTGTCACGGCAAACGATTCAAAAGTTCGTGCAATCGACGCGGCCCGACTGCCTTCGAATTCTGGACATCAATTTGCGGCCACCCTTCTGGAATGAAGAGATCATCCGCCAATCGCTGACCCTCGCCAACATTTTGAAACTCAACGATGCCGAACTCAAAACACTGAGCGAAGTCTTGGGCTGGTGTGGCTCCGAGGCCGATGTGTTGCGGCGGACTATCGATACGTATTCCCTGTCATTCGTGGCGTTAACGCGCGGTGCCGAGGGCGCCACTTTGATCGCCGCGAATGGCGAACGGAGCGATCTGCCCGCACCGCGTGTTGCCGTGGCAGATACGGTCGGCGCGGGCGACGCGTACACCGCGGCGCTCTGCGTCGGCTTGCTGCAACGATTTCCGCTCGAAACCATCAACCGCTGGGCCACCCAAGTGGCGGCCTACGTCTGCTCCCAACCTGGTGCAGCCCCGCATTTGCCAGATAACCTGCGAACGCCAAGCTAGGACCGAGCACGGCCGCCTGCTAAAATCAAAGCCTGCCTTCCAAATCGATTTTGCCCACCCTTTCCGTAGGACGGACATTCCTGTCCGTCCCCTCCGTTGCGTCCGGCGCAGCCGCGAACTCCACCTTCCAACAACCCCTTGCTCCAGATCCTCACCATGAACCTCACGCTCCTGGCCGTGCTGGCTTTAACCAGTGCCGTCAACTCTGGCCCACAATACTCAGAAGAGTTGATCTTCCCACTCCACCCCAAGCACAATCACGCCCCCGGTGTGGTGGAATGCCCGAATGGCGACCTACTCGCCTCGTGGTACCGCGGCTCGGGCGAACGCACGGCCGACGATGTCGCCGTGTACGGCGCACGCCTCAAGAAGGGCGCATCGAAGTGGAGCGATGCCTTCCTCATGGTCGACACGCCCGGCTTTCCCGACTGCAACACCTGCATGATGATCGACTCGAAAGAACGCCTCTGGCTGTTCTGGCCGATCATCATCGCGAACACGTGGGAGTCATGCCTCACGAACTATTTGACGAGCACCGACTACACGGGCGACGGTGCCCCCAAGTGGGACCGCAATGGCATCATCCTGCTCAAGCCGGCCGATTTCAGTGCCGACGCCAACAAACAACTTGATGGCCTCCTCAAGAAATTCGGAGCTCACCTCGATGAGGAGAATCGCCAGGACATCGACGATGGCCGAGCTAAGCTCAAGAACAAACTTTACCAGCGTTTGGGTTGGCAACCGCGCTGCAAACCGACGGTGCTCCCCAGCGGCCGCATTCTGTTGCCGCTCTACAGTGATACGTTTTCGATCTCGATCATGGCCGTCAGCGATGACGGCGGCAAAACCTGGTACGCCAGCAAGCCACTCATGGGATTCGGTGCGATCCAGCCCACCGTGCTGCGGCGCGATAGCGGCGAACTCGTGGCCTACATGCGCGAAAACGGCGCCGAAAAGCACATCCGCACGTCGACCTCGAAGGACGACGGCCTAACGTGGGGACCAGTCTCCAACTCGGAGCTTCCTAACCCAGGCGCCGGCATCGACGGCGTGCGTCTGGCGAACGGCCACTGGCTCTTGGTCTACAACGACACCACGGAAGAACGCAACAGCCTGGCCGTTTCGCTCTCCGAAGACGAAGGCAAAACCTGGAAATATACACGCCACCTCGAACATCATCCCAGCGGTTCGTACCACTATCCCACGATGATTCAAGGCCGCGACGGCACCATTCACGTCGTCTACAGCTACTTCGTCGACGGCGGCAAAAGCATGAAGCATGCCGCCTTCAATGAAGCCTGGATCAAAGAGAAACAAGCTAAGTGACTGTAACTTGCCCCCTCTACCTCGGTGAGAGGGCCGGGGTGAGGGAGTCTTGGCGAAGGATCTGTTAATGATCCAATTGATCGTTGCGCTGCGAATTGTAGCTGTGGGAGGCGTCTCCGACGCCGATGACGGCACCAAATGGAATACGTTATCGGCCTCAGAGAGGCCTCCCACAGCCCATTGGCTGCGCAGGCATCAATAAGTGAAACGACAACGGCAAAATCACATCTCAAACAAGCGAGCAATTCTCATGCGAAAATTCAACTCGATTGTCGTCGGTGCTTTGGTCGCCGTCGGCACATGTCAACTGTTTATAGCACGCGGCCATGCCGACGTTCCACCTGCTCCGCCCGGATTTGCTTCCGAGGACGAAGTGAAGGCGGCGTTCTTCGCCGGCAAAGTGAAACCGATCGATCTCACGATCGACCTGCCCGATTCCGTCAAGCTCGAACGCAATATCACCTACGGTAAAGGCGGCGACAAACCGCTGCAACTCGATCTGTACACGCCGAAGGATCATGCCAAGCCGTTGCCGGTCGTGCTGTTCTTTCACGGCGGCGCGTGGAAGAGCGGTTACCGCCAGGTCTATCACTACTACTGCACGAAGTTCGCCGAACACGGTTACATCGCGGCCACGGCGAGCTACCGGCTCGTGGGCGATGCTCCGTTCCCTGCGGCCGTCCAAGACGCCAAGTGTGCCGTCCGCTTTCTTCGCGCCAATGCCAAGAAGTATGGCATCGATCCCGAGAAGATCGGCGTCGCCGGGGGTTCGGCCGGAGGGCACCTTTCGATGATGATCGGCTACTCCTCGGACGTGCCCGAACTCGAAGGCAAGGGCGGGAACCCGGAAACCAGTAGCCGCGTGCAGGCGGTCGTCGACCTGTATGGCCCGACCGACCTCACGACCGATTTCGTTAAATCGTGCGGTGAGGTCTTTCATTTCCTTGGCGACAAGAAGTTCGACGAAGCACCGGAGACGTACCGCCTGGCCTCGCCCATTACGCACCTCACGAAGGACGATCCACCGACGCTCATCCTGCACGGTTCGATCGACTCGACGGTGCCTATCAGCCAGGCCGAAGAGCTAGTCGCCAAGTGCAAGGAAGTGGGCGTGGAATGCGAGCTGGATTGCGTTAAAGGCTGGCCCCACACCATGGATATGGACACCGCGGTGAATAACCACTGCATGGCCAAAATGTTCGAGTTCTTCGATAAGCACCTCGGCCTGCCAAAGTAATACATAGCCGACCCGTCTCGGGGCGGTGAGGTAGCCCCGCGTTTTCGACCGTCAGCCCCCGGCTCTGCCGGGGGTTTGACCCGTCATCAAGTTACTTGACTGGTTTAACCCCCGGCAGAGCCGGGGGCTGCCGGAACTACCAAAACTGTATCCTGGCGTTTACCCTGCCGGCCAAGATGGCCGGCCTATATGCTCCAATGACCAATCCCTTCTCACTCGCCGCCCAGCACGCACTCGTCACGGGCGGCACACGCGGCATCGGCCTGGCAATTGCCGAAACGTTCGCAGCGGCCGGTGCGAACGTCACGGTGTGCAGTCGCAAGACACCGAACGTTCAGGCGGCAGTGAAGTCCATTGAAGAAGGCGGCGGTCAGGCGTTCGGTATCGCCGCCGATGTGGGCAACGCGTTTGAAATCGCCCGCCTGGCCGATGCCGCCGAGTCGCAATTCGGCCCCGTCGACGTGCTCGTGAACAACGCGGCCACCAACCGCCACTTCGGCCCCATCGAAGAGATCAGCGAAGCCAACTGGGACCATACGCTCAACGTGAACTTGAAAGCGCCGTTCCTCGTGGCCCAACGCATCGGCCGCACGATGATCGGCCGCGGCAGCGGCTCGATCATCAACATCGCCTCGACGGCCGGCCTGCAGGCCGCCACGCGGATGGGCGCCTACTCGGTCTCGAAGGCCGCCCTCATCATGCTCACGAAAGTGCTCGCCCGCGAATGGGGCAAGCACGGCGTACGCGTGAACTGCATTTGCCCCGGCCTCGTGCAAACCGAACTCAGCGAGGCCCTCTGGACCGACGACAAACGCCGCGAGGCGATCCTCGCCATGAAGGCCCTCAAACGCATCGGCCAACCGAACGAAATCGCCGGGGCTGCACTCTATTTGGCATCCAGCGCGAGCAGTTTCACCACCGGTGCGATTCTGCAGGTTGACGGTGGGATGGTGATTTGAGGTGTTAGGCGTTTGGCGTTAGACGTTAGTCGTTAGTGCAACGTAGCCGCGCTCGCCAGAGCGTGGATTCGCGGATTGTGGGGCGATTCCACCGTCTGGCGACGGTGGCTACCGGCGGCAAGAGGCGTTTCGCATCGAGGATTACAACCTATCTTCCTCAAATGCCTCCCACGGTTCGTCGTTCAGGGTCAAGGAATCAGGGGTGTCCGGTGATAACGAGTGACTGACGTCTGTCCATTTCACTTCGTTTCGTTCATACGGTCGCGATTTTCGTGTGATTGAATTGATTTCGCAACGTTGGGATGATTGTTTGCATTTGCCAAATCAATTGCAGATTTTCCATCCTGATCCACCAAATCCTTGTCGGCACCTGTTTCGAGCAAGAACCTCACAACGTCTTCTTGGCCACTTTCCGCCGCCCACATCAGGGGAGTGCGGTTGAAACGAGATCTCTCATTGACTGCAGCGCCGCCATCAATAAGCGTTCGCACAATTCTTAGATGCCCCCACCCTGCCGCTAGCATAAGCGGTGTAGTGTCCCATTCGTCTCGCACATTAGCGCTGGTTCCCTGAGCGAGCAGTCGCTCAATGGAAGCCAAATCTCCCTGTCGCGCAGCTTGAAGCATTTCACTTGGTCGTAGCGCCGACTGATAGGCTATCAATAGTGCGAATAACGCGGGGACAATCACAACCGAGAAGGACACGATCATCAGCGAAGAACGAGAAAGCCGCATCTTACTTCTCCGCGCCTGGCTTCATACGATGTCGCAATCAAATCGAAACCTCAGTTCGCTATTCGCGGGTATCGGGTAGCACCGACTGTCGGCCGATTGTGGCCAGCAACTTCTTTCAGCGCTCCACGGCCGATTGTCGGTGCGCTTGCGCCGGAGGTCGACGCACGTCTTTCCGCTCGCGGCTTTGCCGCACCGACATTCGGCCGAGCAGCATCTGTCTCAGTCGCCACGCACAGTGGGCCGAAGTCGGTGCTACCCGCGGCAGGTCCGTAGCCACGCTCGCCAGAGCGTGGACTCTTGGATTACCGTGATTCCACCGTCTGGCGACGGTGGCTACACTTTTATCTTACTCGCATAGCGTTTTCGCGCGTCCCAGATTTCGGGGGCAACAGGCAGTAGTTGCGATAGTCGCTCCAAGTCGACCTTTTGCGCCACGCCCGTGACGCGTGACCGAACATGCCCTGACGGTCGCCGGTAAACCACACGCAGGCGGACGCGATCATACGCAAAGACCACTATGCGGGTCATCACTATTTTTTCGGCCTTAACGACGAATGTCGATTCGCCATGATTGAACAGCACGCGATCGCGTCGAACATCCACGCGGGCGGGAATCACTTGAAGTAACGCGATCATGAAAAGAAGATACGCATAAATCCCCGGCAAAGTGAGCAGCATCTTCCAGAGCGGGGGTAGCTGAACCAACGGAATGGCGATTTGAACACAAGCACACAGAACGAACCAGCAAGCCAAAGCCACCACACTCACGCGCAACATGGACCACAAGCCAAACGCATTGCGGCTCGTTTTCCAAACGTAGGGAATATTGAACCAATACGGCACCCACCAGGAAATCGTGGGTCGCCGTTGAACATTGAATCGATGGAACAGGTTCAGAAACAAACCTCGGTAAGTGCGAAAGTAACCGTTCTCAATCCGGAAAGATCAACACAAACAGCCATTCGGCGACGAGGGCGGGGCGATCTTGGTTTTCGACTTCGATCGTGTTTTCGGTGCGCACGAGATAGCGACCGCGTTCGCGCGGCGTGGCGTCGATGAGTTTCACGCGGGCACGGACGCTGGAGTCGACTTTCACCGGGCCGGGGAAGCGAATGCGGTCGAAGCCGTAGTTGATCGCGGCGGCGGTACCGGGCGGGTAATCGGCGCCCATCGCCTGCTTGGCGAGATGCGGCAGGATCGACAGCGACCAGAATCCCGGGGCGACGGTACAGCCGAACGGGCTTTCGCGTTTTGAGCGCTCGGCATCGACGTGCATCCAGTCGCGATCGAACACGGCCGCACAGAATTGATCGATGATCTTCTGCGTAACGGTTAGCCATTCGCTCACCCGGGGCGAGTCGTCGTAGAATTGACGGATCAACTCCACCCGCAGGGCAGGGTCCATTCTCGCTACATCGGCCATAAGAGTCTCTGGGGGGTGGCTAAGTAATTTTCGATCGTATTCTTACGCCGCAGGGGTCGCACAACACCGCCCCAGCGTCGGCGCGCAGCGGCGCACGCTGGATCGTGCCTTCTTTAGCCTGAACTTCAATAGCCTACAATAGGCCTTCCTGGGAAAGAAAGCATCCCCCGTGATGGCCCCAGCCGGCGGATTATTACCGGCGATGGCGGCGGGTGCCGAGAGCGAAGCCGGCCGCGGCAACCACTAAGGCGATCGTCGCCGGTTCCGGCACAACGCCTGGACCCAAAAGCAACGACAACGTCGCGACGCTGGCGCCCAATCCCGAGCTCATCAGCGCGTTCCGCATCAGAAAGAAGTCGTGATAATCCCGCACGCCATTGAGGTCGAGGTCGCTCCTCTTCCACCACTCGACGCTCTGCGTGCCGACCAGCGGAAGGTTCCAACCCTGGACGAACGCGGTGATATCGGCGCTCGTCACGGCGCCATCCAAATTCACATCGCCCATCACCGAGTAGTTCGTGTGAGAGTTCATGATGTTCAGAATTTCATTGCGGTAATACGTCAGATCGGCAAATGACGTATAGGTGCCGAAAGCCACGGCCAACTGCGGCTGGTTTTCGTACGTGTAAACCGTGTTCACAATACCGAGGAGTTCCCACTGGCTGCCGTTCTTGTGAAACACGGCTGAACCCGAATCGCGGTCGGCAGCTTGGGCTTCGTATGGCACGCCATTTTGATCGAACCGCGTAAACATGCTGACGACATCGCGGTTCAGGCCACTCAAATTGACGGTGCCGCGCAGGTCAAAATCACCCGTCGTGAAGAGAGGATCCTCGTCGGCGATCTGGTTCTTGCCCCATCGCTTGGTATAGTCGGTCCCAGCCCAATAGCCTTGAAACGTGCCCCCGCTGGGCACTTCCACCCAATTGGAGTCCCAACTTGTTTGGCTTGCCGCACGTGTCCGCCCCTGACCGATGAAAGTGACGTCGGCAATCGGCTGACCCAAATTCGCATTGGTAAGCGGTTGCGAGGCAATCGTCAGCGAGGGCAACCCCGGATCGCCGTTCAAGCGAATCAGGCGCAAGTCGGTTTCGGCCGTCAAGCCGGAACCCGCTGGGTTCGGCACCGTGTAGTCTTGCCCGGGAATCGCGGAAAAGGTGCCGGTGGAAAACGTCACCGGTCCGCCGCCAACATGCCACGCCGAAAGTGCCCAACCATTTCCCAAGTACGTGTAATTAGCCGTTGTCGCGCCCACTGTAACATTGTTCCAGCCGGGGTTATCGGCCGGCGGCTGGGTCGTATCCAACGTCGTGGTGGTAACGATCATGGCGTGGGCCGAAGCCGCTAACCAAGCGATGCAGCCGATTGTGCAAATCGCCAGAATCAGCGTCCGACCGACGCGAATCGCTGTCGGTGGAGAAATTCCTTGCGAATCATCAGCCGCTCGTTGGCCAAGCAGTTGTGTCTTCAACGTCTTCCAAGCGCGTAGAAATAGCATGCCACGAAAAGAATCTAGTTGTTCTCTGTTCCAAAGCCCGAAGAGGCTGGCCCGCCAAATCGCCGCCGATTCCCTTGGGCCAGCCGGCCAGGATCAGGCGAATGCCAGCGTCCCGGCCCATTTATTTTATGCAAATCAGCGAAAATGGGCCAGATTTTTATCGCTTTTTGGCAACCGTAACGCCAGAATGAAGGCAGCGGCTTGGCCGTACAGGTACTTTTCACGGAAAAACCGCTGTGGTCGCATCGGGCAGGAAGCCTTATAAGGGCGTTTTCCGCTTCCGGAAATGTCACGATAAGGGCTCTCTTATGGGTCAACTTAACCCCTTTCGCCGCTTCTTACTGGCCCTACTTTCGGTGATCGCGCTGGGGACCGCTGCCAGCGTCGGCGCAGGCAACGCGGCGAACGCTCCTAGTGCTGCCGCCGCTCACGACGCTCAACCCATGTCGAGCGTGCCGAGCAGGTAATTAGCAGCGCATCGAAAAATGAGGCGGCTCGCGGCGGGTGGCATGCCATCGGCTTGGCGTGGGCATGCGAAACACCACTACGACATGCCACGTCGGCTGCACCGTAGCCGTGGCACCCTGAAACAGCTCAATCATCGCGACGCGCAGTTCAAGTCGTGGCCAGAATCGTCTCGAATTGCTTCCCGATTTTCCCGATGTCGAAATGCGTTTCGGCGTACCGGCGGGCAGCCTGGCCAGCTTGCTCGCGAAGTTGCGTCGAGTCGATGAGTCGTTTCGCCGCGGCGCAAAAACCTTGCAGGTCCGAAGGCTCGACGACCAGCCCGGCCTGCGATTCGACGACGATCTTCGCGGCCAAATTCTCCTTGGGCACCGCCAGCAGCACCGGGCGGCCTGCACAAAAATAGCTCAGCACTTTGGAAGGCACGCTGAACACGCCGGCATCGGCCTCGAGAATCGCCACGAGCACATCGGCGCTGCCCAGCACATCGGGAAGCAGGTGAAAAGGTTGAAATCCGAGACAGCGCAATGCAGTGACTTTCTGCTCGGCGGCCTGTGCGGCGAGCCACTCGACGCCTTTGCCTTCGGAAATAACGATCAACTCGCCACGTGCCGGTTGGGCCAGCATACGCGCCAGTTCCAGCAGCAACGCAGGATTGTGCTTCATCGCCAGCGTGCCGGCGTAGATGAATCGCAGGCTGCTGTTGAGCGACAGCGATCGCGACCACTCGTTTTCTCGCGGCCGCTGCGGCATTTCCTCCAGCGGCGCCCAATTGTGGATGACGTGAATCCGCGCGGATTCAATTCCCCAGCTTGAAAAGACCTTGCGAAAGTCGTCGGTAATGACCACGAGCGCCGTGCTGTGGCGCGCCGACCATTTGTCGAGCGAAATGAAGTATTGACCGACCGCATGGCCAACGACGGGCAGCTTTTTGCTCAGCAGTCGATAGGCGGCCAATCCGTAAATGTCTTGAATCCACGAGACGAGCCGCACGTTCTTCTTTTGGCACCAACGCGCCAGACGATATTGAGGAATTGACGGCGTGTTGGCCGAAAGAACTACCTCGGGTTGAAACTGTTCGCACACGGCGCACAGCTTGCCCGCGTATTCCGATTCGAGTTTGAAGCGGCGAAAGAAGTTCGTTTTGGGAATCGTCTCGGAAAGGCCGATGCCAGCCACATCAAACGTCGAGGAATCACCTGCGGCACGAGCCAACGCGCCGCGCGGCGTAAGCGTCGCCTCGCAGTACAAGTGCAGAACCTGATGGCCGCGGGCGGCCAACTCGCGGCTGAGTTGCACCTGGAACGGATGACCGGCGTAATCGTGGACGATGATTCGCATGCGGCAACAGCCTCTACGTCCCTAACAAGGTATCGAGATATTGACTGGCGATGGTCGCCGGTGCGAACCGCTGGCGAATTTCCTGGCAAAATTGCGGCGCGGGCCGCGCGGAATCACCCGCCTGCAAGATATCGATCATGCGATCGGCGGTTTCATTCGCGTCGAGCGGATTCTCGATGTAATGGGCGCGATCGAGCGTAACTTCGCGTAACACCGGCAATCCAGAAACGAGCGTGGGAACGCCGAGCGCCAGGGCCTCGACCGCCGGCATGCCGAAGCCCTCAAATAACGACGGCAACACGAACAACGAGGCGCCGCGATAGAGCGCACCCAGCTCCGCATCGGCGATGAAGCCAGTGAGAATCACGTCCTTCGATAAGCCGAGGTCCTCCACCAATTCAGCGGCCGAAGGCAATCGCGATTCAAGGGCATGCGAACGGCTTCGCCAGGTGCGATCGGCACTGCGCAATTGGCCGGAAAGGACCAGGCAATAATCGGGGAATTTCTCGCGGACGATCGCAAACGCGCGAATGAGCGTGGAGAGGTTTTTTGCGGGGCGATCGACCGCCGTACAGAGAATGTAGGGCCGGCCCTCTGTAAATCTCTGTTCGGCCGGCTGGTTGAATCGCTCCAAGGAAACCGGATTCCAAATCGTGCGCACGCGCGACTCCCATCGCTCGCCGTAATGCTTCAAGATGTCGTCCTTGACCCATTGCGAAATGGCGACGACTGCGTCGCAGCGGCGGAGCGTGATTTCGTGGCAAGTCCGCATCCACGCGCGCTTCGCCAGCGGCCAGTGTTCGGGCAGGTTGCGGTACTGCAGGTCGTGAATCACGGTCACCGCCCGCCGCGAACGCACGATCGGCGGCGTAAACGTGTTGGGGAAGAGCAGGGCCTCGAAATTGCGCCCTTCGCGCCAGGCCACGCGCGCTTCCACCGGCCACCGGCCGAAGCGGTCTGGCAGCGAACGGAATGTGAATTGTTCGTCGGACCAAGGAATCCCTTCCGTGCCGACAAACACCGTGACGTCGAACTTCTCCGCCGAAGTTAACGTGCGGCGCAGCTCGGCCAACCCGCGCAGCAGGTTCTCCTCGAATGAATACGCACCGCCAGCAAACTGATGTTGCTTGTAAACAGCGCAAATACCGATGGACTTCGTCACGTTCGAGCGAGGGGTAAGGGCTTAAGCATTCGGCGGATCGTCACCCGCAAAATCGTTCCAATTGCTGTATCCAGCATGTCCGCGCCCGCAGCGCGTGATGAAAGGTCCTTTGATCTATTCGCAACCCCCAGGCCGGCGCAATGGCCTGCCGCGGATTTCCATTATTTCGACATCACCGATATACTAAGTTACTACGGTGCGACGCGATTCTTGATATAGCGACTGTCTGCTGATGAATATTCTTTCCGACGGCCTCAAGCCTCCCGCGTCGTCACTATCGTACCTGCCGCAACTCGATACGGTACGGGCGCTGGCCGTACTGTTGGTGCTGTGGACCCATTGGTTGCCAACCTGGCACACCCCCGGTTCGCGTGGCGTGTGGATCTTCTTCGTGCTCAGCGGGTTCTTGATCACGCGCATTCTGCTGAAATCGCGCCGCGAGACGAAGACCGAGAATCGGCACGCGCTCTACACGTTTTATGTGCGGCGGTTTCTGCGGATTTTTCCACTTTATTACTTTGTACTGTTTTTGGCGCTCTTCGGTAGTGCCTTGTTTCGTGCCGATTGGCCCTGGTACGTAACGTATCTGCAGAATTTCAAGATCATCATGGCCGGAAAAGCCCCGGTCTTTGGCACGCATTTGTGGAGCCTTGCCGTTGAAGAACAATTCTATGTGTTTTGGCCGTTGATTGCCCTCTTCGCCCCTCGTGTCGTGCTCCTGCCCATTATTTCCACCGCCATCGCGGCGGCGGTGGGGATTCGGTTTGTTCTATACCATTTGGGTTGGTCGGAGTTTCAGATTTTCATTTTTACTCCCAGCAATCTGGATACGCTCGGGTTAGGGGCGATGCTGGCCTACTTTGCCACCTACCGAAAACAACAAGTCGTTACATTGCGCCGCGGCGCTTTGATGGCCGCCTTTGTGGCCTTGGGAGTTGAGACATTGGTGCGAGCCGCGTGGGGGCGCGCAAGTTCCACCTGGCTCCTGCCGTTGCCGATGGGACTATTTTCGGTATGGATGGTCTCCGCCGCCGCGGATGGCGTGCGGGGACTCGCGGGTCGAGTCATGTCCCTGCCGCCGCTGATTTATCTCGGCAGAATCAGCTACGGAATCTACGTGTACCATTTCTTTGTCCCGGACGTATTAGAACCGTTCTTAACGCGTTTTCACCTTCTCGGCGATGGGTTGGCGCTCGTTGCCATCCGCTTCGCCATCTACTTTGCCGCGACGATCATCGTGGCGTCGCTGTCGTGGTTCCTGATGGAAAAACCGATCAACTCGCTGAAGGACAAGTTCGCCGACACATCAGCCCCGCTGAAAGCAAAACGCAGCATCGGCGCTGCGGAAGTCGGAATTGAGGCCGAAGGCTGAAATGAGCTTCGCACACCTGAGATCGTTGGGCGCGACCATGGGGCGGCCCTGGCCAGCCATCACTTGCTTGTCTTTAACGTCTGATCTTCTTTGACCAAGTAGCGGATCGCTGCCGGAAAACGGGCGGCCCAAGCCGGTTCGTTGTGGGCCGGGTGATCGACATCGACGGTAAATCGGTGCGCAATGTGGTGCTTGCTGAGTGCCGCAGCGAGCCGGCGCGCGGCGGCAACAATTCGTGCATTCGGATCGTCGACGGCGTTGACCGTTTCGGGCGCACGCATGGCTTTGGCCCCGGCGGGATCGGCCGTTCGGGCGTTGGAATTCGCGAGATAACCGCCCTCGCGGGTGCCCATATCGAGCCAGACGCGCGTGTCGCGGAGGCCGGCCGGATCGCGCTCGATCTCGCCGGTGAGCGCTTCATCGGCCCACAGAAGAGCGGGCGACATGGCGATGACGCCGCCGAATGTGCTGGGATGGCGACGGGCAATTTCCAAGGAAATGAGGCCGCCGAGCGATGAGCCGCCGAGGAACGTGTGAGCTGGGCCCGTGTTCGTGCGGTAGGTGCGCTCGATGAACGGCTTCACTTCTTCGAGCAAGAACGCGGTGTACGCGGCGGCCTGGCCACCGCCGCGTTTGGCTTCGGCCGTGAAGGTGAGTTCGCTAATACGGTTCGCGAGGCCGTTATCGATGCCAACGACAATAAGCGGCGGAACCTCTCTTGCCGCGATAAGCTTGGTCAGCGACTCGTCGATTTCCCATTCGTTGCCGAACGCGCTCGTGGCCCGGTCAAAGCAGTTCTGACCGTCGTGCATGTAGAGCACGTCGTAACGGGCATTTGACGTTGCGTCGTAGCCGGGCGGCAGCCAGACGCGGATTGTGCGGGACTGCTTAAGGTTGCGCGAGTCGATACTGTGCAGTTTGAGCGTGCCGACGATGGTGTTTGGCGGTCGCGGCACGGGCTTGCCGTTGGCCCAGCGGGCGACGGTGACTTCGATTTTCTGCGTGGTGACGTCGATCGCAGCCATGCGATTCGGCCGGTCATTGCCATCGGCGTTCTGTTCGACGGTAGTCCAAGTGCCGCGGGTGATTTTGAACTCAATCGATTGACCAGCCTCGAATTCGACTTCGCCAGTGTAAGTGCCGTTCGGCTGGCGCGTGAGCGGCAGGCCATCCGGCCGCCAGTTGCCGAGGGAGGGAACGGAACCGGCAACGAAAACCTTCGCGTCGGCCGGCGTATCGCCAGGAACGTGGACGACAAACTCGATGCGTTGATTTGCAGCCGACGTGGCGCAAATGGCAAGTAGCAGCGAGATGCTGAAGCACGTCGAATCCATCTTGGTTGCCGGCCAGTGACTCACGGTTGCGCCGCAAACACATTGCCCATTTCTGGAATGGCCTCCCCGTGCTCCAAGCGGTCGGCCATGACGCGTAAAGAAAGGGCCTTGGCACGCTCAACCGCTTCTTCGCGCGCTTGGCCGTAGGCCAGGACGCCCGGTAATTCGGCGACCTCGGCAATCCAGCGGCCGTCGTCTTCATGTTCCACTTCGACGCGCAGCATGGGAGGAACCTCAACCTTCGAAACCGTCACTGCCTTAAGTTTAGCATGGTTCACCATTTTCATGCCACGCATGGGGTCGAGGTGCCGACAATCCCAGGGTGCCTGCGTTGGCCCGGTGTTGCTGGAGGCTCGGCAAGCCTCGACCCCAGCCACCCGTCGCGCGTGCAACCTCCCCGCACCCTGCCCCCTGCATCCCGCATCCTCTTTAATATTCCACATCCACCCACCGCCGTTCGCGCGAGCTCTTGAGAATGGCATCGCAGATGGCGATTTCGTTGTGGCCGTCGACGAACGTGGCGAAGTCGCCGCCGGGGCGGGTGCCGGCGATGAAGCCGTACACGTTGCGGAACAGGTTTTTGGGGCCGTCGGGGTAGGCCTCGTTGTGGCCGCCGGGGTAGTGGGCGTACTCGCGGGCGGCTGGGTGGAGCAGACTCGGGTCTTTCATGAGCACCTGGTTCGCTCCTTCGCGGCGGCCGATCCACAGTTCGTTCGGCCGTTCCTGGCTCCACACCAGGGCGCACTTCGCACCGTCGATTTCATAGTACAGCCGGTTCTTGCGGCCGGCCGCACATTGGTTCACGGTGAATACGCCGTGAGCACCCGAGTCGAATTCGAGCAGGATCGAGCCGTAGTCCTCGGTGTTGACCGGCACGTCTTCGAAATCTTCAGGCTGCAAAACCTTGCCGGCGTAGGTCTCGACTTCGGCCTTCGGCCGCTTGCGGGTCTTGTGGATCGTGACGAGGTCGGCCATCACGCGGACGATCTTGAGACCGGTGACGAATTGGATGAGATCGCACCAGTGGCTGCCGATATCGGCGACGGCCCGTGAATCACCGCTCAGTTCGGGCATGAGCCGCCAGTTCCAATCGGTTTCCAACAGCAGCCAATCCTGCAGGTAGGAACCGTGAACGGCCAGCACGCGGCCGACATCGCCCGCGGCAACGCACATCTGGTGCGCCTGCTGTACGAGCGGCATGTAGCGGTAGTTGAAGTTGATGGCATGGACGACGCCCGATTCCTTCGCCAACCGCACGAGCTCGCGCGACTCGCCCGAGTTCATCGCCAGCGGCTTCTCCGAGACGATGTGCTTCTTGGCGGCAAGAATGTCTTTGTTGATGGGAAAGTGCAGGTGATTCGGCGTGCAGTTGTGGACGACCTGGATTTCAGGGTCGGCCAGCAGTTGGCGGTAGTCGCCGTAGGCCTTGGGGATCGACATGGCCTTCGCCTTGGCGTCGGCCAATGCCTGGCCGTTTTCCGCCACGGCCACGACTTCGACATTGCCGAGCCGCCGCAACGCCTCCACATGTGCCGGGCCAATGAAACCAGTGCCGATGATGCCTGCTTTGATGGTAGTCATGGGGAATAGCCGTTAGTCGTTAGGAATTAGTCGTTAGGAGGAAAGCCGTTCAATAAGACTCGACCGTCCTCGGCGCCGTCAACGAGCGAGCTGGCAAGGCAATTGCATGCCGATCATGCTCGACCACGAACGCCTAAAGCCTAACGCCTAACGCCTTCGAACTCAATCAATCCACTCATTTGGTGGGGCCGCAAGAACATTTCAAAACGCGCTAAGAGAGTTACTTGCTGTCGCTTTTTGGTGCGTTCGCCTTACGCGCCTCGGCAATCACTTGGTTAATGCGTCGCGTGTTGGCCCAGTCGTCTTTGTAACTGACGGGCACGAACTTCGACGTCGTCGGGCCGAATTCCTTTTCCAGGCCGGTACCCTTCCAGTCGAACTTGAGTAGGGTTTCGCGGATGCCGTCACGCAGTTCTGGGGCGAGATTGTACGCATAGCCGATCGCCGCTGGCGGGAACCGTTCCGACTTGCAGATCGATACGACCGCTGCCGGGTCGACCTCCTTTTTCTCAACCATACGGGCGAGCACGTCGCTCGCAATGGGGGCCACTTCAAACTCCTTGGCGGCGACGCGTTTGATCGAGTCCTCGTGACCTTGCGAAAAACCAGACGTGTAATCGCGCTCCGGCAGCAGTCCATATTTTTCTTTCAACAACACGAGCGGTGCCTTGCAGCCCGAGTTGGAATCGAGCGTGGTGAACATCACCTTGTGGCCCTTGATATCTTCCAACTTTTTGATGGGGCTGCCGGCCGGCACGAGGAACTCCATCGTGTAGCCCCAACTGCCGTCGGCCTTGCCCAACGTGCAAACCGGCACGAAGCCAAACTGCTCAACCGCGTTCTGCACGAGGCCCGTGTTCAAACCGACGATGTGAAGCTCGCCTTTTTGCAGCGCCGCCATTTGGTCTTCAGCCTTGGCAAAGTGGGCGACCTTTACCTCCTTGCCAGTTTTTTCCTTCAGTGCCGCGGCGAGCTCTTTCCAAGTGTCGTCGCTGGGGCCGCCTCCCTCGGTAGCCACATAGGAGAACACCAACGAAGCCGGCGAGTTAAGTTTCGCGGCATCGGTCGGTGGATCGGCAACCAGGTCGTTATCGGCATCGGCAAAGGCCATTTTGCCGCTGGTCGGCACAGGTTCCGCCGTGAACATCCGGCCGATGATCGTCGTGGCGATGTCGCTCCGCGCCTGCGACTCAAGCCCGCGCGACCACCAGTAGGCAAGCAAGCCAATCAATGCCACCGGAAGCACAACCGCCAACACGCGACCGGCGGAATGTTCCTGGCGAGGCGCTACGGAATTGGTTTCATTCGCGTCACTCATGGAACACTCCCTATGTCGACAGCCCCGTGGAAAGTTCTTGCCAAATGTATTTGGAGGCTAGCAAGACTATCAGGATAGCACGCAAAGCGAGCGAATCCAAGAAACGCTACGCCGGCATTCCAAACCGCAGCCGAACTCAGACTGCAATGCAGTGAATTCGCTCGGCCGATTTCACGTTTCGAGCGATTGGGCCGCGCGCAGCGTATTTCGCAGCAACATGGCAATGGTCAGCGGCCCAACGCCACCAGGAACAGGCGTAATCGTACCGGCAACCGCCGCGACGGCCTCGTAATCCACGTCGCCGACCACGCCCGATTCGCCACGGTTGATGCCCACATCGATGACGATGGCACCAGGTTTGACCATATTAGCCGTCACAAACTTCGCCCGGCCGATCGCCACGATGAGAATATCGGCCTGGCGCGTGATGGCCGGCAAATCGTGCGAACGGCTATGGCAAACGGTAACCGTGGCATCGCCACCCGTGCCATGCTGCGAGAGCATGATCGAGAGCGGCCGGCCAACGATTTCGCTACGGCCCAACACAACGACATGCTTGCCGGCTGTTTCGATGCCATTGCGAATGAGAAGCTGCTGCACACCTTGCGGCGTACACGGAAGAAAGCGTGGCCGGCCTTGGACAAGCCGACCAACATTATCGGGGTGAAACGCGTCGACATCCTTGTTCGGGCTGACTGCCGAAAGTACCCGGCTCTTGTCAATCTGCGGCGGCAGCGGAAGCTGAATAAGGATGCCGTGAACTTCGGCATCCTTATTCAATTTGGAAATCAGCTTGAGTAAATCGTCCGTCGATGCGTCGCCGGGCAGCCGGTGCAGCTGGCTCTCGATGCCCACCGCTTCGCACGCGCGCTGCTTGTTCCGCACGTACACTTCACTTGCCGGGTTGTCGCCTACCAAAACGGCCGCCAAGCACGGCACGGCCCCGTTGTTCTGAATGAACTCGATTACCTCTTCGGCCAGCTCCGAACGAAGCTGTTGGGCCAACTGCTTGCCGTCGAGGATGGTGGCGGGCATGATTCGGTCAAGAGCTGAGAGTCAGAATCCAGAGCCAGAATTCCACGACAACGAAAGTGGCTGGGGACCGCGATTCTATCGCGAATTCGGCTGGAGCGGCACCCCACTGAGTTCAGCGATGCGCGCTAACAGGCTGTTGAAAAAAGGGGACTGGCTCGCGGCACAACAGCGAAACCGCCCGGGAATCGGCTCCCAATGAGCGTGCCTGTCCCCTTTTTCAACGGGCTGCTACCGGCCTCGGCAGCTTTAGCCAAGAAGGCGATTGAACAAGCAGAGGGTAATACAGGCGTAAACAGCAGCCATCAGGTCATCCGCCATCACCCCCAATCCGTCGGGCAGCCGCTCCAGCTGCCGGGCCGGGGGCGGTTTGGTGATATCGAACAACCTGTGCAGCAGAAAACCAGCAGTGGCCGTCTTCCAGTCCTTTAGCGGCGCCAGAAGAAAAACCACGGGCACCGTAACGATTTCATCATAAATAATCGCTTGATTGTCCTTGGAACCTCCAAGTGCCCGGCCGGCGGCGGTCGCCATCGGCACGCCAATCGCAAAAAGCCCTGCGATTATAAGGGTCTGCCAGCCGCTACCAGGAACATGGCTAAGCAGCCAAGCCAGCGGCATGCCCTCCAGCAACGCCCCGACCGTGCCCGGCGAGACGGTTACCAACCCAAGCCCAAATCCCGTCGCCCCCCACACCGCCGGCGAGCTTAGGTAAGTGGCGGGGCTTGGTGGCGAACTATTGCCTTGTTTTTCTGTCATAATTAACGGCCCGTTGAAAAAAGGGGACTGGCTCGCGGAACAACGGGGAAAACGCCGAGGAATTCGCTTTCGATGAGCGTGCCTGTCCCCTTTTTCACGGGCTGTTAACAGTCGCTGCTTAAAAGAGTGACGACGCGGAAGCCAAAATTTAACCGTTCATCGAGCCCGCTTCCAATCTTGGCCCCTATGGTGGATTCAAGGTATCATTCGGTAAGCAGCGGTTTAAGATAGGCAATGTTTAGCGTTTTGGTAAACATCAATGACAGATTCGTCGGATAATGGGGCGGCGGAAAAGCTCAGCCCGGTCGAAATTGCCAAGGCCAGCAGCGATTATCTTCGCGGCCGCATCCCCGCAGAACTGGCCGATGCCAACGATTTCGTCGGCAAGGAGAGCGTCCAGCTGCTCAAGCACCATGGCACCTATCAGCAGGATGACCGCGAGCGCCGCACCGTAGCCCGTGAGGATGGCGCCGCCAAGGCCAAGTTCTATTGCTTCATGGTTCGATCGGCCGTGCCCGGCGGTCGGCTGACCAGCGACCAGATGTTGGCCGAACTCGATCTCTGCGACGAGGTCGGCAACTCGACCCTCCGCATCACTACGCGGCAAGGCCTGCAACTGCATGGCGTTCTGAAGAAGAACTTGAAGCACACCATCCGCCGCATCAACGAAGTGCGCCTCTCGACGCTCGCCGCCTGCGGCGACGTCAAACGCAACGTCATGTGCTCGCCCTGCCCTTACAACGGCGACCCCGTGCATCGGCAAATGCAAGCCCTGGCCGACGAAATCGTGAAGCAATTGAATCCGCGCACTCCCGCCTATCACAAAATTTGGCTATCCGATGGCGAAACCGGGGAAAGCATCGATCTCGGCACCGTCATTCCCCCCGCCGAATTGGTCGCCGGTCGGCCGATGCCGGGCGACGACCCCCTCGAGCCGATCTACGGCAAAACGTATTTGCCCCGCAAGTTCAAGTTCGCCGTCGGCCTGCCCGGCGATAATAGCGTCGATGTCTACGCAAACGACATCGGTCTGCTCGCCGTGTGCGAAAACTGGAATGTCATCGGCTATAACCTGCTCGTCGGCGGCAGCTTCGGCGTGACGCCCAGCGCCAAGAAAACATTCCCGGCCATTGCCCTGCCGCTGTGCTATATCGAGGCCTCACGCGTCATCGACCTGAGCATCGCGATCGTAAAAGTGCAGCGCGATTTCGGCAATCGCGCCGACCGCAAGGTTGCCCGCATGAAGTACCTCATCCACGACTGGGGCTTGGAACGGTTCCGCCACAAAGTCGAAGAATATTTTGGCGATGCGCTCGCACCGCCGCGCCCCATCGAAGTTTGGGGCTTCAACGACGGCATGGGCTGGCACGGTCAGGGCGACGGCCTGTGGTTCTACGGCCTCAACGTCGAAAACGGCCGCATCAAGGATACCGACACGATGCGGCTAAAGACCGCCCTCCGTGAAATTTGCACGACCTTCCGCTGCCCGCTGCGCCTCACACCGCAGCAAAGCATCATCTTCTGCGATATCAAACCCATCGACCGGCCAAAATTAGAGGAAATCCTGCGGCGACACGGCGTGCCGCTGACCGAGGACTATTCCACGGTCCGCCGCTGGTCGATGGCCTGCCCTGCCCTGCCCACTTGTGGCTTGGCTGTGACGGAAAGCGAGCGCGTGATGCCGACGCTCATGGACCAACTCGAAGCCGTGGTCCGCGAGCTGGGGCTCGAAGATGAAGTCTTCACCACGCGCATGACCGGCTGCCCCAACGGCTGCGCGCGGCCCTACAACTCCGATATCGGCCTCGTCGGCAAGACGAAGGACAAGTACACCATTTTTCTAGGCGGGCGGGTTTATGGCGATCGCCTGAACTTCATCTACAAAGATTTGGTACCCACGAGTGAGGTCGTGCCGACATTGGCCCCAGTGCTGCGTTACTTCAAGGACGCCCGCAATGCCAGTGAATCGTTCGGTGATTTTTGCCATCGCATCGGCGTCGATAATCTAAAGAGTAAATGTGAGGCTGTCCCGCAGCTGACTTAAGCAGTGTCTGTTATGGTTGACCGAGCCACTCATCATCTTGCTGACTTGAATCTATCGACGCCTCAGTTGGCGGAGTTCTGTCAGCGGCATCGCATTCGTCGGCTTGCCTTGTTTGGTTCCATATTGCGGAAAGACTTCGGGCCGCAAAGCGATATCGACGTATTGGTCGAATTTGAACCGAACGTGCGGACTGGCCTGAAGTTCTTTGCGATTCAAGATGAACTGTCTCATATTATGGGCAGACCGGTCGACCTTAACACGTCGCAGTGCTTGAGCAAGTACTTCCGCGATCGCGTAATAAGTGAAGCGGAGGTGCAGTATGTCGCACCATGACGATGCGGTTTGCCTTAAGCGCAAGGGCGGAGCAATTGCAAGGGCGTTTTCGGACGGCAGCGTATAATTAGCAGCTGCAGCGTTGGCCGTAGTTTTCCCCCTCCATTTTTCGTTTCGTGCATGAAGCCCTCCCTCGCGAACATCGTGACTTCCGCTGCGCGCGGCGCTTTCGTGGCATGGCTGCTTCTCGCGGGCGTGGCCTACAGCGCCCACAACAAAGTTACCGCTGCTAAGTCCGAAACCGAAACGAAGGCCGAGCACGTCGAGTTCAACCACAACGGCCATCAGCAAGCTGCCGACGGCCGCATCGTCGTCGAAGCAGCCAACGGCGGCATCCTGCTGGAAACTTCTGACGGCGTGCTCTGGACCATCGAACGCGGCGACATCGTCAGCCGCAAAAAACTCGCAGAACCATTCAAACCGCTGCCGCCAAAAGAACTCTCGGAGCGATTAATCTCGGAAATGCCGGCCGAGTTTCGCACTTACACCACGCCCCATTACGTCGTGGTCTACAACACGTCGCGAACGTACGCTCAGTGGACCAGCTCGCTGCTCGAACGCCTCTACAAAGCGTTTACCAATTATTGGGAGGGCCAAGGCCTCGAACTCCGCGAGCCGGAATTTGCACTCCCGGTCTTCCTATTCGCCAACCGGCAGCAATACGACCAAGCCAGTCGCGAAGACCTGCCGGGCGGCACCGGCAGCATCATCGGCTTCTATAGCCTGCGGTCGAATCGCATCAACATGTTCGACCTCACCGGTGTCGAAGCGGTTCGTGGCAGCGGTAGCCGCGGGTCGATCAAGGAAATCAATCAAATGCTCTCGCAGCTGGCTGCCGTCCCACTGGTCGCAACCGTGGTTCATGAGGCGACCCACCAGATCGCCTTCAATTGCGGATTGCAGCAACGTTTCGCCGATATCCCGCTCTGGCAGTGCGAAGGGATGGCCGTGTATTTCGAGGCCCCCGATCTCGCCAGCACCCGCGGCTGGCGCGGCATCGGCCGCGTGAATTACCCCCGCCTCGAGACCTTTCGCAACAACCTTCCCAATTGGCAGCCCGGCTCAATGGAAACGCTGGTTCGCGATAGCCGCCGCCTGCGCGACCCGCGAACTGCCGCCGATGCCTACGCCGACGCCTGGGCGTTGAACTACTATCTCATCAAATACCAACCCAAAGCGTATACCGAGTATCTCAAGGCTCTCGCGAGCAAGCAGCCACTCATCGATGACGCGCCAGAAGCTCGGCTGGCGGAATTTCGCGCCCATTTCGGCGATCTGAACAAAGTGGAACAGGAGTTCCTAAAGCAGATGGCGCGGGTAAAATGAAGACGAGCAGTTTCTTGGCGATCGCTGCTTGTTAGCGATTCAGTAAGGTGGGCACCGCCCACCAACGATACCGCAACATGTGGTGGGCAGTGCCCACCCTACAAAACTACCGCGCGTTCGTCGGTGTGACTCGATGAATGGCAGAGCAATGCAGTTCCGCTGAAAATGAAGATCGCATTCCAAAGCGGATGGCAACACCTGCGGACGGCCGCTGCCACCTGGCGAGCCGGGGTGGCGAATCTCGTCTTTCCGCCGCGATGCGTCAGCTGCGATGGCGAACTCGACGTGTTGCCGCACGGCGATATCTTGCTGTGTGCCGACTGCCAGAACGAACTGCACCTGTTTGCTGAACCAATGTGTGAGCAATGCGGCGCTCCGGTTCCCGCGGTGCCATCGCCGGTCTCGGGGAAGCCGCTGCCAATTTCGCCGGAACACGGTTGCTTTCGCTGCCGGGGGCGAAAGCTGTGGTTCGATAGTACCGTTGCCCTGGGAGCTTACAGTGACCGCTTGCGCGATCTATTGCTGCGGATGAAGGCCGCCGAAGGGGACGCGATTTCACAAACCATTGGGAAACTGCTGTGGCATGCACGCGGAAAGCAGTTAGCGGCATTGAACATCGATGTCGTGGTGCCTATCCCTCTGCATTGGCGGCGGCGGATTGAACATCGGACCAATTCAGCCGCGATCTTGGCCGAAGTCCTGGCCGATCGACTCCACGCGCCGCGGGCGGAAAAGTTGTTACGACGGACCCGGTCAACCCAGCGGCAGTTCGACCTCACACCGCCAAAACGGTGGGAAAATGTGCGTCGGGCCTTTGCCGTTCGAGCGGGCTATCATTTAAGGGATGCCCACGTCCTACTGGTCGATGATATCTTGACCACCGGGGCAACCTGCAGCGAGGCGGCGCGGGCGTTGCGCTCCGCCGGGGCCACACGGGTTACGATAGCGGTTGTTGCCCGGGCGTTTGGCGAGTAGAACACAGGCCAATCAATTGGCATCCGAATGAGGTTTGTAGCCGCTTTCGGTCCCGGCCAACCGGCTCGGATGTTGGAGTGAGGTTCGACGTGGATCTTAATCACCGTTTAGAAGAATTTCAGGCGACGAAACGGATTGGGCCGTTTCGCCGTGCCGTGTTTCGCGGGCTGGGCATTCTGTTGCCGCCCTTGCTGACGATCGTCATTTTCCTTTGGGTCGGCAGCACGGTTTCGGAGCATGTGCTCGACCCCATGCAGAATTTCACGCGCTACGTTGCGCTGGAGTACTTCGCCGATATCAAGACCCCGACCGACACAGACGCTCGCGTCGATGTCAACAAAGTAACGATTGACGGACAAGCCTATCCGCTCGTATCGAAGGATACGGTCAAGGTCCATGACCGCGTGTATCACCGCACGAGCGATGGCAAATTCGTGCCGCTGACCGTATTCGATGAAGTGCGTACGGGCGTCGGGCGCGACCCCATGCCCGGGACAGCCCGTGATATTTATGGCTGGTATATCGACAATCGCTGGCTGCAGCGCCGCTTCGTGATACCGGTGTTCTTGTGCTTGTTCTTGCTGGTGCTGTATTTGCTCGGCAAGTTTTTGGCCGCCGGCATTGGTCGCCTGTTCTGGACGCAATTCGAGCGGATCATCCATCGCTTGCCGCTGGTAAGCAACGTCTACTCCTCGATCAAGCAGGTTACCGATTTCCTGTTTTCCGAGCGCGAAATGCAGTACACCCGCGTGGTGGCGATCGAATATCCCCGGCGGGGTATTTGGACGCTCGGCTTCATCACCGGCGATGGCATGCGCGATATCCAGGCCACCGTCGAAGAGACAGTGGTTTCGGCTTTTGTTCCCCACTCGCCGATGCCGTTCACCGGTTTTGCCGTGACGGTCAAGAAAAGCGAAACAGTTGATTTGAACATCACGGTCGACCAGGCAATTCAATTTGTCGTGAGTTGCGGCGTGGTGATTCCACCACCGCCCGGCAGCAAAGCGCCGCTGGAAGGTGTGACGCCGCAGGGCGAACGCCTGCAGCTTACGGCAGCGACAAAAGGCAATGGCTGAGTCCTCACCCACTCGAACGCTCCGGCTTGGCACGCGCGGCAGCCAATTGGCGCGCTGGCAAGCCGAGTGGGTGACCGCCGAACTCGAGCGGCACGGCCACACGGTCGAACTCATCGAGATTGCCACCCAAGGCGATATCGACCGCACCCGGTCGATCGAGGCCATCGGCACGCAGGGCGTCTTCACGAAGGCGATTCAGCAAGCGCTGCTGGCAGGCGAAGTCGATCTTGCCGTGCACAGTCTTAAAGACTTGCCCACGATTTCCGTTGAGGGGTTAGTCCTCGCCGCCGTGCCGCCGCGTGAAAGTCCGGCCGATGCGTTGGTTGTGGGGCGACGAGCGACGAGTGACGAGCGACGAGCGGCGAGCGACGAGCGACGACCAGACGAACTCAAGAATCCTGGTGTACCGCTCGACTCGCACCCAATCGGCTCCCTTTCGTTCTTGCCGCAGCGCACACGCGTCGGCACGGGCAGTTTGCGTCGGCAGGCGCAGCTACGGCATGCGCGGCCTGACCTGCGCGTGTCAGAAGTCCGCGGGAACGTCGAGACCAGGCTACGGAAGTTGGATGAAGGACAATTCGCTGCCCTCGTGCTGGCTGAGGCTGGACTGCGACGACTTGGGCTTGCCAACCGAATCACACACTTATTGCCATTCAGCGTGATGCTTCCTGCCGTAGGGCAGGGGGCGTTGGGAATCGAATGTCGTCGGGATGATCATGAAACGCTGACCGCTCTTGGGCAGCTCAATGATCCAGCGACCCATGCCGCCGTTCTAGCCGAGCGCGCACTGCTGGCGCACTTACGCGGCGGATGCATGGCGCCTGTCGGGGCACTGGCTGCCGTCGAAGGGCGGGCACTCAAGTTGCAAGCCGTCGTGTTGAGCGCAGATGGTTCGCTACGACTGCTTGCGAATGATGCTGGTACGCCGCATGAAGCCGCGGACGTCGGCCGGCGGGTGGCCGATGCGCTCCTTGCGCAAGGGGCTGCCGACTTGATTGCCGGCAGCCGTGCGGGAAACGAGCGGCATGGATCCTGAGCTACGCCAACGGTTTGACGAGCAGGTCGAGGCAGTGCTGGCGGAGTTGCCGCGGGAAGTGCATGACCTCATAAAAAAAGTGCCGCTAGTCGTCGAGGATCATCCGTCGCAAGAAGTCATGCGGCGGATGCACATCCGGCATCCCGCACATCTGCTTGGCCTGTACACCGGTATCCCCCTCATCAAACGCAGCGTCGAGCAGTGGGGAGTGCTCTCCGATACGGTCTACATCTATCGCCTCGGCATCCTGAGCAAGTCGCGATCGCGTAGCGGCGAAACCGATGCGCGCAAACTCCATGAGGAAATCCGGCGAACCATTCTGCATGAATATGGCCACCATGTGGGGCTTACAGAGCGCGAGCTGCGCGACTTGGGCTATGGGTGAGGGAGGAGCGGGGAGTGCGGAATGGGGAATTCGGAATTCGGAATTCGGAATGGCATGCGCGGTTTTTGCCGGTTGGCGACCACGGAACGGCATGAATCGCCGAAGTTGCCCAACCACCAGTTTCTGCTAGCAAACCGAGACTTGGAGTTTTAACTTGCTCTTAGTTGTTCGCAGCCAACAACTTACTCCTCGCTCCTCGCTCCTCGCCCCTCATCTGGCACGGCCCTTGCTAAGGGGACGTGTTCACGCAGGGGGGCATTCCTGCGTAACTCTCGTCTCCCATGCCGTACGGAATGTACATCTCGGCCGAAGGGGCCGCCGCCCAGGCCCAAAGGCTGGAAGTCATCGCCAACAACATGGCGAATGTCGACACGGCCGGCTTCAAGCAAGACGTGCCGATGTTCCAGGCCCGCTTCGCCGAAGCAATTCAGAAAGGCCAGGCCCAGGCGGGCGACCAATCGATCAACGATCTCGGCGGCGGCGTTAAAATCATCGACGTGCAAACCGATTATTCGCCCGGCGAACTGAAACGCACGGGAAACGAGCTCGACGTTGCGGTCAATGGCCCCGGCTTCTTCCACATCAAAGGCGACGACGGCAAGCAGTATCTCTCGCGGGCTGGTGCCTTTGAGCTCGATGCGCGCGGGCGCTTGGTAACTCAAAACGGCAAGCGGCCTGTTCTGGATCAGCAGGGCAGCGAAATCGTTCTCACGGGCGACGATCCGATTGATATTTCAGCCGACGGCTTCGTGCAACAAGGCAGCAACACCTTCGCGTTGGGAATGTCGCAACCCGACTCGCTCAACGAAATGATCAAAGTCGGCAACAACCTCTGGCAGCCGACGGGCAACGTTCAGCCGCTGCAACTTGCCGAACGAAACGTGCGACAAGGCTACCTGGAAGTTTCGGGTGCAAACTCGGTGCGCCAAATGATGGCCATGATCGAAACCACCCGCGCCTTCGAAGCGAACACTCGGATGATTCAAAACCACGATTCCATGCTGGGTTCGTTAATCGGCCGCGTATTGCGGGCATAAACATTGGTTGTCAGTACTCGGTACTCGCTACTCAGTAGTTCGTTATCCGTTGTCGGTAAACTAAATTGGATACGGCTAACAGCTAGCGGATAACAGCGGACAACAAACAACAAATCAACACCGCCGCATAGCAAAAACCATTACAAGTACGAGGCAGCGAAAATGACCGTTCAAACCCTCTATACCGCCGCCACGGGCATGGAAGCCCTGCAAACGAAGCTCGATGTCATCGCCAACAACATGGCGAACATCAGCACGACCGGCTTCAAAAAAGACCGCGCGAATTTCGAAGACGTGTTCTATCGGCAGTACCGCCTGCCCGGCGCCCAGGATGCCGACGGCACGCGCACGGCCACTGGGGTGGAAGTTGGCCTGGGTACGCGCGTTTCCAGCACGCAATCGAACTTCAAGCAAGGTGCGTTTCAAACCACCAACAACCCGCTGGATTTCGCCGTTGAAGGCGACGGGTTCTTCAAGGTGCAGGGACCGGCAGGCGCGTCGTATTACACCCGGGCGGGGAATTTCAACCTCAACGCCGACGGCGAAATTGTGCTGGGCTCGGCAAACAACGGTTACCGGCTGAACCCCAACTTCACTGTGCCGTCGGAGGCCACGGGAATCGTCGTATCCGCCGACGGGACCATTTCCTACAGCACGCAAGGTACCGATACCCTCACCCAACTTGGGCAAATTCAACTTTCCAAGTTCGTGAATCCCGACGGGCTGCTCAAGTTGGGCGACAACTTGTACCAGGCCACGGATGCCTCGGGGTCTGAAACGACGGGCAACCCCGGCCAAACTGGTTTCGGCAATATCCGGCAAGGGTTCTTGGAAGCGTCGAACGTCGAACCCGTCAACGAATTGATCGATCTGATCACGACGCAACGATCGTTCGAGCTGAATTCGCAGGTGGTCCAAGCGGGTGATCAAATCATGCAAGTCGTGGCAAACTTGCGGCGAGCGTAGAAACGGCTGACGGTTCTTAAAGGACGATGGAATTGCGGAACGAATGCCATGAGGCGAGCGATGGACGACAAAAGGATACAGAATGCGGGATGCGGGAAGCGGGGATTCTTGCTCGGTACCGTTACGCGATCCATTGCTGCTTGCATGGACAATGATCGCCCGTTTAGCCGCGACCGGGCACCACGCAGTGGTCGGCGGAGCGCGCATTGCGCAATCAACGACACCGCACGACCCAATAACGCACGGCCTGGCCAATTTTTTATCGTTGCCGCCTTGGTTTTCTGCGGCCTATCAACAGACGCACTTGCCGCCGATATCACCTTGCGCGAGCGCGTCATTCCGCAAGCCTCGGTCATACGACTCGGAGATATTGCGGAAATCAAAACTGCCGATCGCCAAGAGGCACGTCGGTTGGCGGCCGTACCATTGATGCCCGCCCCAGCACCGGGCACGCAACAGTTTCTGCGGAAGCGTGAAGTGGCCGATATGCTGGAAGCCAGCGGCATCGAACTCAAGGACATTCATTTCAGCGGTGCCGAGCAGGTAGCGTTGGCCAGTCGCGCATCAGTGCAAACGGCCCAATTCGAACAAACGGCAAACAAGAATGAAACTCCCGCGAACCGGCATGCGGCAATTTTGGCCGGTGTCGCTGTTCCCAACGCTGGCGAGCAAGTTAGCGTTGCGAAGACGGACGAGCTCAATACGCTGGTTCGACAAGTCATCGGCGATTATGCAAAATCCTTGACCGATCGCGCCGACGTGAACCGGATCGAGTGCAAACTGTCAGAACGTCAGTTGGCACGGTTGAGTGCCGCCACCTCGAGCCCGGTGTGCTCTGGCGGAAATGAACCTTGGACCGGCCGACAAGAATTTACGCTCTCGTTTACGACGGCGGCAGGGAAAGAGCAACTTACGGTTCACGCTGATATTGGTCAGGCCGCCGTGCCGGTCGTCGTGGCGATTCGACCGGTGCCACGTGGCAATGTCGTTACCGCGGCAGATGTCGAAGTTCGCATGTTGGATACCGCTACGAAATCCGCGAACAAACGAATTGTGTTCGACACAGTGGACGCCGTCATTGGCAAAGAAGCGCGTCAGGCCCTGCAGCCGGATAGCATTGTTTACACCGATCTGATTCAGTCTCCAATTCTGGTGAAACGTGGCGAAGTCATCGCGGTCGGCGCAGCAAGCGGCGGCATTCGCGTGCGGACCTCGGCCAAGGCCGTGCAGGATGGCTCCCACGGCGATCTGATCCAGGTGGAAACCCTCGACTCGAAACAAAAGTTCGATGTACGCGTGGTCGGCTTGCGCGAGGCCGCCGTGTACTCGCCAACGCCCGTTGAAGCACCACCCCGAAAAAATCGCACGGAAACAGCGCGCCGAGTTCCCACGACGAGCCGATAACCATTGCCAGAACAACGTGCACAGCGATCAAGGATGATTTGAATGGCAACGGAATGTCCCTTTGAAATTGGCCGGGCTACCAGGGTGCTGGCCCGCCGTATTGCCGGCCCGGTCGTCGTGGCCAGCGGTTTGGCAGTGCCTTCCGCCCACGGGCAAGACGCGAGCCTGCTCCAGGTTCCGGTTTTGGCCCAGCGCGCGCCGCTGAACCTGGACAACAGCTCGTTCATCTACCGCAAACTTCCGCCCGAGGCCGAACAACGCGAATTGCAGATCAATGATATCGTGACCGTGTTGGTTGATTATCGGTCGCAAGTGGCGAGCACGGGCGACGCCAAGGCAAAGCGGACCGCCAGCCTAAACGCGGTGCTGAGCGACTGGCTGAAGTTCGATGGCAAAGACCTTTATCCCGATCCGCAATCGAAGGGCGATCCGCGGGTTAAGGGGCAACTCGATAGCAAGTTCGAAGGATCCGGCGATTTGAAGACCAACGATACGTTGACGTTCCGGATTGCCGCGGAGGTCGTCGATATTCGGCCCAACGGCACCTTGGTGATCGAAGCCCGTCGTGAGATTCAAATCAACGACGAAATGTGGATTCAGTCGCTAACCGGCGTGGTCCGCCGGCAATCGATTGGTCCCGACCGAACCGTTAAAAGCGACGAAGTCGCTGAACTGCGGATCAGCAAACGAGAAAAAGGCTTTGTCAAGGATTCCTACGAGCGCGGTTGGTTCACGAAGTGGTATGACCATTGGAAACCATTCTAAGCCGTTTGAAATCACCAGCCCACAACTATTTCCCAGTCTCGTGCCCTGCCTCGTTTGCTCAACCACAGATATCGAAATCAAGAACGGGTAGTTAGATATCTTATGAACTACAAGAAGTTACTTGCTGCGGTGTGCGTGGTGTCTGTGCTCGCGGGCCCGGCGACGGCCAGCGTCCGCCTGAAAAACATTTGCCGCGTGAAGGGTCAGGAAGAGAACACGCTACGGGGTTGGGGATTGGTCGTGGGCCTGAACGGCACCGGCGAAGCGAACGATCCGCCGACCATGCGGGCCATCGCCCAGGCCATGGCCGTCATGGGCAATCCGCTCTCAACAACCACGCCGAATCCGGCGTTCGACGAGTTGAAGAAAATTAAGGGTGCCGCGTTGGTCATGGTAACGGCCACGGTACCGGCAACGGGCGGACGTCGCGGTGATCGCGTCGATTGCCACGTGGCCGCGCTCAGTGGCAAGGGCTTGGAAGGTGGCCGATTGGCGTTTGCCGCTCTCATGGGGCCGAATACCAAGGACCAGCGCGTCTATGCCTTGTGCGAAGGACAACTCACTCTCGACGATCCCAAACTACCGATGACCGCCATCGTGCATGCGGGCTGCCAGTTGGAAGCCGATATCTACACCCCCTTCATTAAAAATGGCGCGATTACGTTGGTGCTGGACAAAAATCACGCCGATTTTCAGACGGCGATCGATGTGGTGCGGCTCATCCGCGAAAAGCGATATTACGACGCCGGCAAAGAAGAAGAGGCCGTGCGCGCAATGGATGCCACGAACATCGTGGTAAAAATCCCCGAAGCTTATGAGCATGACCCGGTCGATTTTGCCGGGGAAATATTGGAAATTTCGCTAATTGACCCCCAAACCGAGTCGCGCGTCACCATCAACTCGCGCGCAGGCACGATCGTGATCAGTGGCGACTTGGAAATCGGCGACGTGATCGTTTCCCATAAAAATGTGGTCGTCGATGCAACGCAAGCCCCGGCGTTTTCCGCCATCGATGTGGACAAATCCAACGATGCCAAACTGCAAACGCTCGTCGACCAACTCAACGCGCTAAAAGTTCCCACCGCCGATACGATCGAGATTATCAAGGGTATCGAGCGCAGCGGAAAATTGCACGGTCGGTTGTTGATTGATCAGTAGTTGGTCGTCACACAAGGATGAGAATAACAGGTGGCTGATATGAGCGCGATCACAGGCAGCAACACAATGATGGGTTTGCCAACGCAGTCGGTCATGGCGTTGCAGACCAATGCAGCTCCGATTTCGCTGATGAAACAGACGGGGACCGAAAAGGAACTACGTGAGAAGTTCACGCAGTTCGTCGGCGAGACGTTCTACGGCCAGATGTTCAAGGCCATGCGGTCGACCGTGGGCAAGCCAGCCTATTTCAACGGCGGCCGCGCGGAAGAAGTCTTTCAAGGTCAACTCGACCAGACGATGGCCCAGGAACTGACGAAGACGACGGCCTCCACGTTTGCCGAACCGCTGTTCGAACGCCAGTTCCCGCAATTCGCGGGATCCCCTGGTCCACAAAATGCGCTCGCGCAACTATCACAACTGTCGCGACGGTAATGAACGAAGCCGCGGCTCTCCATCGTTTCACCGGAATCTAATTGTAAGTCATCCTGCCACAGAGGACACATAGAACATAGAGGGGAAAATTGTGGATAGATGATTTGTGATTTAAGATTTTTGTGACCAAAGACGGACACCAGACCTTCAATCGCAAATCGTCAAATCATCAATCGTAGATCTGCCTCCGTGCTCTCTGTGTCCTCTGTGGCAAAATTCAACCGCGCGTAGAACGCAATGAACGAATCCTGGGAATCTGAAATCGGTGGCCTGCTTGCCGAATTGGCGGAAGTGCAAACGACGCTCTTGGGTGTGCTCGAAGAAAAACGACGGCTACTCGTGGCGGGCGATCAGGCCGCACTGGCGGCAATGGCCGCGCGCGAGCAGGAACTCGCCGAACGCCTGCAGCTCTGCCATGAGCAACGACAGCAAATGCTTTCGCAAGCGAGCGATGCGGGGTTGCCGTCCGATAGCATCCTCTCGCTCAGCGAACACCTGCCAGCAGAAAGTCGCCACCGCCTGCAAGCCAGCATCCGCGAAGCGTCCAGCCGAACGCGCTTGCTGCAGCACCAATGCCTGGCCAACTGGGTGCTAGTACAGCGTTCGCTGTTACATCTTTCGCAGTTGATCGAGATTATTGCTACCGGTGGGCGAATGCAGCCGACATATGGTAAAGGCTCCGACCGCGTCGCTGGTGGTGCGCTCGTGGATCAAGCCGCCTAGCAGCGTGTTGAAAAAGGGGACTGGCTCGCGGTCCATCGCCGAAAACGTCGCGACTTTGCGACCTCGCGAGCGTGCCTGTCCCCTTTTTCAACCTCACTTCTCGTCAATGTCGCATGAGTCTTTTCGGCTCCATCCAGATGGGTGGCAACGCACTGCAGGCCATGCAAATTGGCCTGCAAGTGGTGGGCGATAATATCGCCAACGCGAATACCCCAGGCTACGTGCGCCAAGAAGCCGTCTTTGAGCCGTCCGGCGTGCAGAAGAAAGGCGGCTTGGTCCTTGGCCTCGGCGTCTCCGTCGATAGCATCATTCAGAAAATCGACAAATTTGTGCAAGCACGCTTGGTCGGAGCAAAAGGCGACCGCGCCAACGCCGACGTACAACAACAAGTGTATCGCGACCTGGAAACCACACTCAATGAACTTTCCGACTCAGGCGATCTTAGCAGTTCGCTATCCGGTTTCTTTCAATCGATCGAAAACGTCTTGGGTTCACAAGATGTCGCCTCGCGTAATTTGGTCATGGGTAAAGGACAGGCCTTAGCCGACGACATCCACAACCTGCATGACCGCGTTCAGGGAATCAATGACGAACTCGGCAACCGCATCTCGGCTGCCGCCGATGAAATCAATAACCTGACGGAGCAGATTCGCCAGCTCAACGTGCAGATTGCCGCGAACGAAGTCGGGGGAAACAGCCAAGCGGGCGGCCTGCGCGTGCAACGCCAAAACGCAGTCGACCGGCTCTCGGAAATCATCGGAATCAATGTCGCTGAGCAAAGCAGCGGCGGCCTGAGTATTAGTGTCGGCGGCGATATTCTGGTTTACGAGGGCGAACGCCAGGAAGTGGAACTGAACAAAACTGGTGGAAACGACGCCAATTCGGGATTCATTCAATTCAAGAATTCTCAGGGCAAACTGAATACCAAGACCGGCGAATTGCTCGGCCTGTATGCCGGACGCGACACGATCGTCGGCGGATTTGCCAAGCGCCTTGATTCGCTCGCCGGCACGCTCGCTTTTGAATTCAATAAAGTCTATTCGCAAGGCCAGGGCTTGGTCGGATTTCAAGATCTCACCAGTCAGGAGGCGGTGGACAACCCAAACGCTCCTCTCGACGCAGCCGGCTTGCCCTTCACGCCCGAAAGTGGCGCCTTCAACTTACTCGTTCACAATAAGGAAACGAACCTAACTGGATCTACGACGATCCAAGTCCATCTGCATGGCATGGATAATGATACGACGCTGGCCGATTTGGCGGCGCAAATCGACGCCATTGATGGCATCTCCGCCAGCATCACCGTTCGCGGACAGTTGCGGATCAAGGCAGATTCGAGCAATGTCGATTTCTCCTTCTCGGCGGCAGATACCAACCGCGCTGCTAGCGGCGACAACGGCACCGGCGGCGTCCTGGCCGCTTTGGGCTTGAATACCTTTTTTACAGGTTCGACGGCCGCGTCCCTCGGCGTGAATGAGCAGCTTCAGGGCGTTGCCAATGCCGACAAATTTGCCGCCAGCCTGGGAGGTTTGGGCGTCGACACCCGCAATGCCGAATTGTTGTCGGTCTTCATGGACCGGCCGATCCAGTCGGCCGACGGAAGTTCTCTATCCGACCTGCAAAATCAGTTGGTGAGTGAAGTCACGCAAGGTTCGTCGGTTGCCAAGTCCGTCGCCGATGGTTTTCACACCTTCGAGAGTTCGCTGGAAGGGCAACGACAAAGCGCCAGCGGCGTGAGCATCGATGAAGAGGCCGTCAATATGTTGACGCTCCAACGCATCTACCAAGCCTCGGCCAAGTACATTGCGACCATTTCGGACCTCCTGGATCAGTTGGTGAAGCTCTAGGCTGGCTATGGCAAGCATCGTTCCAATTCCGACGACCCGCGTGGGCGATTACTTCGTCCGGCAACGACTGGTTAGCCAGGTGCAAAACGACTCGCTGGCGTTGTACGATTTGCAGAATCAGGTTTCCACGGGGCGCCGGCTGCAACTGCCCAGCGACGATCCCGCGGCGGCCCTGCGCATCATCAACTTGCAGCGGCTCTTGGATCGCAAGGATCAAATCAAGACCAACATCCAGTCCACCACGAATGTATTAAGCGAGGCCGAAAACACACTAAATCCGGTTTCACAAACGTTGATTGATCTTCGGGCTGAGATCGTCGGCGTGGCCGGTAACCTGAGCACCGATGGCGAACGTCAAGCCGCCATTCAATCGGTTGAAAAAGCCCTTGAATCGCTGATGCAAGCCGGCAATGCGAAAACTCTGGGACGCTACCTGTTTGCCGGCTCGACCGCACAAACACAACCCTTCGATTACAGCGGCGCTTACGTCCAATACAATGGAAATGAAGGCGTGCTGCGTAACTACGTCGACGTCGAGCGATTATTCGAGACGAATCTAACGGGCGTCGATGTCTTTGGTGGCGTTTCGGCCCAAATGAAAGGAACTGCACTAACTCCACAAGTGAATGGCGACACGCTTCTGAGCACGCTTAACAAAGGTTCCGGCATTAGCAGCAATCCAGCCCTCAAAATCTCGATCAATACGGGATCAGCGATCGTTTCCAGCGTCGTGGATTTGAGCGGCGCAACCACGCTCGACGATGTTGCCCACGCCATCGAACAAGCGGCGCCGGCCGGAACGGATATTAAGGTGACCGTCGGCGGATCGGGCCTTACGCTCTCCTCCACGAGCGGCTCGATTACTGTCAGCGAGGGGCCTCAAGGCCATGCCGCCGCGGAACTGGGTATTCTCACCCCATCGACCGCGACACCTTCCAGTACGATCACGGGCACCGCGCTCCATCCGGCAATCCTGAACACCACCAAACTCAGCGACTTGCTCGGGGTTAAGGCCCAGGGAAAGATCGCATCGGCCGGCGCGAATAACGATATTCTGCTCACCGCGAATCACAACGGCGCCGACTTGAACGACGTGCAGGTCGTGTTCGTCGACGACGCATTGGCCGGTGCCGAAACCGCTGTTTACGACGCCAGCAACCCGAGTAATAAGACGTTGACCGTCCACATTCAAAGTGGCTATACCACGGCCGCCCAGGCCGCGGCGGCGATTTCCGCCGAAGGCACATTTACCGCGGTCACCGACTACCACGACGCCATTTCGACGGCCTATATTGGAACCGGCGCGGTGGCCGCCCAAAACTTCGGTCAGTTGACCGCTCACGGCAGCGGCGAAGCACTCGACCTGGCGGCCGGATTGACGGTGACCAACGGCGACCATTCGCAAACGTTCGATACGAGCGCTCTGGAAACCGTCGAAGATCTACTGAATTTGTTCAATGGCTCCAACTTAGGGCTGGCCGCCGAAATCAACTCGGCCCACGACGGGATCAATCTGCGTTCTCGCTTGAGCGGCGCGGACCTGACGATCGGCGAAAACGGCGGAACGCTCGCGACACAGTTGGGAATACGCACCTATCAAGCCAGCAGCCGGCTCGAGGATTTCAATCGCGGCGTTGGAGTTCCGCGGGCAAACGACCCTGCCAAGAACGATCTGTTGATCACTGCGCGCGATGGCACCCAACTCGCCATCAACCTCTCGACCGCGAAGACAGTCCAAGATGTAATCAATTTGATCAACGGCAATTCCTCGAATAACACCGGCACCACGCAAGTCGTGGCTCGCCTTGCCGCCACCGGGAATGGCATCGAACTTGTCGACCAAAGCTCGGCCACAACGGGCGATTTGGTCGTCTCGGCCGTCGAGGGCAGTCAGGCCGCCCAGTATTTGGGATTTGTCTCGTCGAGTCAGTCGCAAACGAGTTCCCACACGACCGATAGCGACGGCAACTACGTGCTGCAAAGTGCCGATCGGATGACCGTGGAAGCGGATGGCGTCTTCAACACGCTCATTCGCCTGAAAAAGGCCCTGGAAAATAACAATACCGAAGAAATCGGCCGCTCGCTTGATCGCCTCGATAGCGATATCCAGCGGGTCAGTTTCGCCAAATCGGAAATTGGTTCGCGAGTCAAGAGCCTGGAAGTGATTGGCACGAATTTGCAGGATGAGAACGTCCAATTGAAAGCGGCCCTCTCGAACGATCAAGACGTTGATATGGTGGACGCCATTTCGAACTTGACCGCTCGCCAATATTCCCTGCAAGCGTCCCTGAAATCGGCTGCCAGCTTGATGCAGCTATCACTGCTGAACTTCATCTGATCTTCGCGACGGTTCACGACGATGCTGGCACGCCAATCCTCCTCAACGATTTGATTGTCTGTGGGCGTGCCTGCTGGCCGATTAAGAACTAATAGCGCAACCGCGGCTGGTCGTAAGTCGAGCATACTCGTCCTCGGCGATCGGCCGCCCCATCGGACCCGAGCCATGAATATTTCCACGACACGGTTTGGAAGCCTGACGCTTGAAGAGGCCGACGTTTTGACATTCGTCGACGGATTGATCGGCATGGAAGACTGTCGGCGGTGGGTATTGTTGGCCGATGCCAAGAATTCGGCGCTGGCGTGGTTGCAGAGCCTCGAACGGCCCGAGGTGGCACTGGGCGTAGTAAGTCCCCGGCGCTTCGTGCCGAAATATCAAGTTCGCGTGTCGCGGCGCGAAATTCAGCCGTTAGGTCTGCAGGATCCCCATGAAGCCCAAATCCTGGCCATCGTTAGTCATGGCAGCGACGGCTTGTCGCTAAATCTCAAGGCCCCGCTCGTTATCCACCTGCGCGAGCGATTGGGCCGCCAGATTGTGGCCCGCGACGATCACGCCGTGCAGCACGGCCTGCCGGGTACGGCGCGGCGGAAAAGTGCGTAGTTGCTCCGGCCGCACATTCGCGACAACTTGGCCGCTATTTTCCACCGCACCGAAGGGCACGTTCGCCGACTCCTTCTCTCGTCAAAGTTGGCGCAATCGGCATCCCCGTCGCGTTTCCGCTCGTTACCGCTAAATATTGGCGGGCATTGTGGAGGAAGTGTTGAAAACGTTCCGATCATGCTAGTACACGGTGTGTCGAGTTGCGGCACTCGGCCCGAAGCTCTCTTTGGCGGAATTGGCCAAATCACCCTCAGCGCGGTGGTCGCATCATGCTAGTGCTTTCCCGACAGCGCGACGAGAGCATCATCATTGGCGATAATATTGTCGTGACGGTCGTCGACGTGCGGGGCGATAAAGTCCGCTTAGGCATCGAAGCGCCACGCGAAGTTTCCGTGCATCGCCGCGAAGTCTACGAAGCGATCCAACGCGAAAATCAGCAAGCCTCGAAAATTCGCGTCGACGATGCGCGGCAAATCGGCAATTCTTCCGCCGAGTGACTCACTGCGCATGGCGGCAAAACATGCCGACTTTGCCGGTTATAGCTTCTATGCCTTGGCCGGGCTTTGTGACTGCCTGAAAAGCCAGCGTACCGCGTAAAGAGCCTATATTCACCCGTCGATACTTTCCCATAAGGCGACTCAGCGCAACCGGCCGACGACAAATTTTCCGCATGCGGCTTGTCGCGCACAAATCGCAACCTAGGCTTGCTCAGTTACATGCAGTCGCCTTCCACGACGCGGAAGGGGTCAGCCCTGCGAGCAAGTAGGGAACAGCAGTAACTAACAGGGTCAACAAGACGCGTCGTCTTGGATCACCAATACAAACCACTAGAAACAACAAGCTGGCAAACGCGCTCCAGCGCACTCCGGCCTAGGTTGGCACAATTTCCTGTCCCAAAGGGGGTCTGAAATGACACGTATTAACACGAACGTTAACTCGCTGGTTGCGCAAAACACGTTAAACAGCTCCAACAGATCGTTGCAACAGGCCCTCACGCGGCTGAGCACCGGTTTGCGAATCAACACTGGTAAGGACGACCCGGCCGGTTTGATCGCCAGCGAAAACTTGCGCAGCGATATCACCTCGATCAAGAAATCCATCACCAACACAGATCGTGCCAACCAGGTGATCGCCACGGCCGATAGCGCCTTGGGCCAGGTCAGCTCGCTGCTGAACGATATTCGGGGTCTGACGACGGAAGCCGCCAACACGGGTGCTCTGAGCGACGCGCAAATTGCGGCAAACCAGTTGCAACTGGATTCGTCGCTGCAAGCCCTGAACCGCATCGCCCAGACGACCACGTTCCAAGGCCGTCGCTTGCTCGATGGCAGCTTGGACTTCCTCACCACGGCCGGCACCGGCTTCAACACCGTCTCTAGCTTGAAGATCGATCAGGCCAACCTTGGTGCCACCGGTCAGGTGAATGTGGCCGTGAATATCAGCTCCGCCGCCACCAAAGCCCAAATCACCAACACGGCGATTCCGTCGGCTACGGCCGGTGCCCAAGCCACGGCGACATTGACCTTTACCGACGCCGCTGCCTCGGCCACTGGCAACCTCACGATTGCCACGGCCGCACAGCAAGCGACCGGCAGCGTCAACTACAGCACCACCGCTGCGGCAGGCCTGACGATCACTGCGTTAGGCAGTGGTGCGGCCGCCGGATCGATCGGCGCCGCGAATGGCGGTATCGACGTTATTCTGGCCGACGCGAACACGACGCCCAACGGTGTTGACTCGGTCGTCTACGATGCCAATGCGAACACGCTGACCGTTACCGCCGACCTTTCGAGCGGCAACGTGACGGAAGCCGATATTGCCACCGCAATCCAAGCCAGTAACGGTGGCGCCGACTTCACCGCCAGCGCCATCGGTACGGCCGCCTTGGCCGCTGGCGACGCCGGTACCTATGCCGACGTAACCACCGGTGGCCAGGATGCCGCCAGCAACACGATTGCGATCACTGCCGACCCAGGCGTTGCGGGTAACAATCTCACGTTCGCCATTGCCGAAACGAATGGCAACGGTGCGACTCCGACCGTGACCAATAGTGGCAACGCTTATACGATCCATATCGACGACACCGTGGCTACGTCGATCTCGGCCATTGCGACCGCGATTGCCGGCATCGCGGGTGTCACGTCGGCCACGACCGCCAGCACGAATTCGTACGATCCCACGCAGGACGCTCCTCCGGGAAGCGCTGCGACCCTGAGCGGTGGTGCCGCCAGCGGCAGCGACACAATCTCGGTCACTGCCGATAACGAAGGCGTCAACACGCACACCATTACGATCCAGGAAGCGGCTACTGGCAGCACGACTCCCACGGCAGCTTTGGACGGCAGCGGCAATATCGTGGTGACGGTCGACAGCACCTTGACCACGTCGCTGAACTCGATTGCCACGGCGATTAACAACCTCTCCGGTTACAGCGCGACCTATCACGCTGGCACTGGCAACCACAACTACATCGGCTCGAGCGATACGCCGCCGTCGGCCGCTACGTTAGCCGGTGGTGTCGCCGCCTCGGGTGGTTTGGACAGCTCGATCGTGTTCGAAGTCGCGGGTTCCACCGGTGGTGAAGTGCTCAGCTTCAATGCCGGCACCTCGATCGGCGACATCGTATCGGCCATCAATGCGGTCAGCGATGCCACCGGAGTGACAGCTGCCAATAACGCGGGCAACCTTGCCCTGTCGTCTACCGACTATGGTTCCGATGCCTTCGTCAAATTGAACGTGCTCAGCGGCGATACAAACGGTACGTTTGCGGCTGGTTTAGACTCCACGCGTGCAACCGGTACCGATGTGGCCGCGACGATTAACGGTTTACAGGCCAAGGGTGCCGGCAACAACATCTCGATCAACACCGCGACTCTGGTGTTGAACCTGACGGTCAACGATGGCTCCAGCACCGACGTGAACTTCACCATCACGGGCGGTGGCGCCTTGTTCCAGCTTGGTCCCGATGTCGTGTCGAACCAACAGGCCCGCATCGGCATCACCAGTGTGAACACCGCCCGCCTCGGTGGTAGCTCGGGTCAATTGTTCGAACTTGGTTCGGGCGGCTCGGCCGCTCTGGCCACGAACACGACCAAGGCCGGCCGCATCGTGGAACAAGCCATCAATCAGGTCACATCGCTCCGCGGTCGCTTGGGTGCTTTCCAACGCACATCGTTGGAAACGAACAAGAACGCCCTCAACGACACATTGGTCAACTTGAGCGACGCCGAAAGCCAGATTCGCGATGCCGACTTCGCCACGGAAACGGCCGCCCTCACCCGGGCTCAGATTCTGGTGCAATCCGGCACCGCGGTGCTCAAGATCAGCAACCAGAACCCGCAAAACGTGCTGTCGCTGCTGCAATAAGCAGTTGGCTAACGTCGCCGAAACTTGAAACCCCAGCCGGTTCGGTCCCCCAGGCCGAACCGGCTTTTTTCATGCGCTGGCAATGCGGTGAATGTGCCTTAGCGGACGGATTTGCTTATACCTCTCGCGGCCAGCGCTGAGTCGTTTTCGTTTAACCCGGAGCCAGCGGCGACGGCGCGGCGCGCAAGATACTGCCGTCGCCGCTGGCTCCGGGTTAAACGATTCAGTCACAATCATGCGTGGTATAAGAGCGAGTACTTTCTTACATCCAGAAGCTCATCTTACTTTGCCGATACAATCCATACGGTCACGTACGTAATCTGCTAGCAATACGCGCTGGCCGACTGTTGAAAAAGGGGACTGGCTCGCGGTCCGTCGACGAAAACATCCGGAATTTGCAATCTCGCGAGCGTGCCTGTCCCCTTTTTCAACGGGCTGTTAGCTGGTGACGTAAAGTTTGGTGGCAAGGTCGAGCGACCTACTTTCCGCGCTTGTAGGGAATCTGATCTCTGCATCCTCCGAAGAGCGATATGGCTCGATCGTCGGCCAGACACGACTGCAATCGGTAGTTCAACATGGCAGGTATTTCATCGAGCACGGGCCTGATCACGGGGATCCCCATTCAGGATACCGTGAATAAGTTGATGCAGGTTGCTTCGCAGCCGCACGATCAACTCGATGCGCGCAACAAGACGCTGCAATCCGAGCAAGTCGCGGTTTCGCAATTGTCGTCGCTCGTGCTGGCACTGAAATTTGACTCCGACAAATTGGGCAAGGCGAGCCTGTTTCAAACGAAGGCCGTGGCGTCCACCGATACGTCCATTCTCAATGCCTCCGTAGCCACGAACGGCAATCCGCCGGTCGGTAGCTATAAATTTCGCGTCCTGCAAACCGCCTCGTCGCAGCAGTTGCTCAGCGGGGGCTTGGAAAGCCTCGACGACCTGGCAACCTCCGGCAAATTGACAATCGGTTTCGGCGGGTTTGTCGATAAGGGTGTGGCGCTTACCGATCTAAACGGCGGCGCCGGCGTATCCGCCGGCATCATTCGCATCACCGACCGCGCCGGTAACTCGGCCAACATCGACCTGCGAACCGCGAAAACAATTGATGATGTGCTCCGCGCGATCAACGACAACACCACCATCGACGTAACGGCCGCGACGGATGGCGACCGAATTACGCTCGCCGATTCCACCGGCGGAACAGGCAACTTGCGCGTCCAGCAAGTCGGCTCCGGAAATACCGCCGCCGATTTGGGTTTGGGAGGCATCAACGTTGCGGCCGATTCAGCGACGGGCGCCGACATCTTCGCCTTGGGCCAAAGCACGAAGCTCACTTCCCTCAACAATGGAACCGGCGTCGAACTAAAGAGCGGCAACGATCTCCAAGTCACGCTGGCCGACGGCACCGCGGTGAGTATTGACCTCGGCGATGCGACGACCATCGGCGATGTTCTCACGAAGCTCAACACCGCCAGCCCGACAAAACTGAGCGCGTCGATCGCGGCCGATGGCGGCCGGCTGCAGTTGAACGACCTCACGTCGGGTAGCCAATCCTTTGCGGTGGAAAACGTGGGGAATGGCACCGCCGCGACCGATTTGGGTTTGGCGACGACCGCCAGCGGCGCGACCATTTCCGGAAGGCGACTAATCGGTGGCTTGCAGGACTCGTTAGTGAGCGGCCTGCATGGCGGCCAAGGGCTGGGTATCTTGGGCGATATCGCGATCACGAATCGCCACAACGTCTCGTCCACCGTCCACCTGGCAGGTAAGGAATCGCTCCGCGAAATTATCGACGCCATTAATCAACAAGCCACGGGAGTCTCCGCCTCCATCAATTCGGCGCGTAACGGCATTGTGCTGACCGATACCACCGGAGCAACTGCCAGCAACTTGATCGTGGCCGATGGCGACGCAACAAATACAGCTACCAACTTGGGAATCGTGGCCGACGTAGCCGCGAATACAAAAAATAGTGGCAATCTCGGGCGGCAACAAGTTGGCCGAGCCACGTTGCTCTCGACGCTGAATCAAGGCGCCGGCGTCAGCATTCGCGACATTCGCATCACCGATAGCGCCGGCCACACCAACGCCGCCGATCTAAATCAAATTGGCAACGACGCCAAAACGCTGGGCGACGTCATCGATCGCATCAACGGCTTATCGAACATTGAGGTTGAAGCACGCATCAACGATACGGGCGACGGCATCGTGCTCATCGACAAAGCCGGTGGCAGCGGCAAGTTGACCGTGGCGGAAGTCGGCACCGGCAAGGCGGCCACCGATCTGCACATCTTGGGCACGGGCGTTTCCAGCGTAATCAACGGCCAAACCGTTCAAGCAATTGATGGCACCTCGCGCCATACGATTGACCTGAGCAATTTGGATCAACCGGGCAGCAATATCTCGTTGGCGTCGCTCAACAAAGGCGAGGGAATTCAGTTCGGCGCATTCAAAATCACCGATTCGAGCGGCCATTCCGGAGCGGTCGTGATCAACAAGTCGTCGGGCACATTCAATACGGTAGCCGACGTGATCAACGCTATTAACAATGCAGGTGTGGAAGTCGACGCGCGAATGGATAGCTCCGGCAGCGGCATTTTGCTCGTCGACAAAGCCGGGGGCGGCGGCACCCTGAAGGTCGAAGAATTGGCTGGCGGCACGACGGCCGCCAATTTGGGGCTGACCGCCGATGTCAAATCCATCACGGTCGACGGCGCCGTGCATCAAACGATCGACGGCGTCGCTCGATTCACACAACCCACGAACCAAGGCGCCTTGGGCGCCTTGGCGAGCCGCATCAACGCCCTGGGCATCGGCGTGACGGCCAGCGCCGTGCACGATAGCACGGGCTATCGGCTGTCGCTCTCGGTCGATAAAACTGGCGCGGGCCAGGAACTCTTGGTCGACGGCCTCAATGCGGGACTGAATTTCAGCGAGTTTACCGCAGCCCGCGATGCGGTCATCGAATTCGGTGGCACGCAATTGGGTACCGGCGTGGCAATCGCTTCGAGCACGAATAAGTTCAACGATGTCGTCTCGGGGCTGCAATTAACCGCGGTCGCGCCCTCGGATAAGACGGTATCGGTCGATGTTACGGCGTCCTCCACCGCCGTCGCGAGTGCGGCTCAGGACTTCGTGGACGCCTACAATTCCATCCGCTCCACGCTCGATGATACGACCAGCTTTGACTCGACGGCGCTGACGACCGGCATCCTGTTTGGTTCCACGGCGGCGTTACGAGTTGATTCGGACCTGAGTCGCTTGTTGTCGGGCACTTTTTCCGGCCTCGGCAAGTTCTCTTCGTTGCAAGCGGTCGGCTTCTCGTTTGACGATAAGGGTAAGTTATCGCTCGACAAGACCAAGCTCCAGGACGCATTCGATAGCGACCCAGACGCCTTGTCAAACTTCTTTTCGCGCGACACGCTGGGCGTTTCCGCCAAGGTCAGCGCCGCGGCCGATCGCTTGGCCGGCACCGACTCGGTCCTTTCCGCGCGCTCCGACGCGCTGAAGAAGACCGTCGACGGTAACACGGAACAGCTCACCAAGATGAGCGACCAACTGGATAAACAGCGTCAGCGCTTGTTGGCTCAATTCGCCGCACTCGAAACCACGGTGGCGAAAATGCAGGAAAGCCTGACGGCCCTAAGTTCGATTCAATACATTTCGCCGTTGTATACGTCGTCCAGCAACTCGCTCACTGGCTAGTGCGGCTGCACGCGAATACGAATGATCGCCGCAAGTTTACAAGGGACTGGATCATGGGTGCGCCAACGAATAGCCAATACCTAGAGTCACGCGTGCTCACCGCGCCGCCCCAGCGGTTGCACTTGATGCTCCTCGAAGGTGCGCTCCGCTTCGGCCGCAAAGCCGAGGAAGCGCTGCAACACGGTGAAGTCGTCGCAGCGGCCACGCCGCTCCTGCGTGTCATCGATATCGTCGGTGAGTTGTTGGTGGGCGTTCGCGAGAACAAGGAGCCGCTCAACCAGCAAATTGCGGGCCTGTACTGGTTCATCTTCCGCCGGGTATCGGAAGCGAAAATCAACAACGACGCGCAGGCCCTGGCCGAAGCCCTGCGGCTCTTGGAAATCGAGCGGCAGACCTGGCAAATGGTCTGCGAAAAATTCGCGGGTGGTTCGCCTGGACCCGCCGGGCCGCGGGCATCAGCCGGGGGAACCGCTGCGCCAGAGTCGGCTTCGCGATTTTCCATCGAAGCCTAAACACCCGCGGCCTCGCAAAGCAGGCGCCGCCGTGTTCATCGGGTGGCTGGGGTCGAGCCGCAGGCGAGCCCCCAATTCGCAGCCGCTCGCCGGGCAATGGGCACCGGCCCCAATTCCTGGTATCATTCTCGGTTCATCACCGGAAGAGAAGGAGCCCCCTCTTGAACGCCACCAAGCAGATGATCCGAGTCGGTCATAGCCCCGACCCCGATGACGCATTCATGTTTTATGCCCTGGCCAACAACAAGTTGGATACGGGCGATTACGAATTCACGCATGAATTGGTCGATATTGAAACACTCAATCGCCGCGCCTTCAAAGCGGAGCTCGAACTCACCGCCGTGAGTTTGCATGCCTATGCTTACTTGCACGACAAGTACATCTTGTGCACCTGTGGCGCCAGCATGGGCGATGGCTACGGCCCGATGGTCGTTGCCAAAGAACCATTGAACCTCGAACAACTGCGCGGCAAATCAATCGCGGTGCCCGGCAAACTGACGAGCGCGTATTTGGCGTTGCGGCTATGCCTTGGCGCCGACTTCAAGTGCGCGGAAGTACCGTTTGACCAGATCATTCCCGCCGTTGTGGCCGGCCAACACAAGTGGATGAAGGTCGATGCCGGGCTAATCATCCACGAAGGACAGTTGACCTACGGCGAACATCAATTGCGGCTCGTCGTCGACCTGGGAAAGTGGTGGAAGGAAAAAACGGGTTTGCCGTTGCCGCTCGGTGCCAACGCCGTCCGTAAGAATTTGGGGACCGAAACGGCGCAGGCGGTCCAGCGACTGCTTAAAGGCAGCATTGAGTACGGCCTAGCGCATCGCGAAGACGCCCTCAAATACGCCCTGCAATATGGCCGCGATTTGGACAACCAACAGGCCGATCAGTTCGTAGGAATGTACGTGAACGATTGGACGCTCGACTTCGGCCCGCGCGGCCGCCAGGCCGTTACCGAGTTCTTGGCCCAAGGCCACGCCGCCGCTGTACTACCCGAGTTAGTGGTACCCGAGTTTATTAAGTGACGATGCGGCGTGATGACTGCATCGACAACGATCGACCGTTTAGCCGCGACGCGGAGCGCGCGGGCGCCACTGCTGGCTTGCCCAGCAGTGCGAGTGCCGACGAACGGCTTGCGGCCCGAACTCGGCAATCAGCCGCGAACAGGGTACAAACCGCAAGCGGCACGCGAACCGAGGCACTGCCGGACGAGCCAGCAGTGGCACACTTTATCAATCTGAACGTCAGTAGCTTAAAACCGCCGTTCTCTCCGCCGCCAGCGGCGATATAATTCTGGCACCAGTGCAAGCCTCGCCGATTCAGTTGTTCTTAGTATTTCCACAGCATCGTATGGCGAAGATCGAATTCCACCGCAATGAGCGGCCCACCGTTGGCGTCGAATTGGAACTCGGCATTCTGGATGCCCGCACAATGGCCCTCACGAGCTCCTATGGCCTGTTGAGCGCCCGCCTCACGGCCGAAGGCCATCAACGCGATGATTCCAGCTGCTTCAAACCAGAATTGATGCAGTGCGTGCTGGAAATTAATACCGAGGTGTGCGACACCATCGGCCAAGCCGATGCCGATCTCCGGCAGAAAATTCTCGTCGTTGAGGAAGCTTGCGACGCCCTCGGCCTGCGGCTGTGGTGGGGTGCAACGCATCCGTTCTCCACCTGGTTGGAGCAGCGAATTACACCAGACGAACGCTACTTGCTGCTCGTGAATTTGCTGCAGGAAATGGCCCGGCGACTCGTGACGTTCGGCCTCCACGTGCACGTCGGCGTCGATTCCGGCGACAAAGCCGTCATGATCTGCGATCGCATCATGCGGCATCTGCCCACACTGTTGGCCCTCAGTGTCAGCAGCCCGTTTTGGGAAGGCCGTCGCACCGGCCTCCACTCCCACCGCTCAAAAGTGATGGAAGGCCTGCCGACCGCCGGCCTGCCAACGATCATGCGCAATTGGAGCGAGTACGTGTGGCTCGTGAACCACATGATCGATACCGGGTTCATCAACACGGTGCGTGAGATTTGGTGGGACGTGCGACCCCATCACAAGTTCGGCACGGTCGAAGTCCGCGTGTGCGATATGCCCGGCAATCTCGAAGATACCATGGCCATCTCGGCGATGGTGCAGTGCTTGGTGAAGGCACTCTCGGATGAGATCGACCACGGCACCTACCAGCACGATAGCCACCCCATGATGGTGCAACAGAACAAGTGGCGGGCAGCCCGGTTTGGCAATCAGGCCAAACTCGTCGACACGGTGACGTATGAATCGGCCGCCGTACCCGACGTCGTCGAACGGCTTGTCCAGTTGCTGGGCCACGCGGCAATCGAACTGGACTGCGAAAACTACTTGGAGCATTGTGTGACGATGGCGCACCGTCCGAGCGCTGCTCAACGGCAACTCGATCTCTTGGCCGAAACGAATGACTCCCGCGAAATGGTCCGCCGGCTGGTCGCAGACGCCCGCATCACCCAGCCCGCCGTGGCTTCGTAAGGAGTTCCCCCTCTCCCAAAGGGAGAGGGTTCCGATTACAAAACCGAACTCCAAAACACGTGCCTAGCGAATTTCCAGGTCAAACGGCATCACCAGCGCCGCCGGGCCATCGAAAACCCGCCGGAGTTGGGCAGCCTTCCGCGCTATGTTGACCATTTCCGGTGCCAGCCCTTCGATACTCCGTTCGAGGCGAACTTCCTTCTCCGCCTCCAAATCACCAAACAGCGATTCGAAAAAATTACTTGGTTCGGGCAACACTTGCAGACGCACGTCCGCGTCGGCATCGATGCCAGCCAGCTTTTTGGCCTCGATGATCGCATCATGCAAGGTACCGAGTTGGTCGACCAAGCCGTTTTCCTTCGCCTGTCGGCCCGAGTAAACTCGGCCGCCGGCCAGCGCACGCAGCTTATCGACCGGCATCTTGCGGCCTTTCGCGGCTTTCTCCGTGAACTGGTCATACGTATCTTCCATCATCTTCTTGACGACCGCTCGCTGCGAATCGGTGAATTTGCCGCTCGACGCAAACAGACCACTGTTCTTACCGCGCTCGATCGTTTCGGTCGTGACGCCGATCTTGTCGTACAAGCCCTTGAGCGCGAGCTTGCCGCCCACCACGCCGATGGAACCAGTGATCGTGCTGGGCGCCGCCACAATCTTGTTGGCGCCCATCGCAATGTAATAGCCGCCGCTGGCCGCCACGTCGCTCATACTGGCCACGATCGGCTTCTTGATCACCTGCGTTTCGTGCCAAATGAGGTCGCTGGCAAGAGCCGAACCACCGGGGCTATCGATCCGCAGCACGATGGCCGCCACGTTCTTATCATCGTTGGCTTTTCGCAGCGCTTCGATGATCGTGGTCGAGCCGATCGACTGTGCCCCAAACATATCGCTATCGCTCTTACCCGAGTGGATTGGCCCCACGGCGTACACGATCGCGATCTTCTTGCCCTTGCCCTCACTGCTCGATGAGCCGCCGCCCATCATCACTTGCATGAGCTTCATGAATCCCATGGGGCCCGAGAAATCAGTGTCGATTTCCTTCTTGCCGTAATTCTTGACATAAACGAGCGACTCCGCGTCGTACTTTTTCGAGAGCTCGTCACGCAGCGTTTCGGGATAGGCCACCCGGTCGATGAGCCCCAATTCCTTGGCCCGTTTGGCGGGAATTAGTCCCGTATCAACCGCTTCCTTGGCTTGCGAGATCGAAACGGGCCGATTCTTTACAATCGTCGAGATCATCTCGTCGTACAAACTGTCGATGAGCGCGGTCATGTTCTCGCGGACGGGTTCGCTAAAGCCTTCGCGCGTCATCGGCTCGGCCGCACCCTTGTAATCGCCGATGTGGATGAAGTCGGCCTCGATGCCGAGCTTCGCCAGCAAGCCCTTGTAGAACATCGCTTCCGCATGCACGCCCGGCAGCATCAGGTCGCCGGTTTCTGGCATAATGATCTCGTCGCAGGCGCAGGCGACGAGGTAGTCCGCCGGCATCGCCGAATCCAGCGTGGCATACACCTTCTTGCCCGTGGCGCGGAAGCGGGCAATCGCCCCACGCAACTCCTCGACCTTGCCGCGGCCGATGTTCGGACTCTGGAAATCGAGCACCAAGCCCGTGACGGATTTGTCCTTCGCGGCCTTTTCCAGCCGCTTGGTCAACTCGCCAAGATCGAGCTTCGCTTCGCCGAACGGTCCATCGATGCCCGACGTTTCCGGCAACGAGTCCTTCAACGTCAGCATGGCCAATCGCACCTTATCGTGCTTTTTGGCTTCGGCCTTCGCCGCCCTTTCTGCCTTGGAGGAATCCGTGCTCGACTTGTGTTCTACCTTCCCGTTCGTTTCCGCTTTGGCTTTTGCATCCTTTGCCGCCTGCTCATCGGACTTCTTCTCATCCGACTTCTTCTCTACTGCTGCCGCGTCATCCTTCGCCGGTTTCTTATCCGCAGCTGCTTTCTGCTCATCTGCCTTTGGCGCGGTAGCAACGTCGGCAAAGATCGTCGACCAAGTGCCGACTGAAAATACACCCACAAGGAGTGTCGCGAAGAACGCCGCTTTTCGGATGGAGACGGCAGCGGTACAGCATTTGTTATTCATAAGGAGTTTTCCCAATGGCATAAAGAAGTTCCAAAAGCGTTTCTGTGTTGAATTCGCACAAAGCCTGCGAACATCGCCGAAATTCACCCAACTCAAACATTAGGTAATTCGCACCAGCAAAGCTTACCTTGCCAGCACGAGCCAGCTACCTATTTTACCGGCGCGGCGGGCCCAAGCCACCTGTTCGAGCCGGTTCTTTTAGTCTGGCTGGCAAAAGCCCCCTTTGCTACAGTCGCCACCCTATTCGGCGGCCGGCGAACGCCCAACAGCCCAGTTCCGGGCGGTTTGATGATCTATCTGCTCAACTCGAGGTGCGCAGAATGCGAATACTCTGCAGTCATTTTGGCCTTGGCCTGATTCTCGCAGCGGTGCTGGCCGTTCCTCAGCCGGCGGCAGCTCAAATCTGGCGGCATTTTCTGCCCACGAGTGGTGATCCGAAGGCCGCCGCGAAATCCGCTCCAGCCGCCTCACCGAAACAGACCGCTAGCACGCTTGATGGCTTAGGCTCCAAGGCCGCGCCATCGGCCGATGGCAACTTCGCGTTATCCCAAGAGCGCGGTCCGTGGTTGATTGTGGCCGCCAGTTTCTCAGGGGAGGGCGCTGAGCAGCAGGCCAACGATCTCGCGGCCGAACTCCGCAGCGAACATCGCATCGCCGCGTACGTGCATGAAATGAAGTTCCGCTTCGACGACGAGACCGCTGGACAAACGCCGAACGGTTATGGAACGACGACCCGTCGTCATTATCAACGCGGTGATGAATCGCATGAAATCTCGGTGCTCGTTGGCGACTTCCAGTCGATTGACGATCCCGATGCCCAGCAGATGCTGAACCGCATCAAGACGCTGCAACCAAAGGCCCTCGCCGTTGACCCCAATCAAACCAAGCAAACGATGGCCCAGGTGCGAAAATCCGAGGACGACCTGTTTGAAAAACTCGGCAAGCCGCGCAAGCGCGGCCCGATGGCGCAGGCGTTCTTCACGCGGAATCCGATGTTGCCGCGCGAGTATTTCGTGCCAAAAGGCGTGGACCCCTTCGTCGCCAAGATGAATGATGGCGTTGAGTACAGCCTGCTCAGTTGCCCCGGGCGGCAATCGATCAAGGTGGCCACATTCCGCGGCAAAACGATTCTGCAGACCAGTGCCCAAAGCGCCCCCGACTCCAGCGGCAGCTCGTTCTGGGGCCATAAGAAGAAAGACGACATCAATCCGCTCATCGAGGCAGCCGAGAACGCCCATTTGCTCACCAAGGAGCTGCGCGAGCACGGCTGGGAGGCCTACGAGTTCCACGATCGCACCGAGAGCATCGTAACGATCGGTTCGTTTGCCGAGGTAACGCAACGCCTGCCCGATGGCCGGGTCGTTGTCATTCCCCAAGTTCAGAAAATCGTGCAGACCTTCGATGCCAGCTACGACACGCCAGCGGATCCGCTCACCGGCATTGGCAACGATTCGGCGACCCGGCAGCGCGTAGCACAGGAAGAGCAGCAGGTCAGTCTGCAACTCACTTCGAAGCAGGCGCAAATCGTGCCGGGAATGAACCCCAAGCACGTGAAGATCATGCAAGGCCGCGGCAAGAACGCCAAGGTCGATCGGATCATTCCGATGGATGTACACCCGACGCCCGTCGACGTGCCCAAGCGGAGCATTTCGAGTGCGTATGCGGGGTAAGCCCGGACGGTCGAGTTTACGGCCGTGCGTGCTTTCTAAAGAAGACGATGCGGCAGACCACTCTCGGCAAAACGCGGGTGGTTCGTGTTGTTCAACAGAATAACCTGTGCAAGTTCCCGGCGACAAAGTGTCGTGGCAGTCCTTGCTTTCTTTCGCACTGAGTATTTCGCGGGCTTGTCCTCCACCCAATTGCCCGCAGGCCCTCTCTAATCTCCGTTTTTATTTGTTGCGATTCTTGCAGCGATCCGGCGCGACGCTATTATTTGTGGTGGCGGGATTTCCTCAAGTAGGGAGGGCGTCCGATGGCCACGATTTCGACAATGCCTAGAAACACGGAGGCCGCCACTGCTTCGGCGGTCCGTAGGTGTTACGATTTGCTCACAGTTGCACCGGCCTGTGGGCTAACCGACCTCACCGACGGTAAGTACGTCGATGACCGGAATGATCGCGCGGCCTATCTGGCGGCACAAGAACGGCAGGCCGAGTACTTATTGGACGAGGCTCGGTGCGGTCCCGGCACGCGGCTGCTCGATATCGGCTGTGGCTACGGGCGGATGCTCGAACACGCCCGCCGGCGTGGAGCGCAAGCCAGTGGGATTACCATTTCGCCGCCACAGGTGGCGGCCGGCAAAGCCCGCGGCCTTGATGTGCGCGAGCTGAACTACCGAAATATCTTTGCCGGGCCTCACCCTCTGCTGCCCCACCGTCGCGCCGAGGACCGAACCGCGCACGATGTAGAAATCAACAATCCATGGGAGCGTTCTTTCGACGCGATTATCGCCAACGGCTCGCTCGAGCATTTCGTTCAAGCGCACGATGCGGCCAGGGGACGTGCCGACGAAATCTACGAGGAGTTCTTTGCGATCTGCCGACGACTGCTCGTCGATGGCGGACGACTGGTGACGACGGCGATTCACTTTCGCACTGCAGGGCAGTTTGATCCCGCGGTAATTGAGCGGGGTTACCGCGCCTTGCCGCGCGGCAGCGACGAATACCAATTCGCCATGCTCGTGGATCTCTTCGGCGGCTGGTATCCCGAGCCAGGGCAATTGGAACAGTGCGCGGCCGACCACTTCGACTTGGAAGTCGCGGAAGACGGAACGCACGACTACTATCTAACGAGCGAGCACTGGTTGGGCCAGTTCAAGCGGAGCTTGCGCGCTAGCCCGCGGCTCTGGGCCGCGGTGGGACGGCAATTCTGGTCGCGGCCGCGGGCCGCCTGGGAAATGCTGAAACTACAACTGGTTGACCAGGCGTGGGCGTGGCAATTCCGGCCGCCAGCGCCAATGCGATTATGGCGCCAAACATGGGCGGCGAAGTGACGGCGTACAATCCAGACGCTTGGGGCGGAACTTATTGGCGGTAGATTCGGCGTGGCCGCCGACGCCAACCACGCTCGTGCTTTTCAAATTAGCTGCGGTTGCTGCCACCACCGAATCGCATGATGAAGTAAAGCAGCGTCATTACGGACTGCAAGGTGCCGGCAACGTACGTCCAAGCAGCAGCACTGAGCACGCTGCGGACATGTTCCTGCTCTTGGCGGGGCACGACACCGAGCGCATCGAGTTGCGCTTTGGCGCGGCGGCTGGCATCGAACTCGACGGGCAAATTGATGAGCTGGAACAACACACCGGCGCTAAACGCGACGATACCGACCTTGATCAGGGTCGCCGACGAAAGCAGAAAACCGATCATGAGCAGCGTCATGCTGATGCCACTGCCAAAACTCGCGACCGGTACAATGGCATTGCGTAGTGCGAGCGGAGTATAGCCCTTGGCATCTTGCAGCGCGTGGCCCGCTTCGTGCGCAGCAACGCCGACGGCCGCCATCGAACGGTTTTGGTACACGTGCGGACTGAGCCGCAACACCTTGGCACGCGGATCGTAGTGGTCGCTCAGAAATCCATCTACCGGTTCGATAGCGATGTTCTGCAGGCCGGCGGAATCGAGTACGTGGCGCGCGGCGGCGGCACCCGACATCGGGGCCGGTTCTTGTTCGGCTCGTGCAAACGTGGAACGAACCCGAGCCTGAGCCCAAATCCCCAACAGCAGGGCAGGGGCCAGCATTAACCAGTACATGGGGTCAAGTGTCAGGAGCATTTTTGGCAGTCCTCTGGATTTATGCCCATTCTACGCAATAGCCGTGCCGAAAGATCATCGGGGGTATGTGGGTCATTCGTCGAGATAGGGGGAAGTATTGGAGCCACGATTATCGCCGAATTCGGACGGTCCTGGTAGTGAGGCGATCCATTCGACACGCAGCAGCCGCGGCGAATCACGGCTGCAAATTCGGCAGTTTTAGCGACCGGCTGTAGGCGGCAAGCAACTGCTCGGGCGTGCTCTTGTAGGCGGTTTTGAGCGCCTCGTCCCACTTCTGGCCCTCTTTCATGGCTTCAATGAACGCGACGTATTTGGCACGATCGCTCTGCAGCAGAAATCGATTGAGACTGCTAGCCACACCGTATTGCCAGGCCTCAATGCGTTCGGCCGTGAGCATGCCGCCGAGTGAGCCTTGCTGGGCCAGTTGCTGATACGCTCGCAGTTCGCGGTTTCGCACGGCATTGCTGGCGGGCACCATTTCGGCCCCGATAAGATCCGCCATGCCTTCGTCGACCCAGTTGGGAAGCCGGGCCTTGGTCTTGTAGCGATGAATGAAGCCGTGGCTGGTCTCGTGCACGAGCATCTGGCCAAAATCATTGGGATCATTGCCACGGAAGCAGGAGATAATAACGTCGCCATTGACTTGGAGGTGACTCAAGCCGTAGACGTTGCCGAGTGACTGCAGCGACTTGCGGGCCTCGGGAAAATAACGGTCCTCGAAGGCATCAAATTCGGCGTGGTCCAAGAAGGCGAAGATGGGAGCTTTCCCGCCCAGCCACACTTTGTGAGTGAGCGGCACGCCGTAGAGTTTTCCCATCCACGCGTACATGCGGTCGAGTGACGTGACGTACGGGCCGACCTGTTGCGGCGGAATATTGGAAACAAACAGAAAATGATTGGTTTCGTACAGCTGGGTGCCGGGGAATAAGTCGATCACTTCGCTCGTCAACTTCCGCGATTTGGCGAGGGTTTCCGCGTGCACTTCGTCGGATTCTTCTTCCGGCCAGGGTTCGATGTTCCGCTCTTTCAGGCGCGCCAGCCAAGCCGCACGTTCTTCGGCTTTCTTTGCGTTGGAAGCGCTGTCGCGTTTTTCCCGTCGAGCGGCCGCTCGCTCACGCGGCGTGGTGCGCTTGGGCGTCGACTTCACCTCTTTCGAATTCTGACCAGGCGGCGTACCTGGCGTGTTTTCCGCGGGTTCTTGACCGCGAGACACGGGCAACAACAGGAGCAGACCCGCGAGCCAGACACAATAGAGTGATAACTTCGACGCCATCGATTCATTTTAGCCGATTGCTGGCAACGCGGCACGCTGCCGCCGAAGTTCACGTCGGCGGCTCGCGCTTCCGAGCGAATAGTCGCTCAGTTAGCACTTAAACTGTAAGCCGCCGAGATGCCCAGAACGCCAAGGATGGGACAGAATACTCGTATTCTTTCGGGTCTTTGAACAGGAGCGAACAGAGGAAACAGAGCATCATCCAGGCTCTGTATCCTCTGTTTCCTCCTGTTCTAATCCCAGATTTTCCTGGCGTGCTTGGCGACTTGGCGGTTTGACTTACAGCTTCAGCCAAAAATAAGGGTGGAGTCCGCCCTACAAGGTCTCATCAGAAGCTCATGTGCCGCGAGAATTCGCTCAGCTTTCGACGATTCCCGTAACGGCGGCCGCCAGCAGCGTACACAGCGTCCAGCCAGCTAGCGTCTGGAACCACAAATAGCAGTGCAGAATCGCGCTCCATTTGACCGAGTACGGGCCGATATGCATGAAGCAGTTGCGGCTCTTTCGCGGCTTGCTGGGCTTTTCGCCGGGAATCCAATAACACACTTGATTCAGTTCCACGAACGGCAAGAAAACATCGAGCGAATACACCAACGGATTGAACCGCGGATAGGTCGGCGAGACCAGGCCGAGTTGACCGTCTCCCGAAAGAACCTGTTCGGCAAGCTTTGTTTCCGCCATGAGATTGCGATGCGCGCCGACCGCGAACACGACGGCGCCGATGCCGATGATCACCAACCCAATCTTAATGGCCCGAAAGGGTTCGTAGCCGTAGCCGATCAACCGACCGAAATATCGGTACCACAAGGCTTGGGGCGAAAAACGCGGAGCGAGTTCGCCAAGGCGTTCGGCCCGGGCAACAAGTACCAGCTTAGCCTGTTCATCCTGGCCAATCGCACGGTAGACGGCCGCCAATTGCGTGTAGGGCTGGGTAACGTAGCGGCGGCCGGCCGGGTCCGCGGGTGGGGCGGGTGATGCTGCTGGACTTTCAGTGTTGTCGGCAGTAACCACTGCGTTGGCTGCGCCGGCATCCTGCGTGTTTTCGGCAGGTGCCTCGGCCGTTGCAGAGTCCTTTGCGGGCTGCGCCAGGGGGCCGCCGGTGTCTTCGGCGCTCTTGGTTTTCACCGGCGCGGGCATTGCCGGTGCGGGCGTCGCCGGCGTATCAAACTCGGCCGGCGCGACGGCGTAGCGGTCGTCTTGAGAAGTATGCTGCGCGAGTTGGACCGCGGGGCTGATTGCCCCGCTTGCGGTTTTCGCTTCCGTCAACCTAACATTTTTTGTCTGGTTCGATGGCGGCTGGATGACGAGGCCGACGCCCGGCCGCGAGTTTCTCGCCTGGGCAGTGATTGTTTTCGTCGTGTCTTTTCGTCCCACCGGTGCATATTGCCGCCGCAGCCAGGCGAGGCGGCCGTTGACATCCAGCGGCGAGTCATCGTCGAAATGATCGTAAACCAAACCTTCTAGCTGTAATTGGCCGGCGGGTGGCCAATCGCTGAGCCGCTCGTCTTTGATCACCCAAATGTGGGCAAACCGCAGATCAAGCAGCATCTTCTCCGGCGAAACACTCTTGTTGAGAATCCACATGCCATCGATTTTCGCGCGCGAGAAACTCGCGCGGCCTTCGATTTTAGCCGTGTCGATGTTAATGTAGCCGCCGACGCGGCAGTCGCTCGCATCGAGCGCATCGCCCCCCGGGTTCATCAGTTCGGCGCCGTACAGGTCCCAGTGCATGCTGATCGTCGCGAATTGAAACGACGTGAGGCCGTGAACGACGAACCGGTAGGGCGGGTCCGCGCCATCGGCCTGATTGCAATACACATGGCCATGCACTTGCATGCCGTTGGCCCAGAAGGCGATTTTGTTGAACGCTTGCGTGCCGTCATATTGGCCACCGCGTAGGTCGAGTTCGTGCCCGATATCGGCAGAAAACAAATTGACCGTGCCCGTCGCGCGCACGCCGGTCAACACGAGCCGGCTCGCGACCTTGAGGTTGCAGGCCAGAATGGCCGTGCCTGGCGGCGATTCGAAGCGGGCCCCGTCGGCCAGAACGTCCTGGTTGATCTGCGTGCCCCACAAGCGGAACGTGCCGCGCGTCAGGAAGCCTTTCGGCAAGTCCTTGGCCTCGTCGGTGGGCGAGGCTTGGTCGAAGCCGATGCGCAGGCTGCGGCCGACCGTCGCTCCATCGAGGCTGAGCGCGTCGCCATCGGGATGCAGGAAGTGGCCATTGTCGGCGTCCAGGTCGCCATTGACCGTCGCATTCACCAGTCGTGTTTCGCCTTCCGCATGGTAGCCATCGCCGACCAGGACTTGGCCACCAACTTCGACCAGGTCGGCGTCCAAGGCTTCCGCGTTCGCCGCGATGAAGCGGCCGCCGTTGCAGTCCAGATCGCCGCCGATCTTGGCACGGCGGAGTTCGACGCCCCCCTCGGCCTTGAAGCCGCTGGTGAACACGACGTTGGCGCCGATGGTGGCCCGGCGGGCATCAAGCGCCGACTCGCCATTGCCTTGGAACGTACCGCCGCCACACGAGAGACTGCGGCCGATTGCGGTCCCGATCATACGGACTTGTCCGATGGCGCGGAACTTCTCCCCAAGTTTGATATCGCCGCCGACCTTGCCGTCGTGGAAGTTGATCGCCACGCCGGGCTTCTTGAATTCGGCGGCCCGCATGCTGTGAATCGCGAGACCGCCCGTGAAATCGAAGTCGCCGCCGATATTGGCATCGATGAAATCGAGGCCGCCAAATACGCAGCATGTCAGCAGATACATGTTTTCGGCTATTTGAACGGCGCGGGCATGAATTGCGGCCGAGCAGCAATTGCGGATGTCGAGTTCCTGGAGTTTGGCATGGGCGATATTGAGGCCCTCATCGAACAGGCAATCGTAGAATGTGAGTGAGAACGGAACGTCGGTGCGATAAAGTTCGATGCGGCCGTCAATCTTCGCGCCGCGCAGCCAAACGCCGTGACTCGGCACGAGTTTGATCGCCGCCGCATCGGTGCAGAGCCAGTCGAGTCGGTCGGCTTTTAGAGCCGGCGCCTCCGACCACGACTTAGGGGATTCCGGATCGAATGTTGCGTCCGAAGAAGGGCGGAAGTCGGCCCAGTCGTTGGCCGCCACGGCGGCGAAGAACTTGGCATCGGTTTCGGTAAGTTCTCCACCAAACTTGTCGCGCGCTAGTCGCACTAAAGGCGGTTCGTTCGCCCATACGCGGGAGAGTCTTTCTTTTTGCGGCAACAGGACAGCCGGCGGCTGGGGCTGGATGAGCGAGGCTGGTTTGACATTTCCATCGGAAGTCGTATCGAGCGCCGCAGGTTCACGCGAGGATTGATCGTGAAGTTCGCCATGAACCCAGCTCGTCAACGACAATGACGACACGAGGAATACGGCGAGTGTCGTGAAACTGCTGCGGCGTCTCATAATATCCCTCCATTTCGGGGAGGGAGTTTACTGGCCGCAGGCGACGCTATCAATGGCATTCAAAGAATGTGCAAGTCTCGCCGGCGAAGGAACTTGCGGCGCGACAAGCCAACACGTTACGCGCGGCAAAACCGGCGATTGCACGTGGCGGCAGTGGAGCCGGCGACGGCGCTCGGTTAGACTGCCGAAAGACAACGCGGGCGGGAACACCGCCGGGAATGTCCATTCGAATCGATCCGATACTCACACCTCGGGAGGAAATTATGTTCAAGAACGCAAACGCACTGCTCGGGTTGTTTGCATTTGCCGCACTGTTGATCGTGCCGTCGGTCGGTCGCACGGCGGAAAAGAAACAACAGACACCGTTGCCGGAGGCGGTGCAGAAGTCGTTTGACGCCCATTTCCCCAAGGCGGAGATTGAGAAGGTGGATGCGGAAGAAGAAAATGGCGTTCAGGTCTACGACTTCGAATTTCGCAAAGGCAAGATGGAAATGGAGACCGACATTACCGCGGACGGAACGATGATCGAAGTCACTTATGTTATCACGCTGAAAGACGTGCCCAAGAAGGCACTCAAGCCAATTGACGATGCGGCTCAAGGCGCAACGAAGGGCCGCACGGAAAAGGTCTTAGTCACCCATGAGTTGAAGGATGGCAAGATCATCAAGTTGCCAAAGCCACTTACGCACTATTCGGTGGAAATGAAGAAAGGCGACGAGCAAGCCGAAATCGTCGTCGATGCCGACGGCAAAGTCGTCGAAGCACCGAAATGGGTCGCACCCAAGAAAAAGTCCGCATAAAGATCGCCACGCAATGGAGCGTTTATTTCGGTGGATGGCATGCCCTCGCTCGCTCCGGCATGTTCACGCGAAACTCTCACACTCGACTGCGAGCGTGGGCATGTCCCCGTTTCGCGAGCGAATGGCACCCCTAATTTTCCATCGCCGGAAACTATCTGGGCGTGAAATCGGCGCCGGTTTCGATGCGCAGGGCAAATTCAGCCAGCAGGTCGGCGGCCTGGTCAAGGTCGTCGAGTGAAATCATCTCGACCGCACTGTGCATGTAGCGGTTGGGGATGCTCACCAGGCCGGCCGCCACGCCGCCGCGCGCGAGTTGGATGGCGTTGGCATCGGTGCCGGTGCCGCGGCCATCGGCGGCCCACTGAATCGCCATTTCTTTCGCTTTCGCCGCCGATCGCAGCCGATCCACGACATGCGGATTCATGTTCGGGCCGCGGTGAATTACCGGCCCGCCGCCCAGTTTGATGTCGCCTTCTTGCGTCTTGTCGATCGTCGGGCAATCGGTGGCGTGCGTGACATCGATCGCGATGCCGACGTGCGGATGAATGCCGTAGGCACTGGTGATCGCGCCACGCAAGCCGATTTCTTCCTGCACCGTGGCGGCGGCAAATAGCCCAACTTTGAGGCTGCCACGCTGCTTAGCACGGCGGAGCGCTTCTACCGCGACCCATAGACCGGTCTTGTCATCCATGCCGGGCGAATTGGCCAGGTTGTTCCGCATTTCCTGGTAACCCAGCTGGAGCGTAACGGCATCGCCCACGGCGACGGTCTCGGCGGCTTCCTCCTTGTTTTTGGCCCCAATGTCGAGCCACAGGTCCTTCTGCTTGACGACCTGTTTGCGCTCATCCTGATCGAGCAGATGGATCGGCTTGCGGGCGATGACGGCCGGCACAGGACCAGACGCGGTGTAGATTGTCATCCGCTGGCCGATGAGTTGCTGCGGATCCCAGCCGCCGATGGTGTTCGTGTAGATGTAGCCGTTATCGTTGATGTGCGACACGATGAGGCCAATCTGATCGGCATGTCCGGCGTACATCACGCGCAAGGGGGCGTCCGCATTGCAACTGGCAATCACGTTGCCGTGCAGGTCGGTGCGAATATCGTCGGCAAAATCGGCCGCATATTTGCGGACGATGTTTTGCACGGGCTGTTCGTAACCCGACGGGCTCGGCGTCTCGAGAATCTTCTGAAAGAACTCTTGGGCGGATTTGTCCATGGTTGGTATAGCTCTCAGTCTTCAATTATCAGTTTTTTGGTCGTTCGCATATTGGACGAACCGAATGTGAGGGCGGGCTCCAGTGCTTTTCCTCACTGCGCTTCGTCTGGCGGGACGATGATATGCGGTGTTCGGTGGTTCAGTCGCATCTCCTCAAATCAATGCTGGCAGTGCCGCATGGCACGACTCTTCAAACTCCCAATGCTGGTAGTGCTAGTGCTCGCTGGCCTTGCAGGTTGCCGCGGGCCGACGGAGCTGTTTTCGTTCATCGATCGCCACTGCTTTGTGGCCGACTGGATGAACGATCATAGCTGCGTTAGCTGCCGCTACGCGGCCAACAGCGGCTCTCAACCGACGTTGCCCGACGTGCCCCGGCCACTCGATCTTTCCACCGCGACCACCAATACGCCGCCCACGACAAAGTAGTTGGCGTCACAGCTAGCAGCGGTGGTGCTGGTGAGCCTGGGCGATTGTAGCGGTTTTTCTCACGGGCGGCGAGTCGGCCCGACGATGACTTTCAGTGCCGCATGGTCCAATTCAATTGCGCTGCAAATCGCAGGGCAGCTTCGGGGGGAGCACTTGTCTTGGGGACCGGCGGCATCGCATCTCCCGTTGCCCTTGCGCACGTAGCCGCGTCTTCCTGAAAGAACGCGACCGCGAGTTACTGAAAACTCGCCTACTGGGAATAAAGGAGCACGAGAGATGCGAAGTCTTCTGACCGCTTTCGTCGTAACGACGGCGTTATTGTTCGTCCCCGCGGCATCGCAGGCGAACGTCTTGGGGCTATTCGGGTTCGATTTCTGCGGCGGCCATAATCATGGCTGTGCGCAATGCGGCAACTGTGGCAGTTGCTGTGAACCAGCTTGCGGTTGCGATAGCTGCGGCGAATGCTGTGAGCCCGCCTGCGGCTGCACAAGTTGCTGTGAACCGGCCTGCGGTTGCGGCACTGGCTGTTTCCCGAACGGACGCCAGTATGCCGGCCAGTGCTTCACCGGTTGCTGCGAAAGCCGCGCTCCCATTTGCTGCTGCCGCGACTGCGGCGGCTGCGGTGGATGTGGCGGATCAACTTGCGGCAATTGCTGTGAACCAGCCTGTGGTTGCGGCAATTGCTGTGAACCAGCGTGCGGCTGCGATAACTGCTGTGCCCCGTGCGGCGGCTGTGGCGACCCGTGCGGTGCGCCGTGCCAATCCCGTCCATGTCTGTTGAAACATATCGGCTTTGGTTGCTGGTGCGGACATTTGGTCAACGCCCTCTGCTGCTGCAACTCCGGTTGCGGCTGCAGCGGCGAAGTTTATTGGAACGAATGGCATAACGACCCGCCGTGCTGCCACGATCCATGCGACCAGTGTGGCCAATGGAACGGTCCTCGTGCCGGGTGCGGCTGCGGCGGGTGCAGCACAGGGGCTTGCGGATGCAATGGCGGATGCAGCACGGGAAGTTGCGGATGCAACGGTGGCTATGCAAATTCGCAAAGTGCCGCGGGGAACAACGGTGCTGCCTATGCCAAACAACAAGCCATGCAGCCGCGGACGCAAGTGGCCTCGAATGGCCGCCAGTTCCGGCCTGCAAACCAGACGTGGCCGGCGGGCAGCAGCGCTCACAATCAGCAGATGGTCGCCAGCCGCACTCCGCAGCAACAGCAGCCGATGAACGCGAACGTCCGGACCGCCGTTCGGCCAATGCCGAACCAAGCCGCCGGCGGAAATTACAATGCCGCGCAGCAACAGCGGCCAATAATGTGGTAACACGCGTAGGTCAGGCTTCAGCCTGACCAAATCGCAATGTGTATTTTGCCGTCCGATTCAGCGCACGGCTGGGGGAGGCCTCTCTGAGGCCGATGACGAACAACTGTGGGAGGCCTCTCTGAGGCCGATGACGCTGTCCAATGCAACCCGTCATCGGCGTCTGGAGACGCTTCCCACACGTTCATGCATGGTCAGGCTAAAGCCTGACCTTCGGTAGAAACAATCGCCGAGCGTTCGCCGATGTCTGTTCGGCGAACGCTTCAAGCGTGGTGCCCCGCACCTCCGCCAGGCACGCGGCCGTGTAGCGCACGTGGGCCGGTTCGTTACGTTTGAGCTTCCGCATCGGCTCGGGCGTAAGGTACGGGCTATCGGTCTCAATGAGGATGCGATCAGCCGGCACCGTGGCGGCGATGGCACGCAACTCGGCTGACTTCTTGAACGTCACCATGCCCGCGAAACTGAGGTAAAGGCCCATCGCGACGCTTTCGTCGGCCATCGCCTGGCTGCCGGTAAACGAATGCAACACGCCGCGCAATGGCCCGCGCTGCCGCGCTTCGCGCAGCATGACAAGGATATCCTCGTCGCAATCGCGCATGTGGACGATAAATGGCAGGCTTCGCTCCTGCGATAGCCGCAGGTGGCGATCGAAATAGTCCTGCTGCATCTCGAACGGCGTGAAATCCCAATAGCGATCGAGGCCGGTTTCGCCAATCGCCACGACACGCGGCTCATCCAGCATCGCAACGACACGGTCCCAATCGCCGGGCTGCGATTCCGCCAAATAATTCGGCTGCATTCCCACCGCCGCATAGACGCCCTCGAACTCGGCCGCAATCTGAATGCACGCCTGACTCGTATCCGCGGAAATCCCCACCGCCAGAATGTTCTCAACACCGGCTGCTCGCGCGCGAGCAATTACTTCGGCACGATCATCGTCGAACTCAGGCTGGTCAAGATGGGCGTGCGTATCGAAAAGTTGCATCGGGGAGTCGGTATTCGTCAAGGCGTTTCGACGATGATATCCGCGAACGGCTCGAAATCGGACCGATCCAAGGTGCAAATCCGCCGAACACCGTTGGCCAGCATGACGGCGACGATTTGGAGATCGTAAATCCTCGGCCCTTTCACCGGATGATTTCGACAGATGTCGATCCACCGCGCAACGACATCCAAGGGAATTGGGAGAACTTCCAGGCCCGGTAGCAACAGAATTGCTTCGACAACCGCCAACGCCTCTTTGGGTGATTTGGGAGACGTAACTCGCTTAGGATTCGTGACCAACGAGTAAAACTCGGCCAGACTTTGAGGCACCACGCACAATCGTGCTTCGGAAGACCGAGCCTGTTCGAGAACGGCTCGACTGGCCGCATGGTGCGGAGACGAACCATCCATCGCGTAAACCAGGATGTTCGTATCCAGCAGCAGTGGCTCATGCGGCGTCATCGTAATAATCCTCGCGCCGCAAAGGACCCTTGATTCCCAGGTTCCAGACCGGCAATTCGCTTGTTGGCGGTTCGTTTCGTCGACCTTCTGCTGCCAGTTGGCGCGCCGTCTCGGCCATGATCTCGATTGCCCGGATCATCGGCTCCGGGATGCCGTCCAAGCTAATCTGTCGTTCCGCCATGTCGTTGCCTCCTGGTCGCGAACCCGCGGCAAAATCATCGGACCAAACCTTTAGGATACCACCGATAATCCGGCCGAGTCAAAAGCCCTGCGCCGACCTCGGCACGATCATCGCCGAACTCCGGCTGGTCGAGGTGGGCGTGGGTGTCGAAGAGGTGCATGATGAGGCGCGAGGAGCGAGTTGCGAGGAGCGAGAATCGACAAGATCGTTTACGATATGGTGCTCCTGCCCGATGGCCCTCGAAGACTGGCGCGCGAGCGCGCCGTTCAGTTATTGTTGAGAACAGGCTGCGGCCCGCGAACGGTGGCGGCACCTGGGTTGTGCGGCAGTTTTTCGAGTTGTTCCAGGTGGCCTTTCGTGAGTCCGAGCGCTTCCGACGCGAGCGCCTGGGCAGCGGGCGTAACCCGCAGCTTTTCGACGCAGCCTTCGAGATCGCCGATGTCTTGCTTGAGGCAATCGATCGCTTCCTCAATGAGGAAGTCGATTCCCAGATCGTGGGTATCCGTAAATTCGATTGGAAACTTGCCGTGATCGGGGAGGCCGCCCGAGTCGAAGACGAGTTGGCTCACGCGCTCAGCCAGAGCATTCTGGCCAGTGACGATGGTCTCAATCGTCTGCATGACGTTCTCGCGCCCGGCCGGGATGTACGGCCGGCCCCACAGAATGTACTGCGGAAACGAGCGTTCGAGAATTTCCAAAACGCGGTTCAGGCAGTCGATTGTATCGTGCGAAGTCATGGACAAGGAGAGGGGGAGACGGGGAGAGGGGGAGATTCTACATCAACAGTTGTTGGGTGGCGTGCGTGGCGATTTCCAGGATTCGACCCGGAATGATGCCATACACAAGCGCGGGAACGGCAACGATTAACATGTAAATTGCCGGCATCACGCCAATCGACACCGTGCCGCGATTGGCCGGCGGCGGGTCGATGCACATCTTCTTCGCAACGTTCAGGTAGTACACCAGGGAAATCGCGGTGTTGATCCCAGCAATCGCCAAGAGCGCGATCATGATCGGCCCACCGGCGACGACGAGCGCTTTGAAGATCGCGAACTTGCCGACGAAGCCGACGAGCGGCGGAATGCCGATGAGGCTCACCAGGATGCCGGTGAAGGCGGTCGCGGTGACGGGGGCACTGCGAATGAGGCCCGCGTAATCGGCAATTTCCTCGCTGCCGAGCGTGTTGCGAAGGAACGCCACCACCGCGAACGCACTGAGGTTCATGAAGACGTAAGCACACAGGTAAAACACGAGTGCGGCCACGGCATCGCGAGCGTCGGCCGGCCTGCTGCCCGCGAGATAAACGGCGGCGGCGACGGCCATGATCATGTAACCGGCGTGAGCGATCGTCGAGTAAGCGAGCATCCGCTTGATGTTCGTTTGGCCGTAGGCCGCGAGGTTGCCGAACGTACACGTGATGGCGGCGACGATGGCGAGCACAAGAACGATGAACCGGCGGACGGGGGCCAGGGCGGCTGATGAAATTTGGGTGTTGATATTGGGGCTCGCGGTGTTGGCCTGGGCCGCAACCGCTGCTGAGGCGGGCGCTTCAGCAGTCGTTGCTGCCGGTTGTTGATAGGCGACGGCGACGGCTGGAATCTTGTGGGCGGCGATTGGCGGTGCGGTGGGTGGAGCGATTGTGCCCAGGCCGAAGGCGACTCGAACCAGGAGCGCCATCGCGGCGGCCTTCGAAGCCACGGAAAGGAACGCATCGACTTCCGCCGGCGCGCCTTCGAACACATCGGGGCACCAGAAGTGGAACGGCACTGCCGAGAGCTTGAATGCCAAGCCAACCATAATCATCAGGCCGGCCAACACGAGCACCATCAACGTGCTGCTGCCATTCGCGGCGACCAGTGCGGGCAAATCCATCGCGGCAAGCTTTGTGGCGATGGTCGGCAGGTGCGCCGAGCCAGTGATGCCGGCCAGCAAGCTGATGCCGTAAAGCATCACGCCCGCGGCACCCGCGCCGTACACCGCATACTTCAGTGCCGCTTCGCTCGCACGCCGCCGGCCTTTGATGATGCCGGCCAACACGTAGGAAGGCACACTTGCCATTTCGATGCCCAGAAACACCGTCATGAGATGGTTCGCCGAGGCCATGATGCACATGCCCAGCGTGGCGCCGAGGAGCAGCGTATAAAAATCTTGGCCATCCTGCCGATCGGCGAGGCCGGTAAGCCGCACGAGGATGATGAACCAGAACGCGAACGCCACGAGGAACAAGCGGAAGAACACGGTCAGCGAGTCGTACGCGAGCATACCGGTGAACAGTTCTTGCCGCTGGACATCGCCAATCGCGCCGATGCCACCGGCCGGAATCGCGTAGTAAAACGCCACGGCAGCGCCGAGGAGCGCGAGCCAGAACGAATCGAGCCACGACGTGAACCGCGGGATCCGCGCGATGAGCATGATGACGATCGTAGCGCAAATGATGAGCTCTGGCCGAAAAAGCGGCAAGCTCACATTCATCGTGTCCGACGTCAGGTTGTTAACAAGCGTTTGGAGCGTCACGGGTAAATGGATATTCGGTTTTTAACCACAAAGAACACGAAGAACACAAAGAGTCAGTCAGAATATGAGTTGCAGCCAGCAGGCCGATTTCTAATGTCTTTCTTCGTGTTCTTGGTGTCCTTTGTGGTTTCTCTTGGGTCATGAATTGTGTGGTGGTTTTACAGTTGTCTCGGCCGTCGCGGGTTTGGTGGCCGCCGCTTCGTGCTTCTTGGTCCAATCTGTCAGTTCGACCACGGTCTTATCAACGGACGGTTGCATGTAATTCAGCAGGGACTTCGGATTGATGCCGAAGTAGATTGCCAGGGCCAACAGCGGCGCGGCAATCGAAAACTCGCGGAGCGTAAACGGCGTGAGCGCTTCGCCATGGGGGCCTTTGTATTCGGTGCCCAGGTACACCCGCTGGATCGCCCAAAGGATGTACGCGGCGGTGAGGATCACGACGGCGGCTGAAATCACGGCCAGTGCCACGCTGTAGTTCCACACCGAGAGGACGACGAACACTTCGCCAATGAACCCGCACAACCCCGGCAGGCCAAGGCCGGCAAAGAAAATACCCACCGCGATGCCACTATAAACCGGCATGCGAGCGAACAGGCCACCGAACTCGTTGAGGTTGCGGTGGTGAACGCGGTCGTAAACCACGCCCACCAAGAAGAACATGCCAGGCGAGCTGATGCCGTGGGCGATCATCTGGAACATCGCGCCGTTCATCCCCATTTTCCAATAGTCCGGGTTGTATTGCGTGCCAGCAAACGCGCTCCACACGCCCAGGCCCAGCACGACGTAGCCCATATGGCTCACCGAGCTGTAGGCGACGAGGCGCTTGAAATCGTTTTGGGCGAGAGCCGCGAACGCACCGTAGACCATGCTCACGACGCCGATGAGGCACACAACGTATGCCAAGTCATAACCGGCTTGCGGGCAAATGGGGTAACAAATACGCAGCAGGCCGTAGCCGCCCATCTTCAGAAGCACGCCGGCCAGAATCATCGAGATCGGCGTCGGGGCTTCGACGTGGGCATCGGGCAACCACGTGTGCAGCGGCACGCTCGGCACCTTGATGATGAAGCCGATGCCGAGCAGCACGAACGCCCACCATTGCAGCGAGTGGCCGTACCAACTCGGCGTGGTGAATAAATCGGTGTGCTGGCCCATCAACTGCAGGGCCAAGATGTTGAACGTGTGCTGGGGCAATTCCGCCGAGTAGATTTTCTGCAGGGCATCTTGCTGCGCGGCCTCATCGAGCTTGAGATTCACGACGCCCGTGGCCACGACTTGTTGCGGCGGCAGCGACTTGAGCGCCCGCAGATCGCTGTGGAAGTACAGCATCAGAATGGCGATCAGCATCAGCACGCTGCCCACCAAAGTGTACAAGAAGAACTTGATGGCCGCGTATTCCTTCCGCGGGCCGCCCCAGATGCCGATAAGGAAGTACATCGGCAGCAGCATCACTTCCCAGAACACGTAGAACAGGAAGAAATCGAGCGCACAAAAAACACCTAGCATGCCCGTTTCCAGCAAGAGGAACAGAATGCAATAGCCTTTTTCATATTTCTTGATCGGCCAGCTCGCGCCCATTGCCAACATGCTGACGAACGCCGTAAGGACGACCAAGGGGAAGCTGATTCCGTCGAGGCCCGTCAGGTAATTGATGTTGAACGAGGGAATCCACGGCACCGAAAACATGTGCTGCATACCGTCGACGCCGGCTCGGAAGCGGGTCGGGCCGGAGCCGAAGATCATCGCCACCGACATCAAGAAGACGACGGCGGTGACGCCGAACGAAATCTGCTTGAGCGTTTCGCCGCGCGACGGCAAAAACGCGATCACCAGCGCGGCAAGCGCCGGCAAGAACACGAGCCAGGTGATGAAGATGGCAGGATTCGAAAATTCAAGCATGGCAGGCGTTTATTAGTTCGAGGTTCGGCAAATGGCGCCGTTGTAATTGTTTCGTTGGTTTCGTGTTCGTTTAGCGTAGGCCGCAAGGCCGAATCTAGTTGTCAACGTACTCCGCTAGATTCGGCCGTGCGGCCGACGCTAAAGTACATTCGTGAATCATTAGGGCCCCGCGACGGCGATTCGCCACACGCTGGCGACAATAAATAGCACAATTGTACAAACGACAATAAACATCACGTACTGCCGCAGCCGCCCAGTTTGCAGCGAGCGCAGCGACAGACCCAGGTTCCAGGTCTTTTCGGCAAACGTATCAACTACGTTATCAATGACCCAGCGATCGCCGCCGGTTGAAACCACCATGGCACAGCCGCGGGCGATCCAAGCGAGTGTGTGGATAATCCCATCGATCAGGCCACGATCCATCACTTGAGCGATGAACGCACTAATGGCGTGGACGGGGCGGACGAAAATGAAGTCGTACAGTTCGTCGAACCACCACTTGTGCCACGAGAGTTGATAGAGCGGCTGCATCGCGGCGGCAAGTTTCGCGGCGCTCACGCTCTTCCACAAATAAATCACGGTCGCCAGGAAAATGCCGACGATGGCCGCCGTAATTGCCGCCAAGCCGGCCGGCAACTTGATCGGCCGGAACATCTCTGGCGCGTGGGCGATGTGTTCGCTGGGAATGAAAAGATCCGACAAATACACACCCGGCTTCGAAGCCAGCGTGCCGATCGGCCGCGCTTGTTCCAGTAAATTCGGAATGCTGAAGTTCGCGAACGGGCCAGGGGCAAAACTCGGCAGGCCCCAACCGGCAATCACCGCGAACACGGCCAGCAGCACCAGCGGGCCAGTCATCGATCGCGGCGATTCGTGGGCGTGGTCGAAGCGATGGTGATCCTGCGGTTCGCCAGCGAACGTCAGGTACCAGAGCCGAAACATGTAGAATGCCGTGAGCGCGGCGCTGAACACCGGCACGACGAACAGCAGCCACGAGAAGCCATCCGCCCAATTGTGATGCCAATGGCTGAGAGCCTGCTCCACAATGGCATCCTTCGAGTGGAAACCACTGAAGCCGGCGAGGAACGGCACGCCGACGCCGGCAATCGCCAGGCAGCCGACGAGCATCGTGTACGCCGTGATCGGCATCTTCTTGCGCAGGCCGCCCATGTGACGCATGTCGTTCGAGTGCACCGCGTGAATCACCGAGCCGGAACACAAGAACAACAAGCTCTTGAAGAACGCATGGGTAATGAGGTGGAACAAACCGGCGACCCAGCCGCCCAAGCCGAGGGCGAGCATCATGAACCCAAGCTGGCTGACCGTGGAGTAGGCGAGGACACGTTTGATGTCGTACTGCGTCACGGCGATCGTGGCCGCGATGAACAGTGTGATGCAGCCGACGACTGCGATGACCAATAGCGCCTCGGCCGAAAATAGTGGATACGACCGGCCGACCAGGAACACGCCCGCCGCCACCATCGTGGCCGAGTGGACCAACGCCGAAACCGGCGTGGGGCCTTCCATCGCATCGGGAAGCCACACGTGGAGTGGGAACTGAGCGCTTTTCCCCACGCAGCCGCAGAAGATGCCTACCCCCGCGACGAAGAGCAGCAGATGACCCCACTTGGTACCATCCTCCGCACGCAAGCGAGCCACTTCCGCCTTTACGGTGGCCTCCATCGCGACCGGTTCGGTCGAGCCTGCCTTGCGAATCGCCTCGGCAATTTGATTGCGGCCTTCGAACGCGATCATGCTATCGGTTGGCGCGATCCTGTAGTGATTTTCGGGCCGATGGAGTTGGCTGAACACGCCGGGCACAACGGTGCCGTCGGCCGCCTTCATATCGCCAAAGTTGAACGTGCCGAGCGTCGACCAAATCGTCATGAGACCGATCAGCATGCCGAAGTCGCCGATGCGGTTGACGATGAACGCCTTATTCGCGGCCGTGCTGGCGCTCTGCCGCTCGATGTAGAAACCAATGAGGAAGTACGAGCAGATGCCCACCAGTTCCCAGAACACGAACGTCATTGCGAAGTTGCCGGAAATGCAGATTCCCAGCATCGAGAACGAGAATAATGAGAGGTACTGGAAAAACCGATGAAACCTGCCGCGGCGATGCAGGTGCTCGCCATCCGCGAGGTGGACTTCGTGATCGGTGTAGTCGTGCAACTCGTCGTGCATGTAGCCAAAGGCATAAATGTGTACGCAGGAGGCGATGAGCGTTACCATCGCGAACATCGTGACCGTGAGCGTATCGATGTAATAGCCAATCGTGAGGCGCAGCTTACCGAAAATGCCCAGGGCGTACCAATCGCCGGTGATGTAGGGGGGCGCCTCGTTGTTGTGTTCCTCGGCATGACTGGCTGCTTCCTGGGCTTCGTGCTGTGCCACATAGCGGAACAACGATGGTGAAGTGGTCGCGTGTTCTTGCGCTGCCGCATGCTCGCCGCCTTCGTGACTAGCCGCCGTCAATGGATGAGCCGGCAGCCAGCAGCCGAACAGGGCGATGCAACTGAGGACGAAACCCAAGACAATCGCGCCAATCGCAATGTACGCCGCATACACCTGCGTACTGTAGCGAACCCGGATGCCCAAAAACTGCGGCACCGAATAGCCAAGCGACGTGATCGCGAACGATGCCAACGGCAACAGCCAGGCGATCATCAGGAGTTTCGGTAATGTGGTGGCGACATCCATAGCTCAATCCGAGCGATTATTCAACACGCGAGTTCAAGACAAGGAAAAGGGGAGACAAGGAGACAAGGAGATTTGTTGGAACACGAGTCTCCTTGTCTCCCCCTCTCCTTGTCTCCTTGTCTCAATACTCGTTCTGTGTGACTTCGGTTCCGAGTGCGTCCCCTCAATAAATCACTAACCCTGCAACTGATCCGCCCGGTCAACGTCGATCGTGTTGAAGCTGTTGTAAAAATTCAAAGCGATGGCCAAAGCGACGGCCGCCTCGGCCGCGGCCAAGACGATCACGAAGAGCGACATCAGCTGGCCATCGAGACCCATCGTTTCCGATGCTTTACGCAAATACGGGCTGCCGAAAGCGATGAAATTCAAGTTGGCCCCATTGAGCACCAATTCGATGCCCATCAAAACGCCAAGTGCGTTCCGCTTCGTCGCCATGCACAAGGCGCCGCACACAAACAGTACGGCCCCGACGATCAAATAGTGGGAAACGCCCACGGGCTGAGTCAAAATACTGGCGAGTGTCAATTGGGTCATCGAATGTAGGTCAGGCTTTTGTAGGTCAGGCTTTAGCCTGACTCGTCTTCCTTAAATTGTCTAACGGGTCACCCGTCGGAAGTCAGGCTAAAGCCTGACCTACTGCGGCGGGCTCGTGCCAGGTAAGCAGCACCAACGAGCACCACCAATAGATGGACCGAAATGATTTCAAAAATAAGCAAGTAACCGGAACGGTCGGGCGAGTCGACCCGAGCGCCGAGCAGGCCCATGCCAAGCGGGGCAGCCGTCGGTTCCAGCGGGATTTCAGCGACCTGTTGTGCGGTAAGGCCATGCCACTCGGGAATACTGCGGGCCGCCACAGCGAGCAAGATGAACAAGCACACGCCGACCCCTGTCGCCATGCCAAGCTCGAAGTTGCTCGTCTTCATCGAGATGAAACGATCTTGCGAGGTGAGCATCACGCCGAAAATGAGCAGCACCAGCGTGCCGCCCACGTAGATCATGATCTGCATCGCGCCCACGAAATCGGCCCCGGCTAAAAAGAACAAACCGGCCGTCGCCGCGAGCGAGAGCACGAGGTAAAACGCCATCCGCACGACGTTCGGCGTCACCACCACGGCCACCGCGAACGCGCAGGCAATTGCCGAGAACAGCAAGAAGAAGAACGAGGGCCAGTAAATAGGATCTTCCATCGCGTGGTTATTCCGTCCGGGCGATGCCCATCGCGGTGGTTAAAGGCTGGGGTTCAATTTTCACCGCTTTTTCAGCCGGTTTCGCCGCCGCCGGGACCGCCGGCGCTGACCATTGTTCCCGAACGCTGTACGTTCTGGCCGACTGGCCTCCGGTAATGCCGTTCGGCCACTTGTATTGCCAGAATGTCGCGCCCAGGAACATGACGGCCGCGATCGGCACGCAGTATTTCAAGCACGTGGTGATAACCTGATCGATGCGGAGCCGCGGAAACGTCCAGCGAACCCACATCATCACGGTCACACCGATGATGCCCTTAACAATAATGTTGGCCGTGCCCAGCACGTTGCCGGCAACGCCGTACCAGAAACCATGGTCGAACGTCAAACCCAGAAAACTCGCAACGGGAATCGGGCCATGCCAGCCGCCCAGGAACAAGATCGACGCGAGCAAGCTCACGGCCAGCATCGATCCATATTCGGCCATGAAGAAAAAGCTCCACCGCAAGCCGGAGTATTCGGTATGGAAACCGGCGACCAATTCGCTCTCGGCTTCCGCCAAGTCGAACGGCGCGCGGTTCACGCTTGCCGTGGCGCAAGTGAAATAGACCCAGAAGATCACGAACGTAAACGGATCGTGGAAAATGTACCAATTGAGGAACGAGCCCGCCTGCCGATCGCCGATGACGACGAGGTCCATCGAGCCGGCAAGCAGCACCGGCACGACTGCACACATGCCCAGCGGCACTTCATAACTAACCACCTGGGCCGCTTCGCGCATCGCACCGAACAGCGACCACTTCGACGCCGACGAATAACCGGCAAGAATCACCCCGAAAACTTCCAACCCCAGCACGGCGAGAATGAAGAAGACCGCCACATTCAGGTGAAGGGCAACGAACGGGTGCTCGCCGCCGGCAAACGGGATGGCCATGAACGCCGAAAGCGACGCACAAAAACTCACGTACGGGGCGATCTTGAAGAGGAACTCATCGGCCCCCTCGGGCATCAAGTCTTCTTTGGTGAGCAACTTGAGGCCGTCGGCGAGTGTCTGCAACCAGCCGAACTTGCCGCCCACGCGCGTGGGTCCAAGCCGGTCTTGAATGCGGCCCGAGACCTTCCGCTCCAGCCAAATAAACAAGAGCGAACCAGCGGCCACGAGCGTCACGATCAGCGTGATTTGAATCAGCGCCGCCGCCAAATAAGCCAGCCAGGGCCAGATCTGGATTGAAATGAAGAAATCGGCCACTGACGGTCCGTCCTCTAACCGGCGCGGTACGAAAAAGTGACAATAAGAACAATAAGAATCTGAGTCGCTCGATTGTAACGAATGAGGGCACAGGCCCGAAAGGGCCTCAATTTGCAGATTGCCGGGCCGACTTTTGAGATTCTTGTTCCTTCGTCCGGAACAGCGGCAAAAACGGTAGCCTCGGAGCCGGATGAATTCATAGAGAGGTATAAAGTGAATAGCCGGTGGCCCACGGCCGCCGGCCAAACAACGAGCAACCTGCCCAGAGAGTTGCTAATTTGCCCGCCGCCACCGAAAATGAAAGCCAGGTTGTTCTGTGCCCGCCCGCAGAGGTTTAGCAGGTGGTTACCATGCTTCAACGGGTCTCTTGGATTTGCTGGACATTGCTAGTCGTTGGAACCGGCGCGGCTATCGTCCATGGCGAGCCGCCGGTCGACTTCATCCGCGAAGTCCGGCCCATCCTTTCGAATAAGTGCTTCACATGTCACGGGCCCGATGCCTCGAAACGCAAGGCCGGTTTGCGGCTCGATGACGCGGAAAGCGGCAATCGCGAGCTCGAATCCGGGGCGACCGCCGTCGTGCCAGGTGATGTCGATGCCAGCGCGCTCGTCGAGCGGATCACCAGTTCCGATCCCGACTCTGTGATGCCGCCGCCGACTTTCAACAAGCCCGTGACCGCGGCAGAGGTCGCCCTCTTGAAACGCTGGATCAAAGAGAACGGCCATTTCGCCGGCCACTGGTCGTACACGCGGCCCGTTCGTGCGACGCCGCCCGAGCCACCCGCGGAATGGAAAGCGTGGCCGAGGAACGAAATCGATCGGTTTGCTTTGGCCTCGATGTTGTCGCACAATTTGCATCCTTCGCCGGAAGCGGACCGAGCGGCGCTCGCCCGCCGCGTATTCCTCGATATCACCGGCCTGCCGCCGACGATCGAGGAAGTCGAGGCGTTCGTAAGCAGCAAGGATCCGCAAGCCTACGAAAAGCTGGTTGATGAGTTGCTCCATCGCCCGGCGTATGGCGAGCACTGGGCCCGCCTGTGGCTCGACCTGGCCCGCTATGCCGATAGCGCCGGCTACGCCGACGACCCGCCGCGAACGATTTGGGCCTATCGCGATTGGGTCATCCGGGCATTCAACGCCAATATGCCGTTCGACGAGTTCACGATTGAGCAAATCGCGGGCGATCTGCTGCCGAACCCCACCGAAAATCAACTCATCGCCACGGCATTCCATCGCAACACGCTCACTAATAATGAGGGGGGTACGCAGGACGAGGAGTTTCGCAACGTCGCCTTGGTCGATCGCGTGAATACGACGATGGCCGTGTGGATGGGCACCACCATGGCGTGTGCCCAATGCCATAACCACAAGTACGACCCGATTTCGCAGAAGGAATATTTTCAGTTCTTCGCCGTGCTCAACAACACCGAAGATGCGGACTTACAGAATGAGTCGCCCGTGCTGCCGATTTACACCGTGGAGCAACGGCAACAAGTGGTCAAGACACAGGTGGCGGCCGCTGCATGGCAATCGCTGTTGGCGCTACGGCCAAATTTGGATGAGCAAATAAATGCAGTGGTCGCGGCGGAGCCGGTGCTCAACTTTGTCGCCAATCCATCGACGACCGTGCCGATTTATCGCGAGCGTGCCGAGCCACGGGAAACGCGGATTCAACATCGCGGCAACTACCTCGACAAGGGCGAAGTCGTGCAGGCCGGCTTGCCGGCGGCGTTTCGCGTGGCCGTGGGGCAGGGCCCGATCAATCGGCTCGCACTGGCGCGCTGGCTTGTGAACAAAGACAATCCGCTCACGGCGCGCGTGCTCGTGAATCGCTATTGGGACACGCTGTTCGGTCGTGGCATCGTCTCGACGAGTGAAGAGTTCGGCTCGCAGGGCGAACTGCCGACGCATCCCGAGCTGCTCGATTGGCTCGCCGTCGACTTCATGGAAAGTGGCTGGGATATGCGGGCTCTCGTTCGCAAAATCGTAACGTCGGCCACGTATCGGCAGTCGAGCCAAGTCGTGGGCGATGCGGCGAAAATCGATCCCGATAACCGTTGGCTCGCCCGTGGGCCGCGCGTGCGGCTGAGCGCCGAGATGATCCGCGATCAAGCGTTGGCCGTGAGCGGCCTCTTGAGCGGCAAAATGTACGGGCCGCCCGTTCACCCGCCGCAACCGAGTCTTGGGCTATCCGCGGCTTTCGGTAGCTCGACCGATTGGGAGACGAGCAAGGGCGAGGATCGGTATCGCCGCGCGATCTACACCACGTGGCGTCGAAGCAACCCGTACCCATCGATGGCGACGTTCGACGCGCCGAATCGAGAAACCTGCACCTTGCGGCGAAACGCCACGAACACGCCGCTGCAATCGCTGGTGACGCTAAATGACCCGGTGTTTATCGAGGCCGCGCAAGCGCTGGCCCGACTCGGTTTGCAGCATGCCGGCAGCACCGACGAGCGAATCGCGTACATGTTGAAGCGCTGCCTATTGCGAGACGCGCGCCCGGAAGAAAGGCGGTCGCTCGTGCAACTGTACAACGATTCGCACGCGCAATTTGCTGCCCAACCTGCACCTGCCAAGGAAATGGCCACCATACCGCTGGGCGATCTGCCGGCGGCGATGAACGTCGCCGACGCCGCCTCCATGACCGTGGTCGCCAACGTGCTGCTCAATTTGGATGAAACATTCCTCAAGAGGTAGTGGTTTGTGAAGTTTGAGGTTAAGTGTGCCATGCTCTCGCGAAACAGGAACATGCCCACGCTCGCGGCAAAACGTAAGTGTTTCGCCTGAGCATGTTGGCGCGAGCGAGGGTATGCCACCCAGGAAAACAATCGTCGCAAACCCGTAGTACCGCCATGAACCTATCGCAACTCGCCAATGTCACTCGCCGGCACTTCCTTTCGCGCACGGGCATGGGCATCGGTGCGTTGGCTCTCGCCTCGCTCGAAGGCAAGACCGCACGGGCCGGCATCACGGTCGACGCCACGCGGCCGCTCGCCGAGCGGCAGCCGCAATTCGCGCCACGCGCCACGCGGGTCATTTACATTCACCTCACCGGTTCGCCGCCGAACCTCGACCTGTACGATTACAAACCGGAACTCGTCAAGCGCAACGGCCAGAATTGCCCCGACCAATTCCTGGCTGGCAAGATATTTGCATTCACCTCGGGCGTGCCGAAGCTGCTGGGAACGCCGCGGAAATTCGCCCAGCACGGCAAATCGGGCACGTGGCTCTCCGACGCCATGCCGAATTTCCACGCGCCCGATATCGTCGATGAAATGTGCTTCATCCACTCGATGTACACGGAGCAGTTCAATCACGCGCCGGCCGAACTGCTCATCTACACCGGTTCGCCGCGGCCCGGCCGGCCATCGATGGGCTCATGGGTCACTTACGGCCTCGGTACCGAAAACCAGAACCTGCCGGGCTTCGTCGTGCTCATCAGCAGCGGCGTGCAGCCGAACGGCGGAGCAAACTCGTACGGCAGCGGTTTTCTGCCCTCCGTGTTCCAAGGCGTGCAGTGCCGCTCGAAGGGCGACCCCGTGCTGTTCGTTTCCGACCCGCCGGGAATGGACCGCACGCTCCGCCGCCGCTCGCTCGATACGCTGCGGCAAATGAACGAACTCCAAGAGCACGAACTTGGCCACCCGGAAACACTCACGAGGATCGCGCAATACGAACTGGCCTTCCGCATGCAAACTTCGGTGCCCGAGGTGATGGACATCGGCAAGGAGTCGAAGGAAACGCTCGCCACCTACGGCGCCGAACCGGGTGCGAGCAGTTTTGCCAACAACTGCCTGCTGGCCCGGCGGCTGGTGGAGCAGGGCGTGCGATTCGTCCAGCTTTTCGACTGGGGCTGGGACTACCACGGCACGCACGTCAACGAGGGCCTCACCGACGGCCTCACCAAAAAAATGGCCGCCACCGACAAGCCGATTTCCGCACTCATCCGCGACCTGCGGCAACGTGGCCTCTTGGATGAAACGCTCATCGTCTGCGGCGGCGAATTCGGCCGCACGCCGTTCCGCGAGGGCCGCACGGCCGCCAGCGCCGTCCTCGGCCGCGATCATTATCCCGATTGCTTCACCATGTGGCTCGCCGGCGGCGGCGTGAAGCCCGGCTTCAACTACGGCCAGACCGATGACCTCGGCTTCGGCGTCATTGAAAACAAGGTCCACGTCCACGACCTGCAAGCCACGATCATGCACCTGGTCGGCTTCAACCACGAGCGCCTCACGTACCGCTTCCAAGGCCGCGACTACCGCCTCACCGATATCCACGGCAACGTGGTGCGGGAGATTTTGGCGTAGTGGCGTTAGTCGTTGGGCGTTAGTCGTTAGTTTTCAGGGTTCAGGGTTCAGGGGGCGAAAATTGGGAATTGGGAGTGGGGAATACGGAATTCGCTGTCTTGCATTCCCAATTCCCCACTCCCCACTCCCATTTGGTCATTGGTCCTTGGTCATTCTGGCTAACGACTAACAGCTAACGACTAACGACTTTCAAAAAAAATGATGGGCCCATTGGGGCGTCGGTCATAAGTGAGCTGGCGCGCATGATCAGCGGTGAGGGCCGATGGCAACGAGCTGCGGACCGAGTTTCCACCCGTGCGAGTGCGGCTCTGCGCCGCGGGACCGGGGTGTCTGGCTGACGGAGGTTTCAGCGGTGGTGGCCGCGCTGCGGCTCCGATCCGAGAGGTCGCCAACTGACATTGTCCCGGCGAGACGTCTACTTGGCAGAGACTGCGCCCGCACGGTCATTTGTGAACGCGACTGTAGCACAAGTCGTGGCACAAAAGCAAGCAAATAGTGGAAAAGTTTTCAGTAGGTGAATTTGTGGCGGAATTCTCACGAATTCCGCTACGTGTAGCCACGCTCGCCACAGCGTGGAGTGTTTTCCGGGGGGTGCGTCCACCGTCTGGCGACGGTGGCTACATACTGGTGGCAACAGTGGCTTTGGGGTGGTTGGCGGTAGATTCGGTCTGGCGACCGACGCTAAGGGAACGGCGCTAAGCGTCTTCATTTAGGCGCGTCTTGGCGAAACGCCTCGAAGTACGTTTGGCGGAATTGGGCCGCGGCTTGGACATCGACGAGGCATTTGTTCCAATCGAGTGCGGGGCGTTCGCCGAGCACGCGGGGCTTGAAGGGTTGGGCTTTTTGGCGGCTGGCCAATTCGCTGAACTTGCGGGCCCAGGCTCTGGGTTGGCCCTCGGCGGTGAGGAGGCCGCTGAATTGGCTGGGGTCGGTGGCCTCGGGGGCATCGAACAGGCCCCAGTTGAGCCAGCCAGCCATGAGGCCTTGGCCGGTCTCCACGACGCGGCGGCAGTATTGGGCTTGTTGTTCCTCGGTGGCGGCGGGGTGGATGCCGCCGTCGAACCGGGGCTTGCCGCCGCCGTACCAGCCAAATTCGGCCAGCACCACCGGCTTGCCGCAACGGGCCACCTCGCGGATCACACCCTCGAAGTAGGCGAGGTTCTTGAGCTCATCCTCGGCGCTGCGGTAGTCGTACGCCCCTTCGGCGAACGGGTAAAAATGGATTTCGAGGAAATCGAGCAGCGGTGCCTGACGCTCGGGGCGGAAAGCCGCGTAATGCCGCAGGCCGGGTAGCAGCGACGGCACCGACCATTGAATGAAGCCCACGGTACAGAGTGCCGCGGGGTCGGCCGCTTTGATCGCCTTCACCTGTCGGCGTGTCCATTCGTCGGCCAGGTCTTCGCGGAAGAGTTGGTAGTCGAGCAGTTCGGCATGGCTACATTTGTTTTCGTCCTCCGGCGGCGGCAGTTCGGCGGCCTGCACTTTGGCGACATCGACACCCCACGCTTTCGCCAACGCTTCACGGGATGGATAACGCTTGAGCACCCAGTCGCTCCAGCGTTTTTGTACGGCGGGCGTTGCCTTCCAGGGCACGGCCGGCTCGTTGCGCAGGTCGTAGGCGAAGATCACGTTTCGGCCGGCATAACGTTTGGCAAATTGCGACCAGAAGGTTTCGAGCGTTTGCAGGAACTTCTCGTCGGAAATTTGGTCGCCGCGGGCCCATTCGGGAACGCCTTCCCAAAGATCGAGACCGGTGGGGTGGACGTAGATGCCGGCCTCTTCGGCAATCGTAAGGAAGTCGTCAAATTTGGCGATGCCGTCGGGATTGAGTTGCCCAGGCGGGTCGCAGAACGACGTGAAGCTGAGAAATACGCGGACGCAGTTGACGCCGAGCGCCTTCATCGTGGCGAAGTCGCGGCGGGTGGCGGCGGCATCGAACTGCTTCCAAACCTGCGGCGCCCAGCCGGTGTTCGGGCGGAAGTACGTGAGGCCCACCGGGGCGTAGGGTTTGCCGCTGGCGGTGATGAACGATTTGTTGTCTGGGGCGACGTGGATTTTCTCTAAGCGAGTCGCGGGCGAAGTCGCTGCCGTATCGGCGACGGCAAGTGTATGTGTGGCGAAGGAAAGAACGACGGCAGGGATGATTGCCAGTAATGGAAGTTTCATTGCTTTGTTATAGATGATTGATAGCTATGCGGCTAATGACCCATCGCTCGTTTAACACCGAGCGAGCGGCGAGGCGAACCAACGCATTCCGTCGCCGTTGGCTCCGGGTTAAACGACCCGAAAGGGCTCATTTTCCATCTAGTCAACGATGGGAACGGTAACAAGTACATTCCCAAGGTACCCTCACCCCGGCCCTCTCCCGGAGGGAGAGGGAGGCGTTGGTGGGTTTGGACTAGTTGGCGGTAGATTCGGTCTGGCGACCGACGCTAAAGGGTGGATGGGTGGTGGGGTTACGGTCGCCAGATGGTGGCGGCGATATAGCGGTCGCTGAGAGGTTTGTCGTGATAGTAATAAATGGTCACGACTTTGCCGTCGGTGCGCTCGACGCTGCGGGGATAGCCGATGTCGCGGCCGCCGGCGTCGTCGCGGAGGATGATTTCCTTTTCCCAAGTGTGGCCGCTGTCGGAACTGAGCCGCGCACGGATACCGAACGGGGCGGCGCGGTAACCGTAGGTGAGGCAGAGCCGCCCGTCCTTGAGGCGGATGAGACTGGGCGGATTGCCTTCGCCGGTGCTGGGGACGGGCCGGCCGGCGTACTTCCACGATTTACCCAGATCGAGCGAGCGGAAAGCGTCGATCCAACTGTTGTCGCCTTCGCGATAACGGATTGTAGTGAGCAACTCCTTGTCGCCCAAGCGCACGGTCGAGGGCATGATGGCGTAGCCGGGCGGCTCGTCGGCGATCCAGGAAACGAATTGCCACGACTTGCCACTGTCGGACGTCTTCACGCAGAGTGGCCTGCCTTCGTCGCCATTGCGTTTGGCCGCAGTGAGGAATAACAGGCATTCGTCTTTGCTGAGCGCGATGTAATCAGTGCGGGCGGCGATGCCGGGCTGACCGAACAGCGGCAAGCGAAATGGCCCCTGCCAATTGTGGCCACGGTCGAGCGAGTAGGAGAAGCGCGAGGGGCCGGAGCCGACGTCGGTCATGCGCACGGTGAGGGCGAAATTGGGTTCGAGAAAATTGATGCCGCCGGGGCAGTCTTTCCAGGCGGCTTCTTTGAGGCCGTTCGGTGTGACGCCGTGCAGCGCGGCCCCCACGGGAATCAGCGCGCCCTTGGCCGCGGGGTTTTCGATGGTCCAAGTTTCGCCGCCGTCGAGGCTGCGGGCGAGCAAGTGCTCCTCGGGGCGATCGTGGTCGATGGCATGCCGGCCCGGGCCGTTGTCTTTGAAGTAGCCGGCGCCGAAGCCAACGAGGATTTCATCGCCCCACGACCAGATGCCGTGATTGGCGGGCCAGCCGCCGAAGCGGCCGGGTTCCGCGAAGACCTTCACATGCTTTGGCGAATGGGATGATGCCGCTGGTTCGGCCGTTGCGATGGTCGCCAAGCACAGCACAAGTGCGACCGGCGGGAAGGCCGCAAATAGTTTGAGCGGGTGTTTGATATTGGAAATCGGCATCACGTGGTCACTCCAAATCGAGTGGGTTGGTGGCGGATTACTTTACGGCCAAGCGGCTGTGTACAATAAGCAGCGGCTTGGGAAGGATGTTGTGAGGGGAAAAAACTATGAATCGATGTGCGTTGTTGATTTGCAGCGACCAGGAACGAGTAGTGCGCGCTCCGCTCCGCGTCGCGGCTAAAGTGCTGATCAATGTCGACGGAAGCATCAATAAGTGGAACTCAATGGCGAAGATCGCATGCCCACGCCGAGCCGTGGGCATGGCACGCTTGTACTCAGGCTCATTCGCGGCGCAGTTTTCAATCGTTCAACGTATGATAACCCAGTTACTGGTTCCGAGTGTGAACTGGAGGCTAGGTCGCCGTCAAGCTTTTCTTGGCAGCTGCTTGATCGCGGTATCAGCACTTGCGTTTGCCACGGTGAACGTCGGTCGTGCTGAAGATATTACGTCTCAGTTGTTTGATGGGCATACGCTCCAGGGGTGGACCAACCTGGATGGCGGCCCGGTGGGCGCGGGCTGGGAAGTGGTCGATGGCATGATTCACTTGAAAACGCTCCAGCAGCGTTCGGGGTCCATCGTCACCACACGTGAGTTTGGCGACATGGACCTGTCGTTCGACTGGAAGATCGCACCCGATGGCAACAGCGGGCTGAAATATCGCGTCCGCAAATATGGGGACCGCACGCTCGGCTGCGAGTACCAGATCTACGACGACAAGTCGAAGCGAGAGCAGATTTCGCCGCGGCAAAGTTCGGGCGCACTCTATGGCCTGTTCGAGCCGAATCAGAACAAGCAACTTCATCCGGCGGGCGAATTCAACAACGCACGCATCGTGATTCATGGCGACGATGTACAGCACTGGCTCAATGGCAAGCTGATCGTGGCCGTGACGATCGGTTCGGATGAATGGAAGAAGCGCGTGGCGGACAGCAAATTCAACGAATACGAGGGGTTTGCCCGGAATCGCCGCGGGAAGATCATGCTAACGGACCACGGTGGCGAGGTGTGGTATCGGAACTTCAAGCTGCTCGCGCCGGCTGAAAAGAAGTGACAGCCCGGTAGCGAGCACATCGTGAGAAGTGAAAGGTGTTGTCATGTGCAACCACCGAATTCTGGGCGTTTTGGTGCTGGCCGTCATTCTCAGCACCGGCGTTTGCGCCGAGGGTGCTAATGTCGGCGTCTATTATTACCCGTGGTATGGCGGCTTTTCGGGCGGGCACGATTTCACATCGACCTTGCGGGCGCATTTATCGCCGCCGCAGCCGCCGGCGCTGGGTTCGTATAGCAGCCGAGATAGCGCGACGATTGCGTCGCACATCGATCAGAGCCTGCAGGCGAACGTCGATTTTTGGGCCGTGAGCTGGTGGGGGCCGAATTCGGCCGAAAACCGCACATTCCGCGACTACATTCTCGCCAACCCGCGGGCGAGCGACCTCAAGTATGCCGTGCATTATGAGTCAACCGGCCGGTTGGGTTCATTCGACAGCCCGAGTTTCGGCAACTTGATCCCGGACTTTCGATATCTGGCGAACACGTATTTCCAGAATCCGAATTATCTGAAGATCAACGGGCGCCCCGTGGTATTCATGTACGTGACGCGGGCGTATTTCAATACGGGGGAATCGCGGACGGCCGTTGCAAACTTACGGGCGGCGATGCAATCTGAATTTGGCATCAATCCCTATATCGTGGGCGACGATGTGTTCGGCAGTAATATCGATGTGCAGCGGGCCCAATTGTGGGATGCGATCACCGACTTCGATGTGTATGGCACGGTCATGCAGAGCGCCAACTCAACGGCTGCCGCTCTCAACAATTTGGCCGGCGTGTATGATAGTGCACGCAATGCGGCCAATGCGTCGAACATTGGCTTTATTCCCACGGCATCACCCGGCTTTAATGACGCGGGCGTTCGGAGCGGGCATCCGGCGGCGCCGCGTTACATGACCGATGATCCGATTTCAACCGAAGGGCTGCTCTTCAAACGCATGTTGAATGAAGTTGTGGTGCCGCGCGTCGATCCCAAGGCCGACGACATTCTCATGATCAACTCGTTCAATGAATGGCATGAAGATACGCAGATCGAACGCACGATCATCGCACCGCGAACGAACAACGACGACTCGGCCAATCGCGCGTACTCGCAAGGCTATTATTACACAGGCTACGGCGATCTTTACTTGAATATCCTGCGGGGCGCGACGGCCACGCTGGGCGATTATAATTTCGACGGCAAGGTCGATGCCGCGGACTATTTGGTGTGGCGAAAGACGCGCAGGCAAGCAGGATTGGGACTGGCCGCCGATGGCAATGCCAATAATCTGATCGATGCGGGCGACTACACGGTCTGGCGAACGCAATTCGGCGCGACCTCGGCAAACGCGGCGGCAGCGGCAGCAGCGGTGCCCGAGCCCGGCACGGAACTCATGATTCTGCTATTACTAGGCGGCTGGAATCTTCGTGGGGCCATTGAACGCAGAAACCTCTTGACGCTTAGCGGGTAGCACCGACGTTTGGCCGGATGTGCGTTGCCATTGAGCGGATTATTGCTCGGCCAGATGTCGGTGCGCGTGCGCCGGAGGCAAAGCCGGTTCGCCTCTTGCGAGAGCGCACCGACGATCGGCCGTGGAAAGTTATGCGAGAAATCAAGGCACAATCGGCCGACAGTCGGTGCTACCCAATCGGCATTGAACGCGACGAATGTTTGAATTTGCGGTTAGCAATGCCGAAATACTCTGACCCTAATCGTTCGCTGCTTGCTGGTTCATTTCTTGCCAAAGGCGTACAGGTGCCCCGCCGTACGCACATAGAGCGTGTTGTCGGCAATTGCGGGGGTGGCGCCCACACGTTCGCCGAGGGGTGGATTCTGGGCGACGACTTCTGGCGTGTTCCCGCCGGCCTTCACAACGGTGATTTCCCCTTCGCCGAGCGAGGTGAAGTAGATCTTGCCGTCGGCCGCCACGGGTGAAGCGTAGTATTTGCCGGCCGCGGCCGCACGTTTGGAGTACAACTTGTTGCCGGTCGCCACGTCGTACGCGGTGACAATGCCGCCATCTTTCACCATCACGAACTGGCCTTCGTACACGATTCCCGTTGGCACGTAGGGCAGGCCCTCGGAGTGTCGCCAGCGCACGTGCGATTCGGTGACGTCGCCGTCGCCGCCTGGCTTGAGGGCGAACGCGCTATTCTTGGCGGCCGCGACGAGCGCCCGGGCTTCGTCCCATTCCGCTTCGGTGATCTTGCCGTCCTTATTCAAGTCGATTGAATTGAAGAAGCCTTTGAGGATCTCGGCGCCAAGTTCGTCTTTCGCAATGGCGCCATCGCCGTTCGTATCGCCGAGTAGCAGCATTTTGAATGGTGGCGGTTGGAACGGCATTTCATCGGCCGCACCGGGCGCCCAAGCGGCGAAATACAAGTCGTCGCCCGCCACGATCGGCGAGGCGCACGAGGCGGTGGGCATGCCCTTGATGAACCACCGCTCGGCACCGTCTTTCAGGTCGTAGCCGATGAGTTTGTAGTGGCCGGCAGCGGCGACTTGTTTGCCGGTGGGCGTATTCCAGACGACGGGCGTGCTAAACCCGCCGCGCGAGATGCGCTTCTGTTCCCACTTCACTTTGCCGGTTGCGATATCGACGGCGATGATGCGCGGGTCCGCGGCTTCATCGTGGAGCAGGATCACGACGCCATCGACGATGATGGGAGAAACGCCGGAGCCGTAACCGCCCAGCGTGAGCGCGGGGGGCATTTCGATCTTCCACAGTTCCTTGCCCTTGAGGTCGTAGCAGAACAGGCCGCAGGAGCCAAAGTAGGAGACGATGTGCGTGCCGTCGGTGGCCGATGTGGACGCGGCGGGGCTGCCTTCGGTTTCATGGATCGACTCGAGTTTGGCGGCTGGCGCTTTACTGCGCCACAGTTCCTTGCCATCGGCACGATTGTAGGCGATTGTGTAGAGCGTGCCGCCATCGAGCGCGGTGAGGACGAGTTTGTCACCGACGACGATTGGCGACGACAAACCGCCGGGCACCGTGATCTTCCACTTCACGTTCTTATCTGGTCCGACCTCCACGGGCGGCTTTTCATCGGTCGCGATGCCAGTGCCATTGGGCCCGCGGAAGCGCGGCCAGGCGAGCGTTGGATCAGCGCAAGGGGCAGATGTATGTAGGATTAAGAGAAGAGTCAGGGCGGAAAGCCAACGCATGTCATGGTCCTCAACATTCGTGGTAATCGGTTTAGCGACTTTGCTTGGCGACTACCTCTATTAACGTATCCGCGGGGCGATGACAGGGGTAGAGGCTGCGGAGTGGGCGAGTGTCGGCCGCAACGCCATTCGCTCATTTTAGGCTGCGAGTCCCTTGCTTGCGCTGCGGGCTCCATTCAATTCTACGGAAAAATGGGACGCCGCCTGTATCTCATTCGATTGAGAACGGAGTTTACAATTTGTCGCGGGCGGGGCAGAAATTCGCTCGTGCCACTGGTACGATGGGCACTAGCACTTTGCCAGTATTTTGGAGGCAACGTTCAATCATGCGTGATATTGCTGCTGGTGAGATCAACCGCACCTACCGATTCCTCGCGCTTGCTTTTGGGCTAAGTTTGTGGCTGGACGCCGGTCCGTCGGCGATTGCGGCCGCGGCGCCTTCGCACCTTGTTATTTCACGTGGCGAAGCGGCCGGAACGTACCAGGCCTTTCCCGATGTGTGCCGTTTGCCGAGCGGCGATTTGTTGTGCGTGTTTTACGCCGGCTATGGTCACGTGTCGTTGCCTAAAGCCGAGTGTCCGCGTGGTGGCCGGGTGTGCTGCGTGCAATCAAGCGACGAAGGACGCACTTGGAGTCCGCCGCGTGTGTTGTTCGATGGTCCCTACGACGACCGCGACCCGCACATTGCCGCGATGCGCGACGGCACGGTGATTTGCAGTTTCTTCCAATATCGGCCGGTTGAAAATAAGAAGATCGAGATCGACGTTTGCCTGGTGGAATCGCGCGACGGGGGCAAAACGTGGTCGGCAGAGCCGCGTGTATTGGCACCGAAAGTTTGGGCCGTTTCGGCGCCGGTTCGAGAACTCGCGGGCGGCACGCGACTGCTTGGTGTCTACACGGCCGACGACAAGACTGCGTATGGCGCTGTTTTGCGGTCGACCGATGGCGGCAAGACGTGGAGTGAACCGATTCCGATCGACCAGCACAGTGGCGTGCGGTTGGACGCTGAAACCGATGTGGTGCAGCTTGCCGATGGAACGATCTTTGCCGCCCTGCGCGGCGACGGCAAAGTCCACATGCATTTTGCGACAAGCGGCGATGGTGGTCAAACCTGGTCGAAGGTGCGAGATAGCGGCTTCCTGGGACACAGTCCGCATTTGACGCGGATTTCGACCGGCGAGATCCTGTTGACGCACCGCGTGCCGGCGACGGCGTTGCACGTCAGTCGCGATAGCACGAAATCGTGGCAGGGGCCGTATGAAGTCGATTCGGTGGGCGGCGCATATCCCTCGACGGTGGAATTGAAAGATCACACGGTGCTAGTTGTTTATTACGAGGAAGGCGCCGGCAGCGCGATTCGGGCGAAGCGGTTTCGACTGACGGCGGAGGGTCCGGAGTGGTTGGCGTTGAAGTGAGCGAGAAGCGAGTGGCGAGCAACGAGCGGCGAGAAGCAATCGGCGAGGGGCGAGTTCAAATGACGGAAATGACAAGCATTCAACGAACGACAATGAAACGACCTTCTGTTTCTTCAGGGATGGTGGTTTATCGAATTGTTCTGTCCGTCTTGTGCATCATCCCCACGTCGCAGGCGTGGGCCGATGACGCCGAGATGATTTCGGCGGCAAAACCGGTGGTTGGTTTGGGTACGCGTTGGGAGCTGTTCGTCGACAAATGGCTCCTCAGTGATGCACGCAATGCCGCGCTCAAGCTGCATACGCCGGAACGCCGCGAGGTGGTTCTTACTACCGATGCGCCGTGGGAGGGAATTTCTAGTGCGTACTTCAGCGTTGTTCAGGATGGCAACGTGGTGCGGCTCTACTACCGCGGCTCGGGCGCCGGCAGTGACCTGTCGGAGGAACAGGTCACATGCGTCGCGGAAAGCCACGACGGGGTTCATTTCACGCGCCCGAAACTTGGCATCATCGAAGCGGCAGGCAGCAAGGACAATAACATCGTTTGGAAGGGGATCGAGTCGCACAATTTCGCGCCGTTTTTGGATAAGAACCCCGCCTGCAAACCGGAAGAGCGGTACAAAGCGCTAGCCGGTATTAGCCATACTGGCCGCAATTGGCAAGAGGGGAATGTACCGGCCGGGCTCTTCGCGTTTGCCTCGGCCGATGGTGTGCATTGGAAGAAGATGCGCAAGGAGCCGGTCCTTACGCAAGGGGCATTTGATTCGCTAAACCTGGCGTTTTGGAATCCGATCGATAAGCGGTACGAATGCTACAGTCGAATTTTCGCGAATGGGGTGCGTGCGATTCAAAGCTCCCATGCGGCGGACTTCCTGAACTGGAGCGATGGTGTGCCGAATCGCTATGCGGACGGCATTCCGTTTGAGCACTTCTATACGAACGCCACCGTGCCTTGCCCGGGTGCCGAGCACATTTTCCTGTCGTTCCCGAAACGATTCGAGCCGGACCGCAAGGTGATCGCGTCGTATAAAGAGCCAGGCGTTTCCGATGCCGTGTTCATGTCGAGCCGGGACGGCGTGAATTGGAACCGCATGTTTTTGGAGGCCTGGGTGCGGCCGGGGCATGACGAACGGAATTGGACCGACCGCAACAACATGCCGGCGTGGGGCATTGCGGAAACCGGCCCCGGCGAGTGGTCGATGTACATCAGCGAGCACTACCAGTGGCCCGATAATCGCCTGCGCCGCCTGGTGTTGCCGCGGCACCGAATTGCGTCGATGAATGCCGGCGCAGGTGGCGGCGAATTCACGACACGACCAATAACATTTACTGGTACGCGGCTTGTGCTGAACTATGCCACGAGCGCCGCCGGCAGCGTGCAAGTCGAAGTCCAAGATGAAACGGGCAAGCCACTGGCGGGGTACGACCTCGCGAGCGCCAACTTGATGTACGGTGATGAGTTGGAGGCACCCGTCAGTTGGAAGGCCGGAGAGAGTTTATCGGCTTTGGCCGGCACGCGCGTGCGACTGCGGTTCGTGCTCAAGGATGCCGACGTGTATGCCTTGCGGTTCGCGCCGGCGGCGCAAAAGTAACGGAGGGATCGATGATCCGCCGGCGAATCGGCGTGTTATTGAGAACTGGGCAGCGAATGAGCCCTGAGGTGCCATGGCCACTGCTCGGAATGGCCATGCTTTCCTGCACTACGGCCGCATGCCCACGCCGAGCCGTGGGCATGGCACCCGGCGTCTCTGACGCCGATTTCGCGTGCAGCACGAGAGCGGCTCGAAGTGCGACGCCTCATCGGGGTCGGAGACTCCTCCCACAAGTTTCGCTAACTTCAATTACTGATGGCGCTAGCGGCGCGATCAGGGCCGATCAGTTTTTCACATAGAGCCCGAAGTGGGGCATGCTCTCGCGCAGCGTGAGCATGGAATCGCTCGAGAAACATGGCCACGTCGGAGTACCTCCGAGGCCATGCCACCCTGCTATAACTTCCCTAACCTAATAAACTGATTGGCCCTGGCGGCGCGATGCCGGCGGTTGCGGTGTTGCGTTTCGTTCGTCACAATGACGGCGCAAGTTAATCATCATCCCGAGGAGATTGCGATGCGACATTTCACAACAACGAGTTTCGGTATCATCGTTCTGTCAACGACGTTGGCGTGTGTTCGTGCGGCCGACCATGGCGGTGCCGCGTTTACCGATCCGGAAAAGGCGGGCGTAGACTATCAGTTACAGGGTGAATATTCTGGCCAGTTGAAATCCGATGGCGGCGAGAAACTCGGCATTCAAGTCATTGCGCTGGGGGACAAGAAATTTCGTGCCGTCGGTTACATCGGCGGCCTGCCCGGCGACGGCTGGTCGCGCGGCGACGAAAAGCACAGCGGTGAAGGCGAGCTGAAGGATGGGCAAGTGAAGTTCGCGCCGGAAGGTTCAAGTTCCTCGGAAGAAACCACAGCAGTTCTCAAGGATGGCAAGATCACGATCGTCCGTGATGGTCAAACCATCGCCGAGCTAAAGAAAGTCGAACGCAAAAGCCCCACGCTCGGCGCCAAGCCGCCGGAAGGGGCGGTCGTGTTATTTGACGGCAGCAATGTTGACGCTTGGGAAAAAGGCCAACTCGTTGAGAAGGACCTGCTCGGTGCGACCGGCTGCACCACGAAAAAGAAGTTCGGCGATCACCACCTGCACGTTGAGTTTCGCACGCCGTTCATGCCGACCGCGCGCGGCCAGGGCCGCGGCAACAGCGGCGTCTACATTCAGGGTCGTTACGAATGCCAGGTGCTCGATTCGTTCGGTCTGGAGGGTGAAGAAAACGAATGCGGCGGTATTTATTCCATCGCGAAGCCGGCAGTGAATATGTGCTATCCGCCGCTGGCCTGGCAAACGTACGACATCGACTTCACGGCCGCGAAGTTCGACGAACAAGGCAAGAAGACGAAGAACGCCCGGGTTACGATCAAGCACAATGGCGTCAATATTTACGACGACATGGAACTGCCGCATGGCACGCCTGGCTGGCATGAGGAAGGCCCGGGGCCGGATGCGTTGTTTTTGCAGAACCACGGCAACCCGGTGGCGTTCCGCAACATTTGGGTGGTCGAGAAATAACTCAGATATCAGCGGTAGTGAATGCTTAACTGGGCCTCGCCGTAGCCGAATTCGCAAGAATTTGGCCAGTCGCTTTCAAATATTGAGAATAGCGCTGCCAAAGAGCCACGGGGTGCCATGGCCACTGCTCGGAGTGGCCATGCTTTCCTGCGCTACGGCCGCATGCCCACGCCGAGCCGTGGGCATGGCACGCATGCAATTACGTCTGTTCACAGCGCAGCCTTCATTAGTACGCATTTAACTTCTTCACAGGCAAGGTGGAGTCAGCGATGATCCAGCAATTGCGTAGCGCGTGGTTCGTGAATGTGCAAGCCGTCGTTCTTTTTTGCGGTTTATTGTCGGCCGTGGCAATTGCCGACGAACTGCCGGCGGTTTCCGATCGCCAGCCGGTGCCGGCGCCGCATTTTCCCGATCGGCTCCATACTTTTGTCTGGCGCAATTGGCAATTGGTGGAGCCGGCGCGAATGGCGGCTGTTGTGGGAACTTCGGCCGACAAGGTCACCGAGATTGCCGCATCGATGGGCCTGCCGCGGCAGGCGAACGTGCCAAAAGAATTCCATGATCGCGGCTACATCACGGTCATTCGCCGGAACTGGCATCTTCTGCCGTTCGAGCAGTTGACGCAGTTGCTCGATATCACGCCGAGCGAACTGGCCTTTCGACTACGTGAAGACGATGGGATCTTCACCAAGCTGGGATTGTTCAAGCCCAAGTGTGAGCGACTTGTTTATGAGGAACCGAACGAAGCGGCCAAGAAACGTGCGGCCGAAATCAAGAAGGTTGTCGAGCGCGAGTTCGGCGACCGACTCGCCCGGCCGGGGGAACCGCGATTTGCGTTTGTTAGCGCGTTGAGCCAGACCAATGGTCCACCACCGCCGGCCGCAACTTCCGCGGCAAACGACCATCCGCGCTACATTTATTCCTACTTCGCCCTGTTTGGCGATCCGCTCATCGACCCGCAGCTCGATCCGTTCCCGGATGGTTTGCTGGCCCGCCTCAACGCGCAGGGGGTGAACGGGGTTTGGCTGCACGTGGTGTTGCGGCAGCTTGCGCCGGGCGGCACTGATTTCCCCGAGTTTGGCGAAGGGCACGAAGTTCGGCTGGCCAATTTGCGGAAGCTCGTGGCCCGGGCCAAACGGTATGGCATCGACGTGTATCTTTACATGAACGAGCCCCGCGCGATGCCAAAGGCATTCTTCGCTCACCGGCCAGAAATGGCCGGCGTTCACGAAGGCGACTACGTGGCGATGTGTACGAGCAACCCGCGCGTGCGGCAATGGGTGAGCGATTCGCTGACTCACGTTTTCAAGGAAGTTCCGGACCTCGGCGGCGTCTTCACAATCACGGCTTCCGAGAATCTCACCAATTGTGCGTCGCACTACCAGCAGGCCAGCTGCCCGCGTTGCGCGAAGCGCACCGAGGCGGAAATCGAGGCCGAAATGGTGAAGGCCATTGCCGACGGAGTTCACCGCGCCGCCCCCAAGGCGAAGGTAATCGCCTGGGACTGGGGCTGGAACAATCATGGCGATGCGCGCGAGACGATTGCCCGGCTGCCGAGTTCGGTTTGGCTCATGTCGGTGAGCGAATGGTCGCTGCCGATCGAGCGGGGTGGGATCAAGTCGGCGGTGGGCGAGTATTCGATTTCGTGCGTGGGACCGGGGCCGCGGGCTACAGCCCATTGGAAGGTCGCGCGCGAGCGCGGCCTGAAGTGTGCCGCCAAAGTTCAACTGAATAATACTTGGGAACTATCTTCCGTGCCGTATATTTCGGCGATGGATTTGGTGGCCGAGCATTGCGAGCGGCTGACGAAGGCGAATGTCGACGGGATGATGCTCAGTTGGAGCCTCGGCGGTTACCCCTCGATGAACCTGGATATTGCCCACGAGTTCGCGGCCCGCCCCGCGCCGAGCAAGGACGCGGCACTGCAAACCGTGGCCGAGCGGCATTTTGGTTCCCGGGCCGCTCCGCTGGTCCGGCAAGCCTGGACCAAATTCAGTCGGGCGTTTCGCGAGTATCCTTATGGAGGTGCCGTACTTTACAACGCGCCTCAGCAGATGGGGCCGGCGAATTTGTTGTATGGCGAACCGACTGGCTATTCGGCTACGATGACCGGCATTCCTTACGATGATTTGAATGGCTGGCGGGCCCCGTATCCGCCGGAGGTGTTTGCCGACCAATTCCAGAAGGTGGCCGATGGCTGGGCGGCGGGGATCGCTGATTTAGAGGCCGCGCAGAAGCTCGTGCCGCCGGACAAACAGGTGGAAGCGGCGGCGGATTTGCGCGTGGCCCAAGCCGCCCAGTTGCATTTCGCGAGCGTTGCCAATCAGGCCCGCTACGTGATAGCGCGCGATGCGCTGCGGGCATCTCCGCCGGCGGGCGATAGCGCACAACTGCGAACGCGAATCAGCTCGCTATTGGATCGCGAAACGGAACTTGCCCGCAAGATGTTCGAGCTCTCGTCGGCCGATTCGCGGCTGGGCTTCGAAGCGGCGAACCACTATTTTTATGTGCCGCTCGATTTGGTCGAGAAGGTGATCGATTGCGATTATCTCCAGCGGCAATTGGCAAAGTAATTGTTGCCGCTGGTGCACACGGCAATTGCGAATGCCAAGGCAGCACTTGCTTGTCGTTCGCACGGCAAGGATGAGCGAGACAAGTTCGGGTGTCCTGGCCACGGAGGCCACCGACGTGGCCAGGTAGATGAGGCGATTCACATGCCCACGCCGAGCCGTGGGCATGGCACCCAAAAAAGCATCATTTTTCACCGAATGCAGTATCTATCAGCCAGTTGCAACGTTTCTATTTCTCACCGGCAGGAACGTTTGATTATTTTTTTGACGTCAACTGGAAATTGGCTTCGGAGGTGCCCTCGGGCGGCACGGTCAGTTTCAGTTCGGTGTAATGATTGTATTTTTTGGGGACAATATCGTCGGCGGCATCGACGGGGCCGTCCTTCGTGGAAGTTGCGGCCGCCCCGCGGGGCCCATAGATTCGCACGCGATGTTCCCCGACGACGGCGCCATCCAGGCCATCGAGCGTTTTGAGTTGGAAGCGACCGTCGGCGTCGCAGAACGCCACAGAGCCTTTTCCCGCGATGACGCTCCCCGGCGGGGCGAGCGGCTGGCAGACGATACTGCCGCCGGCCAGCGGCTTGCCGTTGAGCGTAATGCTGCCTGAGACCGGCGCGACGGGACGGACCCCCTTCCGGCAACCGGCTGTTAATAGCAACGTGGATACGATTACCCAAACAACATGAGGTCCCAGGTGGTCCCTGGAAACAACCCGATGCCAAAAACTACAGCGATTCACCACTTTCCTGCCCTGCAATCGTGCATGTTGCTACAAATACGTCCATGTCGACGGAGTCGCTGATGGCCCTGACCGCACCATCGCAAAAAACATTCTGGAAGATTCCGCCACCGTGAAAACTACCCCAGGCGCGTTTGCAATGTTCGTTGCATCCAGCCGGACCTGGCAGCGAGTTGCACAGTGCATAATCGGGAAGCAAGGTCCGGCTCTCGGGGATGCCGCTCGACTGATTGTACGACGTATAGGGGTAGGCCCATAGTGTTCGTCTCCGAGGATTCGTGCGCGTCATGTATTCGCCGGCAAGCCGAGTTTTTGAAGTGCCGTCGGTGACCTGCTTGAGTTGGACTTCCGCTGGCGGCGCGGCGGCGGTCGTTGTCGTGAACCTCTCCACCACCGTATAAATTGGGCCGCGCGTTTTGAGACCGGTATAGGGGTCGAGAATCAGATAGGCCATGCCAAGATTATTGTCCCAATAAGAACCGCAGTGCGCGTCCGATCCGCTGCCCGAGTTGGCTCGATACGAACCGGGTTGGTACAGATTATTCGGCGGCGCCAGCGCCGCACCAGGCCCCGTCTCGGGAACGACGAGCACGTTGGTTTCCTCATCGGAAGGACAAAGATACGCCTCGATGCGAGTCTGCTTGATTTTCGTGTTCTTGGGGTCTTCGAGCGTAACGGTTTGGTCCCAAAGCGAGTAGACGCCGTTTTCTTCCATGTAGGGCAAAATGTCGATCGTCCACGTCGACCAACTGGGGATATCCTGCGGAGTATCGAGCTTTACCCGGCGACCGGCGGGAAACTTCTTCTTGGTACTCTCGTAATTCAAGATTGCCAGGCCGATTTGTTTCAAGTTGTTCGAGCACTGGGCGCGCCGGGCGGCATCGCGCGCAGCCTGAATCGCGGGCAGCAGCAGGGCCACTAAAATTCCAATAATGGCGATAACTACAAGCAACTCGACCAGCGTGAAGCCATGTCGAGAGGTAGGTCCGCCGAGCCGAGGCGGACGATTTGGTTGGGCCGACCACCCTGTCGGGCGGTGCCCGCTCGCGGCCCCTACATAGCTGAAGCCGAGTAGCCGCCCGCGGGGGCGGGCACTGGTTGTCTTGAGCGTCATTTTCCTTCTCTTCCTTTGAAATCGATTCGAAGAATGGTTGTGGGAAAATCCCAATAAAAAAATTAGGCCCTTACGAAAGTACTTTAACCAAAGGCGTCAATTCAAGCGAGTGGTAGCGTTTGGCCGGCGCGGGCAACGATTCCACCAAGAACCACACAAGGTCAAAACAAATAGCATTAGCGAAGAAGGTTCTGGCACGGCCGCGGCTAGTGTTGCGCCGCTACCGGAAGTTGCTCCGAAGCGGGAGCGCCAGTAAGTATAATCTTCGGGAGTATTGCTGCCAGGCGTGACGCCTTCATTTTGCAGGGCGCCGCCATTGCGCCACAGCACATAGTCGGCGGCGTCCACGACGCCGTTGCCGTTGTAGTCGCCGGGAACGCCGGCGGGCACCGTCGAATTCCAGAGGCGGATGTTATCAATGTTGAAGACGATGTTGTTTGGATGCGGGGCCACATCGATCCCCCAGTGCTGAAGGGTCTTCAGAAACGAAACGCTGGAAAGATCGAATACCAAGTCGTGGTATTGGCCGTCGGTCGTGAGATTCAAATTGGGCAGAGTCGTGCCTAAACTGTTCGCCTCGTCCTGAATGAACACGCCGCCGATGGCCACACTCCCACTTGGATTGACCAAATCTTGTGCCGAAATGCGTACGGTCATCCGGTCATAATTCGAGAAGTCGGACATCCGCTCGTAATAGCCATTACCGTCGGACGGATCACCGGGAACCGCGGTTCGCCACCCCGCGCCGTTGCCCCAGCCGATGGAAGCGCCGCTCTCGCTACCAACGTCTCCGGTGCCCCCTTTATCGGTCCACTGGAGCGAGCCACTGCCGGCCGGATTACGCGAGAGTCCAACCTGACTTACCGAACCGGGGTTGCCCACGATCGCCAGCATGTCCGCCGTATTCAAAGGGAAGGCGCCGTCAATACCTTCGTCCGGCGTGCCGGCATCGTTCGTGACGATGTCGCGGTATGCAAGTGGAGTACCCACACTCCGCACCGCGCTCATCGTCCAGGTGAGGTTGCCCGCCGCCAAATGCTCATCCGGCACGACGATAACGTTCGCGATATTCCCTCGGAACCGAGACGGCAACCCGTTGATCGGAACGCTAATCGTCGACATGGTGTTGGTAATGGCATAGGGTCCACTCGTGAATGTTTGGGCGATTCCCCCGATGTTCGGATCGCCTTGCCACGCCGACAAGATGAAGTTCACGTTTACCGTGGCGGTTGGTGAATTATGTTTAATGTCCATTTCGATCGTATTGAGTCCGGTGACGTCGAGGTTTCCCTTGACGCCGCCCCAGTTCGCTCTCGCCCGATCGAAACCGTCGAAGATCCATAACTGGCCCCCGGCGTAGCTGCCGAAAGAGCCGTTCCCGACCTCGGTAACAACCAAGTCACCAGAGGCGCCAGAGATTGAAGCCAGATTCCATTTGACGTTCGGGAGCGTGGAGGCTTGGGCGTCGCGGGCCCCCCAAACCACCCAGCCTTGCGTGGTATGATCATCCCACGAGTACAACGTCTCGGGCGTCTGCGCCACGGTGATGCTCGCGCTGACGCATGCGAACAGGACCGCCAAGCCGGTTACGCATCGCATATCCTTCTCCTACAAATCCAGCCAACCAACCGACGAATGTTTTTAGGCAAGCGTTCACGCAGGCTCGCTTGTCACGGCTCGCCACTTCTAGCGCCCGCGACAATACCCGCACGAACCAAGCAATCCGGCGAACATCAGCACGACTGCCGAGGGTTCGGGCACGGCCGCCGCAACCGCCGCACCACTGCCGGACGTTGCGCCAAACCGCGAGCGCCAATAGGTGTAATCCTCGGGAGTATTGCTGCCCGGAGTGGCGCCTTCGTTTTGGAGTGCGCCGCCGTTGCGCCACAGCACGTAGTCGGCGGCGTCCACGACGCCGTTGCCGTTGTAGTCGCCGGGCACGCCTTGCGGCGTATTGGAGTTCCAAAGCCGAATGTTATCGATGTTGAACGTGATGTTATTCGGATGCGCGGCCATATCCAGACCCCAGTGCCACACATCCTTGAGGAACGTGACGCTCGAGAGGTCAAATACCATATCGTGGTATTGTCCATCGGTTACGAGATTCTGACTCGGCATCACGGTAAACGGCGGCGGGGCGGGCGTGTCGCTGCCGTTGCATTGCGAATCACTGCCATCTGGATTACATGCTCCAAAGAAGGCTTGAACCCCCACCGTGCCGGATGGATTCACGACATCCTGTGCGGAGATTTTGACGGTCATGCGATTGTAATTCGAAAAATCGGCAAGCCGCTCATTGTACGAGTTCCCTAGAGAGGGGTCGGTAAAATCCGGCTGTTGCGAGGCGCGCCAGCCGGAGCCGTTGCCCCAGCCGATGGCAGCGCCGCTGGGGCTGCTTAAATCGCCGGTGCCGCCCTTGTCGGTCCACTGCAACGAGCCCGACCCCGCGGGGTTCCGCGAAAGTCCGACCTGGTTCGCCGCTCCTGAATTACCGACGACCGCCAGCGCATCGGTGCCTGTCAAGATGAACGCGCCGTCGATTCCATTATCCGGCGTGCCGGCATCATTCGTGACGATATTTCTTTCGGTGAGCGGTGTCCCGACGGTGCGCACCTGGGAAATCGTCCACGATAAGTTGCCCATCGACGTGTGAGCCGGCACATTGATATAGATGCTTTTGACGCTCGACACCTGCCGCTTGGTCAAACCGGCCAGCGGAATTCGGAGCGTGGTGATGCCCGTAGCGCTTACATCAAACGGAGCGGAGGAGGGAACGTTTTCGGGGAAGCCCTCGTTGTCTGTTTCCGTCAGCAGCAAGTTCAGGACCACGGGAAGGGAGGTTGAATCCGACACGCCGACCTTGGAATTGCGCTTCAGATCGAGTTCGATGTAATCCAGGCCCGTCGCATCGAGGTGCCCCTTAGCCCAAATGGTGCCGGGGGGCAACAACGACAACTCGCGCGCACGGTCGAATGGCGCGCTCAGAAACCACGGGCCACCGACGGCGCCGCAAATCGTTGGGTTCGGCCCGCAGCCGGATCCCGCACCCGTGCCTTTTTCGGTTATAACCAAGTCGCCAGAGGCTCCCGACTCGGAAATATCGCCCCAATAATTGGGAGTAAAACCAGGGTAATGCGACAACACGTAGTCGTCGAAGGTGACCCACCCTTGGGAGTTCCCCGGGTCTGGGTAACCACTGCCTGGCGCGGGAGGTTGCCATTGCCAGATGATTCCCGGGGTCTGCGCCGATGCCGCACACGCCGCGATTAGACCGATTACAACAGCTAGAAACCATCGTTGATGCATGAAACCAATCCTACACAATACGAACAGCCCAACCACCGCATGCCCCACGCATGAAAATGCATGGTTTCGGTATGAACCGTGATTGAGTTCGAGCCACGAACCATGCGGGGCGCAAGGGCCGAAATATCGCCACCTGCGCCCCGCGAGTTCATCAGTTGTTACTACCTATTGACGTTTGCGTCGCACGGTCAACGAACCGACTGTCGCCGATAGCAGCAGCAACATTGCGGTTGTTGGCTCCGGCGTGATAACAACGCCATACATATTCAAATTGCCGGCATCTTTGTTCGCCTGGTACAAGCTGAACGTGCCAGCGGGAAAGCGCTTCGAATAAACCGAGAATACGCTATCGAAGTTGCCATTGGCCGGATTGCCGGACGTCGCCGCGTCTTGGCTTTCGTCCATGGTGACTTCGTCGGGAATCGTAACGTCCGCCAAGTGATTAATGCCATTCTTAACGGGCAGCCAGCCGTCGTTGATCACCCACGCCATGTGATCGGGAACCGTATCGAAATCAGCATCGAACGTGGGTGGGTCCAATGGAAAACCATTACCACCTTGAACGGCTTCACCAAGGCGATTGTCAATCAGCAGGTAAACGGTCGCGGGGCTGGCAATCGTCACATCCAGCCTCAAAGTCAGATTATCGCGGAGGCCTTGCGGAGGCATGATATATTCGCCGCCCACCAAGTAGGATGGCATGGCTGGGTAGTTGATGCCAAAGAAATTGCCGCCACTTGCCCAGCTATGATTGCGATCGGTATAAGCCGACGGCTTCACGGGAGGCGAAGTTGGCGTCCCGCTCACGACGAAGTAGGGAACGGTGACTGGATCGCCGACGGCCGATGCAGTGTATGGTTTGCCCGCCGTGGTGACCGTGAACGTTTGGCCGGTCCATTGGGTTGGAATGTAACCCGTGCCGCTATCGCCGTTGACCTCAACCACGCTCTGAATATTCGTAGCGAGGACGGGCGTGGCACTTACCGCGCAGAGCGCGAGTAGCGCCAGACAAATACTAAACCAATTCATCCACTTCATTAGAACACCTCAAAGTTAGAGTTAGCGACGCCCTGGAACTGAAACTCAAAGACGTCTCGACAAGATGGGCCAACCAGTTTGTTCCAAACGGAACGGTGCGCTACTGCTCGAAGCCAGACGAAAAGCCAGCCAAGCTGCGAATGCAGTGCAGCTGCGCGCCTTCTTCTAAAGTAGTTTAATCGGACTGCACTCTCTGTCAACGGTTTTGCAAAAATATTTGCGCTTCCTTGAAGAAAGCATGCAAGCGTTTGCAGGCGACGGGACGGTTCGTCAGCTGACGACCTGCCGCCCGAGCGTTCACGGTCTGAAACATCTCGACGCAAAGACGATGCGACCCGCAGCGGCGCCGAACGCTTTTTGCCAGAACCGTCTTGGAACAGGAGGACGGTTCCATTTGCTCCGCAAATTGGGCGGTCCCCGACGATTTTGAGCAAGGGGGCGGCCTGCGACGATACTGGCTGTGCGCGAACCTGCCATTTATCGCTGGCCGACGGCGAAGACCGCAGATTGACTTTACGGACGCGAAAATGATAATGGCGTTCGGGGCTAAAATAGTTTAGGTGTCTTTTCTGGCGTGTTGCCCCCCGTTTGGACTGGCAAGCATCGGCGGCCGGATTTGGCGGCCCGATTGCCGACCAGGACGTGCGTCGTTGATAGCCCGTATGGGTCATCCCATGTCGTCATCCGAGGTACCGCGATTGAAGGATGTGGCCAAGACCGCCAAGGTCTCGCTGGCCGCGGCGTCGCGGATTTTGCGTGGCGACCGCAAACAGTTTGGCGAAGAGACGTGCCGGCGCGTGCTGGAGGCGTCGCGGCAGTTGGGGTGGCGGCGCAATTTGCTCGTCAGCGGCATGCAGACGGGCCGCACGCAAACGATCGGCGTGATGATTCCGCCGTACAACTCATTCTGGGTAAGTGCGCTTTCGGGAATCCACGATGCGTTGGCTAAATACAATTACCTGCCGATCACGGTCTGGGTAGGCAATCTGGATGACATGCCGTACTTCGAAAAGGACGATGCGGAAGGGCTGCGGCTGATCAACTGTTTGCTCGACCGCCGGGTGGATGGCCTCATCATGTGGCCGCCCTTTAGCGTGTCGTATTTCCATCACTTTCCGGAGTTTGTGGAACGGCGCGTGCCGGTCGCGGTGATTGATCACAGTTCGACCGTGGCGGATTCGATCGGGACCGATGAGGAACAAGCCACATCGGTCGCGGCCGCCTATTTGCTGGGCCTGGGGCATCGGCGCGTGGCGTGCCTTTCGAGCCGGGAAACGAGTTCCCAGACCTGGGCCATCAAGCGCCGTTCCTCGTTCGAGGAGGCGATTTCCCGGTTTCCCGGCACGCGCGTCAAGAGTTGGCGGTTGAACGCCCAGGGCACCAATGGAATCGAGATTGCCCGCGAGTTGTTGCAAGACGAACTGCGTCCAACGGCCGTGTTCACGGTATCCGATCACGAGGCCATTTTTGTTTATCAGGCAGCTGCGCAGCTGAACTTGCGGATCCCGGAGGACATTTCGGTGATGGGTTTCGCGGATCTCGATTTCGCCGTGACGATGAATCCGCCGCTGACGACCATGCGGCAGCGGTCGCAGGAAATCGGCCGCTTGGCGGCGAAGCTGATTGTCGATCGGATTGATGGGGTTATCGCTGCCGAAGACGAGCCGACGTCGATTCGAGTGGGGGCCGATCTGGTGGTGCGCGAATCCGCAGCGCAGCCAAGCGATCGTCGGTAAGCAAGTTGGCAAAAGTTTTGTGACACACGTCGATACGTGTGGGTGGGCGTTTGAACAGGAGTAAACAGAGACAAGGGAGAAAAACATCCTCTATTTACTCCGTTTCCTCCTGTTCAAGAATTCCGTGGACGAGCCAGCCGTGGCACCCGACGAGGAAAGAACTGCGAGGAGCGAGCGGCGTAGGGTGCCACTGCTAACTGGTTAGCGGCGTCTCGGTCTGCGGTCAGCTTGTGGATTGGACCTGTCAGCGGCTGATTGCCGGGTTCCTACGCAAGCCATTCGTCGGCATTCGCACTGCTGGGCGAGCCAGCCGTGGCACCCGCAAAATTGGTTTTGACAAAGCATTGACAATTTGAACTACGACTTCATTTTCTTCCGCAGCAGTTCAAGCAATGGTCGATCGAGTTGGTGGCCGTGCCAGTCCTGGTATTTCGTGCCGGCGCGCTGCGTATCGAGAATGCCAAAGGGCCCGCGAAAATTCCAGAGCGCCCAGCCGCTGTTCAGTTCGCCGATGACGTCGAGCGTATCGTCGAACCAGGCCAGCGTGACGTCTGGCGGCGTGAATTTGTAGCAGCCAAGTTCGCCGACGTGAATTGGAACGCCTTGCTGCGCCGCGCGACGCCACGGTTCAAAATACGCGTCGATCGATTTGCGGTCGGATATGACCTGGCCGTTCTTATCTTTTTGCGGCCAGGAAGGGGGCTCGGCCGCCTTGAGCCATTGTCGCGACCATTCACCGTTGTAGGTGGTAACTTCGGGTGGAAAATAAGTGTGCGGGCTTTGGATTACGCCGGAGGCAAACAACTCTGGAACGGGCGACTTCGCGACGGCCGAACCATCGACGACAATCGTGCGGCTCGGGTCGATAGCGCGAATCGCGTCAATCGCCGCAGCGGCCACGCGGGCGTATTCCTTGGCACCAGTAGCTTCGATCGCCTGATCCACTTCTTTTTTGGATTTGTCCTTCAAACCGCCCATCAATTCACGTTTTCTTTCCGGCGTGGGTCGGTACATTGGCTCGTTTACCAGGTTGAAGCTGAGGCGATCTCCGGAAGTGCCTAGGTATCGCTTCGCGAAGTACGCCCATTGATGAACAAAGGCTTGGAGCGTGGGCTCATCGTCGTAGAAGCTGGTTTTCTCGGGCGTGATGTGGATGCCGGTGATCGTCGCGTCCATGTCGTCGAGGATGCAGTAGCCGGGGGCGCGATGGAGGCTGAGATTGACGTGGATTCCGTACCTTTCCCCCAGCCGAATTGCTCGGTCGATGGCCTCGACCTTTCGTTCGTCGATCTTCAGGAGATCGTCGGTTGCGGTCCAAAAGCGATAGTCCATTGGCAGGCGAACGAAATTGAAGCCCCAGTCGCGAATCCAGCGAAAATCGTCTTCCAGAAAGATGCCATCGTTCTGGAACGGAAAGTACTTCATCCAATCCGGGTCGGTGGAGAAGTATTCGAGTAGGTTGAAGCCGTACCAGCGCGGGCTTTTCGACGGAGCGGGGACTTCTGCCGCGTGGGTGGGCGCGTTCAGGCTGGCTAGCTCCAAGCCGATGGCGGGCAGCGTCCATGTGCTGGCCAGCGTCTTCAAAACGGCGCGGCGGTCGATGTTTTTATCATGCACCGTTGAGCTGCGCAGAAGCTTTTCAGTCATATTGATCTTCGCGAACATGCGCCCACCAGGCTGCTCTCTAAATGCCTATTTTGGCGCCACATCGCTGACCGCTCGCTTCAGCGATCGGACCAGCGGCGAATCCTTCAACTTTCGCTGGTAGTCCCAATAGGTATCGCCACATTGCAGCTTGTCGAGTTGCTCAACGACGAACTTCGCCGCTTCCACGGCATGCGGGTTTTCATAGTAGGCGCCCCATTCACCGATCAAGAACGGCATGCTCAACTCGCGCGCCTTTTGCGCGTGTCGGCTGAAAATGAGTTCGATTCGGGCGTTGCTACTGCCCTGCCCTGACTCGGGCGTGTCGGTCACGATATCGTAGGCGTGCGGAGCGTAGGCTTGTTGCCGATCTCGCCGGCCATGTTCATCGGTCAAAGGTGCAATCGCACTCGGAATCCCAATGTTGGCCGAGGTGGTGGGTTCGATGAAGATGATGTGGCGCGTGTCCACTTCTCGGATCGCCTTGTGTACGCGGGCGTACAGCGGTTGAAGTCGCTCGCGCTCGAAAGCCTGCATGATGGGTGTGCCAGCATCGAGCATGGCCGAAAACAGTTCTCGATCATTCAACCATTCGGCAAGCTGTTTTCGACCTTCAGGCGAATCAGCGCCTTTCGCCAGAATTTCAGGCGAGGGCATTTTGTCGCCCAGCTTGGTTGGCAGGAGTGCGAACAGTTTCGCGGCCATCGCCAGCCGATTCCTCGCGTTATCGCGCCCCGGATATGGTTCATTCATCAAATCATACCCGAGGACGGCCGGTTCTTCGCGGAACCGCTCGGCCACCCTGCGCCACACGCGAGCGTAATGGTCCTGCAGGCCGATGCCGTCGGGGCCAGGGCTGTTCGCCCAAAAGTGATCGAGTGCGGTCTGCACGGCAGTGCTCGTAAAGTACGCATCGCTCCACACGGCGGTCGGTGTGTAGGGCTGGCCCTCGTCCAGCGTGGCCCAGGCCGGGGCGCCATCGGAAAACTTCACGCTGTACAAATCCTGGTGCATATCCAGCAGCACCAACAGGCCTTCCGCCTTGGCCCAGCCGATGATGCGGGCGATGCGGTCAAGGTATTCTTCATTGATCTTCCCAGGCTGCGGCTCGAGGCCGTCCCACAAAATGCCCAAGCGGATGCAATTCATGCCCCAACTGCGAATGGTGGCGAGATCGGATGGCTCGATGTTTTTCGTATACCCTTCCGTCGGCGATTTGTTGACGACGTTGATGCCGTGCAACAGCAGCGGCTTGCCCGCTTCATCGATAAATTGCATTCCGGAGGCAGTAACGAAGCCTCCGTTCTTACCAACGGCAGCAGGCTCGGACTGGGGCGGGGCAGCAAACCCGCAGCGCATTCGCGATAGGACGAACAATGCGATTGTGAGAAATAGCAGCAGCCGGCTTTTCGTTTGAGAATGATCGTCACTCATGATTTACTCGCTGGATCAAAAACCTTGGCGACTGATTTTCTGACGTTTTGCCTTACTTTTGCGACTCATATCGATAGCATTGGCTTCCAAGATTCATCACCAATGCTTTTGGTCTGGCGAATCGGCCTTCACAATCACATCCAAACAAGCAGGTTTCATCGTTGCTTCGGCGATGACATAACCGCCCGAGGAAACGGCAATCGAATGGCCGACCCGCACCTGCTGGCCTTCAGTGCCCACATGATCGGCTCGCAGCACGAAGGCATGGCAAATTTTCGCTAGTGTTTGCATGCGCAACCGCCACTCGTCGATGCATTCGTCGAGCATACAGTCGATTTCGAGTTTCGTCGAATAGTCCGTTTTCGCGAGACCATAGCTCGGAACAAGAATTAGCTGGGGTGCCTGGCGGGCCAGTGCGTTGATCACGTCCAGGTCCTGTGAGTCCTTGCAAATCAAGATGCCGATGCGGCCCAGTTCCGTTTCCACAACCGCGGGACCGTTGCCCGGTTGAAAGTACTTTTCATCAACACTGGCCAGTGACGTCTTGCGGTACTTGCTGAGAATGCGGCCGTCGGGGCCAATCAGAACCGCCGTGTTGAACAGCTTGTCGCCATCTGTTTCGACGACGCCGCTGCAGATGTGAAGCTTGTGCTCGCCGGCAATTTTCGCGAGCGACTCAGTGAACGGCCCGGGGACTGGCTCCGCGACCGCTCGATAATCCTGGCAGGTTGTGTACGGTGCAAAGACCGTTTCGCCCAACACAATGAGGTCGGATTGCGGAGCGCTCTTGGTGACGAGTTCTAGCAGGCGCGCGACGGATTCTTGCTTATCGTTCGAGCAGTCGTATTGAATGAGCGTTGCTCGGATGCGGTCCTTCACCTTGGGTCTGGCGGCTTTCGGCGACGCAACGTGCGTAATCCGGGCATCGCTGCCGCGATTCATGGCATCCGCGACCTCGCGGCTGTCTGATTTCTCGGCGACGGCCGTCCGCACTCCTCGCAGGTCGCTGACTGCCGTTTCTTGGCAACCCATCACCGCGAATCCGCAAACCATGACAACTGCAAGGCGAATCATATTTTGCTCCAACGACATTGAGTTATTAATGAGGCCAGCGCGGCCATTGAACTGTAGGAGGCCTCTCAAAGGCCGATTTCGCTCCATTCGATAACGTCATCGGCGTCGGGAGACGCCTCCCGCGGTCATTCATAGCCCAGCCATCATACGTTCAGCGGCACGATGCCGCACCGCTAATCAATTAGGATTTCGCGGTTGCCACTCGTGTGCCGTGACGCAAATTGTGTGGTCACGCGTGTGGCCTATTTTTTGACTGGTGTCTTCGATGCTTGACCGTAAAAGTCTTTGAACATTGCGAAGAACGTGTGCACATCGAGCACTTCCAAATTCAATTCTGGATACTGCTTTCGCAATGTTTCTAGCATGTCGCGAACTTGCGTCGGACTCGTCCACACAATTCGCACGAAATAGAAACCCGGCTTATGATGCCCGCGAGTCTGAATCGCATTGGCCACGATGTCGGCCGTCTTTTGTACGCCGGGAAATTCATTGGCGTCATTAATCAACTCGATAATGGGCATGCCTTTCCACACGTGCGGCTGGACAGGCCCGCCCGTATGCGTGTGCATGTCGTCCACAATTGTACCGTAGCCGTCGGGCGAGAATTGCCGGAAGGCGTCCTTCACGGCATCGTTCGGCCATTCCCAATCGAGCACCATGGGCGCGATGGTTTGATCGGCCTCCCGGAAGAACGTTTGATTGTGCTTTATGAACAACGGCCAACTTTCGGGCCGCACGCGACTCGGGTTGAAGTAGCCCGCCGCGCTGGCGTCGGCCTCGATCGTATCGGCCGGTGTCAGCGTGCTGTAGAAGTACGCGATGAGATCGGGATACGTTTCCACAAGATTCGGATTGATGCCCCACACGAACGGCGTTTTGCCGCGCTGTGGGTCATCCCAAAGTCGTGGTAACGTGTCGTAGAGCGGTGTTGCCGAGTCGTAGTCGGCCATCAAGATGCAAAGGTACGTTTTGTTTTCGATCGGCCGCTTGTGCGCGGTGCGATTTTGCCGCAGTGGCAAACGCTTTACGTGGCTGTGGAGCGATTGATTGAAACAATCACTGCTGACGGTATTCTGGTAGGCATTATACGGCGTGATGAGGTAAACGGTTTCCCATTCCGTCGGCACAGGCTCATGCGAACTCTTATGATCGGGCATGTTCGCGTACTTCGAGAAAGCGAAGAAGCCGGTCATTTCCGTTAGATGTTTGCCGGCGGCCGCACGCCGTATCTCGGCGAGGATGAGTTTGTAGGTTTCCAGGTCGAGACCGAGCCGTTGGCCCGGGTCATCGGCGGGCTGTTCATCGCCCCACGGCGATAGATCGAACACGAACGAGCGGTTTTTCACGGCCCAATCGCGCGTGAGCACGTAGCCGATATCGCCGCGGGCTCGCGTCGTAAATGCGTCTTCGTACAAGCAAAGCAAGTGGGACGAGCAGCGGTCCTTCGCCAGATACTCGCGGATCGCCCAGCGGTACGCGTCGTTCTTCTTGCTGCCCGTTTCCGCGCCTGTGAATCGGCCACGCAAATCGTGCAGCACCGGAAGCTGCCACGCCGGCAAATATCTGTTGGCGAATTCGGGACTCAAAGCCACGCCGTCTTCGACGCCGGCAATCGTCGTGGCTACATTGATCGTGGCGGGCACGGCAGGATCCCAAATCACTGCTCCCTTCAATCGCTTACCGGCCAGCTTAACTAGCGCGCCAAGATCGTTCAGCGGTCGCACCTCGCGGCCTTCGAGCCAACGCCCCTGCTTGGACAGGATATCTAGCCAATATTGCGGCCGAGCGTTCCTCTTGGAAAGCACGTAAACACTTGGCGTGTCGCGATTGATGAGGCCCTGCAAACAGGCCACCGCCAGCGACTCATCATACGATGCCGGCGTGCCATCTTGAGTCAGCGTGTATTTGTAAAGCGGTTGTGCGGCGGCAGTTCGCGCGGCCGATTTCGCCGCCGCGTGATCCGTTTGATCGGCATTTACGCTGCTCGTTATTGCGAGCAAAAGTGCAATGCTCAACGAAAGCCGTTGGATCAGCCGACCGGAAATCCGCTGCCTGCACGCACACCGACCATCAATTGTAATCATGCAGTTCACACTACCGGTACCCATTCCTACGACTCCTGTCTTTACGGCCGCGGAATCACGGGCAGCAGCAAATGGGACGGATGATCTTTGTCGTGTAAGATCGTTTGCTTCGCCGTCAGCAGTTCCGTGTCGGTGCCGAACGGTTTGCCGCTATTTGGGTTACGATCGAACCGCGGAAAATTGCTGCTGGCGACTTCCAGGCGAATGCGATGCCCCTTTTTGAAAAGGTTGCTCGTGACCCACATATCAACCTCGAAACGCGCCGGCTTGCCGACTTCGAGCAGCGCGGGTTTATCCAAGCCTTGGCGATAACGGGCCCGCTGAATCCCTTCGCACAGGTTGTATGCTTTGCCGTCGGGGTGGACGTCGATCAACTTGCCGGTGAAATCGGTATCGGGGGCCGACGAGGCGGCCCACAGGATCAGCTTCACCGGGCCCGTCACCTCGACATCCTGTTCCAGGGGCGCGGTCGAATACACCAGCACATCTGCGCGCTTCTCGACCTTCGTTTGATCCTCGGGGCCGGCTGTGGCACCGACAATGTTGTTACCGCCTGTCGTCGGCACCGGATCATCGCCGTCATAGGAATACTGATCGGAAGTCTCGCCGTCCGGTGGTGTCACACTCAGCGTGCCGTCACCCGAGAGCGTATTTGCCCGGCCCGCACTGTGCAAATGGTAGGGCGTGAACTTCGTGCGTTTGATCGGCCACTCGTTTTCGCCACGCCAGCGGTTCTCGCCCATCACGAACAAGTAGTACGGGGGCCATTCGTTGATCTTCTTGTCTTTCCCCTTCAGCCAATGTTCGTACCAATCGAACTGCCGCGAGTAGACCTTCAACTCGGCTTCCGGGCCGAAGTCTAGCTCGCCGAACTTGCGGGTGCCTGCTCCATGCCCCCACGGGCCGATAATCACAAACTGGTTCTTGCGAACTTCCTCACTCTTGGCGGCATTCCGCACGCCCGTGGTGAGGTCGAGCGTGGCCTTCGCGAAGATGTCGTACCAGCCCCCGACATTGAGCGTCGGCACGGTCACATCGGCATAGTCATAGTCGATGCCGCGCTGCTTCCAAAAATCATCGTACGTCGGGTGCTCGACCCACTCGGTCAGATACGGAATCTTCTTATCGAATTGGCCGGCGAATTTTTTTAACGGCAAATAGCTATAGGCCTTTTGCAGCTTTTCCGGCGGAAGACCCACGCCGCCGACCGCTTCGCCCCAACCCATCAGCAGGCCGAGCTGCATCGCGCCGCCGCAGTAGGCCAGGTCTTCGTACGTGTTGCCGAAGGGCACCATCGGCACCATGCACTTCAGGTGCTTACTGGCGTGCGGAGCCGATGCCCACTGGGTCCAGCCCACATAAGACCCGCCGGACGAGCCGATGTTGCCATCGCACCACGGCTGCTTCGCGACCCATTCTTGCGTATCGAAGCCATCCTGCGGTTCATGAAGAAAAGGCTCCCATTCGCCCTCCGACTTCCCGCGGCCCCGGCAATCCTGCACCACCGTTACATAGCCTTTGGTGGCATAATCCTTGCCGCCCGGCCATTTTTCGTTGCCTTTGTCATAGGGGGTGCGAATCAAGATTGTCGGCCACTTCCCCTCGCCCTTGGGCCGAAAGATGTTGGCGGCCAACTTCGTGCCGTCGCGCATCGGAATTTTCACGTCGGCTTCGTAAACGGTTGGCGACGAGGGCTCTTCGCCAGATGAAGTTGCGACCGGATATAAGCAAGGTACGAGCCACAGAAAACCAAGGAAAGTTGTGCGAACACTCATGTTGATCGACCGATTTTGTTGGAATGAAAGTAATGCGACGTGCGCCAAGAGTAGGTTGGCATCACGTGATCGTAGTCTGCCAAGGGCGTGGCTTCAACTTCGCCATCAAGTGGATGCCGGCTGGTTCGCGGGACGAACTCTCAGTTCTGGTCGTGCCACCGAGCCTGCAACTCCGCCAAACCGCCTTGAATCAAGAATAACCGCTGGTTGGTCTGGCGCGATTTGTGCGCTTCGACCTTGACCGCGCAATCGGTATGAAGGCAGTTCAGCCACGTGTTGCCCTGAACTTGAAAGCTGCCGCCATCTTCCAATCGCACCGAGGCAAACGTCCATTGTCCGTCGCGGGAAACGACAGCCATCGCCCCCGGCCGCCCGACGCCGCCAACCGCCGAAAAATCCTCGGGCGCGATCCAGCGAACACAAGCGCCTTGGCGGGGAAGTTTGCGTACGGGCACGAATCCCTCGGCGCCCGTCCATTGGTAGGTCCGCAGCATCTCGCAGTCGTAGAACAACGGTTGACTCAACAGGCTGAAACACGAGGTCGTGCCGAACGTGCCGGCGGAGTCGGTCTTGTTGGTAATCATCGTGCGTAGGTCCACGTAATCGGTACCTGATACAAACTCGTATTCGACGGCGATCGCGGCGAAATCCAAGCGATAGCGCGGTGGCCCCGATTCGCCCGGCGACTCTTGCAGAGCCGGGTCGGTGGCCTGGTACCAATTGAGCAATGTTTTGTCGTTCCAATTCAGCGATTCGGCCAGGAACAAACTGATCGGCCAATCGCCGACGTTCGTCGCGTGCAGGACGAAGCCGCGGCAGGTTGCGGGACGGGGCGATGTGAGAAACAGCCGGGACCAGCGCAGCAGGTGGGAATCGACGCTGGGCGGTATTTCATGGAGCGGATACGCCCGCAGTGTGCCATTGCCCGCTTGGTGGGACGGCGTTGCCGTTTTCGGCGCGGCGGGATCCGCCGCCGACGCTTTCCGGCGTAGCGGCGGTGGCGAGTCGTTGCCATCCAGGGCGCAGCGAAAGCCGATCCAGGGCGTCGCAAAACTCGTCATCGCCCAAAAGCTCGCGGCCGTGCGAAAATTCACCGGGTCTTGGTGCAGCCAACTCGCACCTTTCAAGCGGGCGAACGTCGCGCCGTGGTGAGGCATCGTCGAACGAGTCCATTCACAGACTTGGCAAACAAAATCCTCCATGCCGAACCTACTTTGGCCATGATGACCAGAGCCGACGCTCTCGGTTCCAGGTAAATGCCAATTTGGCGACACGTTGGGAACAGCTGGCTTCGTAGGCCCAGGCCAATCGTCGCCCCAAGGAAAAAGGCCAGGCTTTTCCGCTTGTGCGGCAACTTCCCATTCCTCGGCCGTCGGCAAACGCTTGCCAGCCCAACGGGCATAGGCCTCGGCCTCCTCGAAACTAATGTCGACGACCGGATGGTCGGCGAAGCCCGCTGGATAGGGGCCATCGGGCCAAGGGTTGCGCGCTCCAGTCTCACCCACAAATGCAAAATATTGTGCGTTCGTCACAGGGGTGCGATCAATCCAGAATGAACCAATTTGTAGAGATCGTGCGTCGAGATCGTCGTTGAGCCAGGTTGGGTCGCAGTCAAAACGCTTGGCCAGTGAGCGTCGCTCTTCCAACGAGGTGCCGACGGTTCGTTCGGCGGCGGGAACGAATACCATGCCATTTTGCGGAGCGTGGGATGCGGCAAAATCCACCGCCGAGACTTCGCTCGCGTGGGGCACCGCCAACACTATTCCGGCGACAACAACCCAGGCCGCTGCTGTTGACTTTCTCGACATGGATCCGATTTTCTAAGAGACTCCGGCCAATTATTGGCAGCCACACGGCGAATGACCTGTGCCTCGTTTAACCCCGAGCCAGCGGCTAGGCGGAACGCCGCATTCCGTCGCCGTTGGCTCCGGGTTAAACGAACCGGGATGGTTCGTTCGCCAGGGAGTTTTCTCCAGCAGCATACGCACCGCAACACGCGCGATTTTCAATCAATCTCGCCGTGCCTCATTGTTGGCGATGATCGCCCGGTCGCCGATTTCGTTGACGACCTCGACGCCGCGAATGCCGTTGTTTTCCGTGATCGTAGCCTGCTGGAGGCCCTTCTTCAACGCGATGCTTGGTTCGTCGGTGCCGAAACTGCAACCCCGCACCTGCAGTTTGCCGTTGTCGGCTTCGATCAGCGGCAACCGGGTGGCGTTCTTCCCGCCGAACGTGGTACTCAAGTAGCAATCCGAGAGCGACACGAAACTCTTGCTATGCGAAACCACGCACTGACGAATCGGTCCCCAAAACGCGCAGTTCACCAGCCGCACCGAACCATTGCAGGTGGGGGAGATCAGCACGGCATCGCGGTTGTCGCCGTGCATGCAGACGAATTGACCGTTCGTAATCAACAGGCCCATCGGCTGAATGGCATCGACTTTCACGCACACATTCGATTCGTCGGCGCCGATGCCGCAAAACTGGCCGTTGCAGGCACCGGCTTTCGTTTGAATGAAGTGATAGCCGATATTCACTGGAAATACGAACGTGTTGGTGACGTACTGCCAGTCGGTGCGTCCAAAAATGAACGCCTCGCAATTCTGCCACATGAATTCATTGACCGGCTTCCAATCGCCACCAACCGACGCGGCCGACCACCAGTGGGAGTGGAACTGGATGTTCTCGATGCGGCCGATATCCGTGCAATTGTCGACGAAAATCCCTCGTCGCAACACACAGCCGTAAACGCTGCGAATGCGGTGGCGCACGTTGCTTTCGGGGCCGACGCGAATGCCGTTGTAGCTGTTGATGAGCGTGACGTTTTCCACCGTGTTGTCGTTCCCCTGGAGATGAAATGTCCAGGAATACGGCGTGATTTTCGTGGTTTTCTGCTCGGGATACCACACGGCAACACCGCGCACGGCCGACGAATGGCCCATCTCAAACAGGGCTGGCCCCTCTTCCTGATCGCGACCGCCGGTCGCCAGGATGATCGAGCCGTTGAGAGGTTCCGTCCACGTCGGCGATTCGGATACACCTTGCAGCGTAACACCGGGCGGAATGTGGAGGCTGCCTCTCACCAAGTACCGCCCCGCTGGCACGTTCACGCGCCCCCCGGTCTTCGCCGCATCATCCAGGCATTTTTGAATCGCGATCGTGTCGTCGGTAGCGCCATCGGCCTTGGCCCCGGCCGCCAGAACGGAGTAGTTGCCGGGGTCATCTGCGGCGTGCAGGTGCTGGCTGCCGAGTATCCAGGCAGCACAAAAAACAGCGCTGCGGAGGTTGCTAAGCCTCGCGCGGGTGCCACTGAATCGTTTAACCTGGAGCCAACGGCGACAGAAGCGTTTTACGCACAATCCCGTCGCCGCTGGCTCCGGGTTAAACGAAAACGTCTCAACCCTGACCGCGAGAGGAATAAACAGTTCACGGTGTTTCGTCATACGTCTTTCTCCTTCGATTACGATTCATGCCGCACAACTGGGGCAGGGCAGTGGAGTTGCCAAATTGAGAGCGCAGGTACAATCTGGCGTGAAACCGCGATCATGATGGTGCCAGGAAGTTCGGCCGCCCGCCACGCAGCATGTATTTCTGCACTTTTCCGGTAGTTGTTTTTGGAAGCTCCTCGACAAAGCGGAACTCATGCGGCACTTTGAAATGGGCCAGGTTTTCACGGCAGAAACACCGTAAATCATTGACCTCGACCTGCTTGCCGTCTTGCAGAACAACGAACGCGCAGGGCGTTTCGCCCCATTTCTCATGCGGCATGCCGACGACCGCAACCTCCCGCACGCAGGGATGTCGAATGAGCACGCCTTCCACCTCGATCGAGGAAATGTTCTCGCCACCGCTCACAATGACATCCTTCCAGCGGTCGCGAATCTCGATGTATCCGTCCGGATGCACGACCGCCGCGTCGCCACTATGAAACCACCCGCCGCGAAACGCGTGGGCCGTGGCTTCGGGATCATTGTAATAACCCGCCATCACGGCATGGCCGCGCATCACGATTTCGCCCAAAGTCGCGCCGTCGTGCGGCACTTCCTGTCCCGCATCGTCCACCACCCGTACTTCGCCGGCCGCAAGGCACTCGACGCCCTGCCGCGCCTTGATGCGCGCCGCCGCATCGGCATCCAAAGCGGCATGCTCGGGCCGCACCTCACAGATCGTCACTACCGGCGATACTTCCGTGAGACCGTACAGATGAGTTACGATCCACCCCAGTTCGCCCTCGATACACTGGATCGTTGCCGCGGCCGGCGGCGCACCCGCAGTGAGGACTCGCACGCCGCGTGGTGCATTACGACGAACTTCCGCCGGCGCATTCGCGATGCTAATAAGCACCGTTGGTGCCGCACAAAATAGCGTGATGCCCTCGTCGCACAGTTTCTCGAAAATCGCTTGCGGATCGGGCCGTCGCAGGCACACATGCGTGCCGCCCACGGCCGTGATTGCCCACACAAATGCCCAGCCATTGACGTGGAACATCGGCAGCGTCCACAAGTACCGCTCCGTCATCGTCATCGGCGTGTGTGCGGTCCGGCCAAGAATATTCAGATAGATATTGCGATGCGTTAGCATCACGCCTTTGGGGCGGGCCGTTGTGCCACTCGTGTAATTGATGGAGAGCACACTGTTCTCATCGATTAGTGGGAAATCGGTCAGCGGCATAACCGCTGCTAGACTCTCTTCGTATGACCACCAACCCTGCTTATTTCCGTCGAACGCCACGAAGTGTTTCACGCCCGGTAGTTGTTCGCGTACGCGATCGACGGCAGCGCAGTATTCGCTATCGGCACAAACGATTTTGGCGCCACTGTGCTCGATAATGTACCGGAAATCGTCGGCACTCAACCGATAGTTGATCGGCACGATCACGGCGCCCAGTTGCGGAATGGCGTAGTACGATTCGAGATGCGCCCGCGTATTGGGAGCAATACACGCCACGCGGTCACCGGGCTCCACGCCCAATTGCCGCAGCACGGCCGACCAACGGTTGCAACGATCAAGAAATTGCGCATACGTCAATCGTACATCACCGTCGACGACCGCTTCGCGCTCCGCATAGATACGGCCGGCGCGTCGTGCAAATTCCAAAGGCGTTAAGGGAGCAATCATCAGTTCAACGACGATTAGAAGATCAGAAGAGATTGGGTGTCGGACCAAGTGGCTCGGGATCACTGCGGAGCGTAAGCTATCATAATGTGTGAGAATTGCCGAAACGACTCGCGAATGACCCAGGGCGATATTTGCCGAGCTGGAGACGCTAACTACGGTGGTTCGATGGCGATTTGCACAATCCTGCTACAAGAGAGGGGGGTACCGGGAACCTTGAGCTTCATCCATCTTGCCCGAATGCAAGGAATTCCCTAAACCACGCAACGGAAACGACCGTTGAAGTCGTCTGGAAATCCGGTTATAATCCAAAGTTTGCTATTTCCCCCAAACCACCACCGCACAAGGATTTGCGTAGCCGGTTTGGGTAGCAGGCACGCGACAATTCGGCCCTGAATTCCGCCGGAACCAGCTCCGTACGCCCGCGGAATAGATGACTGTATTTACTGCCATGCGCTTTTGGTTGCTCGACAAAATCCGCTCGTGGGAACCGGACGTCGAGCTGACGGGGGTCAAGAATGTAACGCTGACCGAAGAGTACTTGGCGGACCATTTTCCGGAGTTTCCGGTTTTGCCGGGCGTGTTTATGCTGGAGGCCGCCACGCAAGCCGGTGCTTGGTTACTGCGACTTAGTGAAGATTATGCCCACAGCGTCATATCGCTGAAGGAAGTTAGGAACGTAAAATACGCCGACTTCGTGGCACCCGGGCAAACGCTCGAGGTCACGGTATCGATGGTGAAGAAAGACGAGCGGCTGGCGACACTCAAAGTCGAAGGTCAAATTGGTGACCGTCAGACGCTGAGCGGACGAATCGTACTTCAGCGTTACAATTTGGTCGACCGCGACCCCGTGTTGCGTGACATCGACGAGAGAATCATTCAACATTTCCGCCGGGCGCAAAAGTTGCTTTTGCCCACGGCGTTAGCAGCAGCTGCCGTTTAACGCGGGCTGCGACAACTTATTCGGAGGAAACCAGAGCGATGTCATCGGTAACGTCGAAATCGGAAATTTTCGCCAAAGTGCAAGAAGCGCTCGTCGACGCCCTAGGAGTCGACGAAGATGAGGTCACGCCCCAGGCGACGTTGCAGGGTGATTTGGGAGCCGAGTCGATCGATTTCCTCGATATCGTGTTCCGCCTCGAAAAAGCGTTCGGCATCAAAATCGAACGCGGCGAGCTCTTCCCGGAAGACATCCTCACCAACACCGAATATGTGGAAGCCGGTAAGGTCAACGCCGCCGGCATGGCAAAACTCAAGGAGCGGATGCCATTCGCCGACTTGTCGCGGTTTGCCGCCGATCCCAGCGTGCAAAACCTGGGCAAGCAGCTTACCGTGCAAGATATGTGCAACTTTGTGGAGCACAAGCTCGCCGCGTAGCGGCGGACGTTGTAGGTGAGTACGTGAGTAGGTGAGTAAGTCGCCTGCGTGCTCTCACCTACTCACACACTCACCTACTCACTTCCCCACCCGCCGATGCGCTGGTTCTGGCTCGACCGCTTCACCGAATTTGTCGCTGGCTCGCATGCCACCGCGGTGAAGTGCGTGTCGTTGAGCGAGGACCATCTGCAGGAGCACTTGCCCGACTACCCGATCATGCCGAATTCGCTGGTGGCCGAGGGGATGGCCCAGTGCGGCGGATTACTCGTCAGCGAAATCTATAAGTTCAGCGAACTTGTCGTGCTTGCCAAATTCGCGCGTTGCACCATCGAGGGCGAGGCGCGCCCCGGCGATGTCATTCGCTACAAGGCCGTAGTCGATCAAGCGAAGGATTTCGGGGCCTCGGTCCAGGTGAAAGGCGACATCGACGGCCGGCCTTTTTCCGAAGGTGAGATCTTCTTCGCCCGCTTCGATCCAGATTCGACAGAAAACACTCGCGGGCGCGTACTGTTTAATCCAGATGATTTGCGGAGTTGGCTGCGTGTGGTCGGCGTATTTGATGTCGGCGTGCGGACGGATGGCACCCGCCTGCGGCTGGAAGACTATCCGCATTTTTTTCAAACGAGCGTCGTCTAAGTTACCACGGAGGCACGGAGAGCACGGAACAATTCCGGAAAATGAAAAATGCAAAATGTTCAATGCAAAATGAAAAATGCGGAGACAACCTCCCCATTGAACGCTTCTCATTTTGCATTTTGCATTTTGCATTCTCCGGTTTCTCCGTGTTCAGCGTGCGTTTGCGGTGCATTCGTGTTTTGTTCCAGGTGAAGGTATGAGAAATCGCGTTGTCGTTACTGGCATGGGGGTCGTCACGCCGTTAGGTTGCACGGTTTCCGAACTGTGGGCGAATTTGAAGGAAAGCAAGTCGGGCGTCGGTTACACCACGCTGTTCGATGCTTCTAACTTTCCCACGCGCATTTCGGCCGAAGTTCGCAATTGGTCGCTGGCCGATTCCGGCGAAGACCCGGCACCCTGGGAAAAGCGTGGCCGGCACACGAAGTTCGCCATCGGCGCGGCTCGGCAGGCCGTGAGCGATTCCGGCATCCTCGGCACGGTCGACCCCGATCGCTTCGGCGTCTACCTTGGCGCCGGCGAAGGCCAACAAGACTTCTTCAACTTCAGCCACATGATGGTCGCCGCCCTTAAGAACGGCGAACTCGACCTGGCCGCGTTCATCCAGGAGGGCCTCAAGCGGCTCGATCCGAAGTTGGAGCTCGAGCAGGAACCGAACATGCCGGTGGCGTACGTCGCCACGCATTTTGGGGCCGAAGGCCCGAACTTCAACTGCCTCACGGCCTGCGCGGCCAGCAGCCAGGCCATCGGCGAGGCGACCGAAATCATCCGCCGCGGCGAGGCCGACGTGATGCTCTCCGGCGGCGCTCACAGCATGATCCATCCCTTCGGCGTCACGGGCTTCAACCTGCTCACGGCCCTTTCCGAAAACAACGCCGACCCTAAAAAGGCCTCGCGGCCATTCGACCTCAACCGTGATGGCTTCATCCTGGGCGAAGGCGCTGCGATCGTCGTATTGGAAGAATTCGAACGGGCCAAGAAACGCGGCGCGCCAATTTATGGTGAGATTCTCGGCTACGGCACGACGGCCGACGCCTTCCGCATCACTGATACGCACCCCGAGGGCCGCGGCGCGATCACCTGCATGAAAATGGCCCTGCGCGATGCCCAAAAGAACCCGGCCGAAATCGACTACATCAACGCCCATGGCACCAGCACGCAAGTGAACGACCGCGTGGAAACGCTGGCGATCAAGGAAGCCCTCGGGCCCGATGTAGCCTACAAAGTGCCCGTCTCCAGCACCAAGAGCATGACCGGCCACCTCATCGCCGCCGCCGGGGCGACCGAGCTGATCATCAGCTTGATGGCGATGCGCGACAGCATCGTGCCGCCCACGATCAACTACGAAACGCCCGACCCCCAGTGCGACCTCGACTACGTGCCGAACGTCGCCCGCGAGAAAAAGCTCCGCACGATCCTCTCGAACAGCTTCGGCTTCGGCGGCCAGAACATCGCCCTCATCGCTGGGGCGTTGTGACGCGCGACCGTCGCACGCTGATTTGTTTTCGGTGAGACGGGGCGTTCACGCCCCATCCTCGCCGCAGGCGATACTAGCCCCGCCGTTCACGGCGGGGTGACCGGGCACGCACTACATTCCCTAGGCCCGTTCACGGGCCTTTTCGCCGAGCGGGCTTTAGCCATCGCACCGATCTCGGCTCAAGCCAGGCACCGAGAAGGCCCGTGAACGGCCCTCGCTCAGAAAAACCACTGCCGCTTCATTTGACTGAAACGTTGCCTTTCAGTCAGTCTTGCGCCGCTCATCAATAGTACGCTGGCGGTGTAAAATGAGTGTATACGGCGCGCGGCTGCGACGGAAAGGATACTTTTGAATTCACGTATGAGCCACACCTACGACGCGTTGATTGTCATCTCGTTCGGCGGGCCGGACCGGCCTGAGGATGTGCTGCCGTTTCTTGAAAACGTGCTGCGCGGTCGGAATGTGCCGCGGGAGCGGTTGCTCGAGGTGGCGGAGCATTATGATCACTTTGGCGGGAAGAGCCCGATCAATGAGCAGAATCGGGCGCTCATCGCGGCGGTCGAAAAGGAGTTAGCGGAGCAGGAGCCCAAGTTGCCCGTGTATTGGGGGAATCGGAACTGGCACCCATTTTTGGCCGACACGTTGCGGCAGATGGCGGCGGATGGCGTGCGGCGAGCGTTGGCGTTCTTTACGAGTGCGTACAGTTCGTACTCGGGCTGCCGGCAGTACTTGGAAAATATTGTCGCCGCGCGGGAAGAAGTTGGACCCTCGGCACCCCAGATCGACAAGTTGCGGGTGTTTTTCAATCATCCTGGTTTTATCGAGCCGATGATTGAGAGCACGTGGGCCGCGTTCGGGCAAATACCGGTGGAGCGCCGCGACGAGGCGTTGCTCGTCTTCACGGCTCACAGTATTCCGACGGCGATGGCGGCGGGTTGCCGGTATGAGGAGCAACTGCACGAGGCGTGCCGACTGGTTGGCGAGGGAGTCAATCGGCCCTCGTGGCGGTTGGTATACCAGAGTCGTAGCGGTCCGCCGCGGCAGCCGTGGCTGGGGCCGGATATTTGCGAACTCTTACGCAACGTCGCTGGGGGTTCGCTGGCGCACGACCCCAGCCACCCAATGCCACGGCCGGTGCGAGACGTGGTGGTCGTGCCGATCGGGTTTATCTCGGATCATCTGGAAGTGCTCTACGACCTGGATACCGAGGTCCAAAAGCTGTGCGGCGAGCTCGGCATCCACATGGTTCGGGCGGCGACGGTGGGCACGCATCCGCGATTCATCCGCATGATTCGGGAGTTGATCGAGGAACGAATGACCGACGAGCCAAATCGGCTGGCAATGGGAACGCTGGGGGCCAGTCATGATGTGTGCCCCGACGACTGCTGCCTGTACGCGCCGGCAAGGGCTGCGACGTCAGGTCGGTGACGATCTTCAAAGGCTGCGGCCTAACTAAATCTGTGTGGGAGGCGTCTCCCGACGCCGATGACGCTGTCCAATGGAACACGAAATCGGCCTCGGAGAGGCCTCCCACATCCGGTATCAAATGGAACACGCAATCGGCCTTAGAGAGACCTCCCACAACCCATTGGCTGCGCAGGCCTATCGCACCAGACGGTTGTCCGTTGTGCCCGTCGTGTCGTTGTGGTGAAATATTGCAATGAGAACACAACTGACTGAGCCGCTTCGTCCGCTTGGGAGTTCTGGTTTTGCGGTATTGCCGGTGGCGCTGGGTTGCTGGCCGATGGCGGGCGTAACGACGCTTGACGTAAATGACGCCGACAGCATCGCCACGATCCAGATGTGTTTTGACCTGGGAATTAATCATCTCGACACGGCGTACGTGTACGGGCCAAACGGCGAGAGTGAGAATCTCATTCGCCGGGCAATCGGCAAGCGGCGCGATGAGTTTGTGATCGCGACGAAGTGCGGCCTGCACTTGGAAGGCCCGGAGTTCATCGCCGATGGTCGGCCCGAGCGGCTGCGGGCCGAGTGCGAGGAATCGCTGCGGCGGCTCGGCACCGATCATGTTGAGTTGCTATATTTGCACACGCCCGACGAAAAAGTGCCGCTGGCCGAATCGGCTGGGACACTTCGAGAGCTGATGGAAGCGGGGAAAACGCGCTCGGTGGGTGTCTCGAATTTCACGGTCGAGCAAATGGAAGAGTTTGCGGCCGTTTGCCCCATCACCGCGACGCAGATGCCGTACAACATGTTGCAGCGCGGCATCGAACAGCGGACGATTCCCTGGTGCCGCGAGCGGAACGTGGCCGTGATGGTTTACTGGCCGCTGATGAAAGGCTTGCTGGCCGGAAGATTCACACGCGATACGCAACTCAACGAGCGCGACAGCCGCCGTAACAACCCGGCATTCGCCGGCGAAGAGTGGGAGTTGAACCAGAATTTCGTCGATCGGCTGCGCGAAGCGGCGGCGCTGACGGGGCACACGGTTGCGCAGCTCGTCGTGAATTGGACGTTCAGCCAGCCGGGCATCTCCTGCGCGCTGTGCGGTGCCAAGCGGCCCCAGCAAATCGAAGAAACGGCCGGCGCGATGGGCTGGCGATTGACGGCGGAACAATTGGCAATCATTGATGTGGCGATCGCGGAACGCGGCACCGCCGCCGTGAAACGGGAGTTTTCCTGAATGGCCAGAAGTTGTGTGCCACTGGCTTTGCCTGTGCAAATACGTCACCCAGTGCTAGGATGTCGCTCGTATGCGGGGCTTGGATGACCGGCAAGCACGCCAACCCACGAACCATTTGCACCGAGCGAACACCAGCTTGCGCGCGACGTCGAACTGCCGGAGCTATCCGCGCGGACCAGTTGGAGACTTCGGTTCGGGATCTTGGCTACAAGGCCCGGGCCAGAAAGGCACTGGCAGAGCCAGTGGCACCTCGGCATCGGCGATTTATTTGGCTCGCTCGGCGAACACGAGCGTGTATGCATCTGGGTCGCGAATGGCGAATTCGAAGAAATCGAACTCGGTCTTCTCCGGTCCCCAGACGAACGGCACCTTGCCGCGGAGTTCATCGGCAACTTTATGGACATCATCCGGAAATAGATACAGCGCACCGGTAAAAATCGGCGGTTGATCTTCGGCGTGGATGGTTTCGGTGTAGAGGAAGATGGCCACGCCGTCGCGCCGGACTTCCGTGCGAATCGGTTCACTTTCGATTGGAAAATACCCGGTTTGCGTAAAGCCCAGGGTGCCGATGTAGAAGTCGAGCGAGCGACGCATATCGGAGACGAGCAGGCAGGGCAGGACGCGGTTTCCTAAGTTAGCGGCCATGGGAAGGAAGAAGGGGAGACAAGGAGAGGGGGAGAGGGGGAGACGATCTCGTAATTCGGATTCTCTTGTGTCGCTTTATGTTGATGTAGGAACTCAGGTGACGCAATTGGCATCAGAAGCCCATGGCAGCCAAGGCATCGGCCACTTTGCCAACAGCGACGGAGAACTGCGGGTGGTCGGCCTCGAACCGCAGCAACAAGTCTTTCAAGCCATGTGCTTCTACTGGCTCGTCTGAGTCCGCCGCGGCGGCCGTTTCGCTGTCGATGTTTTGGCGGATTTCGTCCGTCAACCGGCGCAGGTCCGCCAACATGCCAGGATCAACCTGGCTGGCCTGTGCCACTTCGGCCCGCAGGGCATCGAGCGTTTCCAGTAAACGTTGCTTTTCCATACTGGCAGCGTAACGTGGTTGGAAGTCGGCAGCAAGTTCCTGGGGGTGGATGCGGGGGAAAGCCATCCTGTACGACGGACATTCCTGTCCGTCCATCAATGCGGTCCGCCGGACGGGCAGGAATGCCCGTCCTACGGACAGGCTGGTCGAACGAGTGCAATATACCTTGCGCAGTCAGCGTTGAGACGTTTTCGTTTCACCCCGGCCGCCGGCGACGGGGTTGTGCGCAAAATGCTTCTGTCGCCCTTGGCTCCAGGTTAAACGACTCAGTGGTACCCGCGCGAGGCATAAACGACAAAGCCCGTTGACCACCTCGGGCACGTCAACGGGCTTATTCAAATTGTTGGCCAAGAGCGATCCGGCTTTGTCCGTCTGCCAGATGGCCCCCAGCAAGTGGCCGCCGTGGCTTACCAGCGTTTGCCGCCGCCACCGCCGCCGCGGTTGCCGCCGCCGCGCGGGCCGCCGCGACCGCCGCCGCCACCACCATTGGTCTTGGGTCGGGCTTCATTCACGGTGATCGTCCGACCATCGATTTCCGCGCCATTGAGGGCCTCAATGGCGGCACGGGCCTCGTTGTCGTTGTTCATCGAGACGAACGCAAACCCGCGCGGGCGGCCCGTCTCACGATCCGTGATCACGGCCACTTCTTCCACCTGACCGTGAGCCCCAAACTCGGCCTGCAACGTTTCCTCGGTCGTTGAGAAGGAAAGGTTGCCAACATACAGCTTCATCGTGCGCAACTCCAAAACCTGAACCGCGTTCAAAACACCAGCGCCGGCTATCGACGGTGAGACGCTCCGCCGCGAGAAGAGTTCTGAACTCGGCTGCAACTACTTCCGCGATCGTTTTGGAGTCCTACAAGGTCACCAAACCACATCGGGAAAAAGACAATCCGAGGGCTAAGTATAGCGAACCCTTTCGAAAAGGTCTAACGAATCTTGGCCAAAAAATCAAACCGCGTAAGATGCCAAATTATTTTCTTCGCTCTCGCCGTATCTGATTATTGCCGAAGGACATTGGATATTACATTTTTGCCACCCAAAGTTGCGATACAGAGCTCAAGCTGGGTAGTTTGCCGGCTTAATTCGGGCTGTGGTGCGGTAGCGGACAGAAGCCAGTCGTCACCATCGTGCCCGCTTGCCGGGAAACTACGCGAGGAGGCGCGTGCTAGGGGCGGGAGTCCCAAATCAGGTACAACCCTGTTTTCGCTGGCCGATGAGATTGCGAATTGCCTCTGCTGTCAGCTCATCGAGATGACCCACAATCTGGCGCGCGTGCGAAAGCTGTTCGCGGGTTGCCGTGCCGGTCAACGCGATACTGGCCATTCCTGCCCGGTTTGCGGCCTCGATGCCATGCACGGCATCTTCCACCACCGCACAATTGGGGGGTCGCACTCCTAGTTTTTCGGCTGCCAGTAGGAATACTTGTGGATCCGGCTTGCCGCGCGTCACATCCTGACCAGTGACAATCGCCGCAAACTTCTTGCGGCAGCCAAAAAGATCGAGGCACAATTCGATGTTCTCGGGCGGTGCCGAGGATCCGACGCCGAGCCTAAAGCCGGCGGCATCCAGAGTGTCAATCAGTTTCCGCGCACCGGGCATCGGTGTGAAGTTCTTGCGGAGCGAATTGCGGAACAACGCTTCTTTGCGTTCATCGAGTTCACGAATCCGGCCGTCGGGTAATTCCGTGCCGAAGCGGCGGAAGAGGATATCGCGACTCGTGCGGCCGAAATCGGCGGCAAAGTCGGCTTCGGTGTACGGCACGTTGAGTTCCCGGTACATCTGCGACCAACCCGCGAAATGGGCCGCGTAGGAGTCGATCAGCACCCCATCCATGTCGAAGATCACAGCCAGCTCATTCATAGCACGCCATCTTAACGGCTGAGGCAGCGGGCTCCAATCGCACCGCTGTCCAAATTCGGATCGCGACGCAATAGGGGACGACTCAAGAATAACTCCCTCTCTCGTTACGCGATGCGAATAGAGCTTGTGGGATAGAGCCAGTGGTAGGCGTCTCCGACGCCGATGACGGCGCCCAATGGAACACGCCATCGGCCTCAGAGAGGCCTCGCACAGCCCAGTGGCTGCGCGGTCATCGATAATGCCGAGTTCTTTAGCTCAAGCAGGTCTTCACTACCGATTGCCTTCGCAAGTTGTTCACAGATAGTCCGTACATCTTGTATCGCAAGCAAAAGCGTGCCATTCTGGCATTCGTTGGCCACGGTATATCAACTTTGGGAGGTACCTATGACGCCGCGCGAACGAATTTTGGCCGCGGTACAGCATCGAGAAACCGATCGGCTGCCGATCGACTGCGGCGCGATGCGCTCGACGGGCATCCAGGCCATTGCCTACCATCGGCTGAAGCAGCATCTGGGCATCCACACGGGCCACACCCGCGTGTACGACATCATTCAACAGTTGGCCGAGCCCGAGGAGTTTTACCTGGAACAGTTTGGTATCGATGCGATCAATGCGGGCCGAGAGTTCCCCGCTGAGTGGAAGCCCTGGGTTCTTCCCGATGGTTCCCCCTGCGAGGTGCAAGCGACACTGACGCTTTGCCAAGAGGATGGCGACTGGTTGGCCGCGGGCGCGAACGGACTGGCACGGGCCCGGATGATCGGCGGCAGCACTTACTTTAGCCAGGACCATTGGCCCTTGATGCGCGACGATTGGCAAGACGAACTCGCGGCTTTGCCACAGCTCATGGCGGCAACCTGCTGGGGAGGTCTGGCAGAGCCGATCTATGCTGGCGGCCTCGGCGAGGAAAACCTTCAGCGTATCTCCGCGCACGTGCAACAACTCCGCGCGACGAGCGACCGCGCGATTATGATTGCCTTCGGGGCCAACCTGTTCGAGTGGGCCAGCTACCTGCGCCGCATGGATAACTTCCTTATGGACATATCGACCAAACCGGCGGCGGCCGACGCCCTGCTCGATAAATTGGTGGAGGCCCACATGGCTGGGCTGGATCGACTGTTGCCTGCGTTGGGTGATAACGTGGACCTGATCCAGCTTGGCGATGACTTGGGCACGCAGAAAGGGCCGTTCTTTTCCGTCGCGATGTTCCGCCGGTTCTTCAAGCCGCGCTACCGGACAATCATCGAACGCATCCGCCGGCACAATCCGAAGGTCATCGTGTTTCTGCATTCCTGCGGATCGATTTACGATTACATTCCCGATCTGATCGAGGTGGGCTTTCAAGTGCTGAACCCCGTGCAGATTGGGGCCAAAAACATGGATCCGGAGCGACTCAAGCGCGAATTTGGCCGCGATGTGACCTTCTGGGGCGGCGGGTGCGACACGCAGCACGTGCTTTCGCGCGGCACGCCCGCGGAGGTCCGCGACCACGTTCGCCGAAATATCGATATTCTGGCTCCGGGCGGCGGTTTCGTATTCAACCAGGTTCACAATATCCTGGCGGAAGTCCCGCCGGAAAACGTCATCGCCATGTACGAAGCGGCGAGAAGTTAGGACAATGGGCGTCTGGTATGGTCAGCGCCGGTTAGCGAACCAGTGAATTGCCGGGCAGACGCCGACCAACGCGACTGGGAGACAGCCGGTCACTTGGTCGCTCCGCAGTAGCAACTGTTTGCAGTTGCTTACTTAAGCTGGCGAACCTGGTATTCCAATGAGCCTGCCGCTCATTCAAGTGTCGTTCGGCGGATGCAAGTTGCTCGTCCTCTTGCCGGGCCGCCTCGGCCAGAAGTTCCCGCGTTCGCTCGCTACGAACGCGTTCGGCCGCCCGTTGCATGGCCTCCACGACGGCGGAGCCCAGATTTGACCAGAGCGCACACTTTGGTTCCTGGATGGTTCCGCTCAACGAAATGCGGGTTGCCAAGGAATTGAGTTTGCCGAGGGAATCATCGAGAGCTGGCGACAGGGCAAACTTCGAGAATTCGTTGCCGGTGGATGATGCGAGGTGAACGTCGTGCTGCACCACCTGGATTTCGCCGGTTAGTTTGTCGCCATCGGCCGACATGCTGATCGACAGCGACGCGATCGAAGGCTGCACTGCAAGCGCGATTTGCTCAGGTTGGCCCAATTTGAGTGCGGGCAACAGAACTCCATCGGCATCGATCAGCAAGGAATCATGCAATGCGCCACGCGTCCGATCGACGGTCGCTTGGAGCTCAACGGGCAATGGCCCGCAAGCAAGTAGCCTGAGCCGGATCGGTTCACTGTGATTCACGGGCGAGTTCGACAAATTGGTCAGCACGCCGCGGAGTTCGACCGGCTGGTTGGCCACCCGTGCCGTGCCTTGCAGATTAAGGCTGCGAATGAGGAAATTGGGCTGCGCTTCGCACCCGGCAAATAGGACGTCTTCACCCCGCGTGCCTGATGCAGGGCGCACCGAAGAATTGGGCCAGGTCGTGCGCGCCCATTGAAGTATTGCGTTGAGTTGGTCGAGCGGGTTGACCGCTTCGTTGCGCAATAAGTAGGCGGTGAGGTCATCGGCACTGACGGGATCAAGGGCGATTGGTTTGTTGACCAACTCCACGTCGCGTCGCCGGGCCGCGACGATATTCCGTCGCCGCTGTTCCAGTTGGTCGCCCTGCTGATCGATCCGGTCGCGAAGGTCCGCGAATTTCTTCTGCAGTTCGGCAACTCGTTGGGGCAATTCGGCCAGGAACGTTACTTTCCGCAGCGGGTTGGCCTGGTTGGCGGCCACACTGTCCAAAATCTCGGTGGCCAGCTGATCTAGCTCGTGCCCGCGCGTATCAATGTCCGTACACTGGCCGGTCCAACTCGCCAGGAATGCTTCCGTTTGCTTCATCGAATCGAATTGGGCTGCGTCCTGCTGCAAACGCTGGGCTACTTGCGAAAACCAAGCGGCGGCAACTTGATCGGCGTCATCGCGAAACCAGTCGACCGTCACGGTACCTTTTTTTGCGGTTTGGGCCGCGAGCGAGTTGGGTAGGTCGAGCTGCAACCCATCAAGCTGGCCACGCCTAACAATGAATTGCTTGTGAAGCAGCGGCTGCTTTTCCAATTCCAGTTCACACACTTCCGCAGTGGCAACACTGCTGGGCACGTCGGCCGTTGAGGCGAATTGGAGATTACCCAGGATCACGCGGCCGGCACGAATTTCAACCTTCGAGTACTGGGCATCGAGAGTCATTCCTGTAGCCGTCTGCGTCGAGCGCACGACGACGGAGCGCGCAACAAGGCCCAGCGCCAGCTGGATGGCTAGCAGGGCGACGCCCAAGAAGAGCAATCGCGGCAGCCAGGTTTGCCAACGTGATCCACGCATCATGCGGCCACCCTTGTTTGTAGGTCTACGTCGGCTACGATCTCTTCACTCGATTCCGATGGCAGCGTCGATTGAAGGACCGTAAGCAGCATGCGCACCGCGAAATAGACCGGGTAGGCGATGTACAATCCGAGGAGGAACGAGCCCGTCACGACGGTGTTGTTGAAACCCACCCAGGGGCCAAGCGGCATATTGAACGCAGCAGCATAAACGCCCTGCATGGACTCGGATTGCAATATGGATGCACCCAACTCATGAGCAATTGGATCGGTAAGCGGGCTAGCCAGCGAGAACAATACCGCGACGGCCAGTCCCAGCCCTTTGTTGCAGCGAAGTGAAAACAGCACCACACACAACGAGAGTGCGATGAGGTTTGACTTGGGCATCACACCAATCAGCATGCCCAACGTGAAGCCAGCCGCAATTTGGCCCGGGGCGGCACTGGTCAGCAGCGAGCTACTAAAAATGCGCAGGCGGGAGACGATATCGGAAATCATCCGGAGTCCTTTCCGGGTTTGACGTTCGCATTCGATAAGTGGGGGCGTGCGCGCAACGGTCCTTCGTGCGCGCATTGCCCTGAAACGCATATCGACGAATGACGGGCCAATGGTTTACTTCTCGCTGTGGAATCAGCTTTCAACTTGCTGGCAGCGATGGCATTGGCAGCGGTGACGCCGTGGAAATGCCGCGAATTTTGCAGCGGTTCGACGGCGGGTGGCATGCCCTCGCTCGCACCAACATGCTCACGCGAAACATTTGCATTTCAATGCGAGCGTGGGCATGTTCTTGTTTCGCGAGAGCATGCCACCCGTCGCAGCTCTAAGGTTTGGACGGCTGGCGAGCACCGCGAGTTTGCCGCAAGCGAATGAGGATCTGGCCCGCGCGAGGGTCGTCGGGGTTCAACTCGTGCAGCTTGGTAAGTGAGGTGATCGCGGCCTCAAATTGGTTGACGTTTCCGGACAACTCGTACTGTTTTTCCTGCAACAGGGCCAATGCCATGCGGTATTCGTAGCTGCGGGGAGATTTTTCGCACGCTTGCTGCAGTGCGATTTCGGCCCGGTCATAATCGTCCAACGTGTAACGCAGCAGACCCAACTGATATTGAATCTCGGCGTTGCTGGGCGCAAGCTTGGCATCGCGTTCGAGCAACGCGGCTTCCTCGGTTTGAAGTCGATGAATTTCTTTTGCATCGCCGCCATGCTCCTGCATTAGCGACGCCAATTCCTTACGCGGGCCGGCAAGGTACGGCTCCAAAGCAATCGCGGCCGTAAGATGTTGCATCGCCGATTCCACGCGGCCCTGCTGGCGATCCAAGGTCGCCAGAGATAAATGGCCACCCGCATGGTCGAGCGATAACTCTTGGCTGTTGCGAAACTCGACCATCGCTCGTTCGTAGGCTTTGCGCTGGCCGTCGGTCAAATGATCGATCGGCAGATGAGCGAGCCGAGCGGCTGCCGCCACGCGGACGCCTCGCATCAAATCGTTGAGCATGCCGGCGAGGTCGGAGACGAGTAGCGCAGCATTCTCCGTCGGTAGCGCGCGCATGGCCGCCAATCGAATCTGCGGATCGCTGTCGTGCAGCGCTTCGCGGCGTGCCGCCACGCTGGCCTCGGAAGGATAGTTGGCCAGCAAGTCGATCACTGTCGCCCGCACCACCGCCGGCGTTGTGGTTTGGCGGAGCAGATCGAGCAGCAGTTTTTCGCCTTCCGGTTTGACGGCTCGGCCGGCGGCAATCGCCTCGGCCCAGTGCTTCGGTTCATTTGGCTTCCGTTTGCCGTACCATTTCACCACGGCATCGGCCGCCCATTGGAACGTCTCTTCCGGCTTGGTGTGGCAATTGTTGCAAGCATTCGAAGTGCCCAGCGCGACGGAAATATCTGGTCGCGGCAGGCGGAAGCTGTGATCGCGCCGCTCGTCGATTCCCATGTACGTGCGCGTCGCCATGTGGCACGACACGCACAAAGCTGCCGGCGTGTTCGGCTTGTGATGGTGATGGGCCTCGGTATCGTACTTGGCCGGGTCGTGCGGAATGTGGCACTGCGTACACAGGGCATTGCCCGTGAACTTCGTTTGGAGCGTGTGGGGTTCGTGGCAATCGGTGCAGCGCACGTGATTCGCGTACATTTTGCTCTGCCGGAACGAGTCGTATTCATAGACTTCATCGAAGATTTGACCGTCGGGCTGATAGAGCCCTTCTTCGAGCACAACCGGTTCGTAGTGATCGAAGAAGTGGTTTCCGGCGCGGAAATCTTCGTGGACCTGATAGCGCCGCGAATGACATTTCGCGCAGGTCTCGAGTTGCGTATCGAGCATCTTTTCGTTGAGGCCCTCGATGCCGTAACCGATTTTGAGGTCCCAAAACGGCGACCAGCGGCGCGTTAGATCGACGTGCACACTGCCCGGCCCGTGGCATTCTTCGCAACCGACGTTGATTTCGAACCACGAGGTGCTATAGGTGTTTTTTTTCGGATTGTAGTTCTTATGGATGTCGGTCGAGTGGCAATCGGCGCACGTGGTGTTCCAGTTCTGGCCGATGCCGGTCCAGTGCAGCGGGTCGCCCGGCAAGATGCGTTCGTTCACCACATCCGGCGGCGTGACGTAGAACCACCGTTTGTTCTTCACATCCCACGACTCCCGCAGCACCTGCACGCGGCCGTCCGGAAACTCCACCATGTATTGCTGTAGCGGCTTGACGCCGAATGTGTATTTCACTTCATAGTCGTGGTGAGCACCATCCGGCCCTTCGGTATTCACCATGTATTTGCCGTCGCGGCGGAAAAACCGCGTGGTCACGCCCTGGTACTCGAATGTGGAGTCGTTGAAGTCGCCGAGAACCGTCTTCTCGGTCGCCAAATCCATCGCCCGCTCGTGATCGGAGCCGAGCCACGCATGGTATTCGGCCTCGTGGCACTGGGCGCACGTTTCGCGGCCGACGAACTTGGGGTTCGTTGCGACCTCGAGCGGCACGGTGTTGTACCAGTACCAGCCGAGCAGCGACGATGCCGCTACCGCGCCGACCGCCAAGGCCAAGAGAATCGTACGGCGGGAAACGAAACGCGGCATGAAAGGCGACTGAAGAGCGAGGGACGTGAATTATGGGGCGACGCTTGAATTGTGTACCGCAATCGTCACATTGTCCACTTGGGATGCGGCAACAAGCGCCGTAGGACGGACATTCCTGTCCGTCCTGAATCATCAACTATCAAGCAGAACTCGTGCCTACGCTCAGCCTGGGCACACCGCAATGTCTGCCAACTGGAGTGGGACTTGAATCGACGCTCAATACACAGTACGAATTCAATCCTTATTGAGAATATTGGTCACTCCGCACGCGACTGGATAATGGATCATTCCCAGAGATAATTGAATGTAGTGCCAATTGCCGGCCAGCAAAGCAGAGAAAAATCACTGCGTACTTATGAGGACTGAATATAATGAAATTCAAAATGCGCTATGCGCTTATACCCGCCTGCATAACGTTCGGCCCTTTCTTCATGTCCGACATGGGTGGCCTGGGCAGCGGAAGTTGGGGAATACCCATGATGGGAACGATCATGGTCGTAACGGGATTGGGCGGGATGTTGTCGATGATTGGCGAACAACGGATTGCGATTGAGGCGCTCATCAAGCAATGCGAAAACGCACCGCCAAATAACACGCGTACACTGCCAGCGTCTAGAGGCGCCACATCGGAGTGATGGATCACCTGCGAGCATTGTGCTGTTAGAAACAGCGACAACGAGGAAGGACGACGGACAGGAATGTCCGTCCTACAATCATCTGGGCTCACGTTTTTTCGTGACTCTCGTGTTCGTCGGCCGGCTCCGAGCCCTCGGCAGCGCGTTTTGGCGGCTGTTTGCCAAATTTGGCTTCATACAAGTCGGCGAATTCCTTTTCTTTATCTGGATTGCAGATGAAGCACTGCGATTCAGGCCGATTGTGCTCTTCGCACCAGTCGCCCTTGGCCTTCATCTCGGCCGCCAACTTGGGGTCGCACTGTGCACACTGGGCTTCGGGAACTCCGTGGACACTGCACCACCAATCGGAATGGCTGTGCCCCGCGGCGGCCGTTTCAGCCGGCTTCGCATCGGCAGACGCCGATTTATCCGCAGACTTATTGCAGGCGGTAAACGACACTGCGGAAACCGCAACCACACCAAGCACCAACGCATGACGAAACGACATCGGATACTCCCTTCAATTACTTTTCTTTAAGCACTAATCAACGCTAATGGCCGCTAATTTGTTTGTTCAAGACAATAAAGCGATAATTAGCGATCGATTCGCGCCCATTATACCTCTCGCGGTCAGAATTGAGATGTTTTCGTTTAACCCGGAGCCAACGGCGACGGCGTTGCACGCAAAATGCTTCCGTCGCCGTTGGCTCCGGGTTAAACGATTCAGTCGCACCCGTGTGCGGTATAGCGGTTCAACTTCTTTACGCCCCAACTTCCACAAGCTTCAGCGTTTCTTCGTATTCCGGCTCTTCCACCGGTTCCGGCGAAACCGGCGACTTGAACAGCACGTACAATACGCGTAACACCAAGAGCGACATCACCATCGCACCGATCACGCCGCCGATGACCACCGTGGCCAGCGGCCGCTGCACTTCCGCCCCCATGCCGGTGCTGAACGCCATCGGCAGGAAGCCGAGGCTGGCCACAAGCGTGGTCATGAGCACCGGCCGCAGCCGCGTGGTGGCCGCTTCCATCACGGCCTCGTCGAGCGGTTTGCCCTTCCGGCGCAATTGCCGCACGTAGGAAACGAGAATCATGTCATCGAGTACGGCCACGCCGGAAAGGGCGATGAAGCCGATCGCGGCGGAAATCGAGAACGGCATATCTCGCAGCCACAGGGCGAAGATGCCGCCGACCCAACCAAACGGCACGCCGGTGAATACGCGCAGGGCATCAATCACATTCTGGTACGTGGCGTAGAGCAGCCCGAAAATCAAGATAGCCGCCAGCGGCACGACGAACATCAGCCGCCGCCGCGCCCGCTGCAAATGCTCGAACTGTCCGCCGAATTCATAGAAGTACCGCCCCGGCGGTAACGTCAGTTTTTCTTTTAGCCGCTGCTGGGCCTCGGCAACGAAGCTGCCGATATCGCGGCCGCGCACGTTCGAGTGAATCGTGATCCGCCGCTGCCCCCATTCGCGCGTAATCGTGGCGGGGCCTTCCACCATTTTGATGTCGGCCAGCCGCGCGAGCGGCAATCGTTCGCCGGCCGCGGTCGGCACTATAATCGAGCCAATTGCCTCGACGCCGTTTCGCATATTTTCCGGCAACCGGGCCACGAGCGGAAATCGCAACTGGCCTTCAATCACTTCGCCGAGCGGCTTGCCGCCAATCGACTCAATCACATCGGTGATCACCTGCGCCGGCACCCCGTGCCGCGCCAACTGCTCTTGGTTAAGCTGAATTTGCAGCACCGGTTGGCCGGTCAGTTGCTCGACGCTCACATCGGCCGCGCCGGAAATCTGCGTCAGAATTTGCTCGATCTGCTCGCCCAACTGCGTGAGTGTGTTCAGGTCGTCGCCGTACATCTTCACGGCCAGGTCGGCCCGCGAGCCGGAGGTCATTTCGTTCATCCGCATCTCGATCGGCTGCAGGTACGCGAGCCGCTGCCCCGGCATATCGCGCAGGTATTTCTCGATGAGTGCCGTCAGGTCCGCTTGGGTATGTGCCTTCTTCCAGGTGTTTCGTGGCGTGAGCGAAAGGAAGATATCGGTCAGTTCGATGCCCATCGGGTCGGTGGCGATTTCGGCCGTGCCGATGCGGCTCCACACGTGGGCCACTTCGTCGGGAAACTCCTTCAATATCCGCTGCTCCATGAGTGTGTTGTAGCGGATCGAATCGTCCATATCGGTGCCGGTGAGCCGCACGACGCTGATGGCGATTGCCCCTTCGGAAAGCCGTGGAATGAACTCGGAGCCCAAATTCGGGGCGATGAGCCCAAACGCAATGAACATCACGCAGGCTGCAAATCCCATCACCAGTGCCTTGTGGTTCATCGAGAATCGCAACACCGGCGTGTTGATGCGATGGGCAATTCGCATGAGGAGCGGTTGCCGCTCTTCGATCTTCCGCGGCAACAGCAGGCTCGCAAGCACCGGCATCAGCGTGAGCGACATGATCATCGAGCCGACCAGCGCGAAGATCACCGTGAGCGCCATCGGCCGAAACATTTTGCCTTCGATGCCTTCGAGCGTGAGGATCGGCAGGTAGACGATCATGATGATGAGTTCGCCGAACATGGTTGGCTTGCGAACTTCAACGGCCGCGTCGCGCACCACTTCGACCATCGAGCGTCGCCGGTTATCGCCATGGGCTATATGGCGAACACAGTTCTCGATCATCACCACCGAGCTATCGACGATCATGCCGAAGTCGATGGCCCCGAGGCTCAGCAGGCTGGCCGCGATGCCGAACCGCAACATGCCGGCAAATGCGAAGAGCATCGAAAGCGGAATCGCGAGCGCCACGATCAACGCCGCCCGCAGATTTCCAAGAAACGCAAACAGCACGGCGATGACGAGCAGACCACCTTCGAAGAGGTTGTTCTTGACCGTGTGAATCACGTGGTCGACCAATTCCGTGCGGTCGTACACGGTTTCGACTTTCACGTTCGGCGGCAGCGTGGTCTTGATTTCATCGAGCCGATCCTTCATGTGCCAGGTGACTTCGTGGGCGTTTTCGCCCATCAGCATGAAGCCCAGGCCCATGACGACCTCGCCCTTGCCGTCGGCCGTCACGGCCCCGCGGCGAATTTCCGAACCAATCGCCACCTCAGCCACATCGCTCACGCGAATCGGCACGCCATGCCGCGAGGCGACAACAATTCCCTTGATTTGCTCCGAATTCGTGGTGCGTCCCAGACCCTGCACCAGCACCGACCGTGTGCCTTCGCGCACGTTGCCGGCACCCACGTTGCGGTTGTTCGCTTCCACCGCCTTCACGACGTCATCAAACGTGAGATTGTGTTTGATGAGCAGATTCGGATCGATGCGTACCTGGTATTGCTTGACGTAACCGCCCCAACTGTTGATTTCGGCGACGCCCGGTTCGGTGCGCATCTTGGGCTTGATGATCCAGTCGTGGATCGTCCGCAGCTCCGTCACATCGTTGCCGGCGCCGGTCACCACGTAATGCAGCACTTCCCCCAGGCCCGATGACACCGGCCCCATTTGCGGCCGGCCGATATCGCTACTGAGTTCAATCGTCGAGAGCCGCTCGTTCACCAGTTGTCGGGCGAAGTAGATATCGGTTGAATCGTTGAACGTGACGACGACCTGCGAGAAGCCAAATTTCGTGACGCTGCGCATGCCGTTGAGGCCCGGCAGGCCGCCGATCGCCTGCTCGATCGGGAACGTGATGCGCTGCTCGACTTCCTCGGGCCCCAGCGACGGCGCAATCGTATTGATCTGCACCTGCACGGGCGTGGTGTCGGGGAAGGCGTCGATATCGAGGTAGCGCAGCGAATACCCGCCCACGCCGGCTAGCACCAACACGCCGACGATTATCAGCAGCCGATGCCGCAGCGAAAAATCGATGATCCAGTTCAACATGCCGCGTTCCTGCGTGGATGCAAGAATGACCAATGTCCAAGCACCAATGACCAAGTACCAATGACCAATGACCAAGTACCAATGACCAATGACCAACTGCGTCGACTACAATCCAAGACGTTTGGTCATTGGGATTTGGTCATTGGTCATTTTTTCATTTCTTTCCTTCGCAACAACCGCAGCCAGCCCCAAGGTTACTCTTCAATAACTGGGCTTCGAGAATCACGCTATTTCTGCTGGCGATGACTTCGCCCGGCAGCAGGCCGGCGATGATTTCGGTGTGCGGTCCGTCCTTCACGCCCAGCCGCACGCTGCGAACGTGGAACAGTTTGGGTGCGTCGGGCTTGAAAAAGTCCTTGTCGCGCACGAACACTACATTGCACGTGCCGTCCCAATGAATGGCTTCGCTCGGCACCACGATCGCTCTTGGCTCTTCGCGCAGCACGATCTCGCCGGTGCCAAATGTGTTGGCCCGTAACTGCCCATCGGTGTTCGGCAGGTCGACGCGCACCCGCACGGTGCGGGTGACATCATCGGCACTCGTGCTGATCCAGCCCACTGTGCCTTTGTCGGCCGGTTCGTTGGCGCTGTCGCTCGCGCGGAACAACACGGTCTGCCCGTGGGTGACGTACTTTGCATCTTCTTGCCGTACGTTGAGATTGAGCCACAGTTTCGAGATGTCGGCCACATCAAACAGCGGAGTGTTCGTCGCCGCCATTTCACCTTCCACGGCAGTGCGATTCACGACCACGCCATCCAACGGCGACCGTAGCGGCAGCAAGTTCGAGGTCTGCTGCGATTGGTCGACCTCGGCCAGCACATCGGCCGTTAGCCCCAAGGTTTGGATACGCTTGGAAATCTGTTCGGCACTTAGGTCGGCAAACTCCGCGGCGTCTACCGGTAGGCCAAGGTTGGCTAGCGCTTGCTGAGCCTGATGCAGTTGAATTCGGGCCGCTTCCGCCGCCGTCTGTGCTTCGAGAAGCTGTTTGCCCGGAATCACGCTGCCCGCCAGCGGCCGCAGCCGCTCGACGTTCTTTTGATGCAGCCGCAACTGCGTAATGGCTTGCACGAATTCGCTCTTAGCCCGGCCGACATCGGCCGCATCGACCAGCGCCAACACGTCGCCCTTCTTCACGCGGTCTCCCACTTTTTTTGCCACATGCCACACGGTGCCGCCCACGCGGCTCGAAAGATGGGCCATCCGCGTTTCGTCGTATACGATTTCGCCGTTGGCGGTGACTGCCTCGACGATGGGTTTTTCGCCCACAATCGCGATGTCGACGCCCACTTTTTCGAGCGCTTCCGCCGAGGCAAACTGCACATGTTTGCGATGCATATTGCAGCGGCTGTTGTTTTCCACGCGCGGTCGCAGGGCGATGGCCCGCTGGGCTCGTTCCAACATCGCTGGCGTAATGGTTACCGGCGTTTTCACTTGAGCGATTTCCGGATGTTCGAGCGGGCATTGCATGACGCCATGCACGCCGCACCAGCCGAAATCTGGTGCTGATTTCATCAGGCTCGGATTGCATTCCACGCATGCCGACTCGGGCACGCCGTGTGAATCGCACCAATCGGGTGCCGTGGGCTTCTCGCCGCCAATGAGTGCCGAAAATTTGGGCACGGTCCAGTCCGTCGAATGTCCCCATGCCGCCAGCGCAACCAACACAGTCACAACGCCGGCTGTTGGGAGCGTGCGGCGCAACCAACCGCGAAATCCGGCCGCGTCAGGCGCCGCTGTTTCCGCCATCAATTCACGATCCGCTTGGTTCGCGTGCGCGGAGTGAATCGTCTTACGAGTTGGCTGAGTACTAGTCGACATGGCATGAGCTCCAAAACAGAGTTCGCCGTCGTAGCCGCGCGGGCAAATCGCTACGATCACAATCAAGCAAAGCAATGCCAACGCTGGCGTTCGCGCAGCGTGAACCACTGATGAGTTCGAGCGCGGCGGTTCAAATCAGCAAGAGTTGCTGGAAGAGATGGAGCCGCACGGGCGGCTGAGCCGGTTCGGCGAGAGCCAGCGTAAAATTCGACGTGGTCAACGTCGGTACGTCGATGATGGTCGTGGCGGCGACCGCCAAATCGCACAAGGCGAACGCTGAGAATGAATTCAGCTGTGTCTTCTGCGCCGGCAGATAGTGGCAGGTGCCCTGGCAATTCGAGTGACCTTTGTCCGGCGAATGGGGCGATTTGCCGTTGTGCGAGTCACACTCCGACAGGCCATCCACTTGGCCATGCGCCGCTTCCGCGGCGAACGCTGGGCCAGAATCCGAATGGTGGTCGCACGTCCGATCATGCAGGTGATGCCAGCAGCAACCGAACGCCGCATGAATTAGCAGCGAAACGGCCACAAGGCTGGAAAATAGTGAGCGCATCACGGAAACCTAGAGGCAGACAGTCCAAATTATCATTGCCATGATCGGACGTGGGGTCAATCGAACTTTCGGCGAAAACGGCGCTAGCGTCGGCGTTTACGGGAATTTCTTCAGCTACGGCCGCCGACAACTTGTCGCCACGATAGCGCTTTTTTTGCGGGGCTGGGAGCACAAAGCCCACGTGACCAACGTCATGTCGCCGCGCTGAGCTTCGATCAATTGCGGCCCGGCCTACAACTTGCCGTCAGGCGCAACGGTTCGTTCGATAGCCGCTTCTGGCGCCAGTTCGCCCACCAAGAACCCATCAATTTCGGCCCATTTTTGCCACGCCGTCTGCAAGTCCTGAAGGTAGGACAAGTTCTTGGCCGCGTAGGTTTGTTGCACGTTGTATACCTGTGTGTAATCGAGTTCGCCCTGCTGGTAGCCGGTATTGATGAGGTCCAGCGTTTCCTTGGCAGCGGGCAAAATCTTGTCAGTGTATTTGGCCACACGTTCGCGTGCCGTCTTGTAATCGCGCAGCGCGGCGGCCAGCCGCTGCTGAATATCGACCTGCTTCGCTTCGAGTGCCGCTTGCGCGGCCGCGAGTTCACCACACGCCTGAGCGATTGCACCCTGATTGCGATCGTACACCGGAATCGGCATGCTCAACTGCAGATTGGCGATCGTATCTTCGGTGGCATTGTCATATTGCACGCCGCCCTGGACGCTCACATTCTGCCGTCTGCCCGCCTTTGCTCGGGCGACCGCCCAGCGCGCTCGGTCGACCGCACACCGCAATTCGGCTACTTCGGGGCTGTCGTTGACCATCCGCTCGCATACAGCATCAAAATCCAACTCGGGCAGCGGTCGAGTAAACACGTCTTCAAGCGGCGACGACGCCTGTTCGCTACTACCGATAACGGCCGCCAACCGCCGTCGCGCGGCGGCCACGCGTTCGTTCGCCTGCTGTTCCAGCAGCGCCGCCGATTCACTTTCAATCTGGCTCTGCAGCAGCGATGTTTTGGGCACGTCCATCGCCTTCAGCCGCCGCTCGGAAACGCTTACCGATTGGGCCGCAATCTCATTGAGTTGATGGGCTAAGCCTAATGCCCGCTCGGCCGCCAACAATTCGAAGTAGCTTTTCCGCGCCGTGGTGAGGACTTGCCACCGCGTCAGTTCGACTCGCTGCTCGGCCTCGGCCTGTTCCCGCGAGGCGACTGCCCGATTGAGTCCCAGTTTGCCGCCCGTCACGAATTCCTGGCTGAGGAACGCGCCTTGCTGGCCAGCCCGGCCGGCATTACCGATTTCGTTGCCCGCGTAGCCGATTTCCGGGTTCGGTTTGAGCCCCACCTGCACCCAATTGCCATGCGCGGCCTGCACCCGCGCGGCTGCCGCCCGGAGCGCCGGGTGATACGCGGTTGCCGCCGCCTCGGCCTCGGCCAGCGTGAATGGCTTCGCAGCGGCAGGGCCGACCGGCGCCGGGATCGCCTCACGATTCTGGGCGATTCGCGGCCCGGCGAGTTCCAAATTGGACCTAGGCGCGATTCCTTGGCCGGATGCCAGCGTACAATGCACTACCAGCATGCTACTGACCAGGAACGACAAGTTCTTTAAGCGTTTCATCGGCCCATCGCCAAGTCGGAAGACACTATGGGGCATCTTCCGTATCGGCTATAACAGGCCGCACGGTGCACGATGTTGTCCGCCGAAAACCTGCGCTAGCAATGCCGGCGGTGCCAGGGCAAACGGATGAGAAACGACCTGCGTTCCGACCGACTCCTGACATCAGTTCCGACTGGCCTTCAAGTTTCATGAGATCAAATCCAACCATGCGTCCCCGCTCACCAAATCTTCAACCACGCAACGTCCTAACCACCATCCTCTTGGCCGCTGCTTTCCAGTGCGCCAGCAACATATCGCCGGAGCAAAAGACGATGGCCGCCGAACAACACAACGAACCTGCGCAATCCGCCAAAGACGCGACGGCTGCTAACAAACTGGCCACCGCCACGTTTGGCGAGGGCTGCTTTTGGTGCAGCGAAGCCGTGTTCCAGCGGCTCAAGGGAGTGAAATCCGTTGTCTCGGGCTATAGTGGCGGCACCGTCGAGAACCCTAGTTATGAGGATGTGTGCACCGGCCGCACCGGCCATGCCGAGGTCATTCAAATCACTTACGACCCAGCCGAGATTTCCTTTGAAGACCTGCTCAAAGTCTTCTGGCAAACGCACGATCCCACGACGCTCAACCAACAAGGCCACGACGTCGGCACCCAATACCGCTCGGCGATCTTCTATCACACCGATGAACAGCGGAAGATCGCGGAACAATACAAACAGCAACTCGATGCCTCGAAGGTCTTTGCCCGACCCATCGTGACGGAAATCACGGCGTTCAAGCAGTTCTTTCCGGCCGAGAAGTACCATCAAAACTACTTTAATGACAACCCGCAGCAAAGCTATTGCCAGTTCGTCATCCGACCCAAGGTCGAGAAATTCAACAAGGAGTTCAAGGCGATGCTCAAGGATAACCAGTAAGCCGAAAGTGCGAGTTCACCGTGGCGGCATACTTCCGACGGCGGTATTGGCGTAATTCCGGGGCGGGAAACCAGTAATTCCGCGAAAACCCCGCTAAAATCGCCGAAACGCGCTGGACACTTCCCCGCAGTTTTTTGCTAGAATGAACCCGGTGAGCAAGCTCCCCGGTTGCACGCTAATTCAATCTCTTCCAGTGCGGCGGGGGCACTATCCAATTTCGTTCATACTATTCGTTCTCACTCTTCGGAGAAGTGCGCGATGGAACCTCGTCGAAAGGTCTCTGGTTTCACCTATGTCGGGGCCGCGAGTCGAGCGGCCCAACGAAGTCGTCCGCCTCGGCTCGGCGGACCTACCACACGACATGGTTTCACGCTGGTGGAACTACTCGTTGTCATTGCCATTATTGGTATTTTGGTGGCCTTGTTGTTGCCGGCCATTCAGGCCGCCCGCGAAGCGGCCCGTCGCTCGCAGTGCCAGAATAATCTGAAGCAGATTGGCCTGGCGCTGCAGAATTATCACAGTGCCAAGAACGAGTTGCCCAAGGGCGCACTCCTTCACGAAGGAACGCTGTGGTCGGCGTTCTTGCTTCCCTACGCGGAAGACGAGACGCTGAAGAATCTCGTTACTATTGACGAAACTTTGCTTGGATCGAATGGTGGAGACGGAAACCAGTGGGCCTCTCCAACTCCCGTGTACACGTACCCGATTACGGATAAGGGGTTCCGAAATCTCATCGCCTGCGAAACTGTGATTCCCATGTATCGCTGCCCCTCCGCGGGCTTGCCGGAACATGTACAGCACAAGACGCCAGACGGTTATTATTATCAGGCCCGTGTGCCAGGTTCGTATATCGGTTGCGCGTCGGGCATCATCGAGAATCAATCGCTGCACAAGTTGCCCCAGTTGAAGAGCGTACGCTTATTGGAACAAACCGACGGCGTGCTATTTTGCGTTTCGGTGGCTTGGTACGAACCTCAGAATACGGTACTTTCTCGCAATGCAGTGTCATTCCGTCAGATCGACGACGGGACTTCGAAAACAATCGCGGTTGGAGAAGCGGTTCCCGATATGGAGCTCATCCAGGCGGCGCCGATTGATGGCAACGGCTATCCGAAACCCGAGTGGAGAGGCGGTTCCTATAAGGATCACTGGTATTGCGGGAGCGACGACGTTGATACCGGTGACGGCTACGATCCATCGGAAGCGCTTGGCTCCACGGGCGTGCCACCAAATTTGCAGAAGGCCGGCGGCGCGTACTCATGCATCGGCGCAACGCCCGCCAGCAAGGAGTGCCAGGCAGCGCAGCTTTCCTTCGGCAGCGAGCACCCGGGCGTGGTCCAAGTCGTGATGTGTGACGGTTCTGTTTCGCAAGTCGAGCAAGACATCGACCTGACGGTGTGGTCCAAGATGGGCACGCGCTCGCAAAAATTTGACCGAGTTACACCGTAGGTGCCTCGGCCAGAAGAGCGTGTTGTAAGCGCTGGCGATGGTTTAGTTGGAAACGGGCCGCTCCACTGAAACAACTCACAGAGTATTCTCCTGCCGCACGATCATCGTGACCCGTTCTATTTGAGAATTGGTCGTCTTGGCTAGGTTGCGCTTCTGCTACCATATGTGCTGAAGCGAAGAACTACTTATTCCGCACCGGCGGCATATCCAGCTTGCGCTTATCCGCTGGCTTCTTCATTTCACCTTCAAGCCATTTGAGGTCGGTGCTTTCCGGCTCCAATGCCAAACCAGCTTTGATGTCTTCATTCGCTTTGGGGTCGTCGTTTTTGAGGGCGTACAACCAGGCGCGATGAAAATACGCGTTATACGTGGGCTTGGTATCGATCGATTGCGTCAGCAAGTCCAACGCCTTGGCCTGATCCGTCGGCCGTGCTCGGATTGCTTCAATGAACAGCGTTTGCGCCTTGTCGTGCTGAAACGCGCTGCCGTCTTTCGCCTTGTTGCCGCCGCAACCCGCCACGGCTAGCGACAATAGAACAAGCACGATCCATGATTTGACAGAACGGAACATTTTGAATGGCTCTCCCCTCGATGCATGGTGATAGGGATTTTGATTAAGAACGGGGCTTCCTAGGTTAGAATCGCCAGCATGATCGTACCATAATGGGGCGGCCCCGGTACAGTTGTCGCGCTGGCAGCCGGAATCTCTCCGCGATCGCCCTTCAGCAATACTCCTCATCGCCCGTGACCTTCATGATTCCAATCACGTCGAATTTCCAGAAAGCCATTCCAACTCGTTGGCTCACGTTCTTTCTCATTGGCATTCTCGCCGTAGGGTGCCGATACTCGCCAGCGGCGGAAAATGTTTTTCCGGGGTCCACCTGGCAGGCTAAGTCGGGCCGGGAGCTGAAACTTGACGAGGGCCGCGTCGAGGCCGTCGCGGCCGCGTTCGGCGGCCGCGGCTGCATTATCAAAAATGGCTATGTCGTCAAAACCTGGGGCGACCAGAGCCTGCGCAAGGACTGGGCCTCTTCGGCGAAGCCGGTCTTATCGACGCTGCTGATGTTCGCCTTGCACGAAGGCAAAATCAAGAGTTTCGATCAGCCGGTGGCCGATTTTGGCTGGGAGCTTTTGCCCAAAGACCGCACGATGACGCTCCGCCATCTCGCCAGCATGACGAGCGGCTACGCGCGGCCGGAAAAACCCGGCGCCGCCTGGGCGTATAACGACTACGCGATTCAGCTCTACCAGAAAACGCTGTTCGACAAGATTTTCCAGGGCGATCCCGACGCGGTCTTTCACGATCCCCACCGCTTCGGCGCACTGAAACTCGAAGACGGCTTCGTCTTTCGCAAAACCAATCGCCGCGTATCGGCATCCGTTCGCGATTTCGCGCGCGTCGCCTGGTTCTGGCTCAATCGCGGTAACTGGAACGGCGGGCAGCTCTTGCCGCGTCAATACTTCGACGATAACATGCGTCCCCAAGTGCCGCCCAACTTGCCGCTCAGCAGCGATGCCACGACCAATGACTACCTTCAGATTGGCACTTATGGCGGCGAATCGAACCACTTCTCCATAGCGGGCCCCGGCGTGTACGGTTTCAACTGGTGGTTCAACGGCAAAGGCGGCAAGAGCCCGAACGTGCGCAACTGGCCCGATGCGCCTGCGGACACGGTAATGTCCCTCGGCCGCGGCGGCAATTGTTCCGTGCTTATGCCGAGTTTGAATCTCGTGGTCGTCGCGGCCGACGCCGACTGGGGCGAACTCGACCCCGGCAACCCGGACGCGATGATGAACCGACGCTTGAAGCTGATCGCCGAAGCCGGCACGCCTTCGCCCGCCGACCGATCGCAGATGCCGCGGGGCCAGCGCATCAGCATCGCCGGTTTCCGCGACGGCGCCCACCATTGGCGCACTATCCGCGATGCCACGCGCTTCATTCAGCCGCTGCCCGAACAGGCGACCTACGCCCCGGAGCAGGTCGAGGAGATTGTCGGCAATATCCTGCTCTTCCAGCGTGCGAACGGCGGTTGGCCCAAGGATTACGACTACCTTGCCGTCCTCACGCCCGATCAGGTCGCCGCTGTTCGTGCCACGCACGACCGCACCGATACGTCGTTCGACAACCACAACACCCATTCGCAAGTCGACTACTTGGCCCGCGCGTATACAGGCTATGGCAACGAAGCGTGGCGTGCGGCCTGCCTCGGCGGATTCGATTTCATGCTCGCGGCTCAGCTGGCCAATGGCGGCTTTCCGCAGCGTTATCCCAACCCCAAAAGCTACTCCGCTCACATCACGTTCAACGACGGCGTGATGATCGGCATTCTCAACGTGCTGAAGGACGCCGCCGACGGCGCACCACAGTGGCAGTGGCTCGATACCGATCGCCGCGACCGGGCCCGCCAGGCGATTGGCCGGGCCGTCGAATGTATTCTCAATTGCCAGATAAAAACGCCCACCGGCCGCACTGGCTGGTGCCAGCAGCATGATGAAAAGACGTTCGAGGCCGCCAGTGCCCGCACGTTCGAACTGGCCTCGTGCTGCCCGCAAGACACGACCGAAATCGTCCGCTTTTTGATGCGGCTCGACTCGCCCGATGAGCGCGTGGTGAAAGCCATGGATGATGCGGTCGCTTGGCTCCGCAAGACGCAGCTCAGTGGCATCCGTGTCGAACGCGTGCCGGCAAAAACCGAAACGTTTGAACGCCACACGGCGGACTTCGACACGGTCGTCGTCGCCGACCCGAACGCCCCGCCGCTGTGGGCTCGCCACTATGAAATCGGCACCGACCGCCCGATCTTCGCCAGCCGCGACGGCATCAAACGCTACACATTCGCCGAAATCGACCGCGAACGCCGCACCGGCACCCTCTGGTACGGCAACTGGCCGCTGCCACTCATTCAAAGCGAATACCCGCGTTGGCGCGAGAAGCAGCGAGAACCGAAACAAACGCAGCCGAAGTAGTTGAGCGAGCAAGCTAGAGTCGCGGAATTGTTTTGTCCGCAGATGGCGCAGATAAGCGCCGATATGGCGGAAGAAACGGCGTTTGGTGAGGGCGGTCGTGCAAAACGGCGCGCATCATTGCCGCACATCACTATTTGCCGCTTTCCGAAGCTGCCTTGAAATCCGGGTTCGGTTTCGGCACCTTCGCCTTTACGTCGCGCTTCCATTCCTCGAGTTTCGCCCGCAGTTCTTTCACCTTCTCTGGCTGCTGCGCCGCTAGATCGTGGGCCTCGCCCAAATCGTCGTGGAGGTTGTAGAGCTCGGCGTGATTGTCTTCGTAGTATTCGATGAGCTTCCAATCGCCGGCCCGAATCGCGCTTGCTGGCGTCGTCGTCGGGTAGTAGTGCGGATAATGGAAATACAACGCGTCGCGCTTGAGCGTTGCTGACGGCTCCTTGACGAGAGTGGCCAGACTCACGCCATCTAGCTTGTCCTTGCGCTCTTTATCATCCGGCACACCCGTCAGTTCCACCAGCGTCGGGAAAATATCGCCCACGTACACCGGCTCATGGCACACACCGCCAGCGGCCGTGTGGCCTGGCGCCCGGACCATCAGCGGCACGCGCACGCCGCCTTCGTAGAGCGACCCCTTGCCCGACCGCAGCGGGAAGTTATCGGTCACCTGCTGGTCCTTGTACTTTATCGTGTAGCCGCCGTTATCGGAAACGAAGAGCACGATCGTCCGCTCGGCCAGTCGGCCCCGTTCGAGCCGCTCGAGCACGCGACCCACGCTGTCGTCCAAGCTCTCGACCATCGCCGCGTACTTCGCATTCTGGTGATGCAGCGCCGGCCGCAATTTCTTCTCGTACTTCGCCACCGCCGCCGGCTTCGCCTCGATCGGCGTGTGCACGGCATGATGGGCGAGGTACAAGAAAAATGGCCGGTCGCCCGCCCGATCGATCACCTTGATCGCCTCGTCGGTCAGCCGGTCGGTGAGATACTCGCCCGGCTTGCCGCCGGTGAGTTGCGGCACATAGCGGAAGGCGCCCGGTTCGCGACCGGTACCGAGATACGGATAGAAATACGTTGGCGGCGCTCCCCACAGCGTGCCGCCGATGTTGATATCGAAACCCTGTGTTTCGGGATAATAGGGCGCATCGCCCAGGTGCCACTTGCCGACGATCGCCGTCAGGTAACCGGCCGCATGGAACACCTCCGCCAACGTCACTTCGCTGTACGGCAAGTTCGAGATCGACGGCGGCGGCACAAGTTTCTTATCGTGCGGCGTGGAGAACGCCCCTTCGCGCCAAATCGTCATGTTCAACCGGGCATAATGCTTGCCGGTGAGCAAGCACGCCCGCGTGGGCGAACAAATCGAGGCCGCGTACGCATCGGTGAACCGCGCGCTTTGGGACGCCAGCCGATCCAAATTCGGCGTTTCGTGCAGGTCGGCGCCGTAGCACCCCAAATCCGACCAGCCCAAATCATCCGCGACAATCACCACGACATTCGGCCGCGGGGCGGGCTTGGGCTCGCCTGCCCAACTCGCAGCTGCTGCAAAAACGACCAGCAGTGTACTAGAGACCAATCCGACGAACCGAATGTTAGTATTCATCTGCGCTCATCCGCGAAATCCGCGGCAAGAATTCACTGCGAACACTAATCACCACTAATCTTAACTAATGAAAATTAGCGTTGATAAGTGAAGATTAGCGTACTTGAAACTGAATGTATATCTCACGCAGAGGCGCGGAGACGGCAGAGACACGCAAGTCCACGACTAATTTCTCCGCGCCCTCCGCGCCTCTGCGTGAGAAAATTCTTACTTCGCGTCCGGCGGCAAGTGGAACTCCTTGCGAATCGCCTCGCGATCGAAGTCCTGTGGTTGCTTCTCATCCTGATTGGCTTCCAGTTCCGCGAGCGTCTTCGGCGCATCGCTCACGCCGCCGGCCGGCACATCCGCTTTGGCGCACCACACAATCGCGTTCAGCACGAGCTTGCGGAAGTTGGGGTCGGCCCAGTTCCAGTGATAATGTCCGCCAGTGAAGCCAAAGCCGCGGCCACCGTCCTCGCGTTCACACGCCCAGGCAAGGTGTTGCGGCTCCTTTTTGGCAACGGCGGCACGCACGTACGGGTTGCCGCTGTGCGTACCATCCGGCCGCGACAGTGTTTCCATCGACGGCACGTCGGTCAAAATTGGCGTGACGCCTTTCATCCCCTGCGGAAACCGCATGTGATAGTACCATTCGTCGACAATCTCAAACGGCTCGACGCCATTCGTGATCGGGTGCTTCGGCAAGTTGGTGAACTTGCCTTTCCAATCGGGGTTCACCGACCAGTTCGTCTCGAAGTAGCCGCCGATCCAATCCAGCAGCCGATCGCCCGGTTCGCCCTTGGGAATCTCCACCGCGTAATGCAGGCACACGATGCCCACTCCTTTTTTGGCCAGCTCGTCCATCTGCGCGAGATGCTTCATGACCATGTGGCCCTCGCCGCCGTCGCAATACATTACCACACAATCGACGCCGTCGAAAAGTTTCGCATCCTCCGGCCAACCGTAGTGATGCACCTCGGCGTGCACGGGCAATCCCGAATCATTTAGCGACTTGGCGAGCAGCGTACACCCGGCCAAATGCTCATGCGCTCCGTAGCCATGACTCGGCGTGCCGGCCAAAAACAGAATCTTCTTCGGAGCATTTGCTTCCGCCGCCACGAGGGAAGTGCCCGCCAACATGCCCGCAAGAGCAATCAAACAAACCGACGCAACTAGAACGCGAATCTTCATAGGTGTGGTCTCCCGGTATCCATATAGGGTGGGCATTGCCCACCAAAACTGTTGTGTTTGAAAATGGAGTTTTTCGCGTCCGGGTGCGACTGAATCGTTTAACCCGGAGCCAGCGGCGACGGTGTTGTGTGCAAAACGCTTCCTTCGCCGTTGGCTCCGGGTTAAACAAAAACGTATCAGCCCTGACCGCGAGAAGTATAGCGGTGGTGGGAAATGCCCAACCTACTTAATCATCCAACCGTTTGCCCATGTAAATTGTTTCATCGTCACCCGTTCCCTGGCGACAAAGATCCGCAAATCCCAACGACAAATAAAACTGATGTGCCCGGTTATTGCTGGCCGCCATGCCCAGATGCACGCCCGGCGCGCCCTTGGCCCGCAACCGATTCATCAGTTCAATCATCATCTTGCTGCCGAAACCCTGGCGATGGAACCGCTCCATCAGGTCGATGTGCAAATGGGCCGGATACACATCATACGGCTCGGGGCAATAATAATCGGGGTGGTGGTATAAGTAGTGAATGGCCTGCACGCGCGTCCAACTCGACGGTGCTCCCTTCGGCTCCGGAAACTCCGCACACAACTGTGGCCGCCACTCAGTTTCGTAGCGATGATAAAAGTTCTTGGAATCGAGCGCTGCGAGGGCGTAACCGCCCACGCCTTGTTCATCTTCGAGCATGAGGGCGAGCGTCGGTTCGAACTTTAGATACGGCCCGGTGAAAATGCGACCGAGCGCGTCTGGGTCTTCCCGATAAAACGGCTCGCCGTCGGCCCCCATGTTGCCAGTCTTCAAGCACACGTAATAAGCGGCCGCTTCATCGCCCGGCCGAAAATCGCGAATCACCGCGCCCATAATTTTTCTCTCTGTTGTTGAAACCGCCGCGTCCCTTGTCTCCTAAGGTCGGGGCCGCACGCGAACGGCCCCATTCGAATCGAGCACGACGAATTGTTTGAGCCGCGTCAAAAAACCTCTGCGAAAAATCCCGGAGTGATGCTGATCCAGCATCCCGGGCTTCTCAATATCGTAACCTGCTTTCTTGCCCGCGAGAACCATCGCCAAGACCTGTAGCTCTTCCTTCAGTTCCCACGCCCGCCGGCTCCAGGCATTGAATAGCTCGCGGTCGTTGAGCTCCGTCAGCCGCTCAAATAGCGCTTGCACCTGTGAATTAAGAGCCACAAATCGCTCGTAATCGGTGCCCCGCTGATCCACCGGCTCCGCCAGCAACCGCTCGACGAGCGCCAGGAACGCCGCGGCCTCGGGCCCCTCCTGACGGGGCAGGTAGAAGCAGTCGCACAGCAGAGTTAGGTCTTCAAGTGCCAACGGCTGTATCACCGTTTTGTAACTCGGCAACCAGTCGGCCACCGCCTTCAAATACCGTTCACGCGGCCGCCATTCGCCTTCCGCGTGCAAGTACTCGGCAAACGTCCGCAGTGGCACGAAGTTCAGTGGATACTCATTGTTCGGGTTGATGAGGATCCCGCGCAGCGCCTGCCGCAGTTCCAGCGGCCGCCCCGAGTACGGCCCACAGAAGCACCGGCTGAAGTCGTAATCATCGGCAAACAGATTGTCCCAAATCACCGGCCGCCGGCGCAGCCGCTGCGTGAGTCGTTCGATCGAGTCGACGGGTATTTCCGTCGAAACAATTTCCGGCCCGGTCCACAGTACATCGATTTCCGCATGTAGCAACTCGCCGACTGTGTCAAGGTAACCTTCGCCTCCCAACTGCGTGCCATCCATCCGATCGCAATACGGCGTCGGACAGAATAGAAATCGGGCCCCAGCCTCCTGCTCCCGCCACCAGCCGTGAATTGCGTTCGTTACATCACACTGCGCCGCCGCCAACGTTGGATAGGCCTGCCGATCCGCTTCGCTCAAATTCCCTGGTAGGTCATCGAACAGCAACGCAAAATGCCGCACACCCAATTGCTGCATCTGGCGGAATCGTGTTTCGATGCGTTCCCGCTCCGCCGCATCCGAAAAGTGAATATCCAGCCCCGGACTCAAACCGTAAATGAAATTGATGCCGCGCTCACTGCACGCCCGCACCAGGTCGCCCAGCGGCCGCAACTCAGCGTCCGTGTACGGCTCTCGCCACAGCGTGCGGTGCTTCAAGTCGTTCTTCGGCGCGTAGAAGTACGTGTTGAGACCGACGGCGGCCATGCGTTCGAACAGGTGCAACCGCTGCTCATGGGTCCACGCCTGGCCGTAGAATCCCTCAACGACGCCGCCTAGAAAATCGGGAGCAAGCATTACACGGCCTCACGCCTTCCGACCAAGTTCGGCCGCACCCGCCACCACTTTGCGGATCGCATCGCCCAGCTTGCGAATCTGCGACTCCTCGGCCAGCAGCACATTTTGCGGAATCCACACCGTATCGCGGCACACCTGCTCGCACACGGGGCACGACACGTCGCGATAATCCACCCCGCGTCCCGCGAGCGGCGAGCGAATCCCATGCGGCGGCCCGATGTGGGCGTTCGCAAACACGCCGTTGCGATACAGCGGCCGATACCAACCCTCCGATGCCGGTACGCCCTCCGCCTGCAGCGCCTCGATGAACAGGCTGCGCGAGATCCCCAATTCCGTCTCGCGCAACCGGAAAATGTACATGTGGTAACTGCGTCGCGTCATTTCGGGAGCCTGCCTGAGCAAATAAATCGCCGGCAAGTCGGCGAGTGCCTGATCCAACACCGCCGCACTACGTTCGCGGCGGGCGATGTGATCTTCCATCCGCGCAAGCTGGGCAAGCAGCACCGCCGCTTGAAACTCGGTGATCCGCAAATTGCTGCCGAGGTTGTTGTGGTCGTACCATGCCGAGCCTTCGGTCCGCCCGCAGTGGGAAAAGCTGCGACACAAATCCGCCAGCTCTTTTTCGTTGGTGACGAGGATGCCGCCCTCGCCGGCCGTAATGTTCTTCGACACTTGAAAGCTGAACGTGCCGCAGCGCCCCAGCGTGCCCGCGCCGCCTTGCGTGCCTATGCTTCCCCACGCGTGCGCCGCGTCTTCCATAACCGCCAGTTTGTGCTTCTTGGCCAGTTCGTTAATTCGCGCCATGTCGGCGAATCGCCCGCTCACATGCACCGGAATGACGGCCCGCGTTCGCGGCGTGATTTTCCGCTCGACATCGGCCGGATCGAGGCACAACGTATCGGGCTCGATATCGGCAAACACCGGCACGGCCCCGATCGTCACCACCGCACTCGCCGTGGCGATGAACGTATATGGCGGCACGATCACTTCGTCGCCTGGCACCACGCCGAGCGCCCGCAGCCCCATTTCGATGGCCGTCGTGCCGTTCGTGCAGCTAACGCCGTAAGCCGCCCCTTGAAAGGCGGCGTATTCCCGTTCGAACTGCCGCACTTTCTCGCCGTACCACCACTGGCCCGACCGCAATACCTCGAGCAGCAGCGACTCTTCCGCTGCATCATGAACGGGCCATATTGGCCAACCAAAGTCGCACGCTTTCTCACCGCCTAATAACGCCAATTCACCCATTGAAATGACCTTCGACATTTTCAAAGTTGAGGAAAAGAACGCTAATCTTCGCTAATCAACACTAATCGGTATTACGGATGACCGCATGGAGAACGAACCGCTTCGGGTCGTTTAACCCGGAGCCAACGGCGACGGCGTTGTACACAAAATGCCTCCGTCGCCGCTGGCTCCGGGTTAAACGAATCGGTCGCACCCGCGTGGTATAGTGTTCCCCAAAACATTGGCTAGGCCGACCTTAATGCCGAAACCGCTCAACCGCGAGCGTCTTTCGCTTTCCTAGCCCCCAGCCCCTAGTCCCAAGCCCCCCGATGCCACCTGGGCAACTCTCCCGTCGTCGAATTATGATGGTTTGAGCCTAACTCCGAAAGGACATGTCGTGGAACAAGCCAACGGGTTTTTGAACAAGTACATCGTGCCGCCGCTCACAGCACTGAGCGAGAACACGTACATGTCGGCCATTCGGGCCGGCATGGTGGCGGTGGTGCCGCTCACGATCATCGGCGGCCTGTTCATGATTTTCTCGCAATTCCCCCTTCCTTGGTGGCAGGAAATCGTGAAGCCCTATTCCGGCCTGCTCCAAATTCCCGTTCACGCCACGTTCGGCCTGCTCTCGGTCTTTGTGTGTTTCGCACTCGGCTACGAACTCGGCAAGCTGCTCAATCAGGAAGCGATCGTCAGTGCCGCCATGGCGACGCTTGTTTTCTTGATGGTGCAAATCAACTTGCACCCCAGCTATTCGATCGATCTGGCGCCGACCGACCTCGGTAAACTCTCGACCGATGACCGTGGCAAGCTCGAAGACGCCGGCCAAGTCGAACTCGACGCCGCGAAACTCTCCACGCTCGAAAAGGCATCCCTTACCAAGACCGACTTCTACCTCTCCGTCGAAGGCCTCGGTTCCGCCGGCCTTTTCACGGCCATCGTGATCGCGATCATCGCCGTCCGCGTGCAGAAGTTCTTCAACGACGCCAACCTCGTGATTCGCCTGCCGGAAAGCGTCCCGCCGATGGTCTACGAGTCGTTTCTCTCGCTCGTGCCGCTAGCGTTTCTGGTCATCGTGTTCTGGGTGATACGCTTTGTTCTGGGCATCGACATTAACCACATCGTGCAGACCGTATTTTCGCCGCTCGTGTTTGCCCTCAACACGCTCCCCGGCATTCTCGTCTATGCTTTCATGGTGACAATGCTGTGGTCCGTCGGCATCAACGGCGACAACGCGATGGACGCCATCGTCGCCCCGATCTTCCTGCAATATCTGGCAGTGAATGTCGATGCCGTTTCGCATGGCGACCCGATGCCGTACGTCACCGCGAACGGCTTCTTCACGACGTTTGTTAATGTCGGCGGCACGGGGGCCACGCTCGGCCTCGCCCTCACGCTGATCAACTCGAAAGAACCCGGCTACCGCAAAGTCGCCCGTCTGTCGATTCCCACGCAGATTTTTCAGATCAACGAACCGATCTTCTTCGGCATGCCGATCGTGCTGAACCCAATCTTCATGATTCCCTACGTGCTCAACGCCCTGCTGCTCACGACGTGCAGTTTTTTGCTGATGAACTGGCACATCATTCAGCGGCCGTTCGTGAACGTCCCCTGGACGACGCCGCCCATTATTGGCCATTATCTTGTCACCGGCGGCGATTGGCGCGCCGCCGTTTGGGGCGTCGTTTCGATTTTCCTGGCGATGGCCGTCTACTACCCGTTCGCCAAAATCGCCGAGCGCCAACGCCTCGCCGCCGAAGCCGCCGGCACCGCCCACGAGTAGGCTGCTGCAATCGCGGCTTCCGGCCGAGGAATATTGCATAGCCGCGATTGCTGGTAGCGGTCGTCCCCAGATCGCAGTGACACTGCAATCGGTCATGCCGATGGATGTTAAACCACGGAGTATAGGCCGACTACGTTATTCGTGCGCTAAGCACTTGACGGCGATGCAAAATTAGAAGTCCTTATCGAATCGATGTCGCTGCTGGTATGGCTGTGCGCAATTTGCATTGACTGGGCGAAAACGCCTCCATACCATTCCCACGCCCACTTTTCTTGCGGACTCCTTTGGAATCGCTTCTCATGACGCGCAAGCTTCGGATCGCTGCGGTGGCTGTGGCAGTGGTTGTCGGCTTGTTGGCCATGGCGCTGGGTGTCGCCTACTACTCTGTGCAACAGGTGCAACCGTTCTACGCACAGGCGCTGCGAATCCAACCGGAAGTTCTCGAACGCGGCGGCCGCGAGCTGGAAAGCCGGGCCACCGCACTCTACAGCGATGCCAAACAAGTCGGCCGCTGGCAGGCGCTGTTCACGGCCGAGCAAATCAACGGTTGGCTGGCCACGCAGCTCGTCGAGTTCTCGGGTACGCAACTGCCGCCTAACATTCGCGACCCACGCGTCGCAATTACGCCAGGCGTACTGACACTGGGGTTCCGCACCAAGGCGAACGGTATCGATATGGTGGTGTCAGCGGCTGCCCATGTTTCGATGACAGAGGATGGTAACGTAGCGATTCGACTTGATTCGGTGCGGGCGGGTGCCTTGCCATTGCCGGCGCTGCAGTTCGCCGACGAACTGGCGAGCGCCTGCCGCAATCTCAAGTTGCCGATTCGTTGGACGCGCGATCAAGGCAAGCCGGTGGCACTGGTCGATCTGCATGAATTGGATTCGCTCTATGTCGATGACGTGCAGTTGGACGCCGGCCAATTATATGTTGCCGGGCATACCGAAAAGATTCGCAACGTGCCCAATACGCAGCAACCCCACGCGCCGCTCTCGGCAGAAAAGCCGGTGGACGATAGCGGCATGGAGATTCGATAGCCCGGCCGTCTCGGCCGGGTGTGGCAAGCGTGCTAATTCGCCCTAGCGCGAAAACATGCCACTCGCCGACCCGAGACGGGTCGGCTATATAGGCGACGTGCCGCTGATGATCCATTTCTCATTAGTTGCATCAGCGAGTGTCAGTTTAACGTTTCCTTGAATTCGGTCGCCGTCGAGCAGCACGCGGCATTCCGTGGGCGAATCGTGCGGCATCTCATACGTACCAGCCGCAATGCGCGTGACGTACCCGCGGTTGCCGCTGAGTTCGCCTGCGAATTCCAGATACTCGCGGCGGTGGTCGGCCAAATGTTCCGCTGCAACGGTATTGGCATCAGAGATCGGCGGACAAGCGGCGTTGACTTGCTGTGTCGCGTGGTGCGCCTCCTGCCAACTACACGGAAGTTGCCGCAGCGCCCAGGTGCGCAGCACATCGCCCGCTTCGAGCATGAAGTCCCAGTGGGACGAGCGCGGATAGTCGGGAGGGCAGTGGTGATATAGAAGTACAAAGCGCGGCATGATGCCATTGTAGGATTCACTGGTGGGCGGTGCCCACCCTACCCGGTCAAGGGTGGCATGCTCTCACCGCGGGAGCGGCGTGAGCATGTTCCCGCGGACGCACAACATGCTTACCCGCTCGCGCGGGAAAGCATGCCACGCTGAGGCGCGCTGGAAATGGTGGGCGGTGCCCGCAGTACTCAACGTGCCATTTACGGTGCGGCACCGACGATATCGATTGGGTCGGAATCGACCGTCTTTGGCGGCTTCACGGTGGTCGACGTGATTTCGCCGTGCACCTGCACGCGGCCCACGCGGTTCGGTGTCACGGGGATCAGATATTGCTTCTGCTGGCCGGCGGGCAGTTCCGCCAGTGGCGTGAAGCGGACTTCGTTATTGAGCACCTGCACTTCACCTTGCGGCTGAGTCTGCGTGGCATCAATCGTGAATTCGAGCGGAATGAAGGCCCGCGTGGCGACGTTCTGCTCCGCTTGCTGGCCGGTGTTCGCCACGGTAATTGCAATGAGCTGTTTCTCGTTAACGCGCGCCGAATTCTTATTGGTTGTCACGGTAAGCTGCAGGCCAGCGGTGGTAGGCGTGCCGCTCGTGGCGGGTGATTGCCCTGGCGTCATGGGCGGTAGAATTTCAAAGCACTTTTCATCGACGGGATTCACGCCGCCGTCGGCCGTTACATTGGCACGCACGCACGCACGATTACTTGCCGTGCGCCCGCGGCCCTGCATGCCGATAACGCGTTTCTCACCAGCCAGCAAACGATCGATCTTTAACAGGATCGAGTTGTTCGCAAGTTGCTGATGACCACGTTCGGCCATCGTAGGCTCAATAGCCTGATCGCACTGCACGACGACTTCAATGTTCGTCGCCGGAACATCGCCCACGTTCTTGACGACCGCGTTGAATTCGACGACCTCGCCCACCGTCGCACGGCGCGGCACGTTGACGGTGACTTCCAACACCGCGCGTCGGGCGGTCACACAGCCCTTCTGCGTTACCGAGTCCGCGCCATCGGCCGAAACAACGGCTTCGTGGCACTGCATTTCGCCGTCGACGACTTGGAACGTGAGCGGCACCGATTGCGATTCATTCGGTTGCAGATCACGCATCGCCGAGTAAACAACCGCATACTCACCTGGCTTGGCATTCGGGTGCCGCAGGCCGCGATCAAAATGGTCTTCGATGCGAATGTTCTTTGCAACGCCATCGCCGCGATTCGTCACCGTGAGTTCGAACGACGCGAATTCCCCAACCGAAACCTGCTCGCTACTGGTGCGGCGCATGACTGCTTCCAGCCGCGGCTTGCCTGTGACGGCCAGCGGCGGAGGTTGTGCGGGTGGTTGGCTCGGCGCTGGGGGCTGCGTGGGCGGCGTTGTGGCGGGCGGTGCGGGGATTGTGATGGGAGCGGCGGGAGCAGCGGGCAGGCTCGGTGCTGGAGCAGCGGGCACGGCCGCTGGCGCCCAGGTGATCGTCGTTACTCCGCCGCCGAGTTGCAGCCGCGGCATGACGGCCGGCCCAACATTTTGCGGACGGATAACCGTTACACGGACGTTCGTCGTGCCGCCGCCCGCGTCTTTCGGGTTAAGTTCCACACTCGCCCGCCCTGCCCCGTCGGTTGTCGCTTCGACTGTGTTGCCCCCTTCGTAGCCGATTCCGGCCCCGGCCGAGACTTCGTACTTCACGAGCCAACCGACGAGCGGCGTGCCATCGGTCTTACGCATGACGGTTGCGGTGAGCGTGTAGGGGCGGCCCATCGGCACCACGGCCGGCGGTGCAATCACCCATTGGGCATCGACCCAGTAAATGGTCGAAGTGGCCTGGTTGAATTCGGCATACGCTGGAGCGAAGGCCGTGACCACACTCGTGCCTTCGACGGGCGACGTGAGCGTGACCCACGATTCGCCGTTGTAGATCGGGATATCGTCGTTCGGGTCGGGCGTTTCGGCGTTGAGCGTCGTCGGCGTGGTGGCGGCGACCGTGGTGGCAGACCAGTTGTCAATAAGCTGCGGCCCATCGTAGAGTCCCCAGAACGTCGCCCAGCCGTTGCGCATGTCGCGGTCGGTGAACAGGCCGACGCCATCGCGGGCGATGGACCAGTCGATGCGCTCGCCTGCCACTGCCTGCCGATTCGGCGTGACCACGCTGGCCTTCACGACCATCTCGGCACCCACCGGCGCGACCAAACCAACGGGCGATGCACACAGGAACGGCCGGCCCGGCGCGGCGAGGGGCGCGTGAGGCAACACGGGGGCGATTCCGGGGGGCGGCGGTAACGGAACCGTTGCCGCGGGAGCGGCGGCTATCGGTGGCCCAATTGCCGGTGGTGCAGGCAACGTTGGTGCTGCGGTTGGCACGCCGGGAGCCGGACCAACCAGCGGTGTTGTTGGAACAGTGCCCGGCGGGTCGGAGTAAACGGGCGGCGCCACGACATTCCCGAAAGGCGTCGAGGGGACCATCGGTGCCAATGGTTGCACCGCGGCAACTGGAGCCGTGGGTACGGCCACCATCCCAGGTGGCGGAGCCGCAATGGTCGTCGGTGCGCCGGCGATAGCGAGCGGCGCACCCGCCACCGGAGCGGGAGCAATTACCGGTGGAGCAACGGCTACTGGTGTCGGTTCGCCCGGCCAAACGAAGAGGCTTTCACCGGTGGGATCGATCCTGGGGCCTTGCCAAGTCGCGCAGCCAGCCACGGCGACCATCCCGACCGCGATGGCCAGAATCAACAGCAGTCTTCGCCATGTTGAAGTACGAACCATTGACAGCGGAGCCGCAAACCAAACGGGATGAACCTTCGCGAAAAAGCCTCTCCCAGCAATATCGTCGGGATAAAACGGGATTGCGCGCCCGAGCCACGCGGCGGCAATTTCGCCTGCCTAGTCCGCGTTAGCTCGGCGCGCAATCGACCAGCCTGTTAAAACGTACCGCCTGCCAAGGCCAAATGTTGGCAAAACGCGACACCGGTAGGTGAGTTTTCGCATCATGGTGGTTCGATTTTGCCGATTTTGCCGGCTGAGCGGGGTCTTTTCGAGCAACAGTCGCCCGCAGGCACTCCCAAATTGAATTTGCACGCATCTGAGTAAAAGGGGCGCAATTCTCGCGAAATCGGCTCATCACAGTCGCGCGTTACAGAGCCAGCAAATCAACCTGCGGCCCAGTCCGTGCTCCATAATTTCTTGCTTTGGCAAATCGCGGGGATTAGCATAAATAGAGCGGAGATTCCCTTGATTCGGGCGGCCCTCTGGTCGTGCTCCGCACGGAACATTGCCCAACTGCTGCACACGAGGTTTGCCATGGCTCGGTATGGTCGTTATTCCCACATCTCACCGCTGATCTGCGGCCGCTTCTTGCGGACGGTCGTGCTCTGCCTCGGTAGCCTCGCGCTTGTGCACAACTCCGCGTGGGCCCAGACTGACGGCGGCGGAACGGGCGGCGGCGGTAACACGATCGGTGGCGGTGCCACATCCGGTGTGGCTGTGGATGCCGATGGTGTACTGCATCGCGTAATGGCGAACGACCCAACGGGCGAATTGGCCAAACAACGTGTCCAGGAGGCCCTGCTCAAACTCGACCGCGAAGTCGCCACGAAAAGCAAACTTCGCAAAGTGTCGCTCACTCGGCTTGAGCGCGTGATGAAACAGCGGCTTGCCGATGGTAAGGGCATTGATGACACAATGAAGAACCTCGCGGGCCTGACGCGCGTGCAGTATGTGTTCTGTTATCCCGAGTCCGGCGATGTCGTGATTGCCGGTCCGGCGGAAGCCTGGGGACAAGCGCCCTCGGGGCGAATGCAAGGGATCGATTCGGGACGCCCCGTCATCGAGCTACAAGATTTGGTCGTCGCGCTGCGCGCGTTCCCGCCCGGCAAGGATAACAAGAAGCCGTTTATCTACTGCTCGATCGATCCGACCGAGGAAGGTCTTTCGCGCATGCACGAATTCCTGCACGAACTTGGCGGCCGCATTGGCGACCCGCGCAAGAACCCAGGGCAGGATCAGTTCATTGTGAATGGATTGCGCGAACGGCTTGGCATGCAGGTCATTACGGTGGGTGGCATTTCGCCGAAGACCCATTTTGCCCAGGTGATGGTGGAGGCCGATTATCGGATGAAGCTCATCGGCATTGGCCTGGAGGTACCACCAGTACATCTCACGAGCTACGTGGATCGGGCCAATCCCTCGCAAGTGGCCAGCAACGCGTTGCAGCGATGGTATTTCGTTCCGAACTATCAATGCGTGAAAGTGAGCGAAGACGCCCTGGCCATGGAGATGGTCGGCGAGGGCGTGAAACTCGTCGGCGAAAACGAAGTCGTCGGCAAAGATGGCAAGCGCTCGAGCACGAGCCACGTGAACCGGGCCAGCGATTCGTTTGTGAAGGCGTTCACCAAGGTCTACCCGAAACTGGCCGAGCAGGCTCCGGTATACGCCCAACTGCGTAATTGCATCGACCTAGCTGTGGCCGCGGCGTTTATTCAAAACCAGGACTACTACGACCTGGCGAAGTGGAAGCCAGAAACCTTCAACGATGAGAAGGCGTTCGCCGTGGAAACTCTCAACCCGCCGCAACAGGTTGAGTCGGCGGTGAACAGCATCTGGAAGGGCGCCACGCTCGTGACGCCGATCGGCGGCGGCGTGCAAATGCGGCCGACCGAAGCCGTCGATCCAACTAATCTGCTGCAGGACGAAAAGTCGACCGTCAAGCAGGCTCGCTCGGCCATCGATCTCTCGAAGCTTAGGCCGGACCAATGGTGGTGGGATTAGCGCTGGGCTACTTTATCAGCTTGTCATATTCTGCATGGGTGCCGATCCATACCCACACAAAGTCGGCACCGTCTTGCATGGCAAGCGCGCGGTGGTTGAGCCCCACTCGTGCTGACCAGTGATTGCCGAGCTGCTTGAAATGTAACGACGGGTGCCCGGAATCTTGCTTGAGGAGTTCGAAGTTCTTGCGGGCCAGCTGCTGAACTTCTTTAGGCAGCGTATCGCAACGCTTCCAAAATTGAGGCGTCGTGCGATGCACTTAAAGTTCTCGTAACGTCCCTTGTTGCTTCGCTGCTTCCGCTTCTTCCCGCAAGAAGTCCAGCTTGCCGGCGGCGGAGTCTTCCTCGATTTGTCGGTCCCAGTTCTGCCAATCGCGTTCGGCAATCCAAGTTCGCAGCCGGGCGAAGTCTTCGCTCGAAAGGGATTCAATTTCTGCTTGAATTGCTTCGATCTGGGTCATGTTCTATGTCCGTGAATACCAGGCTCAATGGAACCGTTCACTACTTTCATTCAACTGTGGTAGCTTTGTCCGGTCAAGTCAGTTTTCTTGACTGCGCCCAAAGCGGCGAACGTCGGCGGCCAAGTGTTAACTCGGCAGGATGAGAGGCCTTTAGTCAAGGCAAGTGCGGGGCCGGGAGACTCACGCTCAACAGAGTCGATTGAAGCCCGCAGCGCAAGCAAAGGCTCTTGGGCGACGGCCCTGCTGCTCTTGCTTGCGCTGCGAGCTTCGGACCGAGAGCGGAGTGTACTTGATGCCACGCGAGCCAGTTGTCGTGTCGGGAGACCCGCGCATGACAATCGTGGATTAGCGCCGGGCAACCGCAATCACGCGCAGGTCACAAACATTGGTGTGCGTTGGGCCGGTGAAGAACAGGCCACCCGTTTTCTGAAAAAACGTGTAGGCGTCGTTCTGTTCGAGAAAGTCGTGCGGTTCCAACTGCTGCAATTTGGATAACTGCATCACTGACTCGGTAACAATCGCTCCGGCGGCATTGGTTGGGCCATCCTCGCCATCGGTGCCGGCCGACAAGAATGCAATGCCGTGACAGTCTCCGAGTTCTTCCAGCACTGCCAAGCAAAGCTGTTGATTGCGGCCACCGCGACCACGCCGGCTCTCTTCTACCAGGGTGACCGTGGGCTCGCCGCCAGAAATCAAACAATCGGGCCCTGGTTCATCGCGCATTTTCACCGCCATTTTCGCCAAGTGGCGGCCGACATCTTCCGCGGCGCCTTCGGCTTTCGTCGCCGAGGTCATCGCGTGTGAATAGCCGAGCCGCTCCGCCTCCACTCCAGCGGCGTCGACAGCAGCTGCGTTGTTACCAAGAACATAGTGAGGTGAATGGCGTGCTCGCGTCGGCACAGGCTGATCGCACTTGTTTTTGGTGGGAGAGCGCTGACGCAGGTAGTCCACCACGCCGCGAACCGCTAGTTCGTGGGTTAAACGGAGGTCGGCGAGCACTTGCAGGGCATCCGCCGCCGTGGCCTTGCTCTCAACGGTCGGGCCCGAAGCGATGATATCGAGCCGATCGCCCAGCACGTCGGAGATCAACAACGTCACGAGTTGCCCTGCCCGACACTGGCGTGCCAAACCACCGCACTTCACCGAACTCACCTGGCTGCGAACGGTATTGAGTTGCTCGATGTTGGCCCCGGCCGCACTGAGTAACTTCGTCAATTGCAGCTTCTCGGCCAGAGATATTTCTGGCACTGGCGCCGGCAGAAGGGCTGATCCGCCGCCGGTCAGCACACAAATGCAGAGATCATCGGCGATGAGTTTTTCGACGATTTCGAGAATGCGACGTGTGCCTTCGACGCCCTCCGGGCGAGGCTCGTTCATGCCAGCCGGTCTCGCGGCATGCAAGCGAATCCGCTGCGCAGGCAATACGCAGTCGGCCGGCACGTTGATCCAACCATGGACGTCCTTCTCCGCCAGCAACTGCGGCCCCAGCACTTGTTCCAGAGCAATGCCCATTGCGCCCGCCGCTTTGCCAGCGCCGACAATTGCGATCCGCCGAATTCGCCGCAGATCATACTCGTCATCACAAATGACGAGTCGGTCGCCGTCGACTTGCACATGCTCGGGAATCAGCCGCTCGGGCAGCACGGCCGCCACACCCGCGCGCCAAATTCGCTCGACATCGACACGGAGTTTTGCAGTCGTCGAATGCATGATAGGAATCAAGAAAGACGCGGCGCGGAGTCATACGGTCTCGATATTATCGCGTCCGCGGCAGTTCCAAGACAGGGCCTGGCAAGTCCGCGTGTGCCGCACTTTTCTGTTGTGATTGTGCGTTCACCGGTGGCAGACGACGGGCAATCGGCTGCTGCAATGTGCGGACCATTACCGCGTCGACTTGTGCCGTGCCGGTGCCCGTGAGCGCAAACGTGATCTGCACGGAGGTAGGCTCGGATACCGCCCGCATCATGCGAAACAACTGCCAATCCGAAGTTTTGCCGGCCACGATTGATAATTCCGGACCACCGAGCGAATCGATGATCGTCAGTCCCTCACCTGGCGTAGTAAATGGCTGATCCACCTTCACCCAACCCGATATCTCGACCTTGCCCGCTGCATCCACCGGCACAGCTGGCGAAACGACCCACACGCGCGGTTCGGCAACGTCCATAAAATGGCCAGCGGCCGGTGCACTTGCTTGAAGCTCTAGGCAGTATGTGCCATGTTGAGGCTGCGTTGTCGTCAATTGCACGTGGGTCGCAGATTCCGCGTCGGCCGGCACATTGTGCTTCCAACCCGCTTGCGTCATTTCCTCAAGACTCTCGAAATCGCCGCCGGTCAACAAGTTCTCGCCGCTCCGCAAATTGGCGAATGATTGTTGCAACGCCAGAAAATCTGCGAGATGGGCGAACTGTAATCCAAACGCGTTGTTTTCGAGTCCCGACTCCAATCCCGCCGATTGTTTCTCGTCGCGTAATGATCGATTGACGCCAGCCTGGAGATTCGCGAGCAACAATTGAGCAGGCTCGGCTTGGTTCGCGCCAATAAGAGAATCCAGTTGCGCAAGACGAGCGTTGATCGAAGCCGTATCGACTGAGGTCGTACTCCCCTTGCCCCGCACTTGGGCCAAGCGTCGATCGGTCGCAACCAGTGCTTGCGTCGTGGCGACAAGGCTATCGCGTTCGAGTCGCAACGTCGCCGCTGCTTGGCGATCAATTCGCTGCCGCAACGCGCGAACGATAAGCGGATCTTCCGTAATAACTACGAAACCAGCGTCCGGCGTGGGCACTTTCAGCCGCGTGCCTCCTGCCACACGTTCGGTGGCTAAGGAGCCCATCGACACCGGAGTCACGAAATACGCTTGACTTGATTCGGGAACTCCGGGAATGAGAAACGACGCTTCCTGGCCAGCCAAGCGGCTTTTGGGGGGGATGACGGGCGGATTTTCATCACCCGCCGCCAGTGGGATCATTAGCCGCGCGCCATCGACATAGAAAACCAAACCGGCGTATTTTCCGTCGCTCGAGCTTACTTTGCTGACGACTTTGCCACCGGCTAGCCAAGGCTCAATCAACTGCAACTGTCGATTGATTAATTCCAGCCCGGCCGCCCGACTTCTTGTGGCGGCATCGTTCGCCGCGAGCGACGAACTCGATTGAAATGCAATGCCGCGCACGCGACCGGTGAATGCCCTTTGCAGAATCGTTTCCAAGTGATCGAAATCCACATTCGGCGCGGGCGAGTCGATGCGTGCCAGCGTGTTTGTCTGTTTGTGAACTGCCTTGCCAAATTGCGAATTGATCGAGGCCCAGATCGGCGTGCCGGGCTTCACTAATGCAGGCCGCGCTGCCAGCCAGGCATCGTATTCACGAGCGGATAAGCAACTCACCCGAGGATGCTGAGCCAGCAAAACATCCACGACTTTTCCAGCCGTTTTCCAACTTGAGTCGACGGCCCCAATAATGGGGCGACCGTACACACGATCGCGATCACGCACGGCCGCCGCCCAACGCATCGCATAATCTGGGTCGGCGGCAATGGCGCCATCGTCCAGATTCCACGCCAACACGCGGTCGCCGTCGGCACCTAGGCCATCCTTGATGATTGCATCGGGCCGAGGCGGAACACTTATAAACCAGAGCCCAAGCCGTTTTGCCTCTTCGCTCTGTTCCGTGCTAGGTGGCGCAGCGAGCATTATGGTATTGAATCCTCGCTCTACTAAGAACGATTGCGGCTCGCCGTTCCATTCGACGGCACGCGGCAAGAAGGGCCGACCATCGACCAGTAGCAGCAATCCCTGCATCCGCACAACAGGCTCGCTGCCGTTTTTCGCGCTCGACAACGGCGCAACAGGTGCTGTTGGAGGAAGTGATACGTTTGTCCGCTGGCCCTCGGTCGTTCTCCTCGATTTCGTACCGCTCGCGTTCATGGCCGCGGCATTCCCAATTCGCGTCGGATCAAGCTTCACACCTTCGACGACCAATTGGTCCGTGCCTAGTTCCACACCATTTGGATCGCCCGGAACAATAAGCACCACCGCGTCAACGTACGCCTCGCGCGAATCGATGTTCGTTCCCGCCGTGGTCCGCATCACGCGCACTTCGGCCGCCAGCAGTTTGGGGACGTCGTGTACGGTCAGCTCTTGCCAGTGCCCCACGCGATCGTAGTGGGCTCCCTTGACGATGGCGGTGGCTGGCTTTTGAGTCCGCGGATCGAGCGACCGCGGCAGGACAACGCGGACCGCCACTTGGATATCCGGCCGACTGGATTTCACCCACAGACGAACCTGTAATTCATCGAGCGTAGCGATCGGCGGTGTCTTGCACGCCAAAAATGCCGATTGCCCCAGGCCCGCGGCAACTGCCACGCGTTCGATGCCATCGTGGTCGCGGGCACCGCCTGCGAGGCAATTGTGGAGCAGAATCTTGGCCGGCGTACCAGTGTCTACCAGCTCCCAAGCCAGTTCGGGCCCATCGAACGATTGACGAAAGGCAGGTTCTACGGCGTCCGCCATCGCAGAATTCGACGCTCCCGCCATGTAAGCAGCGGTGAGAATGATCCCAAGACTGGTACCGCGGAAAAGCATTGACCAGCAGCCGGCAGCCGAAGATACGATGGCCCGAAATGTTGCTCAATTTCAACATGCGGGATGATCGCTTGAATCGTTGTAAAGTGGGCTTCTACCAGTATTTCCGTCGAATGACCAGGGCACTCGTGGCGTTCGAGCAACGTCGGTCCTGTTGTGCCGTTCTCGCGTGCCAAGTTGTTGAACGAATGCAAGTTGTTTCCTTATAATCAGTTAAGCAGATTTGCGCGGTTTCCCCCCGTTGGTGCGGCGCAGCGTGTGCATTTGGCACAGGGCATCACTACCTCGGAGAAGCACCCATGTCGACTACCCCACGCGTTGCCACCGTTCCGGTTGAAGAATTGCCCGCCGATGTCCTCCGGCTAGCGGCGGCTGTGCAAGCACTGCCAGAACACTATTCGCGTGAACTGCTACCGGCCTTGGAACGAGTCATCGAAAGCACCAAGCGTCGCCGCCGCATTTTGAACATGGTTCAAGACGCCCTCAGCCAGCTGCGTTTGGACATGAAGTACCTCATGTTCGATGTGGAAGCCACCCGCCGCGAACGCGATGAGTACCACGCCCGGCTCCGCGAAATTGAAAGCGAGTGATTCCTTTTTGTTTCAGGCGTTGCCAGGCACCTTGGAAGAGGACTTCACTTTTGCTGAACACCAGTCAGGTCCGCTGGTTAAAATGAAACGAGCGAGTTTTTGACCACATCGTTAGCTGCGTGCCATGCCTGAGATTACGACATCCGAACAACTGGCTCAGCGCGCGCTCGATGTGGATGTTATTGATAACGCACAGCTGCAAAGTGTGTGGAGCGAACTCGGCTCTACGACCGCACCGCTAGCCGCATTTCAACAAGTTCTCTTGCGCCGCGAACTGCTGACGCAGTATCAACTCGAACGGCTCATGAAGGCCGAGTCGCGTTCCGGCTTCTATTATGGTCCCTACAAGGTGTTGTACTGCGTGGGTGCCGGTACGTTTGCCCGTGTGTACCGAGCTTCCCATCGCGAGACCGGCAAGATCTACGCGGTGAAGGTTTTGCGCAGCAGCCTGAGCAACCCGAAAGGGATACATCCCAAAACGCACAAAAGCCTCAAGCCATATATCGATCTCTTCCGCCGTGAAGGCGAGTTCGGGATGAAACTCAAACACCCGAATATCGTGGAAATTCACGAGGTGTATTCGCAGGGACTTACGCATTACATCGTGATGGACTTCGTCGAGGGACGAAATTTGCGCGAGTTTTATCGAGCTCGCCGCCGGTTTGATCCGTTGGAAGCGGCGGAGATTATGGCGGGAGTCATGGCGGGCCTCACCTATGCCTTGCAGCAAGGCGTAACGCATCGCGATCTCAAGATGTCGAATGTGTTGGTCTCGAGCGAAGGCCAAGCAAAGCTAGTTGATTTTGGCTTGGCTGGTGTGCAGGGATCGACCGAGGCGGAAGCCGAGGGATTCAGCCGCCGCACGATCGATTACGCCGGTTTGGAACGAGCGACGGGTTGCAAGCAAGATGACGAGCGGACGGACATCTTCTTCGCCGGCACCATTTTTTACCAGATGCTGACGGCACACCCTGCGTTGCCAGATAACCGGGACCGCGCTCAGGCCGGCAAGGCGCGCTACCAGGACATCAAACCAATTCTGGAACTGGTGCCGACGCTGCCGTTACCCTTCACGATGGTCGTCAACAAGGCGCTCGAATTCGATCCCGAAAAGCGTTACCAAACGCCCGGCGATATGCTGGTCGATTTGAAGCTGGCCATTAAACGCGTGAAAGGCGCGAAGGAAGGCAAGGCCGGCGGCCAAGAATTGCATAGTAACGAAGGCCTCGACGAGCAGGGTCAGCCGCGGAAACTGATGATCGTTGAAGCCGACGTGAAGATGCAGGATATGCTGCGGGAGCTTTTCAAAAAGAACGGTTATCGCGTGTTGGTTTCGAGTGATCCGGATCGGGCACTGACGCGGTTTTTCCAGGATCCGCAGGCGGCCGATATTGTGCTGATGACAACCGGCTCCAATGGTCGGGCGGCGCTGGATGCGTTTAATCGATTTGGTCAGGAACCGGCCACGCGCGACTTGCCGGCGGTACTGCTGTTGGACCAGAGTCATCATCACTGGGCCGAACTTGCCAAGGCGGGTGAGCACCGTGTCATCGCCAAAATGCCGATTAAGATGCGAGAACTACGCGAGGCATTGGTCGAGGCGACACGCAAGAAAGTGTCGTGAACGGCGGCCCCACCTCGGCTGGAGTGCTATGCGGCGTTGAAGCAGCCAGCGCACGACCAGTCTCATGACCACAAATCATATGAATTTCTCACTCGCTCGGTCTCAGCCCACGCCGGGACAACAATATCTGGCGATTGCGACCTGAATAAACTGGTCCCCTGATGCTGAAACCCTGAATTGCAAAAACTCAGTTAAATGTTAAGATAAAGCTGACTCTTTGCAACGAAGGCGTTTCCATCAATGTGTCGATTTTTCGCGGCCCTCCTGGTTTGCTGCAGTCTCGCGCCGAGCGCACTGGCATTGGATCTCATCGGTTATCTCCCATATTACCGGATGGGCGCCTCGTACAACCAAAACACGTTGCCGAAACAGTTGGGAATGCTCGGTGAAGTTCGGTACTTCGGGCTAACGGCGGCAAGTGATGGATCCATCGTACCGCTTTCCGGCAGCGGCACGATGCAATCGCACTTGAATAATATCGCACTCATTCAGCAGAAGATCGATGCGATGCCCGCTGGGCAGCGGCCTCGCCTCGACATTACCCTCGGCGGTGCCGGAGAAGACGCGTCGTTCACCAATATCGCCAGTACGAAAAACGGCGTTTCCTGCAGCCTCTGCACCACGTTTGCACAAAACGTGAAATCGCTTTTGGATTTGACAGGCGCCACCTCGGTTGACATCGACTGGGAGCATCCGGATGCTGGTGTCGAGCGCGCGACCACGTATCCAGACATGCTGAAACGGATCAAGGCGCAAGTCGGAACGGATCGGCGCGTCTACGCGACCGTCGATCCCACCGTCATCATTTCCAACACCGTTGTCAGCGGCACTAATGCGATCGACGGCATTTCGTTGATGACCTATGACCTGGGGTGGTGGGGAAACGACCCGTCCAATCCGTATCAAGGTGAACACTCATTGCCGGAATACGTGACTAATTCCGTCGATGCCTGGACGGAGGCCCCGGGTTCACACAACGATCGGCCGTGGGTATTTGGCAGTTGGGGAAATAACGTGCCGGCGGAGAAGCTCGGCGTCGGGTTGCCGTTCTATTCGCACACTGTAACGAGTCCGGACGTAACGAATCTGTATTCTGATCTGCTGGGAAGCTCCACGACGGACACGAACTACTTCACCTACCAAGGCAGGTCCGTTTGGCTTCCAGGGCCATATCTCTCTGAACAGCGAGTGAACTTCGCGGAAAGTCGCTCGTTGCAGCACATCATCATTTGGGAACTCGGCCAGGACTTGCCGACGAACAATCCCTTCTCATTGCTATATCGAGCCTATACGGCGAGTTTGGGCTTATCGGTGGTGCCTGGCGATTACGATGCCGATCGCTATGTGGACGCCACCGATTACGCGATCTGGCGAAGCACGTTCGGTCAAACCGGGTTTGGTCGCGCTGCCGACGGCAATGGCAGTCAAGCCGTTGATGCGGGCGACTATGTGCTCTGGCGGCATAGTGCGGCAGGATCGGGGAGTAGCGCAGTAATCGACAACGCGGTTCCGGAGCCTAGCGGATTCTTCTTTGGAGCGTTCTTAGTATTGCTGCCAAGCCTCCAACGGCATCGCACATTGCGGTAGACGGTTGCCACGCGTCCAGTTCCTCACTTTGCGTTCGATTCTTGCAAGAGTGCGAGGCCTTTGACCAACGGCTCGAAATCGGCCCAATTACCTCGATGCTGCGACCAGGTTGTGAAAATATGGCCAACCAGCCGGCCTTCCGTTTGATGGGATTGGGCATCGCGGATTAGTGCGAGTGTCGCCTCCGTGTTCTTCCAACTGGCCGGCAGCACGCGGAATCCTTTGGCCAGGAACATCGGTACCGATTCGTATTGTGTTCGCAGTTCATAATGCCACGGACAGAGAATGATATCTTTGGGAATTTTGTCGACTGCGGGAGCCGTTCCCACCTTGGAAGCTTCCCACTCTCCGAGGTCGATTTGAAAACCGTCGATGAGGCGGTCTGCCCACATGAGCATCGTAAGGCCGCGCTTGTCGACGATATGACCGTGTAGATCGTTGACCACCTTGGCGAATACAACGGCCGGGTCGAGGTTCTTCGTCGTGGGCGCGTGCTCCGAATGAAGCAGGAAGACCTCGTCCAGACCGACGTGAAATGCCTGAGGCTGGAACGCGGCAATTTCTTCATCGATCAGCGCAAAGACGATTTCATTCGTTTTCGGATTCATGGGGTCCCACTCGCGGCAGTAGAGGCCCTTGTTATTCGGAAAGGCGGCGGGAGTCAAATCAAGTTCAGGGTATTTCGTAAGCAAGGGCCCCGTATTCTTCGACCAGGATTGATGCCCCAGGCATTGAAACTGCGGGACCAGTTCAATTCCATTTTCATTGCACTTCTTCCGAAAACGCCGCGCACCAGCCTTGGTGATTTGCCGTTCCCCTTGCCGCAGTTCGGGATGAGATTGGAATTCGAATCCGTAGTTGACCTCGAGGATCAGGCAGTTGATGCCCATGCTCGCAAGTTGCGGAAGCTGTTCTGCCAATCGATCGAGCGAGGTGTCGTTCGTGTAGCTGATGACATGCAGTGCACGCCACGGATGTTCGGCAGTTGGAGGGACGGCGGCAGTTGTCGCGCGAGATGTCACAAGCCCGCTTAGCGCGACGACGAATGCGAACATGAACCAAACAGCGCGGGAGCAATTCACGGCAGTCTCGACAAAAAACCGCGCGGCCAGCGGCCGCGCGGTATTCAGAATCTGAGGCTTTCCATTGCGGGTATTAGCCGCGGCGTCGCCGACCGACCGCTCCCACGATCCCGATTCCCAGGGCCAACAGTCCCATCGTGGCCGGTTCTGGCACCACGAAACGAACGTTGTCGATGTAAACCGTAATCGGCGTCACGGCGTTCTTATTGATGTAGAACTGGAACGCGGAAGAAACGGTCAGATCCGTTGGATCAGGACCAAAGATCTGGTTGAAAGACTCGCCGGGCCGATACGGCCCAACGGAGGTGTCCAAAGTAATCACTTGATCAAGATACGTCCCTGGAGCCTTGCCGGCGATTGCATACTCATTGGCAAACTGAACTTGTTGCCCATAGATCGGACCACCGGGCGCATTCAACTCGTGCCCGAACAGGGTCACACCCATATTGGCAAACGTGTCGGGATATGCTTCCGGAATGGTGATGTCGAACATGACGGCGGTCACGCCGGGTGGATTGTTGAGTGTCGCGGGAACGATTTCCGTACGGGCACCGACGAAGCCGCCGACGCCGACCTGGTACTTCATGGAATGCAGCAAATCCGTGGCGCCGATGACGTCTTGTGAGACGGTGGCTCCGAGCCCAAAAAAGCCGTCGGGCCCCGGCGGATTCCCCCCGCTGGGGGCAATTACTTCAAACGAGTAATCGGCAGCGGTTGCGACCGCTGCGCCGAATACGAACGCGAACATGATCGCGATGCAAATCGACCGTTTTCTCATGTTGATCCTCCCATAGTTCAAAATTGTCGTTAGCACTGCACCTTACCGTCGGTGTATCAACGGGTAAAAACGTCCAATTGAAATCTCTCGAAGCGCCTCAAGCTCCGCTTTCGCATACCAAGAACATGTACCGCGCCAAGGAATAGGCCCACCAGGGTAACTGGCTCCGGGACATTGCTGGCGCCCAATCCGCTGCCGCTGCCCGACGAGTTGCCAAACCGCGCTCGCCATTCCGTGTAGTCGGCGGCCGTTACCGTGCCTGGCGTATCGACTTCATTTTGTAGAGGGCCGCCGTTTCTCCACAAAACGTAGTCCGCGGCATCGACGGTGCCATTGCCGTTGTAATCGCCGGGAACGCCTACCGGGAATCGGCCCACTCGAACATTGTCGATATAGAAGGTCCACGCGAACGATGGATCACCAAACCTCCCGTTCTTGTTGAGATAAAACTCCAGCCCTTGCGGTTGGAATCCCAGCGCGACCCAGGCGTTGTAGCCTTTGATTTGGCCCGTATCAACGTTCAGTCCGCCGCCCGTATGGGTAGGGCTGCCCGTGTTGCTGATATCGATATCGATTTGGTGTGTGCCGGGCTCCAAAACGCCCACGGCCTGCTCGGTAAGGAAAAACTGAATCTGCGCCGGGTCGACGGGATTTCCCGGTAAGGTGCCGAAGAACGTGACGCTCAAATTCGCGAATGTCGGCGTGACGCCCGGTTGTGGATTCGGCGGCACAAATCGATTGGTGTTCGTCAGATCGAAACGAATGAAGTCGATGCCGAGCGGATCGGTGAATGCGGCCGGAATGTTTTCCGTCTGTGCGCCGGCGAACGTTGAAAAATCGGCGTATTCAAGCTTCAGGGAGTTCGCCCCACTCGTTGCCCCCAAACCGCTGGTTTCCTGACTGACCGTGATGCCGCCGCCGTTCGCATGGAATCCTTCGAGATCGGGCTCGAACGAATAAACTTGCGTCGTCTGCGTATTTCCCGCAGCGGCGAAATTGATGACCAGTCCGATCGAGAGCCAAAACAGCCAACTACATCTCGGAGATTGACGGTACAGAAAAATCCTCGGCATTAGCTCCCTCCTGTCCGCCCCGGCGGCACAGCGAGTACCCTGGATAATCGCCCCCCGCATATTGCCCTATTTTTAACACGCTATTAAATAATTGCAACTAGAATTCTCAAAAAATGGCAATAAAACGCTAACGTCGCGCGTAACGAAGGCTTTCCTCCCAGAAATCGCTCACGGCCGCCGATTTGCGGCAAAAAGTGCGCGAATCGCCTGATAAACGGCATGTTGTATCGCGAAAAAATTGCTACACCCAGAACGCTTTATTGACAAATATATTAAAGAGCATTTAAAATATGGGCGAGGGTGGTCCCGCCAAGGCTTCTTGCGCAGGCAAAGTCGACTTTGGGGTAGCGCTTGCTCGCGCAAAAACAGCGAATTTGAAGACGACTATTGGTCTTATGTCCGTTTCGTTGGTAGGACACGCGATGCCAGACTGGCAACTGCTCGTCGCGCTCGTCGCGCTTTCATCGGCCACGCTTGTGGGTTGTCGGGCGCGCAGCGATCGTTTGGCAATTTCGGGAGAGGTTACGCTGGACAGCGCGCCACTCGACGAGGGGTCCATTCGCTTCACGTCAATTGGTACCGGTGGTACCGGGAAGCTCTTCGCGTCGGGCGGGATGATCAAGAATGGCAAGTTTTATGTTCCCCAAGAAAAGGGGCTCCCGCCCGGAACGTATCGTGTGGAAATCAGTTCGCCCGATACCGCGGCACCCCCGGTGGTATACAAGGGCGCTCCGGGTGAACCCATGCTGCCGCCAACCGCTCCCGAACGTATTCCAGTCGAATACAATTCCAACAGCAAGCAGACCATCGAGCTTGCGACGGGCGGCAACAACGACTTTAAGTTCAACATCGTCCGCCGCGGCGCTCGATAACTGGCTGGATCTGCGGCGTAGGGAGGCCAGGAACATGAACCGAATCCGTCATGGCTTTACGCTGGTGGAGTTGCTCGTGGTGATCGCCATTATTGGTATTTTGGTGGCGCTGTTGCTCCCGGCCATTCAGGCGGCGCGTGAGTCGGCGCGGCGCGCACAATGTATCAACAACCTTAAGCAAGTGGGCATCGCCTTCCAGAACTATCACGATACGTATAAGCAGCTTCCGGTTGGCGCCTATAGCTGTTGCTGGGGAACGTGGCAAATGTCAATTTTGCCATTTCTCGAAGAGAATCAACTGGCGGATATGTATCAGTTCTTGCCGAAGAACTTTCCCGTTTTCGATGATCGCTATCGCTACGACAATGATGCCGCCGCAGCGCCTGGCTTAAACCCTCCGATGAGGAACTTCGCAGTCACCAGCAAACGGATCGCCACGTTGACCTGCCCGAGCGATGAGCCCCAAGTCGCTTCCGGATGCTCGAACGCCAAAGACGGCCTGACCTTTCATAATTACATTGCCAACTTTGGCAATACGAATCATGTGGGCACGACGTACCCCGGTTCGCCGGCAATCAAATATCTGGGCAGCCCGCTTATCGGTCAGGACGATGGCAGTAATGGACCCAATCGGCGACTGTTCAGCACCTTCCGACGAATCACCGACGGTTTGAGCAAGACGCTGCTCGCTTCGGAAACGGTCCAGGGGCAAGGATGCGATCTGCGCGGACTGACTTGGTGGGGATGGGCGGCGGGGTTCGAGGCATATGCTTCGCCCAACGGCTCCGATCCAGATCGGATGCAGCGTCCCACCGATTGCAAGAGCGATCTCGCGCCGAATCCACCTTGCTTACCCGCCGCCGGGCCGCTGTTCAATAACGCGGCTCGCAGCCGTCATCCAGGAGGAGTGAATGCCGCTATGTGCGATGCATCGGTGCAATTCGTGACCGACGACGTCGATTTGGCGACCTGGCGGGCGGCGAGCACATCGCGTGGCGACGAAGTCTATCAAGAGTTGGTTCAGTAGTTCTCGCGCCTTAACCGGCAGCGAGCGAGATCAAACTCCTCCCCACGAGAAAGAAAGTAGTGCCGCGTGCCGAGCGATAGAAAGACCAAACAGCCCCCCCCCGAATCAAGCCGGAGGTCGATGGGCCGTAAGCCTGACGAACATGTGGACGGATGCCGCGGTTCTAACGGTTCGCCGGTCCAGCCTCAGCTACTGAGCCGCATCAACGAGGCCTCCGTGTTGCGTGCGATTCGACAGTATGGCCCATCGACGCGCGGCGAGCTCACGCAGCACATGGGGGTCACGTTTCCGACCGTGGCCAAAGCGGTCAGCTCGCTGTTGGACGCGCGTCTTCTCGAGGAATTTGACGATGCGATGACCGGACCCGGTAGACCAGCCAAACGGCTGCGGCTATCGCGCGAAGACTCGCTCGTCGTGGGCGTCACGGTTGACGTGCGCTCGTGCGAAGTCGCCGCGGCCGGTTTCGATGGCGTCATTCGCGAAGGAACTCAAAAATCGTTCGCAACACCAGCAAGCTACGGGAAGTTACTGCTGGCGATCGTCGAGCACGTTGAGTCGCTACGTACCGACGACGTTCCGATTCTGTGCGTTGGCGTGAGCGTCGTGGGACTCGTCGATTATCGCCGGCAGGAAATTCGGCTGGCCGTTAGTTTGCCGTTTCTTGCTGGCAAGAAGCTCGGACAGGATTTGAGCGAGCGATTGGGCGCGGACTGCGCACTGGTACACGATTCCCATGCCCTTTGTCTCGCAGAGTATGTCTATGGTGAAGCCGGCAATCTCGATAGCTTCGCCGTGCTCGACCTATGCAGCGGCATCGGTCTTGGAGTAATGGTCAATCACGTATTCTTGACCGGGCACAGCGGATTTGCTGGCGAAATGGGGCATATTCCAATCGTTCCCAACGGGCGGAAGTGTCGCTGCGGCCGGCGCGGATGCTTGGAAACGGTGGCTAGCGAATGGGTCTTGCTGGACCGCCTTTCGGAACGGTTGGAACGTCCCATCGAATTCGACGAAGCGATTACTCTGGCACTGAAGGGCGATAAGCGTGTGCGCTCGGAGTTGAACCGCCTTTGCAAATATCTGGCGATTGCGATGGCGCACGTCGTCAATTTGTTTGATCCACAGTGTGTGTACGTTACCGGTCGATTGTTCGACAGACTGCCGTGGTTGCGCGATCACCTGGTCGCCCGCGCACGGCCCGCGACTTTGGAGCCGGCGTTCGACAATTGCCGGTTTTTGACCTCCAGCGGCACAAATCTATTGGGGGCGGTCGCGGCCGCTATTAGCGCCGTCACATCATCTCGCGTGCACAAACTCAACGACACACTGAGCGGTATCACGCTGGCCGTTGCCCGCCGGCAGCTTGCCCGCTGATGGAACTCATTGCAGCTTGCGTTTCTCGGGCTCCGCTATCAGGTGAAGGTAAAGTGGAGATTCACTAATAGGAATTTCGGCTGCAGAAATAGTTCGTAGGGTTGGGGGGCGTGAGTCAACGCGCATTTCTTCGGCGGTGGCAAGTTGGAAGCCGGACGGGAGATTGAGATGGAACTTGCCCGTGCGGCCGCTGCCCGTCGGCGACCACACCGCAATAATTCGTTCACTGCGATTATTCGCTGAAGAGAACTCATAGGCATACACTTCTCCGGCCCTTTGCTCCACCACGCGTGAAAACCGATAATTGCCGAGCGTCTTCTGAAGCTGGACCAAAGCAAAATAGGCGGGCTTGGGCTGGAAGTTGCGTGTGATGCCGGACGATCCGTGCAGTTTGGGCTCGTCGGCATCGTTGAACCAGTAGAGATATGCCCGCTCGACCGGCAATGCTGAAAAGACAAGCACCGAACGCACAAGATATTGGGCCTGCTCTAAATCGGACATGCCGATCCAACGTGCGAATTCGCTCTGTGGATCTGGTTTTTTCGTGGTTGCATCGTAGCCAAATTCGGTAATCCAGATCGACTTGTGGGGAGCATGCCGATCTCGCCATGTGGCGAGCGATCGGACATCCTCGAGGTATTTTATGCTGGGGTCTTCAGGAAATGACCGGCGCCAGGTGGGATAAGGTTCAGCTTGGGCGTAGGTGTGGATCGTCAGAACATCGATGGCCGACAAGACCCGTGGATCGGCCATAAGCGTCTCAACGGACTTAGCGTATTCCGTCGAATGGCTGGTGGTGAGATTGCAGGTGGCAATTCGCAACTTCGGATCGGCCGACCGCAGCGCGGGAGCAACCGCTCGCAAAAGGGTTGTGTACTGCGCATCGGAGTAACGTCCGGGCTCATTGCCGATTTCTATAGCCTCCAGGAGGGGAGATTTTGCCGAAGGTCCAAAGTATCGTGCGAACGTCCCCGCATACGCGGCAGCGTCCTTAGGCAGGTCGTGCCACCGTTCCGGAAGGATCGCGTCGAATTGAAGGCAAACGTTCGTGCGGAACCCTCGATTCTGCCAGCCACGATACACGGCGTCCCAATTGACTTGATTCTTCGCGAAGGGCAGCTGGGGAACCTGCTCCGTGTGTTCGCCAAGATCCCAATCCACGGGATGGTAATCTCGGACCAGCGAGCACACCGGAGCATACAGGTCGGGGCGGAAGAGGATCGTATGCCCACAGAGACCAAGAAAGTCGTGAATCAGGGGCTTCTCCGCGGATGCCGGAGAGACAAGCAACCATAGGGACAGAGCGGCAATCGACTGATAACATTCCTGACGTATCATTGGTGTTCCATTTAGCGAAGCCTGACGCAATTAAATGAGTGGACACAGATTTCTGTATGTAGCCCAACAGCAAATAGCGACCGACGATGCGCGAAGGCTCGCGTGGTATCGGGCGCAAGTGCAGGACATCGCCCGATATGAGTACAGCGATGACACTACACGGCGGCAGAATACGTCGGCCTGCCCGCTCGAGATCGCGCTGAAGCGCCAATACGACTACAACAACAATGGAGTCGTCGATGCCGACGACGACATCGTGCGGCGCAAAACTAACGGCATGCACGACGCACCGCCAAGCGACAATGGGCCTTGGCACACCGAGTGGTCGATCGCATTCTCGTCCGCTGCGGTGGGCCGCTCCTTTCATGCCGGTTCGGCCACTCTGCTTGGCGATTATGGCGGAACCGTGAATAGCTGGAGTACGGCCCTACAACCTGCATGCACATCCCGAGAGCGGCGAGAGTACTGCCCCACGCCAGCTCCCGAAAAAGCGTGGAAGGTGACAAAAAAACGGGTGTTCTTTACCCTTTCCAACGGAGAGGACAGGATTCGAACCTGCGGAAGGATTTAAACCCTTCACCGATTTAGCAAACCGGCGCTTTCGACCACTCAGCCACCTCTCCAAATTGCGATTTTACCCCTTATTTCAGCATTTTCTGCAAACGCCTCCATAGCGCCCAAAACGGTTGCCCTGGCTTTATAATGCTAGGCTGGGTTGTTCCTTGCCCAGTCGAGTCGAGCAAGGGGTGAAACCACCGCGCAGTAGAACTCCGGGGGTAACACCATGCGGGACAATTCTACTAGCCTTCATCGATGCCGTAAAGCGAACATTCGACCCCTAAACCCTGCCCTGCCAAGCGCTTGGTTGCCACGTTGCAGAGTGGTGGACGGGTTCACAATTGACTGTATTACTAATGATGGACGCAGCCGAATTAGTCGCCGAGCAGCTACTTGGTTTGATAATCCAACGGTGTTAACCGCGAGCCTGGTCTGGCGGCAGCCTAGCCCGGCGGCGATGGTTCGTGCGTTGCCAGCCCCGCCGGGATTGAACCGTGAACCGTCTTGCGATGAGGATGGTGGAGCGCAGTAGCCATGGCCGCTGGTGCGCAGTTGGCGCCTCTCTGTCACCGTGATACTTGACTGGCTGGTGGATATGGTCAGCTCGGCTTTAGCGGTAATCGTCACGCTGGCACGGAACGCTGCCAGGCATCGTTGGTCACGGGTTCGCCGTTCATGGTAAATGGGTGCCTCGAGTAGTAAGACGCCACCGATATCGACGCCCGCCCATTTGTATAAGCATACCCCCGGCAATCGTCGACGCAGCCGCGGCAATGTCGAGAGAACGAAACACCCAGCCACGTTTTAGATAGACTTCCAGCGAGAAGTCCCAATAGGCTGAATTGTGTTAGGCGTGATTTACTGGTTGGCTGTCGGCATCGGAATTCCTGGAGAAGAGTCCTGAAAGCGTTTCCAAACCCGTTCCCAGTCTCGTTTCTTCTAGTATTTTTCATCTATTTTTCTTGACTATTCGCTCGACCTTCATTACTTTCAATAGTTGGGAACAAGGAGTACTTGGGCATCGCAGGTTTGCCGACTTGCAGCGTTGGCAAAGGCTGATGTTCTAAAACCATGTCGCTTGGCAGAAGCTCGGTAGTTTGGCATTTTGTTACTGTCAATTGATACGGACTTCGCGACGCTGGAAACTTGCGATTGTCGCTTGCGCGAGATCGTTCGCAAGAAGCGCAACTTTTGTGCGCGGCAAATTGCACTTATCGTTTGTCGGCATGCGTAATCGCGGCCTGTTTAAATCTACCAACACAAGAATTTCGTCAGCGGAAGGTTGGAACCTATGCGTTACGGCTACCTTTGTCTTGCATTGGTTGGCACATTGTTCAGCGGGCTTTTCAGTAGCCGCCTGCTCGCCAATCAAACGGCAACCTGGGACGGTACGACTAGCAATCAATGGCATGAGGCCAATTGGACCTTTAACGGCACGCCCGCTCAAACGGCCGATGCGGTAACTCCCGAAGGCCACGTTGGCGGCCGCGGCGGCATCGATTGGGTCATCGGCGGCGGAGCCGTGGTGGAGCACAATCAGAATCGTTTTCCAGACGATCCGAATGGCCAGGGCGACTTCAAGCCGCGGATGGATGTAACTCCCGGTGGCAGTATTACGATCAAAGAGGGGGCGTCTTTGCTGATGGACTCTCACACGGATACCGACGGTCGTTGGAGCCGTATTAGTGTCGACATGACGCTCGACAATGGTACCTGGCGGCGCACGAATTCGGGCACTTCCACGAGCGGTGGTAGAATTGTATTTGGCTATCAAAACGAATTGTTGCCGAACCAAAAGATCAATATTAAAGTTCTCAATGGCGGCAAGATCCAGAACTCCGGAAAGATGCTGTTTGGAAACCCTGATTTGGCGCCCAGCGTTGGGCACAATCCTGGGATTGAGGTCGCCATGACGATTAATAACGGCACGCTTGATCTCACCGGTGGCGCTGATTACCCCGACTTCTACGGTCTTGCCAACGGCGAATTGATCTTTTTCTATGAATATGGTACCGATGCTACCGTAAACCCGGTGCTGGGTCCGTTCAACGAAAAGTATTCGATTAACTTTACGGGCCCAGGCAAGATTATCGTGGACAATGGCATTTTTGTTGCCGCGAAGGACAGTGGCGGATCGTTTAATCCGCTGGGCGGCGCTCCCGACTTGTTTACCTCTTTGACTTATGAGGCGCTTTGGAATCTAGGCCTTCTTCAAGCGAATGGTCAAAGTGGTTTAACCGGCGCAACGTTTGGCACCTACTTCACAACGACGGGGACGGCTGGATTAGCCGATTATACGTTGACCTCGTTGTTGCCGGCGGGGATTGCCGGCGATTACAACAACGATGGCAAGGTCAACGCGGCGGACTATGTTCTGTGGCGGGATAACCCAGCCGCGCATGGCGGCAGTCCGGCCGGCTACAACACCTGGCGCGCGAACTTTGGCGCGGGTGGCGCCGGCAGTGGTTTGGGGAGCTCGGCCGCAGTGCCCGAACCCGCTTCAATGTTGTTATGTGCGCTGGGTTTCGCTGCTTGGACGCTAGGTCGGCGATCGCATCGCTGGAGCGATACGACTTAGGAAACGATTTCTAGCCATCGGTGTTCGCACCGCAACGGCGGGCTGGTTTCGCCGCTGGCGGGGTTTTTCGGGCGATTCCGCTGTTTTTGCTTGACAAGTATGGCAATAGAATTAGCATAAACAATGCCGCCTGCATGACTTGCGGCAATTTTGTGTTGGTCGTTTTTGGACGTGGATCGGTTCGTAACTGGCGGTTCGAAGAACGCATCACTGTGACGCAGCCGCCCTTTTGACTCTGGAGGTTTGCTAATGAATCGCAACTTAGGATTGAAGGCGAGCGCCCTGTTGGCGTTTGGCACGCTTATTGTTTCTGCTTCTCAAACATTTGGCGTCCCGATAACGCTCAGTCTTTCCCAGCCCGATAGCTACGTTTCTATTTCGGGTGCATTTATCCATCCGCTCGCGGGGGCGATCCCATTTACCGCCCAAGACGGTTTGAGCAGCACCGTTGATTATGACACGTCTCATCCATCGACGCGAACGACGTTTCAGGGCACGGTCACTGTTGACGTTGATAATTTGCTGGCCCCGACGAGCATCAAGTTCGTCTCTTCAGCGGCCGATGCCGATCTCAGCGGAGCATGGCTGCCGGAAGTCGAACCTTACCAGGACCTTAATGGAAATAACAAATTTGGCGAATTCGGCGCCGATAGTTCGCCGACTGCGGGCGACGACCCGGCACCGGCGACTGACGCCGATTGGGGTATTCGCATCAACTCCCTTAACGCTTGGGCCGCATATCGAGATATCGTCTATAATGTGACGACTCCGGCTGCGCTGGCCGTCAATGGTGCAGGCGAGTTCAATTCGACTCAGAACTTTGAATTTGGAACCGGCTGGCTCGACTACTGGTTGGCGGCAGCCAATTTCCGCGGCCGATCGGAGCTTGCGGGCGGTGACGACAACAACTCGTCGGCCTCCGTTTCGACGTACACGGTGACGCCGCTTGGCGGCGGCATGTCGCAGGTCCGGCTGTTTATCCCGATCCACATCGATAACAACGACAGCACGTTACATGTCTTGTACGATGGCCAGTTCGTGGCGACGGTGATCGTTCCAGAGCCAGCGAGCGTAATGCTGTTAGCAATTGCGGGCAGTTGCCTAGGCCTGTGCGGCATGCGGCGGCGGAAGTAAATCCAATCGCATCAAGAATCAGGTTCTGATGCCCGCCGCCTCCACTGAATTGCTGGAAATCTTTGGGATTTGTTGCGTTGAGGGACGCGGATTAAAACCCGCGTCCTTTTTTCTTGATCGAGTGCAGTGTCTAATAAACTCGGCAATAACGCACCACGCCTAATCGTTCGCGTCATGCGTTCTCCGTGCGAGCAACTCGACTGCCGACTAGCATACTGATTGAATTTCGCCAATCTCGGAATTCGCCGTCACCAATCACGTCCCTTCAGGAGTGGGTCGATATTCAAAGCATCTTCGGGAGTACACCATGCGGTACATTGTGTTCGTTGTTTTCGGATTCTTTGTGACGTGCCGCGCATTCTCGCAGCAACCTCGCGAAGCCACTCCAGATGTTCTACCGCGGCCTGATTTTCACTTCCCAGGCGAAGTCGGCCGCACGTACCTCGATTCCGACAAATCGCAGTTTCCGAAGCCCGTTAAGGCTCCTAAGGGCGCGCCGAATATCCTGTTGATCCTGCTGGATGACGCGGGTTTCGGGCAGTTTAGTACGTTTGGCGGCGGCGTCCCCTCGCCGACGATGGATAAACTCGCGGCCGAAGGGCTGCGCTACACTCGCTTCCACACGACAGCGCTGTGCAGCCCGACGCGCGCTGCGCTTATCACCGGCCGCAACCATCACTCCGCGGCCTTCGCCAACATCACGGAGGTGGCCACCGGCTATGACGGGTATACCTGTATCCTGCCTAAGAGTTGTGGAACTGTCGGTGAGGTGCTTCGGCAGAACGGTTACATGACGGCCTGGATCGGCAAGAATCACAATACCCCGCCGTGGGAAACCAGTCAGGCCGGGCCGTTTGATCGGTGGGCCAACGGCCTGGGCTTCGACTACTTCTACGGGTTCAATGGCGGCGACATGAATCACTGGAACCCGGTTCTCTACGAGAACCACAATCTCGTCCCAGCCTCGACCGATCCGAACTACCACCTGACACCGGACCTTGCCGACCACGCGATCGCCTGGGTTCGCCAAGTGAAAAGCATCGCGCCAGACAAGCCCTACTTCCTGTACGTCGCACCCGGGGCGACGCATGCTCCGCACCACGCCCCGCAGGAATGGATCGAGAAATACAAGGGGCAGTTCGATAGTGGATGGGACGCTTATCGCGAAGCGACGCTTGCCCGGCAGAAGAAACTCGGCGTTGTGCCGCAGGACACGAAGCTAACCGAGCGCTCGCCTGGCTTGCCCGCGTGGGACTCGCTCAACGCCGATCAGAAGCGGCTCTACGCCCGCATGATGGAAGTTTTCTGCGCCTACGGAGCCCATTGCGATTACGAAATGGGGCGCATCGTCGATGCAGTGAAGCAGTTGCCTGGTGGCGACAACACGATGATCATCTACATCGCCGGCGACAACGGCTCCAGCGCTGAGGGTGGCATCGAAGGTTCATTGTGCGAGAACATGTTCTTCAACGGCTTCCCGGAGAAGTGGCAGGACAATCTTAAGGCCATCGACGAACTCGGCGGACCGAAGCACTTCAATCACTTTCCCAGTGCTTGGGCCCACGCCATGGATACGCCGTTCCAGTGGACCAAACAGGTCGCCAGCCACTTCGGTGGCACGCGCAACCCGATGATCATTTCGTGGCCGGCGAAGTTGAAAGACAAGGGAGGAGTGCGTTCGCAGTTCCTTCACGTTATCGACATCGTCCCGACGATCTACGACGTGTGCGGCATCACTGCGCCGACAATGCTCAACGGGGTGCAGCAAAAGCCGATTGAGGGCGTGAGCTTTGCCTCCACGTTCGCGGAGGCCAAAGCGCCCGAGGTCCGCAAAACGCAGTACTTTGAGATCTTTGTCAATCGCGGCATCTATCACGACGGCTGGATGGCGTCGGCGAGATCTTTCGAGCCATGGAACCCCAATCGCGGGGACTTCGATCCCGACAAGCAGAAATGGGAGCTTTACAACATCAACGAGGACTACTCGCAAGCCACTGACCTCGCGGCCAAGAATCCCGAAAAACTGCGCGAACTGCAAGACCTGTGGTGGGTCGAGGCAGCGAAATACAACGTGCTTCCGCTCGACTGGCGCGGCAGCATCCGCTTCAACTCCGAGGCGATGGGTCGCCCGAGTCTCATCCGCGGGCAAACGTCGATGATATATTACCCCGGCACCATCGGACTTCCCGACGCGGCCTCGCCCTCGATGATCAACAAGTCGTGGACGATCACTGCCGACGTCGAGTTGCCCGATGATAATACGAAGGGAATGATCGTCACCCACGGTGGACTTGAGGGCGGATACGGCCTGTACCTGAGCGGCGGCATACCGACGTTCGTCTACAACTTCCTCGGCACCGAACGGTTCACATTCGCCGCGAAGGAACCATTGCCCAAGGGCAAGACAAAGCTCGTCGTCGATTTCAAGTACGACGGTGCCAAAGGCGAAGCCGGTAAGGGGGGCGAGATCACACTGACGGCTAACGGTAAGAAGGTCGCCGGAGGGCGATTGGTGAAGACGATCCCCGTTCAATTCTCGCTCGGCGAGGGCCTCGACATCGGCATGGACGTCGGTTCACCAGTGGACTTCAGCTACAAGCTTCCGTTCAAGTTCACGGGAAAGATCGAGAAGGTGACGGTTGAATTGAAGTAGTCCGTCTCAGATGGAGTCGTATTTATGACGCTTGGCAAATTACTGAGCATCCGTAGAGCCGGTGCTTACCTTGGATTAACTCTATTGATCGGCTACTGCCACGCGGCCGACGCTGCACCGAGCGACACACGCTCAGAACTGCCGATGCCGACGCCTGCATTTACGGGGCACGTCGCCGAAAATTACAAGGGCTCAAAGTCTGATTTTCCTCAGCCGGTGAAGCCGCCGAAAGGCGCGCCGAACGTCTTGATCATTCTGATTGATGACCTGGGGTTTGCAGGAACGGAAGCGTTCGGCGGCCTCGTTCCTACTCCCAACATCGACGAACTTGCCAAGCGCGGGCTGCGATACAACGCGATGCACAACACAGCGCTCTGCTCACCAAGCCGCGCTGCGATGCTATCTGGTCGCAATCACCACCAGGTGGGCATGGCGAGCATCACGGAACTCGCAACGGGATTCCCCGGCTCTAATAGCGTGTGGGGTCAGGATAACGCAGCGATCGGTGAAGTGCTGCGCGACAACGGTTATACCACTGCCGCCATCGGCAAGTGGCATGACACGCCTGACTGGGAGACGAGTGCGGCCGGACCGTTCGATCGCTGGCCCACCGGCAAAGGCTTTGAATACTTCTATGGATTCCAAGGTGGGGAGACGAATCAATTCTATCCCCAGCTATTCGAGAACACTCGTCCCGTGGAACCCGCCAAGACGCCGGAGCAAGGTTACACTTTGAACGAGGATCTGGCGGATCATGCCGTCTCTTGGCTACGCGAGCATCGTTCGATCGCGCCCGACAAGCCGTGGTTTTTGTATGTAGCACCCGGTGCCATGCACGCTCCGCATCAGGCCCCTCAAGCGTACATTGACCGCTTCAAAGGCAAGTTCGACATGGGGTGGGACAAGTACCGTGAATTGGCTTTTGAAAATCAAAAGAAATTAGGAGTGATCCCGGCTAACGCCAAACTTACGCCCCGGCCTTCTGATTTGCCGTCGTGGGAATCACGCAGCCCGGCGGAAAAGCGGCTTTATGCTCGACAGATGGAAACCTTTGCCGGGTTCCTAGCCCAAACTGACGAGCAAGTTGGTCGTATCCTGCGTGAAGTGGCGGAAAGCCCGCAAGCCGACAACACGCTCATCATGCTGGCGCTCGGCGACAATGGTTGCAGCGCCGAAGGCGGCTTGACCGGAACGCTGAACAACATGGGCACTCAGAACGGCTTTCCGGACAACGTCGATGAAATGCTCAAGCACATCGACGAGATCGGCAGCCCTAAGCATGAAAACCACTTCTCCGTGTGCTGGGCCTGGGCGATCGACTGCCCATTTCAGTGGACCAAGCAAGTAGCGAGTCACTTCGGCGGAACGCGCAGCGGTTTCATCATTAGTTGGCCCGCTCGAATCAAAACGGGTGGAGAGGTTCGACCGCAGTGGCACCATTTTATCGATGTGGCTCCCACCATCTACGAAGCCACAGGCATTTCGATGCCTGACACCGTGAATGGGATCAAACAAGTCCCGCTTGCCGGAACGAGCATGGTGTACACGTTCGACAGCGCCTCTGCTCCCACGAAGCACACGACGCAATACTTCGAGATTATGGGGAACCGAGCGATCTATCACGACGGCTGGCTTGCCGCCGCGCGACATGGCCTGCCGTGGGTGTTACTCGGTAGGAAAGGGGATTTCCAAAACGACCAATGGGAACTCTACAACCTTAACAACGACTTCAGCGAAGCCGATAACCTTGCCTCCTCCGAGCCGGCCAAGTTGAAAGAATTGCAAGCGTTGTTCGACCACGAGGCGAAGAAGTACAACGTCTACCCGCTTGACGATCGCTTCTCTGAGCGCGGGGTCGTGCCGGATCGTCCTACCGTCAATGGCAATCGAACCAAGTTCATTTATTACCCCGGAACAGTCCGCGTGCCGGAAGGCAGCGCGCCCAATCTCAAGGCCCGTTCGCACAAAATCACGGCGGAGTTTGAAGTCGTCACAGACAAACCCAACGGCGTCATCGTTGCCGCAGGGGGAAGTGCCGGCTATACGATGTTTGTGAAAGACGGCATTCTAATGTTCGAGAACAACTTCTTCGGGAAGGAGCGCGACCTCATCAAAGCGTCCAAACCGCTCCCGAAAGGCAAAGTCACCGCCGTCTTTGAATACACACACGATGCTAAGGAGTACGGCGGCGGTGGTTCTGCCCGATTATTGGTGAATGGCGAAGTCGTTGGCGGAGGGGAATTTGCTCACGTTCCCCCGGTTCGTTATAGCGCTACCGAATCTTTTGACATCGGCAAAGACCTCGGCGAAGCGGTGTCAGAACAGTACATAGGCCCGTTCCCATTCACAGAGAAATTGAAGCAGGTCGAAATCGAAGTTTTCCCAAAGATTCAATCCGCCAGCATTGAAGAAAAGACTCATAGGGCCGAAAAGTCCGTTCGAGATGGAACGGAATAATCTTGCTCCAAGGGCGTATTAAGTTCACATGTGAAGGCGGGCAAACGGCTGATACTTAGGCCGACAGATGTGGCTCAGGACGAACCCTCATTCGTCGCGCATTTTTGTGTCAGGAGGACACAGCCCCTTTTTGCGGACAGTTGGCTGCATCGATTAGCGCCATGATGGAGTGCTGAATGTACTCTGGTAACTCGAACCATCGTTCCTGTAAGATAGAAAGCTTGTCAGCTTGTGACGCCAGATGCCAGGCTCGGCCACACGACTGCTGGGTATCTGCTGGCTGGCGTTGAGGGCCATCTGCACAAACCTTGATGGCAACAAGGTTTGCGGCTGATTTGTCGCGGGTTCGATTTCCAAAGTTCTTACGAACCGCCAGTTGGGTTTTCCCGACCGGCGATTCCTCTTTGCGCCGGAATGCATGATGCGACAGTTACCACAAATAGCGCTACTCGCGGTCTTGCGAGGGGAGTATGAAACGACATCAAGAACGATTGACGATCAGAATGTTCCCTGTCGCCGACCACCGTCGCCCAACCGGTGAGCCCGGGAGGACATTCGAGGCCGCCAACGCTTCGCCATTGACGTGCCGTTGCTAGAGCATCTTGCTCTTTTTCGTGCCGACGATTTTCATTGTCGCCGCGGGTTTCTTGAGGAAACGCGGCTACGCATTTTGGTAATTTGTTCCGGTGTCGAAGACGGTTCTCTAGCTGTTCATACGCATCGCAACCCACGAGAGGTTGCCGAGAGAGAGAACACGATTTCAAGGTTATTCGCTGGCCACTTCTTCGCCGGCAATCGTCGACTTTCCTTGGTAGACGAGCAGGTCCATGCCTTCGTTGAGAAAGGTCACGGAACCATCCGCCATGAGGAAGTTGCAGCCGCCGGGGTGATTGCTACGGAAGTTGCTGGCGAAGTTCTTGCCGCCGTTGCGGCTATCGAGGCAGGAAATCGCGGGGTTTGGGCTGTAGAAGCTGCCGATATCGATGTACGAGTCGGTGACCGGGTACTTATTCATCGGTTCCACTGTGGCGGCAAACAAGCTCGTCACCACAAATTTACCCCCATTATAGTACTGAGTGCTATTCGGTTGCCCCGCGATCCAAGGAAACCAAGCATACGGCAATTCACCAGTACTCTCAGGTTTCAAGTCGGCAGCCGTACACCCGCGACCATGGCAGACTTTCCATTTCGTGTCGCCGCTAGCTTCGCCGACGGCGATGGTATTGCTGGTTCCGTCGGTAATCTGTCGAATCGACGCTCCCCATTGGATCGAAAACACACCTTGGAGAGATCGATCGACCGGCCCCGGCTGAAAATCAACTTTGCTACCTAACGTCCAGCTTTTTAGCTCGAGGCAGTAGGCGTCGGTCGCACCTTTGCAGTAAGCATAATCGGTGGTGCCAAACACGGAATTCCGACTACCGCCGAGAATCCTGGTGAGTTCGGGGTGCTGGATAGGATTGGGCTCGGAAGTCGAGGGACAATTGAACACTGGAATTGGAATGGCTCCCACGGACACGGCGACCGCGGGAGGCACCTTCTGATCGTACCACGCCTCGTTCTGATCATAGATATTGTGCAGTGAGGCCTCCTCAAAATAGGGCAGGAGTTTTGTATTGGCGTTGGCATAGAAGCCGTCGGGAGCATTTCGCACCCACCAACCGTTGGGGAACTTCTTGTTGGAAATGTGATAGTTATGAAGGGCGATGCCGAATTGCTTGAGATTGTTAATACACTGCGACCGCCGGGCCGCTTCGCGTGCGGCTTGGATCGCCGGGAGCAAAAGCGCCACCAGAATGCCAATAATCGCGATGACAACCAATAATTCGACAAGCGTAAACGCTCGGTTCGTACGCTGACCGTAAACAGACCGCATTCTCTAGCTCCTGCCGCGTGGTCGCCGTGCCTCAAAGAAAACGGCGAAAGATAAGCCCCGAAACGACTATGAAAGAATGAAGCACTTTCTGTCCATTTGTATTATAGTCATACTGAATCCTCGCAAAAAACGCAATCAATTCCGGACATTCTTAGTTATCGGAGCCGATGGTTTCGGTTATTCCGCGGAAGGGGGGATGCGACCGCTTTCACAACCAGTTTTGGGCTAGGATTGGGATTCTAGGGGTTGGACCGCAATCGAAAGAAGTAGACCTTGGCACCGGAGTCCACGACGCCGGCGCCGGTGGATTGGTCGGTAAAAGAACCAATAATCCAGCCATCGCGGGTGATTTGGCGGCAGCCGCCGATCGCGTAGGGGTTTCCCACGGGAGAGCTCACGGCGTAGTCATGCCAATGGGCGCCGTTGTCATCGCTGGCCAGGCACGCCAGGCGGTTCGAGTTGGCATCGCGGGAAAGGGCATATATCGGTGCATCCTTTTGGGCAGTGTTCGTTGCGAAGAAGCCGTCCAGGCCGCGAAGTGCCAAGTTCTGTCCTTTGAAATCGGGCTGAATGTCGAGTTCCCGCACGCCAGATGTCACGTCGTAGCGCATGTAATGCTGCCGCGGGGGCGTCGTTTGAGCGAGATACAAGAAGTGACCTTTGCCGCCGCGGACGAAGAAGCTCTCGAGCCAGGTGTGGACTTCGAACTCATCGTCAAGCGTGATGCGGTCGGTGGGGCCGGTGTCGTCGGCCGCGAATGGTGGAGTGACGGGCTTGCCGTTCATCGTTTGCCAGGAAATGCCGCCATCTGGCGACCGGAGGTAGTGGATATCCCAATACAAGTAGATGTTATGCTTAACGGTCGTCCAAGCGGCGTGCAGTGTGCCGCCGGCGTCAAGGCACAAGTGCGGATATTGGAGGTCCGCATGCTGGCCGTTCGTCATGAAAGTTATCGACGATAGTAATTTGCCGTCAAAGTCCAGGCGGTGAAATGTATTGTTGTGCGGAAAGAAATAGAGTTGCTTCCGGGGCAAGTCGATCGCCATGCAATACTTGCCGGCAGCACCGTTGGGAACCTTGGTGATGATGGGCTCGCGAAAATCGGCGGCCGCATGAAAGCGATAGAGATACGCATTGCCGTCGACAAAATCGGGGCGGATGAGGTACAGGTTGTCGTCCGCGTCGGTTTCTAAAACTGGCGGATTCGTGGCGTTCGTCGCTTCATAGAGTGTTTCGAACGACTTGCCACCGTCGTGGCTCCACGACAATCGCCATTGTTGGGCAGTGTACGCTTCGTTGCGCGTGCGGATGTGCGTCATGAAGATGCCACGACGGTTGGCCACAAGCTTCTGATTGTGGCTCTGGAACGTGCCGTAACCGGTGGCATTCGCGTCGACACATGTGAGTTCAATCGTAGCCAGCGGCGGGGCCGGCCGGGCCGTTTGCTCAGCCCAAATCGTGGCGGAACTCGCGAGGAGAAGAAACACTCCGCAGAACGGCCGCAGGTTCATGGTTGGCCTCGATGTTAAAGTGAGGCGTCCGTGCCGTGGCGATCCAAACGACCAAATGCTCGAACGCAGTTATGGCGCAAATGCCGGGACACCCTCACCCCGGCCCTCTCCCAAAGGGAGAGGGGAAGGGCATGGTGCTGGCAATGAATGACGCCCAACTTTTGGGAATCAGGTGACTTCCCAGCCTTTGCGGTAGATACCACGCATGATGCGGTTTGCTTCGGCATCATTGGTGACGGTGCCTGTCGCGCCGTCATATTCGAGGGCTTTACCCATGCGGACCGCGAGGTTGCCGAGGAGCATCGATTCGGTCATTTGCGAGGCGTAGTCGAAGTTGCTCATGGGTGCGGGGCCACCGTGAATTGCCCGAATCCACTCGCGCTTCTGGTCGGTATCGGAGCCCTCCTTATTACCAAGGCGTTCGATTGCAGGGGCCGGCCGTTTGAAATCGGCAAACTCCTTGCGTGGCAACAAGACTTGCTCACTGCCATAATCACTAGGAGTGAAGATCGAACCTTTTTCGCCGACGAACAGCATACCGCTATCGACGATTTTTTCGCCCTGCAACAAATCGGCGTTTGGCAGATTGCGATCTTGGCCCTTCGCTCCCTCGTACCAGGTAAGTTTTACAGCAGGCCGATCGCCGCGAGCCGGGAACTCGTACGTGATCGTCGCCCACGCTGGGTACGTTTCCTGGTTCACTTCACTGCTCTTCGCCGAAACGCGAACGGGAAGGCCGAGTTCGAGCGACTTGAATGCCAGGTTCGAGGTATGGCAGGCCATATCGCCGAGGGCGCCGGTGCCGAAATCCCACCAGCCGCGCCAATTGTGCGGGTGATAGACCGCGTTGTACGGCCGCGCCGGCGCGGGGCCGAGGAAGAGGTCCCAATGGACATACTTCGGCACTTCCATGGGTTCTGGCCGGGCGACGATATCAGGAGCTTGCTTCCAATAGTGGAAGGGACGATTCGTCCACACATGGACCTCGTGGATTGGCCCAATCGCGCCACAACGCACCAATTCGATGCCGGCCCGGAAACCATCAGACGCGGTGCCTTGGTTCCCCATCTGCGTTTGCACATGATACTTCTTGGCCGTTTCCCGCATCAGGCGCGCTTCGTAGGGCGTATGGGTCAGCGGCTTTTGGCAGTAAACATGTTTGCCCAAACGCATGGCACGAATGGATGCCGGGGCGTGATGATGGTCGGGCGTGCTGACGACGACCGCGTCGATTTGCTTTCCCATTTCATCGAGCAGCTTGCGATAGTCATTGTATTTTTTCGCCTTCGGGAAAACCTTGGCTTTGTCGTCGAGACGGATATCGTCGATATCGCAAATTGCGATGACATCGCCGAACTTGCCGGCTTGATCGATATCGCTTTTTCCCTTGCCGCCGATGCCGATGCCGGCAATCGCCAGCCGTTCGTTGGGCGAATTACTAATCGCGAATTCGGCCCGGCCAGCTACCCAATAGCCTGCGGCCACTCCTGACAACGTTCCCACAAATTCCCGCCGGGTCAAACTTCGCGACATGATGAAAACTCCTAACTCAGTCTTGCAAAATGGCCCAAACGCCAGTGCCGCTCGTTGGGCCTGGCAACCACCGCTGGTCTTAATTTAGTTCAGTGGCTGGAGTCGAGCTATAGGCAACTTGGTGGGGTATATAGGGGGTGGATCCGCAGAAGTATCGCGATTTTGGCGCGGATCTTCGGCCCGGTTGAGTTGGGGATTAATTCATCGCATTCTGGCGTGCGGTCGATTACAATCGGCAGTTTCGGCAATATAAGTCGCAAATTGGTGCGAGATAATCGTCATGATGGATGTTCGCTTTCCGACATGGGTGTTTTCGGCGATTTGCGCGATCGTGCTTAGAGGGCCGACCGCGAATGCTGAACTATCGATCGAGCGCGTGTTTGGCCCAGAAACGGCCGGCGGCAAGTATAAGCATCCGGCCTGCATTGAGGAACTGCCGAACGGCGATCTGTATCTCGCTTACTATTGTGGCGACGGCGAATATGAGAGCAACACAGCCGACTACGCTGCGCGTCGAGCGAAAGGATCGAATGCCTGGTCGCCACCCAAAATAATTGCGGACACCCCCGATCGCTCCGATGGCAACCCCGTGGTGTGGCAAGAGCCCGGCGGGCCACTGTGGTTGTTCTATGTTGTGCGCTACGGCGATACTTGGTCGGACTCGATCATTAAGTACAAAGTGTCTCGCGACAATGGTGAAACTTGGAGTGACTCGGAAACGCTCTCGTTCGAGAAAGGGCTAATGGTTCGATCGCAGCCGATCCAACTCGCGAATGGTGATTTTCTGTTGCCGATCTATCATGAGCGCGGGCACGACAAGGAAGTTGTCGGCGCCGACAGCGCCTCGTTGTTCGCTCGGCGCGACCACAAGACCAAGCAGTGGACGTTTACGAACGAGGTGCACTCGCGGATGGGAAATATCCAGCCGTCCGTGGTCGCATGCGATTCCCAGCACCTGCTGGCGTTTTGCCGGCGGGGCGGCGGTTACGGTCGCGTGCCGGATGGCTTTGTCGTGCGGACGGAATCCCACGACGGGGGCCGCACCTGGTCGCCGGGCGTCGATACGCAATTCCACAATCCGAACGCAGCGGTCGACCTGATCAGATTGCAGAATGGGCACCTGGTACTCATTTACAACGACAATTTCGAAGGAGAGCGCATGCCGCTAACGATGCGCGTATCGACCGATTGCGCCAAATCGTGGTCGCCGGCGCATAATATCGTGAACAAGCCGGGCGACGATGCCGCGTATCCATACATCATTCAAACCAGTGACGGGAAGATCCACGGCGTATACACATCCGAAGAGCGGACGGTAATCAATCACTTTGTAATCGAAGAGGCGGATATTACTGGATCGCAGGGCAAGCCATAGGCCAGCATACGCACGCATGGCGATGCACTTAATTTCGCGCCTTGATCAGCCAGACTTCCGCGATTTGGCAGCCGCGGCCGGCGCCGCCGCGTTCAGGGTTCGAACGCCATTCGAGCGTTAAATCGCCGCCGGAAGTGGCCGCGGCCGGAATCGCAAACTCCACAGGCCGCACAGGCTGGGGCTTGGGTTGAAGGGGATGAATCTCAATCTCCTGCTGTTCGCTGGCTGATTTTGCCCGCGCGACCAACTGCACCTTCGAATCCAGCCGATCACCCGCGTAAACGACGCGGACTCGATAAACGGCAGTCGGATCGAGCCCGTCGTAGTGCATGACGATAGGAGTGCTGTAATGTCCATCCGCGTGGTTGCACCATGATCGTCGCCACGGAAGCTCCGAGCGAAAGCCGATGGTGACGGAATCGTGATAGCTGGGATCCTTCGCATAGTTGTCACTTGTCATTAAGTGTGGCTGATTGAGCGGATCGCCCAGGTCGTCGTAGAACCCACCCGGACCAGCGTCCGTCCAATGAACGATTTCCTCGATGCCGCGGAGTTTGGCCGATTCGTCGAGTCTTTGCAGCTTAGTGAGTCGTTCCTTGATCCAAACGCGGTTGTTTAGCGGCACATCGATCTCATCAAAATTCGCCCCGCGACCGACTTCAATGGCCTGATACTTGGCGACCGAAAGTTGCATGCGAATGCTCTGGAACAACGCTTCGGCAAGTTCCGCGACGCGCGCTCGTAAGGCATCGGAACTTTTCGGTGCGTCGGCCTGATCGAGGAGTGCCGTGGCTTTCGCGATCGCTTGGTCGGCACCTATGTGGCGTGCGTTTGCGAGAACTTGGAGTGCGTCGTGCTCTTGGGCCGTTTCCGAGATTAAGCGACTGCGAATGTAAGCGTCGTAGTTGGCACGATACAGTGCCTGTTGAAATCGCCAATTGCGCTTCGTGCGCGGGTCGGCCGTCCGTTCCATCGCCTGGAATTGGCGGAGCGTGTCGTCGACACCATCGTTCTTTAACAGCGGGCCGCGCCAGTTGCGCTCAAGTGCCAGGAGGCCCTGGGCGAAATCATCGGTGTATCTATCGCCGATGAAATAGCGGCCGTAGTCGCGCAGCGTGTCGATGGGGCGTGTGTTCGGGTCCCAGCAAAGGGCGCTCCAAATCATCTTGTTGACATCGTCGTTGCAGCCTTCGGAATAGGAAATCACGCCGCGAATGTAGTCTTTGCACGACAGGAAAATCGTGGTCTCATCGAGTGGACGTGGGTTAATCGTTTCGCGGCCTTCCGTGAGCGGAAACGCCAGGTCCCAGTTCGGCACCGGGTATTGGCAGCGAATGCTGTGCGTGATATCGGGGTACGCGCGAATCGGCAGCCGCGCCGGCAAGATTTCCCGCAGTTTCGCGACGGTCACACGGTTTTGCGGACCAAAGACGATGCCGGCCAGCCAGGGTGGCTCTTGCTTGACGAGCGTAAGCATTTCATCGAACTGCGGCTGCGTGAAGCTCTGCATCGATACCCAAATTTTGGCGTTGGGATGGAATTTCTTGAGCTGCACCGATTGGGCCGCCAGCAGGGCGACATATTCGCTCGGTGACGCATCGCCTGGATCGCCTGTTGGGACAAAGATTGCATCCACCCGCGGGAGTTTTGCCAGAACCTCGCCCCATTCCTTCACCGAGGCCTGAATCGCCTCTGGCGTGTCGTACTTCAACTCCATGGCCGGGTACCAGATCCACACGTCAAGTCCGTAGTCGTCGGCCAATTTCGACATGCCGATCATCATTTCCATGGGCGGGCGGGGGAAGTGCGGGCTATCGGCATCGTCGTCGCTACGTGGGGGAATTAGCTCGACGCTGTTGCAGCCGAAAACGGCCAGATCGCGGAAATACTGCTCCCACTGCGGCAAGTCCCAGGCGTCGTAGGAATTCGTCTTAGGACGGTAACCGAGTTGGTGGCCGCGAATGGGCATCGCCGGCGCAGTGGTGATGTTTAGAGGCTCGCGAAGCATGAGCCGGTCGCGCGACATCGAAAGCGTGCGCAGCAGTTTGCCGACGCCAAACAGCACTCCGCGCGAATCGTTGCCGGCAATAATGATTGTGGGGGCGCGGCCAGAAGCAACTCGCGTGATGATTCGAAATCCTTCGGCCGGGAGATTCTGTGCGGCGGGGCCTAGGTCGATGTGGAGTTGCTCGGCTTGCTTCTTCAACTGTTCGATTGGGCCGATCACGATTGCCGACGTCGATTGTTCATCTGGGCGGCGATTCGTGGACTTGAGCTGCAGCCGCGTTCTGGCGGCAACTTCTTCCACGAACATTTGAACGGCTTTTTGCTCCCTTGCATTCAAGCCGGCTGGAACCACGACTTGAGCCGCACTCAAATCGATTGGTGGTGTTTTAGAACTGTTGGGGATCGCGTTAAGAGGCGCAACAGGGGCGGTCAATGCCGCCGCGGCCGACAAGCAAGCGGCTAAACGAGGAATCATGCGATGATAGTTCATCAGAATATGCGGCAGTTCTGGAGCCAACAGGGGATTTCGGGGGATTTTTCGAGTATAGTCGCGGGCTGTTGTAGCAGCAAACTGCGCGAAAAATACCGACTAAACAACGAAATCTATTTCGCGCCATGCCGCCAGTCAGAATTTGCAATTCGTTTCAGTTCGGCATCGATATCGGTTCCCTCGAAAAACGAAAGCCAGCCGTGAAGCCGTTGGGTTTCGCCGGGGGCACAATCGGTGAACTGTGGATCGGAATGCATGCATGGGCAGGGGGGATTTCCCCACGGGCGAACGCAGTTTTCCCACGCGGTGATGATCCAGCGATTCCCCTTTTCATTACGGCAGGCGACGAAAGGAGAGCGGAATACTTTATTGTCGTTGGTTGTCGCCTTGAACTCATCGGCGCCTTTGAGCATGACGCAGTTTTGTACGACCAAGCCACGCAGCGTCTCGTTCGTTCCGTTCTTTATCCAAAGTTCCATGCGCACGTTGTCGTGCGTGGGCTTGATCGCGGCGCCAAATCCGACTCGGTTGGGTAGCACGCGTTCTATCCTCAATGAGCCGTCTTGCTGGCGAGTCCACTCGAGTGGCTGAAGTGAAATGTTCTGCCGCGACCACATGGTAGGCACATCGGTGTGCGCGAGGTAAAGGAGTTGTCGCCGGTCGGCTTGCTGTACCCAGATTGCTTCGGGAATATCGGCTACGACATACTGACTTTGGTCCCAGGGCAGAAACACGCTGAACTTCGTTTCACGTTGTGGGCGGATGGCGCCGTCGAGAAAGCCGATGCGAGGATGGCGCCCGCCGGGGTAGGGACGAATCTTCAACGCCGCGTGTGGATCGGGCGTAGTTTTCAACGTGGGTGTATGAATCGATAGGCGTTCGGCGGCGGCCGAGATTTCATCCGCCGACAGGCCGGTGGCCGCGCTCACTTCCACGCTGGTGAAACCGTGATCGACAATCATATTCGTCAGCCAGTAGCGTAAGTCAGACTCGGATTGTGGTTTACGGAAGTCATCGCGGCAGATCTTCTTGGCCACGCTCTGCTGGCGGTCAGCGACGACGTTAAGCGGTTTGGACGGGGCAATTTCTGGATCTACATATTTTGCCAGGTCACGCATCGCAATGACGGTAAAATGGTTCGTCGCCAGAAATTTCATGTAGGCCTCAAAATTCTGCGGCGACGTGTTGACCCAGGAGTGGGCCATATCGGGAACACCGTGAAATTGCAGTACGGCGATTCGACCGAACTTTGCCTGTTCGACGGCCACGATGAAGTTCTCGAGTGTCCAGTCGGGCCGGGCGTCACCGGCCGAGGGGATTAAGAGTGGATGGTCTAAGCCAGGCTCGTACGCGAAGCCGCGGCCCTCGCGATATTCATACTCAGGCGATCCACCGCGGCGGGCGAAGCGAATGCCGAGCTTCTTCAGAATCGGCATCGCCTCGGGCGTGATCGCGTTCCCGGGATACGCGAAAGTCGTGGGGCGCGGGATACCATGAGCGTCACACTGTTTGTTGATAGCCTCGACCTGTTCTTCCAGTTTGCTTAGATTGGCGGTGGTAACACCCATGTGATCGCGCGTATGATTGCCAATTTCAAAACCGTCCTTAGAAAGAGCGGCGATCTCGTCCCATGTCATGTAATCCTTCTTGTTCGTCGGGAAGTCAAAACCCTCAGTTATGAAGAAAGTGGCGCCGAAACCGTACTTCTTCAGGATCGGCCGAACGGTGGTGTAATGCGATTTCACCGAGTCGTCGAACGTTAGAACGACGAGTTTTTCGGGGATTGGCTCCAGAGCCATAAGCCTGTGAGTCATCGTTAAGATTGGTAGTATGAATGCGAAGGATTGGGCGAATTGCCGGTAATTGATCAGCATGTTCGTCGCCAGATTCGTTGAATAGGAGGAGCTTTTGCCCGCGTAACAGGCTGCTGTTTGTGATAACATCAAGAGGTGCAGCCGCACGGTCCACACAAGTGCAGTGTACCGACAGCGTAGGAAGGTGCTATGGCCGAAAATGATCGAATTTTGGTTCGCCACGAGGAGCAGACGCCACGGGAGCGGAGTGCTTGTGGCTGGCGTGATCGGTTGATTAGCCGCGAGGATGTGGCGCTCGAGCCCGCCGCCTGGGTGCATGCAGTGGATATTGACGGTGCGAAGCCGCACTTTCACAAAGTGGCCACGGAGCTGTATTACGTGTTAGAAGGGCAGGGCAGCGTGACGCTCGACGGGGTGCCGCACGAAGTCCACAGAGGTTCGCTGGTGCACATACCACCCGGCGTGGTGCATAGCGCGATCGGGAGAATGCGCGTGCTGGTCGTCGGGATTCCGGATATTAGCGACGGGGACTATTTTGAAGTGGCGGCCGAAACGAGTTCACGCGAGCGTTGAAGTGCTGAAGCCAACCCGTCTTGGCCTCTCCCTGGAAGGGAGGGGGTATGTCGGCTAGTGCTGAGTGACGAATTCATTCGTATTGAGGAGCGCCCAACAGACGTCTTCTAAGCCGGCACTCGGTTCTTTTTGCGCGGCCACGTGGGCCAGGGCGGCTTGCATTTCGGAGTCGGTTGCGACACGGCAAACGGCTGCACGATAGAGCTCATCAATAATATCTTTGGCCGGCCGGCCTTCTTTCAACTCGCGATGAAAGCGATTCTGCTTGTCCGCCAGTTTCTTTTGGATGACTTGCCCGTTCACTAATTCCAAGGCTTGGGCCAACGTCGTTGCCGTGCCGCGTTCGCACGCGCAGGCCGTCGCGCGGGCAGGGCGACCAAACGTATCGAGGAAGGCCACGTTGAAATCGGGACTTGGTAATTCAGTAGCATGCGTGTGTGGAGGCAAGCCAGGGAACGACTCGGCTACTTGAGTTACCGCACAAACGGCATCAAGCAGTTGCTCGGCAGTGAGCATGCGCGATTTAGCGTGGGAGCACAGCCGCGTATCTTCCTGGTTCAGTTTTGTTGGTTGGCTACTCAATTGATAGGTACGGCTATTGAGAATCGTACGCAAGATGGACTTCTGATCGAAACCACGCTGGGCGAAATCGGCGGCCAGCCGATCGAGTAGCGGCGGATTGGCGGGCGGATTCGATTGGCGAAAGTCATCGACGGGCTCAATAATTCCTTGCCCCATCACTTCGGCCCAGATGCGGTTCACCGCGACGCGCGAAAAGAAGGGGTTGGTGGGCGCCGTCAGCCAATCGACAAACGCGCGACGTCGATCGGGCAGCGTGGGGTTATCGATGGAGCCTTGGCCAGGAAGCCAGGGCTTCATCATTTCGCCGGTGCGCGGCTGATGGACTTCACCGTCGCGCGCGAGGTAGATGATATCCTCGTCGGCCCGCATTCCCGGTTTGCGGCTCACGCGCTGGAAGAAGGCCGTGATGCCGTAGAAGTTGTTCTGCGTCCAATTCTCATAGGGGTGATTGTGGCACTTGGCACACTGAATGCGCGAGCCCAAGAATATTTGCGCGGTTGTTTCAGCGGCCTCGATTGAGTCGGCACAGGCCCGGTAGTAGTTCGCGGCCGGATGGTCGAGCGTACTGCCTTGGGCATCCAGCAATTCTGCGGCGAACTGGTTGAAAGGCTTGTTGGTTTCAAATGCCTCCACCAGCCATTCATAGAATTTGTAGACGCCGGTTTCTCTGAGTCGGCCTTTTTGCAGCCGTAGGAGATCGCCCCATTTCAAAGCCCAAAATCGGGCGTGCTCCGGGCGATCCAGCAGATCGTCGATCAGGCGCTGTCGGCGGTCGGGCCGCCGGTCGGCAGCGAACGCCGCTTGTTCCTCGACGGTTGGCAAGATTCCGACGACATCCAAATAGACGCGGCGGATGAACTCGCTATCGGTGCACAGCTCGGATGGCTCGTATTGCAGTTGCCGCAGCTTCTCGTAAACTAACTCGTCAACGTAGTTATTCGCGGGTGGATTCGGCCATTTAAAGCCTTCAATGTCTTTCGCCAGCGTGAACTGGCACGAAACCAATTGGTCAAGGTAACGGGCCATAATGGCGACCTGGCCGCGGCGATGGCCGGTCAGCACGCCTGCGGGCGATACGGAGGCGGTCGTTTCATCCGAGGATGTAAATCGCGTGAGGCGCGTCACATCGCGTGCAGTGCCGTTATCGAAGCGGGCGATGGCGACGATTTGCTGATGCCAGTACGGATCTTTGAGAACGCGACCGGAAGCCGGCAGGAGTTCGAGTTGCACGCACTGGTGGCCTTCCGCGGCATCAATGGAGCATCCCTCGGCAATCCACATGCGCAGCACTTCGTAGGCGTAATCATCGGTGCGTAATTGCAGGCCGCCTTTGTGCGGCGCGACCATCGTTGGCTTGAGGAGCAACAGGCTGTTGTCGGGGTTGATCATGTCGACACGCCGGCCGCGCTCGCCGTGCGTGAGTGTCATGGAATCCATAGCATAGTCGAACGCCTGGAGCGACAGTTGAAAACCGCCTTTGCCGGTGGGTGAGCCGTGGCACGCGCCGGAATTACAGCCTTGCCGAGTGAGAGCCGCGACGGTTTCGGTACGGAACGAAATCGGCGCGGACTTCTCGAAGCTATCGACGCTTACTGGAACCAAGACTTTGTGATTGGCAACTTGCACGGTGACGTCGCATTTACCGTTGCCGATAGGGACGATGGCTCCGTCTTTGTATGCTGCCACCGCTGGGTTGGAGGAAGAAACCGCTGCTTGGGACGTAACATCGACCGCCAGGCCATCCGCGAAGCGACCGGTTACGAGTGCGATGGCCCGATCGCGAGCGCGGTGAAATTCGATCTTCTGTGGTACAACTTCGATTCTCGCCAATTTCGCGACGTCAACCGCAGTGGTCCTCGGCACCTCGGTGGCACGTAAGATGGCGGGATTGAAGCCAAGCGATAGGCCCAAGGCCAGGCCCGCCAAGAACGAAGAAAATCTCAGATCGAAGCCGGTGCAGTTCATGGCCATTGCGATCGCTGAGTTACAGGGTTTATTTAGCGGGGGCGGGCAGGATCTCGATGGATGCAGGCTTGCTTGTGACCGTGATATTCTGCCCTTTCACGGTCGTTGTGGCAACCACGGCAAGATTGCGATACTTGCCGGGAGCGGCCTTCGCATCTGCCGTAAGTAGGATTTTTGTTTGGGCCGCGTCGGCCGGAATACTCACGAAGATGGGTACCGAGAGTCCTGCCGGGCCATCGCTCACCTGCATTCGAACTGGCTGCCGTTCATCACCGAATCGCTGCAATAGGATGTTGGCCGACTGCTGCCCGCCCGCGGCAATTGGCCCCGCCATCGCCACCGAAACAACCAACGGCTTCGTCACCCCCAGCTTCACATTCTCTAGGACGACTCTCTTGGTTTGATCCTGGAAGACGCCCGTGCCGGCGATGCGAATCGGGAATTCGCCTTCCGGCAGATTTGCCGGGCCGGTGAGCGAGACACGCATGGCTTTCAAGCCATCGCCCACGGGTTCCACCTTGGCCGCGATTTCCTTCGGCAAGCCTTCCACGGCAATCGACACGGGATCTTTGAAAGCTCTGTTGATGCGATTGATATTGATATCAAACGACGACGCGCCGACAAGTTGGGGAAAATACGCTTCATTCCCCGGAACAGCCAAGTCGAAGAATGCGGGAAATGGTGGGCCGACACCGATCGCAATCGTATCGACGAACGGGGCCGGCAGGATTTCGGTGCTGGGAAAGAGGGTGCGCAACGTTTCCCGTTGATTCAACGGGACCGTGACCACCTGATCGCCAATTTTCGCTTTGCCGACGATCTTGGCGAACCGAATTTCGCTGGCCGGAATATTCGCAGGCAACGTGATCTTGGGATAGGCTTCGCTACCATCGAGCATGTTGCCTGAGACAACCGCACCATCGCCAAGTCCTTCCACGGCGAGTTCGATTGGGCCCGAATATGTTGGCCGTTGAGCCAGCACTTTCACGGTGAAAGTTCCGCCTTGGGGTGCATTGTATTGAAGCTGATCGGTATTCAACCGAAAGCCGGCAAACATGTCGTCGAGGTCGATGCGGTAGGCATGATCGTGAGAGTTAGGGCCGGCAATTAGTAAGTCATCGACCTGGATAATGTATTCGCCATCTTGGGGGATATCGGCGGTAAGAACCGTTTGCCGATCTTGGCGCGCTTCAGCAATTTTTCTGCCATCGGCCTTAAGTAGTGCGAGGTACACTTCGCACGCCGAGCCAAGCTCGCGAGTTCTCGCCAGGCCGTATACTCGCTGTCCTTTTCTCGCTTTGATGCGAAAGAAGTCGCGGTCGCCTTGCTTGTTGAGGTTCCCGTTGATGACGCCAGGAAACGGAGCTGGCGTCGCCTCGGCCAAACTGTTGTTCGGCTCGCGTTCGCTTGCTTCGTCTTTGATACCGACCTCAACGGGAAACCAACCGGCGCCACGGTTGTTTGGCGAGGGAATGCCGACATAAGTAAGCTGTCGCATACCACGTGCATCGGGCAGAGCGATTGGCGTCTTGGTCTGTGGATCGATTCCATCGCCAACCGCCCCAAACGATACGATCTCACCACTTCGCCCACCGAGAGGATAAGCGGCTGCCACGAGCGGAAAGGAACCGATGCGGAGCCGGTAGCGGTAATCGCCGCCGCCAAGATGTCGAACGTCGGTGAGTGCTAAGAGGTAATCACCGGCCGCATCGAACGTGTGGGCGAATCGCGTATCGCCGCCGACGCCCTCGGCGTCATCGAATCGCTGAATCTCCTTGCCATCGGCTTTGAAGACGCGAACGACTGGATCCAGCCGGGCACCGATGCGTTGCGACACCACTTCAAACGACAATCGCTCACCAGCGTTGGCACGAAAGCGATAGAAGTCGTCTTGAACGGCATCGCATTGGCCGTCGACGGCAGTCGGCGGTTGCAGCAACTGGGCCTGCACTATGGTGTGGTTATCGGGTGCTTCGGCGACAGTGGGCAGGTCGTCGAGCACGACGAAGATCGGGTTCGATACGCCCTCGGTTGAGATCAGCCGCAGTGCACCGATGCCAACTTGTTCACCGCGCGGAACCGTGATACGGCAGACGAGCTTTTCACCTTTCTTGGCGGCATCATCGGCCAAGGGGATGAACTCGGCCTTGGCTGCAAAGGTAGTCCACAGTCTTAACGGGGAGAGGAGTTGTCCGCCCAGTAGTGTTATTTCAGTTGTCTTGCCGGGAGCCAATGCGAATGGCGTCGAGTGCGATATCTGTGGTGCGGCGAATGCGCGAAGCGTCACAAAGAAGAACACGACAACTGCGAACAAGACGGTGCGGAACCTCATAACTCCATATCATATTCATGGGTTTGGCATCGTGCTCGATGATCGCACGGCCTTCTTGGCAACGCAAATTTCTCGCGCCGGGCAAGATGCCCGCCAAGCGTTCCGGTTAACCAACCAATTCTGGGATTGGGTTCGTTTCAGCCAACACAGGCCGTTGAATCCGGCCTTCGGCATCCGGAATCGCCTGGTGTGGGTCGATTCCCAGGTTGTGAAGTAGCGTGGCGTGGATCTCGCCGAACTTCACGGGGCGGTCGATCACTTCGCCGGCCTGCTTATCGGTGGCGCCGATGACTTGGCCCGTCCGCATGCCGCCACCGGCCAGAAGTGCTGAATTGACGCGCGGCCAGTGGTCGCGGCCCGCGTCTTTATTGATGGTTGGCGTTCGGCCGAATTCGCCCCACACGACCACCGATACATCTTGTGCCAAACCGCGGTCATACAGGTCTTGGACCAGAGCAGAAACCGCCTTGTCCAGCAGCGGAAACTCGGTGCGACCTTGGGCAAAGTTCGCGCCGTGCCAATCCCAGCGGCTAAAATTCAGCGAAACAACGCGAGCGCCAGCTTCGACCAGCCGACGAGCGACCAGGAAGTTCTCGGTCACGCGGGGTGCCGAGTCGGCATTGTACTCGGGCACGCCCTTTCCGTATCGCTCGACGATTTTCGGATCTTCCTTCGAGATATCCAGCGCATCGACTAGCCGCGAAGAAGCCAAGATGTTCCACGCTTGTTCGACGAACTGATCGCGGGTTTTCGTGAGTGGCGAGGAATCCATCGCGCTGCGATGTTCATCGAGCTTCCGCAGCAAGCCAAGACGGCCCTTCAGCCGATCGAGCGTGACATCATGCAACACCAACTGCCCCGGATCGGGAGCGAGATCCTTCGTGGTCTTCGCGGCAAAACCAGGATCATACTTATCGACCAAGCCATAGGCGGCATGGGAAGCACCCAGGAAGCCGCCGACGCCCGGGCTACCCCAAGGCGCGTGGCTCGTGCGGTAGAACAGCGAGAGGTTGGGAGGCACATCGGGGCACGCCGGACCTTGGATGCGCGACACCCAAGCTCCCAACGAGGGTGCGTTCGGCAGCAGTCCGGGTGACATGCATTGGTCGGCGAAGTGCGGACCACGCGAATCGACGATACTGCGAATGACGGCGAACTTATCCATCATCGCGGCGATTTTGGGAAACAACTCGCAAACCTGAATACCGGGCACTTTGGTGCTGATCGGCTTGAACTCGCCGCGGATTTCCGCCGGGGCCTCGGGCTTCATGTCCCACATATCCTGGTGGGGCGGACCGCCCGGTAAAAAAATGTTGATGAGCGCCTTGTGACTCGATCGAACGCCTTGCTTTGCCTCGGCACGCAGCAGCGACGGCAGGCTCAGGCCGCCGGCGAGCGAGCCGCCAATGATGAGGAAATCGCGCCGCGAGACTCCATCGCAGAACCGCGAACGCCTTGCGGCCCGATTGAGCAGGGTTAGCATGGAAAGGACACTCCCATTTTGGCGAACGCCAGCTATTATAATAGGTCTGAGCGTAAAGCCAACCAGGAAAACGACATCGTGCGACGGCAAACTTACTACCTCGGCCCGTTTTGCCTGCTCGCCGCTTCGCTCGTGGTGCGCGTTGCCTGGGCGGATGACCTCTCGGCCAAGCCTGTGAGCTTTGTCCGGGAAGTCGCCCCGATTCTCGTGGTCGAGTGCCAAGCCTGTCACGGCCCGAAGACGGCCGAGAGCAAGTATCGACTGGACTCGTTCGAAGCACTGATGACGCCCGGCGACTTTGGTTCGGCTCCCATTACGGCCGGCAGTTTGGATGAGAGTGAGCTGTATCAATTGATCACGGACGAGGATCCTCACTCCCGCATGCCAAATAACGGCAGACGGTTGACAGAGGCCCAAATCAAACTCGTGGCGAGCTGGATTTTACAGGGGGCAAGATTTGACGGCTCAAATCCAGCGACGCCATTGCGCGAACAGGTACCGCGTGAACTTCCCCATCCGGCAGCCCCCGAAACTTACATCGCCAGTTTGCCGATTACCGCGGTTGCATTCACGCCGGATGGCAAACAGTTGCTGGCCAGCGGATATCACGAACTGTTGCAGTTTGATGCGGCCACAGGCTCACGCGTCGCCCGCATCGGAAACATCGCTGAGCGGACGTTTGGGATTGCGTTTTCGCCCGAGGGAAAGTCGTTGGCTACCGCCGGTGGGTCGCCGGGAACCAGCGGCGAAGTACGACTCATTCCCTGGCGCGACGACAAGCCAGGTTTGCCAGCGAAGGTCTTGGCCACTCAAGACGATGTCTTTTACAAAGTCACGTTCCGGCCAGATGGTAAACAACTAGCGGCCTCCGGGGCCGACGGCACGCTACGGTTATTCGATGCTGCAACTGGCGCCGAGCAGCTCAAAGTCGCCGGACACTCGAACTGGGTTGTGGATGTAGGTTATAGCCCAGATGGCAAACTAATCGCCACGGCCAGCCGCGATGGAACCTCAAAGCTCTTTGAGGTGGAAACCGGTAAGCTATTGGCTACGCATGCAGAACATAATGCGCCGGTCAATGCGGTGGTTTTTGCGCCCGACGGTAAGTCGATCGTCAGTGCGGGGGCCAACAAAGTCCATGTGTGGAATGCACTGGACGGCAAACTCATTGGCGAAGTGGCGGGTTTCGAAAAAGATGTTTACGCCTTGGCGATAGCCGGCGACAGCGTCGTTGGCGCTGCCGCCGACCAGACCGTGCGGCAATTCAAGTTGGCCGATCGTCGCCTTGCGCGTACCCTTTCACCGAATCCAGCGTGGGCCGTATCCTTGGCGGTTCACGCCGCAACGCACCGCGTGCTGACCGGTTGTTACGATGGCTCGGCCGTCGTGTGGGACTACGAACAGGGCTCGATTGTTAAGCAGTTCATGGCGCTTCCGCTTGCGGCCAGGGGCACCAAATAGACGTTATACATCGCGCTGTTACCACGGAATCGTTTAACCTGGAGCCAACGGCGACAGAAGCATTTTACGCACAGCCCCGTCGCCGCTGGCTTGCGGTTAAACGAAAACGTCTCAACCTTGATCGCGAGAGGTATGCCGAGGTCGTTGACGTTGTCGTAAACGGGAGTCGATTTCTGGGAGTCACGGATGAAAGCCGTACAAGTTGTTGCCCGCGGGAAAGCGAAGTTCGTCGAGGTGCCCGTGCCCACGTTGCGGCCAGGGCACGCGCTGGTCCGTGCCAAGTTCTTGTCGCTCTGCGGCAGCGATATTCGGATGCTGCACTTCGCGCCTGAGCAAGATTATCCGTTTCCGCCGGGCACAACGGGCCATGAAATGGTTGGCGTTGTCGAGGCCATCGACGCCCCCGGAACCAGCATCCAAGCCGGCGACCTGGTCCTGGCCCTGGCGCCGAATCACATTGCGATGGCCGAGTATTATCTGGCCCCCATCGAGTACGTGCTGCCGTTGCCCCGCGGAATGCCCAGCGAGCAGCTGCTTCAGGCCCAGCAATTAGGCACCGTGATTTTCGCCTGCCAGCGCCTGCCCGAGATGGCGGGCCGATCGGTCGCCATTATTGGTCAAGGTTCGGCCGGCCTCTACTTCAATTATCAACTGCGGCACCTCGGCGCTTACCCGGTCATTGCGATCGACCTCGAAGAGCGTCGGCTGCGGCTTTCCGAGGATTTTGGCGCCACGCACACGATTCAAAATGCTCGTCACGCGGGCAACGATTTGGGTGCCACGCTCCGCGAAATTTGCGGCGGCGATTTGCCCGAGGTCGTCGTCGAAGCGGCCGGGGAAGTCGATACCATCAACCTCGCGATCGAACTCGTGCGGCTGAACGGCGACATCCTGTATTTCGGCTATCCGCGCGGGCAAGTCATTCCGTTCAACTTCGAACTCCTGTTTCACAAGTGCTGCCACGCACACACGATCGTCGGGGCGACCGTCGAGCCCAATCAGCAGTCATCGCGCATCGCGATTGATTTGGTCGCCAGTGGAAAAATCGATGTAAGCCGTTTGATCACCCATCGCGTTCCATTTGCGAACGTAATCGAGGCCTACGAGCAGCATCGCAGTCGGGGCGATGAGTGCGTCAAGATTCTTGTGGAGATGCCGGAATGACTCCGGCGGCGTCGCGCGAGTCTTCCGACGAATTCCGTATGGAGCTGTACGGGGAAGATCGGGTGCGCTCGATCCAACAAAAAAAATCGGCGTGCCGCCAAGCGGCACGCCGATTTCGCATTACTAAAACTCAACACATCAAGCTACGCAGCGCGACGGCGGAAGCCAAGCGAGGCCAAACCCATCAGCAGCAGAACCAAGCTGGTTGGTTCCGGCACGGCTGCGCCGGCGCCCAGACCAGCGCCTGCACCGCTCGTGGCACCAAAATTGGCCTTCCACGTGTTGTAGCCACCCGCGCCGCCGTGAGCGGCCGGATTGTCGCGCCACAGGATGTAGTCGGCGGCATCGACCTTGCCATTGCCGTTGTAATCGCCGGCGAGGGCGCCCAACAGCGACGTCAACGTGTAGCCATCCGAAAACAGCGTACCGGTAACAGTGAAGAAATCACCGAAGTTCGACCCATCCAGGCCGCTATGACCGTTGGCTCGTAAGATGCCATCGGCCCACAACATCTGGTAGGTCATCGCCGTCGCGGTGACGTCCGACGGAATGGAATCGTTCTCCACGGTCTTGTAAATACCAGCATGGTCAACCGTGATTGAACCACTACCGGTAAAGTTAATCACGTACTTCTCACCCGACGGGATGTTGGCCGGACCTCGGTCCAGATGGGCAAGGTCGCGGAAACCATACTGGAAGTTGAGACTCGGTGAGTAGGTCGTAATACCAGTGAGCGAACTGACACCGGCTTCATAGTCGTTGGTCCCGTTGCCGGGGCTGACACCAAAGCCACCGTCGATCGCATCGCCGCCCCGTAGATCAAGGCTACCGCCGTTGATCGTCATCGTAACGGCCATGCCGACCGGATTATTGCCACCATCCTTGCCAAAGTAGAGTTCGCCGTCATTCTCAATCCGTCCACCATTGGTGATGTTGACGTTGATCTCTTGATGGTAAGAGCTATTGTAGGCACCGAGCATGAATATACCGCCGGAGAACGACGTGCCGCTCTTGGTGCGCTTTATCAGCGAGCCGGCGCCGTCAATATTCAGCTCTGAGCCCGACCAGCGGACGTACTTGCCGTCGGAATCGCTATGGGCATCCATCAATAGCTGAGCACCGTTCTTAATTGTCAGGGTGGCGATACCATTCGCGCTCTGGAAGCGGAAGTCTCCATAGGTGTTCTGGTCATACGTGATAACCGCTCCACCGGGCTTGCTGCCGTCCAGGACAACGGCCTGGCCACCATCCGCACCGCGGTTAACGATGCCCGCCGCAACCGGCGTTTGGCCGCCGTTCCATTTGGCTGCATCCCAACCGCCAGCGCCGCCGTCCCAAGTGACCGTGGCGAGGGCCTTCGGAGTGACGGTGTAGTTGTTCGAGCCAGAGGTGCCCGTGACCGTGAAGAAATTCGAAAGTAATCTGCCCGTCGAGGCTGCCGACGCCGGGCTGGTATTATCGGCGTAATAGCCGCCCGTGATACCCCGGTTATTCAGAATCCCCTGATCCCAAAGCTGTTGGTACGTGCTCTGGGTCGCGGTCCACGAGAAGGCGGATTCCTCGCGGTAGACCCAAATGCCATTGGAATCAACGACAAGCGAGCCGCCGGTACCGCGGAAATTGATGCGGTAATCTTCGCCCTTTGTCAGGCCGTCGTTGGTCAGCCCTTGGTCCGCATTTGCGCCATGGGCATCGAGACCATAGAAGAGGGCCATATCGGCCAAGACGACGTTGGAATCATTGCTCGTCGGATGATGGCCGCCGGTCAAATCCACCGTGCCGTTGGTGATATTCATGTATGCCTTGAGGCCCCGCGCGTGTTCTTCGTCGGCGCCGAACCAAAGTTGGCCATCGTTTTGTAAAGTGCCACCATTCGAGACATTGACATCGATTTCTTGGTTCAACTTGCTGTGCCACGAACCAACCATGTAGACACCGCCGGAATCGGCGTTGCCGCCCGCTTCGTAATTACGCGCGAACGTGCCATTGTCGATGTTGAGGTTGAGATCGCCCAAAGTCCATTCGCCGTCGCTATCTCCCGTGGAATCTGTGGTGAGCGTGAGCTTTCCGCCATTGACGATATTAACCGTCGATTGCGATACCTTGCCGGTCATCAAGTCGATCGTAACTTTCGGAGACCAAGACCGACGATTAATGGGAGCCGCGCCAACGGCGTTCGGGCCGGGGCCCGCCACGTAGGATACGTCGGAAGTGGCGCCACCGACTGTAATGTTGTAAAAGTCGTTGCCGAGCCGAATGTTGCCGTTATAGACGGTGTTGCCGTCTTGACCGCCGTTCCACTTCGCTGCATCGAAGGTACCAGCGCCGCCGTCCCAAGTAACATTTGTTGCTGCCAGAATGCTGGTGGACGACAAGCCGCAACCTAACAAAGCTGCCGCCAAAATGCGCGTCGCACGATGTCTCATCAAAACACCCTCCCGCCAGAAAAAAGTACGAGAAACTCCAAATTCCAAAAAATCGGTACAACGCTACCCCCGCGTGACCGAACTTTCACTCCTAATCAGACTAACCGGCAGTAACGAGTTTGTCACTAACTTTTTAGTGGTTGCACGGAATTTTGTTGACAATTGTCTCCGTTGCGCCACTGACACCCCTCACATGGGTTACTCCAGCTCGGCTGATAATGGCGTCCGGCACCGCTACGATCCTCCGGCTCGCTAAACTCGTGAGCAGTTTCACAATCCAGCGGCCGCGCTAGAAGATTTGGCCAATTAACTTAAGTTTTACTCTCTACCGGCTACTTTTCCTGTTTGCTCGCGAGTCCCTTGCGCAGTCAATGAATTCTCGAGATGTCCGTCGAAGGCGCCCGCTAAAGAGGCGTTCGAACACCCCCGCTCGGCAGCGCTGGCAACCTTGCTGGGGCACCGAATCTTCGTCTTCCAGTTCTTCACCCACGGCTGCGGTTTCGGCCGCTCTTGTCGCGGGATTCACGAAGTGTGGTAATTACGTTTCAAATCGCTTTTTTCGCTTTTCTTGGGTGCGGCAAACTGCTAAATCATTATGATAGGAGTTGGCGGGAATCATCGTTTACTTATTTTCTGGAATAGCTCGGCTTATGGTGGCTTTCCAAGGCAGAGAGGCAAGCATGTGTCGATTGAAGAGTTCTCGTTCCCACGCATTTACGCTCGTTGAGCTGTTGGTGGTGATTGCCATCATTGGCATCTTGGTGGCACTATTGCTGCCGGCGATTCAGGCCGCCCGCGAGGCCGCGCGCCGCAACCAATGCACGAACCAACTGAAGCAGTTGGCTCTAGCCGGACTGAACCATGAGAGCACCAACAAGTTCTTTCCCACGGGTGGCTGGGGCTGGGAATGGGTTGGCGACCCTGACCGTGGTTTCGGTTTGAATCAGCCGGGCGGTTGGCAGTACAACATCCTGCCTTACATGGAAGAGAACGCCAAACACGATCTGGGCAAGGATGGCCAGCCCGATGTATTGACCCCGCAACAACTGGAAGGCACGCGGCAGATGTTGCTGGATCCGATCAAAAACATTATCTGCCCAACCCGTGGCCGGCCGCTGCTGACCGCGACCGTCAAACGAGTACAGTTTGCGAACAACTCCGCCCAGAACCCGCCACCCTGGACCAATATCGTCGTGGGGCATGGGGACTACGCGGCCAATGCCGGCGACTATGAGATCGGCGGTGGAACCAGCGGCCCGTCCAAGAGCTTCATGGCAAATCCGGACTCTTTTCCGCAATGGCTAACTACTGGCAAGACGGGCCAGTTCAACCCGAATTATCCCAAGAGCAGCGGCGGAGAATACGATCCCGCCAATCCCACAGCCGGATACACGGGCATTTCCTTCCAGCGTAGCGCAATCGGGATTCAGCAGATTTCCGACGGCACCAGCAAGACCTATTTTGCCGGTGAGAAGTATTTGACTCCCGCGAAGTTTGAGGACGTTGGGGACCCAGATACCGGCAATAATGAAACCTGGTGCACCGGCCACAATAACGACAACTTTCGTACCACGGCGCGGGTTCCCGCTCAAGATGGAACTGCCCATCCTCCTGATACGGAAGACGGCGGCATTTTCGGCAGTGCCCATGCGTCGGTCGTCAACATGGCATTTTGCGATGGCCACGTGGAAGCGATTGGTTACGATATCGACCCAGCCGTTCATAAGAGCTATGGCAATCGCAAGGACGGCTTGAACTTAACAAAGTAGTTGCCTAGCCGCATTGAAACGGTGGCGAAAAACACTCGGTTTCCAAGTGGCACATTTGCCTTTGGAAACCGAGTTTTTTTGGTTATCGAGTTTCTTGGGAGGCCAAGAACAAATCCATCATTTCTGGAGGGGCGGTAAGCTGCTGTTCGTAGAGGCTGTCCGAAGAGTGTCTGGAAGAGGGGGACAGTCCCCGACACTTTTCGGATAACCTCTTACACCGAAGGTGTGGGACTCCAAAACCCAGGTCGCCCGGAGTTTGGCGGACAGCGAGCCCGGGGCTGCGGAGTGGAACGCGTTTGGCGTACAATGTGCGAGAGTTTCTTCTAAGTCGTCCGATAATCTGCCGACGGTAAGGCCCGATATCCGAGAGGTTGTATCGTGGATCGTCTTCCGAACCTGTTGCGAAATTTTTCGCGTTTTGGTCCCCGTCGTGCAGCGACGACACCGGTCCTGGCGATCGTTGCCTTAGTGGCAACGTGCTGCGGCTGCGGCTCGGCGCCTTCCGCGCAGGAGTTATCCGCCAAGGCCGAGCTCACCAAGCTCGGCGCGCTGTTAGTGATGGATCCGCAACGCGCGCACGTTTCGGGCGTGAACCTGGCCACCGTTCAATCACCCGAATCGCTGGCCTCGGCCGTTAAGCTTCTGCCGGCGCTTGTGAAACTCAGTTCCTTGAACGCGGACGGTACCGCCTTGAACGACGAACAGGCGGCCGTGATTGGCCAGCTCACCACACTGGGCGACCTGGTGCTGAACCACACGCGCGTGACCGATGCTGGCGTCGCCAAGTTGCAGGCCTTGCGCGGTTTACAGTCGCTGCATTTGACCGGCACCGGCATCACCAACGCCAGCCTGCCCGTGCTAGGGAAGTTGCCCGCGCTGACCGTGCTCGATCTCTCGGAAACCAAGGTCACGGGCGGTTTTGCGGCACTCAGCGGCTCGTCGAAACTTCAATGGCTGGTGGTGCGTGGCCTGAAGCTCGATGGCGCCGCCTTATCGGAAATTGGCCAGAATAGCGGACTTCACCGGATTTCGCTCACCGCAGGGAATTGCCCGCCGGAGGCACTCACGGCACTCCAGCAACAACATTCCCAGCTTACGATTGACCGGCAATGATAATACGATTGACGAATCCGCAGCCACATTGCATCCTAAGTAAGACTGTGTACGTCAGGCTTTAGCCTGACAGGGCCGATCAGTTTTTTGCATTGAGCTTGTAGGGTGGCATGCTTTCGCGCAGCGTGAGCACGAAATCCCTTACATAACATGGCCACGTCGGAGTACCTCCGAGGCCATGCCACCCAGCCAGCCACTGCTTCCCTAACTTGATAAACTGATGGGCCCTGTTTAGCCCGACGCATACCTTGACCGATTTAGCGAAAAACCTGGGGTTGATCCCCAACCCGTTCTCCGATCCACGAACGACACATTCGCGGTATACTCGACTTGTCTGTTTGATCATCGACATTCATTCCTTTTCTTGATCGTGAGATCAGACTATGAAAATCGGTTGGAACCAATCGGGCGCGCGGCGTCATTTCCGTGGCGAAGACGCGGCCAAAATGCACTCCGCCCTTTACAGAGTCGGTAAGGTCAGCGCATTGTCCGACCGCGCGGCCGCGGCGGCGGCGTTTACGCTCGTCGAGCTGCTGGTGGTGATCGCGATCATCGGTATTTTGGTGGCGCTGTTGTTGCCGGCCATTCAAGCGGCCCGCGAATCGGCCCGCCGCAGCCAGTGCATCAACAACTGCAAGCAGTGGGGCCTGGCGATGCAGATGTATCACGATGCCAAGAAACGGCTGCCAATCGGGTCGAGCGGCCCCGGCACAAAGAACGACAAAGCTCCGCGGCAAACCTTTGTGATGCACCTGTGGCCGTATATCGAGGAAACGGCGCTGGCCTCGGCCAATGTCATTACCGGGAACTTTTATGAGCGGCCCGCGACGGTTGATTTTTCCATGGATGGCCTGACCGGCAAATACGTGGCCATTTATTACTGCCCCAGCGATTTGAGCGTCGGCGCCGACCAAACGGCTCAGCAGTATCAACGCCGGCGCGGCAATTATGTCGTCAATTGGGGAAATTACTACTATGGCTATGTCGGAAAAAAGGACAACGACGCGCCGTTCAGCCACGTAAAAGGAGACCGCAGCAATTCACGGAAAACGGATTTCGCCGATATCACCGACGGCACCTCGAATACGTTGCTGGTCTCCGAGTGCTTGCGGGCCTGGAGCCCCAACGACGACGACTGGCGCGGCGATATCCATAACGACGACGGCGAATTCCGTTTTCACACCAGTATAACGCCGGACAAATCGCTGACGCCGAACACATCCTCTTCCGACATATTCCAATCGGGCTGGTTTCAAAGAACGGGCGATCCGCTGATGCCCGCCATACCGGGGGGCACCCAGGCGTGTGCCGCGCGCAGCCGTCATCCCGGGGGCGTCAACGCCGTGATGTGCGATGGTTCGGTGCGCTTCGTCGTCAACGACATCGGTCAGGACGTTTGGTCGGCTCTCGGCTCGATGAATGGCAACGAAGTGCCGGCCGAACAATAGGCACGGGTAACCGCGAGCCGTAGGAAGTGCGGGCGTGGTGTAGGTGAGTAGGTGAGTAGGTTGTTCGACATGGAAACTAGCGCAGATCATCCAATCTCCACGCGGCCACGCAGGACGCACGCGACACGTACGAGGTTGCCCGGCCACTTGCTGGCTGGGGTTGTGGTGTTGGCGGTCCTGGCCCTCGTCGGCGGCTGCAAGAAACGAACCACCGGGACCGTAAGCGGCGTGGTGACGATCGATGGCACGCCGGTCAAGACGGGCGCCATCTCGTTCTTCCCGACGAATCGCAAGGCCGCGACGGCGGGCGGTGAAATCACGGACGGCCAGTATTCGGCCGAAGTCGCGCCCGGCGTTGCCAAGGTCGAAATCCGCGTGCCGAAAGTCGTCGGTCAAAAGAAACTCTACAACACGCCCGATAGCCCGGTGCGGCCGATCATGGCCGAGGTTCTACCCGCGAAATACAACGACGAAACGCAACTCACGGTCGATGTTCAACTGGGGACGAACCAGCACGATTTCCCGCTGACGTCGCATTAACCAACTCAGGGCACAGGCAACGCACTTTTTCGCATCAAGTCCCCTTCAGAGGCTATCCGAAAAGTGTCTGGGAGAGCAGGGCCGATCAGTTTTTCAATTTGGCTAATCTGTGTGGGAGGCGTCTCCGACGCCGATTATGCGCGAACTTCGAAAACGGCTGGAAGCGCCACGTCCCATCGGGGTCGGAGTCCCCTCCCACAAGTCTTCCCAGTTTCAATAACTGATTGGCCCTGTCTGGGAGAGGGGGACAGTCCCCGACACTTTTCGGATAGCCTCTCACATTGGGTTGCTTGATCAGTTGCCTTGTGCTTCTGGCTCGTTATCGTTTCGACCGCCCATCAGCGCGAAGACTTTTTTCGCCACATCGTAATTGATGAACTGAATCGAGCCATCGCAAAAAGCCATGTGGAAGCCGGAGGGGTGGGCACTGCCGAAGCGAAAGTTGTAGCTCACCCCGGGTCGATCCTGCAGTGGGGGAGTCTCCCAAAGTGGGTTGGCTTCCGAGTAAGCAAGTTCCTTCTTGGGCTTAATCTGCGAATACGTGTAACCGGCCATATCTCGGTCATGGCCCGTGTAAAGATTCTGATCGTCCGCCGAGTCTAGGCCATCCAAATAGTGATCGGAATTGACGTATTTCTCGCCGACCATCGCCGTGTGGCTGGTACCATCGGTAATCTGTTGCAGTTTGATGGTGCTTCGGCCATAGGAAATTCCGGACTGAGGCATATTCACCCCCGGTGGCTCAAAGGGCCAATCGTAGGTCGTGTCACCCTGAGTGAGCGAAACGGGACCGTCATTCTGGAAAGTATCGAATGGGTTTACATTGCCGCAATTCACGCGATAATCGCCCCGCGCAACAACGCAACTGCCTGCCGCGCACGACGAAATGTTGATGGAGAGCGTGCCGTCCTCAAACGGATAGGCCATTGCCGGTCGGCGCGAAGGACAATTGAACACGGGCACCGGGGTCGCGACCGCGGCTTTCATCGCGGCTTCCTTGGCGGCCACGTTGGTAATCCCTTGCCCCGCCGCTCGAATCGCCGACTCCTCCATGTAGCCGATCACGTTATAGACCCAACCACCCGGCTGATCGGGACCGTATCCGCGGTCCGGGTCACCCTGCCAGCGCCACGTCCAACCGTTGGAGGGCAGAAACTTCTGGGTGGACTCGTGATTGAGAAACGCCAGGCCGATCTGCTTGAGGTTGTTCTGGCACTGGCTCCGCCGCGCCGCTTCGCGTGCGGCCTGAATCGCGGGCAAGAGCAGCGCCACCAAGATCCCGATGATGGCGATCACCACCAGCAACTCGACCAGCGTAAAGCCATGCAGAGAAGTAGGTCCGCCGAGCCGAGGCCAACGATTTCGTTGGGCCGCTCGGCTCGCGGCCCCCACATAGCTAAAGCCGCGCCGTCGTCCATCGACGTTAGTTGCCGATCGCCAAGCACGCTGCTCCGACGAACTAATCGTGCACATTGTTATTGGCCCAATTCTAAAAAAGGAAGTAGCTAATAAGACCGTCAGTAAATTCCCAATTTGCAAATAAACCTCGCACCCCGCGCTCGCCATTGTGCCGATCATTCCTCGCTTACCGGCAAATTGTCATCGCGCCCGCCAAGTAGGGCAAAGATTCTGTAGTCAATGTCATAGCCGATGGCTCGCACGGAGCCGTCGCAAAAAGCCATGTGAATTGCCGACACGTGGGCGCTGCCGAAGCGATACTTGCCGGGATCCAATCCCGGGCGATCTTGAAACGGCGCGAACGCATGAAAAACGTTATCTACGAATGGTTTCGTTCGGCCCCGCGACTGCTGATACGTGTAACCGTTCATATCTTGATCGTGCCCCACGAATAGCGATTGGTCGTCGTAGGGAGAAAGGCCGTCCAAATAGTGGTCGGGGTTCTTATATTTCTCGCCGACCATGACCGTTTGGCTGGTGCCATCGGTAACTTGGGATGCACGCACTTTGCTGCGCTGATAAGAAATACCGCTTTGTACGGTGGGAAGATACCAGCTGTACTTGAGCGCCGCCGTATAGCTTTCGGGACCGGCCTCGTCGCTGTTGTTCATATTGCCACTGTTCACCTGATAGTCGCTGCGGGCGAGCACGCAACTGCCTTCCGTACACGATTTTAGGTTGTTGGCCAGATATCCGTTATTCGCCATGGGGAAGGAAATCGCTGGCCGACGCGTCGGGCAGTTGAAGGCGGGAATCGGTGTGCCGACGGCGGCTTTCATGGCCGCTTCCTTGGCGGTTGGATTCGTCAAACCACGACCGGCGTCGCGGATCGCCGATTCTTCCATGAACGCGATGATATTGTATGCCCAACCACCGGGCTGGTCCTCATCGTAGCCGCGATCTGGATCGCCTTGCCAGCGCCAGCCCCAACCGCTGGTGGGATAGTATTTATAGGTTGATTCGTGACCGAGGAACGCCAAACCAATCTGCTTGAGGTTATTCTGGCATTGGCTGCGGCGGGCGGCCTCGCGGGCGGCTTGAATCGCCGGCAACAGCAACGCCACCAAAATGCCAATAATGGCGATGACGACCAGTAGTTCAACCAGCGTAAAAGCGGAACGAAAACGTCGCATGTTGATTCCTGTTAATCGCGCAGGATAAGTTGCATCCCATCTTCCGACACGGCGTCTTGCACGGGCGACACCTCAAATCCCAAAGTCGTCGACTCCGCACTATTATATTTAGCCGGGATCTTCACCTTGGGCGATTCCACCACCGCCCGATAATAGCCCACGCGCAATCCCGGTGGACTCAGACCTTCCACCCGCGGCATGGCGTAGCCATCCGACATCAGTTCGCTGGTCGCCGGCTCGACCAGGCCTTCCAAAAAGAACTCGGGCACTAATGTCAACTTGCCGCTCGTAAGCGGCTGACCCTTGTAAACGACGCGCACTTGCGCCGTGGAAACGCCGATCCGCATCTTTTTATAAATCGCGAAGCGAGCGATCAATTCATCGCGGCTCAAGGAACCGTTCTTGTCGGTATCGATTGCCTTCGCTCCCCAGGCCAAACCCGGCGCGCCCGCCAACTCGGCCTTATCGAGCGATTTATCGCCGTTCTTGTCGAGTTTGGCCAGCACCGCATCGGCGAAGCCTTCGGGATTCCACGACGGAGCAGCCACACGCGAGGGCGTATTGCTGCATCCCAACGCAACGGCGACCACTATTCCGGCGATCGCCGACCAGATATTCCCGCCACGCATGATTCGAATCATTCCCCGGAATCGAGTAGTTGAACAAGCGAACCGCATCCCCACGCTGGCACAAACCGCGGGCGTGGCAGGCCCGTCGCCTTCGTCCCAACCTTCCCCGCAACTTGCCCGCGGGGCGATGCGAGAAGAGCAGCGAACAAACGCAAGATGATATGCGTCAGAATAGTCGAAAAACGGAAAATCCGCAACGAAAGCGACGCGGCCGCTGGGCCGGTCAGTGATTGAAGTTAGAGAAACTTGTGGGAGGGGTCTCCGACCCCGATGGGAGGTCGCACTTCCAGCCGTTCGCGAAGTTCGCGCGAAATGCGAGGACGGCTTGAAGTACGAGTCCGCATCGGCGTCGGAGACCTTCCACAAGTTGTTCGAAACTCAATAACTGATTAGCCCGGGACGTAATTTCTCGAATAAACCTGCTGGCTTGCCGCTGACCCCCGCAAAATGGTGCTAATTTGAAAATTCAATTGCTGGCCTTGTTCGGCCGTGTTAAATATCTATTTATGGGCGATTATTGCCGAAATTTGCCGGCAGAGGCCCGTCGGTCCCCTGCCAAGAACAGAGGCGGCTGTCCGAATACGAGGCTGCGTTTAGCCAGCCGCAAACCCGATCCACCGAAAGTGCCGCTGCTGGCTTGTCCAGCTGTGTGGCGCGGTTACGCGGGTGGCCCTGCCGGACCAGCCGGCCGTGGCAGCAGACGGGCTTGCTCCCGAACATGGGACAGAACGGATGGTGAATCAAGCATGAAGACCAAGTCGGGCCAGCGTATTTCAACGGCATTTACGCTCGTCGAACTGCTTGTGGTGATTGCCATTATCGGCATCCTGGTGGCGCTCTTGTTGCCGGCGATTCAAGCGGCTCGCGAAGCGGCCCGGCGGAACCAGTGTCAGAACAACCTCAAGCAGTTGGGAATCGCGACTCAACTGTTCCACGACACGAACAAATTTTTGCCCTCGGCCGGCTGGGGCGACTGGTGGGTCGGCTGCCCCGACCAGGGCATGGGTGAAAGCCAACCGGGCAGTTGGGCCTATCAATTGCTGGGGTTCATCGAAGAATCTTCCCGGGCCGGTGTTGGCCAGGGTTTCAAATGCGGGGATCCGGCTTCCAAGGACGCGATTGGCCGAATGATTGCGACTCCTATCTCCGTCTTCTATTGTCCGTCACGCCGATCGGTCAAAGGCTATCCGTACACGAATACGAATAGCAATAACTTCACCCCGCCGCCGGTGATGGCCAAGAGTGACTATGCCTGCAATGTGGGCAGTCTGGGAAGTGTCGGCCTGGGAACGGACACGGGACCTGCCACGCTCGACAAGGCATCCACCTACACGTGGCGATTTTCTGGCCCGGTATTTGTCGCCAGTAGCCGGATTGTAGCGGGGTGGGCTCCCGGTACTGGAATGAACGGCGTCGTTTTCCAACGTAGCACAATAAGCCTATCTCAAATTACCGACGGTACCTCCCACACGTACCTCTACGGCGAAAAGAATTTGAATGTCAATTCCTATGAAACGGGCGATGCCGGCAACGACGATCAGAGCATGTACAACGGCTACGATCGCGACAACATTCGTTCAACCTGGATTCTCATCTCGGCCGCCGGAACTGTTTACGGCGACACGCCGGTGCCCGATACGCCGGGCGGCGATTACACGTGGCAATTTGGTGGCCCCCATCCGGGCGGCTGGATGGCAGTTTTATGCGACGGCTCGGTCCATTTCTTCTCCTACGATATGGCCCCGCTGAATCACTCCCGCTTGGGCAACCGCCGCGATGGCGAAGTCATCGACGGCAGCGTCATTCAGTAGCCGCGTCGCTCCGGGTAGTGGCCATCGCCTCGCCGCTGGCTCGGGGTTAAACGAGTATGCGGTATCGATGGTGGGCGGTTCCCACCCTACCGCTGGTCGTCTAGCCCGGAGCCAACGGCGACGGAGCGGCGGCACATTACCTCGGGCGTCTCGCCTCGCCGCTGGCTCGGCATTAAACGAACCGTGCCGCGCGGCGATCGATAATTCGCCCACTTGGGGATTGTAACGCACATTTCCCCAAGCCATAATCAAGCCCGTACTTGGCGGATTGCTTACTTTCCTTTTGTCGAGTCGATCTAACGATTCAAGAACGCGACCCGTGAGAAACTCATTTCTCGCCGTTGTCGCGTTGGCCATTGCGGACGTGCGTTGTTGCGTCCCTCTGGGCGGTTGCTGCTGTCCTCCCGTGCCTGTCGTTTGGGAATGAATCCGCGCGTGGCGGCGACGAGCAACATCGCCCGCATATTATCGTGGTGCCGTTGGGCCAGTGCGCCGCGATTCACTCCATCCACATAAGGTGCATCATGGTAGTCAATACTTCGACGAGTTGGGCGCGAAACTTGGGCAATACGGCAATGGTCGCCATCCTCGCGGCGATATTCGCGATTTTTTCGGGGGCACAGGCAGTTGCCGAGCCCGCCCGCAATATCACCATCGACGGCCAGTTTGGCGATTGGGCCGCCGTGCCTTCCCACACCGACCCTGTTGACGATCAGCACGATACCGACCACTCCGGCCAGTTCGATACGCCGGCCTACGTCTATCATCCGGATGTTGACGTGTTGGAATACAAATTCGCCCACGACGCCAACAATTTGTACGCCTATTTCAAGGCCACCGGGTCGATCGGCCGCACGCAACAGCAATCGGGCAACTTACGCGCCGGCCGCTACTACGTGATCGTGACGATCGATGTCGATAACAACGACAACACCGGTTACTGGCTGCACGAAGGCGGCTACTATCCCACGTCGCGCGGTTACGACATGAACATGGAACTCGAATTCTACGACGGCACCTGGAACACCGGCCACTACCTGAGCCACGATGCGCTCACCACGGCCGACCTCAACCAAGACACGCTGAACCTGACCAGTGGCGCGTGGACCAGCGGAAACGATGGACCGTACACGCCCGGCTTCGTGGATGTGGCCGCCGGCAATTACGATAACTACACCCAGTGGGTCTACCAAAACGACGGCAAGATCATGTTGGTGCGCGACAAGGGGCCAGTGGTGCCGGGCATTATGTCGATGGCGATTTCCCCGGACGGGCACGAAATCGAGTTCTGTGCGCCGTTCAAGGGATTTCTCAACAACTCCAGCGGCGTGCCCAACATGGCCTTGGGGAAAACGATCGATATCTCGATGTCGCTCGAGGCCAGCGGCGAGATGTTTGCCGCGAGCGGCACGAACGGCACCTGGGCCAGCGACACGACTGCTCCGATCAACGGCTATGTGCTGGAAATTCCCGAGCCGACGACGGCGATGCTCCTGATTTTGGCTGGCGCCATCAAGGCATTGCCGCGGCGCGGACGCAAACGGATGGCGTTCTAGTCACAGAGGGGGACACGCACATTTTGCTCCGAATACTCCGCAAAATGAGCTAGTCCCCCGACAATTCGCTCCGCAACAGCTCGCGGACTTATTGCGCATTCGGATCGGCGACGACGCCATCGCGCCGGTTGCCCAGCGATTTGTGAATGGCCGGATCGATGTCGTAGCTCACGACCTGGATGGAGCCATCGCACATGGCCATGTGGAAACCGCCGGGATGCACGCTGCCAAATGTCTTCGATTCGAGCCCCGGAGTATCTTGCCTGGGACGGTAACTCGTTAAGTGACAGGTATCGTTATCGAAGCCTACGAATGCGCCATCGTCGTCGTCGTTGGGTGGTTGGAGGTTCGGTGGCTGATAGTCGTCGCCATAATTATCGGGGTCGAGGTGTTTTTCGCCCATCAAATAGGTGTTCGAGGTTCCATCCGTCACCGCGGATGCTTTCAATTCGCTATGCTGGATGATTACGCCAGTAAGTTTCTTTGTGAGCCAAGTGTATTGGGGCAACTCGGCCTGTTGTAGTGTGCCCGGCCCTTCCACTGCTTCAGTAATCGCATCGCCCGCATTGGCGGCGTAGTCGGACTTAGTAACTTTTTCGACCGGAGACTTCGCGTTGTAGGGGTAACCAACGAAATAGAACGGGTAGAGCCGAGCGGGCCGGCGCGAGGGACAGTTGAAGATTCCTACCAACGTTTGGCAACGTTGGGTAATTGCCTGTTTCTTTTGGATCGTGGTCTCATCCAGGCCCTTGCCCAGATCATAGACCGCTTGCTCTTCAATATAGGGCAGGATGTTATAACCCCAGCCACCATGTTGCCGGAGTCCAAAACCACGGTCCGGGTCGCCCCACCAGTTCCACCCCCAACCGGCCGTCGGGTAATGCTTATGAGTCGCTTCATGGAGCAGCATGCCCAGGGCAAGTTGTTTCAATTGGTTCGCACATTGGTTGCGTCGAGCCGCCTCGCGCGCCGCTTGTATTGCCGGGAGCAACAGCGCCACCAAGATACCGATAATCGCGATGACCACAAGTAATTCCACGAGCGTGAACGCCGAACGATCGCGCACGTGCGCACTTTTCACGGGAACGTTATTGAGCAATGTCGAACGCAATTGGATCTCTCCTATTCGGGAACACGTCCGCACTCAGAATGGAATTGGAATTGTACTTGGCCGGCAAGGTCTCTCGCCCGCCCTGAAGCTGCGATAACTCGACACGATAGTAGCCGCACTGCATTACGCCAATCGATTTCTGTCCCTCGGCAGTCATCTCGGCCCCGCCTTGCGTATCGGTCACTCCAGTAGCTGCTTTGACGACATCGCCGAGGAAAGATTCCGGAATGAACTTAACCTGCACGTTCGCCACGGGTTGGCCGGCCCGTGTAATCCAACAGTAGGTCGCTACCGCTCCCACCCTGCCGGCCGTCCACTCGTCGACCTTTGCGCCGATTTCCTCGGCCGACAGTTTCTGGTCGCCGTTCTTGTCGAGCTTTTTAAGATCGGCCAAGAGGGCGGGGCTGGCCGCCAGTTCCTTGGCGTCGAGCAGTTGGTTATGATCGGTATCTAGTTGAGCCAGGGCTTGTTCGCCAAGGGCCTTGGCATCGTACTTAGGTGGGTTGTACCGCGCCGGCGAACGCGAGCAACCCATCATTAGGACGATGGTGGCAACGACTGCCCCGGCGTTGAACCACGCTCGCATGAGCATTTCGATCCGTTTCATAAGGGGAACATCCTTCGCAAGACGTATTCGCTGGGTGCAGTGTAGCAGGGCGGAATCGTTTTGTGCCAGTCGTTTCGTGGGACATTCATGGCCCGTTGAACACGGGGGCAGGCACGCTCGCGAGATAGCAAATTCCCGATGTTTTCGTCGACGGACCGCGAGCCAGTCCCCTTTTTCAACAGGCGTTTAGCGCAGGCAAGATAAGCTGCCCATTTGGCGATTAGTATGTGGGTTGAGCCAATAATTCGCCCTGGCGAATGACCGGCATGCCGTTCGTCCGCTTCTCGGTCCGGAAAACACCGCGTTCAGGCCGCAACTTCAATTCCAATCCCCTACCTGGCGGTTGCGGGAGCTAGCGCGGTCTCAACTAAGAGGCGATCCGAAAAATGTCTGGGAGAGGACCGTCCCCATTTCGCCGGACCTGTCCCGAGTTTCGCCTGGAACAATGGTGACTGCCCCCGGGGCGCCGGCGAAATAGGGACAGTCCCCGACACTTTTCGGATAGCCTCTAAGTTGCGGCCAAGCATATCCAACGGCCGCACCACAATTTACAATACCATCCGCTCGACAAAATTGCGAGGAAACCGGAATCTTGGCCGAAAGCAGCATCTCATCGATCGAAGACCGCCCGCTTAGCGTGGACCAGCAGCTTTGGCGTTGGAAAGTGCTGATATCGACCTATTTTGCCTACGCTGGCTTCTATTTGGTCCGCAAGGTCTTTTCGCTCTGTAAGACGACGCTCGCCAAGGATTACGGCTTCGACTATACGAGCGTGGCCAACATCTGGACCGCCTTTCTGGTCGCTTACATGCTGGGCCAGTTCATTAATGGCTTTATCGGCCGCAAGTGGGGGCCGCGCGTGCTGCTGCTCGGCGGGTTGGGGCTCTCGATGGCGTTCAGCATCGCTTGCGGTTTCGCCAACTCCTATTACACGTTTCTGGCGTTCATGACGTTCAACGGTCTCGCCCAAGCCGCGGGCTGGCCGGGTTGCGTCGGGGGCGTGGCCGAGTGGCTTCGCCGCCGCGAACGCGGAACGATCATGGGATTTTGGTCGACGAATTACGTCGTCGGCAACATCGCCGTGAAAATGATCGGCGGAGCCCTGCTGGGGTATTACTCAACCCTCTACGGCGGCCATTACGGCGTTCGTTACACTTTCTTCGGTTGCACGCTACTCTCGTTTGCCATTTGGTGGCTAGTTTATTTCTGGCAACGCGATAAGCCGGAGGACCTCGGCCTTGAGCCCATTGTCGACCATGAGCATCCAGAGGACCGTGTCGTCGTTTCGACAACACGTGAGCATGCGGGGTGGGCCGCTTATAAGCAACTCCTTTTGAATCCCATCGTGCCGACGATGGGCTTCGCGTACTTTAGCATCAAGTTCCTGCGGTACACGTTGGACTCGTGGCTGCCCACTTTCCTCGCACTGCACGGCATGGAAGTCGACCGCGCCTCGTACTATTCCTCGATTTTCGATATCGCGGGCTTTGCGGGCGCCGTAATCGCGGGGCTGGTGGTTGATCGGCTCGTGAGGAGTCGGTGGGAAATCGTTTGCCTGGTGATGGGGGCAGGGCTTGTTCTTAGCTATATTACGGTGATTCGTTTTGGCAGTAGCCCAGTAATGCTCTCCGTGTGTTTTGGGCTCGTCGGTTTCATGCTGTACGGTCCCGATACGCTGTTGGCCGGTGCCGCGGCGGTCGGGGTTGCTGGCCAGCGGAATGCGGTCGCGGTGGCCGGGCTCGTCAATGGGCTCGGCAGCATTGGCCCCATCGTGCAGGAACAAATCAATGGGCACATTTTGCAGGCCTATTCGCCGGACGAAGCGGTTATCATCACGAATCGACTTGGGCTTTGGATCAGCGTTCTATTCTTCATTGCGGCAGTGGCGATGACCATTCAGGCCTACATCGGTCGGCAGCGACGAAATGCGACCAGCACAGAATTTTAAGGATATGACGTCTAACTTGCTATGAAGAAACGCCTTTTGGTAACAGGCTGCGGTGGCTTCGTCGCTGGCAGTATTTTGAAACAGGCCGGGAATGAGTGGAAGCTATTTGGGGTCTCGCGTTCCGCGGTTCCGGGCGGCCGAAGCGATCTAACCCACCTCCAGTTTGATCTTTGCGACTTTTCTCGGTTACGCGAAGTATTTGCAGATATTCGTCCCGCGGCGGTCATCCACACCGCGGCCAAAGCCGATATCGACCGCAGCCAGGCGAACCAGGCCGAGACGGAAATCGTCAATGTCGGCGTGACGCAGCAGCTCATCACGCTGTGTCGCGACCACGGCACGAAGATGGTGTTCTGTTCGACGGATGCGGTGTTCGATGGGAAGAAGGGAAATTACAACGAGGAAGACCCGCCCCATGCGGTCAATTTCTATGCCGACACAAAAATCCGCTGCGAACAGTTGGTACAGAAAGAACTGAACGACGCGGTCGTTGCCCGCCTCGCGCTCGTTGCGGGGCTACCGATGCTTGGTGCCGGCAACTCGTTCTTGGCGAAAATGATCGCCAGTTTTGAACAGAACAAACCTGTGATGGCCCCGGTGAACGAAATTCGCACACCGATCGACGTCGTCACCTTGGGGCAAGCACTCCTTGAATTGGCTGGCAACGACTTTGCCGGGATCATACACCTCGCGGGCAACACGCCGCTAAATCGCTACGACATGTCGTGCCAAATTGCGACGACCCTCGGCTTTCCAACGGCACTTGTGATCCGCACCAACTCGGCCGACGATAAGAATCGCGCCCCACGCCCCGCCGACGCCACCATGAACAACACCAAGGCACGTCGCGTTCTCAAGACGCGGATGCTCGATTTTGCCGATGGCCTACGCCTTACGCTGGGAACCAAGGAGAAGTGATCAAGTGGCCTCCCCGAAGATTCAACACGGTCTGGAAATCAAATTTGGCAGCGAATACGGAGCGGAGGAAGAGCAAGCCGCGCTCGATGTAATCCGCCAGGGCGCTCCGACCAGCGGTGAAGCCTGCCTGCAATTCGAGGCCGACTTCGCCAAATACTGCGGCGTGAAACATGCTCGAGCCGTTTCCAACGGCACGGCCGCATTGTTCCTTTCGATGGTCGGTCTGGGAATCAAGCCGGGCGATCGTGTGATCACGACGCCAATGACCTGGATCGCCTCGGCCGCGGCCCCCGCCACGCTCGGCGCCGAGATCGATTTCGTCGACATCGATCCGAAAACCTACAACCTCGATGCCAACCAACTGGCCGCGAAGATCACGCCGCGTACCAAAGCAATTGTGCCGGTGCATCTCTATGGCCAGTGCTGTGATATGGATGCTATCCTCGCGATCGCCAACGAGCATGGCATCGCGGTAGTTGAAGATGCGGCTCAGGCGGTCGGCAGCGAATACAAGGGCCGCAAGGCCGGTGCGATGGGCACCACCGGCTGCTTCAGCTTCCACGAGCAGAAGAACATGTCGACGCTCGGCGAAGGCGGCATGATCACGACCAACGACGCCGCTTTGTTCGAGCGAATCGCCTTGTATCGCTCGCATTGCACGCGCGTCGTGGGCCGCAGCACGAAATACTGTTCACTCGACGAGTCGAAGATCGACGTCGGCAAGGCGTTCTGGTGGCAAGACTTCGACGACACGGGCTACAACTTCCGCATGACTGATATCCAGGCCGCCGTCGGCATCATCCAACTCAAGAAGCTCGATGCCCTCAACGAGCGCCGCATCCGCAACGCGGCGTTCTTGACCAAAGCGTTAGCCGACGTACCCGGTTTGACGCCGCCCGCGATCCTCCCCGGCAACAAACACACGTTTCACCTCTACCCCGTGATGATCGACGCCGCCAAGTTCGGGCTCGATAAGATTGATTTCGTGTACAAGATGCTGCATGAACGGGGCATCAAGCTTGGCACGCACTACAATCCGCTGAATTGGTCAACCGCGTTTAAGAAGCGTGGCTATGATCGCGGCCAATTCCCCAATGCGGAGAAAGTCGGCGAATCATCGGTCACGCTGCCCATCAATCCGCGGCAAACCCAAGCGGCACTGGAGTACCTGGTCGAGAGTATTCATGCCGTGCGTCAATGAACCCTCCCCCTTTGGGAGAGGGCAGGGTGAGGGCGTAGGGTGGGCACTGTTCACCATCGATACTGTGGCGGTCAGGGTTGAGTCGTTTCGTTTAACCCGGAGCCAGCGGCGACGGCGATACACGAAGAATGCTTCTGTCGCCGTTGGCTCCAGGTCAAACGATTTAGTCACACCCGCGTGCGGTAGATATGAATTGCGTGTCTACACAATAACGACGGTGGGCGATGCCCACCCTACAAAGGGAGGATTCGCCATTTCATATTCCCCGTCGCCGCCGGGGTTCGGGCATGGCCCGCACGGCGGCGATAATCTCTTTGAGCTGCAGCAAGTCGTCGTGATTCTGGTCGATGGCGGCAAAATGCTGCTTGAGAATGTCGATGGATTCAACCTCTTTTTCGCTCAAGCCGCCGTCGTGGTTTGAATCAGCTGTGTCGAATGTCCCCACGATGTCGAGGCCAGTGACGACCGGTTTCTTGCCCGCTTGCCGTGCGTCATCGCGCGGCACCATCACATCGAAAAACCCCAACATCATTTCGTCCCAGGTTTGCTCACCCCACTTCACCGACTTTGTGGGGTCCGGGTTCGCCAGGTTCGCCTCCGAATTGTCGAACACGGCCCGGCAACTAATCACCGACCCGGCCGGAATCTTACGCGGCTCGGCCAGCACGTAGCGCGTCTGCCAGTTGAAGTCGTATTTCGGCACATCGAGCAGCACTTCGCGTTCGCCTGTCGGCAGAACTAGCTCATAACGAAACGCCTTGCCGCGCACGTGCATGTGGGGCGATAGCGAAACCAAAGTCACATCCTGTTTCGTCGGCCGGCTGGTCGCCGTCACCACATGCTCGGCCGCTTGCGGCGGAATCACGAAATCGAGATTGCCGACTTCCGTGGTGATCAATTCCTTGTCGATTTGCTTCAAATCCGCGAGCAATATTCCGACTTTCGTGGTGTCTTTTTGTTCCGAGCCATTGGGCGTGTAATGCATTTCGAACACGATCGTCGAATTGGCCGGAATGCGTTTGGCCGAGCCGGCCGGAAACGGATCGAGCCGTAGCCCGGGCACATAAGCCGACAAGAAGATCCGATCGTGTTCCCAGTTTCCATTGGGAGGCACAACGTAAATGATTGTGTGATGGACGACCGCCGGATTGCCCGGCAGCACCTCGGCGCCGGTGATCCATTTATCCTCGTCAAATTTCGTGGCCACGCGGAAATACTGATACGGCACACCTTCGCGGCCACCGTCGGCCGGCACCGCGAACGGCTCGGGCATCGAAAGCACGATGTCTGGGTCACGCGGCAACTGCCAGCCTTTGGTGAACTTGCGCGGCTGTGGCAAATCCTTCCTATCGCCCTCCGGGCACCCGTTCTTCACCCAGGTGTAGAGCGATTCCTTTTCCTTGTCGGGCATGCTACGTGCGTTGACGAAATTGCCAAACTTCGGGTTCGCATGCCAGGGTGGCATGCGCCGCTGGCGCACGACCTCCGCCATCATTTCTCCCCAGCTGGCCGCTTCGCTGTACGAACTCAAGTCAAATGGTCCGATCTCACCCGCCCGATGGCATTCCACGCAATGTGCCTGCAGAATCGGTGCGATATCGTGACAGTAGGTTACTTCGCTATCCGATTTCGACTCATGCGCGCGGCCAATGATGCAGCCCACCGCTTCTGTTTCTGGAACCGTGACATTCTTCTTGTTCAGCACTTCGTCGATCGCCAGCCGCAGGTCTTCCCGCGTCGGCTTATTGCGTATGATGCCGACCAAATACTGATCATCGATTCGACCTCGATAACATATTTCGCGATCGCGATTCAGAACGAACGCTGACGGCGTCCGTTCGGCGCCGAACTGATCGGCCACATTATTCCGCATGTCCTTGAGCACTGGAACCGTGAGCTTATGTTGCCGGACAAATGCGGCAATATCTTCCAGCGAGTCCTGCACGTTCGGCATCACGATCAACATGCCCACACCGCGTTTCGCGTACTTATCGGCGATCGCCTGGAGTCGGCCCGCGTACAGCTTTGCCAATGGACACTCGGTTCCCAGGAAAGCGACGACGACCACATCGCGATCCGCATAATCCGCCAACGAATGTTCTTTGCCCAAGTGATCGGGCAGTTTGAAATCAGCGATCTTCGCGCCGAGTTTGGTTTCCGCGAGGGCAATGGGTGAAACCGCAAAAAACAGTAGAGCGAAACCAATAATTGAGCTGCGAACGAACATTCGAGTCCTTGGCTGCAGTTCGACGATTTGCCAGCGCTCGGGCTGAGACACCAATATCGTAGTATAAGCGGACGAGCAGGAGCCAGGGGACTGCGCCTCACGCAAATCCAACGGCGGAATGCGCGATTCCCAAGTAGATTCGCCGCCAGGGTGTTTTGTCGCTGCGAAATTATCGGAGAATCGTCGCGTCATGGACTACATCTGCCGACTACGGACGTAGTAGAAACATATTGGCAGAATCCCTCGCCGGGGTGGTGCCATCGCAAGCCTGGTTCATTCACACAACACGATGTGCAAGGGTTCATTGCTTGGGGTAGTTCCGCCCACGTCGGCTCCATCGTTGGATCGTAGCCCCGTACGTCGCCATAACGAAAAGTACCGCGAAAGTCGGCTCGGGCACTGCCGCCAGTGACGTTAGCGAAGGTACGGCCGCCCCGCCTCCAGCAGCCGCGCCGAAGTTGGCGCGCCACGTGTTATAATCGGCTTGGGAAAATGTGCCGCCAAGACCTGCTTTCCAGACCACATAGTCGGCGGCGTCCACAACGCCATTGGCATTGAAATCGCCGGCTGGCCCCGCGACGGGCAGGCCATTCAACGTCAAACCCGTCAGGGCAAAGTCGCCAAACAGGCTGACGGTGTACGTCTCGTAACCCTTGAGCAGAGCCGTGCTGTAATAGCCGGGCAAATCATTGTAGCTAAACGTGCTTCCACTGTAGCCGGTCGCATCGAAGTAGATGGGGTCATTAAAGGCATCTTCGCCGTTCAGTTTCGGCATGATTTCAAACGATGCCCCTGTTGCGGCCGTGTTAAGCAGCAGCTTGGCCGTAAATGCCGTGAAATCGAAGACACTGCCATCCACGCGTTTGACGACAATCTGTGCGCCGCTAGGGTTGGGGCCGGCCGTAACCGCCTGCCCCTCCACGCCGGCGGGCCAGGAAACCAATACGGGGCGACCGATTGGGTTGGGGCCGATGCCACCCGTGAACAGCTTGTCCAGCGTGTAATGAAACAGGTAACCATTGCTCTTCACTTCGTCCCACGTCGCGCCCGAAGCGACCGGCGTTGCCACCTGCGAATTGTTGAAGAAGACAGTGGTCGCGGCGTCGACAGCCGCACAACTCAGCGATGCCACGACCAACCCAATGGATGAAACGGTCCTGCTCATTTTGGCCCTCTTATCGTGAACATGACTATGCGTCTCAGCTCGCGAATCGGCACGCTGTTCGGCACAAAAGTCGCCCGCACGATATTCCTAACGATTAGAAGCGAGTTTCGCCGTTATTCCCCGCCACGGAATCCCGGCTTACTGGCCAAAATTGTATCACAGAGAAGGCCGCGTATTGCGCTTTTGCGCAACTCACCCCGCCACTAGGTGGATTGGTCTATTTCCTTTGACGGGGTGCAAGCCGTTGGCGTGGGCGACAGCACCGATGCGCCGGAAACGCAACCTGCTACTGGACAATGAACGATATCACTTCGCCGGCCGCGCCTGCGCCGCGTGAATCTTGCCAAGCACCGCTTCCACACCCTTGGCCGCTTCCTCGGCTTGCTTCTTCGCTGCATCGGCCGACGACTGGGCTGCTGCGAGTTGCTTGCCGGCCTGATCGGCCGCCGCCTGTTTATCGGCCGCCGCTTTCCGCGAAGCGTCCAGTTCCTTCTGCAGGGCGGCGATTTTATCGCGGAACGCGATTTCATCTTTCCAGCGCGCGACCGCTTGTTGGGCCGCCGCGAGTTCTGCCTCAACAGGAGCGGCCGCTTGCTGTGCCGTTGCCAGCGCTTTGGCCGCTTGATCGTGTTGGGCTTGGGCCGCCTTCAGTTGCTCGGCCGTTGCCGCGGCTTGCTTGTTCGCTGCCTCCAATTGCGCGTTGAGGTCTTTCAGTTGCGCATCCGCATTGGTTACGGCCGTCGTTAACTCGGCAATCTTCGCTTGCAGCGCCGCTGCATTGCCTTCCATTGCTTTCTGCTGATCGGTCAGCTGCTTCTGCACCTCGAGCAACTTAGCATCGTTCGGCACTTTGCCCAGCGCTTCGGTAATATGACGCAAAGCTTCGCCGACCAGCGGTCGAGCGGCTTCATTCTGCGAAATCGTTGCGGCAACTTTCGCTCGCTCGGCGTCGGCCGCTGCCCGCGCATCATCAATTGGTTTCTTCGTGGCCGCGATCTTATCCGCTGCCGCTTTGGCCGTGGCCGACGCTTGCTGCGCCGTGGCGAGCGCGGCATCGACGGTCTTCAAATCCGCTTCCGCCTTCTGCTTCGCAGCCGTCAGCGGCGCACAGGCCGCCGTCTTTTGTTGCACGGCTGCGTTGGCGGCCGCCAGCCGCTCCTCAAGTGCCGGCGGATTGGTAATCAGCGACCCAACCGGTTTGCCATCATCGGCCTTGTAGACCTGCACGGCCCCCGACCAACTGGCGGCAATCGCTCGCTTCGTCTCGTTGCAGTACGCGACGCTCACCGCCAAATCGCCGATGGAGGGCGTTTCCTTGATCTGCGCGCCGTTTTGATCCCACCACCGCACAATACCATCGCGGCCGCACGTAACGATGTTGCCATCCCGCGTGAAATCGATCGACGTGAGCGCTGCCTTGGCATTCCAATTCTTCACGGTGGCCCCGTTTTCGAGCTCCCACAAGCGCACCGTTCCGTCCTCCGAGGCCGATGCCAACAGGTTCGAATCGCCGCGCCACTCCACCGCATTCACGGCTGCCGTGTGGCCGGTGAGCGTGAGATATTCGTGGCCCGTCTCCGCTTCCCAAACCGCTAGTCCGCCGCCGCGGTCGCCCGTGGCAAGCAAAACGCCATCGGGGCTGAAATCGGCGGTCATCACCCAGTCGGTGTGCTTCACCAGTTCGAAGAGTTGGGCGCCTGTTTCGGTCGAGAAGACCTTCACGCGTCGCTGGGGGCCAGCCAACGCGATGCGCTTGTGATCGGCGCTGATATCGGCTGCCAGCACGGTATCAATCTCGTTGCCGACCTCCGTCACACGGTCACCCGTCGCAACATCCCACACGACGACCTTTCCACTCGCGCCGCCGCGACCGCCGCCAGCCAACAATAGCCGGCCATCGCGACTGAAGCGCACCACGTTTGGTTGGCCCTCGGGGAATGGAAATACGCCGACCAACTCCAACGATTGCGTGTTATACAGCAGCACTTGCCGTTGGCTGCCCACGGCCACGAGCGGTGCCCAGGGGCTGGTCGCCAAGGCCCGGGCCATCGGCGGCTTGGCCATTTTGAACACGGGCTCCAATACCATTCGCGGCGGCAACGGGATTTCCTTCGGCCGCTCGCCGGCCGGCCCCGACATCGCCACCACCGCCTTCTTCTTCGGCACCGCGGCCTTGCTGCCCGCATTTTCGAGCGCGCCGCCATTGATCCAGCGCTTCAGCAGGTCAATCTCGGTTGGGGGAAGCTTATCCGCATTCTGCGGCATGTAGGGTTCGGCCGTACGCGCAACGAGCGAAAACAAGTAGCTGCCGTCCGCATCGCCTGGCGAAACCGAATCGCCCGAGCCACCCCCCTTCATCAAATTGAGGTACGTGGTGACATCCAAGTCGCCCTTCTTCGCGTTCGGGTTATGGCAGGCGCCACAGCGCTGCCGCAACAGCGGCGCAATATGCTCGTCGAACGTGACTTTGTCTTCGCTCCGCGCGACGCCAGTAAACAACGTCACTAGGAAGGCAAACAATGCGCAGCGGTTCATCAGCGGATGTCGGATGTAGATCTTCATATTCTAATGATTGAACAAAAACTCGCGCGAATTCAGCAGCGCCCAAAATACGTCTTCGAGAGCCAGTTGCTGGTTCTTTTCTCCGGCCACTTGCGCCTCGATGGCTTTAAGTTCCTCCGCCGTCGGTTTGCGGCTCAGGCACCGCAGGTATAAATCGGTAACGATTTCCGGCACCGGCTTCTTGGCCTCGAGCATGCGTTTCACCGCGCCGCCATCGCGCACCTTGGCATGGCTATTCTCGCCGTTCATGAGGTGCAGTGCCTGTCCCATGTTCGGCTCCATCTTCACTTCGCACGAGCAGACCGTTTCGCGCGTCGCACGGCCAAACGTGGTGAGAAAATAGGTGGCCGTGTTGCCATCGGCAATTTGCACGGCCCGGGCGCCCAGCGGCAGGCCAGTGAACTTATCCTTGGTTTCCGTCACTTGCGAAATGCAATCAAGCAGCACTTCCGCGCGAATGCGCCGCAAAGTCGCATTGGAAAAATTGCGGTTATCGAACGAGTTTGTGTCGTTCATGATCGTGCTGAGCTGATACGTGCGCGAGAGGCAAATATCTCGCACCAGCTTCTTGAAGTCGTATTTGTACTCGGTGAAGTGCTGGGCAAGGGCTTCGATCAGCGGCCCATTCACCGGCGGATTGCTGATCCGCACGTCGTCGACCGGCTCGGAAATGCCGCGACCGAAGAACTGCGCCCAAGCGATGTTCGCAATGTTGCGGGCAAAGAACGGGTTCTCCGCCGACGCCAGCCAACCGGCCAGCACTTCGCGGCGATCCTTCCCTGTACAATCCGGCGTAGCGCCCCCCAAAAACTTTGGCGCCATGACGCGCCCGCCAACTAAATGGTTCACTTCGCCACTGGCCGAATTGAAAACGATCGTCTCCCGCGGATCGGAACCGGCCTTGCGGCCGATCTGGGCGAAAAACGCCGCGAAACTGTAGTAGTCGTCCATCGTCCAGCGATCGAACGGATGGTTATGGCACTGCGCACATTGAATCCGCATGCCCATGAACACTTGGGCCACGTTCTCGGCGATTTTCAGCCGATCTTGTTCCTCTTGATAGTAATTCGTCGCCGGCGTGCTGAACGTCCCGCCGTGCGAGCCGATGATCTTCTTCACCATCTCATCCAGCGGCACGTTCTTGGCAATCTGCTCTTGCAGCCAGTTGTAATACAGCAGCGTGGCCTTGTAGCTGACGATAAGATTCGAGCGAATCTGCAAGAGCTCACTCCACTTCATCACCCAGAGCTCGACGAACTCCTTGCGGGCCAGCAATGAATCGACCAGCTTCTCGCGCTTCTTCGGGTCGGCATCGGCAATGAACTTATCCGCTTCGGCCGAGGTTGGCAGTACGCCACAAATATCGATACTTGCCCGGCGAATGAACTCCGCGTCGGTGCATAACTCCGATGGTTGAATCCGCAGCTTCTTCAGCTTGGTATAGATATGCTCGTCGATGTAATTGTTGGCCGGCGTTTCCTTCCACTGAAAGGCTAGCGCTTTCGGCAGCACAATGACGGGGATGCCGACTGTTCGCTTGTCGAACCGCGCCAAAATGAACGCTTCACCACGGCTGCCCGCCGTGATCTTGCCGGCTTTCGAGACGGTGGCCGAATTGTCGTTGCTCGACACATACACCGCGAGCGACGTCACGTCGCGGTCCGTGCCGTCCGAGTATTTGGCCCGCACGGTGAGTTGTTGCACTTCGTCCTTGCCATCGAGCACTGCCTCGTGCGGGTAGATTTCCAACACATCGACCGCCGGCACGGCGCCGGGGTCCGCCGGGGCGCCCTCGACCAGCCAGCGTTCCAGCGTGTTGGCAAGCGGATCGCCCTTCTTCACCGCGCTGCCGCCGGTGTGCGGCACGGCTCCGGTGGCTTTCTCCATCAGCAAACACTCGCTCGGAATCGAGAGATCGATCCGCCGTTCGGGCTGCTCGCGCGTCAGGCGGTAATAATCGCCATCTGGGTCGAAACCGAAAATCGAGAGCCGAAAACCATCCCTGCCTCGCGACGTTCCGTGGCAGTTGCCCGTGTTACAGCCGGCTTTCATGAACACCGGCATCACATCCATCTTGAAACTGATCGGCGGGTCAACCTTTGCCTGTTTGACGTTGATCGGCACTTCCACGTTCTTCCCTGCGAACGTGACGGTCAACTTCGCGTCGCCATCGGCTTTCGGCGAGAACTTGCTCCCCTCGCGAGCAACGAATTCCTCGTGGTCAACCTTCCAAGTCACCTTATCGGTTACATCGCGCGTGATGCCGTCGACATATTCAGCCTGCACAACTATCGTCTGCGGATCACGCGCTGAGGTCAGCGAAATTTGCGCAGGGTAAACATTCAGCGACTTCATTGCGGGAGCGCCATCCGCCCACGCCCGACCGACCGCCCACGGCGCACCGATTACCGCCCAGCCAATCAATGCAGCGACAAACCGTTTCATGATCTTCATTTCCCTTGCTTGGCCTTGAGGCGAAGTTTCTCCAAACGCGACAGAGGCTTCTCCGTCGGCGGTGCCGGCGGCGGAGTTGCCGCCGGTGCGGCCGCCCCTGGGGCGGGTGTGGGCGCCGGTGCCGCCACTGGCGGCTCGGTCACTTGTAATTCCGTACCACCCGTCGCACCGGTCACCGGTTCGCCGTTGTGCGTCAGCGTCACCTGGCAGAATAGTGACTTGTGAATTCCCACCGGCGAGTCCTTCGTCGTCTTCACCTGGAAGAGCAGTTCCTTCGTATCCTTGGTGAATTCGAGGGGGTCGGCCGTCGTTCCCGGCGGCAGGCCGAGCAACTCCGCTTTCGCTTTGCCCGCGAATGGTGCGTTTTGAGTGAGAATGCATTGCACGGGCGTCGTTTGTCCCTTATCGCACGAGGCCCGTTTCAATTCGAAATTCACAAAACGATCGGCGACTTCCAGTTCAGCCAATTGCGATGAGACCCACGCCTGGCCATCCATCTCGGCAGCGCCGATCACCATCATTGGCCACTTGCCGGTCAGGGCATCGCCCGTGGCGCTGAGTTGATAAATGCCTTCGCCTTTCCCCTTATCCACCGTGATTGCCCCCGGCGAACTCACGCCCGGCGGATTGAATGGAAACTGAATCGTCAGTGGGCCATCGAACCCAGCATCCCGTTTCACCAGCACTTTCAAATTCATCGTGCCGCCACGCACGAGCGGGGCCTTCGGCTGCACGATTTCAATGTGGTACGGCACCGGATCGGCAACCGACATCGCCAGCTTCTCAACCACGCCGGTGATGTAAACCGCGTTGTTCGGCTCGCCGAGCACGAAGTCGGCGATGTTCTCGAAGCCGCCTTCGATCGGCGGCTGCTTTGGGTCGGCAAGCTTCGCGCGGAAGTCGACAACGCCGCCCGCCACGGGGGCGTCGGCGGCCGCTTCGAACACCACGGGCACCAGCGTCAAGCTGGGGTGCATCGGCTGGGCGACGAGTTTCACACCGGGCAGCAAATTGGCCGGCAGAATCTCCAGCGGTCCGCCAAAGTCGTTACGCGTCGCAATCAACAACGTGCCATAACGATTCCCGCGCGGCACGACCACGGTTTGCCGCGTCTGCGAATACCGATCGATCCGCGGAATGCCGATCTTGAGCGACGGCACTACCGGCGTCAGCTCGATGCGATACACATACGTCGGCCCGCCCTGGTTCAAATGGTCGGCCACGCGAATGAAGTATTCGCCATCCTCCGGCACTTGCCACCGCATGTAGCTGTCTTGCCCGCGGGCATCGTCATTCCCGACGAGGCCCGCCTTATCGGTCGCCCGATAAATGTTCACCACCGGGTCGACCGGCGAACCAACGCGGTGGGCGTAGCACTCGACTTCCCACGTCTGGCCCTTCTTGGCAGCGAATTTGAAGAAGTCCACGTCGCCCGCTTTTTCCAGCCGGCCATTCATTGCCAGCGGCAACTCGGCTCGCGTGGCATTTTCAAACCCGTCGTTCGGCTCCGCCTCCAAGACATTGCCTTCGGAAAAAGCGCGGAATAATACCGGCGACGGCGTAATGCCCTGCGCATCACTAACGAATACGTCGGACGGCGCTTTCGGATCCGCCGCCACGGTCACCGGTTGCTCGATCGGTCCGCTCGCATCGCCGATGAACTGCACCTTCAACTGCTCGCCGCGCTTGCCGCCCGCCGGATACGCCACCGACGGCCGCGGGAAATTGCCCACGTGCAATCGATACCGGCAGTTATCGGCACCGCGATACGAACTCTCGCGCACCAGAATCGTGTACTCGCCATCTTCCGGAATTGTCACCGACAAGAAACCGTCCTGTTTCGCGAGCACCGTGTCATCGACGGCAGCCAACTCGAACCGGTTCTTATCCATGATCGCGAGGTACGGATCATAGTACGCCTGACCTAGCCGAATTCCTTCCACTTCCACGGAAAGCCGCTGGCCTTTCTTGGCCTGCACGCGGTAGTAATCGGCATCCTCATTCTGCAGGACGCCGGCGACGCACACGTTGAGGTCGATCTTCTGCGGCGCGTCGAACGAATTGTTCGGCTCCTTCTCGTCCACGTTCGGCAGCGCACCGACGAAGAACGAACGGTAGTCAGAAATTCCGCTCTTCGTGCGCACCTGGGCGAGGTGCTCACCCATCCGGCAATCGGCGGCCACGTTGATGGTGACCTTCACGTTCTGCGGATCGACGACCTCGAGCTTCTTCACCGAGACGCCCGGGTCGTAGAAGAGAATCTCCGCGGCATCCTTCAAGTGCGCGCCAGTGAACGTGAGCACGTGCTCATGACCGCGCTGCACGCCTGGCGGCAAAATATAGGAAAGTTGCGGCGATGCAGCCTGCACAAGGCCGCTCACCATCGTCGAAATCGCCGCACTCAGTAAACACGTCAGCAGCCAGCAATCGGTGCGTTTCATGCCAGTAGTTCGCGAATGACCTCGCCATCCTTGACAATTTCCACCGGCCGCGGGCCGGGTGCCAACAACTCTTTGTCGGCCACGATGCCAATGCATTGGTAGATCGTCGTGGCCCAATCCTCGATCGTGAGCGGCTTGTCTTGCGGCTCGCTCGCCGTGGCATCCGAACTGCCGTAGACGAAGCCCTTCTTGATGCCGCCGCCCGCCAACACCACGCTGAAAACCTTCGGCCAGTGATCGCGACCGCCCGTGCCGTTAATCTTCGGCGTCCGGCCGAATTCGCTGCCGACCATCACCAGGGTTGAATCCAACAATTTGCGGCGATCCAAATCGCGAATCAGCGCGGCAAATCCCTGATCAAAGGCCGGCAATTGGCTCGACATGCCCGCGGCAATGCTGTCGTGATAGTCCCAGCTGCCGTAGGTGAGCGTCACGAATCGCACGCCCGCTTCAACTAGTCGGCGGGCCAGTAACATTCGCGCACCGGCCGTGTTGCGGCCGTATTCATCGCGAATTTGGGCCGGCTCTTTGTTGATGTCGAACGCCTCCCGCGCCTTCTGCGAACTGATGAGTGCATACGCCCGTTGGTAGTTCGTGTCGACCGCGTCCAAAGCGTCGGACTTCTCGATCTTGCGGAAGTGATCGTTCACCACATCGAGCATTTTCCGTCGCGAGGCCGAACGATTGGCATCCACATCACCCGGCAACTGCAGATCGCGCACTTGGAAGCCATCGCGGGCGGGGTCATCGCCCAAGCTGAACGCCCCAAACGACGAACTCAGGTAACCGGTGCCGGCGTAAACGTTTGGCACACTCGGAATGCACACGTAGGGCGGCAAGTCGGCCCGCGGGCCAAACTCTTCCGACACCACCGCGCCAAAACTCGGGTACAACGTTGCCGGGCTCGGCTTGTAGCCCGTGAACATGTTGTGCGTGCCGCGCTCGTGAGCCGCTTCGCCGTGGGTCATCGACCGGCAAATCGTGATCTTGTCGGCAATCTGCGCCGTTTGCGGCAGATACTGCCCCAGCTTCACCCCCGGCAATTTCGTGTCGATGCTGCTGAATGGCCCCCGATACTCTGCTGGTGCAAACGGCTTCGGGTCGAACGTCTCCTGATGCGACATGCCGCCCGGCAGGTAGATATAGATGACGCTCTTGGCGGTGCCTTCTTTGCTCTCGTAAAACTTTTGGTCGGCACGCGCTTGCTGAAGTTTGAAAAACGTCGGCAGCGTCAGCCCGAGGCCGCCGATCGCCCCGACCGTCAAAAAACCACGCCGACTCAGCGGATTGCCTGGGCAGCACGACATGGATCGATCCTCCGTAAACGCCTGGGGTGAGATAGGAAGAACTAAACGCCTTCAACCAAGACTATCGTAACTGGCGCAGCACTCGCCAGCGAATGGTAACCAAATCTCCCTCTCCGTTCAGTACAGAACCGGAGTGAAGGCGCCTGGAAGCACGCCTGACACGAATTCTCAATCATTATTAGGCGGGACACTGCCGCGGCAACTATTGCCAACAACAGTGCATAGGGGGTGGGTTAGCATCAAACTACCCTCCCGACACGGTGAATGTCAAGTATTTTCACCCTTGCTTGGACGATGATTGAAGTCGAGCATTTTGATTCCCAATTCCCCTAAATTAGCATTTAGCAAGCAGTTGCAGAAAACGATGTCGAATTGGCGTTGCGAGCCGGTCGCTCTCGTAACGACCCCGTTGCGCCTGGCCGATTTACGTTCGTGGCGCACCGCTTGCCTCGATCGCAACGCCGTGAAACCTCATCTTTCCGTGGCAGAAGACGATGCCCGTGCAATTGACCTTCGCTGTCGGCGCGCCACCGCGAGGAAGAGTGCCAACGTCACGGCGCTCGAAGGCTCAGGCACTTGGATATTTGACGTTGCGCCACTACCGACCGATTCGCCAAAATGGAAACGTAACAATGTGTAGTCGGTCGAAGTATAGGTAGTGCCCAATCCGTCGCGCCACAGAATATAATCGCTTGCGTCCACCGTGCCGTCGCCACTGAAATCACCGAGTATCGGCGTCCGGCTAATCACGCCACTGCCGTCGGCGCCGAGCACTAGTCCGAATTGTCCACCGGAAATGGCAACGACGCTTCCTGGCAAGCCGACCAGGCTCCCGGCCGGCACGGCAATCCAAGTGCGACCAAGGGTCGTTGCAGGTTTGCCTTTCGCGTAGACGTCGAATAGCAGGGCCGCTTGCATCGCGTTGTAGTCGAGCGCCGACAAGCCGAGATTTCGCAACGACTTCAACTCCGTTTCGCTCAATCGACCATAGCCCCAGTACGATATGTCATCCACCCATCCGTCGAGCGAATAGTCAAAATTCGGGTTGAAATTATGACCTGCCAAGTAAGTGGTTTCGGCAGAGAAAAATGGCGCCGAGATGGATGGGTCGTCGAAGACATCGTAATTGCCGTCGACGAATAGACTGGTGCCGCCCGAGAATTGTCGCGTCAGTGCCACAAAATGCCAGCCACTATCGTTGATCCGCGTTGTTCCGGTAATCGATTGATTATACCAACCGCTAAAATACTGATTCGTTTGAAGCAGCCCGCCGTTGAGTCGCAACTCGCACGCGAATACCGAAGGCTCGCTCCAGCCGAAGATATTCGGATAGCTGGCTTGACTCGTCTTGATCCATCCTGTGACCGAAAACTCGGTGGTCGGATCAAAAAACAGATGGCCCATCGCTAACGCGATGCGGTCATTATTGCCGTTCGGCGTTGCGCGATAGAACGCCGCTGATCCGACGGCCGCGTCCATCGTGGAAATGCTGCCGACGCCAATCACCGTGCCCGTGTTGTTGTTCACGGGTTCGGGCAAGTTCGTGGTTTGACCATTCGTTCCATCAAACGTCCAATCGAAGCCGAGTTTCGCCGACCCCCATACGGGTGCCTGTGGAATCAAACACAGAGTCAAACCAGCCGCCCACAATCGTCGAGTCATTTCGATACCCCGACCTTTCCGCAGCGTTGTCGCTGCTGTCCGCCATCGAATCGGATTATTTCGCCGAATGTTCCCCTCGCAATTGCCGCGCGCGACTTCGCGCTGTGTGCCCACCGTGCTATAACCGCGCGCGATTGAATGCCATTTCCGCACACCTGAGCTGAGAACATCACATCTCCGTGAGTTCGAGCAGGTGTATTGGCAAAAGCGGTGCCCAACGTGCCATTTGAACGCAACATTCTCGGCGGCTGCCCCCGTGAGAGGCATGGAAATAGCGGCGATTGACCCAGCTGCAACTGCTTCCAGACCAAACAGTTGGAAGAACCGCCATGCACTTCAATCGTCACGTCCACGCCGTCCACCAACAATCAAGAACAAATTCCGTTTACAGCGAGAGGAGTCGATAATTCGATGTTTCCCCGAATAGCGGAACTGTTAATGAGCGACGAGGTGCGGCGCATCCACGAGGCGTCGCTCGAAATCCTGGAAAACGTCGGCCTCGAGGTCGCCAACGCCCGTGCCCGCGAGCTCTACCGTCGTCACGGATGTCGGGTCAACGCTGAAAATGGCCGCGTAACGATGCCCGCTTCCATCGTCGAGCAGTTTGTGCAAATGGTGCCACCCAAGTTCACGTTCCGCGCGCGGAACCCTGACTTCGACCGCACGATTCCCGATGACGCACCGCTCACGATGACGGCCAGTTCGGCACCCAATCTCATCGATCCAACTACCGGTGAAGAACGCCGCACGACGTCGGAAGATATCGCCCGCATCGCCCGGCTCGTCAATGAGCTACCCGGCATCGACATCTTCTCGATTTCCGTCCTGGCCGATGATGCACCTCCCGGCCAATACAGCCTCACCCGCTTTTACACCGCGCTCAAGTATTGCCAGAAACCAGTCCGCGGCAGCGGCGACCCCGGCAACGACTCGCAGTCAATCCTGCAACTCGCGTACACGATCGCCGGCAGCGAAGCCGCTTATAAAGATCACCCTTTCATCACGCACCATTACTGCCCAGTGATTTCGCCGCTCAAAATGGATGAGCACTCCACCGAGTCGCTCATCTTTTTTGCCGAGCAAGGTCTGCCCAGTCATCCGACGGTGGTGCCCAACGCGGGTCTCACGTCACCCATGACGCTCGTTGGTACGCTCGCTCAAGGTAATGCCGAATTTCTCGCGCTGGCCGCCCTCACGCAAATGGTTCGGCCAGAAACACCTACGGTCTACGCGTCGCTTTCGACGGTGGCCGACATGCGCACCGGGGTCTACGCCCCTGGCGGCATCGAGTGCGGCATGCTCAACATGGCCCACGCTCAAATGGCCCGCTATTACAACATTCCGTCCTGCGGTTACATCGGCCTCACCAACTCGAAGCTCGTCGATGCCCAGGCCGGTTTCGAAAAGGCCCTTTCCTGCATGGCCGGCCTACTCGCGGGTATGCACGTACTGCAATTCGTCGGCCTGATCGAATCCTTGCTCGCGTTCGATTTCGGCATGGCCGTCATCGATAACGAAATCGCCCTCATGCTCAAACGACTCGCACGCGGCATGGAAATGTCACAAGATAATTTAGCCCTGGAAGAAATCGCCGAGATTGGCCCCGGTGGTATGTTTAGCACGACTGACCGCACGCTCCGCCTTATGCGTACAGGTGCGTTTCTGCCCGAGATCGCCGACCGCCAGCCCCGCCAATCCTGGGCTTCCCGCGGTAGCGACGATGCCCAGACTCGCGCCCTCCAACGCGCCCGCAAAATCCTCAGCCAATCGTGCGAGCCGCTGTTTTCACCCGAAATCGAAGAGCGCATCCGCGGCCAATTCGCCGGTCTCGTCGCCGGCGACTTGCGGCCGCTCGAAACCGGCGCGTAGGTCAGGCTTCAGCCTGACGAGTAGCTCAAACTCGCAGAGGCCAGCAGCACACTTAGTCACAATCTGGACTCGAACATTATGGCGTCCCTCAAAGTTTACCGGCGCATCCTCTCAATCGCCCTCATTCTGTCGATCGGATCGGTCACCTTCGGAGAAGCTTTCCCGCCCGACCCGCAGCAGTCCCGCGAACGCACCTCTTTCCAAACGGGCGGATCATGGAGCAACGATGGCAACCTGCGTTCCGATGTTGCCATCGTCTACGGCATCGATTCGCAAATCTCGCAGCGTGTTCAAACCTGGCGCGATCGTGGCTACCGTATCCACGTCATGACGGGCGTCTCCTGGGGTCAATATCAAGACTACCTCTACGGCCGCTTTGATGGGGTCAACCACGGGGACGAAGCCCAAACGGAACGCCACGGCCAAAAAATTAGCCACGGCGGTGATATCTACTACATGTGCCCCGGCGAAAACTACGGCAAGTTCTTGTGCGTCGGCGTCCAGCGTGCCCTTGATGCCGGTGCCGAAGCGATCGATCTCGAAGAGCCTGAATTCTGGGTGCGCGGTGGTTACTCGGGCGGCTTCCAACGCGAATGGCGTGCGTTCTATAACGAAGACTGGCAGCCGCCCCACACTTCCGTCGATAGCCAATGGCGAGCCTCCAAATTGAAGTACTTCCTGTATCGCCGCGCGCTGCAGCAAGTCTTCGCTTACGTGCAAGCCTACAACCAACGCACGGGCCGCAAAGTCCGCTGCTACGTCCCCACGCACAGCCTGCTCAATTACGCCCATTGGCGGATCGTCAGCCCCGAGTCGAGCCTTGCCCGCCTCAACGGTTGCGACGGTTACATCGCCCAGGTCTGGACCGGCACCTCGCGCACGCCCAACGTCTACCGCGGCGAGCGCCGCGAGCGCACGTTCGAAACCGCCTTCCTCGAATACGGGGTGATGCAGAACCTCGTCCGCTCGACCGGCCGCACCGTGTGGTATCTCAACGACCCGGTCGAGGATAACCCCGACCACGATTGGGAAGATTACCGCACCAATTGGGAAGCCACACTCACGGCCTCACTGTTCCAGCCAGACGTTTGGCAATACGAGGTCGCCCCGTGGCCCGAGCGAGTTTTCGGCGGCAAGTATCCGAAGAAAGCGAACCCCAAAGGGCGCGAACCAATTCCACCCGCCTACGCCACGGAATTGCAAATCGTGATGAACGCTCTCAACGACATGAAACAAGACCGCGTCGAATGGGACTGCGGCACCACCGGCCTCGGCATCCTCGTGAGCGATTCCCTGATGTTCCAACGCGGCGAGCCGATTGCCAGCGATCCGCACATGAGCCACGTCTACGGCCTCGCGTTGCCGCTCCTCAAGCGCGGCATGCCCGTAACACCGGTGCAATTGGAAAATCTGACCGTCCCGAAATATCTCGACGGCTTCCGCACACTGCTCTTGAGCTACCACGGCCAAAAACCGCTTTCACCCGACGTCCACAAACCGCTGGCAGATTGGGTCCAACACGGCGGCACACTTGTTATCGTCGATGACGATAGTGACCCCTATAACAAAGTCCGCGATTGGTGGAACACCGACGCCAATCGCTACACCACGCCGCGCGAACAACTGTTCGAATGCTTGGGGATTACCGACAAAGACACGCCGCAAGAATCTAAGTTAACGACAATCGGCAAAGGCGGCGTCCTGTGGCTCCGCGAAAACCCGGTAAGACTTGCTGCGAATTCCGTCGGCGATACCCGTCTCGCCGCGGCTGTTCAAACAGCCGTCGCCGCTGCCGGTGCGAATTGGAAGGAAACCAACTACCTGCTCGTCCGCCGCGGCCCCTACCTCATCGGTGCCGGTCTCGATGAGTCGGTCTCCGGCCCACCAAAGAAGCTTACCGGCCGCTTCGTGAACCTGTTCGATCCGCAGCTCCGCAGTCAACACGAAATCACACTCGACTCCGGTACCCGCTGCTTCTTGCTTGATTTAGACTCGATGAACGGAGACCGACCCCGTGTCCTCGCCTCGGCCTGCAAATCGCTACCCAAAAAAGATGGCGATGCACATCAACTGAACCTCGCCGTTGAAGGCATCAGCGGCACGTCCGCCGTCGTCTTGCTTTACGCAGCCCAACCAGCTACCGAAATCGCCCTTGCCCATAAGCCCTGGAAAGACTTCACCTACGACGCCGCGGAAAAACTCCTCTGGATCCGTTTCCCGAATGAATCTTCGCCTCGCGAACTTACAATTCGTTTCTAAAGTACAATGGTCGAATGAGAGTTCTTCGGAACACCAATCATTGAAATTCCGATTGCCAAATGCGGGTGCCACAACTGGCTTGTGCAGCAGCACAGCACTGGTACCCGGGTTTCACTGCTGGACGAGCCAGCAGTGGCACACTTTATCAACCTGAACCTCAATAGCCGCCGTGCAAAGAGGGCACCGGATCGCCGAGATGCGTGGAAGGCACCCGTTGCCGCGATGCTGCGCATCGCCCGGAGTTCATTTTGCCCGCCGAGTAGCCGCAAATTGGCCTCTATTCGTGAATAGCTAGACACACAAAGAAAGTTTTGACTCCGTGCCAGGCGGTGCTAAAATCGCTTCCCGATGGCGGATCAACGATGCAACCATTTCAGACGGGGGAGTATTTAAGGAAGTATCCATTTCTAATCCGCGGCGGTCGTTACATCGAAAAAGCGCAATCGGCCTGCGAATGATACGATCAGGTTGTTGCCGCCTGCCGGTGCTGTACGCTTGCGGCTCGATTGTTTTCGGCGCTACGGCGACCCCGGCGACGGCCACGCCGGTGGCGACCTATCGCTTCAACAACAGCCTTGCGGCCGATCAGTCCGGTGTTCCTAGCCTATTGTCTGTCGATCCGCTGGGGCTCAACAACTTCGAAGACGTAGTCGTTGATGGCGTCAGCCAGCGCGTCTTCCACTGGCGGGGCCACGCCAATCCAACAAGCCAGCAAGCCGGTCTCACGCTCGACGCCACGGGGTTGGTGCCTTACAACAATTACTCGATCGAAATGGTCTTTGAGTTCCTCGAACCTGCCCAAGCCGGCGGCGGCTGGCGCCGTATCGTCGATACGCAAAATAGGCAATCGGATAACGGGTTCTATGTCTCTCCGGGAAATTATTTACAGGTCTATCCCGTGGTTACGGGGTCCACACCATTCATCACGCCGGGCTTTCACCATGTCGTGCTCAGCAACTTCATTAACGGTACGCAGCGCGAAGTCAAGGCATCTCTCGACGGCGTACTGCAACTAACTTCGAACACCGATCAATTGAATCTCGACAATGCGAACAACCCTGGCCACTTACTCAGTTTCTTTCTCGACAATCTCGCCGGGCCGGCCCAGCTTGAATACGCTGACGGCCGCATCGCATTTTTGCAGATTCACGACAACATTTTGGACGTTGGAGTGCCTGGCGACTACAACGGCAATGGCGTCGTGGATGCGGCCGACTACGCTATCTTCCGCCATTATCTCGGCACGTCGTATCAACTGGGCAACGAAGTCTCGGGTGTCACGCCCGCCCAGGTTACCATCGACGACTACATGGCTTGGCAAGCGCGTTTTGGCAACGCAATACCGGGCGCGATGAGTTCTGCGGTCATTCCCGAGCCGACGGCCCTGGCCAATCTGCTCTTGGGCATTGCCGCCATGGCGATTGGCCGAATGAAGCGAGGGAGTTGGTCGAGAGTCGCCTAGCCTGGCCCGTTCACAACGGTCAAACGCCGCGAACCACACACATTTGCGCAGAATCTTACCAAGAGTTTGTGTTGAAAAGCGGATTCAGACACGTCAACGCGTCGGCTCGAATTCAATTGTATAGGCGAAGAACTGCTCGCCTTTCGACTCGGTCTGTATCGCCCAATGGCCGTCTGGCTTCACGACCCCCGACGGGGCGTTCGATGGCTTCTTGCCCGTCGCATCCGCCGCGTCGCACACCACGATCCACAGTTTGCCGGCCCGCGCCCGCAGCCGCAGGTTGGACTCGTGGTACGCATGGTTGAGTGACCAATTTTCACTATCGTCTTGCCCCGCATTCACCGAGTGGAAGATCACGCGAGCCCCCAGGCCGCTTAGTTGCTGGGCAAGGTGTGGATCGGGCATCGGCGTACACTCGGGATTGGCCCACATGTCGTTGCACACGAGCCCACCAACGGTGAGGCCATTCAGGTTGAACACCCGCAGCGGCGCGGTCTTGTAGTAGTCCAGCTCTCCCTTCGCACCGGGCTTCGACACCGTGCGACACAAGAGCGTCTTGCTATGAAAACCGAGATACTCGCCGTCGCGATTGTAAAACCGCTGGCCATCGTACCGCTGGCCATCGTCGCCGGCGAAACAAGTTCCCAGCACCAAAGCCACCCTCGCTGCCCGAGCCTGCGCTACGATTCCATCAAGCGCCTTGCGAGTCGCCGCGGCATCGAACTCGGCGTAGTAGCCGGAAAGCGATCCCTCCGGCGTCACCAGCACATCGGCCTTTTCCCGCTTGGCAAATTCAATCGCCCGCGTGAGCGTTTCCACATTCTTCTGCACATCGCGAGTTACCGGAATTTGCGCCCCCGCCACTCGCAGCCTGACTTTCGCAGTCGGTTCTGCATCCGCCGCCACAGCATTTTGATGAATGGCGAAGATACCAAGAATGAATACGCTCAGCAAAGTGATTCGATACATAGTCGCACAAAAAACTAGAAAACTTCAGCACGCAACGAGTCAAGCTTCACAGCGGCATCAATAGGGCCGATCAATTATTCAATTTGGGTGGCACGCCCTGAGTCTGCGAAGGGCGTGGTGGAGCGGCAATCACCGCTCGTTCCACACCCATCGCAAAGCCTCTGGGTGTGCCGCCCTTTGCGCCCGGCGTCGAACGCGCACAAATGCCGCAACCAGACACGCCAGCGGCGCGAGCGTCGGTTCCGGCACGATATTCACTTGAATGAGGTCGAGATAGAACGTGTTGCCGATATTCGCCGAGATGCGGAAATCCGCCCCGTTATTTTGGCGATTACCAAAATACGCATCGGTGAGATAGAACGTGAACTGCTTCCAAGTATCCTTGCCCCCGAGCGTGACCGAACCACCGTTCTTGTAGAACCCGTTGCCGATTGAATCGTACTGCAGCGTGAGCGTGCCGGTACCGAGGTCGTAATAATCGACGTCGATCGCAATCGCCGCATGATTGCCCTGGAAGACAAACGAATCGGAGACATTGAAGTATATGTAGTAATCGCCGTTCGCCGGGTCGGTGTTCCGGCGGCAACTGCGGCTGGCAACCGTTGCCGGCGTGGTGTGGCCATCGCCGACAGTGACCAAGTTGAGGCCGTCGGAGATATCGGTCGTGCTCAGGTTGACCGAAACCGCCGGCGGGGCCGGATGGGAATTCGTGAAATCGCGATAGGCATACCAGGCCGGTTTCGGCGTTTCGTCTTGGCGGAGCAACCCGGCCCGGTCGGTGGGCCCTTCCCAAATTTGGTACCAGAAGAACTTCTTCCACCAGGGCCGGGTGCGCATGCCGTCGAGCATCCCCGTGAGGTAGTTCGCTTGCTGCTGATCGCCGATATTATCGGATGCCCAGCCGCTCTCGGTGATCCACATCGGCTTGTTCCCATAACCGGCGTTGACGATCGTGTTGTGCATGGCATCAATACTGGCGATCCGGCCGGAGGGAACGTCGCCGCCATCGTATTGGTGATACGAAATGATATCGATCTTATTGCCGGCCTGCTGTAGAAGTGCGGTCATCCATAGATTGGGCTGACCGGCGCTGGAAAGCTCGGGCGCGAGGACGAAACAATCGGGGTCGGCGGCGTGGGCCGCGTCGGCGCCAACTTTGACGAGTTCGATGTACTGAGCCTGCGTGCCGTTCCAGAACTGTTTCAAATTCGGTTCGTTCCACAACTCCCAGTAGTGAATGGAGCCTTTGTAGCGACTCACGGCGGCGTAGACGTAGTCGTACCAGTCTTGGAGGTTGGTCGGCACGCTGTTATACGCACCGGCGGCCGAGGCCCAGGTGGGCGTGTAGCCGAGGCCGGCGTAAATCTTGAGTCCGCGGGCGTTGGCCTGGGCGACCGCCTCATCGGTGACGCCCCAGTTGAACGCACCCTTGCTCGCGCTTTCGACGCCGCGCCACGAGAAGTCGCACCGGCCCCATTCGATGTTGGCATTCAGCATCGCGTCCCACCGCGTCGGCGACGGAATGAACGCCACCACGCCGTAAGGCGAATTGACATCGACGGCGCGGGCTGCCGAGCTCGCTGATGCCACCATCAGCACAGCAAGGATCAAGTTGCAAAAACGCGTGGGCTGGTTGCGGTACACGGTGGAAATCCCCGAGGAGATGACGTCTGTGCAATCCTTATCTTAGTTGTATTAAGCTGCGTTTCCAAGAACTAGCATATGTGTCTTACGTTGCGTGAGAACGCTCAGAAGCTACACGAATCGGCAGCAGATAGAACTGGCAGGAGCGGAGCGTAGTACATCGCACGGCCAAAGAGCGAGGAAGAAGCCGGAAGCGGCGCGAGGGGCGAGCCGCGTGGCGCGAGTGCTGTATATCGGGTTCACGGCGTGGTGTAAACCCAATGGTGTCGTGGCCTTCAACTGTCGATGGGTTGTCGCTTTACGATCGACCCACGCTGCATGACTTTATACTCGTTGCGAGCGCACAGTTTGGCGGATAAAATTAGATGAACTTTCAATCATCGCCCCCCGTGTTACGCGGCGTTCATCGGCCGATGGGAATTGAGCAACTGGATACTCAATGGAATGAATCTCAGTACGAATCAATTAGCGGCAATTGACGAACAGCTTTGCAACGGGAATATTATCGCGGCCGTCACAGAGTATCGCCGATTAACCGACGCTCAATTAGGCGATGCCAAGAAATTCATTGATGGCCGACTCGATCAACTCCGAAGAGAGCAGCCATTACGATTTGCAGTGACGGCATTCTCGCCAACGCTAGCCCCACAACTTATGCAACAGATCAAACCGCTTGATGAACATGCCTTATTTCCCATTCGATCGACGATGGAGCAAATGGAGCAACTTCTTTACGGGTACAATTATGCTGTAACGCTTTCTGTCAATGCTGCCGCACTTCCCACATCCGACTTGCCCATCAGAGAATTAATGTCCGTCCTCTATCCCAAGTCAACCCCGTACAATGCGACGACACTACCAGTTCGCTTCGAGGAGTTCGTAAACGACGTTACGGAATGCCTGACCTACGATGGCAATTTATCGGCCGGCCCGCAATTCACCCATGAGCGGAAGGAAAATCTCACCAATGCACTCTTGCCCCGCTACTGGCAGCAATTGAACGACCTGTCACCGCTCGATTCGTGTTCGATTCTTACTTACAGCAGTGACGTTGGTCTTCCAGGTTATTACGTATTTTGGTTCTTTGCCTACCTAATACATGCGCCGCTTACGAAACGCTGCGGCGTTCCGCGAGATATAACAGAATCCTGTGGATGAGGAGGCTTGAAGAAGGCGGCGTACTTGGGTTTGATTTTGGTGTGTTCAATACCTTCAACCCGAGGAGTACGCCACCATGGCTGAGAGTACCAGTACTACGATTGAGTTTCCAGTCCCCGGTTCTCGTGACGTGTTGACCGAGATTCTCCGAGCAGGAGCCCAGCAGATGCTAGCC
>JAKOXH010000044.1 GCA_029781135.1 Planctomycetota bacterium
AGCCGCCCGTGGTCCTTTAGTAGCTTTGCTTGCAATAACCATTCCAGCGACCACGTATGTACTTCATTACTACTGACGCTACAATTCGTCCTTGAACGCATGGCCTCCTCCTTGGAAATGAACTCGTTGACACAAGTCATTTACAAAAGGGGCCTTGCGTTCACCTATACCAACTCATCAGAACTTGGAACTACTGAATTAAGGAATACTGTTTCATGCCTCTCTACGACTACAGCTGCCAGCAGTGCGGCCAGCAATCGGAACTCTTGGTCAGCGGCAATTCCCAGCCGGAATGTCCACACTGCGGCAGTTCGCGGCTGAGCAAAATGCTGCCGATTGTCGCAGCACCCACGCGGAGCACGGCAACCAGTGTGGCGAGCGGCCCCCCAGCCGGTTCCTGCGGGGCCGGGTGCGGTTGTCATCCGCGGCGATAGGCTAGCGCACGGCCGCAATCTTTGGGATTACGGCCGACCAATGACGATTTGGGTGGCACGCCCTGCGTCTTCGAAGGGCGTGGATGCGGGGCAATCGACGATTCCACGCCCATCGCCAAGCCTTTGGGCGTGCCACCCGTCGCGGGGAGATCGGCTGCCAAACTAGGCCAAGGGGCTGATTGTGGCGGTTGTGATGCCAGGGCTCGAACGGCCGGCCACGAAAATCCGTAGAAAATTGACACTCATTTTGGCGGGTGCGTATACTGAAATTGGCCCGCAGTGCCCCATTTCCTGGCCCGGAAGGCGGTTGGGCGGATGCCGAAATCGCGCTGGCTGGCCGGGCAGTTACGTTGGTTCGTAACCGTTCGCGTTTTCGCGCGACTGGTTCCCGGTGCAGAGAGAGCTCGCTGCGGGTGCTTTGTTGCAGCAAGGAATACCATCATGAATTTTCTCGGTAAGCTTAGCATCGTGGTCATTTTGATCATGAGCATCATGTTCATGGGACTTTCGATGGCCGTCTACGCCACGCATAAGAATTGGAAATTGGTGGCGGAGAACACGAAGAAGTCGTTGGATACAACCAACGCGGCGAAGGCAGCGGCGGAAACGGAATTCAATCGTCGCATCGAGGATTTGGATCGCGAGAAGACGACATTGACCCAGCAACTCGTCAAGGCCGAAGCCGAACGGGCTTCCTTGGCCGAGCGCAACGTGCAGCAGCAAACGGAGCTAGAAGGTTTGCGTCAAAACCAACGTGACCACATTGCCGCCGTGGCCGCGACCCAGGCGATCAATCAAACGCTTGCCACCGAAGTTGGCGATTTGCGACAAAAAATCCGCACCGAGCAAAAGACGCGCGACTCGGTGTTCAAACAAGCGCTGGATGCCACGGAGCAATTGCATCAGGCGGCGGGCGAATACAATGCCACCCGCGAGCGCAATGAGCAACTCGTCAAACAGGTGGCCGGCATGTCGAGCGTGATGAACGCGAAGGGCATCGACCCGGCCACGGACCCTGGTTCCGTGCCACCGACCGTGGAAGGTATCGTGAGCCAGGTTCGGCAAACGCCCGGCGCACAATTGGTGGAAGTTTCGATTGGGTCGGATGACGGCCTCAAGACGGGCAACACGTTGGAAGTTTCGCGCGGCGACAAATACCTGGGCCGGCTGGAAATAATTGAAACCTCGCCTGATAAGTCGGTCGCCCGCGTTGACCGCAAATTTCAACAGGGACAGATTCAGGAGGGCGATCGTGTCGCTACCCGAATTAAACTCTGAGGAACAACCACGCGGGATCCTGGTACGCCGGCAGAAGACGACGATCTTCACAGTCTTGCTGCTGATCGTGTTGTTGGCCCTGATCGTCAGTTGCGTGATGATGATTCTGGAATGGTCGCAATACGGCTTTCAGTATAAGCCACCCGCCAATTTGCGTTCGGCCACGAGTCCGATTGCCTTTAGCGTGAAGGTTTGAGGCTTATTATGGCCGAAGAAGAAGGCGATCTTTCGATGGCGGCACCCCCGACGCTGCGGGTGGCGGTGCAGAAGCCGAAATTTGGCATTTACTACGCGCTACTTATTATCGCGCTCTGCGCGATGCTCGTTGCGTGTGGCGTGCTCTACAAGTTCATCCGCGATTTTGGCGGCTTCGGCACGGTGAAGGGGAAAGTTGCGTCAACGCAACCGGCCACCCATTTTCTTATCGCAGAAAGCACCGAGTACACGGTGGAACGGATTTAGGATTGACGATTTATGATTTGAGATTTGGAAGACCAGAGACCAACGTCCTTTCTTCAATCGTCAATCATTAAATCGTAAATTACAAATCTAAACTCCGTGGACGCTGTGTCTCTGTGGTGAATTCGAAATCACCAAGTATCTTCTTGCGGCCGATCAATTCTCCTGGGCCGGTTCTGCCACGCGCGCGCCTAGCTCGCGGTCCAAATCGAGCATCGCAGCGGGGTCGTCCTTCACAAGCTGAAACTTGTGAACCACATCGCGGGCCGACTTCTCTTCCTCGACCTGCTCATTGATAAACCACTCGAGTTCCACCAGCGCCGCGAACGCTTTCTCATTGAAGGCCATTTCATAGAGCGAATTGATTTGATCGGTCACCCGCTGTTCTTGTTCCAGCGCTTTTTCGAAGACCTCCGGAATCGAGGCGAAATCGACCTGCGGCTGGGCGATGGGCGCTAATCGCACGCGGCCCTGGCGGGCAATCAGGAAATCATAGAGCCGCATGGCGTGCGTATGCTCTTCCTGGCTCTGCAGCCGCATCCAATGGGCGCAACCGCGGAATTGCTGGTGTTCGCAAAAGGCGCTCATCGACAAGTAACTGTACATGCTGAACAGTTCATTGTTGATTTGGGCGTTGATCGCCTGCTGCATGGCTTCGTTGAGCATGGACATGGATGGAAAGTTGAGAGTTGAGGGTTGAAAGTTGAGGGTGGAAGCGGAAATGCAAAACGCATGGGGGGCGCTGCTGCGCCCCTCATGCGTATTCAGGAAAGTGGGCCCGACTGGAGTTGAACCAGCACGCCCTTGCGGGCACAAGGCCCTCAACCTTGCGCGTCTGCCAATTCCGCCACGAGCCCGGAAACGTAAGTTTACCCGGGACAATGCTGCCAAGCAAGGAATGGAAGGAATGCGGTCAGGGCCAGGCAGTTTTTCACATTGAGCCCGAAGTGTGGCATGCTCTCGCGCAGCGTGAGCATGGAATCGCTCGAGAAACATGGCCACGTCGGAGTACCTCCGAGGCGTGCCACCCGGCTACAAGTTCCCTAACCTAATAAACCGATTGGCCCTGAGAAGTGCGGTAACAGCTTAACTCGCGAAATCGCGGCTGCTATCTGACCACGCGGTATGCCGTCTAAAATGATGAAATGGACCAAATGCAGGCATCAATCGTGGCTGTCGACATTGGCAACAGCCAAATCAAGTTCGGGCAATTCGCGAGGGCATTGACTGCGCCTGGGGAAAAATCCCCGCTCGTTTTGCCCGAGCCGACCGCGACATTGGAGTTGCCGATTGCCCATGACACGGGCCGTTTCGATATCGCGCACTTGGCGACTTGGTGTGGCGCCCAAGTGCCGGCGGAGGCCTGTTGGTTGATTGGCAGCGTGCATCGTGGCGCAGCGGCCCAACTTGCCGAAACGCTTGCGGCGTGGGCGCGGCAACGTGAACGCAAATGGGACGTGCGAAGATTGACGTACCAGGATCTTTCACTTGCCGTTCGGGTCGATGAGCCGGCACGAGTGGGGATCGATCGGCTGCTCGCAGCAGTGGCCGCGAACCAATTGCGAGGATCTAGTCGGTCGGCGATCGTCGTCGACTTGGGAACGGCCATCACGGTAGATTTGATCGAGGTCGATGGCGGTTTTGCGGGGGGCGCGATTCTGCCTGGAATCGGCATGGCGAGTCGCGCGCTCGCCGACCAGACCGATGCCCTGCCGCTGGTTGTGCTGGATGATACCGTTCCGCCCGCAGCACTGGGCAAATCGACCACCGCGGCGATTCGCGCCGGATTGTATTGGGGCGCCGTCGGCGCCGTGAGCGAACTTGTATCGCAGCTAAGTAGCCAGCAACATATACCGCCGGACGTAATCATCACCGGTGGTGCGGGGCAAATGATGTTCGACGCGCTTTCACAACGGTGTGCCGTGCGTTACGAGCCACATCTGGTGTTGGCAGGGATCGTGCTTGCCGAGCTTCAGCAGTCATCTTCTGCGTAGCCATTCCGCCTCAACGTGTTCTAAGCCATGGCTGCACCGGTGACAGAATCCGAAAACGCAACGCTCGTCGTTGAACTGACGCCCGCAGGACGCGGTGCTGTCGCCGTCGTTTTGGTTGATGGGCCAAATTCGCTGGCAGCGGTTGAACAGTCCTTCGTCGCCAACGGCAAACGGCCGCTCTGTAGTGCTCCTTTGCAGCGCATCGTTGTTGGAAGATGGGGAAGCTCAGTCGGCGAAGAACTGGTTGTTGCGCGGCGCAGCGAACGGCAAATCGAAGTGCATTGCCACGGCGGTGTGGCCGCGGTGCGTAAGATCGTGGCGGACCTCACCGCCGCCGGCTGCCAGGAGATTGCTTGGCGGGATTGGTTAGTGAGCCATCGAAGCCGTCTGAACATCGGTCCTAAACTGCCTTTGGATGATGCAATTACGCGAGCGGCCCAAATCGCCCTGGCCGATGCCATTACCCTGCGGACGGCGGCTGCTTTACTCGACCAACTAAACGGCGCGCTTTCAATCGCCATTCACACCACCATCGATTGGGTCTCGCGCGGCATGTGGGAAAAAGCCGGCGAACTGATTGACGATCTGTTATCCCGCGGCGAATTCGGGCTGCATTTGACCACCCCGTGGCGCGTCGTACTGGCCGGACCGCCGAATGTGGGAAAGAGTAGCCTCATCAATGCGCTGGCTGGCTTTCAGCGGGCAATCGTTTCGCCCACGCCGGGCACCACGCGCGATGTCGTCACCTTGACGACCGCGCTCGATGGCTGGCCGGTGGAACTTGCCGACACGGCCGGCTTGAGAGACACCACGGATGAAATCGAGTCGGCAGGCGTGCGACTTGCCAAAGAGATGTTAGCGGCTGCCGACGTGGTGCTTCTTGTCCACGACGCGTCGCAAAGCGCAGCTCTTGTTCCGAAAGACGAATACGCCGCCATGTGCCGTTCTCGAACGGAGCATCGGCGTGTCATCGATGTGTGGAACAAGATCGATTTGCAGCCGGCTTCGATTGCGCAGCGAACGTCGTCTTCTGAGATTGCTCAATCCGCGATTCGTGCAAATCTACATACGAGCGCGATCACCGGCGAGGGAATCGACGAATTGATAACCGCGATTAGTCGCGCCCTCGTGCCGCATGGGCCACCCGCGGGCGCACCAATTCCGTTTACCGCGCGGCAAATTGAATCGCTAGTCGTTGCTGGCAATGCCATCAAACGACGGCAGGCGGCAGCGACCCATGAGGCACTGCAATCGCTGCTCGCGTTTGCCTAGCGCCGCCCCCTCGATTGAGTGTCGATCGCGTATCTCACGTGCCGCCAAGAAGTTATCGTGTTGCGCACGACAAAGCAGTTGGAGCGGCCGTGCTGTCATAGTGTGAGACTTAAAATTCTTTTTCACAAACGCCTGCAAAACTATGCCGATTGTGCCGATGACACCTTCGAGGCCGGTTAAATTGGCCTGAACGGATGGTTTGTTGACCACGAACCAGGGGCGCATGTGGAGCGCGAAACTCGGCTCCGCAGCGCTGCGAAGGGGGAAGTGCCATGTTTCGTTGGATTGATTTGCCTTTCCATAAACGCGAACTCAGCGACGTTCTGCGGCCACTGGCGGTCGCCGCACTTTGTTTCGGAATGGCAACTCCACTTTGCGCCGAGTCATCTTCCACGAGCCATCAAGCCTCCCCAGCCAAGGAGGAATCTGTCCTCGTCGCGACTCGCGAGCGCTCGGCGGAAAAAGTCGAAGCCGAGGAGACGGCTTTCACCGAGACCGCCGACAGCGAACTCTCCGATGAGAAGCTGGAACCCATTTCGCAATCGTCGGACCGCGCGCCCGAAGTGGCGGCCGACACGGAACAAGACGGCGTAAAAGACGCCAAGGCGAATTCAAAAGGCGATTCCAAAGTCGAATCCAACGACAACGCGAGCACGCAGTTCGACGATGTGCTCGTAAAAGCGGCCACACCCAAGTCGGCAGACGCCGCCGCCAAAGTCGAAAGTCCGGAACCGCGCGATGTGCCAGAACTCGAGTCAGCCGCCTCGGGCGGAAGTGCCCGTCGCGCGGCCGCCGCAAAAGCACAACCTGTGGCGTTCGAACCGGTTAAATTTCAAGGCATCGGCGTGGGCCAGACTTCGAAGCACGAATTAATCACCGCCTGGGGGCAGCCCGCCGAGACGGCAATTAGCGATGAGGGCGATGTTCTAACATTTAAGAAAGCGCCGTTCAAATCGGTCGAAGTCCTCATCGGAGGAAATGATGTTGTAGCCACGATCAAAGTAACGTTGGCGGCTCCGCTGGACGCCAAGCAATTGGCCGAGCAATTGAATCTCGGCAAACTTGAACCGCTTAACGTGACGGATGATGCGCAGGCGACCGTTTGCCATGCGTATCCCGAGCGTGGCGTCCTGTTCATGCTTGTGCCGAATAGCAGCGTGACGCCCGTCACCAGCGAGAGCAAGTCGCTCGATGCCCATCGCGTGGCGCAAGTGGTGCTGCAGCCGATCGACGCCAAGGCATTTGCTTACCGGGCCGAGAGTCACTTGCATGGGCCTTATGCGCAGAATATTGGCGATTTGAAGACGGCGCTCGCGCTCGATCCAGAGTTCGCACGCGCCTACTGGTTGCTGGCCAGAATCTATTTGGCGACCGGCCAAGCCGATTTAGCCGACGCCGCGGCCGCGGAAGCTTGCGACATCGAAGCCGAAAATGCCTCGTATCAACTATGCCACGCCGAGACGCGCGCCCTGTTGGGCCAGTACGACGATGCCGTGGTCATGGTGCGCAGTATTCTAGACCGCAAGGACGTTACCGGCGTGGACCGTGCCCAAGCCCTGCATCAGATGGGCCAGTTGGCGTCGTTTGGCGATCGCGAGATCGCCTCGAAGGCGATCTCTTTCGAGAACCAGGCAATTGAAGCCGCCGATAAACTCGCCACCAGCAGCGATGTCCGCGAACGTCATGCCGCCAAACAACTATTAGTAGAAGCACATTTGGCCGTCGCCGAGGAAATCGCCCGTCAGCCGTTCAACAAGAAGGTCGAAAGCCTTTCAGAATGGTTCGGCCGCGCCTCTGGCTTGGCGGAAGAGTACATCGAAAAAGACAACGGCAGCGTGGAACTGCGGTTGATCATCGCGCAACGAGCACTTAACGCGCTGGCCAGTTTCAAGCCGACGCTTGATCCTGCGCCGTGGATCGCCGAGGCCGAGGAAGCTGCGCAAAAGTTGCTCGCCCAATCGAGCGACGAACTTTGGCAGCAGCAAATCAAATGGGAACTGGGCATTGCCTACCTGCACGCTCTGCGGATCGAGCATACGCGCCGCGAAACGGAAGCGGCTTTGAGGTATGGTCAACATGCCATCGACAACCTGTCGATCGGCGCCTCGCAGCGTCAAGCCGTCCATTCCTCGGAACTGCTGGTTGGCCAGCTCTATTTCCAAATGGGTGCCGTCTATGCCGTGCACAAGCTCGACCATGCGAAAGCAGTGCAGTGGTACGACAAGTCGGTTCCCTTGCTGACCGGCAAATGGCCCGCCTCGGAACTGGTTGCCCCACGCCGCGAAGGCGAAATGTTGGTCAGCATGGGCGTAAGCTACTGGCAAACGGGCGATAAGACTCGAGCCTTGGAGCTGACGAAAACCGGCGTCGGGCTAGTGGAAACCGCCGTGCAAGGTGGCGTGTTGGAGAAGACCACGTTGGCCGTTCCCTACGGAAACCTGGCCAGCATGTACGACCAGATGGGCGAGAGCGCGAACGCCGCCAAATACAACGAGCTTGCGAAGTCCGTAGGTGCTGAGGACAAGGATAAATCCGACGCAAAGTCGAAGCCGCAACAGCCTCATGTCGGCCGCCGGCAAATGAGCCAAACCCGCCAAATGCGAACGAGATAAACCAAGATAAAGGGGACATTCTAGAACGTCCCCTTTTCTCCTTCCGAGTCCGCCGCTCATCCGCTCACGCGACGCTTCCTACTGCGCGGTGGTTTCTTCCGGCGACAGCGCCAGGCCATTGTTCCCACGCCGTTCGTCACCCCGTCTCCCTCACCGTGGACGCTATCCCGCACACGGGTGCGACTGAATCGTTTAACCCGGAGCCAACGGCGACCGCGTTGTACGCAAAATGCTTCCGTCGCCGTTGGCTCCGAGTTAAACGAAAACGTCTCAATTCTGACCGCGAGAGGTATATCTTGCCTGCCACATCACCTCAGCAACAATGGGGCCGAACAGGATTGGAACAGGCACGCTCACCAGCAGTCAAATTCACGGCGTTTTTGCGCATGTGCCGCGAGCCAGTTCCCTTTTTCAACGGGCTGTTAAGTCCATAATATTCGGTCGGCCGCTGCCACCATCAATGAAACCCAACTAAAATAACAAGTCTCCTCTCGAAGTCTCGCTTTCTGCCAATGGGGGTATCACTATGAAGTCCCGAATCTTCTGGCAACTAATTCTCGGTGGCTCGCTAGCAACAATTGTTACAACAACAACGTTCGCCGCCGATGACTTCGCCTACATGGGCACCGTCGCCGGCGAGTTCGGCACGATCGACCTCAATACCGGCGTCTACACCATCACCGGCAACTCCGGTCAAACGCTGGCCGGCATGGGCATCGCCAACGGCACGCTCTACGCCAGTTCGTATCACGTCCAAGGCCGGCTTTACACCGTGAATCTCGCGAACGGCGCCGTGACGCTCGTTGGCAACACGCTCAGCATGGTCTACGACGACTTCGGTTCGACGCCCAGCGGCCTGTACGCAGTAGGTACCGATGCAGCGCTCTACTCAATCAATCCAACCACCGGCCATGAAACTTTGATCGGTCCGACCGGCCTCAGCTTGGGCAGTTGGCGATCGCTTTCAACGAATTCGAATACGTTGTACTTCGCCAACGGGCCAAATCTGTATTCGCTGAATCCCAACACCGGCGCGCCAACGCTCATCGGTAACATGGGCGGCCAGCAAGTCGGCGCCATGGTCGAAGAGAACGGCAAACTCTACGGCGGCGCCGACTCGCCGTCAAACAACGTGGTCACGCTCAACACAACCACCGGCCTCGCGACGACGATCTCCGCGCTCACCGGCAGCAGCAGCCCGTTCTACGCCATCGCGCCGTATCCGCTCCCCTCCGCATCCGGCGACTACAACCACAACGGCGTCGTCGACGCGCCCGACTACGTCGTCTGGCGAAACGGCCTCGGCACCAACTTCACCCCAAGCGACTACACCGTCTGGCGCAACCATTTCGGCCAAACGGCCGGTAGTGGCACAGGATTCGGCGGCGCAGCGGCCGTGCCCGAGCCGAGCGCGATCGACCTAGGATTCGCGGTCCTCGGGGCGATGGCACTTTTCAGCCGCCGACGCCCCTCTTTTTTTGTGGGAGGCGTCTCCGACGGGGACGTCGTCACGTGATACGCCCCGCAGTGTGCCACTCTACGCCGTTAGCCCTTTGTAAACACCTGGTTTTTCAGTGTTTCTTGATTCGCTAGCGATGAAGTCTGTCAAATTCACTCGCCAATGCGAACTACTTCGATTCGCGCTGGCGAATTCACGAATTGCGTCTTGATCTGAAATCCAAGGGGTTTATTGCTATCATCATGACCTGCGTCGTAAATGCTTACTACTCAACGATTACGAAAAAGGGTTAACGGCGTAGGGTGGCACCCAATCGTTCCCTCTACTGACAATTATCGGCTACTGAAAACTTTTTCACTATTTCCTTGCTTTTGTGCCACGACTTGTGTTACAGTCGCCCGTTGAAATGACCGTGCGGGCGCAGTCTCTGCCAAGTAGACGTCTCGCCGGGACAATGTCGGTTGGCGACCTCACGGATCGGAGCCGCGGCGCGGCCACCACCGCTGAAACCTCCGCCAGCTAGGCACCCCGGTCCCGCGGCGCAGAGCCTCACTCGCACGGGTGGAAACTCGGTCCGCAGCTCGTTGCCATCCGCCGCAGGCGGATCATGCGCGCCAGCTCACCCTTGACCGACGCCCCAATGGGCCCATCATTTTTTTTGGAAGCTGTTAGTCGTTAGCTATTAGCCATTAGTCAGAAGGACCAATGACCAAGCACCAATGACCAACGTCGAACATCGACTATCGAACATCCAACTACTATCGAACATCCAACATCCAAAAACGGACCCGAGAAGTTCCGCGCGGCACGCCGTTTGGCAGCGACCATTGGACGAAGCTCACCGCCAAGCGTTTAGGTTTGGAATCAACTCTCCGCCCCCGCGGCCGACCAAAAAAGTAGAATGTCCGGCTCTGTAGAAAACCCGGAGTGCTAGCTAAACATCCGTACCGTGGTGCTGCGTAGAGCAGTCATGGCGCGGACGAGTAAATCTCCTCGGGCGGTGACGGTGGCGGCGTTGGCGACGGCGCGACGAGCGTTGCCGGAGTACGCCCATCGCTATAGTCCCAAGAAGTTCACGCAGCATCAGCTCTTCGCTTGCCTGGTGCTG
>JAKOXH010000039.1 GCA_029781135.1 Planctomycetota bacterium
CTCCACCCTCCACCCTCAACCCTCAACCCTCAACCCTCAACCCTCAACCCTCAACCCTCAACCCTCAACCCTCAACCCTCAACCCTCACCCCTCAACCCTCAACCCTCAACCCTCAACCCTCAACCCTCAACCCTCAACCCTCAACCCTCAACCCTCAACCCTCAACCCTCAACCCTCAACCCTCAACCCTCAACCCTCAACCCTCAACCCTCAACCCTCAACCCTCAACCCTCGACTCTCGACCCTCGACCCCTCAATGTCCACCGCTACCGATCGCCGTTACGTTTGCCAGCTGAGCCACAATGAACAGATCAACCAGGTTTTCCTGGCCTCCGAAAAGCAATTGCGCCCCAACCGCAACGGCAACCTCTACCTGCAACTGCAACTCTCCGACCGCAGCGGCACGATCGCGGCTCGGCTATGGAACGCCAGCGAGAACGATTACCGCGCTTTCGAAAACGGCGATTACGTGAAAATCGAGGGCAACACGCAGCTCTTCCAGGGCACGATGCAGCTCATCGCCAGCTCGATCCGCCGCGCCCGCCCCGACGAAGTCAATGATGCCGATTTCAAAGTGCTGCGTGGCGACGAAATCGACCGCATGGCCCATCGGCTGGCCGAAATCCTCCGCGGCATCAAGACGCCCGAACTACGCAACCTGGCCGATTGCTTCCTGATGGATGCTGACTTCATGGCCAAGTTCACCGCCGCCCCGGCCGGCATGAAGAACCATCATGCCTACCAAGGCGGGCTTTTGGAACATGTCGTGGGTTTGATGGAGCTGGTGCTCGTCGTTTCGCCGCGTTACCCGCGTCTGGACCAGGACAAACTACTTATCGGCGCGTTCCTGCACGATGCTGCCAAGGTCGACGAACTCAGCTACGAACGCGAAATCGCCTACACCGATGAAGGCCAGCTCCTTGGCCACATGGTCCTCGCCATGACGATGATCGACGACAAAGTGCGCGAGGCCGAACGCCTATCCGGCGAACCATTCCCGCGCCACCTGGTCACCGAAATCAAGCACATGGTCATCAGCCACCACGGCGAGTACGAATACGGCAGCGCGAAACTACCGATGACGCTCGAAGCGGTCGCCCTCCACCACCTCGACAACCTCGACGCCAAACTCGCCAGCTTCACGCAACTCATGGTGGATTGCCCCAACGTCGAAAGCAATTGGACGCAGTACCACACCAACCTCGGCCGCAAGTTGTATAAGGGCGCGCGGAGCGAGGAGTGAAGAGCGAGAAAACATTAGCGCCGGCGGCAACGCCGGATGTCCCTCGACTTGTTTAGAACTACAAGTTCGAACGACAACGGAAACTACATGTCACAACTTCAAGACAAGGTCTTGGACTTTGTTTCCAGTGCCGATTATCACCCCGTCAAACCGGCCGTGATCGCCAAGCAGCTTGGCCTCGCGGATGACGCGGCGCAGGAAGTCCGAAAAACCATCAAGCGGATGGTGAAGTCTGGCGAACTCGCCTGGGGCCCAAGTCACTTGGTTTACCCCATCAAAACACACCACAAATCCACTGACGATGGCGAGGTCGCTTCAGCGACCGAGGAAGCGGCAACCGATACTCAAGCGTCAGAAGAGGCCCCCTCACCCCAACCCTCTTCCAAAGGGAGAGGGAGCAAGACCTTTCAATCCAAAATAAAAACCACGAAAACCAAGACAAAGACCAAACCCTCCGGCGATGCCAAGCACTTCACCGGCACGTTCCGCCGAGCGGCCGGCGGCTTCGGCTTCGTGCGGCCCGAAGGCACGATGCGGGCCGAGGGCCGCGATTCGGACGTTTACATCCCCGCCAACAAGTGCGGCGATGCCGCCAGCGGCGACATCGTTTCCGTACGGCTCGAATCCAAGCGCGGCCGCATGGGCAAGATCGAAGGCCGCATCCTCGATGTCGTCGAACGAGCCACCAACCGCTTCGTTGGTGTGTATTTCGAACAGGCCGGCATGGGCATGGTGCAGATCGACGGCAAGATTTTCACTAGCCCGATCTACGTCGGCGATCCCGGCGCGAAAGGCGTCCGCCCCGATGACAAAGTCGTCATTGAAATGGTCCGTTTCCCCTCCCACGTGCGCGATGGCGAAGGCGTGATCGTTGAAGTCCTCGGCCCGCGCGGCCAGGTCGGCGTCGACACGATGTCGATCATCTACGAATTCAATCTGCCGGGTGACTTCGCGGAAGACGTGCTCGCCGACTCCCGCCGCCATGCCGAGAAATTCGACGAGTCGATCGGCCGCGGCCGCCGCGATCTCACGGAACTCACGATCGTCACCATCGACCCGGTCGATGCCCGCGACTTCGACGATGCGATTTCGCTCGAGCGACTCGACAACGGCCACTGGCTCCTGGGCGTCCACATTGCCGATGTTTCGCACTTTGTCGAACCGAAAACACCGCTCGATCGCGAGGCCTACGACCGAGCCACCAGCGTGTACCTGCCCGACCGCGTGATTCCGATGCTGCCGGAGATCATCTCGAACAACCTCGCCAGCCTACAGCCCCACAAGGTGCGCTACGCCCTCACGGCAATGATGGAGTTCACCGAGGAAGGCGTCCGCGTGGCGACGGACGTGTTTAAGAGCGCGATCAAAAGCTGCCGACGATTCACGTACGAGGAAGTCGATCAGTACTTGGCCGAGAGAGCACTCGCACCACATGCTCCCACGCCATCAACAGGTAGTAAAACAACCGTGAAGCGCGCAAGAAAACGCACCCACCCAAGCCCTCTCCCGGAGGGAGAGGGAGGAATCCGTGCGACGCTCACGGCCGAAGTCGACGGCCTGCTCGCCCGCATGCACGAACTGGCGATGATCTTCCGCGCGCGCCGCTTCCAACGCGGGGCGCTCGAACTCTCGATGCCCGAAATGAAAATCGACCTCGATGCCAACGGCCGCGTCGTCGGAGCCCATCTCGAAAAGAACACCGAGAGTCACCAGATCATCGAAGAGTTCATGTTGTCGGCCAACATCGCTGTGGCCGAAACGCTGGCCGAAGCCGGCCTGTTGTTCTTGCGTCGCGTCCACGGCAGCCCCGACCCGCGCAAAATGAAGGTGCTCACCGAATTCGTCCGCGAAATCGGCTTCGATGCCGAAAACCTCGAAAACCGCTTCGAACTGCAGAAACTGCTCGATAGCGTGAAAGGTGACCCACGGGAACATGCCATCAACTACGCCACGCTCCGCTCGATGCAACGGGCCGTCTACAGCCCGGAGGATGATGGCCATTACGCCCTCGCGGCCGACTGCTATTGCCATTTCACCTCGCCCATTCGCCGCTATCCCGACCTCACGGTGCATCGCCTGATCGACCAACTCAACCGCGGCCGCAAACCCGAGCAGCGCATGGATGAGCTTCTTGCCGACGGCGACCATTGCAGTGAACGTGAACAACGTGCCGCCGACGCCGAACGCGAACTCAACAAGGTGAAACTGCTGCTCTATATGTCCGAAAAAATCGGCAGCGAGCTCGACGGCGTCATCACGGGCGTCGAGAATTTTGGCCTGTTCATTCGCGGCATTGAAATTCCGGCCGAGGGCTTTGTCCACATCAGCAGCCTCAACGATGACTTCTACCGCTACGACCGGGCCGGCCACGTGATCGCCGGCTTCCGCTCCGGCAATTCGTACCGTTTAGGCGACACCGTTCGCGTGGCCGTTGCCGCCGTGGATATCGACGCCCGCGAACTCGATTTCCGCCTCGTCGCCCGCACCGGCGGCCCGAAAAAGGCCCGCATCAAACCGCCCGCCAAATCGCGCGGCAAACGCGGGGCGAAACCCACAAAATCAACCGGCGGCCGCAAAAAGAAAATCCGCCCGGGGAAAAATGAGCGCCACAAGAAGCGTGGCAGCTAACTATTCCGCTCGCCGTCGCCGCGGCGTACCGTTGTCTTGCACGATTTTCGTCACCAACAGCAAGTCGACGATCGCTGTCTTTTCGCCCCCCAGCGCGATGACGATCGTCCTACCACCGGGAGTCCGCCAAATCATCTCCGGATGCGGTACATGGTGCTTTGTACCGTCTGCCAAATGAACCGTGAACGGACGAAAAGGCTGCGCTTTGGCTACGGCGTCGAGCTGTTCAGTGGTCATGGTGGAGGCTCCTGCTGACTCAATTATACTATTTCTCTTGGCTCGCGGCGATCCAATACAAATGCCCGTCCGTTCGCACCAATAGCCCGTTGTTGACGAGCACCGGCGTCGGAATGATGTGCTCGCCCATGTCGTTTTCCGCCAATTGCTTGTAGCCTTTATCATCGACTTCGCCAACGAAGATCACGCCGTCTTCGCGCGTGCAAAACAGCTTGTTTCCCGCCAAGATCGGCGACGCGTAGTACTTGTTGCGATTCTTCGGCAAGTCGGCGCTCCAACGTTCTTCGCCAGTCTTGATGTCGTAACACGTAATGTGCCCGCCATCGTTGAGCACAATTGCCTTGCCGTCGACCGTCACGGGCGTCGGCACATCGGTGCTCTGCCCCTTGCCGTTTTTCTCCCATAGGCGCGCCGACTTCGTGATATCGCCTTCGCCACTGGCCCGCACACCGACCAAGAATTCGCCGCGACCATACCCCACGACCGCCATGCCGTCGCTCACCGAGGTCGATGAGATCGTCCGCCAGTGCGAGTTCTTGTTCGGATTGAAGTCGCCGCACTCCCACAGGAACTTGCCCGTGGCCGCATCGTGGCCCGTCAGATGATCGGCCCCCCAGGTCACAATCACTTCGCGGCCATCCAACTTCGCGACATGCGGCGTGGAGTACGTCTGATCGCTTTCCGGCGGGCACTCGTATTTCCGCGCCGTTTTCCACGCCACTTCGCCCGTGTCTGGCTGGAACGCCACGAGGTACGAATCGCCCTCCTGCACCACGGCCACCACCACATTCCCCGCCGCCAACACCGGCGACGTGCCCATATCGAACCACATCGTGTCTTTGCCGAACCGCTCTTGCAGGTTCGTCTTCCACTTCTCGTTACCGGCGAAATCGAAGCACGCGAGCATGCCGCTCTTGAAGTACACGATCACATTCCTGCCGTCGCACACCGGCGATGAATTGGCCCCGGTACCATTCCGATGCCTGCCCGCCCGCTCTGGCCCCAACGCCTTTCGCCACAGTTCCTTGCCCGCCGTGCTGAAACACAACGCGCTGTCCTGCCCGTCGATGCCGCAGGTAACGAAGATGTGATCACCCCAGACCACCGGCGTCGAATTTCCCCGGCCCGGCACGTCGGCTTTCCACGCCACGTTCTCGGTGCTCGAAAATTTGAGCGGATAATCGCCCGCGGCCGCCGTACCATTCCCGTTCGGCCCCCGCCACTGTGGCCAGTTATCGGCAGCCGCAACACGATTCAACAGCGACGTGAAAACGACTGCAACGACCGCGATATCGAAAAGCCTGCGCATGAATATTCCAATCAGCTACGAGTGCGAGTTCGAATTCCCAAACTCAATATGACAAGTATCGCAACTCCACTGCCAAAACGCCAGAATCTCCGCCTTCGTAGCGTGCGAAATGCCTGCCCCCTGACAGTCCGGCACGCAACCACTAAAATACGAATTCACTTTGACAACTCGTAACGCCGCCCGCGACCGCCGGTCGCGGCTTCGTGGCCCGCCAACGTCGAGCGACCGCCGATGACGACCGAATTACTCCGCACTCCGCTCCACGATTGGCACGTCGCCCACGGCGGACGCATGGTCGACTTCGCCGGCTGGAGCATGCCGGTCCAGTACTCGTCGATCGTCGAGGAACACCACGCCACCCGCAACGCGGTCGGCGTGTTCGATATCAGCCACATGGGCCGGCTGCAGTTCTTTCGACCGGCAGCGACTAATTTTCTTGACACCATCGTCACCCGCCGCGTGACGGACATGAAACGCTACCAGATCCGCTACGGGCTGATTTGTAACGAAGACGGCGGAATTCTCGACGACGTACTCGTGTACTCAGGCTTGCCCTCTGAGGGTGCGTTCAGCATGGTCGTGAATGCGAGCAATCGCGAGAAGATCGTCGCTTGGCTAAGTAAACAGCAGTCCGCATTTCCAAATAAGCAGTTTCTTTCTTTTGGCGACAACACGCTCTACATCGCGATGTTCGCCGTGCAGGGTCCGAAAGCACTTGAGATACTTCAGCCACTATTCGTCGGCTACGAGGCGACTTCGGCCGTCGATCTTGCCGCAATTCCATACTACCGCTTCACGTTCGGTTGGCTTGGCAGCCAATCAAATAACCATACCGTCTCTGTAAGCCGCACTGGTTACACTGGTGAAGACGGATTCGAGATCATGTGCAATAGCAATGAGGCAGCAGACATTTGGGCCCTAGTCATCGCCGCCGCCAATCGGGTCGGCGGCATGGCCTGTGGCCTCGGTGCCCGCGACACGCTCCGCCTCGAAGCCGCGATGCCGCTCTACGGCCACGAATTGAGCGAAACGATCAACCCCATCCAGGCCGGCCTCGGCTTCGCCGTGAACTTGAAGGACCGCAGGTTCATCGGCAGCGAGGCCCTCGCCCGCTTCGCCGTCGACAAGTCGCAGCCCGTCCGTATCGGCCTGGAACTCGCCGGCAAACGCGTCCCCCGCCAAGGCTGCCCGGTGCTGCAAAACGACACCGTCGTCGGCGAAGTGACCAGTGGCACGTTTTCGCCGACGCTCGAAAAACCGATCGCGATGGCCTACGTCCAGCCCGCCGCCCAAGCCCTCGGCATGAAACTCCAAATCGACATCCGCGGCACGCAGCACCCAGCAACCGTCATGCCGCTACCGTTTTACAGTCGCAAGAAAGATTAACCACGGAGTCACGGAGAACACGGAGATCCGATTTATGATTGATGATTTGATGATTGACGATTGAAGAAACGAAGTTGATCTCAAGTCCTCCAAATCTTAAATCATAAATCGTCAATCTTAAATCCGCCTCCTCCGTGCCTCCGTGGTAAAAAAACTGAAGGAAGAAATACGTGAAACCAGAAAATCTCCTCTTCGCCAAAACGCACGAATGGGTCGCCGTCACCACCGAAGGCGGCCAAAAGGTCGCCACCATCGGCCTCTCCCAATTCGCCGTCGAGGCCCTCACCGACCTCGTGTTCATCGAGCTGCCGAAAGTCGGCCGCCAGGTCGCGGCCGAGGAATCGTTCTGCGAAGTCGAATCGGTGAAGGCCGTAAGCGACGTGTATGCACCCGTCGCCGGCGAGGTGATCGCCGCCAACGACCAACTGGCCGACAACCTAGAGCTTCTCAGCAACTCTCCCTACGAAGAAGGCTGGATCGCCCGCATCAAAATCGCCGACGAAGCCGGCCTCAAGAACCTGATGGACTACGCGGCGTACCAAAAACAATGCGCCGAAGAGTCGCACTAATATTGAATTGTATTGCTCGCTCTTAGCGTCGGCCGCCTTTAGCGTCGGCCGCCAGGCCGAATCTCAACCAACAACCGCCGCCACCTCTCGCACACCAGCACGCACACCACTAAATCCGACCTTGCGGTCGGCGCTAAACACTTCGATTTGCAACAACATGCCGTACTTGTACACCACGCCTGAAGATCAAGCCGCCATGCTCGCCGCCATCGGCGCGTCGTCGCTCGATGACCTGTTCGCGATGGTTCCGCCCGAGTTGCGGCTCAATCGCCCGCTGAACCTGCCCCCGGCGCTGACCGAGCTCGAGCTCACGCAGCACATGGCGGCGCTCGCTGCCCGGAACGAGCACGCCGGCACCAAGGTCTGCTTCCTCGGCGGCGGCAGCTACGATCACTTCATACCGGCCGCCGTCGATGAACTCGCCGGCCGCGGCGAATTCTACACGTCCTACACGCCGTACCAGGCCGAAGTTAGCCAGGGCAATTTGCAGGTCGTATTCGAGTACCAGTCGCTTATCACGCGGCTCACCGGCCTCGATGTCTCGAACGCCAGCCTGTACGACGGCGGTAGCGCCGCGGCCGAGGGCGTGCTCATGGCTGTGAGCAGCACGAACCGCTATGGCAAAGTCGTCGTCGCGGCGAGCGTACACCCTGAGTATCGCCAAACGATCACCACGTATCTCAAGGACCTCGGCATCGAAGTGGTGACGGTTGGCACGCCCACGGGCGTCGTCCGCCCCCAAGATTTGGCCGCTGTCGTTGACGACAAAACCGCCTGCATCGTCGTCCAGCAACCGAACTTCTTCGGCTGCATCGAAGACGCTGCGTCGCTCGCTTCGATTGCCCACGACGCCGGCGCACTCGTCGTCGCCGCGTTCGACCCGATCAGCCTCGGCCTATTGAAACGCCCGGGCGATTGGGGTGCCGACATCGCCGTGGCCGAAGGCCAATCGCTCGGCACGCCGATGCAATACGGCGGCCCGTACCTCGGCATCATGGCCTGCCGCGAGAAGCTCATCCGCCGCATGCCGGGCCGCATCGCCGGCGAAACGGTCGACCGCCGCGGCCGCCGCTGCTTCGTCCTCACGCTGCAAACCCGCGAGCAACACATCCGCCGCGAGAAGGCCACGAGCAACGTCTGCACCAACCAAGGCCTGTTCGCCCTGCGAGCCACGATCTACCTCGCCCTCCTCGGCCCGCAAGGCCTCAAAGAAACCGCCAATCTCTGCCTGCAAAAATCTCACTATTGCGCCAGCTTGCTGTGCAATGGGGTGCCACTGGCTCCGCCAGTGCCTCCGCGGCAGCACCGGCAACCTCAACCTCCAACAACGGCCGATTCCAGCTTGCACACCTCGGGTGCCACTGGCTCTGCCAGTGCTTCCCTGGCAGCATCGACAACCTCAACTTCCCACAACAGCCGATTCCAGCTTGCGTTCGCGGCTCCGACATTCAAAGAGTTTGTCCTCCGCGACAAACAAGACCGCGTCGATGAACTCCTCCACCAAGCCCTCGACGCCGGCTTCCTCGCCGGCGTACCGCTGGGACAGTGGTATCCAGAGTTGAACGATTGCTTCCTCGTGGCGGTAACGGAGAAGCGGACGAAGTCCGAAATTGAATCACTGGCACGGTCATTGGACTAGCACATTTTATGTATCTCACGCAAAGGCGCAAAGACGCAAAGCTCGTTTGTGGGTAAGCCTAAGTGTTTCCATAGTAACTAATGCACTCATTGAACGAAAACGTCCAATGGCTTTGACGACGATTGTTTGCCAACTGCAATAAGATCGCAATTGATTCTTTGCGCCTTAGCGCCTTTGCGTGAGAATTACTACCGCCCGTTGAATCATAATGCGTAACACCCGCGATACCAAACTTCTGTTCGAGCTTTCTGAAGCCGGTCGCCGCGCGCACCGATTGCCCGCGTGCGACGTGCCCGAGCGGCCCGTCAGCGAACTCGTGCCCGCGAACATGCTGGCCGCCGAGCCGCCGGCCCTGCCGGAACTCAGCGAACCGCAGGTCGTGCGACACTTCGCCAATCTGTCGCAGCTCAACATCAGCGTCGACACGCACTTCTACCCGCTCGGCTCCTGCACGATGAAGTACAACCCGAAGCGGAACGAACGCATCGCCCGCTTGCCCGGCTTCGCCGACCTGCATCCCTACCAGCCGGAATCAACCATTCAGGGCATGCTGCAGATGCTCTACGAGTTGCAGGAGTACCTCCAGGAAATCTCCGGCCTCGACGCCTGCTCGTTGCAACCGGCCGCTGGGGCTCACGGCGAACTCACCGCCCTATGGGTTGCCGCCGCGTACTTCCGCGACGAGTCTTTGAAAACAGGCGGCGAACGACGCACCAAGGTGCTCGTCCCCGATAGCGCCCACGGCACCAACCCCGCCAGCGCCTCGATGGCCGGCTTCACCACCGTCACCGTGAAAACGCTCACCAGTGGCGCTCTCGACATGGACGACCTCGCCCGCCATCTCGACGACGAAGTCGCCGTGTTCATGATCACGAACCCGAACACCGTTGGCATCTTCGAGCCGAACATGCGTGAAATCGCCGATCGGATTCACCAGGCCGGAGGCCTGGTCTATCTGGACGGCGCGAACATGAACGCGATCCTCGGCATCGCCCGCCCCGGCGATTTCGGCGCCGACATGCAGCATTACAATCCGCACAAAACGTTCAGCGGCCCCCACGGCGGCGGCGGCCCAGGCGCAGGACCGATCTGCGTGACGGAGAAGCTAGCCCCGTACTTGCCAACGCCAGTGGTAGTGAGGGTCGAGGGTCGAGAGTCGAGGGTCGAGGGCCAGAAGTCGAACCCGACGCCTTCTCTGGCCCTCGACCCTCGACCTTCGACCCTCGACCGATACGCCCTCGACTACGCCCGCCCCCAATCCATCGGCCGCGTGCGCGCGTTCTTCGGCAATGTCGGCGTGCTTCTACGGGCGTATTGCTACATCCGCACGCACGGCCCCGACGGCCTGCGGCGGGTCAGCGAAAACGCCGTCCTCAATGCGAACTACCTGCTCAGCCGCGTGAAGCACTTTCTGCCCGTGCCGCAGGGCGATCGCTGCATGCATGAGTTTGTCGCGTCGGCCAGCAAACTCAAAAGCGACAAAGGCATCGCCGCGATGGACATCGCCAAGCGGCTCCTCGATTTCGGCTTCCACGCGCCCACCGTGTATTTCCCGCTTTCGGTAAAAGAGGCAATCATGATCGAGCCCACGGAAACCGAAAGCAAGGAAACGCTCGACGCCTTCGCCGAAACGCTATTCAACGTCGTCGGCGAAGCGCCCGACGTATTGCACGACGCCCCGCACACCACCACCATCAGCCGCCCCGACGACGTCCGCGCCGCCCGCCAACCGGTGCTCACGTACAAGTCCTCCAACGCAACTGCTTGAAGCTCGCAGCACGAGCAAGAGCGCAAAGACAAGGAGAGGGGGAGACACGGAGACAAGGAGAAACGTTTGGACTACGATCTCCCTGTCTCCCCTTCTCCTTGTCTCCTTGTCTTTTCCCCGGCCCGCCCTGCCGCCGTAATAAAGTGCCGCCGTGCTAACCGACATCCGCCTCATCATCGATCCACCTCAGCCTGGCCCCTGGAACATGGCGGTCGATGAAGCGCTGCTCAATGACGCCATTGCGAACGGCACGGCCACGCTGCGTTTCTATCAGTGGAGTGAACCGACGCTCTCCCTCGGTTACTTCCAGTCCTGTGCAGAGCGAGAACAACACTCCGCGAGCCGAAGCTGTGCCGTCGTCCGGCGCCAATCGGGCGGCGGCGCGATCCTGCACGACCGCGAACTGACGTATAGCCTTGTGCTGCGGCCCGGCCATCGACTCATTCAAGATGCGCCGAAGCTATACGACGCCGTCCACGCATCGTTCATCGACGTCTTGGCTACATCGCTACCCGCCGCCGATCGTCCACTCATCCGCTTACGAATGCGAGGGAATGAACCCGCTGGTGGCGGTCCAGAGCCATTCCTTTGCTTCCAGCGACGTTCGCCGGGCGATGTTGTTCTCGAACAGGTCGGCGCGGCAATTGCGACGGAATCTACTAAAAGCGCAGTAGATTCTCCGGTGGCGTGGAAAATCCTGGGTAGCGCCCAGCGTCGGCACCGAGGGGCGATCTTACAACACGGGAGCCTGTTAATTGAGCGGTCTCCCGCCGCCCCCGAGCTGCCGGGTTGGAGCGACCTTTCCGGCGTTCCGACAACGGCGGAACGGTTAACGCGGTCAGTAGCCGAAGACTTGGCGAAGCGGCTCAATTTCCACGAAATCTTGTACCAGTTGACGCCGGAATTGGAATTAATGGCGAGTAATCTAGCGAATAGCAAATATGGGGCGGCGTCTTGGACAAATCGCCGTTAAGCCGGCGGCCGGTGGAACCGACATGTATTAAGGAAGCTAGTATCCGCCCCCCTACGGACCGCGTAGGGCGGCCCCTACCCGACTCTCGCCAATTGTTCAAAGAAGTGTGGAAAGCCGCATTTAGTGGCCGTTTCTATTGTGTCCAGGTAAATAGCAAAGTATCTTGGACATCGAATCGAGGAGATTATTGACCGATTATTAAAGAAAGGGCTTCCGCACCTGTATATGATTAAATAGAGCACCTCATCGCGAGGAGTGGCATATCCATTGCAGTTATTCTCTGGCAGCGATCGTTGCCAGTCATATCGTTCGCCACTGCCGATTGCCCGCCGCAAACCGTTGGTATTGTCGCGTAGAATTCTTTGTCAGCGGATTAAGGCAAGAGAATCGATGAAGCTAAAGTTGATCGTACTGGCTGGCGCTAAGGAAGGCCTCGAAATCCCGTTGAAGAAGGAGAAATTCCTCATCGGGCGCGCCAAGGAGTGCGCACTGCGAGCCGGTAGCGAAGCCATCAGTCGTCGCCATTGTGCCATTACGAAACACGAAAATGGCTATATGGTGAAGGATTTGGGGAGCCGTAACGGCACCTACGTGAACGATGCGCGCATCGAGCGCGAGGTTCCCCTTGAAGCCGGCAGCGAGTTGCGCGTCGGGCCGCTCAAGTTTCGTGTGGAGGGGCTCGCCGAGAAGGCGAGTAAAGAAGTCGCCGCACCTGCGCCTGCGCAAGCTGAACCAACCCGCGCTGCCGCTGCTTCGTCCGAAGTGAAACCGCGGAAACAGCCGCCGGTGAAGGATGTGGCGGATGTCGTCCAGCGGACGATCAGCATGTCCGATAGTGCCTCCGAGGATGACATTTCCCGCTGGTTGCTAGGTGTCAACGACCTCGATGGCCCGGAGACACTCAAGGAGACCCGCTCTCTCCGAGCCGAGGAAACTCGAACCAATATCAGCCGCGTTTCGGTAGGGGATACCGCGACGGTTGAAGATGTTGGCGCTTTGGCGAAAGCGGCTGCGGGTTCCGCGAACGACGATGCAGTTGAGGGAGAAGTTGAGGAAGGCGAGCAACCAGCTGCCGAAGATGTCAAAGAGGAAGGCGGCGGCGGTTGGGGTTGGTTCAAGCGTGGCAAAGGTGCCTCGGCCAAAAAGGCGCCGGGTAAGCTACCACAACGACCTGGTCAGGCTTCCAAAGATACCCGGGAAGCCGCGGCCGATATTCTGCGGGAAATGCAGCGTCGGCGCTAGCAGGCGACTCTCTTTCCCATTCGCCAGTCACCAACTACGATGCAAATGTGCCGGCGGGTTTGTGCGCGGCGGCATCCGCAGGCTGCTCTAGCTCACGACACGAACAACCAACTATTAAACTGCTTATCACAGATCATGTCGAATAATCGCATTTCTAAGCGCCGTGTTGCTGCTTTGCTGGGTTTGGCTTTTGATGCCGAGGACGGCCACAAGCGCATCACGCGCGGCAAGAATTTCTTACTCGCTGGTGGATCGGAGGAGACCCACGGCATCATGCGCGAGACGATCCTGCGGGTGAATGAAGCGCTCGATAGCCGCGGCGTGCAACTTGCCGATGTTTCGCCAGAAGAACTTCGCGATCTACTCAACGATGCGCAGCCGTAATCGTGCAGCGCATCGTTCGTTTGGCTACGGGCCTTGCCGTTTTCGCACACAGTGCCATCAAGAGACAACTTCGGCAACCGACTCGAAACCAACCCACGCTGGCACCACACTCGAAGCCGAGGTATCGGCCAACATCGGCGCCGCACAGGCGCACACGTGGGCCGGCGACTGCTTCGCATAGCCCAACGAGCGGATGACTTCGAGCACTTCGCTGCAGGTGGGAAACATCCGGCCACTCTTCCGCTTGTAGTCGTCGAGGGCGTTCATGAACTCGACTTCTTGCTCGGTGTAATCGCGTTCGCAAGTGGTCGGGTCGATCTGGCGGCGACGGCTAACCTTCTCGCGGCGTTCCAGCTTGGGTGCGGCGGCCGGGGTTTCATTGGCTTCCGCATCGCGGCGATCCTTGCGGCGACGATCCAGTGTGACCTCTTCCTTACCGGCGCCGGCCGCAACTCGGGTGGCTGCTTTCTTCAGGGAGCGGGAGGACGTGGAGCGTTTCGCAGTCGTTTTCGCCTTCTGGGTCATTGGGGGAGATCTCCTGTACGTCAGGCTTTAGCCTGACCTTTTTTTTGGGGGGAAGGGGGGGGCAGCTTCGGTCAGGCTAACGCCTGAGGTACGTGCGCAGTTTGCCGTTTTGGAAAAATGCCATCGACTACGCATGTAGGCATCGGAAAACCGGCTGGGGAAAGTAAAACGATGCGGAAAAATAGGCGATTCACGCAATTTTGTCGGATCGTGCGGTTTTGCGGGGGCGGTGAAACTTTCCCCTCGTGCTAGCTGAATGCGGCGCGAAGCAGCGATTTCGTTGCGACATCGCCCATTTCCCGCATGTCTAGCCGGAATTATCGTGTTAATCGGAAGCCACCTTGCACGGTCTTACCGCGGTTGATACCCTCCGCCGCCGATCCTCCGGCGAATGAATCGCCGGCGGCCTTTTCTTTGGGCGAATCCCCGTTGTGAGTTGTGCCCGTGTCGACGAACTCGTCCAAATCCTGCCAGCCACAAGCAAACGCGCCCGTCTGGGTGACGTCGGCGATCGTGGTTTGCCTGGCGGCGGCGAGTGGTTGCAGCAACATCCAGTCGCAGGCGGCGAACGTCGAGGGGGTTCGGCTGTATCAACAGGGCAACTACCAACAGGCGTCGGACCGGTTCCAGCAGGCCATCGCTCAGAACCCTAAATCGCCGGAAGGCTATTACAACCTGGCGGCGTCGCTCCACAAAACGGGCACGCTGTACAACCGGCCGAACGATCTCAAGCAGGCCGAGAACTTGTACAACCAGTGCCTCGAGCGCGACCCGAACCATGCTGAGTGTTATCGCGGCCTGGCGGTGCTGCTGACGGAAACGAATCGCAAGCAAGAGGCATTCAACCTGCTCAACCATTGGTCCAGCAACAGTCCGAAGTCGGCGGAGCCAAAGATCGAGTTGGCTCGATTGTTGGAAGAATCGAACCAGACCGAGCAGGCGAAGGCCCAGCTCGTGGATGCGCTCACCATCGACCCGCACAATGCCCGGGCACTGACGGCGTTGGGTCGGCTGCGCGATCAATCGGGCGATCATATGCAGGCGCTGGCCAATTATCAGCGGTCGCTGAGTGAGAACCGATTCCAACCCGAGGTGGCTGCCCGGGTTGCTCAGCTGCAAGGAGCAGCCGCGGCGACGGGCAAGGTGGCAACGGCCATTGCCCCGGCTTCTGAACCCCGCACGGCGACAACTTCGCAACCGCCGGCGAGATATTGAGGGGAAGCTGTTAGCTCTTAGCTGATAGCTGTTAGCCAGAGGGTTGTGTATCTCTTTCTTCGGTGTGAGTTTTGCATCGTTCTGTTGTGCGCCGGCTTTGCAAATGTACGTGGATGCCGGACTGCAGGTAGTTGTTTTGCATCGGCCCTCTCGGAATACGTCTACGCAAGTGGTTTCGTAATCGACAGTTACGATTTGGTCGTCGAAAGGGATACCACATTTTCGTTGCAAAACTCGTTCGTAATGCGCGGTTGGCGCGATGGAGGTCGCGGAAAATCGAGACTTCTTGGAAATTGGGGCGTGCAAAATTCGGTGGGTTTTGTTCGATCGATTCAATTCATTGATGCGGCAACACAGTTGGGGAGCGACCGTTGTTGCGGACATCGCGTGGTTTTACCACAAGGCGCGGCCAAATCCAAAGGAAATCTTGGTGGAAATCCTGCGCCGCTGCGCGGCTTATGGCCAAGTTGGCGGCCTAATCGACGGGCTTTCGCCCGTCGCTACACTCCTGGGCCGCATTGCGGCCGGATGGCGTTCCTGCACCGTTTGGTGGCGACGAGAGGCTATCCGGAAAGTCGATTTTCGTGGCGACGGGCGGCTCGCCTGTCGCAGTTTTTCCGAGCGCCAGTGACAGGCGAGCCGCCTGTCACTACGAGTTGCGCGGCTTTTCGGATAGCCTCTGAGCGAGCAAGGCGCGAAAATGGGCGTCGGAATGGAGTTTCGACTGCGAAGGCGGTCGTGGAGTGTAGCGGCGGGCGCGAGCCCGCCGAGAGAATGGCGGGTTCTTGGTTGAAGCCGCGAAGCGGCGCAGGAAGAAAGGCACCTTATGGCGGGCACGTATACGAACCTGTTGTATCACCTCGTGTTTAGTACAAAGGGTCGATACCCACTCATCACGAAGGAACTGCAATCCAATCTGCATGCCTACCTGGGCGGCATCATTCGCGGTGAAGGTGGCGTGTTATTGGAGATTGGGGGAATGCCGGACCATGTGCATTTGCTGGCGAAGTTCAAACCCACCGTATCCATCTCCGACATGCTCCGGTGCATCAAGGCGAACTCATCGGGCTGGGTCAATGAGGAACGAAAAGGGAGTCGCAAGTTCGGATGGCAAGACGGTTACGCGGCGTTTACCGTAAGCGAATCGCAAGTTGCGGTGGTTCGGCAATACATTCAGCAGCAGGAAACGCACCATCGTGGATTGTCGTATCAAGACGAATTTCGAGCACTCTTGGAACGGCATGGAATTGAGTTTGACGAGCGGTATATATGGGATTGAGTCCTGCGCCGCTGCGCGGCTTATGAGAATTAGGCGGCCTAATCGACGGGCTTACGCCCGTCGCTACACTCCTAGGCCGAGTTGCGGCCGGAGCGAACAACTGTTTTCAACTTCTGGAATAGACGTCGGCGACATTCCTGCGCCGCTGCGCGGCTTATTTCAGATTGGCGACTTAATCGACGGGCTTGCGCCCGTCGCTACACTCCTGGGCCGCGTTGCGGCCTGACGGGTCGCCGCTCTGATGCACCGGGATAGCACCGCGTCGCTGAATTACTATGCAGAGTTGCGGGGGAGATTTCGCGACTGACTGCGCGGAGGTCGGGAGTTTGCGTTGCGGATGGAATTTCGACCGCGAAGGCGGTCGCGGAGTGTAGCGGCGGGCGCGAGCCCGCCGATAGAATGGCGCGCGACGTTGAAGCCGCGAAGCGGCGTAGGGTGAACCGGCGGGACCAATGTACGACGGCCTATTCGGTCCGTTAGAAGCAAAGCTTGGCTTGCAGTGCGAACCGCAATCGGTCGAGTGCTCGGGTCGGTTCGGTTGGAGAGGCGTTGATTGCCGCCGCATCGGTGCCGGGTAGAATGAGGCCAGGGCGAGCCCTCTCTTGCGAACAACAGGCTGAAGAGCAGAGTAGAGCAATGCAAGCAATTGATGCCATTCGGATCACGCTGAAGTTCAGCGACATGGGGATGAAGCACCTGGGCGAGATGCGTAACGCTCCACTCTTGCGGCCTGGGCCGTGGGGTGGGAATCATGCGATGTGGATTGCCGGGCATCTGGCGGTGGTCGAGGGCCGCTTGCACCAGATGCTGCATGGGACGGCGAACCCGGTGCACCACTGGAAGCCGCTGTTCGACTGGGGGAGCGAACCGGTCGATGACCCCGCCGCTTATCCGCCGTTTGACGAAGTGCTGGGGAAGTTCAAGGAATTACGCGGGCAAACGCATGCGTTTCTCGATGAGGTCGGCGAGGCGGGGCTGGATCAGCCGACGAAGTGTCAGCCGCCGGGGTTTCGCGGATTCGAAACGGTGGGCGCGGCGATTCAAATCATCGCCGGCCACGCGATTGGCCACATGGGCGGGCTGACCGTCGTGCGAGCCGCCGCTGGAAAGGAACGATTGTTCGTTCCGTCGGAGGAACTGCGGGTGTTCTGACGAACTCAATTCGAGGTGGTCAACGATATCTGACGCTCGTCGCTCAAGAAAGTTGGCTGCAAGATTTAGCGTTAGAGGCGTAATGTTCACAATGCAGCGACTGGTCCAATCACTCCTGCGCCGCTGCGCGGCTTATGACGATGTTGGCGAGCTAATCGACGGGCTTGCGCCCGTCGCTACACTCCTAGGCCGCGTCGCGGCCGAGAAAGCGTAACGTCAACGTGCGAACTCAATGTCGCTGCTGTCCTAAACCATGTCTCTACTGAAAGTCAGGCATTAGCCTGACCTACGTGGGTTTTTTGGCGCTCATGAGGTCGACGATGGCGCGGCAGAAGTCGGGGAGGTCGTCGGGTTTGCGGCTGGAGATGAAGTGGCGGTCGACGACGACGGGGGCGTCTAGCCAATGGGCGCCGGCGTTGATGAGGTCGTCTTTGATGCCGAGGGAGCCAGTGACGCGAACGCCACGGTAGACGCCGGCGGAGATGGGGATCCAGCCGCCGTGGCAGATGGCGGCGACGAGTTTGTTGCTCTCCGCAAATTCGCGGACGAGGCGTTTGACGTATTCGTCGCGGCGGAGTTTATCGGGCATGAAGCCGCCGGGAATGACGACGCCGTGGAAGTCGCTGCTTTCCATGAGGTTGATCGCGGCATCGGAGCGGCACGGATAGCCATTTTTGCCTGCATACACCTTATCGGCCTGGGGGCCGGCGACGGTGACATGGGCACCGGCTTCGATGAGGCGTAACTTCGGGTACCAGAGTTCCAGGTCTTCGTAAACGTCGTCGACGAATATGAGGAAGCGGTGAGTGGAGAGGGGGAGAGTGGGCATGGGGGAGGTGTAAGGCGTAAGGTTTAAGGTGTAAGTGGGAAGGGAATGACGAATGGGGAGTGGGGAGTGAGGAATCCTTGAATTGTATGCAGGCGGTGGTTGATGATCGTGAAGACGGGCCCTTCCTGGGCCCTTGCTACAAGGGAGGGGAAATATTGATGGGCGGTGCCCACCCTACGGATTCTTTAGGGTGGCGAGTTGTTCGAGGGCTTGGCAGGCGGCGGCGAGGGCGGCGGGGCCGTTGCAGCGGGCGGCGAGGTCGCGGCAGCGAGCGGCGACGGTGGGCGAGGCGAGTAGCGGTTCGAGCGTGGCGGCGAGTCGCGGGCCGGTGAATTTTTTGACCGAGATTTCTTGCGCGACACCCAGTTCGACGAGTCGCCGCGAGTTGTCGAACTGGTCGTAGGACATAGGCCGCACGATTTGGGGTATGCCGGCGGCGAGGCCCTGGGCACAACTGCCGATGCCGGCGTGGTGGACGAGCGCCGCGGAGCGTGGCAGGAGTTGGCTCATCGGCACGAAGCCGAAATGACGGACGGTATCGGGCAGCCTGGCCGGCAACTGGTGAGTGTATTTGGTGAGCAGGATGCCGCGGCAGCCCAACTGGTTGCAGGCGGCGACCGCGGCATCGAAGAACTCGTGCGCCTCGTGGTTGGCGGAGCCGGGTGAGAAAGCGATGGGCGGGGGGCCGGTGGCGAGGAAGGATTGGAGATCGTCGTTGTGGGCAACGGGGTCCGTCTGTTCTTTTTCGGCGCAGTTAAGGCTGAGGGGGGCAGTCCCCATTTTCCCAAAGCGGAAAATGGGGACAGACCCCGGGGCGTCCCAGAGGGGGAAACCGACGCAATGGGTGTTTTTTGGCCAATCGGGTTGAGGTGGGCCGAACCAATCGGGGAAGAGGGCGAGTAGCAGGTCGGTGTTGTGAAGCCAGTTGCCGAAGACGCGCTGGACAGGCGGCAAACCGAGCTCCTTTCGCAAGGCATTGAGCGGTTTGCCGATGAGCGGCAGGACGAACAATCGATCCGCTGCCCAGAATTGGAATCGCTTGAGCCACTTGGGGACGCGTGGGCCTAGGAAGGCACCCTTGAGGCGTGGTGAATCGTGGAGCGACCACACGACGCCAGGGGCAAAGATAATACTGGCGAGCGGAGCTTGCAGTTTTTCGGCGGCGCAGCGGCCAGCTGCATCAAGGGCGTGGGCACAGAACACGGTATCGCCGGGCACGTAGTGGCTCATGAGGGCGTCGAAGAGTGGCCGGAGTCGCTCGCCGACGGTGAACGTCATGACGAGCTTGGGTCCGCGGATCGGGTGCCACAGGTCGGGATGCTGGGCGAGTCGCACGTAATCTTCGCGTGAGCCGAGCGGGACGAGTTCGAGGCCCGCGCTGGTGACGACATCTTCGAAATACGCACTCGTGAAAATTTTGACGCGGTGCCCGCGGGCGACGAGCGCGCTGCCGAGACCGACCATCGGATGGACATCGCCATAGCTGCCCAGAGCGGTGATGAGAAATTGGGTCATGGCAATCCAACAAGGCGGCGGTTTGGCGGCTTGCTCGGTGACGCGGTGAGGGGAGATACGGCTTGCCACTATACGGGGTAAGATTGAGAATAGGAACCCACATGTCGGAGTCTGGTTAGTTTATGAAATGCCGGCGATGCGTAGCATCGCGGCTAATGGCAGGCGAGCGAGGCTCACCCAAGTTCAGTTCTCGATCACTATGAATCTTTTCAAATGGGGGTGACAGCTATCGTGAATTCGCCCGAACGTGATGATCGTAAACCGCCACCGGTCGATGACGACGACGACGTGGAGTTGGAGCTCGAGCCGCCCGATGAGGCGGTGGAAGCGCGGCAGCGGCAAATTGCGCTGGAGGCGATCCGCGCCAATATCGACATCGATGAAATCTATCGCGACGCCGAGCGAGATCCTGGCAGCGAACTAATCGAAAGGTGGCTGCGCGACTTTCGATTTCGGTTTCAGGTGAAGCATTTGCTGATTGCCACGGCGGTGCTCTCGGTCGTGATGGCACTCATCACGCTGAAGCTGTTTTGGACATCATTGATTATCGCGTTCATGCTGTCGGTCGCCGGCGCATACCTGTACGTTCGCTGGGATGAACAGAAGCGAGAGGCGGCAGCGGCCCGGCGGCGGGAAGCGTTGTATGCGCGGCGGCGAGCACAATTGGTCGCGAATGCCGCGGAGCAGCCGGTGGATGTGGGCGCTGTGCCGCCACTGGCTCTGCCGCCGCCCAACGCCACCGACGAAATTTGGCGAGAATCGCTTAACGAGCAGTCCTTCCACTTCCAGTATTCACTGCGGCAACTGCTGATCCTAGTCACGGTGGCGGGGCTAGTGTTGGGAGTGATGAATCTGCTGGGCGGGCCCGAGGTCCTGGCCAGCGTGCTGGGGCTGGTGGCGCTCGTCGGGCTTGTCCTGTATGCGGCGGGGATGGAAGCGCCGCAGCTTATCGTGCTCGGCTGGTGGATAATTTTGGCGTTGTATGTGGTGCTCAGCCTGGCGACGGCAGTGCTGAGTTTGTTCCATTGAACTGATTGGCATGAGGGTCAACTCGAACTTGCGTTCGCGCTCCGCTCGCGCGTCGCGGCTAAACGACGGCGATTCTATATCGAAACGTGAGTCTCAGTGGCATCCTGAACGGTCGTGGGTTCCGCAGGAGCATTCTCGGTGGGATCAGCGCAGCGGTGGTTTGCCCATGAGTCGCCGGATTAGTGCAATCTGGCCAGCGTGGACGAGCTCGTGCTGTGAACTCCATTCGATCGCACCCAGTTTCGTTTTGAACAGGGGATGGGGTTGTTCGACCGGGTTGTCGAGTTCCGCATTATCGACAAGCGGCAACTCTTGAAGGGCCTGATGGTGAACGGCGTCGAAGACGCGCTGAACTTCCGTGAGCGGCAAATTGTGGGATGCGCCGACGACGGGTTGCGACCCCAGCTTGAAGGAATTGATAAATGCATCGGAGATAAGCGCTTCGTCGTCTTGGGTGCGGCCGCGGATGCGTCGCAGGCACAGGTTGTACTGGGCCACGGCCAAGTGTCCGACTTGCCAGGCGATGTGCGTGGTGAACTGCGGCGGCGACCACCACCATTCGGCTTCCGTCAAATCGGGCAGAAACTGGCGGGAGAAAACTCGTGCGCGGCGGAGGCGGTCGATGGCGGCCTCTAGGCGGGCGGGCGTGGGCATGATCGAGTTCCGTCTAATTATCTTGGGGCATACGCACTACGCCCTAACGGCGGGCGGAACGGGCGCGCCTTGACGATTCTAGCCGCCAAGATAACATGCTTCGCCCGATTTTTCCACGCGGTTGGCGGTGCGTGCATGCCAGCATGACGGGATGCTGCCAGTTTACAGAGTCGCCGCAATCGGTCAGACTGGCGGGCGTTGGCCAACTAATTTTCGGGGCCTTTTTCAGCAAAGGACTTCCTTATGACACGGCAACTTTCGGTGGCTGCAGCTCGGTACTCTTCGATCAACCATATCTCGCCCTTTGTGGGTGCAGTTCTAGTAGCGATCATAATTTGCGGACTGTCGGTTCGTGCGGCCGATCTCGCGGAGCAAGCGCATTCGCTCAAGAAGGTGCCGGCGGATGCGGCTTTTTATTCGGCCAGTTTGCGCATGAAGGAACAATGGGAGATGTTCCGTGGCAGCAAGGCGTACGGCAAGCTGATGGAGATTCCGCTCGTTCAGCTCGCGAAGATGCAGATTTCGTTTCAATGGCAGCAGAACAATACGCCGGCGATCGCCAAGGTGCGTGAATACTTCGAATCGCCCGCGGGCCAGGATGCGGTGGGTGTGCTGAAAGAGATGGGATCGGAGGAAGTGTTTGCATACGGGGGCAATAACATTGCGGACTGGATCAACTTAGTCAGTGAAGCAGGGTCGCTCGACCGAAAGTTCCGTATTGAGGCCAAGACAGAAGATAAAGGTCAGCGAGAGGCTGATCCGGGGAAAGTTTTGGAAGCGTTATCGAAACGCATCTCGTCCGGCATGACTGTGCCAGAAGTGGTGATTGGCTTCCGCGCCAAGGATCTCGAACGTGCCAAACGCGAGATCAATGAGATTCACTCGCTGCTGCGAGGTGTGCTCGACGAACACGTGCCGGATTTGGCGGCCCATCTGCAACGCGAGAAAATTGCTGGTGGGGAATTTCTGACGCTGCGCATGGACGGTTCGATGATTCCGTGGGATGTGGTAAAGGAGAAGGCGGAGAATGACGATCAGTTCAAAGCCATTCGCGATGCGTTGAGCAAGAAGACCGCGGTAATTGCCTTGGGGGTAACGGATGAATTCGTGTTGTTCTCGATTGGGGCCACCACCGAACACCTGGACGCATTGGGCAAAGGCGCGACGCTCGCCAGTCAACCGGGGCTCAAGCCGCTCGAGAAGCATGCGGGTGAGCGAGTCGTATCCATTTCTTATTTGAGCAAGACGTTTGCCCAAAGCCTCGGTTCCGCTCAGAAGATGAAGAACAACATTGCCGATGCCACCGAAGAAGCGATGGTGCAGGCGAAAGTGGACGAGGAAGATCGCAAGACGATTCTCGACGATATTCGGGCGTTCGACCTGGCCAAGTACATGCCGGAGCCGGCCGAAGTGGCGGGGATCGCGTACCTGACGTCGCGGGGCTACGAGGCGTTTCAGTATTCGTCGGGCAAGCGGCCGATGATGGACGGCAGCAAGCCGCTGTCGATTTTGAGCCATGTGGGCGGAAACCCGCTGTTGCTCTTTGCGTCGCGGTCGAAGAATAGTGTTGAGGACTATACGCAACTGGTCGATTGGCTCAAGCGCATCGCCGGGCATGCAGAGAAGATTGCCGAGAAGAAAGCGGACTCGGATGATTGGGACAATTACAAGGAATTCCGCGACAAGGGAATTGAATTGCTGGAACGATTGGACAATGCCAATCGCGAGTATTTGCTGCCGGCGCTGGCCGATGGGCAAGGAGCGCTCGTCCTCGACTTCACGGCGAAGAGCCAGAAGTGGTTCGAGAAGATGCCGGAGTCGCCGAAGCCGTTGCCGATGTTGGAACTTGGGCTCGTGACAGGAGTGAGCGATCGCGAGAAATTCCGCGCGGGCGTGAAGGCGTACATCGAAGTGGTGCGCGACGGTTACAAGCTGGCCAAAGAAATCAAAGAAGATGACATGCCGGAGTTGAAGATGCCAAAGCCGAATGTGACCGACCTGGACGGTGGCGGCAAACTCTACACGTTCGGGCTGCCGAAGAAGTGGGGCGTTGATTCGCAGGTGGCTGTGAACGCCGGGCTGACCGATAAGTTCGCGGCCATCAGCCTGATGCCGGCGACGACGCAGCGGTTATTGAGTGAGAAGTCGCCCGAGCTGGACACGTCGCTCAAGCTCGATCGGCCGGCGGCGGTGGTGACGCACATCGAGTGTGCGAAGCTGATCGACTCGATTCGGCCGTGGATCGACTATGGTTCGGATGTGGCCACCGGCAAGATCAAGCCGAAGGCTGAGAAGGAAGATGGCGATACCGAAGAGGACGATAAGAAACCGCAGGCGCCGTCGCCGATGATGATGCAGTTGGGGTTTGTCATTCCGCAGGTACACCAACTGCTCGACGTGTTTTCCACGATGCAGAGCGTGACAAGCATGTGCTACGAAGAGGAGGGCATGTGGGTGACGCACTCGGAGACGCGGATTCAGGATCTCAAATGAGGGGGAGGATACAGGGGACAGGGGGTGAGTGGTCGCGTTGTTAGCGTGGTTAGTTCACCACGACGACACGACGAGCACGATGACGGAAGAGAGAGGTAATTGCGGGCCATCGCGCGCAGGTTAGTCGTTCGCGAGCTATGGCCGCTGTTCCGAGTGGCCATGTGGGAGATCGCGAGAAATGCATGCCCACGCCGAGCCGTGGGCGTGGCACACTGACACTTTGCCCGGCCGAGACGGCCGGGCTATTTTCGTTTATCCATCGGCACGAATTCGCGTTTTTCGGCGCCGACGTAGACTTGCCGGGGGCGGCAGATGCGGGTGTTGGGGTTCTGGTGCATTTCGAGCCAATGGGAGATCCAGCCCGGGAGGCGGCCCATGGCGAAGAGAACCGTGAACATCGGCACGGGGATGCCGATCGCCCGGTAGATGACGCCGGAGTAGAAATCGACGTTCGGGTAGAGCTTGCGTTCGACGAAGTACTCATCGTGCAGCGCGACTTCTTCCAACTGCTTGGCAATGTCGAAGATCGGGTCGCTGATGTGCCGCTTGGCGAGCAGCTTGTCGCAGGCGGCCTTGATGATCGTGGCCCGCGGGTCGTAATTTTTGTAGACGCGGTGGCCAAAGCCCATGAGCAGGAAGTCGTTGTTCTTGTCCTTGGCCATGTCGACGTATTTCTTCACGTTGCAGCCATCGGCGGCGATGCGTTGCAGCATGGCGACGCAGGCTTCGTTGGCACCGCCGTGGAGCGGGCCCCACAGGGCGCAGATGCCGGCCGAAATCGAGGCGAACAGGTTGGCGTCGGAGGAGCCGACCATCCGCACGGTGGACGTGCTGCAGTTTTGCTCGTGATCGGCATGGACGATAAGGAGCAGATTGAGAGCGTCGACGAAATCTGGGTCGGCCTCGAACGGCTCGGTCGGCACGGCGAACATCATCCGCAGGAAGTTTTCGCAGTACGTTAGGTCATTCCGCGGATAGACGAACGGCTGGCCGATGGATTTCTTGTAGGCGTACGCGGCGATCGTCGGCAATTTGGCCAGCAGGCGCAAGATCGAGCGGCTGACTTGTTCGGGGTCGGTGACGCTCAGCGAGTCTTGGTAAAACGTCGAGAGCGCGCCGCAGACTGAGCTGAGGATGGCCATCGGGTGGGCGTCGCGCGGGAAGCCGTCGTAGAACAGCCGCATGTCTTCATGCAGCATGGTGTGCCGGCGGAGCTTGCTGCGGAAATCTTCCAACTGTTCGCTGGTCGGCAGTTCGCCGTAGAGGAGCAGATAGGAGACTTCGATGAAGTCGCAGTTGGCGGCGAGTTGCTCGATCGGGTAGCCGCGATAGCGCAGGATGCCGACTTCGCCATCAAGGAACGTAATGGCGCTCGTGGTGGCGCCGGTGTTCATGTAGCCTTCGTCTTGGGTGATGTAGCCTGTTTTGGCTCGCAGCTTGGAGATATCGACGGCCCGCTCTTTTTCGGTGCCTTCGATAATGGGCAGTTCGAGTTCGGCCCCATCGAGGCTCAGCTTGGCAACACCCGCGGATTTCACTTTATTCTCGAAAGTCTTGGTCATTCGGCCCTCAACCGGCTGGGTCGCCCACGGCTACCCCGTGGCAGGAAACGGCAGATTTGTCAGTGTACCCAGCGGCGTGCCAGCACACAACGGGCCGGGTCAAGGCGCCGTTTTGTGTGGTCATCACGCCCCATGTGATGAATATCCTCTCGCGGAGCGAGAGGAGTACGCGCTCAGGCCTCGGGGCCACAGTAGGCGCAAACTCCGACGCGCGGGGAATTTACCACGGGCAAGAACATCTCGTCGCCACACGGATGACGTTTGCCGCACTTCTTGCATAACCAGCCTTCTAGTTCCCACGAGCAATTGCCGCACACCCATTCGGCGGGCTGACCGCATTGGCAGAGAATCTCTGGGGGCAAGTTGCGAGCGAGTAACCGAACTTCGTTTCGTTTCATGATTCCGTCACGCCGCGAAAGCACTTTGAGGCGGAGTTCGGTGGTGCTGCCGAAGTCGTACTCATAGTCGAACACGTCGCCGACTTTCACCCGAGAGCCAAGCGGGGAGTCCATGATCTCTTGTTCTTTGCGGATCATGGCATCCATATCGAAATCAGCAAAGAGTGCTTCGAGTGACCGGCCCTTCTTCGCCGCCCGCGCGGCCGCCGGTTCGGGGAATCGGAACGCGCTACAATGTCCGCAACATTCGAGCCAGATAGCGCGCAAAAAATGGTCCAGCGCCGCGAATTCGCTTTCGGCAGCGATTTCCACGTGCAGCCAGAACTCTGTCAAATAGCGCCCTTCGACGCGTAAATGAAAAACATCGCGTAGCTTTCGCCGCCGGCCAGAAGAGGACGGCACACTCTCCTGCGAGACACATTTGGAGAGATGCCTGCTCATGGCGGCTTTTGAAAACTGTCCGCCACACAGCTCGCACGTACCGATCAAGGGGGCCCGTTTCTTGGCCATTGGTCATGTTCCTCCATGCCGTGCACTCAGTGTTCGTTCTCCGGATACAGTATGTCGCAATGGCCAGCTTTCAACTAGCCACGGCACCCTACGCCCCCGAATTCCGGCTGCTTCTTGAGGGATACCGATTGTCGAATTCAGAGCCGGCGATGGGCACACTGTTTGCTAATTGCGAGAGTGACAAATTACGACGGAACGTGGCCGCACGAAGATCAGATGCGTCAGGGTGCCGTGGTGTGTCGTAACCCAGCGACGACCGGTTTTCCGCATCTTCATCGGTCCGAGGGGACGTTCGGGATTTCGTCCTGAATCGATGACACGACACCAGTGGCCACTTCCGTCTTTTTCAAAATAGCGATCGATGTCGCCAGGACTAAATCGATTATTGAGTTCTGCCGCGATCTTGAACCGATATTCGCGCTCCGCTCGTGCGTCGCGGCTAACCCGGCGATCGTCGAAGAATCAAAATATATGGAACCAAATCACGATGCAGGCTACGCTCCGCGTGGCGTCCCTTTGAGCATTTCATCATTGTGACGGCCACGCGGAGCGGCTGATCAATGACGGCTAATCCTGCTGAGGATTCTCTGATTTTTCAGTGATTCTCCCTGCGATGCAAAGTGGTTTGGGCGGGCGATAATGAGTGCGCCCGCGTCGTTTGCGGCGGTGCTGCTAGTGGTGCATAATGAATCACCTTGGCAGATCGGTTGGTTTGCCATGTTGTGATTTTCTTTGGGGGCCACCTCGCGCAGGGACACTTCGTCATGGATACCAATAATTTTTCTCGGCGGACTTTCATCAAGAATTCAGCGGCGGCGACGGCGGTAGCCATGGCGGCTCCGGCAGCATTGAGCAGCGTTCGCGCCGCGGCGACGGCGAAGAGTCCCAATGAGCGGTTGCGGATCGGGTTTATCGGTGTTGGCGGGCGGGCACAGTCGCATATTGGTTCGGCCATGACGTTGGCCGGCGAAGGCAAGGTGGAAATCGTGGCGGTGTGCGACGTGTTCAATCGCCACCGCAAAGAAGCGGCCGAGAAAATCGCGCGCGGCACGAAGAACGAGCCGAAGCAGATTGCCGATTACCGCGACATCATCAACGACAAATCGATCGATGCCGTTGTGATCGCGACGCCCGACCATTGGCACGCCCGGCAGACGATCGACGCCTTGAAAGCCGGTAAGAATGTTTACTGCGAAAAGCCGATGACGCACAGCGTGGAGGAAGCGCTTGCGGTACACAAGGCGTGGAAGGAGTCGGGCCAGGTCATGCAAGTCGGCGTGCAGTCGACTTCGCTGCCGTGCTGGAAGGACATCAACAAGCGGCTGGTCGAGGGGCAACTCGGCAAGGTGTTGATGTATCAGACGTCGTTCTTCCGGAACTCGGATGTCGGCCAGTGGCGGTATTATGACCTCACGGCCGATATGACGCCGAAGAACATTGATTGGCCGATGTTCTTGGGTACGGAGTTTTCACTCGCGCCGAACATGCCATTCGACCGGGCCAAGTATCACCAATGGCGGTGCTACTGGGATTTCGGTGCCGGCATGTTCACCGACTTGTTCGTGCACCGCACGACGTCGATGCTCAAGGCCACGGGGTTGCGGTTCCCGGGCCGCGTCGTCGGTGCGGGCGGTATTTTCCTGGAATACGACGAGCGCGATGTGCCGGATGTGGCCACGGTGGTGGCCGACTTCCCGGAGGGCGTGCAAGGGTTGGTCACGGCCACGATGTGTTGTGGTGAAACGCCCGTGCCACAGATCATCCGTGGCCATTTCGGCTCGTTCGTGCTGGGCAACGGCGAGGATTTTGCCGGCTTCGATTTCGTCGCCGAGCGTTCGCAAGTCACTCACGATAGCCAGCTCAAGAATGAGCACTACGAAGTGGGTGGGGTCAAGGATTCGTCGCTCGTACACTTCACGAATTTTGTGGAGGCGGCGCTCGCCGGCAAACCAGAAAACGTGAATTGCAGCCCCGAACTGGGTGCGGCGGCGATGGTGATCGTGAAACTCGGCTCGAAGAGCTACCGCGAAGGCAAGGCCTTCCACTTCGATCGCGAGGCGATGGAAGTGAAGGATGGCGACAGCAGTTGGGCGAAAGGTTGGGAGAAGATGTCGCACGAACGGGCGGCCGCCAAGCAAATTCCCGGTTGGCAGGCAGGCGATAAGGGCAGCAAGATTTACCCGCGCGAGTACCAGAAGCTGGCCGGGCCGTGGATTAACGGTGTCGATCCGGCGGAAGGCAAGACGGCTGCGGCGGGTTGAGCCGCGTGGGTGCGTTTGTTTTGACGCGTTTTGTGATATTCTGTTACAGGAAGTTCTTCCAAGCCGACGGCGTGCCGTCGGCTTGGTTTGCTTTGGGGTTTGACGACGCTTAGTTTGCCCAGTTGCGGCCCATCATGCGGAGGCGCAAAGCGAGGGCAATGGCGAAAATGCCCAGAGCGAGCATGTACGCACCGATCAGCAGCGTGAGCGCGATGAGTCCGGCACCGGGGCGAAACATAATCAAGAGGCCGAAAATCACCGACATCACGCCCGAGAGGCCGAGGATCCATTCATCGTCGAGTTCTTTGCGGAGTGTGATGGCGGCATAGATTTCGAACACGCCGCGAGCGATGGCCGAAGCGGCAATGATGGTTGCCAGCAGCAAGAGCGTGAGGCCGGGCCAGGCATAGGCCGCGATGCCGGCGGCAATGGCGACGAGGCCGAGGATGACCATCGTCCACCACACGGTGCCGTCGGCTTCGCCACGAAAGCCGAGAATGATGGCGGCGATGCCATCGACGATGCTGAAGGCGCCAAACAGGAAGACCAAAGAAAGCAATGTTGAACCTGGCGAGGCAATAGCGCAAATGCCCAGGGCGATAGCCGCCAGCCCGCGCACCAAAAGTACCCACCAACGTTTGCAGATTGTGAAGAGCATCGAAACCTCGGAAAAGTAGGTCAGGCTTTAGCCTGACGAGTTAGTTGGTCAACGATGTTAATAAACAGCGCCCACGATCCTACCGCGCGTGCGTGTTTGGCTGTAGCTGGCGATCCTGCGTATTTTGGATTTCCGGATGGCCGCTAGACGCGGCGAATCACCAATAGCCGCGATTCGGTCATACTTTCGATGGCCCAGCGGACGCCTTCGCGGCCGAGGCCACTATCTTTGCTGCCGCCGTAGGGCAGGCCATCGGCCCGCCAGGCGGGAATTTCGTTGATGAGCACGCCGCCGACCGCGAGTTCGTCCCAGGCTTGGTGGATGTGGCCGATATCGCGGGTGAATATGCCGGCCTGCAGGCCGTACTTGCTGTTGTTGACCGTGGCGAGGGCAGCGTTGAAGTCGTCGAACGGCTCGATGAGCGTCACTGGGCCGAAGATTTCCTCGCATGAGGCTTCGGCGTCGTGCGGCACGTTTTCGAGAACGGCGGGTTGGATGATGCAGCCGCTGCGCTCGCCGCCGCAGAGGAGGTTGCCGCCCTGCTCTACCGCACGTTGGACGGCGCGTTCGATGCGGATGGCTTCCGCTTCGGAAATGATGGGGCCAACGACGGTTTGCTCGTCGCGCGGGTCGCCGGTTTTGATCTTGCCGACCGCAGCGACGAATCGCGTGCGGAAGTCGTCGTAGATTGCGCGATGAACTAGAATCCGCTGCACGCTGATGCAGCTTTGGCCGGATTGGTAATAGCCACCGAAGACGCAGCGTTCGACGGCATCGGCGAGGTTGGCATCGCGTTCGATCACGACGGCCGCGTTGCCGCCGAGCTCGAGCGTGACGCTTTTCTTATGGGCACGATTACGCAACTCCCAGCCGACGGCCGGCGAGCCGGTGAAGCTGAGTTTGCGAATTCGCTCGTCTTCCACAAGTGCGGCGGCATCGCTAGCTTTCATCGGCAAGATGGAAAATGCGCCGGGCGGCAGGTCGGTTTCCGCTAGGATTTCGCCGAGGACGAGCGCGCTGATCGGCGTGAAGCTGGCAGGTTTCAGAACGAAGGGACAACCGCACGCGATGGCTGGCGCGATTTTGTGGGCCACGAGGTTGAGCGGAAAGTTCCACGGCGTGATGAAGGCGCATGGCCCAATCGGCATGCGTTGCCACATCGCCCGATAGCCGGCCCGCGCTGGTGCATCATCCACGGGCAGCACCTCACCGACAATGCGAGTCGCTTCCTCGGCCGCGAGCTCAACGGTGGCGATCAAGCGTGCGACTTCGGCGCGAGCATACTGAATCGGTTTACCGACCTCGACGACGAGCACATCGGTCAGTTCATCGCGGCGTTCCTTGCAGCGGGCGGACAAATGCTGGAGCACGGCCTTGCGTTGCCAGGAAGCCATTCGGCGCATTGGTGTAGCTGCACCAGCAGCCGCGGAAATGGCTTCATCGAGCAGGGCTGCATCGGCAAGAGCGGCCCGGGCGACTTCTTCACCGGTGTATTTATCCACGACTGCCAAGTTCGCGTTCGGCTGGCAGGGCTGGTTCGCCAAGTAGAGAGGATATTGCTCTTTAGTCATTGCGATGCATACGTAACCTGCCGAAGTTTTCCCTGCCCCCCTGCATCCCGTATCCTGCACCCTCCCTCTACCACACCACCTTGCTATCGCCGCGCCAACGGACGAAACCTTCAATGGCTTCGTACTCGGCAAGGCCGAGTTTGTCGTAGAGTTGGGCGGTGTCGCGGTTGCGGTCTTCGGCGCGTTTCCAGAACTCGCGCATGTCGGGGCCGGGGAAGAGGGCCCGGTCCTTCTGCGATTGGTGTTTGAAAATCGCCGTGCGTTTGCGATCGACTTCGTGCGGGCTGAGCGGCACAGCCATTTCGATTTCGTGCGGGCCCCACTCATGCCAGGCACCACGGTAGAGCCACACCTGGCAATCGGCGAACCAATCGTCCTGCTCGCAGCGCCGGCACGCCGTAAGCACCGCGTTGAGGCAGACGCGATGCGTGCCGTGAGGGTCGGAAAGGTCGCCAGCGGCGTAAATTTGATGCGGCCGAATTTTCCGCAAGAGGTCGACGACCATGGCGATGTCCTCTTCGCCCAGCGGCTTCTTTTTGACGCGACCGGTTTCGTAAAACGGCAGATCCATGAAGTGGAGGCGATCATCGGTGAGGCCGCAGGCGCGACCGGCCGCGCGGGCTTCGCCCCGGCGGATCATACCCTTGATCGTTTGCACTTCGGTGCTATCGACTTGCCCAGGTGTTTTATTCCGCAGGAATTGTTCGACGTGCGACTCGAGTTCGGCGGCCCGCTGCGGCGAGACATCGAAATGGGTGTTGAACTCGGTCACGAAGTCGGCAAACCGAATCGCATCGTCATCGAACACGGCGATATTACCGGATGTTTGGTAGGCGACATGCACCTCATGCTTTTGATCGACAAGGCGGATGAGCGTGCCGCCCATCGAGATGACATCGTCATCCGGATGCGGCGAAAATACGAGCACCCGCTTCGGGAAGATGTGATCCTTGGTGTGGGCGTGGCCGTCGGCATGCTGCACGTCGGCCGGTTTGCCACCGGGCCAACTGGTGACGGTCGACTGCAGGTGGCGGGCGACGCGAATGTTGATGTTGTAGGCCGGGCCTCGCTCAGCGAGCAAATCTTGCAAGCCTTCTTCGTTGTAATCGTGATCGGTGAGTTTCACGATGGCTTTGTTGAGCTTGCGAGCGAGCCAGATGACAGCCTTGCGCACTTTGTACTCGTCCCACTCAACCGGTGCCAACAGCCAGGGGGAGGTGTAACGCGTAAGTGAATCGGCCGCGGCTTCGTCGATAACAACTTCCGCGTTGGGGTGTTCCTGCAGGAAGCTGGCGGCGACAGTGGAGCTGATCTCACCTTCGACGGCCTTCGCAATCGTCGGTGCCTTGTGCTCGCCAAACGCGAGCATGATGACGTTACGGGCGCTGAGGATCGTGCCGACGCCCATCGTGATCGCGCGGCGCGGCACGTGTTCTTGGCCGAAGAAGTCGCTGGCCGCGTCGATCCGCGTGACGCGATCGAGCGTGATGAGGCGAGTGCGGCTTTCCTTGCTGGAACCCGGCTCGTTGAAGCCGATGTGGCCGGTGCGGCCGATGCCGAGGAGTTGGATATCGATGCCGCCGGCGGCCGCGATCTGTTCCTCGTACCAGGCGCAAAAATCGTTCACTTGCTCGATCGGCAAGGTGCCATCGGGCACGTGCCAGTTGCCGGGCGGGATATCGACGAGGTCGAACAAATGCTCGCGCATGAACCGCACGTAACTTTGCAGTTCGTGCGGCTGCATGGGGTAGTATTCGTCGAGATTGAACGAAATCACATTCGCGAACGAAAGGCCTTCGTCACGGTGCATGCGGACGAGTTCGTTGTAGATTCCCACCGGTGTGTTGCCGGTGGCGAGCCCCAGCACGCAATTGCGGCCTTCGGTCGCGCGCTTGCGGATGAGCGCGGCGATCTGATCGGCGACGGCCTTGGTGGCGTCGGTCGAATATGGGAACACGCGGACGCGAATCCGCTCGCGTTGGGCCAACGGGTCAACTGCGGGACGAGTGGTCATCGGAGTGCGCGGCTGCGATGCCGTGTTCCGCTGTTCAGCTTGAGTTGCCATGGTTACTTTGCTTTTGTGAATGACTTTCCACCCCGCCACGCCGTGCGGACAAATGCATACATGCCTTTCAGTGAACCTTTTAATATAAGTGAGTTCGTGGCAGGGAGAAAGCTTGTAATCCACCCACATTTTCTCGGAAACTCGCAGTCACTTCTCTCATTCACGAATCCGTCAAACCGCTACACAACCCTACATGAGATGTCTAGAATGTCTTGGTCTTGGCATCACTTCATTACCGAATTCGAATTCCCCTGAAGGAGAAAAAACGATGCGTAACCGAACCTGGATAGTAGTCGCAACCTGCTTGTCGGTGATGGTCTCGGCTGTTTCGTATCGCGCCGCCATCGCGCAGACCACTGCCACAAGAAAAGTCGAGCGACCGGCGTCCACACAACGCGGAACTGACCGAGTGACGAAAGCAGTCGCGGTGATTCACGCTTTAGGCGACCATAAGGTCAGCGGCACAGTCACCTTTACGCAGTTGAGTGACGGCGTTGAGATCGTGGCGGAACTCACAGGCCTTCAGCCGGGCCAACATGGCTTCCACGTACATGAATTTGGCGATTGCTCGATGGTGGATGGAAAGTGTGCCGGCGGACACTTTAATCCAACCGGTGCCCCCCACGGCGGCCCCGACAGTGAGAAGCGACACGTCGGCGACTTGGGCAACCTCAAAGCCGATGGCGAAGGTAAGGTCGCGTACAAGCGCGTTGATAAGGTGATCTCGCTCAACGGCGCGAACTCGATCATTGGCCGCTCGATCATCATTCACGCCAAGCCCGATGACCTAAAATCTCAGCCAGCCGGCGATGCGGGCGACCGGATTGGATGTGGCACGATTGGAATTGCCGATCCGAAGATGCAACACTAGCGAGATAGACGAAGTCATCAATGAGGCGTTAAGGTATCATTCGTGTCTTAGGGCCTCGATCGGATCGAGGCTGGCGGCGCGGGCGGCGGGGTAGACGCCGAAGATGACGCCGACGAAGACGGAGATGGCGAACGCCAGCGGAATCGACCAGCCGATGAGGTGTGGTTCCATTGTTTGCACGAGTTTGGGCACGTGCTCCATTTGCTTGGGAAACCAGTTGAACAAGGCTTCGCGGGCGAAGATGGTCAGCGGCCGGCAGAACGCGCCGCCGAGAATACCCAACCCGCCGCCCAGCACGGAAAGCACGACACTTTCCGCGAGGAACTGCCGCGTGATATCGCGTTTCTTCGCGCCTAGCGCGCGACGGATGCCGATCTCGCGCGTGCGCTCGACGACGGTCGCGAGCATGATGTTCATGATGCCGATGCCGCCGACGACGAGCGAAATCGCCGCGATCAAGCCCAAGAATATGATGAACATGAGTTGGGTTGTGCGGGCCTGTTCCAAGAGTTCCATCGGCACGACGATCGTGAAGTCGGGCATGGTGGTATGGCTGTAGAGAATTGTGCTGCGAACCAACTCAGCAGTGGGCAACACCTTATCACGATCTCTTACTTGCAAGGTGACTTGAGTCACCTGGTTGATGTCGCGTTGAAATTGGCCAGGCTTAGCCACGACAATCATATCGCCTTCGCGGCGCCACAAAGCGGTGATCGGCACGTAGATGTCGTTGGAAAACGACTCGGCCGCGATTGAGCCCCCGATGCCGGCCGAGGCCGAGCGCGGCTTCATGATTCCCACGACTTCGTAGAAATCGTTGCTAATAAGGACTTTTTCACCGATCACATCGCCCACGGGAAACAGTTGCTCGGCAATCTCGGACGCGAGGACGCAGTAGTTGCGTTCGCTGGTGACGTCGGAATCGGTGAGGAAACGGCCGCGATCGACGGCCAGGCGCGTAACCTCCGCATAGTCGGGAGTCGTTCCCACGAGGCGACCTTCGATTTTGCGATTCTTATTGCGGAACTCCATGGCGGGAATGATCCGCATGGGAATCGCTCTTGAGATCGTGGGGACGGTGGCCAAAAGTCGCACGTAGTCGTTGCGCGTGAGGCCGTAGCCGGCGTCGATGGCTTGATCGCCGGATGGTTTAACCGTGCGCACGATGATGTTAAGTGCGCCGAGACTCGCGATTTGTTCTTGAGCAGCGCGGCTGATTCCTTCACCAAGGGCTAGCAGCCAAATGACGCTGGAGACGCCGATGAAGATGCCCAACACCGTGAGCGTCGAGCGCAGCGGATGCATCCACAGGCTCTTGACGCTCAGTTGCAGGGTGCGGATCCAGACGGAAAGCATGGGGGCGGGTCGTCAGTTATTGGTAATTAACTTTTCAAAAGTGGCTGATGTCTTCGCGATGGCTCAAGACAGGGAGACAAGGAGAGGGGGAGACAAGGAGAATCGTTGATAACACCCGTAGATGGTTTGTCTCCTTGTCTCCTTGTCTCCCCTTCTCCCCCTCTTAATTCCTCTTATCCACCACTACCTGCCCGTCCTTCAGGATAATCGAACGCTTGGTTCGAGCGGCAACATCGGGTTCGTGGGTAACCATAATAATTGTACGGCCTTGGCGATTCAGGTTTTCGAGGAGGTCGAGGATTTCGTGGGAGGTGGCCGTGTCGAGGTTGCCCGTGGGCTCATCCGCCAAAATAAACTGCGGATCGTTAATCAGGCTGCGGGCAATTGCGACGCGTTGTTGCTGACCGCCGGAAAGCTGTGTCGGCCGATGATTAAGCCGCGGGGTCAACCCCACCATTTCCGCGAGTTGCAGGCAACGGGCTTTCGTTTCCGCATTGAGTCGACGACTGTAATACAGGGGGACCTCGATGTTTTCGACGACGGTGAGTGCGGGCAATAAATTGTACGACTGGAAGATGAAACCGATGCGGGTGGAGCGAATTTCAGCGAGTTCATCGTCGCTCATCTGGGACACATCGACCTCGCTCAGTACGTATCGGCCGGCCGATGGTCGATCGAGACAGCCCAGCACGTTGAGCAAGGTGCTCTTACCCGAGCCGCTGGGGCCCATGATCGAGATGTAATCGCCCTCGGGCACATCGAAGGAGACGCCGCGCAAGGCGTGCACGGTTTCTCCGCTGAGAACGTAATCTTTGCGGAGATCGGCGACTCGAACGGCAAGCCTCATTCGGCCGCCCCCGACGAGGCCTTCGCAACCGATGCGGCGCGCTTCGGATCGGATGAAACTCGGGTCCCAGCTTTTGGACGGCCCGTATTTGGACCGGGGGGCGGACGCTTCGATCCTTTTGCGTCACCAACACCATCGCGCGGTTTTTCGGGACGATCCCCGGATGGTGTGTCCGCGGAAGTTGAATTCGCCACGGCGCGACCTGCCGGCGGTGCTGCGGATTTACCTTTATCGGGCGCAGCTCCGCCGTTTGCCGCGACGGCAGTGTTTTCGGCCGGTCGCCCGCGACCGGCGGTGCGTTCACCTGAAGCTGACTGCGGAACAGCGCGTTGGATTTCCTCAGGCGGCAGTTTGGGCAAGCTCACGAGATCAACATAGGACCGAGGGTTGAGAGCTACTTGTTCACCGACCTTCAAGCCGTCTTCCACGACAAAGAATTTGTCATTGGTAGGGCCGGGCTTCACTTCGCGTGGTTCCCATTTGCCGGCGTTGTAAACGAAGCAATAGAACTTCGGGCCGTGGGCGTAGATCGACTGCACGGGAACTTGGATCGCATCAGGCACATCGGCGCAGTGAATTGTAACGCTCGCGGTCATCCCCGAGCGCAAGTCGGGCATCGCGTCGTCAATGCGAATAAACGCCTTATATTCCTTGACGTTCGCCTGCCGCCAACCCGTGGGTTCAGCGTACTGGTTCACTTTTTCGACGATGCCGTGAAGCACGCGATCACCGTAGCCGACGGGGCGGATGTCGGCCGTGTAACCGGGCTGCACGTATTGAACGAGCGACTCGTTGACCGTCAGGTTGACGCGCATGGAGTCGGCATTGGGTAACTTGATGATCACTTGCCGCTCGCGCACGACGGCCCCTTCCTCGACGATGAACTGCTGGTCGCGGTTATCGCCGACATGAGCATATTTGACGACGCCGTCTTGCGGGGCCGTGATCGTACACTTGGCGATTTGGTCCTCGATATCTTGGAGTTTTTCCACTTCGAGTTGATGGCTGTTCAGCGCGGCGTCCCATTTGGCCTTGGCAATTAGAATTGCACTTTCCAGCGTCGAAACCTGCTTGGGTTTGGTGAATTCTTCCAAAACGCGCAGCTTGGTCTTAGCGGCATCCAGGTCTTTTTTGGCCTTCTCGACCGCGAACCGGTCGGCCTCGAGCTGGTTTTCATTGACGTAACCTTTTGAGGCGAGCTTCTGACTATAGGCATAATACTCTTTCGCGCGGTTCAGGTTCTCCTCGGCCACGAACTGTTCACTTTCAGCCGTCTGGCGATCCTGCAGATACGTGCCGTCCAAATACTCGCGTTTTGCGATAACGGCGACGTCGTAGTTATTGTGGGCTTCGACTTCGGCGGCTTTCGCATCATTCACCAGAATTTTTTGGCTCGTCCGATCCGCTTCCAATGCTGAGGAATCTAATTCGACCAAGAAATCGCCTTTCTTGACGAACGTACCTTCAGGAATGATCCGCAGGATTGCGATGCCGCTCGTATTCTTCGATTTGACCAAGGACCGAACTTCGGTAACGTCAAAGGCTTCGATCTCGCCACGTTCGGTAATCGCGAGCTCAAAATTATCGCGTTGGACGGTGTGGAGCAGGATGTTGGAATCGTCAGGCGAATCATCGCTGCCAAACCACCAATACAGTCCGCCTCCTGCCATTAATAGGGCGACCACGAATGCAGCCGCGGTGAGCATGGTAATTGCGCCCGTGCGTCCTTGCGTTGCCGAACCGCTTTGCCTGTTCCGCCAGCGCGCAGCCGATGCCATCGTAGATACTCCCAGGACGCAGCCGGCCCAAAACATGGCCGGCGATGGCCCAGTGTAAGATCAAACGCCTTTAATACGGCGGAGTGCCGATCTGCCAAGCCGCACTCCGATGCTTAGATTATAGACAGAACAAGACCGTATTGTCAGAGCGGAAAATCTGTACGGACGGGCGGTGGAAATCCCATGACTATCGCTTTTCCTAACTCACAGTCTTGGGAGTTCGGCGGAGTGAATAATGAAAGCAGAAGTCGGCAGTATCGAGTGCTTCGACCCAAAAGACGTTGGCCCGTATTATTTTGCGGATGCCCCAGTTGGCGGGGGTAACAGGGTGGGTCCAGGCACTGTTGCCGCCGATGTTGCCTCATTCCTCATGTCATTCTGACGCAAAGGTACCGCTTGGGGAGTTGATTGTAGAGGAGCACCAGGGTTGTTGCCGGTTGTTCCCATAGGCAGTTCCTCTGCGGTTGGTGCTTTGAGTTTTACATCGATGTCACATGGATCTGGTTCTTCGCATACGCCCGCGCCCGGATTGTTTGTCAGGAAAGTCTTGAGCGGTTGATCGTGGGCGATGCGAACGCCGCGGCCATCGAGCACCATGACTCCTAGCAAGTAATCCAAACTTTGAGTTTGGACCTCATGATCAACCCAAACACTGAGAAAGTCGTTTTGTACGTTAAGCAAATCGATTAGCGCGTTCACAAGGTCGCGAGCGACGGAATCGCCGAATTGGGATTGGCCACCCGGCTGTGTCGGCTGGCCGGGCGCCGAAGCCTGCACGGGCCGAGCTGGTTCCGAGAGTTTGAGGCGTGCCAGATCGACCTGGGTGATTGCCACGTGAACCGCCGCGCGGCGCAATTCCATGTTGAGATCATCGAGCTTCATTTGCCGCAACGTTGCTCGGAGATCATATTGCACACCATCGCGGAATTGGTAGTACGAGCGTTTGGCCTGTTGATATTCGATAAGCGACTGTCGGTAGGTGTTGCGTTCTGCCAGGCGCGTGATTGGCGGATCGTATTGTAGGCCGACGCGTAGCCGGCCTGTGGACGTGCGGAGATCGAAGGGATTGTCGGTGGCGTTTTGGATGTCGCCGCTAAAGACCAGGTCGAGGTCACTTTCCAAGGCATTCGCGTTGAACTGAATCAATCGCCAGGCATCCACAACCGATGCGCGCGCGTTCTTCCAATCGCGTCGGTAGCGGCTGGCAATGCAGTAGGCTTCGCTATCGGTCAGGTCGACCGGTTCGTACGAGATCGAGTCGAGGCGAGCTCGCGCTTGCAATAGCGACAACTCCAAGAGCGCTCCTGAGAGTTTGTTGAGGGAGCTGGTCAATTGGCGGCGATGTTCTGCGGGTGGAAGCGTGGTGGTGCTGGTAAGCCCATCGAGTTCGGCCCAACTCGCCGTTAGCCGCTGGCCCAATTGGTCGAAATCTCTGCGCGTTTCGGCATACCGCTGATTGAGTCGGGCTACGCTGATCAAATCGGGATCGATGTTCGCGTCTCTTGCTTCCTTGCGAGCCGATAGGCGTTCCAGAAACAGGCGTCGAGCCGGCAGCGCTGCTTCAAAACGTGCGAGATCGAGTTGGGCGGCCGCCAGCCGCGCTTGCGAGGCCAATCGAATTTCGGCGCTCTGCTTCACGAGCGAGGCGAAATCGGTGCCCTGGGCCTTTAATTTTCCATTTGGCGACGGCGTAACAGGTGCCACTAGTGGTTGCGGTGGCAATCCCTCGGGTGTCGCAGCCAGGGAGCCTTCGCGCAGCACGGTCAACAGGTCGGTCAGCCGAATCTGCAATGCCGAGAGGTCTGGATCGAGCAAATTGAAGTGATCCAGCATAGGATCGGCGATCGTCACACTGAGCGAAGGAGGCAAGCCGAGCCGAATTTTGAACGCATCCAAGGAATTGTCGTACGCTTTCTGGTTGTTCAACAGTTGGCTCTGCGCGTTGTATAGAGCCTGACGCGCCAAGTCGACTTGAAAGCGATCGATACGCCCGGCTTCGTTGGCGGCCTGCAATTGCTCCAAGCTGTCGCCGAGCCCGGCGATGTTGGAGTATTGATTGCGAATGATTTGGGCCGTCTGCAACAAGCCGATGTACCCGCCCGCCTGTTGCGCCCCGGCACCGCCAGTAACGCCGAACGACTGAGTTGTACCACCGCTACTGACGCCACCGGCGCGGCCGAAGCCGCCGACGCCGACGCCGCTGAATCCTTCCAGACCACTGCCGCCAAAGAAGCCACCGCGCCGCGACGGTCCCTGCCCCGCACTGCCACCGGTGACGATGCTCAAGTAGTAGCCTTGTTGATATTGTTCCATTTGCCGCACGTTCGTCAGCAAGGCGCGTTCGGCAATGGTAAGGCGTTCCAAGACTCGGGCGCGGCCACCGGCCCGCAACAGCGGCTGGACCAAGTTGAAGTCCAGGATCGAGCTGCTGGAATAGTTATCTGAGCCGGCGAATTCCCACATCAACGAATTGGCGAAGCCGACGACCAACTCGCCACCGGTCGCAGTGAGTTTTTCGACGCGATAGCGATTATCAGGACGTGAGGGATTGACTTCTAGTACACTCGATCCGGCCGGTGTGCCAGCGCGGGCGGGCCCTTCGGCCGTATAGAAGATCGAGGTGCCACCATAGAATTGAGAGTCGAATCGGAATCGTTCGAAAGTCACGTCGAGGCCCGAAAGGTAGAGCGTTTCCAACTGTTGCTGATACGTGGGTGATTCGAGAAGCGCAACTTGCACGGCACCGGGAATATCGAGCTCGACGTTGCCGTCCTTATCGCGGGGCAGATAGTCGAGCCAGGTCGGGTTGTCGACGTAGGGCGTTTTTCCCGCATGCCGCCAGCACGGCGCACCTGGCTTGCAATCGACGCACAGCATGAGTTCGTGCGAGATTGGGTCATCGGGCGGCATCGGCGGGCAGTCGGGGCTGTTCGGATCGAACATCCGGGACTTCGGGTCGACAGCAATTCGATACTGCCCCGGAGCCATTCCCAGCGCGGCGGCTTTGCTATCGATGAGCGCGTTCACTTCGCGATCGGCCTGCCGGCGATAATAGGGGCGCGTGCAACTTAGTGAGGTCGCCAAAAAAGTAGCTGCCACGATGCCGCAAAGACAAAACAAGAAAGCTCGGGCGAAACCTGGCATCGGACAAAGTTTGGAGGACTTCATGCGGCCTCCCGACGTTGGCTGACCGACAGGGCGCGTTCGCCGCCACTCGGTGGATCGGGCCGCAGTTCGTGCGCCGACTCCAGTAGCATGCCCAGGACATCGTTGCCCAAGGGAGCAAGGTACCAAAGATTGCGCCGGCGATCGTTGGGTGCTGATTGCTGCTGGATCCAACCGCGAGTCCGTAACCGCTCAACAGTTGCGCTCACTTGGGCGGGCGAGATTGCGAGTCGCCGAACGAGTGTGGTCTGATCGAGGCCGCAGAGCATTCCTTCACGGAGGCACCAAAGCACTTGAAATTCGGGCTCACCCAAATCGATCCGTTCACACCACTGCGATAATGCGCGCGAGGCTCGGCGGCCATCGGCGGCGGCGTCACAGAGGTCTCCCACATGTCGAACGGCGGCCTCAATGGCAAACTGTTTGCCAGCGTCAAAGATCGAAGTGGGTGCTGTCACCGCTAGCCATCCTTGGCTAAATGAGTCGAGCTAGCACTGCTATACGAGCAAAGACGAGACGAGAAAATTACGACGAATTCCGCCCGACACCGATGCCGTGCCGACATCGTTTCAAAAGGGAACAATTCGCCACCAAATAATTCGGATTTGAATCGTTCGAACTTGAAGCTTTTGCCCATCAGCGGATGAGGTTTGCCGGCGGCGGAGGCGTCATCGCACGGATCGCGGCCCGGAGATTACTCGCGGTCGATTCACGCTGCCGTGCGGCGGCTAACAACAAACAGGCGGGCACCAAAGGTATGGTGCCCGCCTCTTCAAGTATATGGCCTGCCGGCTCAACTGCAGCTTTGAGGGAACTGGCCGGGACTCGCCCGGTGGAGCCGGGGGCTGCCACGATTATGCAACACGAACTGGGTTCGTGAATTCAGTTCGACTTGTTTTCGCTATTCGCGTTGCGATTGCGTCCGCCGCGGGGGCGATCCGCATTCCGACCACCGGGGCCACCAAACCCGCGCAACTGGGACAAATCGATATCCACCTTTTCGCCTTTAAGCTCCTCGAGTTGCTTCTGCTGCGCGTCGGTCAGCACAGCAAGCATGGCCTTGGATTCTTCATCGCGCAACTTCGTCATCTTCTCGCGCATGGCTTCGCGATCGCCGGATTGATCGCGTAAGCCGCGCATGGAATCCATGTTCTTCTGACGAATCTCTTCGATCTTCTTCTTCTGGTCATCCGTAACATTTAACTCCTTAGCCACCTCGGGATTCGCTACTGCGTTGGCCCCGTTGACTTGAACAAAGATCCCCAGCAGTCGTTTTTGCTGCCCTTCATCCAAAATTTCCTTGACCTTAGCCGTTGTTTCGTCCATGAGTTTTTGGACCTTTTCGCGGCCGCCGCCATCTTGCATAGCGGAACGCACTTCTTCACGGACTTTATCGTTTAAGTCCGTGATTTTGGTTTTTTGTTCGTCGGTTAGTTTGAGCGCATCCTGCACTTCCTTAACGCCCAATAACCGCACCGGCGTGGGCGGTCCACCGAATCCGCCGCCGGGTCCGCGACCGCGGCGTCCTTCGCCTGGTTGTGCCAGCGAAACCTGAACCATGAATCCAACCGCCATCAGCGCGGCGGCAATCACCCAACCTTTGCCTGCAACTCGCATCGTACTTTCCTTTCTTGATTTGGCATTTGCGCCCTGTGCGCAGCCGGAAGCTCATGCCTCCCAACGAGTTATTAAACCCCGGTCGCCGTGGCCGGGTTTCGAGAAATGTGGATTGTGCGAAATCCTGTGAAAAATCCTACGAATACCGCCGCAATCGCCTGACTTGGCCATAAGATGCCCGGGCTAAGGTCCGAACAATTGAATTTGAGGACAGCGCCGCCAGGCAAAATTGAAAAGCCCCCGGGGCAGCAGTCAGTCGGTCATTCTTTACTGGCTGGGTCGCGGAAGCGATAACCGATGCCGCGAACGGTTTCCACCAGCACCGCGTGGTTTGCCATTTTCTTGCGAAGGGAGCGGATGTGGACATCGATCGTGCGGTCGAGCACAAGTGCATCGCCGCCGAGTGCGGCATCAATGAGTTCAGTACGTGAAAACACCCGCCCGGGTTGACGCAGCAGCGCCGCGAGCAAGCCAAATTCGCTCGGCGTGAGATCGAGCGGTTGCTCATCGATCGTCACGCGGTGCCGCTCGCGGTCGATCATCACGCCCTGGCTGACGAGCACACTGTCGTCGTTGGCGGTTCCATCACGACGCCGGAGCAAGGCGCGAATACGTTCCACGAGCACCTTCACGCTAAACGGTTTGGCAACGTAGTCGTCGGCACCCACCGAGAAGCCCACGACTTCGTCGGTTTCCTCGGTTTTGGCCGTCAGCATGAGCACCAGGATGTTGCGCGTGGCCGGATCGGCCCGCAAACGGCGGCACACCTCCAGACCATCGATCAACGGCAACATGAGATCGAGCACGATGAGGTCAGGACCACTCAAGCGCGCTTGCCGCAGTCCTTCTTGCCCATCGGTGGCTAGGCGCGTGTCATAGCCCTCGCGGCGCAAGTTGTATTCGAGCACTTCGGCCAGTGCTGGGTCATCTTCAACAATTAGAACTTGGCGTTTCGCCATGCGATTCGGTGTTATCTTGGGTTGGGATGAATGCCATCGAAATGGTGACGGGCGATTTCGCCTTCAACGAGGTAAATTACGTCTTCAGCGATGTTCGTCGCACAGTCGCCAATACGTTCGACATGACGGCAGACGGAAAAGAAGTGGACGGCCGCCTCAACCAATTCCGGCCGCGTGCGCATGACGTCCAAGAGGTCGTCGATCACGTGGCGGTTGAATTCGTCGACCTCGTCGTCGCGGCGACAGACGTCGCGGGCGGCAGCGACGTTTTGGTCTACGAAGGCGTCGAGCGCTTCGCGGACCATATCGGAGGCGCGAATGAACATCCGTTCGAGCTTGTTGGGAATTTCAAATTCGGGCCATTCGGTGAGCGAGATGGTACGCTCGGCGATGTTAACGGTTAAGTCGGCGATACGCTCGAGCTCGGTGTTAATTTTCAGGACCGTTGCCGTGCGACGCAGATCAACGGCCACCGGTTGGTGAAGCGCGAGGATTTTGAGGCATTCTTCCTCGATCTTCACCTCGCGCACATTGATATCGATCTCGTTGGCCGCTACTTCCGAGGCCAGATCGCCGCGCCGTTCGAGCAGTGCCTGACAGGCCTTTGCGATCATCACTTCGACCCGCGCGGACTGGTCAAGAATTTCGCGCTCAAGCGCTTCTAAATCGCGTTCCAAATGTTTGGACATGGTGGTGTGGTATTGGTGAGTAAGTGAGCTGGTAAATAGGTATGTGACATGGAAAGCAAGACAGCAGAATGATGCTTACTCACTTACTTACTGACTCGCCTTTCCACTCCCGCCTATCCGAATCGCCCCGTGATGTAATCTTCCGTCTGTTTCCGCGACGGATTCGTGAATAACTCGGTTGTCGGACCGGCCTCGATCAATGCGCCCTGGTAAAAGAACGCTGTTCGGTCGGAGACCCGGGCCGCCTGCTGCATGTTGTGTGTCACGATGACAATTGTGTAGCGATCGCGCAGCTCGAAAATCAGATCTTCGATCCGCGCGGTCGAGGCAGGGTCGAGTGCGGAGGCAGGCTCGTCCATCAGCAGCACTTCGGGATTGGTAGCCAGCGCCCGGGCAATGCACAATCGCTGTTGTTGGCCGCCGGAAAGCTGTAGTGCCGATTCATCGAGCCGGTCCTTGACTTCGTCCCACAACGCGGCCCGCGAGAGCGACCGCTCGACGATTTCGTACAGCATGGCCTTTTGTCGAATGCCGGCCACGCGCGGCCCGTAGGCCACGTTTTCAAAAACCGATTTGGGAAATGGGTTGGACTTCTGGAACACCATGCCAACGCGTTTCCGCAGTTCGACCACATCGACTTTTGGGCCCAGGATATCCATGCCATCGAGCAACACTTCGCCTTCCACACGCGTGCCGTCAATCAGATCGTTCATCCGATTGAGGCACCGCAGAAAGGTACTCTTGCCGCACCCCGAGGGACCGATGAATGCGGTCACGCAATTCTGAAGGATCACGAGCGAAACATCATCCAGGGCCTGCTTGGCGCCATAGAAGAAATTCAAGTGCGAAACCGAAATCTTCGACGGTCGATGGGCGAGGGCATCGGCCGTGTGGGCCGGCCGCTCGCGCGGAAATGAAGTTGGCCGCAGGGTCATGACAGGTCGCTTGACGGTGGTTTCCGGGATCATCATTGTACACGCTCAATTCCAAACCGCCTTTCCCTCTGCGCAAGGGAGGGACAAGGGTGCCTGTTGCTATTCAGCCGTTGTAAATGTGGGGCGGGCACCGCCCACCATCTTCGCTGTGAGTGGTAGGCCATGACCACTCTTCTTGTTGTACCTACCCATTCATTCCCCGCTTGCGCTGCAATCGATACACGGTTAGTCGCAGCATCAGATTCAGACCAAAAATCAAGGCAATCAGAATCAGCAGCCCGGCCCACGCCACGTTCTGTTCGTCGCGGTACGGTCCGGTGGCATAGGTAAACACTTGCACGGTGAGCGAAGGAAACGGCTGTGATGGATCGACCGTGAGAAGTCGCGAACCCAAGGCGGTGAATAAGAGTGGGGCCGTTTCGCCCGCCACGCGAGCAATTGCCAGCATAACCCCAGTGATGATGCTGCCGCTGGCTGCCGGCAGCACGACTTGCACGATGGTACGGGCTTTCGTGGCGCCCAAAGCAATCGAAGCATCACGATAACTGTTCGGTACAAGCCGCAGCATTTCTTCAGTCGTGCGAGCGACAATGGGGATCATGATGAAAGCAAGTGCGCCGGCTCCGGCGAAACCGTTAAAGCGTCCCATTGGCACGACGAACAGTTCGTAGCCGAGGATGCCGACGACGATCGATGGCACGCCGGTAAGTACATCGGCGATGAATCGCACGGGCGTCGCCAGCCACGAGCGAGCGGAATACTCCGACAGATAAACACCGGCAAGCATGCCGAGCGGGATGCCAATCGTGCTCGCCAGGGTAATGAGAACCACGGTGCCGACGAGTGCGTTCTTCAACCCACCGGGTGCCCCTTCCATTCCCGGCGGAATTGGAACTTTAGTGAAGACGTCCCAGTTGAGAAAGCGTATTCCCTTTGTAAACAAATACGACGTCACGTTTACCAATAGTGCCAGGATGATGAGTGTGCAGACGACGCACATTACTTTCATGCAAGCGGAATGCAGTGTCACGATCCGGCGATACAGCGGCCGCAAACCAAGCGTGACTTCCGGCGATGATGTTGAGGATTGCATGTACTTTCGACGAATTTCGCGCCCTGTCCCCCGTTTCATATTCCTCGTTAATGTGCGGCGGCTGGCCGGATGTCGTTCCCAACTACCAGCCAACGCGCAATAACATTGAAGAACAGCGACATCACTAACAGGATTAGAGCGACTTCGGTGAGTGCGCCGCGATGCAATTCACCGCTGGCCTCGGCAAACTCATTCGCCAATAGGCTCGACATCGTTTGAGCCGGTGCAAACAACGATGCATTGATTCGATTCGCGTTGCCGATGACCATCGTGATGGCCATCGTCTCGCCGGCGGCCCGTGCCAAGCCGAGCATCACGGCTCCAAAGAGCCCGGCCCGCGAGTAGTTCAGCATTTCCCGCGAACTTTGCCACCAAGTGGCGCCCAAGGCGAGCGTGCCTTCGATTTGAGCCCGCGGCACCGATTTGAGCACGTCACGACTGATCGCGGTGATAATTGGCAAGATCATAATGGCGAGTACCAAGCCGCCGCAGAACATATCGCGGCCGGTGAGCGCGATGGCTCGGGTCAAGACCTGATTGCCCCGCAGTGCAGTTTCGGTAAATAGCCAGGAGTTGATGCACGGAATCCAACTCAAGCCGCCACGAAGTGCCGGCTCGATGGCGTTTTGCAGGAACGGTACGAGCACGAAGAGGCCCCACATGCCGTAGGCGATCGAGGGAATGGCGGCCAAAAACTCGACCAGGAACGACACGGGCCCTGCCAGGCCTCGGGAGCTCAAGCGCACCAAGAAAAGCGCCGCACCAAAACTTAGTGGCACCGCGAATAAGAGCGCCAGCAGCGAACTCACTGCAGTTCCATAAATGGCCGGCAGCGCACCGAACACGGGCGGCACTGTGGTCATGACGACATTGCCGTTTTCGAAAATTGCTTTGCCTGCCGCGTCGCGTGCGGGCACGCTAAGTTCGTTCGGTCGCCACTGGGTCGTGTAGAGAAAGCTCGCACCGAACGTGCGGATACTTGGCCAGGCTGCGTAGGCAAGAACGGCGAGCAGAACCACCAGCATGGCGGTAACGCTGAGAGCCCCGAGCCGCGCGAGGAAGGCCATTACCGCATCGCCCGTGATACGGCCGGGGCGATAGGTAAGCGAGCGTGAAGAGGTGCCGACCGGCGGTACGCCGGCGGTTGCGATCACCCTTGGATTGGCAGAGGGCATAGAATCCTCGATGTTGCATCAGTCGCCGACATGTAAACGGGTTCCGCGGTAGTTAAGTGTTTTGAGTGCCGCTTCGACCTTCTGCCGCACGGTGGGAGCAAGCGGCGCGTAGCCAAGTTCCGTAGCGTAACGCTGACCATCGTGGGTTGCCCACCAAAGGAATTCCGCAAGCTGTTGCGCTGCTTCAGCGTCGGGCAGGTTTCGCAAGTCTTTGTACGCTATGAGATAGGTGAACGAAGCAATCGGGTAGGCCTCGTCACCGGGCTGATTCCAAATCTCCGCAGTGAGGAGTGTGCTGCCGGCGCCAAAATTGGCTCGCGCACCGGCCTGCGATACTGACTCGGCAGTGGCCCGGCTAAATCTGCCGTTTTTGTTCCGTACCACACCACTCACAAGTTGATTGTGGTCGGCGTAACTCTGTTCCACGTAGCCGATGCTGCCCGAAGTCTGCTGTACGACTGCCGTAACGCCCTCGTTGCCTTTGCCACCCTGGCCAAACGGCCATTGGACTTGCTTGCCCATACCGACGTTGTAGGCGAAGTTTTCCGACTGTGTGGTGAGGTAGCTGGTGAAAATGAAGTTTGTGCCCGAACCGTCGGTGCGCCACACCGGAGTAATCACCAAGTCCGGCAGAGCCACTTCCGGATTCAGATTAGCGATTGCCGGATCGTTCCACTGACTTACATTGCCGAGATAGATTCCGGCCAACAACTCGCCGCTGAATTTCAGCGATGCCGTAATGCCGGGCACGTTGAAAATGGGTACAATTCCCCCTGCACAGGCGGGAAACTCCACGATGTTTTCGCCGCCGCCCACGGCCGCCAATTCCTTCTTTCCCATCGGCGCGTCGGAGGCACAGAAGTGAACCGTCTGATCGGTAATTGCCTTGATGCCGCCGCCTGAGCCGATCGATTGATAGTCGATCAGCACGTCTGGATGCAGTCCCTGATAAACGACGACCAGCCGCTTGTAAAGCGGTGCGGGAAACGTCGCTCCGGCTCCCTGAAGTCGCGTTCTTGCCAGCGCAATGTTCGTGGAGATTGCACCGCCCGACAGAAGGCAGAGGACAATTAGTCTTTTCAACTTTGGGGTCATTTTTGTTGGGCCCTGCACACTTACACACGCTTACCGATAGCGCTTCCACGCCACCAGCAGCGTACCGGCCGAATGTGAAGACTCGGTTAAGAAAGCGCGAAGTTCAGACGGTGAAATTGCCGCGGTCTGCCTACGGAATCCCCCGATTCAATACGGCTTCTGCGATCCCGAAGTGCCCGTCGCCAATCAATTATTCAATTTGGGTAGCACGCCCTGAGTCTTCGAAGGGCGTGGTGGAGCAGGAATCAACGAAAGTTCCACACCCATCGCAAAGCTGCTGGGCGTGCCACCTATCGCGAAGTGTGGATCTTTGATCGGTCATGAAAGGCCAGCTCGGCCGATTGCGGAATTTACCCAACATGAACGATAATTGTCGACGACCCTCGACTGATTCTCTACCTTCTTTTCCGAGGAAGATACGTGAACATTCTCCTTCGACCATCCCGTGGGAGCCGCGTGCTTTTGTCGCGGATGCAGTACCTGAGCACGGCGTTAACCGTTCTCATTTTGGATTTTGCCTCACCCAGCATGGCCAAAGAAGGCCAACGGGTTCCGCCGGGCGGCGCATCGGCAGCCGCACGCTCCGCTGCGGACCACGCGCACGTTGGGCCGCAGCAGGATGGGCGCATCGTAGTGCCGACGAACCAGGTGCTCACACCGGCGGGTCGGCAGGTGATTGTCGGCGGCCGGCCGACGGATATTGCGCTGTCCCCAGACGGTCGTTGGTTGGCTGGGCTCAATATGCGCGAGATCGAGCTAGTGAATGTCGAATCGGGCGAAGTCGTCGGCAAGGCACCGCATAAGGAGGGCAGTTTCAAAGGCATCCTATTTTCCGCCGATGGCAAGCGAGTTTATGCTTCGACGACAGGCAACACGATTGGCGTCTTTGAAATCTCGACGGCTGGAAAGGTCACGGCGGGCAAGTCGATCGCGTTGCCCCCTCGGGCAGCTCGCGAAACGGACGCAGTTCCCGTGGGGATGGCGATCACGCGCGACGGCAAGTCATTGCTCGTTACGCTCAACATGAAAAACACGTTGGCTGAGGTGGACCTTACGAGTGGCAAGGTTTCGCGTGAAATTTCGGTCAGCAATGCGCCGTACGATGTTGTTGTGGTGGGCCGCAAAGCGTACGTCAGCAACTGGGCCGGCCGATTGCCGGGGCCGGGCGACACCACCGGTCCCTCGGGCGATGCGGTTCCCGTGCGAGCCGACCCGGTGCGGTTTATCGCCAACGATGGATCTGTTTCTGTTGTCGACCTCGATCAGGCTCGCGTCATCAAAGAGATCGTCGTCGGACTGCATCCTTCCGGAATGGCCGCCTCACCGGATGGGCGTTATATAGCCGTTGCGAACGCGCACAGCGATACCATTTCGATTATCGAAGCTGACAGCGATTCGATTGTTGAAACGATTTCCACGAAGCCTCAAGAGAAGTTCCTGTTCGGCAGCACGCCGAATGCCCTCGTGTTCAGTGCCGATGGTGGCACGCTTTACGTTTCGAATGGCACAAACAACGCGATCGCCGTGGTAAAGTTCGCCCAGCCTCATAGCCAATTGCTCGGCTGTATTCCGACTGGTTGGTATCCGGCGGGGATCGTGTTCGATGCCCGTCGCAACATGCTGTGCGTGGCGAATGTCAAGGGCAACGGTTCACGCAGCGAAGCGTGGAAAGGGACACGCGAAATCAATCGAAAGAAGGTGTTTGGCTTCAGCTCGCACGATCTGCAGGGCACGTTCTCGCTGATCAACCTGCCAAATGCGGCTGAACTGGCCGCGCTCACCAAGCAAGTGCTGGAAGACAATCGGCAGACCGAGGCGATGAGCGCGCTCGCGCCACCGCGCCCGGATGCACCGCCAAGGCCAGTTCCTGAACGGCATGGCGAGCCTTCGGTCTTCAAGCATGTTGTCTACATCATCAAGGAGAATCGCACATACGATCAGGTGTTTGGCGACATCGCGGCCGGCGAAGGTGACCCGAGCCTGTGCATTTTTGGGCGCGAGATTACGCCGAATCATCACAAGCTTGCGGAAGATTTCGTCCTGCTCGATAACTTCTACTGCAGCGGCGTGCTAAGCGCCGATGGCCACCAGTGGACGAATGAAGCGTATGTCAGCGATTACATTGAAAAGGCGTTTGCGGGATTTCCGCGGAGCTATCCGTATCCGGGCGGCGATGCGATGGCCTACTCACCGGCCGGTTTCATCTGGGACAACGTGCTGGCCCACAAGAAGACGTTACGAGTGTATGGTGAGTTCGCACCTGGCAGTGTTCACTGGCGCGACACCCAGAAAACAGGCCGGCCGACATTTCTCGACTGTTACCGCGATTTTGTGAACAGCACGAATCTGATCGATATTCGCGCTGTCGCGAACATCAAGTCGCTGGAAAAGTACTACTGCCCGACCGCGACTGGTTTTCCGCTCATCGTGCCCGATGTTCATCGTGCCGCACAGTTTATCAACGAATTAAAGGCGGCTGAAAAGACCGGCCAGTTCCCCAATTTCTCGATTATGCTGTTGCCGAATGATCACACGTCGGGCACCAAACCGGGGATGCAAACGGTCGAGGCGGCGGTGGCGGATAATGATCTAGCCCTGGGTCAGATCGTGGAAGCCGTCAGTCACAGCAAGTTCTGGCCGGACACGTGCATTTTTGTGGTCGAAGACGATCCGCAGGCTGGCTTCGATCACATCGACGGCCACCGCACGATTGCTCAGGCGATCAGCCCGTATACGCGTCGCAAATCGGTCGACAGTACGAACTACAATCAGACCAGCATGGTGCGAACCATGGAACTGATGCTGGGCTTGCCGGCGATGAATCAGTTCGACTCCACCGCGACGCCGATGGCGAGTTGCTTCACGGATAAGCCGGATTTCACGCCGTACAATGCTGTTCCCAACAAGATTCCACTTGATCGAATCAATCCGGAAGTTCACGCAATCAATGACGAGCAGCAACGCCATTGGGCCGAGGAATCGCTTAAACTGGACTTCAGTGACGTGGATCGCGCGGATGAGAACACGTTCAATCGCATCCTCTGGCACGCGAGACGCGGCAATGGTCAGCCGTATCCAGAATGGGCCGTTACTACCACCGAGCAAGACGAGCACGACCACGACGAGTAGACCGTGACGTGCCAGCCCAAGTTACGGCCACAACCGTCATCCCAAGTAGCGCGCTTGTAGGCTCGGGAACGTTGGCCGCATTTGCAAGCTCACTGCCAGAGCCAAGCGTTTGGCCAAAATTGGCACGCCATACGTTGTAGTCGTCGATCGTCACTGAGCCGGGCGTCGTATCGTGCGGCAGCGCGGTTGCTGTTTGTAGTGCATGTCGCCATAGTGCGTAGTCGGCTGCATCGACCACGCCGTTGCCGTTGTAATCGCCGTTCAGTTGGCTGACGACGCCAGGCACGTAGCCGGGGCTGCCGACATCGCCCCCGGGGCTGTCGATCACTTCCGCATACACAGGCTGTGGGGCAGAGCTATTGGTATTGTTGGAGAGAGTCCAACTCGCTGGCGTGGCCGGATTCGACGTCAGATTCGCCAAGAAGATCGACCCAGCGCCGTTGTTATTGGGCCAACCAAGCGCTGCGTTGTCGTCGTACGCTACCGCCACGGCCGCGTTGTTGGTCGTTCGCCGAGGTGACGTTGATGATTGGGTTTCGCTTTGATAGGACGCCAGGCTGCTCCAAATTGCGATGGTATCGCCGGTGTTATCCATTTGGCTCCAATTGACGATGGGAATGAAGTTGACGTTGGCTCCCCAAGCGGTCTTGATATTCTCCTCGGTGACTCCACCAGAACCGGCGTTGTACAGAACACCCGTGGCGCCCGGGGCAATCGCTCCCGAAATAATATTCGGGGCCGTGAGTTGGGAGCCGTCCACATCATCGAAAATGTATCCCGTTGAGCCGAAATTGATCGTCGAACCGGAATTATTGTAGACTTCGACCCATTCCCACGAGGCATCGGCGGAGGCTGGATCGTACATGATTTCGGTAATCAGGAGTCCGGGTGCCGCTCCACCACCGGGCACCACTCCCGGCGTGCCGCGGTCGGACAAACTGTTGATTTGAGCGCCGGTGATCGTCGTTTGCGAACTAACGTGCGCACCGAGTCCGCCGGGGGCACTTTCGACCCAGTTGATGCCCAACGACGGGCTGCCCGTTCCTTTCCAGGCGAGTGAACGGCCGTCCGCGGCTGCAGGAAAACCGTTGGTCGTGGCGAAATTGACACTGGCAACCGCGCTGTTGAACGAGCGACGCGGGCTGACCGTTGTGGCGAGGTCATCGGCCGCGTAGCTGGCCTGGCTACTCCACAGGCCGATGGCATCGCCGCTGTTGTTGAGGTCCGAGAAGTTGGTCACCGGAATGAGCGTAATTCCGCTGCCCCAAGAATTCGCGAACCGCGCCGGGTCGAAGTTCAAAGCGCTGCCATTGTACAGCACGGCGACACCGCCGGCTGGGACCAGCGTATTGCCATTGACCGCGGAAATGTTCGCCATCGCAATTGTGTTCTCGTCGTCGTCGTCGAACACCCAGCCATTGAGGTCAACGGGAGACGCCGACGAGTTGCGAATTTCAATCCACTCCCAAGGATTTTCAGTGATGGGATTGTACATGATCTCCGTGATTTGCAGCTGCGCTGAAGCAGTGCGCTGAAGACCCACGAATAGAGCGATTGATGCAATTGACCATATTGTCCAGCGCACTTGAGTTCGCATGATGTTCAATCCGGATGTGATTAGCAGAAATACGGAAACCTACAGCCGCCGTTGTGCAAGTTGCCGATATTATGCCAATTGCCAAACGGAATTGCGAGCAGCGTGAACGAGCGTTGGCCAGAGCTCTCATCGTGACTCACGTTCGTTCTGATTTGTTGCCCAGTGATTGCTTGAAGTCCGCCGCCGATCGGCAACCCTTCAGCCAACAGGAAACGCGATGGCGCTGCCCCCTCTTTTGGGTGCAGTAATGACTACATCGAAGAAGTTGGAAACGGCAGTTTAATGACACATTTGGGGGGATGGACGCTGCATGGTTGCCGACGTTTGATCGAGGTCGATAGCTGTTTGGTACGAAGCCGTACTGAACTCGATCCAGTATCCCCTAACTTATGGGGGAGGCAAATTCGGCGGGCAAAGCGAACAATAGATCAGCGCCTGCCATGTCTCAGCTTCCAATTCGGCTGATTCTCAGTCCGCACATTACTAGCTGGGATGCTTCGTTGATCGCGTGCTTCTCGTCTTCGGCTGGGGTGCAGGACACGATGGCAGAACCGGTGCCAATTACGGATGGATTCGCGAATTCGATTCTCGCGCAATTATCGAGCGAGTGCGTTGCCGAATTGCGCCCCGTCATGTATCCCGTCGATCTCGAAGTCCGACAGGTGATCTACGAGGCGAATCGCCCTGCCCACTTCGCTTACTTCCCCGAAAGCGGCATGATCTCAGTCGTTGCCATCATGGAAAATGGGAGTAGTATTGAGGTAAGTACTATAGGCAGGGATGGCCTGGTAGGCGGATTCTTGTTATTGGGGATCGACCGATTACCTTACCGTTACTTTGTTCAGGTCGCCGGTCGCGCCCATCGCATCGAAGCAGTACGCTTACGGCAAGAAGCCGAGCGGAACTCGGCGCTTTGCAAGGCCATTTTAAAGTACCAAGCTGCACTGCTAAGTCAATCAATGCAGCTGATCGCGTGCAACGGGCTGCACACAATTCAGCAACGCTGTTGTCGGTGGCTGCTGACGACCCGCGACCGATCCGATTCCGACGAGATCGTACTCACGCACGAGTTTCTGGCGTTGATGCTCGGCGTTCGTCGGGCCAGCATCTCAGAAGTTCTGAGCCCGCTGCAGGAAGCAGGGCTGATAAAATCGGCACGGGGTCGCATCACGGTCCTCAACCGCAAGGCCTTGGAAGCGGGCGCGTGCGAATGTTACCACACGATCCGCGATCAACACCGTCAGATAACGGGTTGAGCGAAGGGCAAAACGAATTTCTCTCTGCCGATTCGTGTGGGAGTGGAATTACACGCTGTTTCGACATTTTGGTAACGAGTAGCTAAATTCGGAAGAATTGCGCGATTTCCTTCAGGGCATCTGCCGGTCCGGTGGCATCGGCTACGGTTTTCCACAGCTTTTGATTGATCGCGGCGCAGCCCATGAACGATAGCTCGTTCAACTCTGAGCCAGCGGCCAGGCGCAACATCGCGATCCGTCGCTGCTTGCTCCGGGTTAACAACGCGGAACGATTCACTCTCCATGCAGTTATCAATAAGCGGAGGCCGCCGCCAGACGGCGATTAAGCCAGCAGTAAGCGGACGGTAAACGTGCTGCCTTGGCCGGGGACGCTTTGGACTGTAACAGCGCCGCCCAAGGCTTGGGCGAGATGCTTGACGATCGCCAGGCCGAGACCGGTGCCCCCGAGCTCGCGTGAGCGGGCTTTGTCGACGCGGTAGAATCGCTCGAAGATGCGTTCTTGGTCCTGTGACTTGATGCCGATGCCGGTGTCGGTAACGGAGAGGAGGAGGCTGGGGGCGGGGGGTTTGGGACTGGGAGAAGACGGGGATACGATAGTGGATGGTGGATCGTGAATGGCAGCTGTTGGATATTGGTAATTCGGCGAGATTTGTTCCAGATTCGCGTCCGACGTCGTACTCTTCGTTCCGTGTTCCCCGCCGCTCGCTCCTGGCTCCTCTTTCCGCCAAGTGACCGTCACACGACCGCCTTCCGGCGTGTATTTGATGGCATTGTCGACGAGGTTATCGAGGATCTCGCGAAGTCCTTCGCGGTCGACACGAACCAGCAGCGAATCATCTGGCGACGCTGTGGTCGGTTGTGCCGTAAGCGTAATACGCTTGGCATCGGCGGATAGCCGGCGTCCTTCCAAACAATCGCGGACAACGTCAGCGACGTCGATCGGGACAATTTCAAACGCCTGATGGGTCGATTCGATCCGTGTGAGCATCAACATGTCGACGATCAGGCGCTGCAAGCGGTCCGCTTGCTCTTCAATTCGCGTCAGGAACCGCTTCGTCGTGTCGGCATCGGCGCCATTTTGAAGTGTTTCAGTATAGGCCTTGATCGAACTCAGTGGCGTCTTGAGTTCGTGCGAAACATTCGCGACGAAATCGCGCCGAATCGCTGCGAGTCGCTGCAATTCGGTTGTGTCGTGAATCACCAGCACGACGCCGGGGCATGGTTGGCCGGGAAGCGGTTGCGCATGGACCTCGGCATGGAACTTTTGGGTGGCTGAACAAGGCGATTCCAACCGCTGCGGTTCACCGGTGTCCAGCACTTTAAGAACTGCGGCATGCAGCTCGTGATTTCGAATGACTTCCAGCAGAGGTCGTCCTTCGCTTTCACCTGGCGGAAAACCGTACAGCCGACTAGCGGCCGCATTTGCTAAGACGACTCGTTCGCGCCGGTCGACCGCAATAACGCCTTCAACCATGCCGCTGAGCACGGTTGCTTGCCGTGAGGCCGTTTGATCGAGTTGTGTCGAGTGCTGCCCCAGCGACTCGCTAAGGCGATTGAGTGTGCCGGCAAGTGTGCCGAGCTCGTCTCTTCCTGGTACGTAGGCGCGCCGTTCGTAGTCGCCGGCAGCGATTGCGCTGGCGGCCTTATTGAGAGCGGCAACCGTTAGCGCAATGCGACGTGAAAGCACGTAAATGACAGCCAATCCGCATACGAATCCGAGCGCAACTGCGGTCCATATCCATTTGGAGGCGACAGCAGCTTCAATTGCTCCGTCGCCGAGTTGGGCGGTCAGCATTAGCCCCACAATGATGGAAGCGGCGCAGTGTACGCCGACAAACGCCAGGAAGAACTTCCTAAACAAACGCGAACTAGGCATGGATGACCGCCACTGATCGGCCACGACCGAATGATACGATGCAGTTAGAACCAAACGCGACAGGCAATCTGGTTGCCGATGCGTTCATCATCCACGGTCCGGGGCGACGCGTCGAGCAGCAGACACTGCTTCTGGCGTGGAGCATCTAATAAAGATAGACGATTAGGCCCAGCGAATACGGGCAAATTCTAACGATTTAATGGTACAACAGAACTCGGCCGCAACTCGACCTGCGGCACTGTGTTCGCGGCAGGATCGCGATACGCTGCTCCGACCACCGGATACTGTTTTTTGTCGCCGCCGTTGGTCAGCTCAATGCTCGCGTCGGCTGGCTGAACTTCGCCATTTTTGGCAGGTGCGTGGGTGCCGGTTCCATTGCTTGGAACAGTCTTGTCGGCTGGAGTCGGCAGCGGTTGAACATCGCCCGGCGGCAGCAGCGAATCGTTCTGCGGAATTGTGCCGCGATCGGTGGCCGGCGGGGCAGAAACCGCCGGCGAGGGCGGGTGTTGATCAAATGGCCCATTGCCAACAATTTGCGTGCGCGAGGACGCGTAGTTAAGCGGTCGTGGACGGCCGCGCAAGGCCTCGCGTTCCGCTGCGTCGAGATGCGCTTCGCACGGCCACGGTCCTTCAGCCAAGAATACGCCGTCGTAATCGAGCAACGTGCCTTTGACAAAGTGAACGTTTTTCGTGGCGAGTGAGTAGCGTGTGCGATTCAGATGATAATCGGTCTCGGCTTCGGCCACGCGGCGCTGGGCGTCGAGGAACAGGTCGAGTGTAACCTTGTCGTTTTCGTAGGCGGCCTGGACGGCACCTAACTGGTCGCGGTTGGCGGCGAGACGATTGTAGCTAGTTTGCAGCACGGTGTAGGAGCGGTCCATTTCCGAAATCGCGTCGGCCGCTTCGTGGATGACCTCGCGTTGCTGATCGCGGAGGATCGCGCGCTCACGGGCAAGCAGCAGTTCCGCGTTTCTCGCCGCCGCATGCGCTTGGCGAAAGCCAATCGGCACATTGAGCTCGAAGCCCAGTTGCCATTCTTGGAAATCACCCGAGGTTAGATCTTCGTAGGCATTGTCGAACCGCGCGAGAGGCGGATCCTTGTCGGGGAAGAGCGTGTCGCCAAAACCGCGCCAACGATAACGGCCCACGCCATCGAGCCGCGGCAGGAGGTTATTCTTGCTGGCGATTAGTTCGAGTTCGCGGCGACGGATTTGGAACTTCTGGCGTCGCAGTTCGGCACGCCGAGTGGCGGCTTCACAGGTAACCTGGCTCCAATCAAAGTCGACCTTGGCGGCAAGGGGCTCATCGGTCGGGCGAATTAGCTTGTTATCGCTGGGCGGCAGGCCCATGAGCAATCGCAAGTGGCGTTCGGCCATGAGCACCCCGCCCGTGGTGCGAAACGCACCGCTCGGCAGGCCGTTCCAATTGCGCGACTGTTCGTACGGCTCACCGCTGAGCGCGTTTTGCACATCTTGTTGAAAGGCAAAATACTGCGAACGGGCCTGGGCCTCTTTCTCCGCTTCACCGCCGCGACGATTGACTTGGTAGAGGGCGTAAATCTTACGCCACGTGTCGAGCGCCGCGTCGCGGGCCTTCACGCGGGCATCGAGCACGCGATAGCCGTAGTACAAGTCCCAGTAGGCGTTTTCGACGTTGCTCACGAGGTCGCGAACGGCGAGTTCGAAATCGGTGAGCGCAACGTCGGCATTGATGCGGGCGATCAGCACGCCGTTGTAGACGCCGGGCGTGGCCGAGGGGCCCGCGATGCGGTTGTATTCGAGGCCGCTGCCCTGCAAGAACGGGTGACGAATCTCCATTTCGACGTTAGTATTCCACGCGCTGGCGAAAATGTTGCCGGGTGCGTTATTGGCGTCGTAGTCTACGTTGTGGCGAATCGTGAACAAATCACCGGTAACTGCGCGCTTCGTAATGGCGGCCTGGAAGACGCCGGCGTCTTGGGCCAATAAGCGTGTGCCGCCGCCAAAGAACTCGTTGTTGAGCGCGCGATCGTTCTTTTCCCAGAATACGCTGGTGAGAAACTGAGCATCGAATTCGCTAAGTGCCGCTTCAACGCCGGTGCGTGGATCGGTTTCCACGGAGGCCGGATCGAGCGCGGTGCGCGTCGAGGCCGGCGCGCGAACCACGGCCCCGCCCAAATCGCGCAAGACGCGCGAGTTCGCGAGCGTAATTTGAATCACCTCTTCGAGCGACATATCCCAATATTCAGGCGTTCCCTGGGTGTTAATTGTCCACGGGTGTGGCGAAGCGAGTGACTCATCGGCGGTTGCCTGCGTGCAACTCGACTCGGCCGGGTATTCGATTTCGGAAGCCACCTTCTCGTAGGTGCCAGCAGGCAGGTTGGCTTTGAAAGGATGCGGATCCTTCAACAGGCAACCGCTTGGCAGCAGCAGCGAGCTGGCCAACATGAGGTGCAGGATTGTGCGAAGACGATCGTGCATACTGCGCGAGTGTCCGGGAAGCCCGAATCGAGGGGCCGTCCGCGGCGCACGTTGCACCGGGAGCACCCCCGCAAAATCGCTACTCTTTCATCGGCAGGCACTGTTGGCCCCATCAGCATTTCCGGCACGACCGCGACAGTTCATCTAAATTGCCCAAGTTAATTAAGGTTGTAGCAATGGGAACGAGGGTAACGAGGGAAACGGTGGGTCGTGCGTGCTAGCCAGGTGATAGAACTGGGAAGCAGGCACGGCCATCGCACGAATGGTTGCACTGCCACCGTGAGGGCAGCGCGTAAATTGCGAAGCTGGCTATACTTAGAGATATGGCCACTCCTCTGGTAACGGGCGGTGGCGAGCGGGAAACGCAAGCTTGGCATGAGTTGGAAGATGTTTTCGCGTCGCTTGCTCAGCTAGCTCGTTCCGCCGCGACGCCGCTCGAATTCTATCGCACGGTTCTCGACCAAAGTGTGCGCGCACTCTCGGCAGTGGGCGCGGTGGCTTGGTTGCGCGCGGATGGCACGATGAAACCGGTAGTACAGTGCGGCCTGCCCGCAAGTGCTGCCGCCTGCACGGACGAAGCTCGGCGTGTCCACGAGGCAGTGCTTGGCGATATCATCGCTGAGGGCCGCGTGCAAAGTGTTGCACCGGGAGTTGTCGGCACAAACCAATTGCTCCTGCTCGGTCCGGTGTCTGTACCAGGCACTTCGACGATAGCGGGCGATCAAGCAGAGCGCGGGCCGGTAATTGCAGTCATCGAACTGTGGCTGCGTGGTGATATTAGCCCGGCCACGCTGCGTGGCTGTGAAGAGTATCTCACCGCGGTTTGCGATTTGGCGGCCGACTTCCATGCGTTTGACGAACTTCGACGACTGAGAGAGTTCGAACACCACCGCACGGAATTGCTGGACCTCGGGCCACTGGTTCACAACCAGCTTGGGTTGTCGGCCACGGCGTATGCGGTTGCGAATGAAGGCCGACGCTTGGCGAATTGCGATCGGCTCAGTGTGCTCGTGGCACGCGGGAAGCGATGCAAACTGCTTGCGACCAGTGGCGTCAGTCGAGTTGAGCGGCGGAGTGGAGCCGCGCGACAGCTCGCCAAAGTCGCTGAGCAGGTGCGGCAGACAAACCAGGCGGCTTACTATGCCGATGGCGATTGCGAGGCCTTGCCGCCGGTCGCCGAGGCGATAGCGCGGCATGTCGAGGAATCGCACGCACGCTACGTGGCAGCAATGCCGCTGACACTGTTGGATTCGAGAAACGAGCAAGACGATACGATCGATAAGCGTCGCCGTCAGCGTAAAGCGCGGAAACGTCCACAGTTCGTGCTGATTGCCGAACAGTTCGATTCGCGTGACGGTGAATTGCGGCAGGAATGGCTTCAGGAAGTCGCCGCAGTGTCAACAACCGCATTGTACAACGCACTAGCGGTTGACGAGATGCCGCTCGGTTGGCTGCTGCGGCCGATGGGACGATTGAAGACGAGGATACAGGAGCATTTGTCGCGGACGGCGATTATTGTGGCTGCGGTAATCGTCGCGGTCGCGGCACTAGTGCTTGTGCCGGCGGATTTCAACATTGAGGCGCCAGGCACGATGCAGCCCACCGTGCGGCGCGACGTATTCGCTCCACGCAACGGCATTGTCGATGAAGTGCTGGTCAAGCATGGCGACGACGTCAAAGTTGGCGCGCCGCTCGTGCGGATGCGCGATCCCTCATTGGAACTGGAACTCAAACGGGTTGATGGGGAACTCGAAACGGCTCAGCGGCAACTCGATGCGGTGCGGGCGGCCAAGACGAATCGAGCGGTGCGGGATGCAGCTCCTGTGGAATCGTATCGTTTGTCGGCCGAAGAGCGCGAGCTGGAACAAAAGGTGGCGAATTCGCGGCGTGAACTAGAGCTGCTGCAACACGAACGCGATCGGCTGGTGGTAACAAGTCCGCTTGCGGGGCGCGTGCTGACCTGGGACTTGGGTCATCAACTTTCGGCCCGGCCCGTGGAACGCGGCGAAGTATTGGTAACGGTGGCCGATGTTGCCGCGCCGTGGCAATTAGAATTGGCCGTTCCGGATGACCGAATTGGTTATGTACTCGCAGCTCAGAAAGAGCTGAAAGCGGATTTGCCGGTCCGATTCCGGATTGGTACCGATGAGCGAGCCACGTTCAACGGCCACATCGCCGAAGTTTGCGAAATGGCCGACGTGCCCAAGGAGAAGACCGCGCGGCCCCGCCCAACTGTGCTGACGAAGGTTTCAGTGGATTCGCGGGAACCGCTTGCGGCATTGGGCGGCGAGCTGCGACCGGGCGTTTCGGCGCGGGCACAGATCGAGTGTGGCCGACGTTCGATCGGCTACGTGTGGCTGCATGATATTTGGGACGCTGCAAAGGAGTGGTGGGAGTTTTAGTGGGATGAATCTCACGCAAAGAGGAAAGGCGCAGACAAAGAAGGAAGAGTTAACCCCTAATGTGCGCTAATGATCGCTAATGTGTTATTCGACAGTATTATTGTTCACTAGCGCCGTTTGGCGGATACACAACGCAATCGAATTTGGCTTGATGATTGTTATGAGACATGCCGTCGTTCCAATTTTGGTGCTTGTATTTCTGTTTGAATCTAATACGCCAGCGGCTGCGGAAACGCGCGGGGCGGTGCCGGCTGTTGGTACGGCGCCGACGAACAACGGTGGGCAAGCGATACAAGTGGAGTCCGTCGTCCTGCGGCTGATGGAAGAGGCGGAGGTACCGGCGCAAGAAGCAGGCGTGGTCACTGCAGTAGCGGTGCGCGAAGGGCAGCGCGTAAAGGTCGGCGAGTTGCTCGCGCAGCTCGACGACCAAGTGCCGCGGCTGGCGGCGGACGCGGCCAAGGCCAAGTACGACATCACACACGAAAAGGCGACGAACGACGTACAGATTCGTTATGCCCAGAAGGCGCTCGAAGTTTCGGAGGCTGAGTTGCGGCGGTCGACCGAGTCGATCGAGAAGTTTGCGAAGAGCGTGTCGCAATCGCAACTCGATGTCGAACGGCTTACGGTGCAAAAAAATCGACTCGAGGCAGAACAGGCCAATCACGAACAAGCCATCGCCGTGTTGGATATGAAGGCCCAGGAAAATGAGCTGAACGCGGCCCGGGCGCAGATTGCGCGGCGGCGAATCGCGGCACCGTTTGACGGCGTCATCGTGCAAATCTACTTGCGAAAAGGCGAGTGGGCCGAACCGGGACAAAAGGCCCTGCGGATTGTGAATGCCGATCGACTCAAGGCCGAGGGATTTATTCGGGCCGATGATGCCGTTCGCATTGCGGTGGGAAAACCGGTCGACCTGGTGGTTGAGCTAGGTGCGCAGCCACAGGCATTCGCCGGAAAAGTGGCTTTCGTGAGTCCCGAAGTCGACCCAATAACGGGCCAAGTGCGCGTGTGGGCAGAGATTGAGAATCGCGAGGGAAGGTTGAGGCCAGGCCAGGCGGCGAAGATGAGGGTGGGGAGTTAGGCGTTAGGCGTTAGGCGTTTTGGCGGGTGACATCGGTCCATTGACTACTGTCGATTGATGAGCACCAACCAAGAACACATTTTGATTCACGGCGATGCCTGCAATTGAATCATCTATCGACCGGCACCTATCGCTCCGCTTGCGGGCGGATTTGCTGGCGACGCGCGTCGAGAGTGCAAGCGGGGCTTCGTGGATCGTGAAGGATCCGCTTACACTCGAGCACTTTCAATTTTCGGCGGAGGAATATGCGCTGCTCGACTGGCTGCGCGAACCAGTCACGCTCGCGGAATTGCAGCGGCTATTCCAGCGCGAGTTTTCCCCCCAGACGATCACGCCGACCAAGATTTGGGAGTTCATCAGCCGGCTCCACTCGGCAGGGCTGCTGATGAGCGACGCGACCGGTCAGGGCCGCGAGTTGCTGGAACGGCGCGAACGGGAGACGACACGGCGACTACTCTTCTCGTGGACGGGGTTGCTGGGCATGCGGTTCCGCGGAGTTGACCCGGATGCGTTTCTAACAGCAGTTCACGACCGCTGCCGGTGGCTTTTTTCGCCGCTGGCCATCGCTCTTGCGGCCGCCGTTGTGCTGTACGCGCTATCGCTGTTGGTCGGCCATTTTGATGATTTTCGCGAGCGGCTACCAGAAATTTCAGCGCTGCTGGATTGGCGAAACTTGCCGTGGTTGCTGGCGGCCATCGGCGTTGCGAAGGTACTGCACGAATTAGGGCACGCGCTGGTTTGTAAACACTTTGGCGGCGAAGTGCGCGAACTTGGGTTCATGCTGCTCGTATTCGCGCCGTGCTTGTATTGCGATGTGACCGATGCCTGGCGACTGCCAAACAAAGGGCGGCGCATTGCCATATCGGCGGCCGGCGTACTCGTTGAGCTTGTGCTTGCCGCAATCGCGACCATCGTATGGTGGTACGCCCAGCCCGGCATCATGCAGTTCATAGCGCTGAATATCATGGTCATTTGTACGCTGAACACGCTGCTGGTTAACGGCAATCCACTCATGCGATACGACGGCTACTACGTCTTTTCCGACTTCGTCGAGGTACCTAATTTGTGGCAGCGGTCGCGTGAGTCATTGCAGTACTTTTGGTCGGAATGGTTGTTGGGGCAACCGACGGCAGACGATCCCCTGTTGCCGGCAGCGCAGCGACCGTGGCTGGCCGTATATGCCGTCCTCTCGAAAGTTTATTTAACTGCGGTCTGCGTGATGATCGTGTGGGGCTTGGTGAAAACACTTGCGCCGTATCGGCTGGAGAACCTGGCCTACATGGTGGGCTGCGTTGTCGTCGGCAGCGCACTCGTCGCACCCGTGAAAGCAGCCGCGGAACTCGCGCGGAACCCGGTGCGGCGTGGCGAAATCCGCCGCGACCGACTGGCAATCGTGGCAGGCTTGGTTTTCGCGGGAATCATCGGCACGCTGGCGCTGCCCGTCAATTATTATGTTGCAGCGCCGCTCGTCCTGATGCCGGAAGATGCGGTTCGGATCTATGCGAAAGTGGGCGGCACGCTCAATTCAATACTACCCGCCGGCAGCCAGGTGAAGCGTGGCGATGTAATCGGGCGGTTGTCAAACATCGACATCACTGTCGAATTGGCCCAACTCGAAGGCGAGCGCGATTTGCGCCACTTGCGCGTCGAGCACTTGGAGCGGCTACGTGGAGTCGATCGCGAAGCGAACGATCAACTTCTCACAGCACGGGCCGCGCTAGCGGACACCGAGCGAAGGTTAGCGGAAAGACGCGGTGAGGCAACGCAGTTGCTACTTACGGCTTCGGTAGATGGCTCGGTGATACCAGCGCCAAGAAGGGATGAGAAGGTGGGCAGTGCCCACCCTACACAGTTGGTGACATGGACCGGATCGCTACTGGATCCGAAGGAGCGTAGCGCGCATGTTGAGCCGGGCACACTCGTATGTCTGATTGGGGACGCCAGAAAGCTAACGGCGGTGCTGCTCGTCGATGACGGCGCGGTGAAGTTTTTGCAGCCGGGGCAGAAAGCACGTCTGCGTATCGAGCAGTTGCCGGGCCAAGTGCTCCAGGGGGAAGTCGTTGAGGTGGCCCGGCACGAAGCGCAAAATGACAATCTCGCGGTTGCCGTACGCGCCGACCTTTCGCCGCTGTTTACCGGCTTGATTGCACCCGGCAATGAGGGTGCGCACTATGAGGTCCGCGTGCGGTTCGACTCGGAGCCTTCCCAGAATCTCGTGATTGGCGGGCGTGGCAAAGCGAAAGTGGCGACGGAGCGAATTACACTCGCTCGTCGTCTGTGGCGAATGATCGTGCAAACGTTTCGCGTGCCAATGTGAGAGCGGGCCACATGTGCTCCTGCTCGCTGAAGCAACCAAGCCGCCTAACGTCACAACCGTATGAATTTCCTGATCCATTACTATGGAATCGCGAAGATGAGACCAGTATAGATGCCGCCGGCGGATACCGCGGCAACTGGATCACAGGGCGGCCAGTTGCACCGCCACGGTACGCAATCGCCGGCGCGGTAGTAACCCAGCGTGTAGATGCATTCACACGGCGGATGGGCCGACAGGCAATACGGCACGGCCGGTATTGTACCAAAGAAGTGTGCGGCCGAGACGGCCGACTGCAGGCAATTCGTGCAGCAACCGAACCGACCTAACCCGCAATCGTAACCATAGCGTTCGGCATTGATTTCTTCGAAGTACAACGGTCGGTAGCATAGGCACGTGGCATCCCATTGGTAGCAAGTCATCGGCCAGCAGCGGCACGCGCCACTGGGGCCTGCGTTGATCTGTTGCCAACAAATCGTGGCGTAATCGGTCGGCATCTGGCCGGCCGGCTGCGCGATATTGATGCCAAGCTGTGTGAGCGGTTTGAAGTTAGCCGCGGCACACGGAGCTTTTGAGTTGCCAGTGGCTTTCGGAGACTGATTTCTGGCATTCGCGTCCGCAGGCGCAGGTAAAGTTGCTTCTTCCTTCGTCGGAGCCTCATAGGCGGCCTGCGCGGCAATGGCTTGCGAATCAGTTGACGCATAAGCTGCGGCATCCACTGGAGCCCTACGCGGAAAGACATCGAGCGGATCTTTCGCGATTCGCTGCACCGTTGGACTAAACGGATTGGCGATTTCCGGGATGATCTTGGCGGCTTGCTTTCCTTTTGTCTCGGCGGTCACTTGGCCACGCGAAAACACGACGAGCGCGATGCCACAAATGAGCATGAGCAGCGGATCGGCAGCTCGGGCAAAACACCGCAAGGGCTGATGAATGGGCTTCGTACGCATGTGCAGGCATCGCTATCGGAAAAGATCTGTGAAAAGAGTTCGGCGCTCCCTTGTTTCGGCAGTTCCGGTGGCGAGATTGAGTCGGACCGCGAACTTCGGCTGGCAGTACGTTGCGCGCTACACGCCACCCAAGTTCGCACCAAGAGCCAGCCCGACAATCGTAATCTGCCACAAACCGTTATCTCACAAGGAGATACGGCCAAACTGAAAGTTTGACATTATCGCGGTTTTGTCGTGATAATGGAGACTACAGCGTTTTGCCCCAAATTGTCCGCCAACGCCGGAACTTGGCTGGGCTGTGCGTCTCATTGCTCTTCTCTGGCAGGGTTCTTCACGATGCGACTTTCTTGGTTAAGTGGGTCGCGGCTCTCGGGCCGCGCCGCGCGGCGATCTCGTCGACACTCGCGCACGGCATTGCGCGTGCGACAACTGGAACGGCGGCGAGTATTGGATGCGGCCGTTCAATCACTGGTCGTAACGGCCGTCACATCAACGGATACGACGGCGACAACGTCCACGGCGGATACACAAACCACGCAGTCGCCGGTCACGATTGATTGGACGCCACCCCCCCGCGCCAGCATGGCTGGTTCGCAGAGTGCGGACGTCGCACAAGGTGCGGCCTTGAATGCCGATCCGGTGCTGGTCGTGCCGCTCGACCAGCATGTGAATGAAGGGCAACTGCTCGATTTGAGCGGCACGAACGGCGCACCGCCCATTGGGCTGTTCATCGATACCGATCTTGCGGACACGCACACAGCAACGATCGACTGGGGCGACGGCAGCCCGCTGGAAAATGCATCGATCATTCAGGGCCTGGGCGCTGGCGCGCTGGGCGGAATGCATACGTACGCCGACCAAGGAACATATACGGTCACGGTTGGCGTCACCGATAACAACGGCGGCAGCGATTCAGACACGTTCCACGTAATCGTGGGACAAGTCGCACCGACGGCGACGTTCGCCAACAATGGTCCGGTTAATGAGGGGTCACCGGCCACCGTTTCGTTCAGCAATCCGTTCGACCCCAGCAGTGCGGATACGCTGGCCGGATTCCACTACTCTTACGACCTTAATAATGACGGCATATTCGATGTGGGTAACGGCACCTACGCCGGATCGGTGACGAGCACAAGCCAGAATGTGAGCACGACCATTCTGGGCGATGGGCCGAGCGACCACATCGTGACCGGACGGATTATCGACAAGGACGGCCAATTCACGGATTACACCACGACGATCCATGTGCAGAACGTGGCGCCGACGCTCACAAACATCACAGGCGATACGATCAATGAAAACGATGCGGCGACCGTCAAAATGACGATCGTCGACCCAAGCGCCACGGACTTCTTTCAAGTCGAAGCGAACTGGCAGGACGGGGCGAGCACGACGATCGCGGGCTTGGGTTCGGTCGATGCGGCCGGCACGCTTGGCAGCACAACCTATCAGTGGACCGCGGCCACGAGACAGCTAACCCTCACCCACAAATACCTCGACGATGGTCCAACAACCGCACCATCGGATACCTACAACGTGTCGTTCGTCGTGCGAGATGATGACCTGGATGCGAGTGGTCCATACACGGCATCGGTGGTCGTCAACGATGTGCCGCCGGTGCTGACGGTTGCAGCACCGCAGAATGTGTTCGAAGGCGATTTGCTCGATTTGAGCGGCGTGAACGGCGCGCCGCCCATCGGCTCATTCACCGATGTGGGCACGCTCGACACGCACACGGCAACAATCAACTGGGGTGATGGCAGCCCGACGCAGAATGCGACCGTTGCCCAAGGCGTGGGCTCCGGAACTTTGGGCGGCACACACTTGTATGCCGACGACGGTGTGTATCAGGTAACAGTCACCGTGACCGACAAGGATGGCAAGAGCGATACCGAATCGTTTTCGGTGACGGTCGGCAACCGCGCACCGGTCGTGCACGTGCCGCACGGCGATCAAAACATCTTGGAAGGTCAAACGATCAGCTTTGCCGACCTCGCGACGTTCACCGATGCCGGGTTCGATAATCCGCTTAATCCGAACGCCGCTGATCCACCACAGATTGCCGATCCGCTGCACGAATCGTTCACGTACGACATCGACTGGGGCGATGGCCGCGAAGCGGTTGTGGGAATGGCCGTGGCCGACGTGAACGGTGGCCCCGGCGTGCCTTCGAGCGGCACAATTAGCGGCAGCCATACTTATGCGGATGACGGCGTTTACAAGGTCACGGTAACTGTCCACGATGACAACGGCGGTGCCAATAGCAAGACATTCCAGGTGACGGTCGGCAACCAGAATCCGATCGTCGTGGCACCCAACGGCAATCAAACGGTTGCCGAGGGCGGCACGGTATCGTTGGGGAACTTGGCGACATTCACCGACGCCGGCTTCGACAACCCACTCAACAATAACCCCTTCTCGCCACCAGCCGTTGGCGATCCCAAGGCGGAGTCGTTCACATACGACATCAATTGGGGCGATGGCCGCGATGCGATTACAGGCATGGCCGTAGCCGATGTAAACGGCGGCCCGGGTGTGCTCTCGACCGGCACAATTAGCGGCATCCACACGTATGCGGATGACGGCGTATACACAGTCACGATCACCGTGCACGACGACAACGGCGGCGTGGGAACCACCTCGTTCACGGTGACGGCTAGCAACGTGGCCCCGGTGGTGGTTACGCCACACGGCAACCAATCGATTCTCGAAGGCGATACCGTTTCGTTTGCCGACTTGGCGACGTTCACCGACCCAGGTTTTGATAATCCGCTCAATCCTAACGCTGCCGATCCGCCGTCGATTAGCGACCCGCTGCATGAGTCGTTCACCTACGACATTAACTGGGGCGATGGCCGCGACGCCATCATGGGCGCGAGCGTTGCCGATGTGAATGGCAGCCCGGGCATGTCTTCCAGCGGTGCGATCGCCGGCAGCCACACGTATGCGGATGACGGCGACTACACGGTGACCATCACGGTACACGACGACAATGGCGGCAGCCAATCGGCTTCGTTTATTGTCCATGTTGATAACCGCAACCCCGTCGTCACGACGCCGAACGGCAATCAGAACATCTCCGAAGGCGGAACGGTTTCGTTCGGCAATTTGGCGACGTTCACAGACGCGGGGTTCGATAACGCGGCGAACCCGAACGGCCCAGTGTTGCCGAATATCGTCGATCCACTCAATGAGACATTCACCTACGACATCAACTGGGGCGATGGCCGCGATGCTGTCGCGGGCGTGAGCATCGCCGATGTGAATGGCGGGCCGGGCGTGCCATCGAGTGGTACGATCGGCGGCAGCCACACGTATGCCGATGACGGTGTTTATAAGGTGACCGTAACCGTCCACGACGACAACGGTGGCGTTGGCACGAGTTCATTCCTCGTCACAGTGACGAATGTGAATCCAATTGTCACCACGCCCAACGGCAACCAGAGCATTTTGGAAGGCCAAACGGTGAACTTCGCCAACCTGGCCACGTTCACCGATGCCGGATTCGATAACCCGCTCAACAGCCATCCCTTCTCACCGCCGGCGATTGGTGATCCAAAGGCAGAATCGTTCACGTACGACATTAATTGGGGCGATGGCCGCGATGCGGTCGTGGGCGCGAGCATTGCCGACGTCAACGGCGGGCCGGGAGTGCCATCGAGCGGCACGATTGGCGGTAGCCATACGTATGCCGATGACGGCAACTACACAGTGACGGTCACCGTGCACGATGACAACAGCGGCGTCGGTGTCGCTACGTTCAAGGTGCATGTCGACAACGTCGAACCCACGCTCACCGGCACGAGCAACCTGGTGGTGAATGAAGGCCAGCTGTTCACGCTGAACGGTTTGGGCGTGGGCGTCACCGATCCCGGTTTCGATAACCCGCTCAACACGCTCGATCCTGCGAACGGCGGCGAAACGGCCGAAACGCTGTCGGCGATGACGATTAACTGGGGCGATGGCACAACGACCGAACCACTCGCTTTGGCCGAGTTTCAAGCCGTGCCCTTCCAAGGCCCGACGACTGCGACGTTCCCGGGAGCTTCGCACACCTATGCCGATAACGGCACGTACACCGTGTCGGTCACGATCAAAGACGATGACATGGCCAACTTCGTCACCCGCACGTTTACGATCGAAGTGAAGAACGTCGCGCCGACGCTGGCCAACTTCTCGTCGAGTTCGCTCACAATTAACGAAGCCGGTTCGATCAATTTCCACGTGAACTACTCGGATCCCGGGTTCGATAACCCGCTCAATACGCTCGATCCGAGTAACGGCGGCGAGACGGTCGAATCATTCACGTACGATATCAATTGGGGCGATGGTCGGCAGGAAGTCGCCAGCGCGTTCACACCCGATGCGAATGGCGCGCCGGGAACGCCGTCCACCGGTTCATTTGGCGGCTCGCATATCTATGCCGATGACGGTACCTACACGGTGACGATCACGATCCACGATGACGATAACGGCAGCGACACGCAAACATTCTTCGTGCATGTGAACAATGTGGCTCCCGTGATTCAGCCTGACGGCGCGAATCCGCCGTTCCAAGGTACCGATGTGACGCATGAGGGTTTCACGCACATCCAGCTGCAATACAGCGATGTCGGCTTCGACAATACGGCCAACCCGAACCCGGCCGAGCCGCCCACGGTGACCGATCGGCTGCACGAATCGTTCACGCACATCATCAATTGGGGTGATGGCAGCATCGATGCGGTCCATACGTATGCCCAGCCGGGCACGTACACGGTGCTCGTCACGCCGCCAGGGGCTATGACGCCACTGCAGTTCACGGTGACGGTGAGCGACATTTCAAAGCCGCCCGTGTTGACACTCGTTGGTTCGCAGGCGTCGCTGAATGATGCGGGCGTCGTGCCGCAAGCATATCAATACGTCGTCAATTGGGGTGATGACCCGAGCGGCAACAATGATACGGTTCAAACCGTCACGCTGATGTTGAAAGGCCCAGTGGGCGATCCGTTCCTTTCGACCCAGACGACCGTGTTGCAGTCGGTGCGCACAACGGGCAACGAGGGCATCGCATCGACCGGTTCGTTCGATATCCAACATCGCTATTTGGGCCCGCCCGATCCATTGCACCCAACGCAGGATATTCCGATCGGCGTCACGGTAATGGATGACAATCTGGGGACCGATGCGGCGAGCATCGCGATCGCCAATCCGGGTATTCAAGAAATCTTTGTCGCCATTGATACGACGCCGGACGTGCCGCGGCTGGAATACGTGCCGACGCAAGCAGCAATGGTGTTCATCGATCAGGGATCGTCGACGCTGCAGAGTGTGCAGAACACGAGCACGCGCGTGGTGTCCAGTGAGGCGGTGGCCACATCGGACCGCTACTTGGAGTTGGTGGTGATTTCGCCGGAAGGCAAGGAAGTGCAACGATATCGCCTGCGCGATGAGGCGCTCGCCGACTTGCGCGGTTTGATTTCCACGTTGCCGGACGGGCACTACAAAATTTATTTGATTCGCACGGATAACAACTCGCGGCGGCTGGTGATCGATGTATACGTGCGGCGTGGCCGGGCGATTGAACCCTCGGATAGTTCCGAAGGCACGCGCGATCGGCCGCCGGAAGGTGCGCAGCAGCTGCAGGCGCAGCCACTGGAGGACAATCCCCAGTTGGAACGCGTGCCGGTGGAAAAACCGGCGGGAGCGCGGAATTTGCCGGCAGTCCCCGTGAGTCCCGTTGTGGTGGAAAATGCAGTCGAGCCACGGCAGGCCACAGATTTGCAGGATGAACCTGTTGCCGTACCGAGTGCGACTCGTTTGCGGTGGGCAGTGGCTCTGGCGGGATTAGGATACGTGACACCGGGAAAAGGCAGTTGGCGGCGCGATTTGGCGGCAGCGTTCGACCAGGCCGACGAACGGGCCTGGAAGCGACTACGGCGAGCGGGCCGGGTCCGGCTGTCTAGGTAGCTGTTTTTTGGATGAATGGAATAACGCGCGAAATGCGTCAGGACTTCCGACGCGGAACCGCTAAGGAACGCTGATTTTTCGCTAATTATCCCTATTCTTGAACTGATTATCGGACATTAGCGGCTTAACTTGCTTTTTGCGGGTTTTGTACCCTTTTCGCCACAAATCGGTCGTAGTTTACGGACTGGTAGTTAAAATGGTGGGTGTCGGCCGGCGAGCTAAGAGACGAACCCGGCTGGCCAAATGAACGATGCGAATTTGCCACGCTTGTCAACGAGAACTCGATCCCATAGCAGTGGTCGCGGGCAAATGCCCCCACTGCGGTGTGATGCTGCGCAAATTGGCCCCGCGCACCATCGATGATACCCGAATGCGCGATGAGAGCGGCCAGCTCAAGACGAGCGAAGCCAGCGGCGAGTCGCTCGATATCGAGGTCACCGATACCGAAAAGGACGTCGGGGCGACGATCGAGCTAACAAACTTCTTCGATCTGGATCAGTATCGCCAGGAACATCCCTCCGTGGGCGAATCGCGGACTGAAGCGCCGACGATTGAATCAATCGAATCGGCGGACCTGGCGTCGCCAGAGCCGACCGGCACCCCGACACCGCCGATCTTGCCAAAGATGCCGACGGTTTCCGAGCGGACGGACATGACGACCGAGTTCCCTTTGCCGCCGTTGGTCGAACCCGTTGGGGAATCGCCTGCCAAAGCGACCGGCCGGTCGACCCATTCGCTCGAGAGCGATAAGACGATCGATCTGTCGATGTCGCCTGCGGACGCACGGCAACTCGATTCAAAATGGCGTGATACCTTCGACCAGGGCACGAAGCAGAGTCACACGATTCGGCAGCGTGAGACGGTCACGAGCGGGTTCCGTTCGTCGCTTCCCGTGAAGTCGCGGTACGTTCGTGAAAAGCGGCAGAACGGCGGCCCGCCGCCGACATCGCCAGCCGATGTTCCCGACTACGAACTGCTCAACATCATCGGCGAAGGCGGCATGGGGGTCGTCTACGCGGCGCATCAATCGTCGATCGCCCGCACGGTCGCCGTGAAAATGCTCAAGCCCTCGGCCAAGATTCGCGAGGAGCAGCGCGACAAGTTCATTTCGGAAGCGGTCGTCACGGGCGAGCTCGATCATCCGAACATTGTGCCGATTTACGACCTCGGGTCGAACGACGAGGGTGCGCTGTTCTACTCGATGAAACGCGTCCGCGGTACGCCCTGGGACAAGGTTATTCATCAGAAGCAGATCGACGAAAACCTCAGTATTCTGCTGCGCGTCGCCGATGCGGTGGCGTTCGCCCATGCTGGCGGCGTGATCCATCGCGACCTGAAGCCTGAAAACGTGATGCTCGGCGATTACGGCGAAGTGCTCGTCATGGACTGGGGGCTCGCCCGCATCACGCCGGAATTTGCGCACGTTGATACGGTTTACCAATCGGATAGCCTGGGTGGCACGCCGGCCTATATGTCGCCCGAAATGGCGAAAGGGCCGGTCGAGGCGATCAATAAGACGAGTGACGTTTATCTGCTGGGTGCGATTCTGTACGAAATCATTGGCGGCATTCCGCCCCATTCAGGGCGCGACGTCATGCAGTGCCTCATGGCCGCGTCGCAAAACCGCATCGACCCGATTCGTTATGATGGCGAACTGAAAGAGATCGCGCTGCGGGCGATGTCGACGCGGCAGAGCGATCGGTATCAAACTGTCAAAGAATTTCAGGAAGCGGTTCGCGTATATCAATCGCACTCAGAAAGCCTGGTGCTCTCCGCTCACGCCAACCAGAATCTGCAAAAAGCGCGGGCGGCCGATGATTATCAATTATTTGCCCGGGCGTTATATGGCTTCCAGGAATCGCTCACGCTATGGGACGCGAACCACCGGGCGAAGTCGTTGCTCGCGGAAACGCAGCGCGATTACGCCACGTCGGCCTTGCAGAAGGGCGACCTCGACTTGGCCGCCTCACTGCTCGACTCGAATAATGCCGAGCACCAGACGCTGCTCAAAAGCATCGACAAAGCGCGGGCCGAGCGGAACGCCCGGCAGCGCCGGCTGCGGATGGCCAAGATGGCGGTGGCCGCGCTACTTGCCACCGTGGTAACGACCGTCACCATTGCGTTCTTCAGCGTGCGGGCACAACGGAACAAAGCGGTTGTTGCCCGGCAAGATGCCGAGCACCAACGCGGCATCGCCGAAGACCAACGCAAGATCGCGGTCGAACAGAAGACCGAAGCCGACAGTCAACGCACGCGTGCCGAAGAGCAATCGACCATTGCAAAAAAGAACGAAGCGGAAGCCAAGCGGCAGGAAGTTATTGCCGTCGGTCAAACGCAAGAGGCAGTGAAGCAACGGAATATTGCTCAGGAAGAGGAACGCAAGGCAACGCTGGCAAAACAGGCGGAAGAGTACGAGAAGTATATCGCGACGATCGGCCTGGCGGACGCGAAAATCAACGAGAATGCGTATGACTTCGCGCTGCAACTGCTTAACGCAAGCGATCCGAAGTTGCGCAACTGGGAATGGGGCCGGCTGGAACATTTGTGCCAGTTGGGTGCCGCAACCTACAAAGCTGGGGGGCCGGTAAATTCGGTCGCTTACTCACCGGATGGCAAGTCGTTCGTATCGGGCGATTTGGCGGGAAAAGTAACGGTGCGTGATGTCCAATCGGGTGCTGTTCGCTTTGAAGTGCCGCATGGTCAGTATGTGCTCGCCGTCGCCTATTCGCCCGATGGTCGACAGATCGCGACGGGAAGTAGCGATAAGACAATCCAAATCCTCAATGCGGCGAATGGCCGCGTGCTACAAACGCTCAAAGGTCACACCGATGGTGTGTTGAGCGTCCGCTATTCGCCGGACGGTCGGCAGCTGGTGAGCGGCTCGTACGATAATACGGCACGCATTTGGGACGTAGCCACTGGCGCCGAGCAGCAAGCGCTCCGCGGCCACAGTTGGTGGGTATGGGCGGCCGAGTTTTCGCCCGACGGCAATCGCATTGTTACGGCCGGTCAGGATGGTAAGGCAATTGTGTGGGGGAAGGAGCGAGGAGCGAGGAGCAAGGAGCAAGGTGGAAAGGACGAATCGAACACCGCACGCAATCCGCAGTCGTTTAGCCGCGACGCGGAGCGGAGTGCGAACTTCGTGCAAATCACCGAATTCACAGGGCACAACGGTGCCGTGTACAGCGCGCGGTTTTCGCCGAACGGCAAACTGGTCGCCACGGGCGGGTACGACAAGCTCGTCATGGTGTGGGATCCGGACACTGTCAAACCTGTTGACATCGGCAAGCGGCTGGATGGTCAGCCGGACGCCAAACCGAACTACTTGCGGCTGGCCGGGCACGGCGGCCCGGTGCGATCGGTCGCGTTTTCACCGAACGGGCAACTGGTGCTCAGCGGAAGTGAGGATAACTCGATCCGTGTATGGGACGTGGCCGCTGGCGAAATGGTGAAAGCCCTGCGCGGCCACGGCAGCGCCGTGCGGTCGTGTGTGTTCTCGCCCGATGGCCAAATGGTGCTATCCGGCAGCGACGATGAAAGCGTGCATCTATGGAACGTGCGGGGCTATCAGGAAGTTCGTGTGCTGCATGCCACGGTGTTCGCTGGTCACGAAGATGCGGTGCTGGCCGCTCGGTTCTCGCATGATGGTCAGCGGATTGTCACCGCGAGCCGCGATCGTACGGCAAGTTTGTGGGACGCCGCCTCGGGCAAGCCGTTGCGGCGATTCCAGGAAGGCCACGATTTTCTGGTCTCCGGCGCCGTGTTCTACGCCGATGGAAAACATTTGGCGACCGGTGCGGGCGACAATTCGGTACGGGTGTGGGACGTCACGGCTGGCACGCAAACGGCCGTGCTTACGCCGACGGGCCGCATTGGCACACTGGCCATTTCGCCAGATAGTCGCTGGCTGGCCACCGGTAGCTTGGGCAACGATATTCGTTTGTGGAACGCCATTACGGGCGAATCGCTGGGCGGCCTTACCGGGCATGCGGCCGAGATTTCGGCACTGCGGTTTGCGCCGAGCGGCGATCGGCTGGCCAGTGGTGACAGCCGCGGCAACGTGCGGCTGTGGCGGCTAGAAAACGCAGTCGCAGGTGCAGCGCGACATTGGGTCTTCGAGCGCGAACTGATTGGCCACAACGGTGCGATATCGGCAATTCGTTTTCGTCCCGACGGCCAGGTGCTACTCACGGCGAGCGGCGATCATACCTGCGCACAGTGGAATTTGGCTACCGGTGAAGAGAATCGCCAACTGGTACTCAAGCATGACAATTACGTTTCATCTCTCGACCTTTCCACCGATGGCCAACTAGCCATTACAACCTGCGACGATGGCGTGGCGCGGGTGTGGCGGATCGCCGATGCGCAGCTGGTGGCCTCGGTGAAGTCGCCGGGTAAGCCCTTCAATTCGGGCGGTTTCTCGCCGGATGGCAGCACGGTCGTGCTGGCGTCGAGCGAAGATAAAGCGGTCCGGCTTTGGAACATCTCGGCGGTAACCGTCGCTGCCGGTGCCGGAGCAGGCGGCAATGCGGATACGACGCAATTGTTGCTCGATTTCAACAAGCTCGGCGGCGAAGTGTGGGCGGCGATGTTCGTTCCCGATGGCCGCCACCTACTCACCATCGGCGGCAACGATGCCGAGATGTGGGACCTCAGCTCGCGTCGCCCAGTGTTACGCTACAGCCCACATGGAGCGGTGGCTTCGGCCGCGGTTTCGCCCGATGGCAAACTCGTCGCCACGGGCAGTTGGGACCAGTCCGCGAAGATTTGGGACATCGCCACCGGCCGAGCCATCCGCAAGCTCGATGGTGGCCACGCAGGCTACATCAATTCCGTGGCATTCTCACCCGATGGCATGGAATTGCTCACCGCCAGCGATGATGGTACGGCGCGGCTGTGGAATGTGAAGAGCGGCAAACCGACGGGCGTGATTTTCAAGGGCCACACGGCACGCATCCTGGAAGCATCCTTTTCGCCCGATGGTACGCGCGTGCTAACGGCGAGTGGCGACAAGACGGCTCGGCTCTGGGATCGGGCGACGGGCCAGCCTATCGGCGCGCCGCTCAGCGGCCATACTTGGGCGGTGCTATGTGGCGAGTTCTCGGCCGATGGCAAGCAGATCGTCACCGGCAGCCAAGATAAAACCGCGATCGTTTGGGATGCGGCCACAGGCCAGAAGCTCCGCGTGCTGGAAGGCCATACGGCATCGGTTACATCCGTGGCGTTCTCGCCGGATGGCAGCCGCATAGTGACTGGCAGCCAGGATAATTCCGCCAAGCTGTGGGACACCGCGAAGGGCAAGGAAATTCTCTCGCTGCCCGGCCACACGCAGGAGGTCACTTCCGTGAGCTTCTCGCCCGATGGGCTGAACGTGCTCACCTCGAGCCGCGATGGAACGGCGATTATTTGGCTCGCGAAGGATTGGCGGAAGTAACCTCATTGAACTTTCGCGTCATGCCATCCCGTGTCGGTCATATTCGGGTTCGCTAGCGAGCGCGCCAACTGCACGTTGCTAGCAGCCTCTCGTTCGACGGATGATTCGCGCACGCCATTCAGGTTATGGGCGACAGCACCGCTGGCACCTTGAATCCACATTCTTTCTCGTAATTGCTGCAATCCTCAAGGGCGGCACAACTGGTTCCCGATACAGACAGTGCCAAAGTAGCGATCCATTCCGCGCACGCGCTGCGCGGCACTGGATTGCGAAAGTCCTTTTGCAGCAGGTCGTCCGATGGATTCCTCAACTCACACTTCCGCGATCGAAGGCAAAGGCCGTCAGCCATCCATCGGGGCGGTGCCAATTTTGGCACAACTGCCTTTGGTATCGCCTGGCCGGCTTTCCACGAAGAACTCGACCCAGTCGTTGGCGAAGACGGGCTACCGAATCGATCCGCCGCAAACAGAGCGAGCCAATTCGCTGGCGGCCGGCGAAAGTCGCCCCGGCCCGCGGTATTCGCTTCGCTCGGAACTCGTGTATGCTCCGCGGCAAGCGCAGAAACCGCACCCGCACGTATTCGATTGGGCGCGGACGAAAGAGCAGCGAGCGCAAGATCCGCGCAGCGAGACGAAGCACCTGCCGCGTTCGAATACGTTCCTTCACCGACGCAAGACAACACTCGAATCGCTGGCGCCCTTACTGCGATTCGTCACGATTGCGACGCTGTTCGCGGCCGCGGGCACGTGGTTCCAGTTAAGTGCCTTCCGCAAGGAAGCTTCCCAGAAAACGCTGGAACCGCCCAAGACGGCCCAGCGCGAAACAATTCCATCCAACAACAAGTCCGTTGAACGTCCGCTGCCCATGCCGACGGCTGTTGGACCGGTGAACGCGCCGACAGAAAGTGGCAGCAGCATGCGGGTTGGCGACGTGCGCGATCCCGGTGGCTATGCCCACTTGCGCGGCGATATTTTGCCTATTCCCTCGCTTACGAACCATCTGGCAGGTTCGGCGGCTTCCGCGGAGGCACACCCCAGCGTCTTGCCGCGAGTGCAAGTGGCCGAACGACAGGACACCCATCCGGGCACAACCGATCACTCACCAATCGCGGACAATAGTGTGCCGCGGCAACTGCCCTTACTGAAGACGGCCAGCGGCGATGTTGACACACAGGGGTCGACGACTCCGGAAGTTGCCAGCTTGCCCGGTTTCGTTGAATTTCAGCGCGGCACGCAAAGCAGGTAGCCATGTCGACGACGAACAAAGCCTTCCTCAAAGCCTATCGGCATGACGAACCGCAGCCGGCTCGTGGCAGTGCGCCGTCAGTGACTAGCGCAGAGTTGAGTCAAGCCGCAAGCGGCCCGGCCACGCCCGCAATGAGCGCGGAAATGGCATCCGCCACGGTCAACACGACGAACAGGAAGACGGCCGCTCTCCGCCGCAGTCTGCCAGCTGAAAAGCGGCCTCTTTCCTCCTACATTTCGTCGCAGACCGAGCGGACGCAAGATCTTCGCTTTGACGAGCCGGCGGAAAGTGCGCGATTCGAGCCCGGCACGACGGTTGCCTCGTTTCGTTGGCCGGCGATTTGCCGCGCGCTCGTGCAACAATGCGGGCCACAACTGGAAAACGTAAATCGCCTGCTTTGGTCGCGCGCCAGTGAGGGAAATTCGCTGATTGGCGTGTTTAGCTTGTTTCGGCGGGGAGGCGCCACGACAGCGACCTTGTGCCTGGCCTCGCGTGCGGCCACACGGTCGCGGCGCGTAATCATCGGCGATGGCAATTTCCGCAATCCCCAACTGGCAAACCTGCTCGATGTCGTACCGACGGCCGGCTGGGAGGAAGTTCTCAAGAACACTTCGCCGCTGAACGATGCCGTGGTCCGAGCCGCCGATGACAAAGTTGATTTGCTAGCCCTGGGCGGCCGCCCGGTGCCCGATCCGCAGTTTCGCGCGGAAGGGCTGCAAGCAGCGGTGACGGCCGGAATCTTGCGGCATAACTATGACCTGGCGATCGTCGACCTGGGCACGTTCTTCGACCCGCTCTCGCAACCCGTGTTGTTGGAACTGGTAGCGAACATGGGAATGGATGCGGCCGTCGCCGTCGCCGGCCCGCGGGCCACCGACGCACGCGATATCGCGACGATTGAGGAGTATTTCCGCCACACAAACTGCGAGTTTTTGGGAATTATCGAGAATCGCGTGGTCCGCCCGCAGGCCGCTTAGACGCACCTGGTGCCGCTATTCCTTTTGGATTGCTCATCTTCGATGTATCTCGACTATTGGCAACTTGGATCGCAGCCGTTCGAGCCGGGCTCAGATCGCTCGATCTACTTTCCCAGTGAAAGTCACGAAGCGGCGCGCGTGAAATTACGGTATGCGGTCGAAAACCGCCGCGGAGCCGTCTTGCTGGCGGGTCCGACAGGGGTGGGAAAGACCATGCTGGTGCAATTGTTCCGCGAGGAACTTGGCGGCAGTTTCACGCCACAAGCGCAGGTTGTGTTTCCGCAAATGTCCAGCCGCGATCTGCTGGCGTACATTGCCGATACGCTGGGAGCACCGGCTGTCGAATCGCCGCGGCACTCGATCGACGAAAGTATTCGCCGAATCGAAGGCGTCCTCCGCCGCAATGCCGAACAAGAGAAACACGCCCTACTCGTGATCGACGAAGCCCATCTTCTGGAAGACTGCGGCGCTTTGGAAACACTTCGGCTGTTGTTGAATTTCGAGCACAGCGGCAAACCGATGATGACGCTCGTGCTGATCGGTCAAATGAACCTGATTTCGACCGTCGGCCGACTGCCGAGCCTCGATGAACGCATTGCCGTGAAAGCCCTGGTGCGTTCATTCACGGCCGAAGAAACAGCCGAGTACGTTCGCCACCGAATGACCGCCGCAGGCGCGACGCGCGATCTCTTCACGCCCGATGCGCTCGAAGCCTTGCACTACCTCGGGCATGGCGTTGCTCGTCAGATTAACCGTCTGGGAGATCTTGCTCTACTCGTCGGATATGCCGAGCAACTGCCTCAACTCACCGCCAAGCAAGTTGAAGCAGTGAGCGAGGAACTCGTGACGATTGCTGCCGAATGAACGCGCAAGAAATGGCCCGGCCGTTCCGGCCGGGCGTGCGACTTAGCCAATGTGCGCAAGACGGGCCGAGACGGCCCGGCTATATTGGGGCCAATCGCTCTAGCGGCGGCGGATCGTGAATACACCGAGGCTGAATACCAGCAACACCAGCGAAGCCGGTTCGGGTACCGCAGCCGAGCTTCCCAGGCCACTTCCTGCCCCGGCGCCGAAATTGGCGCGCCACGTGTTGTAGCCGGCTGGATCACCGCCAAAATTAACCGGGTTGTCGCGCCAGAGAACATAATCGGCAGCATCCACCTTGCCATCGCCATTGTAATCGCCGGGCACACCCACGCTGGCTGCGACGAACTCGACTCCACGAAAGGCGGTATTTGTGGGAGCGGTCGCCAGATCTGAATACACGGCTCCAGCGCCGGAATCAACAATCTTCACCAGGCGGTTTGCCGACGCAGCAGTCGTGGTGGCATACAAGATAGTGTCTGCACCGACAATCGAACCGGCTAGGGCACGGGCACCCGAGTTCGACCCAGATCCCGTGGCAAGCGTATATGCCAGCTCCCAATTACCAGACCCCGAGTTAAACAGCCACTTCTGAATTCCACCGCCACTGGCCTGAGTGCGATCGTCTGCGACATAAACAGTATTCGCGTCCTTAAACCAAAAATCGTAGGGGGAGGCGGTTCCCGTACCCGTCGCCGCTGAAAAGCCAGGTAGCAAACTCGTCGTCTCACCACTGCTGGTGGGTAATCCCGTGCCAATTGAGTTCACACCAATGTTTGAACCCGACGCGGTCGTGACGTACAGTTGGCCATTCGCGATACCCACAACCCGCGTATTCGTAGGTGTCGAGCTGAGCTGGGTTGACGTCGTTCCCCCCAATACGCTGTAACGAACACCAGCACTCGCCGTTGTGGCGGCAGCCGCCGTTCCCGTCGTCCAAAACTGAGTCCCATCGCTAGAAACGGCGCTACGAATGTTGGCATTCGAGGCTGCTCCGCCGGACGTGTATGCGTCTGTCAGCGCCGTGGTCGTATCAACGCTGCCGGAGTTGACATCAATTCGACCGATCACTCGGTTAACAATCGTTGAATCGGTTTGCGCCACAGCGGCAGTACCGGGGCCCACGCCGTACCCAGCCATCGTTAAATATTGACCATTCGTTGAGAGGGCGAGAAAGCCCTCCGAGGTGGCAGAGCCTGATAGCGTCAACGCCTTATTCGATCCAGCGTCAGCCGTCGGAAGATTTATCGTTGCTGTGGGTGAGCCGCCCGCATCGGCAAACTTCTTAATAAACGCAGCCGCGCTCGCTGTGGAAAGAGCTGCGGCACCATCCCCAACCTGGACAACATACAGGTCGGCAACGGATATGGAGGCTGCCAACATACCCACAATTAGCGCGCACACTGCCGCCGATTTGCTAAGCAACTGCTTAGCGAGCTTTACAAAGATAAAATGCATACAAAGCGAACTCCTGGATTCAATTTGCCTTCAATAACGCCTGTTCAAATTGCTTGACAACGTTTGATGCCGAGAGAACCGCTTTGCATTCAGCTCCGTTTACGGCTCAGCCCCAACCACGCGCCAACCAGGCCGAACGTCAAGAGGCAGAGGGAACTCGGTTCGGGCACTGCGGCCCCGGCCCCAACGCCATTTCCAGCGCCGACAGCGCCGAAATTGGCGCGCCACGCGTTGTACCCAGCAGGGTCGCCGCCGTGAGCGCCAGGGTTGTGACGCCAAATGACATAGTCGGCGACATCGACCTTGCCATCGCCGTTGTAATCGCCAGCTAGACCTGCCGACATGTTGAACGCAACGACTTTGTCGCCAAAACTATCACTAAGAAATAGGCTGACGCTGTCGTCAACATTCAAATACGACGTAGTTACACCGGTATCGAGATCCAGTGCGTAAACATCCATTTCATATTGCGGCGTTTCCGTACCGGTTCCTGGCATGAAAAAGTAAACCACATTATTGACGCTGTCGTAATCGGACCAATGGCCGCGCACGAGCCCCGTGGCCCCTGGATCCTTCGTCGGGTTCAGATAGATTTTCGGCTGCCAGGTGCCGAATTCAATTTGACCGGCGCTATCATAATTGACGGACACCCGCAGCACGCCTGGTTCGTGGTCTACCGTATCGACGCCGTTGGCGACGTCGTTGAATCCAGATTCAACGATGATCAGGTCGCCCGTGTCTTTATCGACGAACACATTATCAGACTGCCCTTTAAGATCCGCGCCGACGGCTGGATTGTTGCTCAGAGTCAGGTAATTGGGGTTGTTCGATCCGATAATCTGTCGATAACCAACCGTTTCGTTATTGCTATCCAGCTGCATAAACGCCACGTTATCACCGGAGGCCGGCATATCTGCCTCTGTAATCCAAACCCCGCGCACCCCCGTCTTTGGATCTTTAAAATAGGCAATCGATTCCGGTTCGCTGTGGCCGACTTGATCGAGATTCAGCAGGAACGGATCGCCCGTACCACCGCCGGCATGCTCCACAATTTTGGATTCCCAAGATTGCGTCGAGGCTTGCGGAAATGACACATATTGCGGCAATGCACTGTTGGCGCCGGCATAGCCGCCATTGATGTAATTCGTACCTCCATCGGTTCGTGTAACAGTTGCCGCAGTTGCCAACCCGGGCGAGGTTGAAACGCGGGTCAAATACCGAATCGAATGGTCGTCCAACGCGTTATCGGTCGCGGATGCTGTAATTGAATCTTCTAGGACAACCAGGTGGCTGTCGTCAACAAAGTCGAGCGAATAGTCAAAGAAATCGCCGCCACCGATATAGTTCCGGGCGACTTGGCCGATCTTCTCGACGACTCCCGGCAGTGCCAACTGGTTCGCATGGAATGCATTGAAATCGGCCGCCGTATTGGCGTACGTCACGTAATCGAGATTGTTGGAGTTGTTCGTTCCGGTTGGGGCCGGGCCCGTGACGAGTGACTCCCCCTGCAAGTTGTGACCTTGGAGATTTGTTGACCAATGATTGTAGGCCGCCGCAAAATTGATCTTAAGCAGATCGTAGTCCCCTTGAACATCTCCCGCCGGATCATTCGTACCAACCGTCGCGGCCGTGCCGCTATCGAAACAGAGAACGTAAACGTCGCCTGTCGAAGGATTAACTGCGAGTGCGCCCGGTTCTTCCCATTCGTTGCTGCCGACTGGCTCCCGCCCCACGTAAACACTGAATAACGGTGTATTCATTGCGCTCGTATCAAAAAAGGTAACGCAGTTCATCGAGTCGCCGTTCGATCGTCCCTCGTTCAAAACTGCGGTGAACGTGCCGGAGGGAGCAGCAGCTTTGGCCAATGGCATGAAGCACTCGAACAATACGATACTGGCGGCAAGCGCCAGCAAACGGCACTTAGTAGATTGCGCAAACATCAAAATGACTTCCTTTCGCTATTCCCAAAAACGCCTACGTGTGTGTTAGAAGAACTTAATTAAAATCGTGAAAAAAGCACTGCATACGGTTTATCAAAATGGGCAAAAATGCGATTAGCCCGCCCCATTTGAGCGTATTTGTATCGAATTATTCCCATTTGGAAAGACTCTTATTAATCTATCAGAAATCTGACGGCTGACAACGAATTTCCGCATCAAATGCAGTATATCGAACAGGTAAAACACCCGACGGGGTTGTTTCCCGGGGGGACTTTGGTTTTACGGGATAGGTGAATACGCCACCCGCGCTTTTCTGGCTCGACACGACGTTGTGACCCATAGGGGGAACGGAACACACTTTTTTTCGCGCCATTCTCAATTGCAACTGCTAAAATGGCGTTTTGGCCAATACAGGTTCCATGTCAATGAAGCCACCTGCAATGAAATCCTGCGCTTTTATTACGTATTCGTGCGCAACAGCGATAATTGCAATTTTTGCCGTCCTTGCGACTGCTCTCCATGCACAGGCTCAGCTTCGCGTGGTTACCTACAACACCACCGGTGCGCCTCGATCGGGAATGAATATCGTTCTTAAATCGATCGGTGAGGAAACTCGTAATGGATTCGCCAAGCCGATCGACATCTTGCTACTGCAAGAACAAGCCCTGCCGATCAATGGTGCGGGAGCGAACAATCCGTCGCCCGATACGCAACAGTTCGTGTCGCTGCTCAACAGTATCTATAACGATTCCGGCATTACCTATGCGATGGGTAATCGCACTGGATCAGGAGATACGACGCAGACAATCGTTTATCGCACGCAGACAATCCAAGCAATCACTGCGGCGGATGAAACGGCACTTAACACGTCGCCGCGTCAATCGTTGCGCTATCGTGTTCGGCCCGTCGGATATTCTACGAGTGCTGCTGACCTTTACATTTACGACAGCCACTACAAGGCCAGTTTAGATAATCTCCCTCCAGGTTCGAATGCAAACCAGCGCAATGCTGAAGCGACGGCCATTCGCAACAACTCCAACGCATTGGGCGAAGGAACGCACGCCATCTACGCGGGGGATCACAATTTCTATTATTCCGATTCGCAGGAGCCGGCCTGGGGTACGCTAACCGCAGCCGGCGCAGGTCAAGCGAATGATCCACTGAATCGGGTGGGCGCGTGGCACAGTAACTCGAGTTTTGCCGATGTCCACACACAAAGCCCGTGCAACACCAGCTGCACCCTTGTTGGCGGTGGCATGGACGACCGCTTTGATTTTCAATTAGTCACCGGCGAAATGCTGGATGGCGAGGGTTTAAGTTATATCGGCCCAACTTCCGCGGGCCTGTCTGGCACCGTGCACTCGTACCACGCCTTTGGCAACAACGGCTCGACGTACAATACCAACATTAACTCTGCGTCAAACACGGTGACGTTTCCGGGCGTTACGTCGTATTCGAAAAGCCAAATCCTCAACGCCTTATGGAGCGTTTCCGACCATTTGCCCGTCGTCGCCGATTACCAGGTGCCCGCCGTGATGAACGTGGTGGCAGAGGCTACTCCAACAATTCTCGACCTCGGCCAGGCCTTCAACTTGAACGTGGCAGTCAACAATGCGGCCAACGTCATTGCAGCAATTGGTGCCGATGAACTCGACTATTCTCTCACGACGTCGGGAAGTGTTTCAGGAACGTTTCTTAACCAAGTCGATCTCGCCCTGGGCGGCGGCAATTCGCATAGCATTGCGTTCGATACTTCCACAATAGGTCTGAAGAGCGGTGTAATCACCATCACGAGCACGAGCCAGGGCGTGGAGGGTGGCTTGGTGACGATTCCAATTAGCTTCACGGTGGTACTGCCCGGCGACTACGACGGCAATGGGATTGTCGATGCCGCCGATTACAGCATCTGGCGAGCTTCTCTTGGAGAAAATGTGACAATCGGCTCGGGCGCAGATGGTGATCGGAACGGCATTATTGATGAAGGCGACTTCTCTGTTTGGCAAACCCATTTTGGCGATTCAGCCATCGCTGCAGCGGCGAAATTGGCCGATGTGGCCGTCCCAGAACCCACGTCGCTCGTTTTGTTGCTGATAGGTGCCTGTCTCGTAGGACGGCGGCCGACTACACTGAGAGCATGAGCCCTCCTCAGGAATCTCCACTCGCGGCCACGGTCGATTTTGAGCGGCGTCGCCGTTGCGGCTTTTCGGAAGTAATCTACGGTCCTGGCAAAACGATCGACCAATTGCGCGCGATCGTCTTGCTGCTGCTCGAGCACGGCGAACCCGTTTTGGCCACACGTATCGACGCGGAACAGGCCGCGGGGCTGCTCGCGGCATTTCCGGCAGGGCGATACAACGCGGTGGGGCGAACATTTCGCGTAAGCCGCGAGGAGCGAGCCACGAGGAGCAAGGAGCAAGGAGCAAGGAGCAAGGCGGCAGAAGAACCCTCGCCTGGCCTCTTCTTAAAAGGGAGGGGGAGTGTGGCGATCATTTCCGCGGGGACTGGCGATTTGCCGGTGGCGGAAGAGGCCCGCGAAACGCTCGATTGGATGGGTGTCGCCGTGACGATGATCCACGATGTGGGTGTAGCGGGGCCCCATCGGCTGCCCGAGCGGCTCAGTGACTTTCAACATGCCGATGCGATTGTCGTGGTCGCGGGCATGGAGGGCGCACTGCCTAGCGTGGTGGGCGGTTATGTGGCGTGCCCGATCATCGCTGTGCCGACCAGCATCGGCTACGGAGCGAATTTCGGCGGCGTATCGGCGCTCCTGTCGATGCTCAATAGCTGCGCGAATAACGTGGCGGTCGTCAACATCGACGCCGGTTTCAAGGCGGGGTTCATAGCGGGAATGATTGCAGCGAGAATGAGCGATGCCCGCACCGCCGCTTTCCATGAGTAGTTTGTATGATCGCGCTCGATGACCAGACTTCGTCGCCTTTGCCGATGCTGCCGCCCCGCAAGGCGGACGGTCACAAAGGCGATTATGGCCGAGCGCTCCTCGTTGGCGGGTCGCGCGGCATGAGCGGCGCGATCGCGATGGCTGGACTGGCGACGCTGCGAAGTGGCGCGGGCCTGGTCACGCTGGCGGTGCCGCAATCCGTGCAGGATGTTGTCGCCAGCATTTGCCCATGCTACATGACGTATGGTTTGCCCGATGAGGACGGTCAGTTTGCGGCAACCGCGGCCGACGAGATTGTCAAACTTGCGGCAGATTCTAGTGTATTGGCATTAGGCCCGGGACTCGCGCGCAGCAATGAACTCACAACATTTGCACAGAAGCTTTATCGCGAAGTTCCGCTGCCGATGGTCGTCGATGCCGATGCCCTGTTCGCGTTGGCTGAAGACCCCAGCGTTTTGCAACATCCCGGCGGTATTCGCGTGCTCACACCGCATCCGGGTGAGTTCAAACGGCTGGTAGGTAAACTGCCCGACACTACGGAGCGAGCCTCGGCCGCAGCGGGATTGGCCCGGCATGATCCATCAGGCAAAACAGTCGTGGTGCTAAAAGGACACCACACTGCGGTGGCCGACGGCGCGAGGTTCAGCATCAATCACACGGGTAACCCGGGTATGGCAACCGGCGGCAGCGGCGATGTACTCACCGGTATCATCACCGCCCTGCTCGCCCAAGGATTGGCGCCGTTCGATGCGGCGCGGCTGGGTGTTTATGTGCACGGCTTGGCGGGCGACCTGGCCGTTGCCGAGTTGGGGCAGGTATCGATGATCGCCACCGACCTCATCCATTTTCTGCCGCGCGCGTTCCGCGGGTTCTGACGTTCTGCTCCACGAAAATATTCTCACTCCTCACGATGCACGTCATCCGCTCACTCGATGCTCTACCCGCGTCAACTCGTGGCGGCGCCGTGTCGATCGGCAACTTCGATGGCGTCCATCGCGGGCATGTGGCGATTGTGCGGCGGCTGCTAGAGCATGCCGCTGCGGTGCGTGGACCAGCCATTGTGTTCACGTTTGATCCGCACCCGGTGCGATTGCTGCGGCCGGAACAATGTCCACCGCCGCTCACCTGGACCGAACGAAAGGCTGAACTCTTGGCGGCGCAGGGCGTCGACTGGATCGTCGCGTACCCTACGGACGAAGCGCTCTTGGCCCTATCGGCGGTGGAGTTCTTTGACGAAATCATCTGCAATCATCTGGCAGCCAAGGCACTTGTCGAGGGACCAAACTTCTACTTCGGTCACAATCGCGAAGGCGATGTAAAGCGGCTGGCAGAGCTCGCCGTCACCGCTGAAATTTCGCTCGATGTGGTAGAGCCCATCGTGGAAAATGGAGCGATTGTTTCCAGTTCGCGCGTGCGAGATTTGATCCGCGCCGGCGACGTGCAACGCGCGAATGGTATGCTTTCCGCCCCGTATCGGATTCGCGGCATGGTCACACATGGCGCGGGCCGAGGTGCTAAAATCGGCTTTCCCACGGCGAACTTGAGCGCGGTCGATACGTTGCTGCCCGCCTTGGGCGTATACGCCGGGAGGGCCTGGGTGGCTGACACCGCCTATGCTGCTGCGATTCATGTGGGGCCCAGCCCGACATTTGGCGACGCGGTGGCTCGCGTGGAAGTGCATCTCATCGAATATCACGAAACGCTCTACGGTCAGCCGCTGGAGGTTGACTTTCTCGCGCGATTGCGAGACATTCGGCCGTTTGAATCGCCCGCCGCGTTGGTTGAGCAGTTACAGCGAGACGTGGCAAAGGCAACACACATCGCCGGGGGGACGCCCCGGCTCGCAGAAGATAAACATCATGAAAATTGATTGGCGGCCATTCACGAAGCTGGTAAGCGAAGCAGAGTCGTTCGTGCTCACGAGTCATATGCGGCCCGATTGCGACGCGATTGGCAGCGCTTTGGGATTGGCACTTGCGCTGCGGTCACTTGGGAAGTCGGCTCGCATCATCAATGGCGATGGCGTGCCGCCGCATATCGGGTTCATCGATCCGGAAAATGACGTCGAGGTGCTAGGCCGCGACGTAGCGGCGGACGACATCCAGTGTGATGTATTGGCGGTAGTCGATACGGGAGCATGGTCGCAACTCGGGCCCATGGCCGAGGTCGTCCGCACTTCTAAATCCAAGAAAATCAACATCGATCATCATGTCAGCCAAGACGACCTAGCGGCGTTGACGTTCAAGGATGCGACGGCGGAATCCACGGGCCGACTCATTCTCCAAGCGATCGACGCACTGGGCGTCAAGTTAACGCCCGAAATCGCCACGCCACTGTTCGCGGCAATCAGTACCGATACCGGTTGGTTTCGGTTTTCCTCGGTCACAGAACCCACATTCCAGGCCGCCGCACGGCTGGTGGCCGCCGGTGCGCGGCCGAATGCGATCTTCGCGGAACTCTACGAAAAAAATAGCTTAGCGCGTTTGCGATTGCAGGGGCGGATTCTCACGAACGTAAAATCACACTTAAACGGGCGACTGCTTTCGACGGCGATCACGCAAGACGACCTGCACGCGGTCGGCGCGGAACCGACGGATACAGAAGATGTGATCAACCGCTTGCTGGGTGTGGCCGGCGTTGAAGCGGCTCTGTTGTTCTTGGAGATTTCGCCCATTGAAACAAAAGTGAGCCTGCGCAGCCGATCGAAATTGGACGTCAACGCCGTGGCCGCGAAATTTGGCGGCGGTGGCCACAAGGCCGCGTCGGGCGTACGCTATCCAGGGCCGTTGACTGCCGCCGAGCCGGCAGTTGTGGCGGCGATGATCGCGGCGATGGGGGACGGGTCGAGAGCGTAGAGTCGAGAGTCAAGAGCCGGAAGATCGATACGCCGCGGAACGCTGCATTCCTTGCCAAATCGCTACAGTTTGCCACGTTAGCATGCCGATTTGAGAAATACACGCTACCTGCTGCGCACGATCGCTAGCATTTGGCCGCTCGTCTTCTCGCTCGCTCGACCGTATGTGGTGTAGTACCTGCCAACAAGAAACGCCCGGTGTCGCTCACGCTAGCACGGGCCGTATCGTGTGCTCGCGTTGCCAGCAGCCGGCGCGAAGTCAAAAGGCGGCAACTCAGGCGCGGATCAGCGATGAAGGCATCGTTTTGGATGAACAGCCAACGCGGGCGACAGTCGCCACACCGGCTCCAGACATCGAGTGGTTCAATGAACGGCGTGTTCGGACGCTGGCTCGCGAACTAAATCGCCCCACGGCAGCTGTGAAGAAAGCGGTTACGGGCGTTGTTTCCGACCGCCGCCGCTTCGAACCGCCGCACGAATTGTTCAGCCAACCGATCTTCACATCACCGCAAACGAATGCGGGAGCCATCGCCGATCCACTGCCGATCACACCGCCGCAAACGCTGCGATCGGATGCGAGCCAAATTGTGGCTTGGCTGACCGTCGTCATCGGAACACTGACGTTGGCCGCGGGTTTAGGCCTCATTGGCTGGTCACTAAACGCCAATGAGTTGCATTATTGGAACCTGGGGCTGGGGCTTTCCCTGGGCGGACAGGGAGTGCTCATCCTCGGGTTGGTATTGGTTGTTTCGCGATTGTGGCGACACAGCCGATTTGCCGCCAACAAACTGCAAGACGTCCAAACGCACCTGGGCCAGTTGCAGCAGACGGCGGAAATTCTCACCACGATGCGCTCGGGCGGCGGTGCGCCGGCGTTCTACGCCGAACTGGCCCGCGGCGCGAGCCCGCATGTACTGCTGACCAATCTCAAGGGCCAGCTCGACCAACTGGCAACCCGCCTCGGCAGCGGGTTCTGACGCACACGATTCAGTTTGTGCGTCTCGAATAACCCTGTCTTTTCTAGAATCACAAACGGCCCGAAGTCTAGTGGTTGTGCCAATAGCGTTTCTCAATCGCACGATAGTCCGTCGCCTCACGAATCGACGCTAGATAACGACATAGCGGCGGCAGTTCGTTATCACTCGCATCACCAAAGTACGGCCGCACGTAAATGGCGTTGCCGAAGTTGCGGCACAGTTTGTTCTCGCTGTCGTCGACGAACAGAATCTGGTTCAGGTTGTAGCCGAGCCGTTTGACCTTCTTCAAATCCTTGACGTACTCGACGAACTTGCAGTTGAAGTACGTGCGCGGCGTGCAGCGTTCACGCCCCCAGATGAACTTCCAACAACTGCCGGGCGGGCAAATTCGCTCGGCAATCGCGGTTACATCGTCGGCGCCACCGGACGACCAAATCGCGAGGTCGAACCACTCGGAAACTGTGGCCAGGAACTCGGCCAGGTGCGGCCGTCTGTAAACGTGGTAGATGCCGATGAAGAAATCGCACGGACGGTCGAGATCGGCATCGGCCCCGTAGATGAGCGTTTCATCGACGTCGAGAATCAAGAGCGGCCGGTCGTCGCCTTCCGACTCCCGCCGTGAGGCAGCGTTCATACCTCAACTCGCTTGGTCACTTCTTCCACCACGTCGGCACTCTTAACGCGCCACTGTTCGAGCGAATCGCGATCGCGGATGGTCACCGTGCCGTCCTGCAAAGTTTGTCCATCAACCGTGATGCAGAACGGCGTGCCGGCTTCGTCCTGCCGACGATACCGGCGGCCAACCGCACCCTTTTCGTCGTAGAATGTGACAAACCGCCGCTTGAGCGCGATGTAAATTTCCTTGGCCGCCTCAGGCATGCCGTCCTTTTTCACAAGCGGGAACACTGCCGCCTTAACCGGCGCAATGCGGGGATGGAATTTCATCACGGTGCGCGTTTGCATATTGCCCTTGTCGTCGGGGGCCTGATCTTCGTGATAGGCCTCACACAGAAACGCGAGCGTGCCGCGATCGGCGCCGGCCGACGGCTCGATGACGTGCGGTGTGAACCGTTCGTTGGACGTTTCGTCGCGATAGGTAAGGTCGCGACCACTGCCACGGTGCTTCGGCATCTTTTTGCCGTCTGGGCCTTCCATCATCTCGACCTCAAGGCAGCCCTCGGCGTTCTTCACGAGTTTGCCTTCCATGTGGCTGCGGAGGTCGAAATCGCCGCGATGGGCGATCCCTTCCAACTCGCCATACTCGCCGGCCGCGAGGAACGGGAAGGCGTACTCGATATCGGCCGTGCCGACCGAATAGTGGCTCAGCTCATCTTTATCGTGCTCGCGCAGCCGCAGACGCTCGCCGGCGAGGCCGAGATCGGTGTACCATTTCATGCGGCGGTCGCGCCAATACTCGTACCACTTGCGTGAGCTGGTCGGATGGCAGAAGAACTCGATTTCCATCTGCTCGAACTCGCGCGACCGGAACGTGAAATTCCGCGGCGTGATTTCATTGCGGAAACTCTTGCCGACCTGGGCGATGCCAAAGGGAATCTTCACGCGCGTGCTATCGCACACGTTCTTGAAGTTAACGAAGATGCCCTGGGCCGTTTCGGGGCGAAGGAAGGCCGCGTCCTCTTCACCACCCATCGCGCCCACGATCGTTTTGAACATGAGGTTGAATTCGCGAGGCTCGGTCAGCTGGCACTTCTCGAACTCGCCCGGCCGCTTACTCGGCTTTTGAGGGCATTCAGCCGACTGAAGATGATCGGCGCGCCAGCGACCTTTACATACCTTGCAGTCCACCATCATGTCGCAGAACAAATCAAAATGCCCCGAGCACTTCCATACCTGTGGGTGCATGATGATGGCGGCGTCGAGGCCGACCATTTCATAGGTCGTCGGGGCGCCGGCCGGCTTCACGAGTTCGTTGTGGCCGCTGACCATGTCGCGCCACCAGGCGTCCTTGATGTTGCGCTTGAGCTCGACGCCGAGTGGGCCGTAATCCCAAAAGCCGTTGAGGCCGCCGTAGATTTCGCTCGACTGAAACAAAAACCCGCGCCGCCGGCACAGGGCAACTAACTTATCCATATCCATGATGAATGGCTCACTTGATCGATATTCGCTTTAGCCACAGAGGACACAGAGGCGAAGATTTCAGATTGATGATTGGTGATTTAAGATTTTGCTGACCAAAGACGAACTTCAGACCTTCGATCGTCAATCATCAAATCATAAATCATAAATCTGCCTCGGTGCTCTCTGTGTCCTCTATGGCAAAACAATTCGGTTTTGACGGAATATTTGACGTGATTATTTTAGCGGTACTCGTTACGCAGCGTCTACCGCGCGGTGATTCGCCAATGGGCGACGTCGAGTTCGGGAGCGAGGGCAAGCCGGTTGATGGCGGCACAGTCGGCGAGGTCATCACCGAGGCCGACTTCGATCAGATTGCGGCCACCCAGCGTATCTCGCAGTGCAATTGCCAACTGGTCGGCCGGCGTGCGGCCAGCGGCGGTTGCCTCACGCAATAGCTGCTGCCAAGCGTCGGCGGCAATTCGTGCGGCGTGATTACGTTGCCAGTTCGCACCGGTAGAATGGCAGAGTCCGGTCACCATCGCGCCAGCAGCCAAAATATCTTCAAACGTTTCTTCGCCGCCGGTGCCAGCACACACGATATCCACGCGCGGCTCGTTCTTCACCGCAACCACGACGGCCGACAAGTTCACAATCGCCCCAACGAACACTCGTTTCGCGAAGCGGGCGTGATAGAGCGCGCGGGTGCCATTCGTGGTGGTGATGAACACTGGGCGATTCCGCACAACGTGCGACGTAAATTCAGCCGGCGAATTGCCCAGATCGAAACCGCCGATGCGTCGGCCGCCACGCTCGCCGCCGAGCACGACGTTTGCTCGTCCTGCCCGCTCGGCAGCCGCCAGCGTTTCGTCGATTTCACGGTACGGCACAACCTCCTTTGCGCCTGCAGCAAGCGCGTGGCAGATCGTGGTCGTGGCACGCAGCAAATCGATCACAATTACCGCGCTGCCGGCAAGCTGCTGCTCGTCGACATGTGCAGGTAGTGTATGAACACGCAAAGTTCTTTCACTCATTTTCACACCTTGTTCCCACGCGGAGCGTGGGAGCGAGTGATAACGAGGACGCTCTCTTCCGGCCGAGACGGCCGGGCTATATGGCTCGGCCTACTCTGTGGTTAGAATCTTCCCCATGCCCGTTGACAAGTCGTCGGATCGTGTTCGCCAGATGTTTGGTCGCGTGGCCAAGCGATATGATTTCTTGAATCACCTGCTTTCGCTGGGGATCGATCGCTATTGGCGGTGGCGAACCGTGCGACTGGTTCCCCCTTCCGGGTCAATGCCGATTCTTGATGTTTGCACCGGCACCGGCGACCTGGCCCTGGCGTACGATCGGGCGGCCGGGGGAAAAACGCCGATCGTCGCGGGCGATTTTTGCGTCGAAATGCTGGAGATCGGCCGGCAGAAAGCGGCCAAGATCGGGGCCGATTCGCGTATCGAATTCATCGAGGCCGACGCCCAGTCTCTGCCGGTTGCCGATAGCGCGTTCCAAATCGTGTGCGTCGCGTTCGGGTTGCGTAACGTGGCCGATACCGATCGCGGACTCGCCGAAATGGCCCGGGCTTGTGCGTCGGGCGGCCGTGTGGCCGTGCTCGAGTTTTCGACTCCCACCTGGCAACCGTTCAAGGCGATTTACGGCTGGTACTTTCGCCACGTGCTGCCAAGAATCGGCCGGTTCTTCGCACGCGAGTCGGGCGATGCTTACGAGTACTTGCCCACGAGCGTGGGCGAATTCCCACAAGGGGAAGCCCTCTGCAAGCGGTTCCGAGCGGCTGGACTCACGGACGTGCGACGCTACCCGCTGACGTTCGGCGTGGCTACATTGTATGTGGGAAAGAAATCCTAACGAGAGTCGGCGTGGGAACAGCAGATTCGCCACGACAGACCGACGCTCATCGCACGAATGTCGCGGCATTCCCGCTGTGGAGCGGTGCGTCGAAGTAAATCACGCTGTCCGCTTCGCGACCATCTACTTGGAGTTGAGTAGAAGGGTCCAACAGTTTCGTGGAATCCGGACGTGAGGGCATTGGCCGGACGAGCGCCGCGGCAACTAGCACGAAATATGCGATAAATTTTGCCATCACCGTCAATCCCAGGTTTACAGCGCCGGCGGATATAAGAACCAGAAGCGGTCTCGACAAGATTGCTTTTCGTTAGCACAGCAAGAACCATTCCATGCCCTCTCCTGTCGTTTTAGGAATCACCGGCGCTAGCGGGGCAATTTACGCCCTGCGGCTACTCGACGTACTGCGCTCGGCTGGTCGCGAAGTGCATCTGTCGATCAGCACCTCGGGCAAGGACGTGATTCTTCAAGAGCTTCAGCGCGAGATTGATCTGCAACAGTTCGATCTCGCGGCCTTAGAGCTCGGAAACGAATTCGCGAATGCCAAGGCGCCCTCACCCTACCCTATCCCGGTGGGAGAAGGTAAATGCGGCGGACAAGTCCACTACTTCCACCACCAGAATTTCCTCGCCCCCATGGCCAGTGGCTCGTTCCTGACGGCCGGCATGGTGATTTGCCCATGCAGCGGTACGACGCTCAGCGCCGTGGCGGCCGGGGCAGCCACAAACCTCATTCAACGTGCGGCCGAAGTCCATTTGAAGGAGCGGCGCAAGCTCATCCTTGTGCCGCGCGAAACGCCGTTGTCGCTGTCCCACATCGATAACATGCGGCGCGTCACCGAAGCAGGCGCCATAGTACTACCGGCCTCGCCTGGTTGGTATCACGGCGTACGCTCGACGGCCGATCTCGTCGATTTCGTCGTCGCCCGCATCTGCGATCAGCTCGGAGTCGAGCACAATTTGATGCACCGCTGGGGAGAGGAGTAGCCTCGGGCAAAGGCGCGAAGACGCAAAGTCATGACTCACAAACGACTAAACTGAACTCGACTGCTAATGTTCGCTAATCCACGTTCATTGAGAGACAACGGTCGTTTTATCACAGTACCGTCGATCAGCGCCAATTAGCGGTTTAGGAAAAACTGTGTATTAACTTTGCGCCTTAGCGCCTTTGCGTGAGAAAATGTCGTGCTGAAGACCATTCGCCATCTACTGGAACTCATCCGCTTCAGCCATACGCTGTTTGCGTTGCCGTTTGCGCTGTTGGCGGCGGTGATGGCGTGGCGCATTACTGGATTTGACTGGCGCGGCCTAATTGGCATTCTGTTGTGCATGGTGACGGCGCGCAGCTTCGCCATGGCCTGGAATCGACTTGCGGATCGCAAACTCGATGCGAACAACCCGCGCACCGCGGGGCGGCACTTACCGGCGCGCATCTTGAGTGTGGCCCAAGTCGCGGCATTTGCCGCGGCGTGCGCAATCGGCTTCGTGGTCAGCACGCTGCTGTTTCTCCCGAATCGTCTGCCGCTGTTTCTGGCCGTGCCGGTGCTCCTATTTCTCGCCGGTTACAGTTACACCAAGCGCTTTACGTCCCTCGCCCATTTTTGGCTGGGAACTTCGCTGGCGCTATCGCCCGTGGCCGCCTGGATCGCCATCCGCGGCAACGAAGTGCTCACGAATCCAGCCGACGTGCTGCCGGCCATCGTATTAGGCGGCGCCGTCCTCACCTGGGTCGCCGGGTTCGATGTCATTTATGCCTGCCAAGATTACGACGCCGACAAAAAAGCGCGGCTGCATAGCTTGCCCGTCGCCCTGGGCATCCCTGGTGCTTTACGACTGGCAGCAATGTGCCACTTGCTCACGGTCGTGCTGTTGGTATGTTTGCCGCTGGTCTATCCGCACTTCGGCAGCATTTTTTGGACCGGCGTCGCGGCTGTTTCCGTCCTCCTCGTCTACGAGCACCTGTTGGTGCGGCCGAACGATCTTTCCCGCGTAAATGCCGCCTTTTTTAACGTAAATGCGGTCATCAGCATCGGGTTGTTTGCTGTAGGAACCCTGGACCTTTGGGTAGGTGGTCGGTGATACTGAAAGCCGGGGCCGAGGACGGCCCGGCTCGCACGATCCAGCATCCAGCATCCAGCCACTCATGCTCCGCACGTCGTCTCCCATCCTGAAATCCATTCGCGACAAGATTGAGGCTGGCGAACGGCTTTCGCTCGAGGATGGCCTCGTGCTTGAACGGCCCGATGTGCCGCTTACGGAAGTCGGCGAACTGGCGAACTTCGTGCGGGAGCGAAAGAACGGCAACTTCGCTTACTACAACATCAACACGCACCTCAACCCGACGAACGTGTGCGTGTATCGCTGCATCTTCTGCGCGTTCCGCTCTGACCTGCGTGATCCGAAAGGGTATTTCATGAGCGATGAGCAGGTTCTGGCCCGCGGTGCCGAGGCCGTGGAGAATGGTTGCACCGAGATGCACATTGTCGGCGGCCTGCATCATCAGATGAAGTACGAGTGGTACCTCAACCTCATCCGGCTGTTGCACGAAGCATACCCTGAGCTACACCTGAAGGCCTGGACGCCGGTCGAGATCGATTGGTTCTGCCGGCTCGCGAACAAGTCGGTCCGTGCGGTGCTCGAAGACATGGTTGAAGCCGGCCTCGGCAGCCTGCCCGGCGGCGGTGCGGAAATCTTCCATCCCGAAGTGCGCAATCAAATCTGCGAACACAAGGCCGACGCCCGGCGGTGGTTCGACGTGCATCGCACGGCCCACGAGCTGGGCCTCAAATCGAACTGCACGATGCTCTACGGCCACATCGAAAAGCCGTACCACCGGATCGATCACCTGTTGCGGCTGCGCGAGCTGCAAGATGAAACCGGCGGTTTCCAAACGTTCATCCCGCTCGCGTTCCACCCCGATAACACCGGCCTGTCGCACATCCAGAAGCCGACCAGCCTCACCGACCTGCGCACGATGGCGGTGAGCCGGTTGATGCTCGATAACGTGCCGCATCTCAAGGCCTATTGGATCATGCTCGGTATCGGCACGGCCCAGGTGGCCCTTTCCTACGGGGCCGACGACATCGACGGCACCGTGCGGCATGAACTCATCTACCACGACGCCGGTGCGACGACGCCCGAGGTGCTCAGCGTCGATGACATTCGCCGGCTCATCACCGAGGCCGGTCGCGAACCGGTCGAACGCGACACACTCTACCGCCGCATCGAACGCGACGGCGCCCGCTGGCAAGCAGGCATGGCGATTACGGCATCAGTTTAGGTCGTGAATACACCTTGTTCCCACGCAGAGCGTGGGAACAAGGTGTATTCACCCCACGTCACTCAAATCGAGTGCATTTCCGTAACGGACGAGCATCTGGCGGCGGAGGCGGACGTGGTCAGGACTCTTGAGGCCGGGGTCGGCGGCGAAAAGCTCTTTGGCTTCGCGGCGAGCTTCTTCCAAAATTTTCTGATCGTGACGCAAATCGGCGATCCGTAATGGCGGCAGACCGTGCTGTTGCGTACCAAACAGGTCGCCCGGGCCACGAAGTTGGAAATCCATCTCGGCGAGTTCAAAGCCGTCACTTGTTCTAGCGAACGCGTCGAGCCGAGCCTGGGCCTGCTCGGTGAGTTCTTCGCCCGCCATGACCGCGCAGAAGCCGGCGAGCTTGCCCCGGCCAACGCGACCACGAAGTTGGTGCAGCTGTGCGAGCCCAAATCGTTCGGCCGAGTCGATCACCATGATGCACGCGTTCGGCACGTCGACGCCGACTTCGATCACACTGGTGGAAACGAGCACTTGCGTATCGCCCGCTCGGAAGCGGGCCATTGCTTCTTCTTTCTCCCCAGGCGACATCCGGCCGTGAATAATGCCGACGCGGAATGCGGCTAGTTCCCCGTTGGAAAGCCGCTCAAACGCCTCGGCCACGCTGGCGGCGGCGATGTTCTCCGATTCATCCACTAGCGGCGCGACGACATAAGCCTGTCGGCCAGCCTGCAACTTCCCACGCACGAAGTGCCACCAGCGACCGTGTTCGGCCGGGCCAACGACGTACGTGCGCACTTCCTGCCGACCCGGCGGCATCTCGCGGAGCGTCGTCACGTCGAGATCGCCGAAGAGCGTCATGCTGATCGTGCGTGGGATGGGCGTCGCGGTCATCACAAGGTAATGCGGCGATTGCTCCCCCTGCCGCAACGCGGCCCGCTGGCGCACGCCAAACTTGTGCTGCTCGTCGATCACCACGAGGCCGAGTTTGGCGAAGCGGACGTCTTCTTGCACGACGGCGTGTGTACCAATGACGAGATCGATTTTTCCGGCCGCGATATCGGCGAGGGCCGCCGCCCGCTCTTTGGCCGTCATACCACCCACCAACAACAGGTAACGTACGCGGCTGGCCCGCAGCAAACTCGCCAGTGTCTCGGCATGCTGGCGTGCTAGGATTTCGGTCGGGGCCATGAGAGCAGCCTGATACCCACGGGCCACGCACACCAGCATCGCGTAAAGTGCGACAACCGTTTTGCCGCTGCCGACATCGCCCTGCAGCAGCCGATTCATCGGCGTTTCGCCAGCGAGGTCGGCTGCAACTTCTGCAATCGCGGCCCGCTGGCCAGCCGTCCACTCAAATGGAAACAGTCGCTGAATGCGAGCGTGGATATCGGGCGTGGCCACGAGCGGCGGCGCGCGGAATCCCACCTGCTGCTGCCACCGGCGGGCGACCACAGCCAACTGTAGAATGAAAAGTTCCTGGAACACGAATCGCCGCCGCGCTCGTTCAAGCTGTTGAGCATCTTGTGGCGAATGGATGGCCGGCAGCGCTTCAGCGAGTGGCATCAAGTCGTACTGTTGAAGCAGGTCGGCTGAAAACACTTCTTCCAGCACGTGGCCGTAGTGCTCGACCGCACTCGCCACCATCTTCCGCACTTGGTATTGCGATAGCCCTTCGGTCAGCGGATAGAGTGGCAGCAGCCGCATTTCGGGCTGATCCTCTGGGCCATCCAGCCACGTGACGCGCGGGTGTGCCATCTCCCAGCGGCCGCCCTTGAAGCGTGGCTTGCCCGAGAATAACACCTGCTGGCCTTCCGCGAACTTCTCGCGCATGAAGGGCTGATTGAACCACAACGCCCGCAAGTAAAGGTTTCCTTGTCGCACGAGTACGCCGACGACGCTCTTGCCGAAGCCACTCGAACGGCCATCGATTTCGACCACCTGTCCACGAATCGTTTGGATGTTCTCCTCATCGAGGTCGGCGACATCCCGATAGTCCGTGAGGTCCTCGTAATCGCGCGGGAAGAAGAAAATGAGATCACTGGCCGTGCGGATATCCAGGCGATGCAGCAGCTCGGCCCGCTGGGGCCCGACACCGCGAACGAACTCGACCGGCGTCGCCAGCATTTCGGCTGGCGTCAATGGGCGACGCGGCTGCGACGATTCCGGATGATTCGACGACGAAGAGGCCATGCCGCAATTGTACGGCGCGGTGGCACGCTTTGGTAACCGCGACCAAACTCGCTTTATGAGGCAGGCTGCGGTCGATTAATTCGTATTAACTTGCCGTGCAGACGACCGGCAGCGCCAATGTCTTCGTCGATGCGTTGCGCGAGTGCGGTGAAATTCGAATCGAACGTGCAAGCAATGACTCCGGCATGATCTGATCGCCGTTCGTATAACCTGATGAAGTGCTTGCGATTCAATGTGAGAAGAGCGCGGTCGTCTTGAACCGCAAATTCCAGGACATCTTCATCCGGCCAAGATTGGTCTGCCTTTCCCGTCTCGGCCACAGTAATTACATCGTGTCCGGCCACGCGAAGCAATTCCACTACCGGGAGCGGAAAATTCTCGTTGGCATAGAGGCGAGCCATTCAATTTACTTCCTCGTTTTCGTGAATTTGGCGGTCGATTTCGTCACGGTAGTGACTTACATAGCCCCAGGCGTTCACCAAATCCGCGGTTCGCAAAGTCGGATATGCCCGAAGCAATTCGGCTTCGCTGGTGCCAAGGCGTCGTGCTTGTTCTAGCAACCAAACGGGAATTCGCGTACGAACGATGCAAGGTTCGCCCCCACAAACATTGGGAATCGATTCGATTCCTGGAAACGACGCTCCCAAGTCGCGGGCAACACTCTCCAGCAGCTGTGCCTTTTCGGCCAGCGACAACTTCGAGGCAGCGATCTTGGCATCTTCAAGCTTGCTCATATCACTATCATAGCTTTCGCAGGATTTCGGAACCACGGAGAAAAACAGATCGAGGCAGCAAGCGACGACCGCACAATCGAAACTCCGGCCACGGTCGCGTCGAGTGGCGTCAGCGGCGTAAATATTGCTGATACGCCGCGACGGCAAGCTCGTCGACGCGATCGTTTTCGGGGTGGCCACTATGGCCGGCGACACGGGTATATTTCACGTCGTGCCGGGCCAGCAGCACATCGAGTTCGCGCCATAGCTCTTCATTGGCGATCGGCACCAGCTTGTTCTTTTCCTTGCGGCGCCAGCCATTGGCTTTCCACTTCGGCAGCCATTCGCTGATCCCTTTGCCGACGTAGACACTATCGGTCAGCAGTTCGACATGGCTGCGGCGTTTCAGTGCCTCTAAACCCCGGACCACGGCGGTAAGTTCCATGCGGTTATTGGTCGTATTCGGCTCGCCGCCGCTGCGTTCCATTTCCTTGGATGACGCCGGATGGCGCAGGATAAACGCCCAGCCGCCGGGGCCAGGGTTGCCACTGCAGCCGCCGTCGGTGAATAGCTGGACAGAAGGAAGGCGGATGGGATTTGTCAAAGCGATTGGCTGCAGATTTCGGATTGCGGATTGCGGAATTCGGATTGTGATCGCTTAATCCGCAGTCCGCAATCCGAAATCCGCAATCAAAATCTCACACGCCCGCACCATGCCCTTGCAAGGCCGGGGCCGATGACGGCAGCACATCAGCCACCCGGGCACTACGAGCAAGCGCATCAAGATCTTGGTGAAGCTGCGCATCGAGCCGCGGCGTGTCTTCTAACCGCCACGGCAGGCGCACGGTAAACGTGCTGCCCTTGCCAAGCTCGCTTTCGAGCGAAACATCGCCCCCGAGCAAGCGGCACAACTCGCGGACAATCGAAAGCCCTAATCCGGTGCCTGAATACTCGCGCGTCATCGCGTTGCCGTCGGGCAGCACTCCCGATGCCTGGCGAAATTTCTCGAACACGAGTTGCTGCTCTTCGGGATTGATGCCGATCCCAGTGTCGATAACTTTGAGCCTCAAATCGCCCTGGTGATCTTGCTCGGCCGAAATAAAAATTCGACCACCTTCCGGTGTGAACTTGATGGCATTCGAGAGCAGGTTGTTCAATATCTGTTGAACCTTTGCTTGATCTTGCCGTAGCGGCGGCAGCGTGGCGGGTGCGTCGCTATCGAGGTCGATGTTCTTTTTCTCCGCCAGCGGCCGGGCCATTTCGCACAGCGTGGAAACCACCGAGCTAATGCGAAACTCGCTCTGGCGGATTTCCATCTTGCCGCTTTCCATTTTGGCCAGGTCCAAAATGTCATTGATCATATCGAGCAACATGCGGCCCGAACGCTGGATGTTGCCGACATAGCGGCGTTGCTTGTCGTTGAGCGCATCAATGCCGCTGAGCACTTCACTAAAACCCAAGATACTGTTGAGCGGCGTCCGCAGTTCGTGGCTTACCGTCGCGAGGAAGTCGCTCTTGAGACGGTTCATTTCGAACAGCCGCATGTTCGCCTGGGCTAGCTCATCAAGTCGCTCGTCAAGCTCGGATTTACTTTGCTTGAGTTCACTTTGCTGACTCAAGAGTTGCCGCAACATGCGGTTAAACGACGCACCGAGTTCCTCGAACTCATCGCCCGTGCGAATGACGGCCCGCTTCTCGACATCGCCCTCGCGCACCGCATTGGCCACATCACGCAGGTGCGTTACCGGTTTGACGATGACATACCGCACCACCGCCCACAGAGAGAACATCGAAACGAAGCCGACGACAATGGCCGCTGCCCACAAGCCAGCACGATTTTCGGCGATTTGGGCCGCCGTGGGACCGTAATCGGTAGTGACGCGGATGACGCCCATGAGATCGTCCGCTTTCAAATTCGGTCGGCGGCCAATGTTCACCAAGTGCTTGTGACAATTGACACACGACGCCTTGGCATACATGGGCTGGTAGTACAAATATGAAAGTCGACCTTTTGCATCTTCGATGTATCGTTCATGAAATTCGCGTTTGGAAGTTGCCGATTGCTGGTTGTTGTCTTGATTGCTTTCGCCGGCACGCGAGGCCGCTTCAGCCGCCTTTAAGGGTGCTGCCCACTTTGCAAGCAACCGAGATTCAACCGCATCGCGTGGCCGAAACTTTTCGGCCGGTGGTGTCTCAAAACTATCCGATGGCAGAATCGCCTCCCATTCGAATTTACGCCCCATGTCGCGACTGCTGGCCACTAATTCTTGATAAAACTGCCCTTCAATTTTATCAAGATGCGATAAGTGGATTTCCAGCCAACCAGCGCGGACCAACTCGGGCCCCGTGAACGTAGGGTTCAACTTTCTCACGATCTCGTCGGTCCGCCGGCCGTACCAAGTGAAGCTGAGGGTCAGCAACACGACCAGCGAGACCCCGAACCACCAGCGGCACTTCCGCTCCAGGCTGGTTTCACCAAGCACACGTTTGATGGTTCGATACGACATGCGGCCAAGCCGGGATTAACGACGGATCATGCCTTAATTGTAAGGCCGGGAACGAAATTGATCCAAGTGCGATATGGTTGAGGGTCGAGGGTCTAGTGTCGAGGGCCTGAAAAACTACGGAATCCGCCCACCGACTTATTGGTTTGGTCCTCAACCCTCAACCCTCAACCTTCGACCCCTACATCATATCCAGCGGGTCCACATCCGCGATCCACGCGACGCCCTCGGGCAGCTTCAGATCGGCCGTCGCTCGCCGCGCGATGCCTCTTAGCACGTCGCCCTCGGATGCCTGCAGTTGGAGCTGATAGCGGAAGTTGCCACGCAACTTCGCCATCGGTGCGGGTGCCGGTCCAAGAATTCGAATCGCCGGTTGATTAGCGGGATTGGCAATTTGAGCCTCGTGAACCCGCCGCGCCAATTCATCGGCAAGCGCGCGCGTGGGCTTTTCGGCTTCCCCACGCACGACGATGCGAACCATGGAAGTAAACGGCGGATAACCGAGCGCCACACGATGCGGCAGTTCCTGGTTAGCGAACGCCGGCAGATCGTGACGCACGGCCGCGACAATCGCCGGCGCATCGGGCGAAAGCGTCTGCACCAACACTCGGCCACCCTTCGGCCCACGCCCCGTCCGACCCGCAACCTGCGTGACCAGTTGAAACGTCCGCTCGGCCGCGCGGAAATCGGGCAGGTGCATCGCGGTATCCGCATTCACCACTCCCACGAGCGTGACATTGGGAAAGTCGAGCCCCTTGGCGATCATTTGTGTTCCAACCAGAATGCGATACCGTCCGTCGCGAAAGCCGGCTAGTGCCTGCTCATGACTGCCGCGGCCGCGCATGCTGTCGGTATCCATGCGTAAACAAGGATAATCCGGGAACCGCGCTCGCACTTCCGCCTCCAACTTTTGCGTGCCTAGTCCACTGAAGCGGATGCCGACGAAATCGCACTCCGGACACTTAGTGGGGGCGACGGCCTGAAAATCGCAGTAGTGGCAAATAGCCGTATTGTCGTGGCGATGAAATGTGAGTGCCAGGTCGCACTGCGGGCACCGCACCGAATGGCCACACGCCGGGCATTGAATGTGCGTCGAATGACCACGGCGATTGAGCAACAAAATCACTTGGCCGCCGTCGCGCAGCGCCTCGTGCATCGCCTGATGCAGCGGCCGGCTGATCGCGCCGCGCGATATCTTGCTGTGAATTTCGTTGCGCAAGTCGATCGTTCGCACAATGGGCATCGGCAGATTCAACACGCGCCGCGGCATCTCGACGAGTCGGTATTCGCCCCGCTGCGCACGCAGCCAACTTTCGAGCGACGGTGTCGCGCTCGCCAACACGAGCGGCACGTTTTGATCTGCCGCCCGGCGAACCGCTACATCGCGCGCGTGGTAGCGCGGCGCCGATTCTTGCTTGAACGTCGACTCGTGCTCCTCGTCGAGAACGATCAGGCCAAGATGCGGCGTCGGTGCGAAGATCGCGCTCCGGGCACCGACCACCACCTGCACTTCGCCCCGGGCGATCCTGCGCCAATGTTCATGGCGTTCGACATCGCTCAAATGACTGTGCAACACCGCGACACGATCGAATCGGGCGCGAAATCTACCCACGGTTTGCGGCGTCAAGCTGATTTCCGGAACCAGCAGAATCGCTTGCCGGCCATAACGCACGACTTCTTCAATTGCCTGAATATAGACTTCGGTCTTTCCGCTGCCCGTAACTCCATGAATGAGAATCGTTTGATGCTCGGCCGCTTCCAGCGCGCTGCGAATCGCCGCCAACGCCTGCACTTGATCGGCGTTGAGGTCGTGTGCTGCCTGGCGGGCCGCCGCTTCTTGTGGAAGTCGATCGTTGCTCAATCGTTCCACGGATGTGACTATTAACCCCTTCTTCCGCAACTCGCCGATCGGTGCCTGCGTGCAACCGGCTTCGGCCGCAAGCTGCTTCGCCGTGACGGGGCGACGGCTCGCGATGAGTTGCTGCATTACCGTCGCCTGTTTCGGCGAGAGCTTCATTTCGGCTATACGGGCAGCCGCATCCGGCGCTGCCGCGAGGAACACGACGTCACGCGTCCCCACATCATGCCGCACGCCGGCCGGTACGATCGCCTCGAGTGCCTGCCCCAACGGGCACAAGTAATAATCGGCCATCCACCGCGCCAGCCGCAGCATCGGCGGCGAGATCAGCGCGTGCCGATCAAGAACCCCCGCGACCGCCTTCAATTTGCGACTGCCGACGGGCTTCGTTTCGAGCGCCACGCAGTATCCCACCACGCTCCGATTACCACGCCCCAGCGGCACGCGTACGCGGCGGCCCAATTCAAGGCGCTTCTTGGCCTCCGCCGCCCCGACCAGTTCTTCCGGCGCGAGATAGTCGAATTCTCCTTCCGGCCCACCCGGCATCACCACCGTTGCCACAAGTGCCGTAGCAGCCTCGTCGACCTCCCACGGTGCCGGCTCGATATCGAAGAGTGACTGTTGCTGGGGCATGGAGTGGTTGAGGGTCGAAGGTTGAAGGTCGAGGGCCAGACAGCGGAAGTGATGCTACGCATCGCGGGACAATATCCACTACAATCACAAACGATTACGATACCACTTCACCGCAGTTTAACGTTAGCCCTCGCGTTTTCTGGCCCTCGACCCTCAACTTTCGACCCTTGACTCCCATGCGTCTCGGCATTCTTGGCGGCAGTTTCGATCCCGTGCACAACGGGCACTTAGCTCTTGCGCGCGCCGGCCAGCAGCAAGCCGCACTCGACGAAGTGTGGTTTATACCGACGGCCGTCCAACCGCTCAAACGCAAAGGGCCGCACGCCAACAATGCCCAACGCATCGAAATGCTACAACTCGCAATCGATTCCGTGGCTAGCAAGCCGGGGCGTCCCCGCCCCCGGCCCCCCTGGCGCGTCTGCACGCTCGAAATCGATCGCGGCGGCCGAAGCTACACCGTCGATACAATGCGCCAACTTCACGAAGAACTGCCGGAAGCGAAATTGTTCTTCCTAATTGGCTCCGATGCCCTCCGCGACGTGGCTCGCTGGAGAGAACCTCGCGAAATCTTCCGCCTGGCGACGCCGCTCGTCGTTCACCGCGCCGGCGAATTGGCGCCAGCACTGGCAACGCTAGCTGGCCTATGCCAACAGTCGACGCAACCACAAGTCATTCACATGCCGGCCGTTGATATCAGTAGCACCGAGATCCGCCAGCAAGTCGCAATGGGGAAGACAATTGAGGCGTTCGTTCCAACCGCTGTGGCGCAGTTTATCGAACAACACCAACAGTACCACTGATGCACAGTCATTCCGTAGGGTGGGCGCCGCCCACCAATCGACACCGGACGAATGTCAGCCGCAAATAATATGCTGGCTTCTTCGAGAAGAGCGGCTTTCGCAGGAAATCTCAGTCGCAGCTGAAGTTCTGCGACTTCAGCTTCAGCCATTGAAACTCCGGCTCACGCCGCCACGGGCAAGTGCAGTCGCTCCGCCAGTTCCGGCGAGTGAATCGCACGTTCGACGCCGGCTTCGCAGCGTAGTGCATCGGCAACAATATCGAGTTGCTCGTCGACCGATTGAGCCACATCGAGCAGCAGCCACTTGCGGCCGCGGACCAGGCAATGGCCGCCGCCATCGCCACCGAGCCAGTCCTGCCGCACTACATAACCCATGCGGCGGGCGGTATCCAAAGCTTCCTTCAACATTGCAACAGTGTGCATCCTTGCACCTCCAGGTGAGCACAAGCAGCTCCGCTACCGTGCTAGTCCCACAGCCATTAGCTGCGGCGATTAAACAACAACTATGCTTCTCTTAGTCTCGGCTAAATGGGGCCAGATTCTATCGCCCAGTGTTGGAGTCGCCTAGGTAGATTCGACGATACAAGGCTTAGCACGCAAATCAATGGCCCACAACAAGTTAAGACACGTCAACCCGGCAATTGGGCCATGCCGCGGCAACAGGCGAAGACGCGAGAACTTTGTCGATAGCTATTAGCTGTCAGCTATCAGCCAGACGAACTGCTGCAGCCTTCATAACGTGCAGTTAGCGAACGGTAGAATAAACGACGATGGACAACACGGTTTCTCTCGAACGCCAATTCGAAGTGCTGGAAGCCGAACTGCGCCAAGCCCGCCGCATGGCCGCCCTGGGCGAACTCGTGAGCACCACGACCCACGAATTCAACAACGTGCTCACGACGATCATCAATTACGCCAAGCTCGGCATGCGGCATAAGGATGAGCCTTCGCGCGACAAAGCCTTCACCAAAATCCTGGCGGCCGCCGAACGGGCCGAGAAAATTACGAACGCCGTCTTAGGACTGGCCCGCAACCGCGGCCATGAACGCGCGCCGACCGACCTCGCAAAACTCATTGAATCATCGCTCGTGCTTCTGGAGCGCGAGATGCAAAAGTACCGCATCCTGGTCGAAACGCAATTCGAAGCCGCGCCACCGGCACACGTGTGCGGCAATGAAATCCAGCAGGTACTGCTCAATCTGCTGACCAACTCCCGGCAAGCCATGCCGCGCGGCGGGCGAATTCTCATCCGCGTCGCGCACGACCCAGCCGCCAATACCGTCGATCTCACGATTCGCGATTCCGGCACGGGAATCCCGCCCGAAGTGCTGCCCAAAATCTTCGACCGCTACTTCACCACAAAAGCCGGCCCCGATGCCAGCGGCAAAGGCGGCACCGGTGTGGGCTTGGCGATGTGCCGCGAAATCATCGAAGGCCATCAGGGCAAGATTCGCGTTGAGAGTACGGTTGGTGTGGGCACCGCGTTTACGCTCAAGCTGCCGATTGCCAAAGAGACGGCCGCCGCTGCCACACCGATCCCCAAGCTCGGCATTCCAACTGCAGCAGCGCATTCGATGCGGCAAATATAGCCGACCCGTCTCGGGTCGGCGTTGCGGTGCTTGTTTCCGCCCGGCCGAAACGGCCAGGCTATCTGCCGACTCACCGGGCGAACAACGAACGCCGTGCGCTCGTGATACCATTCAGCCGTGCGTGAATTTCGGCCAACATCCGTTGTTCGAGGGCTGGATCGCGGCCCAGCGAAAGCCAGCGCGAAGCCCGTCGCGTACGACTCACATCGTCCGCACGATCGTTCGGCAAGGTGATATCCATATTGAGGGCCGCCGCCCCGGCTGTTGATTTTTCAGGCCGTGGCAGATCCTCAATCTCTTTCTCCACGATGACTTCCACGCGGTAGCTGCCTGTGTCGGGAATCACGCGGACCGTCGCCCGCCGCCGAATGCTCTGGAACGTGCTCTCCCAGCGATTGAACGTGCCGATCGAATCCTGGCGATGAGGTTCCAGCCACGTGGCACTATCTTGCGGCACCGTATCGATGCGGCCTTCCATGCAGCCTTCGACGCCGCGACGGGCTCGTTGCTCGCGGGCAATCTTAAAGTAATCGCTCACTACATCGGCAATTTGATCCCACGCCAATTCGTCGTCGACGACCGGCACCGTAATCGCGCTCGGTGGCCCACCGACCACCGGCTGGCCGGGCACAGTTGCCCCGGGCCCGACGACGACTGGCGGCGGCGCAGGCATTGTCCCGATAGGCGGCGCGACGGCTGCACTGCCGGTTGATGGCACCGGCGGGCCGAAGATCGAACCCGGCGTCTGACTCGGCAGCGGCACCACGGTCGATCCAGGCGGATACGTGGGCAGCGCTGGCGAGCTGGGATCGACCGTCGCCGGGGCCATCGGCACATACGGCTGGCCACTCACGACGCCCGGGGCGGCCGGAGCCGCGAAGGGAACGCCAACTGCCTGCGCGGGTTCTGCGAATTGCTGTGCCCACAAGTATGGACCGCCGGCAAGAAAAATTAGCGACACCAGAATAAAATGCCAGCATTTCATCGAATTAACTGGGGTTATGTCGAACGCCAGCTCCGCAAACGAGTTGCTTTCTATCTATCCTACGGATGACGAGTGCAAATTCGCAGGGCCGCGAACCCAGCACTCGTCATTGAAGAGGCAGACGCGGCAGGGATGCCGCGGCTGACCTTTGGCTCCGCAGGCTGCGGAATCATCGTCAAATGATGAAGTCGTGGCAATACAAACCCATCGGAAAAAATGCGTACTTTGGTAAAAAGGGGCAATTGATGGGCTTATCATCGGCCGCAAGGCCGAATCTACCGCCAACAGGTACCGCCCGTTGGAAGGGATCATTGGGCATCATCTATCCCAGTAAATTCGGCGTCGCCGCCGACGCTAACAACATTCACAATACGGGAATGATGCCCCCTGCCCTAACACGCGAGCAATCGCGCGACATCGACCGCCGGGCGATCGAAGAATTCGGCTTCTCCGGCCTCGTGTTGATGGAGAACGCTGGCCGCGGCTGTGTCGATGTGCTCGAACGCCATGGCATCGATGGCCCCGTGATAATCCTCTGCGGCAAAGGCAACAACGCTGGCGACGGCTTCGTCATCGCCCGGCACTTGGCAATTCGCGGTCACACTTCCCGCGTAATATTACTTGCGGCCCCAACTGAACTGCGCGGCGACGCCGCCACCAACTTCGCCATCCTGCAAAAAACCGGCGTCCCGATCATCGACCTTTCGTACCATAACCAGCGAGCCGGGGCGTCCCCGCCCCCGGCCACGGAACTCCGTACCGCACTAGATCATCACGCCCACGACGCCGCCTGGCTCGTCGACGCCCTTCTCGGCACCGGTGCCACCGGCGAACCACGCCCACCGTTCGACGCCGCAATCGACTGGATCAACGCTCACAGTGCGTCAACCAAAGTTCTCGCTGTTGATCTCCCCAGCGGCCTCGATTGCGACACCGGCCGACCAGCCCAGCACACCGTTCGCGCCGACCACACCTGCACCTTCGCCACGATGAAAACCGGCTTTCTCCAACCGGCCGCCCACCCCTTTCTCGGCCAAGTTCACGTTTGCGACATCGGCGTGCCATCACGGCTAATTTCATAAGTTCAGCACATAGGTCGATGAAGGACCTTCAGAATGGCACGCAGCCGGTCGGCAAGATATAATCAAGTTATGAGCACCCTTTTGGAAATCGAAGCTGCGGTCGAAGCGCTGCCTCCTGCCGATAAGCAACAGCTGCTGCTATTTCTTGCGGCCCGGGTGCGGGAGCAGGCCGGACCGCTCCCTGCGCCGCGAACTTTCTCGCGCGAGCTGTTGAGTTCATGGATCGCTGAAGACGAAACCGATTTGCAGCGTTTTCGCGATGGCAGCGCTCAGTGAAGCTATTTCTCGATAGTAGCGTGTTGCTTGCCGCCAGCGGTTCTCGGCGCGGTGCCTCGCGCGAAGTAATTCGTCTTGCGGATGAATGCAAATGGCTTCTGCTAGCCACTCCCTACGTCGTTAGTGAGGTTCTCGCCAACTTGGCTAACCTCGCCGAAACCGCAAGGACGGATTGGGCGGCGCTGATGCCCAATCTTACGTTGATGGACGATGTACTGACGCTGGACAGGGCGGCAGTCTTCGAGCCGGCGAAAGATCGCCCAATCCTGTTCAGCGCCTTAGGCAGATGTGTTATTAACGCTCGATCGGACTGACTTCGGCGCGCTGCTGGGCAATAACTCTTGCGGCTTGCCGATCTTGACGCCCGGAATGTTCCTCGAACGCGAACGAACAGCGGGCAGACTGAAACGGTAATTGGCTCGACTCGGTTCTGTTCGTAAGTGCGATCGTTATCCGCCTTTCGCACTGGACCGGCTTATCTCAACACTCGGCCTGCGATTGATGCAAGAAATTCTCCGATGAATCCACGTCACGCATTGAGCTTCACGCTCGGATCATCCGCCACGTTAACCCACACGTGGACGTGGGGTGCCCCGCGATAGTGCCACACGAACGCGGGGCCTTCCAGCCGCCAGATGTCCCAGACGCCGTCCTTGCCGATATCCTCCTGGGCGTAGTAGGCGAGATGGCAGTTGTCGAGGCCGCCTTGGGCCTTGAGGCATTGGGTGACTTCGTCACGATCGCTTTGCCGATAGGGCTCGACGAGCAGCGCCATCACCTGCTGCAGATGTTCCTTCTGATCGCTCGACATCTCGCGCACGGGCAGGCCCTGGAACTTGCCGTCTTTCCCGCGGAAGGCGACTTGTTGCTCCTTGGGTAAACCTTCTTTCAGCAAGGCTTGGGCCTGTTGTTTGCCGTCGAGCATTTGGTACAGCTTGTTGGCGGCCTGGGCCTGCGGCCAAAACACGTTGCCGGGGTGCGTCGGGCCTTCGTTGAAGCCGTCGGCCGCGTGGCCGTAGAAAATCGGACCGCCGAAGGCCACGTGGTCGGCTGAGTTGCCGTCGCAGCGGATGGTCATATGCCGGCCCGTCATCACGAATTCGAACTTGTCGCTACCTGGCTTCCCAAAAATAGCGATGCTATTCTTCGCGCCATAGCCCTCGGAATCGTCGGCCAGTTGCTTGTCGATTCGTGAATGCCACTCGGGATTGATGATGCCCTCGAAAATGCCGCGAATGATCTTCCGCTGGTCGTCGGTGTAGAACTCCTTGTCGTTGATGAACTTCTCGGTGATCTCCCAGTTGTTGGCGACTCGTGTGCGGAGCAATCCGCGGTCCTTGTCGACGTGTTCCCAATCGAAACACATGATCTCGCGTTGTTTCGGCGAAAGTGCTTCGTACAGCACCTTCACGAGCGACTCGGGCGTACCCGCGGCAGCCGGCTCCACTTTCGCCTTCGCCCACACCCGCCCCGCCGGCAACACGCCACCCAGCGCCGTCGCCCCCAGCACCGCCCCACCGGCCGCAGTCAAAAACTCACGCCGTTGAAGACGCCGCGCACCGACCAAACTTGTACAGCAATCGCAGCTAGGAATCGTTGTCTCTGGGACGTTATTCGTCGTATTATTAGCAAGAGGTTTCATGAAAGATCCTTTCCAACCGATGGAGTTTTCACGCCGGGCGTCACTCGATCATTAGAGCGAAACCATGCCGCAAGTGCAAAGTTTCGCACGTTTCGATTAAGAAAATCCGTCGCGAACTGGAAAAAATCGCAGCCTTGGAGGTTAACTGCTATAATCGGGGAACAGCAAACCCTTGCATTTGGGCGATCAATCGCCCCTGATTGCTAATTCCTAATTCTGAAAATGTCGCGAAAATTCAATCTTCTGCGTGTGATGGGGGTATTAGCCGCGGTGTTGATTATTGGGGCTGCGGCAATTTGGTTTTCCGGCGTCATCCCCACAAAGCCGTCGCGACCACCACAAAACTCGATTCTCGTCATTACACCCTATCGGTACAACGGAACGTGGGTCTTTGATGACGCCCGGTTCGGCCTCGTCCGAGAGCCATTTGTTGGCGGCGTACCAGCGATGATTGACGTGTTGGTTGCTAACATTCCTGATGCCCACAAAGGATTCCGGATGACGTTCTCGGCCAAACCATTTCCGGCATATCAGAAAAAGCTTACTTGGGTGCGGGGAGACATGGACGGCAACTACTACAAAATCGATGACCCACCGATGGAAGGCTGGTTATGCCCGGCGATGTTCAAATACTATGACAAAGCGCCGCCTGAACTCTATGTCAAAGCCGATCCTTTGCCACCCATTTAAATCCGTTTAAGCACCTCTAATGTTGATGGAGTACGGCAGCGGAATTCATCCGCGTTTGACTTACGCCGGTCGAGCCTTGTGGATTAGCGTTTTCCCTGGCACCCCGCGCAATAAAACGTCGCCCGTTGGGCCTGTACGATTCGTCGCACTTCGCCCTCGTTACCGCATCTTGGGCACGCTTTCCCGGCGCGGTCATAAACTCGGTGGCAATTTTGATAGCCGCCTGCCTGATTGAGTGCGTTGCGATAAGTTCCATCGCTTAACGTGGAACCTTCGTACCGGATGGCCTCTTCGAGAACCATCTGCGTCGCGTCGGCGATGGCCCGCCACTGCGATCGCGTGAGTTTGTTGCACCGCCGCGCCGGGTGGATTTGGGCCACATGCAATATCTCCGACGCATACAGGTTCCCGATTCCGGCCACGGCCCGCTGATCGAGCAACGCCACCTTCACGGCCCGCTTGCTGCCGGCCAGCCGTTCGCGAAACAACTCGGCCGTCATCGCGAGTGCGTCCGGCCCCAGCTTGGCGGGGCCGAACGCTTTTTCGAACTCCGGCGGCGAAATAACGCGAACACTTCCCAGCCCGCGACGGTCCCAATACAAAAGCTCGCGAATTTTGCGGCCGGCAAGCGTGCAGCGAAATCGCAAGTGTTCCTGGCTCGGCGGATCAGCCAGCAGCACCAGGCCCGTCATCCGCGGCTCGAACACAATCGCGTCCTGCGAATCCAAATGCAAAACCACGCGCTTTCCCACACGACCAATGGCATCAACACGCCGGCCCACCACACGGCGACGAAAGAAATCGATGCGTGGCGTGATTGCAATTGACTTCCGCCGGCGGGCAACGCGCTCAACATCCTTAATCCGCGCGCCGACGATGCCCAAAATTCCCCGCCGCATCGTTTCGACTTCCGGCAATTCAGGCATGATTGTTGAAAGGGCAATTGTAGATTAGCGTCGGCGGCAAACCCCCAATT
>JAKOXH010000067.1 GCA_029781135.1 Planctomycetota bacterium
TCATCGCCAACACGATCAAGATCGTATCGACGTCGCTGCTCGGGCTCACGGTGGGTTGTGCGCAGTGCCACGATCATCGGTACGACCCGATCTCGCATGTTGACTATCACGCCATGCGTGCCGTGTTCGAACCGGCCTACGACTGGCAACACTGGCGGAGTGCCAACGAGCGGCTCATCAATTTGTGGACCGAGGAGACACGCAAGAAGGCGGCGGCGGTCGAGGCTGAGTTGAAACAAGTGGGTGACGAACGCAACGCCGAACTCGACAAGATCGTGGCCCAAGTATTTGATCGCGAACTGGCGAAGTTGCCGCCGGAAACTCAGCCGGCGGCCCGGGCCGCCCACGATACGCCGGCCGATAAACGCACGGCGGCACAGAATGAGTTAATCAAGCAACACCCGTTCTTGAACGTCGATCGCGGGACGGTGTATTTGTATCTGCCCGACCGGCTCACGGAGTTCAACAAGAAGTGGGACGACCGCACCGAGGCCACGCGCAAGAAAATGCCGGCCGACGACTACGTGCAGTGCCTCACCGAAGTGCCGGGCCAGATACCGCCCACGAAGTTGTTCGCGCGTGGCGATTTCAAATCGCCGCGGCAAGACGTGGCGCCGGCGGAGTTGGCGATTCTCAACGCCGGTGGTTTCAAGATTGCGGCCCACGATCCACAATTGCCCACCAGCGGCCGGCGGCTGGCGTACGCCCGGCATCTCACCGATGGCAAGCACCCGCTGGTCGCGCGCGTGTTGGTGAATCGGTTCTGGCTCCACCATTTTGGCCGCGGATTGGTGGCCACGCCCGGCGATTTCGGGGCACTGGGGCAGCGGCCTTCGCATCCGGAATTGCTTGATTGGCTGGCCGACGACTTCATGGCCGGCGGTTGGAAACTCAAACGCTTGCAACGGATGATTGTCACGTCGACCGCGTATCGGCAGTCGTCGCAACATCGTCCCGAGTTGGACGCGGTCGATCCCGAAAATCGCCTGCTTGGCCGCATGAACGTGCGCCGGCTGGAAGCGGAGATGCTGCGCGACGCGATCTTGGCGACCTCCGGCAAGCTGTGCGGCAAATCGTTTGGGGCACCCGTGCCCATTACGCCGGATGATGTCGGCCAGATTGTGGTGGGTGTCGATACCCGAGATTCGTCGGGCCGGCCCACCGGCAAGGTAGTGGATATTGGCGACGAAGAATTCCGCCGCAGCATTTACGTGCAAGTGCAACGATCGAAGCCCCTCGGCATGCTCGAAACATTCGATGCGCCGCTCATGGCGCCGAACTGCGAACTGCGGGCTGCTTCGACCAACGCACCTCAGTCGCTCCTGCTCATGAACAACACATTCGTGTTGCAGCAGGCCGAGGCGATGGCACGGCGGATTGAAAACGAGGGCGGCAGCGACTCCGCGGCCCAATTCAAGCGCGCCTGGCAGTTGGTGTTTTGCCACCCGCCGACGGCAATCCAAGCACAGGCCGGCGTGGCATTTTTGGGAGAGCAGGCGTCGCTAATTGCGGCGAGTGCGCCAGCGGCAAATTCCGGCGACGCAAAGGACTCGAAAGATGTTAAGACGGAAGCGTCCAAGCCCGCCCATGCGGCGCTCGCGAACTTGTGTCAGGCCTTGGTGATTTCCAACGGCTTCTTGTACGTGGAGTGACCATGTCGACGCAACATTTCACCCGCCGTCATTTTCTGTCGCAGCAAGCGTTTGGTTTGGGCGGCCTCGCCCTCGGCTGGCTGCTGCGACAGGATGGGACGAGTGCCGCGCCCATCAATCCGGCGAACATCCGTACGTCGTTTGATTTGGCTCCGCG
>JAKOXH010000079.1 GCA_029781135.1 Planctomycetota bacterium
GGCAGCCGCCGCACGGTTGCAAGGAGCAGTGCCCAAGCCAGCTCGGCGGTCGCGGTGAGTTGGCTTAGGAATTCGACATCATTCTTTAATGAGAGCACCTCGATCCCATGCTCTCGCGTGGCAGCGAGGTCGATGTGATCCAGGCCCGTCGATGGTGTGGCGATCGCGCGCAACCGCTCGGCCCGGGCCAAGACGCCGGCATCCACCCGGACGTGAAGCGAAGCAAGGTACGCGTCAAACTCGCTGATGCGCGATTCGAGTATCGCCTGCTGCGCCGGGAGCGTTACCACTTCGCCGATCGCACCAAGGGGCTCAAGAACCTCGGGACACGCCGAGGTCTCGGCCATGTTGAGGATCCGCCACGCCATCAGCTGCCTCCGCAGACAATCCGACTCGCACCTACTTTGCTGCCAGCGGTCTTGACAGCAACGAAGCCGATGCAGGCTCCAGGTAGATTGTTGTTTCCGCGTGTCGTTGGAGGAGCGACGCGGGGTACAGCGGCGAAACCTGGTTTTCGAGCGTTGCCTGCACTGCCTTGGCCTTGCGTTGATCCGGGACGCTGCACACGATCCGTCTGGCCTTGAGTATCTGATGGATCGACATCGAAATTGCCCGTTTCGGCACATCGTCTAGCGTCGCATACCAACCCTCGCCGACCTGCTGTCGCCGACACGCTTCATCCAGATTTACGACCAGGTATGGCTCGGTGGTGTCAAAATCGGCCGGTGGGTCGTTGAATGCCAGATGCCCGTTCTCGCCGATCCCAACGAACGCCACATCGATCGTGCGTGGCCCGATGATCCGCTTCAGTCGCGCACATTCCGCGATCGGATCGCCTTCGCCGTTGACCTCGTGGACCTCGGCAACCTTCGCTGGCAACCGGGCAATGAATCGTGCCCGCAGGAATTTGCGGAACGATGCAGGGTGGGTAATCGGCAAGCCGACGTATTCATCCAAATGGAATACGGCGACCTTGCCCCAATCGATTCCCGGCTGGGCGATGAGAGATTCGATCATCTCAAATTGCGACGCACCCGTGGGAATGACCATGTTAGCCATGCCCCGGCCGCGAATCGCATCTCGTATTGCCGCCGCTCCATCGGACGCGGCAGCGGCGCCGAGCTCTTGTTTGTTACGGGTGATTACGACGTTCATTGGATCTGTATCTCCATCAAACCCATTCCGCGGGATAACGGCTCAGTACGGCGAGCCATGGGGCACTTGAGATTTCGTTGTCGATGGCGCAGCAGTTTTTGCGAGAATCGCCCGTGCGTTTGTCGCGGCTGTCTTCGAGCCGGCGGCCAGGAACAACACGTCCCCGCCACTTACGATCAGATCGAAGCCCATTTCGCAGCATAAGCCCAGCATTTCGTCGCCGACGCCGACCATCACCGCAAACTTGTTGGCCCGTCGGCAGGCGCTGATGACGGCCTGCATGTCTTTCCCAAGGGTCTCTCGAGAACGCGGTTCAGTCATCGAGTAGCCGCGGCGCAACATGATGTCATCCGGCCCAAGGAATAGCGCATCAACCCCCGGTATGGCGGCGATCGCGTCGGCGTTATCGATCGCTAGCGGCGACTCGATCTGACACACGAGCAGGAGATCATGGTTGGCGCTATCGGAGTACGCGCGGCCTAGCAAATCGATCGGGCGACG
>JAKOXH010000026.1 GCA_029781135.1 Planctomycetota bacterium
GAGCGACTGCTCCAGCAGACACGGACCAGTAAACACAAAATCTACAGTGTCCACGCTCCCGAGGTGGAGTGCATCGCGAAAGGCAAAGCGCACCAGCGCTACGAGTTCGGCTGCAAGGCCAGCGTGGCCACTACCAGCCAGAGCAATTGGATCGTCGGCACGCAGGCGCTCGACGGCAATCCTTACGACGGACACACGCTCCGCGGCGCGATCGCCCAAGTCGAGCGGCTGACGGGCCACACGCCGACGGACGTGATGGTGGACCAAGGCTATCGAGGACACGGTTACACAGGCTCGGCCAGCGTGCACGTCGTCCGCTCGATTCCCAAACGAGTGACGCGCGCCGTGCGCCGGATGCTCAAACGCCGGGCAGCCATCGAGCCCACGATCGGCCACATGAAAGGTGACAACCGCATGAACCGCAACTATCTTACCGGTCAAGAAGGTGACCGCATCAACGCCCTGCTCGCCGCCGCCGGCTACAACCTCCGCAAGCTGCTGCGGTGGCTTGTGCTTGCGCCCATTTTCTGGCTCTGGTGCCGGCTCACTGCTACGATTGTCACTCAAGTCACACCACAATCTCGTCTCGATGTGCTTGAACCCGTGCCCGTGGGAACCCCAAAATCACGATCACCCCGACCGAAGCGTATTTTTCAGGGACGACTAACTACAATGGCTCGACTAGCGCGACGGCGCTGGCCACATTGACCAATGCGTGGGCCGCATTGGTCGTCCCGCTCGACCCTGGGGATTCGCCCTGGCCGAGCCTTCACACCGTCGCGTATGGCAACTCAGGACCGAAAACGTTAGGCGTGGACATTTTGATGGAATCCCGCAGCTTGGGCATCGGGACGACCAATCCGCTGTCGAATCTGACGCCACTGACGAACGACGACTTTGGCACGCGGCAATTCTTGTGCCCGAGCGCGGTGCCGGAATCGCGGCTCTTCTTCGTTGTAGTGGCGGGGATTTTCGCGGTACAGTACGCGGCGCGGACCTTGCGGCAAATGGTCCGCCAGGTTCTGGGCGCGCTGGCTTGGATGCGCGGCATGGCGGACTGATTATTGAGGTTCAGGTTGCGAAACGAATGTCGGCCTCCGTCGCCGTTGGCTCCGGGTTAAACATCCTCCCCTCGTTTCAACCCGAACCGGCGGCAAGGCCGTGCCATGTGTAACCTGAGCCTCATCGCAGCGTTGTGGGGGCCGATCGACACCGGCGGTTACCGACGGCTACGTGAGCGCGGGGAGGCGCTTCTTGTGGAACCAGTACGGGCCAAACTCCCGTGTCGCATCGGTCCATAGGTCTTGCGAATATCCAGGTCGATTTTGGTCTCGTTTTTCGCAATGTACTCACTGAGTTTGCGACGCTGCTTTGCTGAAAGTTCACGGTCTCCCTCAAGTGGCTGCAAAGTCGGCCATTCAAGTCTAGTGAACAAACTCTCTGGGGGCATATAGAGATGAATGTGTGGCGGCGGATGGTCGTTACTGAAAACCTGCACTTGCATTCCATTCCATTTTGGAAACGCTTTGGATACCCGAACTTTTGACACATCGAGCACGAAATACACGGGCGGTCTTGATCGCATCGAATCGAAGAGAAACTCTGCCGGTTGACGGGGGGAATGGGTCGGAACTTCGCTCAACATGTATTGACTCGCAAGCCGGCACCCCGCGGCAAATTTGACCGGCGAAATCCAACGTTCAAAGTCGCAGTAACCTGGCCCTTGGGATTTCATCCAGACTGTTACTCGGCTGGGAATCGGTGACTTGGCTTTCTTGATAGGACGATAGGCCGTTGCGTTCGCAAGTGCCTCCTCATGGGCGGCCGCAAAGCCATTCGAGAAATATGGATCGTACAGCCGATAGCCGACGACTACCTCGGCTCGCGCACATGCCACCTCCGCCTGAAAATGGAATCGTTCGTGGTCGAATAGCAAACAACGCGCTTTTTGAAGAATCCAAGTGTCGCTCGGAGACAGTGCCGCTCCCTTAATGATTGTGGCTGCGAAGAGGATTCCGCTTTCGCGGATGTAGACTCCCCAGTTCGCGCCGTAAAGATGGAATGGCAAGTAGTACGCCAGCACGTCGATTGGTGGATTCGGTCCTACATCGCGTGGTATATCGTTCGTCGAAATCTCCTGCTCGATGGTGAGCGTCATGCTACCGTCGTCGCGAAATACTAGGCTGTGACCGTCGCGAGACACAAGTTCACTATCGCGGGCAGCAACATCGAGCAGAACGGAATCGGTGATCCACGGAGGCACCGGCGGTCGCTCCACTGGAATTGCGTTTGGATCATCGCCAGGAATTCGTTCCACGCGCGGCCGGCCGGTCTGTGGCTCGCGGTGAGGCTCTCGGGGGCGCTGCCGCTCCGCAGTTGGCGACAAATCGAGTTGCCGCACAAATGTGACAAGTTCGTCTAATCGCATTGAAACTGCTCCAAGTAACTCGATTTGGATCTTTGCTCGGCCAATAGATCGGGTCAATCAGGACACCTTGAATAGCCAAAGGTTCGGGCCGGTAGTGGCCAAAGAAAATGGCGCATCAGCTGAACGGAAGGAGTAGTTTCGGGACCGCTTTCCTTGGCATTTTGGCGGCAACATGACCCGCAGAGAACATTTCTTCGGTGACAACGATGTGCATCATCGGTTCGCGGAGTCGGCGAATTGATTCGAGTTGCCCGGCCGAAACGGCCGGACTATGGATCGCCCTACGGCAGCTCGCGGAGGCGGATGTTCTTGAACTCGACCGGTGCGCCTTCCGCTTCGAGGCAGAGGTAGCCGGTGTGGGGTTCGCAGTTCTGGCCGCCGGAAACTTCCTCGCCGTTGACCCACAGGCGGATGTCGCCGTTGATCGCCCGGACGTAGTAGTGGTTCCACTCGTTGATGCCTTTGCTCAGGTTCTTGCGCGGGAAGCTGCGATCGCCCGATGGCGACACCGGCGGGTACGGCTTGATCTTGGCGGTGCCGACGCTGAACACATCGCCATTGGTCGTAAACCAATCGCTTTTCTTGCCGTGCTCCTTCACCCATTGATCGGCATAGCCGTGGTCGAGCACCTGCACTTCGATGCCGCACTTGGGCAAGTTGCCGGGCTTCAGGCCTTTGAGCGAATCGGGCGACGTCCACACGAAGATGCCGGAGTTGCCGCCTGATTGCTTGTGCTTCCATTGGGCCACGAGTTCGAAGTTAGTGTACTGCTTTTGCGAGCGCGAAACACCCACCGGCTTGCCGGTGCAATACACGGTGCCATCTTTCCAGGTCCAGGTATCGGGTGCGCCGTTGACCGGCGTGAAGTCTTTTTCGCCCAGTGGTTGCCAGCCGAGGCCCGTGCCGTCGATGAATGCTTTTGGCAACGAGGCGGCTGGCTCGTCCTCAGCAAAGACGGCTGCCGGGAGCATCAGTAAGCCCATCAGAAGCCCAAAGCCACAGATCAGTTTGCTCATATTTCGCCTCTATTTCGATTTGGAGGTTGGACCATTGCTGCACAGACAACGGATATATTGTCGGGGCTATTGTGTCAAGCATTGAGGCCGCGAGCTCTGCACCAGGCGGCGTGTGGAATTCGGACGCCTTGAATTAGCGGAACCGGCGTTTTGACGGCTATTTGTCAATTTCCCGCATACTTCACGCGAGTCGGCGAAGCAAATGGCTGACGCAATACGATGGCGGGATTAAACTAAGGACCTATCCCAAAATCGTTTCATAGAGGGGAACAGGCACATTTTGCTCCGAAGACTCCGCAAAATGAGCCAGTCCCCGTCGATTTTGGGATAGGTCCTAAGCGAGTCGGCTTCTCTTGGCCTTTCGTGAACTTCGACGTGGCGTGCCATCCATGGTGCGAGGCATCGTAATTCGAGTTGGCATCATTCTCCTGCTGGCGGCGGGTTCGGTTGCCGCCACTGGGGCTAATGCGCCGCTCAATTTCACGCGCGATGTGAAGCCGATTCTCGCGCGCCGCTGCTTCGCCTGCCACGGCGCGAGCAAGCATGAAGGTGGCCTGCGATTGGATAACGCGGAGTCAGCAGTTGCGGCCCTCGATTCGGGCGAGCACGCGATCGTGCCGGGCGATGTCGAGCAGAGCGCGCTTATTGCGCGGGTGACGACGGCCGACGAAGCGGAACGGATGCCACCGGAAGGGAAGCCGCTCGCTTCGCAAGAGGTCGAAACACTTAAGCGTTGGATCAAATCGGGTGCGGCGTATCAGAAGCACTGGGCCTTCGTGCCACCGGAACGGCATGCGCCACCGGACGTGAAGAACAAGTTGTGGGTCGTGAATCCGATTGATGCGTTCGTGCTTGCCAAGCTGGAACAGGCGGGCTTTGAGCCGGCAGCAGCGGCCGACAAGCGGACGCTGGCCCGCCGCGCGTATTTTGGCGTAACGGGCCTGCCGCCGACGAACGAACAGTTGCAGGCGTTTCTTGATGACAGCGCGCCGGAGGCCTGGCCGCGGCTCGTCGATACGTTGCTTGCTTCGCCCCATTTCGGCGAACAATGGGCGCGGCATTGGCTCGACTTGGTGCGTTTTGCCGAAACGAATAGCTTTGAACGCGATGGCCTCAAGCCCAACGCCTGGCGTTACCGCGATTACGTCATTCGTTCGCTCAACGAAGACAAGCCGTACGATCAGTTCATTCGCGAGCAGCTTGCGGGCGACGAGTTGGAAAAGATAACAAACGATTCGATGATCGCCACGGCGTATTACCGGCTCGGCACGTGGGATGATGAGCCGGCCGATCCGCAGCAGGCGCGGTACGATGAGTTCGACGATATCCTTTCCACGACCGGCCAGGCGTTTCTAGGGCTGACGATCGGCTGTGCCCGTTGCCACGATCACAAAATCGATCCGCTGACGCAAAGTGATTATTACGGCTTACTCGCATTCTTCGCCGACGTAACGCCTTATGCCGATACAAGTGAGCGTGACCCCATGCGATTCAGCCAATGGGACATGTCCACGCCCGAGGAGCGTGCCCGCCGGGCGGCGCTGCGCAAGAAAGCGGATGACATTCGCGCCGAATCGCGGGCCATTGAGGAGGTGGGCGTCCAGCGGATGTCGGCGGCGGATCAGGAAGTGGCCCGCACGCCCGACCGGACTGCGCTGCTGCAAAATAAGCTCGAACGTCACCTCAATGTTTCCGAATGGACGCAGTACCAGGAGATCAACAAGCGGCTCGCGGCCGCGCTCGAGGAGATCAAGAATCAGCCGCCGCCTGATTCGGCGCTGGCGCTGGCGATGTGCGAGCCGCATCCGCAGCCGACGCACATTCTAATGCGGGGGAGTGCTCATGCACCGGGCGATGTGGTGGAACCGCATTTTCCCGCGATCTTCGGCGACGCGATACCGAAAATTCCGGCAGCCGCCGCGGATGCCCGCTCGGCCGGTCGGCGGCGCGTGCTGGCGGAATGGATCACATCGCCGCGCAATATGCTGACTGCCCGCGTGATGGTGAATCGCGTGTGGCAACATTATTTCGGCCGGGGGTTGGTGCGCTCGACCAACAACTTTGGCGAATTGGGCACACCGCCGACACACCCGGAACTGCTTGATTTTTTGGCGCTGTGGCTCGTCGATCACAACTGGCAATTGAAACCGTTGCACCGGTTGATTTTGACTTCGAACACGTATCAGATGTCGTCGACAGCCAACGAACGCGCATTGGCCGCCGATCCCACGAATGACTTGCTGTGGCGATTTGATCCGCGGCGGTTGAGTGCCGAGGAACTTCACGACGCGACGCTGGTCGCCACGGGGCAGTTCAATCCGAAGATGTTTGGGCCGGGGTTCTACCCGACGCTTTCGAAAGAAGTGCTGGCGACCCAATCGCGGCCGGGCGATGGCTGGGGGCAATCGCCGTCCGACGAACAGGCGCGCCGTAGCGTTTACATGCACTTGAAACGTTCGCTGTTGCCGCCGCTGCTGACGGCGTTTGATTTTCCCGACGTCGATGCCACGTGTGAAGCACGCTTCGTGACAACGCAACCGGGGCAGGCGCTGGCGATGCTGCACAGTGAGTTTTTCAACGAACAGGCCGCCAAGCTGGCGGCACGCACTACTGCTGCGGCGGGGCGTGACCCGCAGGCCCAGGTGGCGCAGGCGATTCGGTTCGCGCTCAATCGCCCCGCTACGAAAGATGAAGTCGCCGCCGGTCTCGAACTGATGGACCGGCTTACGAAACAGCATAACCTGAAGCCGGAAAATGCGTTGCGCTACTGGTGCCTGACGGTGTTGAATTTGAATGAGTTTGTGTATTTGGACTAACCACAAAGGACACAAAGGCAGAATGGCAAAATGGAAACCGCTAATCTGCGCTAATGGTTGCTAATCATCTTGAATTAACAGGTCGGTAGTCTGCTTCTTGTTAGCGACCTATTAGCGGCTATTAGCGGTTGAAAAAGGTCTTCCCGCCTGCCAGCAGATCGAGTTATTCATGTCATCAACCAAACGGAATCGCGATTTTTGTGGCCGGACGCGGCGAGAGTTTTTGTGGGAGGCTGGCGGCGGGTTTGGGGCGGCGGCGCTCACGTCGTTGTTGTCGCTCGATGGATTCTTCTCGCGGCAAGCGGCTGCGGCGGCGGTCGCGAATCCGCTGATGCCGAAGCCATCGGCGCTACCCGCCAAGGCCAAGAGCGTGATTTACCTCTTCATGTATGGCGGGCCGAGCCACATCGATACGTTCGATTACAAGCCCCGCATGGTGGGCATGGACGGCAAGACAATCGCTGTGAAAACGTTCGGCCGCGGCGGGCACAAGAGCGAGGGGCGCATCGTCGAACCGCGGTGGAAGTTCCGCCAGCGTGGCGACTGCGGCAAATGGGTCAGCGATCTGTTTCCGTATCTCGGCGAGTGTGTCGATGACATCGCGTTCCTGCACTCGATGACGGCCGAGTCACCGATCCACGGGTCGGGCCTATTGATGATGAACACGGGTAAGCTGCAAAGCGGTAGCCCGGCACTCGGCTCGTGGGTCAACTGGGGTCTTGGTTCACCCAACGATAACTTGCCTGGGTTCGTGGTGATGCTGGCCCGCGAGGGCGGCCCGATCAACGGGGCCAAGAATTGGTCGAGCGGCTACATGCCAGCCAGTTACGCCGGCACGATCTTTCGCGCCACCGGTTCACCGATCAACGACCTTTCCTTGCCGGCGGGTACCACGCGCCCCATGGAACGCGATGTGCTCGATACGCTCGCCCGCTCGAACGAAAGGCACCATGCGGCGCGGCCCGATCAATCGGAACTTGCGGCCCGCATTGCCACGTACGAGTTGTCGTACAAGATGCAGATGCACGCGCCCGAGGCGGTGGACATCAGCCAGGAAACCGAGGCCACGAAGCGGCTGTACGGCATTGACCGCGAACAAACCCGCGACTTCGGCACGCGCTGCCTGCTGGCTCGGCGGCTTGTCGAGCGCGGGGTGCGTTTTGTGCAGCTATACTCTGGCGGAGGCCACAACGACGACAATTGGGACGCCCACGGCGACCTGGTTGCGAACCATTCGCATCATGCCGGCGCGACCGATCAGCCGATCGCCGCGTTGTTGAAAGACCTGAAGCAGCGTGGCTTGCTCGATGAAACGCTCGTCATTTGGGGCGGCGAGTTTGGCCGGCAGCCGACGGCCGAATATGGCCAGGGCACCGGCCGCGATCATAATTCGTATGGCTTCACGATGTGGATGGCCGGCGGCGGCCTCAAAGGCGGCGTGAGCGTGGGGGCGACGGATGAACTCGGTTCGGCGGCGGTCGAAAGCCCGTTCCATGTCAAACATGTTCACGCCACGGTGCTCGAGCAGCTTGGCCTCGACCCTAACCGCCTGGCCTATTTCTATCGCGGCCTCGACCAGAAGCTCGTCGGCGTCGAGCCCGTGGAGCCGATTCGCGAGATCATCGCGTGATCGGGGCGTCTTGCTGGCGGCGTGGTTATGCCCCGACTTTATTTGTGAACGTGGTCCGACGTCACGGGTTGTTGCCCCGCAGGCCGGCAGTTGGTCGCACCGTCGGAATGCTAGCAGTTAGTATATACACACGTTCATTGTCGGCACTTATCTTCCAGCCAGCGCTGTATAGAATTACTACAGGCTGATATGCGCGTTTGCATTATCGGCTTACACGCATTTCTACGCATTGCTGCCGTAGTTGTACCGATTTTTGCCATGCAACGCGAGCGTATCCACGAATTGAACACGACGCTGGAAAGGCGGATGCGTCGCGAGACCGCGACGGGTACCGAATTTTGGCTTGCGCGCGATTTGCAGAGCATATTCGGCTACGTGCACTGGGCGAACTTCGAGCGGGTGATCCACAAGGCCATGATGGCCTGCGAGGCGGCCGGGCACGCGGTCGACGATCATTTCTTACGGCTCGAAAAGATCGAGGACATATCGGCAAGAAGGTCGCTGAAAGTCACTGATTACGCGCTGACGCGGTATGCCTGCTATCTTGTCGCCCAGAGTGCGGATGCCACCAAAGACCAAGTGGCTTTGGCGCGAAATTACTTTGCGTCGCCGGCAAACGAGCAGGACACGGTCGAAGGTCGAAGGGCGGACGCGGAGCGTATCGAGGCACGCCGCAAATTGAGCGAATCGGAGAAAGTGCTCTCCGGCCTAATCTACGAGCACGTTGAGGATGATGAGGGTTTCCGCCGCATTCGCACCAAAGGCGACCAGGCGTTGTTTGGGGGTGTCACAACGCGACAAATGAAACGGCGGCTACGCGTGCCCAAGGGCAGAGCCATGGCCGATTTTCTGCCGACGCTGACGATCAAGGCCAAAGACTTCGCCAACGAGATTACAAACTTCGATATCAAACGCGATTACTTGCATACCGAGGCACAGATCACCCGGGAGTATATCAAGAACAACCGCGAAATCCGCAAGGTGTTGGAACGGCGCAAGATCAAGCCGGAAGAATTGCCGGCGGCCGAGGATGTGAAAAAGGTCGAACGGCGGCTGTCAAAGGAAGACAAGAGCTTGCTCGAGCAAGCCAGGCGGTCCGTGCCGTCGCGGCAGCGACTTCTTATTCCCCTGACCGATGTGCAGCTGAGTGCCCACAACGGCATCGGACGACCACAAACGGCCTAACGCGTCTTGCACTTTTTCTGGCCTCCGTTTTTCACGTTTGTGGCGGGCTTATTGAGGAAACGCGACCGCGCACTTCGTAATCTGCGGTAGCTAAAAAAACCTTGGCGGAGGTGGGCATTTTCGCGTATAGTGGTGCCACAGCCATGCCGCCGGCGAACCCACCCATGTGGTGCCATTGGATGTGTTAAGAACCCTAGTCGGGCAGAATAACTGGTTACACGCTGCCAAGCCCGAGCGAGAGCTAGTCGAGCGTCTCCCCCCATCATGCCACCGATCATCGGCATCGATCTCGGCACCACGAATTCGCTGTGTGCGATCTTTCAAGATGGCACACCCCAGTTGATTCCCAATGCCTTTGGTGAAAATCTAACGCCGTCGATTGTCTGCGTCACGGAAGAGGGCGCATTGCTCGTGGGAGCCGCGGCCAGGGAGCTTCGGGTGACCCAGCCCGATCGCTGCGCGGCCTGCTTCAAGCGGTTCATGGGCTCCCACGAACAGTTGTCGCTCGCCGGCAAGCAATATACGCCGGTGGAGCTATCGAGCCTCGTCCTAAAATCTCTGCGTGACGACGCTTGCCACCACTTGGGAACCGACGTCACCGAGGCGGTCATCACGGTACCCGCATACTTCAACGACAATCAGCGTCAAGCGACCAAGCAAGCCGGAGAGCTGGCCGGGCTGCGGGTGAAGCGGATTGTCAATGAGCCCACGGCGGCTGCGCTGACGTACGGCTTTCATGACCGCGATTCGGAAAAGAAGATCCTGGTAATCGATCTGGGCGGGGGCACTTTCGATGTCACGTACATGGACGTATTCGAGGGAACGCTCGAAATCGTCTCGACGGCCGGCGAGAGTTTTCTTGGAGGTGAAGATTTCACAGATCGGCTGTTGGCGAGTTTGCTGCAGAAACAGGGGCGGCAATTGGAAACGGCGGAACTGCAAGAGCCGCACCGCGTTGCCCGCCTGCGACAGCAGTGCGAAATGGCGAAGCGGCAACTCACCAAACTCGAGGCGGTCAAAATCAAGCTGCCGGACGCCGCCGGTCACATCGCCGACGACTCACTCACAGTGAACGTCACGCGGACCGCGTATGCGAAACTTGTTGAGCCTTTGATTGAGCGGCTCAAACAACCGGTGGCGAAGGCGTTGCGAGACGGTCGTGCGTCGCCGGACAATATTGACGATGTCATCCTTGTTGGTGGCGCCACCCGGATGCCAGCCGTACAGGAATTCGTGCGGCGCTATTTCAGCAAAGAGCCACTCTGCAGATTCAATCCCGATGAAGTGGTCGCATTGGGGGCGGCGGTACAGGCGGCACTCATCGCCGATGATCAGGCCGTCGATGACTTGGTAATGACGGACGTGTGCCCGCACACGTTGGGGGTCGAAACGGTGAAGGAGTTCGCCAACGAAGTCAAACCTGGCTACTTCACGCCAATCATCCACCGTAACACCACCATCCCGGTATCCCGAGAGGAATTGTTTCGCACCGTGGCGCCGAATCAACGGGAGGTCCACGTCGTGGTGTATCAGGGCGAACACCGCCGCGTCGAGCAGAATCTGAAGATTGGCGAATTGAAAGTGACGGGAATTCCACCGGGGCCGGCCGGTAAGGAATTCTACATTCGCTTTACGTATGATCTGAATGGCATCCTTGAAGTGGAAGCCTACGTGCTTGCTTCGCCGAAGAAGTACCGAACGGTATTGACGCACAACGCGCGCGGATTGAGCCAGGCAGAACTCGACGAAGCGATCCAAAAATTGCAGTCGCTCAAATACTATCCGCGGGAAGACTTGGAAAACCAGCGGCTGCTGCGCTACTGCGAGCGGTTGGTTGGCGAGATCAGCCCGTTTCAACGGCCCCAACTCGAAAGCGCGATCGACCATTTCGAGTCCGCCATGAGCTCGGGCGACAAAGAATCGGTGCAGGTCGCGCAGACGACGCTGCTGCAGACACTCTCGATGTTGGGTTACGATTTTCGAGGTCGCGGTGAGTGACGGCAAAGCACAAGCTCGGCAACGAGCGATAGACTACCTGGTGCAGCTGCTCCAGATGAACCCCGTTCACGAGGGCGCGGAGATCATTGCAGCGCGAAACGAAGCCCTGGGGCTTAAGAAACAAGCAACAGCCCGGCCCGCGGCGCCGGCCGATGCCCAGAAAGCCGATCGGCGGAAACTGCTCGATCAGCTGGAGGAGCTGCGCCGGCAATTTTGGACCATGCCGCTCGATGCACTCAACCAGCAATTGAATCGCCTCGATGGCCAGGGGTTTGCGGATTTGGAAGCGGCGGTCGCGAGGCTGCGCGTCGTCGCCGTACATCGTGCGAACTTTCCTCCGCTCGCGCAGCAGGTCGACTTCGATGGCGAGCTGTTCTCGTCGCTCAAGGAGATTCTCACTCGATCGCCACGCGACACGGCCGTACTGCGCGAGCAGGTTCTATCCACATTCCGCAATCGCGCGCACCGCAAGCGCGGACGCAAGATGATTAAGTTACTGCAACGGGAGTTGCCGGCGATCTATGGGATCGAGGCCGACTGGTTCGATACGTTGTACCGGCAAAAGGCCCAGTTGCCGACAATTCGCTTCACTTCAAAGAGCAGCAACAATGCGGCACCAGTGGGTAGTGGCACGACCGTCCGCAATTACTGGTGGGTGCTGGTGCTGGGTTCCATGCTACTTCGGGCCTGTGCATCGGCGTTCGATCACCACGATGGCGTCAATCGCTCGCGCGGCACACCAAGTTACGATTATCGTCCGCCCAGCGCGCGTGAATATCGAGCTCCTGCTTCACCGCAACCGCCGAGATAAGTGAATCCTCACATGCCATCAACAGGCCCGAATGTCCGTTAACCCCGACCAGCCCGATTGGAGCTTGCTCCCACACGCCCCACTGCGGTTCTTCGGGCTCAGCGCGGGATTCAGCCATCGCGACTTGAAGCGGACGTACAACCAGTTCATTCGCCACTACAAGCCGGAGCGGTTTCCGCACGAGTTCCAACGAATTCGTGCGGCCTACGAACAACTGGAAAACGCATTGCGCTACGGCCAATCGGCCGAAGATTTGGAATCGACCGGGCAATCGTACGAGTGGATGGCCCAAGCCGAGACGCTCATGCCGCGGCAGCAGGAGCGGCGTGAGGAGTGTGATACGTCGACCGAGACGCCGTCGCCGCTGCATGAGCGCATCCGTTCTGGCAGCGTGACCGCGATCTACCGAGAGCTACAAGAACGAAAGAATAAGACGCCGTACGACTATTACGCCCTGGCCGTTTTGGCCGACGTCGTTGATCGCCGCGATGGTCGAAAGTTTGTGGAGTGGATTCTTCAAGGGTTGACGGCTTTTCCGAATGAAATTGGGCTCATGCGACTGCTGCACGCGTACTTCGGCGGTGCCGTGGAACCGGGACATCAAGAATCGTTGCTGGTCGAATGTTCGAAGATCATTCGCGAGGATTTGTTCTTTCCGCTCACCGATCCCCTGTGGCGAGCGCTGCTTGGCACCGGCAACTTTGGCAATTTCCGCGACACGCTGCGGCGTTGTGAAACCAATCTCAAAGAGGTGAACATCGACAATCGGATCGCGTTCTATTTGCAGATCTTGCGATCGGCGATGTGGGTGGCCGACCCCGTGTGGATTGGCGAAAAGTACGAGTTCCTCGAACAGAATTTCGATCGGATTCCCGGCTTTCTGGATTATGACGTGGAACTGCTGGCTCGGCTTCGCGCCTACGTTGCGGTTCGCGAGTCGTTCAGGGAAGGCGATGAGGTGCGACAGCGTTTAGACCAGGCGATGCGCGATTACTTCTGCGAAGACCAATTGACCGGCGACCGCAGTGTACTGGCTTGCCAGGTATTCATGGCCCAAGAGACGGAGCGTTTGGCCGCGGCGTTCGCCGAATTCGGCAGCATGACGTATGCGCCGTTTTACGCTTTGTGGTTGTGGGTGAGTTACGATGTGGGGGAACGGCACGTCGAGCCACCGAAGGAACAAGTTGATGAGCGGATTTGGCACGAAAGAACCAACGCGCTCTGTACCCAGATGGAACGGCAAACGCGGAGTTCTCGTTTGGGTGCCAAGTGGGCAACACGACGTGTCTTGTATCGCATTGTGCAGGCAAGCAGTTTCTTTGTGCTGCCGCTCATGATTTCCATGGTTGGAGCGGGAATTGTCAGCGTGTCCAACACCAACAGTGGAGGCCGAGCGCGTGAAGATGCGATCATTGCACTCGCTACACTGGCTGGGGTAATAATTGGCGTTTGCGGAGGCTTCTGGACTAGTAAGCAAATCACAAAGCGCTATTGGCATCCCTTCGAGTTTCGAATGGCGGCCGAATGCTACCGCCAGATATGGCAAGATGAGATCATGAACTTTCTCGCACGCTCACAACTGTCCTACCACGTCTTACGGGCATTTATCCTATCGATTCCCAACACAGTTACTTCGACACCCTGGGTAAAATATTATGTTGAGCACGATTACGCCTTACCGATGTTCGCGATTGCCCAGCGATTCGTTGTTTGAGCGCGATGAACGGTTCTTATGGTGATCGACTGTAAACGGGCGCGTTCGCTGGCTACTTGGCTTTGCCCACGACTTTGCCCAGCAACATTTCGGGCGTAATCTTCAGCCGGTCGCGGTGCTTGTCGATCGAGTGGTTGATTTTGTCGGCGAGTTTCTTGCCTTTGAGCTCGTCCTCGGCCGCTTCACGCAGGGCGATGCCGACTTCGTGAGCGAACGTGCCGCCGACCTCGCTGATGCGCGTGAGATTGAAGTCCTCGAACTTCAGTCGGGCATCGGTGACGAGCGGGTCAATCGCGTAACCAGGCAGGAACGAGTCGCTCTTTACCGATTTCACGCCGATATCAGCATCGATGGCCAGACGAATGCCGGTGTTGCCCTCGGCGTCGAGTGCGATGATGTGGACGCCGCTTTCGTAGATTTTGATGCGGGCCCACCCATGCACCTTGGCGGCCACGTTGAGCGTGAGCGCAATGCGGCCCGTTTCGAGCGCATGCACGTTCTCGATCTTGACGTCGAGGTTCTTGTCGGGATCGACGAGCGTTAGGCGATAGCGTTTCCAAATGCCGTCGTTCACCTCGTTCCGATCGCGATGGATATCGAACTTGAAAAAGTTGCCGTAGCTGCGGAGGCCGGTGGTCATCAGTTTGGTGCGGCCCCAGTCTTTCGACCCTTCGAACTCGCGCGGGATTTCCGCCGCGATGATGTGGCTGGCGAGTTGTGAAACGAGGTCGGGTGCAAATCCGCCGGGCAGCGTGGACGCAGGAGCGGCCGGTTCCGCTGACTTCGCCAGACTAGTGACAAGACTAAGCAGAATGAGCAACCACATATACCTTTCGCGACCAGAATTGAGACGATGTTGTTTAACCCGGAGCCAACGGCGACGGAAGCAATTTGCGCGCTTCGCCGTCGCCGCTGGCTCCGGGTTAAACGATTCGGTGGCACCCGCGGACGGCTTAAACTGCTCTTGCATCATGTCGTTTGTCACGATCGAGATGAATGTTGTTGGGATCCGTGAGGAACGAGTTGTGTTCCGGGTGCCGTGCCCACGGCTCGGCGTGGGCATGTGAATCGCCCCACCAGCATGGCACCCGAATCTGTCTCAATTCGTGCCACACGAAGTGTAAACCAAGCCTCCGCTGCGTCAAATTGTTCTACGCGGTTGTGCCACACGAAGTTTTGCGTTTCGTAATACGTTCAAAATACCTGAACGCCAATTTCTCACAGAGAGCGATATCCCGCGGCGAGTGCTAGCAGCCTCGACCTGCCGGACCGGATCAGTAAACTCTAGTTCTATTGGCGTCCGCCAAGGAGGGTTGTACGGTGGAACACGCAGTTGGGCAATTGGAAACGGTACCGTTCCGCGGGTTCGGGCCGTCGACGTTCTGGCCGTTCCGCCGCCACCGGCAGACGCTCGAAGTATCGTCCGACTTCGCCGACGTGCGTCGCTCGATGCGCGACGAATGCCCACGCCGGCCGGGCGTCTACGGCATGATCGACGCCCGGCAACAACTCATCTATGTCGGCATGTCGACGGTGTTGCCGAAGCGGCTGGTCACGTATTTTCGGAGCGGCTCAGACGAACGGAAAGAATATCGGATCGCCGCCCACACCAAGCGCCTCGTATGGGAGGTAATTGGCCACGGCCTCGCAGCCGAGCTGCGCGAGCTGGAGTTGATTCGACGACATCAGCCACGATTCAACGTCCGCGGCCGACGCGCACGCCGGGCATTGGGCTACCTGTTCTTGTCGCGCGCAGATGCGCCGCAGGTGCGTGTGGCTCGGCAGGTGCCGCGCGGCGTGCGGCACTCGTGGGGGCCGCTGGTCGTCACCTGGCGAATTCGCGAGGCGGTGGAAGCCGTGAATCGCTACTTCAAACTGCGCGATTGCCGGGCCGAAGTGCCGATGCACTTTGCCGAGCAGAAGAATTTGTTCACTTTCGAGTATCGCCTGGAATGCGTGCGTGGCGAAACAGGCAGTTGCTTGGGGCCGTGCGGCGGACAGTGCACTCGCTCGCAATACATGGCTCAAGTGCGGGCGGCGCGGGCATTCTTGGACGGCGACGATTTTGCCCCACTGACTAAGTTGGAGGCGGAACTAAAGATAGCGGTTCTGCATCAGCAGTTCGAGCGGGCCGCCAGCCTGCGAGATCGATTCACGGCCCTGAGTTTCTTGACCGACCGTTTGGCGATCCTGTGTGAGCCGCCGATGCCGGGGCAGTTTATCTACCCAACGATTGCCGGGCGACGGCCGGTGTGGTTTCTCGTCGCGGCGAATCGAGTTGTGGCGGCGTTGCCCGCGCCGGCGGATGCGGCACACGCGGCAAGGAATTTGCGGCAATTGCAGGGCATCTACAACCCTGAGTCATTGGCGGCGGTCGAAACCGATCGGTTGGCGACACAAATCCTAGCCGGCTGGTTCCGCTCGCACCCGGCGGAGTGGAACGCGCTGCTCGCACCCGGCGAAGCGCTGGAGATATGCTGCCGGATGCGAACCCGTTGACGGCCGTGTGGCCAATAAAATGTGGGAGACCTCTCTGAGGCCGATTTGGTGTCGTCGGTGGGTGGCATGCTCTCGCCGCGGCAGTGGCGTGGGCATGTGCCTGGGCGCGAGATCATGCTAACCCGCTGGCGCGGGAAAGCATGCCACCCACTTCTTCGCTGAAGGCTCGCTGGTTTGACGAGTCCTTCCATCAGCCCTACGATTCAGTGCCATGCTGTTGTATCTGTTTCTCTTGTTTACGGTGCTGCCGATCGTCGAGCTGGCGATTCTGATCCGCATTGGCGAGGCCACCGTTTGGTGGGCGCCGATTTTGCTCGTGATCAGCACGGGCATCGCGGGTGCGGCCCTCGCACGCTGGCAAGGTCTGCAAGTGGTTGGGCGCATTCGCGAAGATGCCGCGGCCGGTCGCATGCCGGCCGACGCACTCGTCGATGGCTTTCTCATTCTTCTCGCCGGCATTCTCTTGATCACGCCGGGCGTGGTGACTGATATTTTTGGTATCGCGTTTTTGATTCCACCGATTCGCGCACTCGTAAAGCGGGGTGTGAAGGCCTGGATCAAACGCAATATCCAGGTCCGCGTGGCCGGCTTCAATTCGACCGGCGCATGGCAGTACGAAAATGGAGCGCCCCCGCGCGATGATGAGATTATCGACGCGCGCGTGGTTGGCACGCGCGTGGAGGACGCCGACGCGCCCCGCTAGCCGTAGGGTGGGCATCGCCCACCATGCCTGTTAGCCGATCTTCGCCGTAGCTGAATTCGCAAGAATTCGGCAGCCTTCAACCGAACTCTTGCGAGTTCGGCAACCATAAGCAGTGCCCACCCTACAAGGATTAAACCTCCGACCGCAACGCTTCCAGCGCGGCGTCGTAATCGGGCTCGCTGGTCACTTCCGGCACGTACTCGGCATGCACGACTTTGCCGGCGGCATCGAGCACGAATACGGCCCGACATTCGATCTTGAGTTCCTCGATGAGCGTGCCCCAATTCTGGCCGAAGTTGCGATCCTGGTAATCGCTGCCGACACGCATGTTCTTGATGTTCTCGGCGCCGCAAAACCGGTTCATCGCGAACGGCAGGTCGAGGCTGATCGTGACGGCGTTGATCTTGTCGCCGAGCGATGCGAGTTGGTCGTTGAATTTCTTCGTTTGCATCGCGCACACGGCTGTATCGAGCGACGGCACCACGCTGATGAGCGTCGGCTTGCCTTTAAGATCGGCCAGCGTGATCGGCTTCAGGCCCCCTTCGAAATAGAACACTTTGAAATCGGGCGCGGCTTGCCCCGCCTTCACTTCATCGCCGGCGAGCGTCAGCGGTGCACCTTTGAATGTAATGACTCCAGAACGCGACATGACAATACCCTTTCCGTCAATACCGGCAAAGCCGTTGTGCAATGGGCCGACTTACGGCCCGGTTCTATGAGGTAGTTACCGATAAGTATGCTATTTTGCCGCGTGGTTGCAAGGGGCGAACCAATGTCGCCGCTCAAACATCAACTTGACCGATTGCCGCGCGATAACAATAGTCGAACAGCAACTCCCACTCGAGTTGCTGAATATCCAGGCACGGCGCGGGGGCATTCGATTTTCCGCGCACCGCGGCCTGGCATTCATCAACGAAGGCAAATGGGTCGAAGCTGGTGGATTGCAGATTGTCGGCAAGGAGTTCGAACACTAGATGCCGGCCAACATGCCGAAACCAATACTTAGCGTTCGAGAAATCGCCTTCACGGCGGTGCATGATGCCATGCCAATAGCTGCCGCTCGTGGTGTCGATCTTTTGGCTGAGCGAGTGCGACTCATCCAAAAAATCGTGCAGCAGCCACACGCCGGAAATACAGCACGCGGCCATGTCGGAGTCGGTAACGGGTTTCCGATTGCCGTTATCGGCTCCGTGCGCGAACGCCGAATCAACGGTGAGTGATTCGAGTGCCGCGCGAGCGGCGGAGTTGGGCTGGCCGGCATCGAGCGGCCGACGACGATCGGTCGAAAGCAATGACTCGAAAACAGGACCGTAGGCTGCTGGATCAAATGATGGCACGGTACCGAGTCCTAAGGAAGTGGTTACGTTGCGTGGGAGTAGCTTCAGCAAACCGGGCGCACTTTGGTATTTTCTGCGGTTGAAGCCATGTGAGTTTTGAACAATCGGGCGTTTCTTCCCGCGAGGAATTACTTGCAGGAGTTTCAGTCCTTCTCCGGCGTCTTGACGTGGAACTCGCTTTGCGAGCAGAGCCAAGCTGCAACTGCGGTGCCGATGACGCTGATGCCCACAAGTACCCAAATACAGGTGGCAAGTTGCGGGTGGTCGGCAAGGGATGGTTTTTGCGCTGGATCGATTGACCACAGGGTGGCCGCAACGTCGTTTTCATTGCCGCGCGGCCAGTGGACGACGAAATCGAGCGTGCGGTAGGCGATGATGCGGCTGTAGTAGATGACCGTGCCCATCCGCAGGCTCAGCGGCAGGTTGGCCAGCAGTCCCTCGATGACCACCGTGTAAATCATGCCCACGATGAGGCTGCGTTTGATGAGCAGGCCGAGCAGGCCGAAGATACTGGCGTAAGCAACGACGGCAAGCGAATGAATTTCGGCGGTCTTGACGCCGCGATGTAGTGCGTCGGCGAATGGTACGTCGCTGCGGGCGTAAATCACGCTATGCGTCAGCGCGACGAGGGCGATCGTGAGGACGACGGTGGTCGTCCAAGTGGCGACCATCTTCACGATGTAAATCAACCACTTGGGCAACGGCCGTATGAGCAGGTAAGTGATCGTTTGGTCCTCTTGCTCATCCTGAATGATGCCCGAGGCGTAAAGCAGCGCGATGATTGGCAATATTGCCTGCGGAACCAGAATCCACGAGAGCACGAATTCAAGCATCAGCGTGGGGATGCGGGCGCGCGTGGATTGGATGAGAATGGCCATGCCGGCCGGCATGAGAAACAAGAGCGCCAGGGCGATCCACCGCTTGCCATGCAAGTGTTGGCGCAGCGTGAGCGTGTACAGCGTCCAGCAGGCGCTCGGGAGCGAGGTACGCGGGGTGGCGGCAGCGGTCGTCATAAATCCACGAGGTATTGGAACACGGCTTCGAGGTTGTCATCGTCGGAGTAGACCGATTTGATTGCCAGGCCGTCTTCGAGCGAGAGGGCGGGGAGGCGGCCGTAGAAGGCATCGGGCGAACGGGTTTCGACCATCAGCGCCCGTTCATTGGGCAACACGCGCACGCCCTCGACATCATCCCAAGTGACCATGCGGGCGGCGAGGCCGCGAAAATCGTCGCATTCGAGCTTGATGTGGTGGGGGTGGGTATCGATGAGGTCACGAATCTGCCGCACGTTGCCTTCGGCAACCAACCGACCGCGGTTGAGCAGTACAATGTTCGGGGTGAGCGCCTGCACTTCGTAGAGAACATGGCTGGAAACAATCACGCTCTTGCCTTGGTTAGCAAGGTGCGTGATGATATCCATGAGCTCGCGGCGGGCGACGGGATCGGTGCCGGTGAGCGGTTCGTCGAGGAACAGCACTTCGGGGTCGTGTACCAGGGCTTGCGCCATTTTGATGCGTTGCCGCATGCCCTTCGAATAGCCGCGGATGGCGCGGCCTTGGTGCGGCGTCATGGCGACGGCTTCGATCGTGCGCTCGGCGGCGGCCCGCGCGGCGGAGCGCGAAAGGCCGGTTAGCCGGGCGCAGGTGGATACGAAGTCCCAGCCGGTCATCCATTCGTAGAAGGCATCTTGCTCGGGGCACAGGCCGATGCGGCGGTTAAGTGCGGCGTGATTCCACATGCGCTCGCCCAACACGCGAACCGATCCTTGGCTGGGGCGAAGCTGGCCGGTCGCCAGTTGCAGAAACGTGGATTTGCCCGCGCCGTTGGGGCCCAAGAGGCCGGTGACGCCGGGGCCGACGCGCAGCGTCAGCCTGTTGACACCGATAACGTTGCCATACCACTTCGACACATCCTGGAATTCGACGACGGGCGTCATTTCAGCACGGCCAATCACTTTCCCAATTTTCCGGGTCTGTGTGGGAGGCGTCTCCGATGCCGATCTTGCACGATCGTAAAAAATGTCTTGAAGTGCGACGTCCCATCGGGGTCGGAGACCCCTCCCACAAATTTATCTACTTTCAACAACTGATTGGCGGTGGTCATTTGAGGCGATCCAGCGATTTCACGGTGAAGTGGAGCGTACAAGCGGACAGTGCCGCGAGGACCAGGAGCACGCCGGCCGACCAGTACCACGGGTGTTGCGTGTACAACATCCGATGCAGGAGCGAGCCGCGCGTGTTGGGGGGCGCGATATCGAACAGTTTCCGCCAGGCGGAATTCGTTCCGAGCAGGCGTTCCTCGATCCGCTGTAAATTGCCGGTGTAGGAAATGAGCGAACGCCAATCGGTCTTCTCGAAATCGATTTCCGTCGTCAAGAACTGCTCGGAGAACCAGCCGTGGCGACCAAAATGGCCCTCGCGTAAACGCTGCTCTTGCGCGACCCAGACCAGAATGTATGACACCGTGCCGGTGATCATCCAAATGCCGAGCCACATGAGTGAAATGTAGCGTGAATTTCGGGAGATCGAGGACAGGGCAAGGATGAGTAGGCCAGCGGAAAAGGCGATCACCAAACCATAAACGACGGCCGCGAGCAGGACGCGGTACGTATCGCGCAGGATCGTGATGTCAAGACTGAACAGAAGCCCGGCAATGTAGGCAATCGTCGAAGGAACAATGAGCGCGAGGCCAATGATCCCCACGATGACGCCGAGCTTGCCGAGGAAGTAGTCGATTCGCCGCAAGGGGCGTGAGAAATAGAGAGGGAGTGCATTGTAACGCAGATCTTGACTGATGAGATTTGGGCCGACGACCAACACCAGGATCATCGAGAACCACAGTTCCCACGCCAGGAAGTAGTGGAAGCAGAGTGTCCAGATATCGGCGCGGTACTCCAGCGGACCGGCCACGACGGGGCGACCCAGCATGCCCATGAGAAATGGTCTGAGCGTCGCGATCGTTTCCGACTGTCGCTCCACGAGCCCCCACATGCAAAGGACGAATGTCAGCACCAGCGCTGGAATCCAGGAAAGCACCAGAGCCAGGCGCACCGGCCAACTTTGCAGCGCGGTGCGCACGCCGCGACGGGTGATCGCAAGCCAGCGCCACGCGTGGCCCGCGAGGTGGCCCGACCAGTGCTGATATCCTTGATCGAAAATCGGCATTAGGGTCGCTCCACCGCGTTCAGGAAAACTTCCTCGAGCGTACTACGCTGCGGCAGCAAATGGCGGATTTGCACGCGCTCGGCCGCCGCCGCTTCCCATAAACACTGGGGCGATTTATCGGCCGGGATTCGCACGCGCAAGAGTTCGCCCCGCGGCTCGGCAACGCAACCCATTTTCGCAAGGTGCTGCGTGAAGGCAGCGGAATCGGATTTGAGCCGCACATCGAACGATTGTTCGTGCGTTTGCTTGAGTTCTTGGATGGCCCCTTGTGCCAGCAGTTTGCCGCGACCGAGCACGACGACGTAATCGCACACGGCCTCGACATCGGGCAAGATGTGGCTGGAGAAGAGGAGATTGATTCCCTTGTTGTGGGCCAAATCGCGCGCAAGTTCGAGCACTTCGTTGCGGCCAGCCGGGTCCATGCCGTTGGTGGGTTCATCGAGGATTACGAGCTGCGGATCGTGGACGATCGCCGAGGCGAGTTTCAATCGCTGCTTCATGCCGGTGGAGTACGACTCGACCTTGCGGTAGCGGGCTTCACCGAGGCCCACGTAATCCAAAACTTCGTGGGCCCGCTGCAGGGCATCGCCGCCGCTCATGCCGACCAGTTCGCCGGCATAGGCAACGAACTCGACGCCTTGCACGTGCGGGAAGAGGCACTCATCCTCGGGCGCGAAGCCGACGTCGCGGCGGATATCGAGTTGGCGGTGGCGGAAATCCATGCCCAGCACCTCGCCCGAGCCGCGGTCGACCGGGATGAGGCCCAAGAGCGTGCGGATCATCGTCGTTTTGCCGGAGCCATTCGGGCCCAACAGGCCGATCGCGCCCGTCGGCACGGTGAGGGATAAATCATCGAGCGCCCGCACGTGGCCGTACGTTTTCGTGACGCTGGCGAATTGAAAGAGGTTGGCGGGCATGACCAAGTTAGTGTATCCGTCGGCAAGGCTTTCGTCCAAGAAGGAGTAGGGTGGGCACCGCCCACCATAACCACCATCGTGCTCTACTTCTGCCATTGGTGGGCGGTGCCCGCCCCACACGTTGCCGTCTATGGCATCAGGGTGTTTCGGCAGCTATTATTCAAGGAACTCTTTTCACTTTGAGGAAAGCGCGTATGACCAGGGCATGGGCGGGTGTGGCACTGGCCACGTGGTTGATCTTCGCGGGGTGCAGCAGCCGAACGGAAACGGGGCCGCCGCCCACATCGCCCGCGAAGGCGAAGCCGAATTTTGCGTTTATCACGAATGGTGTGGCGGGGTTCTGGGAACACGCGCGAGCCGGGGTGAACAAGGCGAGTCAGGACTTTGGCGTTGAGGTTACGGTGATTATGCCAAGTTCGCTGACCGACCAGACACGCAAAATTGAAGACTTGCTAACGCGCGGGACAGACGGCATCGCGATCAGCCCGAAGGACCCGGCCAATCAGGTTGAAATTCTCAACAAGGCCGCCGCACAAACGAATCTCATCACCCACGATTCCGACGCGCCGCAGACGAATCGGCTGGCGTACGTTGGGATGGATAACTACAACGCCGGGCTGTTGTGCGGCCGCACGTTGCGCGCGGCGATGCCCGAAGGTGGATCGGTGATGATTTTTATTGGGTCCATCGACCAGGACAATTCAAAACGGCGACGCCAAGGTTTTATCGATGGGTTGTTCGATCGGCTGCCTGATGCAACACGGAATGATCCCATCGGTAGCGAAGTCAAAAGTGCGGACAAGAAGTTCACCGTGTTGGGGACGATGACCGATCTGTTCGATCGGGCGAAAGCCAAGGCGAATGTCGAGGACACGATCACCAAGACCCCGGAGATTGCGGGCATGGTGGGGATGTACGAGTACAACCCGCCGTTGATTTTGGAGGCCCTGGAGCGTGCCGGCAAAGTCGGCAAAGTAAAAGTGATGGGCTTCGATGAGAATCCGGCAACGCTGCAGGGCATCAAGGATGGCACCATCATCGCGACGGTCGTGCAGAACCCGTATCAGTACGGGTACAGGTCGATCGAAATGCTCAGCGAATTGCACAAGGGCAACAAGGGGGCTATTCCCGCGGACAAGTTCGTGAACATTCCGGCCCGCGTGATCGATAAGACGAACGTCGACCCGTTCTGGCAAGAGATTAAAGAGCGATTGGGACAGAAGTGAAGCGAGCCGTCCCCCAGGTAACGACGGGAGTATTGTCCGCAGAGGTCGCAGATAATCGCAGATGATTTGGAGAAGAAAAATCTGACGAATCTCACCTATTTCCAGACAACATTGTGTTTCGTTTCGCTCTCAAACGCCTTCTAATCTATCTGCGGACATCTGCGACATCTGCGGACAAAAGAATTTCTCACAGCGAAAGAGCAATGGAATTTCGGAATGGCTCCAAGTCCAACGCCACTGCTTGAAGTTCGCGGGGTCAGCAAGCAGTTTTCGGGCGTGCGGGCACTGGACGACGTATCGCTGAAGCTTGGGCGTGGCGAGGCAGTCGCGGTCGTTGGCGAGAACGGCGCCGGCAAAAGCACGCTCATGCGGATCGTGGCCGGCGTCATGCGGCCGACGAGCGGAACGATTCTCGTCGAGGGGGAGGCGGTGGAGTTCGCGTCGGTCGCCCAGGCGCTGCGCCAGGGGATCTCGCTCATTCATCAGGAGCTGAACCTGGCCGACAATTTGAGCGTGTCGGCGAACATCTTTTTGGGTCGCGAGCCGCGGCGGTTCGGCATGATCGACCAGGCGCGAATCGATTACGAGGCTCGCAAGTTCATGGATCGAGTGGGGCTGGACGTGCCGCCGCAGAAGATCGTGGGCACTCTCTCGATTGGCCGGCAACAGCTGGTGGAAATCGCCAAGGCCCTGAGCACGAATGCCCGTATTCTCATCATGGATGAGCCAACGTCGTCGCTCAGCGAACACGAAACGCAAAAGCTGTTCGAGGTCGTCCGCGACCTACGCTCGCACGGCGTGAGCGTACTCTACATTTCGCATCGACTCCATGAAGTGGAAGAGCTGGCCGATCGTGTGATTGTGCTGCGTGATGGCAAATTCTCGGGTGAACTGTCGCGCGAACAGAACCAGCGGCCGAACATGGTGCGGCTCATGGTGGGGCGCGATGTGTCACGATTCTATCACCGGACGCCGCACACACCGGGCGCGACGGTTTTGAGTGTCAATCAACTGCGGACTAGAATGTTTCCCAGGCAGGCGGTGAGCTTCGAGATTCGCGCGGGCGAGGTCGTGGGGTTGGCTGGGCTGGTCGGGGCAGGGCGAAGTGAATTGTTGGCGGCGTTGTTTGGCGTGACGCCGGCTGTGGCGGGCGGCATGATCTTAGGGCAGCTGCGCCAGCCGCCGCGATCGGCACAGGAGGCGATCGCGGCTGGGATCATGCTTGCGCCGGAAGATCGCCGCCACGCCGGGCTGGTTTTGCCGATGAGTGTGAAGACCAATCTCTCGCTCGCGAGCTTGCAGCGCGACCAGCGGCGCGGATTTCTCAATCGCGCGGCCGAAAACCGCGTGGCGGCGTCGATGATCGAGCTGCTGCGCATTAAGACGGCTGGCGAACGGCAGGTGGTGCGATTCCTTTCCGGCGGCAACCAACAAAAAGTAGTGCTCGGCAAGTGGCTATGCCTCGACCCCAAGCTGCTGCTCTTGGACGAGCCGACGCGGGGGATCGACGTCGGCGCGAAAGAGGAGATTTACAAGTTGATCGACGAACTCGCCCAGCGCGGCGTGGCGATTCTGTTTGCATCGAGCGAAATGGAGGAAGTCATCGGGCTTTCGGATCGTGTGCTCGTGATGCACGAAGGGCGGATTTCTGGCGAGCTCGGCCGGGCGGAGCTGACGGAGGAAACGGTGATGCAGCTGGCGACGGGCGATGCGCACCAAGCGGAAAGGATGGGTGCGTGATGGGGAATGGGAAACCCGATGCGATGAAACCGGCAGAGGCTAAGGCCCCCTCACCCAACCCTCTCCCAAAGGGAGAGGGCTTGACGCGCCAAGCGCCTCTTGCGAAGGGCGAAACGTTTCGGCGGTTCCTGCCGCAGGGGGCCAAAATTTGGGGCATCCTGGGGCTGCTGGTGGCCGTGTGCTTGTATACGGCGATCTCCAGCGATCGCTTCCTGCGGGTGCAGAATGTCGAGAACCTAGTACACCGCACGGCCCTGTTCGGCATTCTGAGCGTCGGCGCGGCGTTCGTCATCATCACGGGCGGCATCGACCTATCGATCGGGTCGCTCGTATGTTTGGTCGGCGTGCTGTTGCCGAACCTCATCGCCGAGCATGGCTGGCCAGTGCCGGCAGGCGTGGCGGCCGTGCTGTTGCTATCCGTGGCGATCGGTGTGGTGCATGGCCTACTCATCACGAAGATGCGGTTGCAGCCGTTCGTGGTAACATTGTGCGGGCTGTTGTTGTATCGCGGCGTGGCGCGTGGCATCACGGGCGACATGTCGCAAGGGTTCGGCGTCGAGTACAAAGGCCTGCGGGCGATCGCCACGAGCCGATTGCCGATCTTCGGTTCGTCGGACAACGTGTTTCACCTGCCAGCGACGACGCTGATTCTCATCATCATTGCGGTGGTAGCGGCGATTTTTCTCAACAAGACCATTTATGGCCGGTACCTGCTCGCGATGGGCAACAACCCCGAGGCGGCCCGGTACAGCGGCATCAACGTCGATCGCACGACGCTCCTGGCGTACGTGATTTGCTCGACGCTGGCCGGCCTGGGCGGCATGCTGTTCGTGCTCGATATCAACGCGGCCCAGCCGAGCGACTTCGGCAATTTCTACGAGCTGTACGCGATCGCCGCGGCCGTGCTGGGCGGCTGCTCGCTCCGCGGCGGCGAGGGGAGCATCCTGGGCGTGGTGATCGGGGCGGCGGTGATGGTCGTGCTCAGCAACACGATCAACCTCGTTCACCCGGCCTACCAGAACATCGAATTCGCGATCATCGGCGGCGTGATCCTCATCGGCGTCATCGTCGATGAACTCGCCCGAAGGCTCGTCACCGCCCGGCGCGAGGCGGTGAGGCATGGCTGAATGCAGCAGTAATACGTGCTATATCAGGTCGGATTTCTTAAGGTTGCACTTTCGACACAACAACTGGACGTTTGCATCCGTATTACTTCCGCCTTTGGCAACTGGGATAACGTGGTCAAATTCAAGATATTGATTTGCGCTACATTCTGCACATCGGCCGCCGTAGCGTTGCCAAACGCGCTGGCGGACGTCCCGCGGAATATGTCGCATTGGAGCGCCGTCCTGTTGGGAAAGTCGTGTTTGATTCGACAGGGCAAGCGATCCCTCGAAGATCGAGTACGCAATCGGCTCGTCTTCTTCGACACGAATATACGATTCCGGCTTTTCCATCCGTTGGATTCTTACGATACCGGTCGCACCGTTGTGGCTTACAATCTTACCAAATCTCACGTCAAATGATTTAGTATCGCTGGAGAACAATAGGCGATTATCGGTGATCGTAACTGTACCGACATGCTGATCCCATTGCTCTCCACTTTTTAGAATTCGCTTCTGCATCCAAGTTGCAGGCGAATGATAGTGAACGATTTCACCGGATCGAACTGCAATTCCTGTCGGCCGTTCTAGGGAGGGGAGTTTTCCTCGTCGTGCGTTTCGAATCGTTTGGAGTGCGGCTATTGATTTCTTAATGTAATTAGCTGATTCAGAGTCCAGTTCAAAAGTTGTAATAAGTTTCTTCAAAACCCTTTCTTCACTTTCACTAAGCTCACCATCCGACTTTGCGTCTGCAAGAACGTGCTCGATCAATCGCTCTGCCTGGACCTTAACTGCCGACAGCAGGTCTCTCCTTGATAGCCCGAGTCTCTTGGTCGCTGCCGCTAGACGGCTCCAAGCATCGTCTGCTAGTACGCCACCTTCTGCACAGGCTGCGAAAATGCCGCGGAGGTAATCTTCTCCCTCGTTTTGAAAGTACATTCGGACGAATTCTCCCAAGCTCATTCCAACGGACATTGCAATTTGTTCCAATTGCAAAGCTTCTTCGCCACTCAACGCGCCGTCATCCATTGCACATGACAGTGATTTTGCGAAGCACTCTCGAGCAGCTAAGTGATGAAGTTGGGTGGCCTCAGCACGGGGAATGTGCAAGCGTGTGACAACCCACTCAAGCGTCTTCTGTTCTGCAGCGGTGACTTTTCTGTCCTGCCAAGCTCGCACCAATAACGTTTGATAAATTCGGCGTTTCGCGAGTTCAACGTCATGGTCTGTATAGCCACATTCCTTTTTGAATTGAGCGAGCGAAAACTTCTCGCCAGCGCTCTGCATGTCTCTGTAAAGCAGCGAAACCACCTCATTTAATCGCTCCTCACGGTCGGGATCGAGAACCTGCCGAGTGGCTTTCCTTATCCATTCGCCGATGGCTTTCATGGAAGCGATCCTCAATTCGCGCTGTGCAATGGTACCAATTATAGTAGATCTGTTTTATTCTTCCATTTTGCGCTGGTCATGTACAGATCGAACAGGACTTCGTCTCGAAAGTACTACAAAGGCGCTCTTGCGCCCCTAAAACAGCGTTTCGAATCCCGCGGCGGCGAAGTGGCGGTCGTTGGTGAAGGCTTGGTGGATGCCGAGGCGGCGCATGACGGCGAACGACACGTGATCGACAATTCCCGCGTTACCCGCGTCCCCTCGGTCATAAGCGGCCCAGGCCATTGCGCGATCATTGGCGGTTGGCTCGATGATGCGATCGTTCGACGCCAAGGCTTCGCGCCAGATTCTTACCGCCGGACGATACACGCGGCGGGCGGCTGCGTTGCCGCATTCAAGCAGAACATCGATTGTTGTGATGACGTTGGTTCGCGATCGCTTCAGATCGTTATAAGCGTCCTGTGCCACGGCATGCCACTGATCCGACTCGTCCCACAGCGCAATCATACCGACTGTATCTAAGAAGACGATGTTCACGGTTGATGTTCGTTATGTCGCTCGGCCACGTCGTGTTCACCCGAGTTGAAGCGCAGGTCCATCGCGGCATAGATGGCGTCCAAATCCTGCTTCAACTCGCCGGTTTCGAGCGGCGGCGGAATTACTTGCACGCGGCAGTTTTCCGGTAGCGACACCGGCACAATTGGCCGAAAGACGCCGTGTTCGTAGATGGCTTCGATGGTTTCCATGGGGCACCTGCGCGCGCATGTTGGTTTGGGCACTGAATTATACATGGAATCGCGGGGATATCCAAATCTAGCAGCGTGTCCTACTAGCATTGCTGTGCTAAGGCACCCTCACCTCGCCAGGGCGAGTTCCGAGCAACTCGGCCCTCTCCCGGAGGGAGAGGGAGAGTCGCTAGACATCCAAATTCCGCACGTCGAGTGCGTGTTTTTGGATGAACTCGCGGCGGGGTTCGACCTGGTCGCCCATGAGGACGCGGAAGAGTTCGTCGGCGCTGCCGGCGTCTTCCATGCGCACTTGCAGCAGCGTGCGATTGGCGGGGTCGAGCGTGGTTTCACGGAGCTCCTCGGCGTTCATTTCGCCCAGGCCCTTGAAACGCGTGACCTGCAGCACTTTTTCGCCGGCGGCCCGGATGGCGGTGGGCAGGGCGCGGAGGTCTTCGAGGCCGGTTTCGGCCTCGCCGCGACGGAGCGTGTAGCGGGAGACTTCCTCGCCCGTGCGTTCTTGTGGGATGAGGGCGTTGATATCGAAGCCAAGTTTGGCTAGGTCGGCGAGCATCGTGTTGATCGTGCGGACTTCGTGCAGTTCGACGATGCGGAGGCGTTCGCGACGGTGATCGCCGTTCGTGGAATCGGGGAGTGGGGACTCGGGGCTGGGGGCTGGCGTGTGGCCCGGCGCGTGCGACGGGAGGCCGACGTCGACGTTGAGTTTGTGTTCTTTTTCCTGGGCGGCGACGAAGTTATCGAGGTCCTCGCGGTTGGTGAACCATTCCTCGCGGCCATCGATGTAGACGTGATAAATGGGCAGGCGGCCTTTCGTGTCTTGCCGTTCGGCGTGGATTTTGAGGCTGATGCCGCGACGTTCGAGGGCGAGGATCGCTTCTTCGAGCGTGGCCAGCGTGCGGACGAGCTGGGCCATTTGCTCGCCGTCGATCAGCCGGCCGTCGTTTCCGTCGAAGACGGCGTTGGCGAGGCCGACATCGAGAAGTTGGTTGCGCATTTCTTCTTCGGTTTGCACGTAGTAGGTGCTCGATTTGGTTTTGACGCGGAACAGCGGCGGCTGGGCGACGTACACGTGGCCGCCCTTCACGAGCTCGAACATCTGGCGGTAAAAGAACGTGAGCAGCAGCGTGCGGATGTGCGAGCCGTCGACGTCGGCATCGGTCATGATGACGACGCGGCCATAACGGCGCTTGGAGAGGTCCTGATCCTCGCCAATGCCGGTGCCGACCGCGCTAATCATGCTGCGGACTTCTTCGTTGGCGAGAACCTTATCCTCGCGCGATTTGTAGGCATTGATGATTTTACCGCGAAGGGGCAGGATCGCCTGGTACTCGCGGATGCGCCCGCCTTCGGCACTGCCACCGGCCGAGTCACCTTCCACGAGGTAGAGCTCGCACTTGTCGACGTCGCGGCTGGAGCAATCGCGAAGTTTACCGGGCAGGCCGCCGCCGGAGAGGGCGCCTTTGCGTTCGCGAATGAGTTCTTTCTGCTTGCGGGCAGCCACGCGGGCTTCGGCCGCGAGCAGGCCCTTATTGCCAATCGCCTTGGCCGCTTTCGGGTTTTCCTCAAGGAACTTCGAGAGGTACTCGCCGAAGAGCGAATTGACGATGCCTTCGACTTCGCCGTTGCCGAGCTTGGTTTTCGTTTGACCTTCGAACTGCGGATGGGGAACGCGGCAACTGACGACGGCCGTGAGACCTTCGCGGAAATCCTCGCCGCTGGGGACCAGGTCCTTGAACAGGCCGCTATCCTTACCGTACTTGTTGATGCAGCGGGTGAGGGCGGTGCGGAAGCCGGAAAGGTGCGTGCCGCCCTCGGTCGTGTTGATATTGTTGACGTAGGAGTGAACGTTTTCAGTGTACTCGGCCGAGTACTGCAGGGCGATTTCGACGGTCACGCCGTCGGCATCGCCTTTGACGTGCAGGATTTCGGCGTGGACCGGCTCGCTCGCGCGGTTCAGGTGCTGCACGTATTGGCGGAGGCCATCTTCGTACTGGTAGGCTTCCTTTTCGCCAGTGCGGTCGTCGGCAATGGTGATGCGGACTCCCTGATTCAGGAAGGCGAGTTCCTGCATCCGTTTTTGCAGCGTCGTAAACGTGAATTTCGTGTTCGGGAAGATTTGCGGATCGGGCTTGAACGTGGTTTTCGTGCCGCGTTTGGTGGTGCTGCCGACGCGGCGGACATCGGTCTTGGGAATGCCGCGTTCATATTCCTGGTGATGGACGTAGCCATCGCGGCAGACTTCGACCTCGCACCATTCGGAGAGGAAATTCACCACCGTGACGCCGACGCCGTGCAAGCCGCCGGAGGTTTGGTAGGCGCCCTTTTCGAATTTGCCGCCGAACTTGAGCACGGTCATCACGCCTTCGAGCGTGGACATATCGCGGCCGGCCTCTTCGGAGAGTTGGGCGTGGCGCTCGACGGGGATGCCGCGACCATCGTCCTCGACGGTGACGCTGCCATCGACGTTGATCGACACGCTCACCGTGGTGGCGTGGCCGGCCATCGCTTCGTCGATCGAGTTATCGACCACTTCGTACACGAGGTGATGCAGACCGCGAACGGTCGTATCGCCGATGTACATACTCGGCCGCTCGCGGACGTGCTCGAGGTCGCTAAGGTGCTGCAGATCTTCGGCGGAATAGGAGTTGCCGCCGTGCGACGGATTCGGCTGTTCGACGTGTTCGTTTTCGTTCGCCATGGGGTTGGGAGAGACAAGGAGAGGGGGAGACAAGGAGACAAGGAGACGCGCTGGCAGGCCAATCTCCTTGTCTCCCCCTCTCCTTGTCTCCTTGTCTTGGCTTCTTTCTGTTTACAGTTTCTTCGTCGGGTAAATGTTATCGTTGAACTCGCGTCAATCGACCGCTCCGACACGGAAGCGGAGGTCGCGGATTTTCGCGTCGGGAACTTCGACCTGGAGCTTCTTGAGGACTTCTTGTTTTTGGAATGTCAGTTCTTGAACGGTCATCGAGTTGGCTACCGTGATTTCCAACACACCGCGGCGGAGCCGGCCTGGGCAGGTGTATTTGGCCAGCACCGGACCGACGGCGGCTTGCCAGGCGGTGGCGAAGTTCGCATCGGCTTGGATCCGGCCATAACCGCGGGCGGTGATCAATTGGGCAATGACATTGCCGATCGCTTTGGGTTTGCGCGCGTGGTAGCGGCGCTGCTCGCGCTCGCGGCGAGCGAGGAAGTCGGCGGCATCTTGAGGGTGGTTTGTCGGCAAGTTCGGAGGAAACGTGGAAGGGCAGTAAATTCGGCCTCGTGGCCGACGCCAAAGCCTAGAACTGAATTATCGATCGCGGGCGAGGGGCATGATGACGTAGCCGTAGCCGTCGTCGGTGGTACACACGGCAGCGGCATCGCTGTCTTGCAAATCAATCGTGAACGCCTTCTCCGGTTCTAGCACCTTCAAAAAGTCGCTCACAAAACGGGGATCCAGTGTGATCGATATTGGCTGGCCGTCGTAGGCGATCGGCAATTCAATGCGTGACTCACCTACCTCGGCCGCCTTGCCGGCCAAGACTAGTGAACCTTCACCAAATGTAAAATCCACGCCGCGGCTTTCCTCGCTAGTAACGATCGCCGCTTGGCGGACAGCCGCATTTACGGGGCCAACCGTGAGGCCAATCTTCGTCGAAGTGGGCCGCTGGGGGAACACATCGCGCCAACGGGGATAGCGCCCTTCGAGCAATCGCGAATAGATCGTGCCGCGCGGGTTCTTCACCAAGATATCGTTCTGGCGAACGGCGATTTGCACTTCGGCATCATCCTCGGTCAAAGCACGTTCGAGGAGTTGCATGGCACGGGTAGGGACGACGGTGACATCGCCGAACGGGGCCGGCTCGCCGACGGCCTGGGCCGGGCCTTCCATTTTGGCGAGGCGGCGGCCATCGGTGCCGATCGCCGTAAACGTGCCGTTGTTGAATTCGAGCTTCACACCGCCCAGTGCGTAACGGCTGCTTTCGTTATCGGTCGCGAAGATCGTGCGGCGAATAAGTTCGCGGAACAGACGGGCCGAGATTTCGTAGTAGCTCGTTTCACCAAACTCGGCAACCGGCGGGAAGTCTTGGGGATTCTCCGAGGGCAGTTTGAACTGACTGCGTTCGCCGCGGATCTGCGTCCCTTCGCTGCCCGATTCGATACGAAATGTGGCGTCGCTGCTTTCTCGCAGGATCGAGCCGAAGCGGGCCACCGGCAACACGGCCGCGCCCGGTACATCGACTTCGATACCCGTCACATTGTAGCGAATGCCGACTTCGAGGTCGGTGGCCATCAGCGTCGCGACGTCGCTCGTTACTTCGAGCTTGACGTTCTGGAGGATGGCTTTCGGGCTACGGGCAGGGGCAATGGGTGCTACCGTCTGGAAGGCATGCAGCAATTGTTCACGGTTGCAAATGATCTTCATCGTGCGTGTTTCCTTTCCTCGTCGATGTTCGATGCCGCCGATGTTTTACGCCCGACGGGCAGGGATGCGTGAATTAACAATTGATTATGTAAATCGTTGTAGTAGTAATCTAATGCGAGGGCAAAATGTTGGTAGAGCTGTGTTGGAAAGCTAAAATTCCGGTCCACAAACGACTTCGATCAACACACGTGCTGTGGAAAACTGGTTGGTTTCGTGTTGGAACGCTGTTCAGGAAGTGTGGATGGTATGAACGACAGCTGGCAGTGAGTTCGCGGAGTTCTTCGATTGAGACTTTTGTTCCAAGTTGTTGACGTTTAATCGTCGCGTTTTCCACATTATTCGGTAGGCGGGTTTTAACGGCTGAGCAAAATACGACGCAAGTTGGTGAGCATCTCCTGCAACTGCGGATCATGTTCCGAATCGTGCAGCATCTTGCGGTAGCTGTGCAGGATCGTTGTATGATCGCGGCCACCGAGGGCGCGACCAATTTCCTTGTAGCTTGTCGCTGCCAAGTCGCGTGCCAGGAATACAACCAAGCCGCGGGCGAATACGGCCGATTGCCGGCGGGTACCGCTCTTCAGTTGTGATTGAGGCACGTTTTGCTGGCGGGCAACGACAGCAATGATCTCGCGCAACGTTGGTTTTCGTGCGGCGCGATCTTGAATCAACTGTTCCGCTGCGTTTTGGTCGACAGCTGTGTTTTTTTGAGATGCACAGAGTTCAAATACCGCACCGAAAAGCTGGTTGGGAGAACCTTCCAGGCTGTGCGCCAGGCGATTTGCCGTTGCCTCGGTCAACGTGCGACTTAGTGCGGAGGCCGTGTAACGGATGATGCGGGCGCGGACCGCTTCGCCCGGCGGCATGAGTTGGACCAGGAGGCCACCGGCTAGCCGGCTACGCACGTCGGCCGTGAGATTGGCCAGAGTATTCGGCGGCGTTGTGGCGGTGACGATCACAATGCCGCCGCATTCGTCGTAACCATCGAGCGTGTACCGTAACTCCTGCATGGTGTGAGGTTCAGACGGCAGGGATTGCAGATCTTCAATCACCAACAATTGCCGGCCGCGAAATTCCCGGCGAAAATCAAGCTCGCTCTGCCGCTTGGCGGCATCGTGCAGCTTGTGACGAAAATCGGCGGCGGTTGTGTAGACCGCACTCTCTTCGCCGTGCCGCGATTGCCAATGGCGCACGAGCCCTTGGGCCAGGTGCGATTTTCCGACACCGCTTGGGCCAAAGAGAACGAGTAACTGATAATTGTTCGCGGCCAGTGAGGTCAGCGATGTCGATTCACGTTGCAGCACGCTCTCGATCGTTGAGGCCACAAGTCGATTTTCAGAACCGACAACAAACGCGGGGAAGGGCCGCGGCACCGCGGAGTTTTCTGACGATAAGTCGCCCGGCATCAGCATGCGGCCAGACAACGGAATATCGGTGACACAATCGACCATCTTCGGTTCCGTCCGCCCCGGCAACGAGCCATCCTCGTTCAACGACGAGGGAGCTTGCTGGTGGAAAATAGGCATGCAAATTGGCCGCTAAGGCGACCGATCCTGTGGGCCGCAAGAGGGGCGTTTAGGAGCATTATTTCACGGCAAAAAAGGGAACCCAAATTCTACCCGATTTGGGGTCTGGGCGGGAGCATCCGCCGGCAAAAAAAGGACGAGTTTTTATCGCCCCAAACTATTGCAGACATTGATGATACGTCGAGCGGCAAGTTCCACTTCCTGGCGGGTTGTGCCGATGCCGAAGCTGAATCGTAGCGAACCGGATACAACGGCCGGCTTGAAGCCCATCGCAATGTGAACGGGCGAAGGTCCGCTGGAGCCACTGGCGCATGCGGAGCCGGTTGAGCAGGCGACGCCGGCCTGATCGAGCGCCATGAAAAGTGCTTGGCGATCGAGGCCTTCGAACGAGATGTTCGACGTGTTTGGCAAACGGGACGCAGCACGGCCAATTACCTTGATTTCGCAAGTTGCAATGGGTGAGGCAGGTCTTCCGTCGTCGGCACGACCGCAAATGAGCGATTCGAAATAGTCGCGGAGCTGGCCCATTCGCGCCGCCCATTCCGACCGATGGACTTGCCAGAGTTCAAGTGCCGTCCGCAATCCGACAACAAGGGCAACGGACTCTGTGCCCGGTCGCAAATCGCCCTGTTGATGACCACCGAATAAGAGCGGTTGAACGTCAACATCGTGGCGGATAACGAGCGCGCCGATGCCGACGGGGCCGCCAAGTTTATGGGCCGCGATGGTCATCGTGGCAGCGCCGAGTTCGCGGAAATTCAGCGGTAATTTGCCGGCGGCCTGCGAGGCATCCGTGTGCAGCGGAATGCCGCGCTCGTTGCAGATGGCGGACATTTCGGCGACGGGTTGAATAACGCCGGTTTCGTTATTGGCGAGCATCGCCGCGACGACGCGAGTATCGGAGGTGAGCAGGCCGGGCAGGTCGCTCACCTGCAGAACGCTGTTGGCGTCGACGCCGAGGCGATCGATTTTGTAGCCGATGCGCGACAAGTGCTCGCCGAGAGTGGCGATGCTGGGGTGCTCGATGGAAGAGAGCAGGGCACGAGAGGCGGCGGGCGAAGAGGGGGCCGGGGGCGGGGACGCCCCGGCTCGCTGGGGGCGTTCGAGGAGGCCGCAGATCGCGAGGTTGTTCGATTCTGTGCCGCCGCTCGTGAAGACAACCCGATCAGGGGTGGGGCCGGTGGTGCTGGCTCCGAGGAGTTCCGCAATTCGGTCGCGGGCGTCTTCGAGCTTGCGGCGAGCGGCGCGGCCGAACGAATGCTGGCTGACCGGGTTCAATAAAGGCTCCTGCCAGCAGGCGCGCATCGCTTCGACGACCTCCGGCAGGACGGGTGTGGTGGCGTTGTGGTCGAGGTAGATCGCAGCAGGCATACGTCCATCATAGGCGGACGGATAGGCGGCGAAAATCAGCAGGAAAACAGGGCGAAATCTGCCATTGGGAGCCGTTTGCCGGGCGAGTACCATTCGGGACCGCAAAACAAAGGTGTTTGGCAGAGCTCGCTCCGCTCTGCGTCGCGGCTAAACACCGGAGATCGACCGCCGCACTGTTTACGGAGACTACGCATGCCTTCATTTCAGACGTTTGTTCGGGCGACGGTGATGGCGGCCGTGGTTGCTGTCGTGGTGAAGGGCTGGCACCTTTACGGGCCGACGAACGAGCAGGTGCAATCGGCCGTTGCACAGGCAACCGACGTCGGGCGAGCGATCCTCGACCGCTGGAAGCCAAGACCAAAGACGACCGTTCAGGATCCGCGATTGGCCGCCCCGCGAGCTCGATTGCTGACGCCGCCGGCGATGCCGCCGAACACCACCCAAGCCGCTGCTCCGCCATTGTTGCCGGCAACTCAACCAGAGGCCCCGAATTTGTTGTCGGCCCAAAGCGCGACAACCCCAAAGCGGCCTAATCCATCGACGACGCCCGCGGCAAATCAAGCAACGCCGCCTGCTAACGCCGCCTTGAAAGACCGCATGCCAGAGTTGATGTCGCGATTAGCACAACTTGGAGCGGCCGATACGAATATGGTACCTTGGGGTGACGGAGGGCAGATGTATCGTTTCAGTTGCCGCGCTCCGCTCGCCAACGCGCCCATCATGATGCAACATTTTGAATCCGTCGCGGCGGAGCCAACGAAAGCGGTCGAGCAAGTAGTGGCAAAATTAGAGGCGTGGCGCGTGGCACAGCATGATGGCGGAACGCTGCGATATTAGCAGTTGCTGCTGGACTCCTTTTTCCGTTTCATTGTCGGAAGCGAACCCTCCCCCCTGGCTCCTCCCTACAAGGGAGGGGGATTGTCGTGGCGAAGTCGCATCGAACATGGCAGTGTGCTTCCTACCAGCGTCGGGGACGTTGTGCGAACGCGGCGGACGCATTGACGGCTTATACTGTGTCGCCGCGCATATGGAGCCAGCTGCTTCTCGATAGCGATGGCGACGCACCGAAAAGCTCAAACGGGGTAGCGGTGGAACCTTGTAGCCGATTGGAAGCGGTACTGTTTTTGGCTCGCGAACCGCTTTCACTGCGTAAGCTGGCGCAAATGGCCAATCTGGCGGATGCGACGGAAGCCCGAACGATGCTGGAGTGCTTGCGGAATCGCTACGACGACCGCAACTGCGCGTTTCAGGTAGCGCAAGTGGCGGGTGGCTATCAGTTGCTCAGTCGGCGGGAATTTGTCCAATGGCTGCGGCCGCGGAACTCGGCCGATCGCGAAATTCGGCTTTCCCCCCCCGCCTTGGAGACGCTATCGGTGGTGGCGTACCGTCAACCCGTTTTACGGGCTGAGGTGGAGGCCATTCGCGGGGTCGCCTGCGGCGAAATTCTGCGGCATTTGATGGACCTCGACCTTCTCCGGATAGTGGGGCGGTCGGACGAGCTGGGCCGACCCCTCCGGTACGGCACAACGAAGCGATTTCTCGAAGTATTCGGTCTATGTAATTTGGACCAGCTGCCTGGGGCGGCCGAATTGCGGCACGCCCCGGCTGCCGACGATACAACCGGTGATGCGGCGGCCGAATTTTCTGGTTCGAGCGCTGGCTTGACCGACGGCCTTGAAGCTGCATAGGCTGTGTGTTTTGCAAACCGTGGTAAGATCGTAGCTGCTGTTTGGGGGACGGTGAGTAAGTGAGTAATTGAATAGGCGCTGCGTGTTCGTTTCGGCCGCGGGCCGATTCATCTACTCGCCTACTCACCCCACGTTCGTCGTCGCCGCTCGAGCGACCAAACGGTCAACGATCGAAGTATTTTGGAGATACCAACGATGAGTCTGGAAGAATTGCGTGCCGTTGCCCTGTTGGAACGTCAGCTCAAGGCTGCGCGAAAGAAAGAAGAAGACGACGACGAGGAAGATGAAGAAGAGGAAGAAGGCGATGAAGAAGAGTACGACGACGAGGAACTGGATGACGACGAGCTCGATGACGATGACGAGCTCGATGACGACGACTTCGACGATGACGATGACGATGACGATTTCGACGACGACGATGAAGACTTCGAGGATGAAGACTTCGACGACGATGAAGAATGGGAGGAAGTCGAGGACGATGAACTAGAGGAAGACGAAGAAGACGCAGACGACGATGATGAAGATGAAGAAGAGGATGAGTACGAGTACGAATACGAGGATGAAGACGAGGAGTAAGCACCCCCCACGAACACGATGAAATGACCAATGACCAAGCACCAATGACCAACTCGGACGACTACGCTCCTGCATTGGTCATTGTGATTTGGTCATTGGTCATTTTTTTGCGCGTAAGATGGCTGAATAGGGCGCGAGTACGGATAGAACTGTGGGACGCTAATCGTCGTCCTTGTCCTTGAGTTGGAACAATCGCTGCAGAGCGTCGAGCAGCGTGTGGAACGAGCCGTGGCGGGATTCGTCGCGGAGGGATTCGAGCGGCGGATGGAGCAGCTTGGCCAGCAGGCGATCGGCGAACTGCTGAATTTCACGGCGCGAGCGATCGTCGAGGTCGGGCAGCTTGCCGAATAGCCTTTCGAGCTCGGCGGCCTGGACGGTTTGCAGGCCTTGGCGAAGCCGAGCGATGACCGGACCGGAGGCGCGATGGCGGGCGTCCGCAATGAATGCCCGAACCTCCTCTTCAACGATTTTCTCGGCGGAGGGCAGGGCGTTCGCGCGGGCTGCGCGGTTGCGTTCGCATGCTTCGGTGAGATCGTCGATGCCGTAGAGATAGACGCCGATTTCGTTGCCGATCGCCGGCTCGAAATCGCGGGGCACCGCCAGATCGAGCACGAACAACGGTCGCCGGTAACGTCCTGTCGCAACCCGCTGGCGGAAGTCGGCGAACGTGACGATGTGGCGTTCGGCCCCGGTGGTGCTAACGACCAGGTCGGCTGCGACTAATTCGGAATGCAGGTCACTCCAATTAGCGGCGCGGCCTTGCCATTCGCCGGCGAGCCGCTGGGCGCGAGAAAAATCGCGATTCAGCACGACGATGCAGCGGGCCCCGGCATCGGTGAGATATTGCAGCGTTTCCTGGGCCATCTCGCCGGCGCCGATGACCAGCACGCGTTTGTCGTCGAAGCGCTCGAAGACGCGTGAGGCAAAATCGGATACGGCCACGCTGGGAATACTTACCCGATGGCGGTGCAGATCGGTTTCGTTGGCCACGCGGCGGGCCACGCGAATTGCGGCTTGGAAACAACCATGCGTCACAGGGCCGGCGCTACCAATGCTGCTAGCGAGTTCGTAGGCCCGCTTCACTTGGGAAAGTATTTGGCCTTCGCCGACGACCATGCTATCCAGACTCGCCGCGACGCGAAACAAATGCCGCACGACCGCATCGCCTTCGAGCGCGGTCAGTTCGCGGCGGGCTTCCTCGAACGGGAAGTTATGGAAATCGGTGATGAAATGGGTCAGGGCCGGCGGAGCTAAGTCGGCCTGCGGATCAGAGGCTGCCGCGTAAAATTCCACGCGATTGCACGTCGAAATCAGCACCGCTTCTTGGTCGGGGCGGATCACGCGCCACGCGGCCAGGGCGTCGGTGGCTTGTTCCGCCGTGAACGCCAACCGCTCGCGAACCGCCAAATTGGAACGCTGGTGGCTGCATCCGACCATCGCGATGCGAACAGAGGTGTTCATAACGGCGATAACGTATGATCTTCTTAGCCAAATGTTCCTTGATTGATACCTGAGCAGCCAATGGCTTGTGGGAGGCCTCTCCGAGGCCGATGGCGTACTCCATCGGATGCCGTCATCGGCGTCGGGAGACGCCTCCCACAAATTAGGTCGACGCGCTTCATGACACGACCAGTTCGTCGATTTTGCGGATACCGGGAATTTGGCCGCTGGTAAGATCGGCGTAGAGATCCTTGAGATGCTCTTTTAGGTCATCAAGCGTGGTGCCTTGGGTCCAGTAGTCCGGATAATCGACGAAGTAGCCGATGTATCCGCCATCTTCCTCCCAATGGACGTATTTAGCTCTTTGCATGTTTCAGTTCCTCAACGTCGGACGTGAATGCTGGTGTCGACAACAGAACGGAGCCGTGATCTTGTGCGTCGGTCCTGGGCAACCTGTGAACATTATTGAGCAGCGTGAAGGAGGCAAGCGCGATCAGCAAAAACACAAACGAGGCCAGCGTGAGATAGGCCACTTTGCCGCCGCGGGCGGATGGATAGGCATTGCGAAAAATTTCGGCCGCGATAAGCCAGACGAGCATGGCGGCCAGGCTGATCACCACGGGGTCGGTCCAGATAACATATTTCAAATCGCCGCGGTGGCTGAGGAGCGCCATCACCAATCCGGAACAAAATCCGAAAGCGATTAGGAACGTTGAAATTCCGAGCGCGCGACTGTTCACGCCTTCGAGCCATTCCAAACTGGGTAGCCGCAAACGATTCGCGGGCGAGCGGGCGTGTTTGAGCGCATAGTTTTGCAGCAAGTACATTAGGCCAGCCAAAAAGCCAATGCTGACGGCCGTCGTCCCAAGTAAAAGCGATGTGCCGTGAAGCATTCCCCACAAGTAGAACGATCGTTCAGTGGCTAACGGTGTCGTGCTGGCGACTTTCGAACTTAAGATTAGTCCCATCACGATCGGTATCAGGGCGAGACCGGTGGGCGTGCGGGGCAGATAGAAAATCGTGACGAAATACACGACCGCCAAGACGAATGCGGCCCACAGCAGCCAGTCGGCGGTAGAAATGGGCAAGGCGTTAGCGGCCGTGAAATCGTTGAACAGGAACACGACGTGGGCGAAGAGGCCGGCTGCCGCGGCAAAAACCAACGGCAGTCGCACCCAGGTGGCCTTGCTGCGCAGGCGAATGAGTTCCAGCCCAAATGCCACCAGGTAGCTACCGGCGAAACAGAGGATAGTTATACGTGTGAGCATGGAAGAAGAAAGAGGGGGAGACAAGGAGACAGGGAGACAAGGAGATTTACAAGTTTCGCAATTCTCGGTTCTCCTTGTCTCCCCCTCTCCTTGTCTCCTTGTCTGATTTGTTACTCACCGTCGAGTCCGTATTGTTTCAACTTCTTGTGCAACGTGTTGCGGTTGATGCCGAGGCGGCTGGCCGCTTTGATTTGGACGCCTTCGCATTCGTGCATCACTTGGGCGATCACTTCGCGCTCGACGCGATCCACGATACGGCTATGGATGTCAATCGCCTCCTCGCCGGCATCGCCCATGCCCAGGTGGACGAGTTCCTCGGCCAGGGCATTGAAATCGAGCGCGACGCCGATAGCCCGAGGCGTGCGGCCCGTCGTGACGGCTGGCGGCAGCAAGTCGAGCGTGAGCTCATCGCCGGCGGCCATCACCACGGCACGCTCGACGTAGTTCTGCAGCTCGCGCACGTTGCCGGGCCACGTGTACTGCTGCAGCGCGGCAAGGGCTCGCGGGTCGATGTGTACCACGTAACGGTCATTTTGCTCATTGTATAGATCGAGAAAATGAGCGACCAGTTCGGGAATGTCGTCGCGGCGATCGCGGAGCGGCGGCAAATGGATCGGCACCACGTTGAGCCGGTAATAAAGGTCTTCGCGGAACCGGCCGGCGGCGCTCTCGGCCAAGAGGTCGCGGTTGCTGGCGGCGATGACGCGGGTATCGACGCGGATCGTTTGTGTATCACCGACGCGCTCGAACTCGCGCTCCTGTAGCGCCCGCAGCAGCTTTACCTGCAGGTGCGGCGTGGTGGAGTTGATTTCGTCGAGAAAAATCGTGCCAGTATGCGCCGCTTCGAAGCGGCCGGTGCGGTTATCGATGGCGCCCGTGAACGCACCGCGGACGTGACCGAACAGTTCGCTTTCCAGCAGGCTTTCGCTGAGTGCCCCGCAGTTCACGCGCACGAACGGCCGATTGCGACGTTGACTCAATTCGTGGATGGCGTGCGCAATGAGCTCCTTGCCGGTGCCGGTTTCCCCCAGCAGCAGCACCGAAGCGCGGCTCCGCGCCACCTGCCGCGTGATGCGATAGACTTCCAGCATCGCGCGGCTCGAGCCGATGATCCCGGGCAAGGGTTCGATCGGCGGGCCGATGGTCGTGGCAGTGCGGGTCATAGCGAAGGCGAAACTTCCGCGGCGGGAGCGGTGGCAGGTGCCGCGACAGGAGGCGTCGCTGGGACGGCGGGGCGGGCGGTGGGTGGTACGTCGAGCAACGCCGTGCGGCGGAACGTGTAGAACGAATGATTGCCCGACCGCAGCGTCGCTAGCCATTTTTTGGCTTGCTCGGCCTCGGCAGCGCGTTCCTTGGCCGGAACTGCGTCACGTGCCGCGAGTTTTGTGAGGACTTCAGCAATGTTTTTGGCGGCCTCGGGCGTATGGGGCCGGGGGACCGCGTAGACGAGTGTATGCTCGGCAGCCAGGCGCTTGGCATCTTCCAGGCGACCATCGGCAGCCAACAGCGCGATCGGAATATCGCCCGTAGTAGGACTGATGCGCAGCTCGTAGAGGGCTTGGCGAATGTCCGGAATGATCGTGTTCATATCGATCAGGATCATTTCCAGGTCGGGCATTTCGCGGGCCAGGTCGACGGCATCGCGGGCTCGATTGGCGGCTTGGGCGGCTAGGCCGCTGGCCGCCAGCTTGCCCGCCAGATCGCCGGCCGCGGCAGCCGTGGGCATGGCGACAACCGCTTGGCGTTCGCCGTTGCCGCCGGCGAACCACATGATGGCATCCGGCACGCGGCTCGATCCGGGGAAGGACGTGGTCGGGTTGATCGCCATGATCGCTTGGAGGGCCGCAAAGCGCACGCGTCGGCTGGGGCTATCGACGGCTGCGGCGAGCGGCGCGGGATGACCATTGACCGAGGCCAGTGCCGCAATATCCTTTTGTTGCGCGATGGCATTCACAAGAGCCAACGCGGCATGTGAGTAGTTGTTTTTGAGGGCATCGGCGAGCGCTTCGTTGAGCAGTTGAGGTTCACCCTGGGCGAGATTCGCCGTTGCGGGCAGGCTGGCCTTGTTGCCTGCCAGCCCCGCCGCTTCAAGGCGGAGGACGAGCGCCGCTTTTCCGGCAACGTAGTCGTCTGGCTGCAAGTGAGCCAATTCCGTGGCGAGTCGGGCAATCCAGATTACTTGAGCTTTGTCGGCGGGAACGCGAGCCGCGGAGAGCTTCTTGTTGGCGTCGTTCCAGTTCCAGAGCTCGACCAGATTATCGGCATCGACCGCAAAAGGCGGTGTGCCATGTTGGTAGTTCTTGATGGCGGTACGCAACGCCTGTTCGGCCGCCGCGGCGTCGGCGGGAAGCACGGGGGCTGCTTGGGGAACCCCAAGCTTCTGCAAGAGCGTCGCAACTTCCGTTCGCAAATTCGAGTCGCCGGTGGTGAGCATCGCGAGCAGGGGTGCATTGACCAGCGGGTGCATCAATTCGATAGCCTCAGCCAGCATGGCCCGCCGCGGCGGATCTGGTTCGCGAGCAAAAGCTTCCAGCGCGGCCGTCGCGCCCACATTGCCAGTAGCCGCCAAGTCGTTGCGGGCGGTCGTGCGCGCTTCCGGCGAAGCGTCCGTCAATTGCTTCACGAGTGCGGCAATCCGCTGCGGATTATTGGCAGCGGCGGCAGCGGCAGTCATGCAGGCGTCGGCGAATGTCGCTCCCTCCGGCGCAAGTTCCGTCGTGCGGGCGAGGTGCAGCATGCCTTGCGAGCCGAATTCGTTGACGAGGGCCACACGCTGGGCGTCGGTGAGCGGCAACTTCAATAGGTCGGCGAGGATCGGCTTCGCGAGTTGTGGCCGTCCAAGCTCAATGAGCAGCGTAATGGCTTGAAAAAAATCGCGCGGCTCTTTTCGCGGCATTTCCAGTACGGCCCGCACCGCGGGATTTGTTTCCAAGGCTGGCTGCACGGTTTCGGTCGGCACTTCGGCGGGCTTGTCAGTTTTGGCAGGTGATGCCGGTGCAGCTGCGGCCGGGGCTGGATTGGCCGGAAGGGGAGCCGTATGCGGTGTGGCAGTTTCACTCGTCGGCGCGGGGGCCGGTTTGGGCTGCGGGGTCGCCGCTGCCTTTGCCGGCGGTTTGGGTACGCGCTGCGGCCGAGGTTGCGTTTTACGCTGTTGCGACCAGGCCGTTGATGCCGCGGCGAAAAAGCACACCGTCATGCCGACCAAGAAGGATCGTAGGATTGTACTCATAACATCACGCGTTATTGGTTAAGCGCTCGCGCCACAATTCAATTTGGTGGGCGACTTGTGCGGGGTTCGTCGAGCCGTAACTGGAAAACGCTTCGATGGCACGGTCTGTGCCGAGTACGTCCAACACCGCCTCGTCGAGCGACGGATGGGCCGACTGAAATTCCTGGAGTGGCAATTTCGCGAGCGGCACGCCGCGCTTCATCGCCACTGCCACTAGGTTACCGATGATTTCATGCGCCGTGCGTTGCGGCACGCCTTTCACGATGAGATGCTCCATCAGCGTGGTGGCATCGAGGTAGCCTTCTTCGATACGAGCGGCAATTCGTTCGCGGTTCAGTTCCGCTCCGGCAACGAGTGGGGCGGCGAGCTCTAAACACGCCGCCACCGTATCGACGGAATCGAATAGCCGCTGCTTGTCTTCTTGCAGGTCGCGGTTATAAGCCAGCGGCAGCCCCTTAATGAGTACGAGTAAGCTGACCAGATTGCCGATGACTCGGCCGGTGCGGCCCCGAATGAGTTCGAGCACGTCCGGGTTGATCTTCTGCGGCATGATCGACGAGCCGGTGCAGAATTCCTGCGGCAGATGGATGAAGCCGAACTCGGTCGTGGACCACAGAATCCACTCCTCAGCCCAGCCGCTCAGATGCGTGGCGATTGTCGACAGGGCGAACGCGAATTCGAGGACGAAATCGCGGTCGCTCGAGGCGTCCAGGCTATTGGCGACAATGCCGTCGAATTCGAGCTCCTCGGCCACCATCTGGCGGTCGATCGGAATGCTCGTGCCGGCAAGTGCGGCAGAGCCCAAAGGGAGCTCATTCACGCGGGTGCGGCAATCGGCCAGCCGTTGGCGGTCGCGCTCGAGCTTTTCGATATAGGCAAGCCAATAATGCTGGGCCAGCACCGGCTGGGCCCGCTGCATGTGCGTGTAACCGGGCAAAATGACGTTGGCATCGCGCTCGGCCCGCGTTAGGAAGGTGTGCTGGAGGGCTTCCAAGCGGTTCGACATGGCGTCGATTTCATCTCGAACCCAGAGCCGTAGGTCGGTCGACACTTGGTCGTTTCGGCTGCGACCGGTGTGCAGTTTGCGGCCGACGTCGCCAATTCGGTCGATGAGGGCTCGCTCGACGTTCATGTGGACGTCTTCGAGTTCCTGGCGGAACTGGAAGTGGCCAGCGGCGATTTCGCGGCCGATTTCTTCCAAACCCGTGACGATCTGGTGCCGCTCGTGGTCGGTAAGGATGCCGACCTTCGAGAGCATGTTGGCGTGGGCGATCGAGCCACGGATATCGTGGGCGTACAGGCGGCAGTCAAAGCTCACGCTTTCGGTGAACTTTTCGACGCGACGATCGGTCGCTCGGTCAAAAACTCCGCTCCAGGGCTTGTCGGCCAAGGCATGAATCCCGGGGTAAAAGGCGACAATCTAATCAGGTCGCCAAACATAAGCAAACTTAGCAACATGTTTAGCGTAAATGTGTTACGGCGATGTGTCAATGCGCAGTGCGGGGCGGCTGCTCAAAAAATAGGCACTGATTGTCGTGGTAATTCTGGTCGATTCGGACGCGCTAGCCGAATAGGTGGGTCTTGGTCCATAGGATCATCCGTCGCCGTCGCGTGACAGAATGACAGGAAGCAACTGGTGCTTCCTGAAAAGGTTTTCCAAGATCTGCAATCGACTCGCGAATAAAAAACTGGTTTGCAGTAGGATTGGTTCCGCGGAGCTCGCGGCAACCGCTAGCGGTTGCCTGACCGAATCTCGAAAATGGTGACCGCCATGAATAGCATTATGCAAATGATCACCGGCCTGCCATCGCCGTTCAATATGGTGGTTCTGGTGGTCCTGGTTATTAGCTTGTTTGGCCTATTACGCTTAATTGCGATCCAAGTGCGGATTTACGCATCGCATCGGGAGGACGTGCAGCTCAAGCGGGAACTGGTGGAACGTGGGCTCAGTGCCGAGGAAATCGAGCGGATTGTGCTCGTAAAGGCGCCGAGCGAGAAAACGAGCTGCTGAACAGAAGATTAAGGCCGCGAAACCGCGCAGAACTCTCACCGAGGAACTACAGGCATGCAAGCGACACCTACCAATTTCTGGGAATGGCTGCCGAAGCCGGCCGCTGGCGACATGACGGCCATCATGATCATATCGATCTTGGCGATGGTTGGAATTGCTGCCATTGTCTCGGCGACAATGTACTGGATTCATAAGAATCGGCTGGATGATGCCCTGAAACGGGAGTTGCTGGATCGGGGGATGACGGCCGAGGAAATCGCGACGGTCATCAATTCCGGGCAACAAAGGCTGGGGCCAAAATAGTCAACTCTGCCGTGGCCGAGTTTTCGCCAGCCTCTCTTTGTTAATTCTAAAGTGTTGCCGGGTAATGGTATCCGGCGCAGCCCAAGCGGATTCTCCGCGGTTTCGAGCCAGGTTGCCGTTTCTTGGAGATTGGCAATTAGAGGGATTTCGGAGATTGCGTAGATTTTTCTGGCAGCTCTATTGTGTTTGCTTTTTTGGCAGTTAAAATAAGGCGAGGTGTAGGAGGCTGCGCTTGCGGTCTCTCGACGCAACATATTTTTTTCCAACGAGAAGGCAAGGAACTAATGGTGATCGCGTGCTGCGGTAAGCGGCACTAACGAATCGTCTTAATCCGGCTGCTTTTGTGGCGGCCGTTCATTAGTCCTCGTTGGGAATACACCATGTTAAATCACCGCCTGACCGGGCGGAGCTATTCATTTTTGCTGGCGTGCTTGGTTAGTACGTTTGCGCTGAATGCTACCGCCGCAACCATCCCCGGCATGAGCCAGATCGGTGGATGGGTTTACGTTGATCGAAATAATGATGGCCACCTCGCGTTTTTAGGTGAGCCGAATCCCGAGTTCGTCCTGGGTGACGTTGTCGTCAGCTTGTTCTCGCAAGCCAACAACACCGAGACGTTTTTCGGTTCCACACTGACAGATCCTTACGGCCGATTCATGTTCGAGAATGTCCCGGTGGGCACCTACGTGTTGAAAGAGACGCAACCCGTCGAATACGTCGACGGGAAAGATACCGTAGGCATCTTCCAGGGCCTCAACGGCTTTCCTGCTCCGTCGAATCCTGTCGTCGGTACGGCTGGTAATGACCAGTTCGACAACATTGTGCTGACAGCGAATGTAAATGCCGATTACTACTGCTTTGGCGAACGCGGCGTAAAGGCTGGGTACGCTTCAAAGCGGATGCTGCTGCTGACGTCGCAACCGGGCCTGAACACGGGTGTTCCTGAACCGGCAACCATCCTGTTGGCGCTGCTCGGTTCATGCGGTACGTGTTGGCGCCGCCGTCCCGGCCGGCGCAGCTGAGTTTTGAATTTGGTGATTTCCAACGAATCAACAAAACAGGGCGTGGTGGAATCATTCTTCCACCACGCCCTTGTTTAATTTTACGAATGCAAAACGTTCAGGCGCTTGCTTCGATCATTACCATTGGATCTGCACGCTGGCATCGAGGCCGTGTGCGACAAGTTGCGAGCCACGGAAGCCGGGGAACGCAGGATCCGAACTACCGCCTTCGGTGGCTGGCGGCAGGTTACGAGGATCAACGGCGAGACCCGCGGGCAGTTCCGAGCCAGCGCGAACGACATCATTCCAGAGAATGACGTTGTAGCCGGCGCGAACCGAAACGCAGCGGGTTAGGCAGGCACCGACACCAAGGCGGAATTCTGGAATCAAGGCGAAATCGGAACTGCTGTAGCGGCCGATGTTCGTGAATTCGGAGGTCAACAAGCCACCGCGGTTGACCGTGGTGCCGTCATCGGGAACCGAGACGATCGTCGTGCCATTGATACGCACGGTGCGCGTGTTGTTGCCGATGCCCAGTTTGGCCATGCCATCGACCCACCACCAGCAACGTTTTTTGTAGCCTTGGAGACCGATTTCGCCACCGTTGAATTCGTTTTCGGTGCGGAAGCGATCCTGCACGAAGAACGTCGTTCCGGGCACAAGCTGGGTCTGAGTGCCTTCCAACACTTCTAGGCGCTCGGTAATGCTGAGGTTGGTATCGTACTTGTAGTAGCGATAACCGCCCAACAGCGAGAGACCGGAACCGTTGCCACTGCACGGATCGCAGCAGCGCCACAGGCAGTGATTCAACGTGATGCCGGCGCCCTGCAAATTGTCGTCGGATTTTACTTGAGCCGTGCCGGCAAGCTCGTTGGGTACCGACACAAGTTCAACGTCGGGCAGACCAGTTTCCGTGTTGAAGAAGGGGCGACCGGTGAGGAAGTCGCCTTCCGGCGAAGTGAAGTTGTAGTTATCGTTGCCGGCGTCAAAATAGTCGGCGCCAATGCCCCAGCTATGGCAGCAATCGAGCCAGAAGCCGCCGAACAAACGGTAGCCACTGCGATAGCCATCGTTGACTTCTTCGTGGCCCGAGAGAATCATCGTGGCCGGCTGGCCGAGCTGGCCAGCGGTGCCGGGATAATCTTCGAGCGGACCTTGAGTAACGAGGGCTGGAAGGCGGTTTCCTTCGAGCCGCCAGCCAAGATATTCGGCGCCAAACCAGCCCGAGCAGCAGTCGGAGCCGCAGCTGCCGCAGGAGTCACACGAATTGCACTGATCGCAAGTCATGCAGCCGTCGCAACTGCCATAGCAATCCGCGCCGCTGTTGCAATCGCAACTGCCGCCGGAGCAGCCGCCATCGCTGACAATCATTTCTTCCGCCCGGGCGGAAGCGCCGCGCGCCAATATGGCGCAAGCGCACAACAAACCGAATGCGGCAGCGCGGCGGGACCGGCTGCCCAAGAGACGCCAAGACATGATTTTCTCCCCCTTGAGTGCGATCGCAAAAAGTCTGGATCGGGATCGCGAGCGATAAGTTTGTGGTAAGTGGCGGCAATGCCACTTCTTCCACAAAAACCTATCGGCGAAAGAATAGGGGTTAATCCGTTGAAAACGGGCGCTAGCAGCGCGCCAAAGTCGCGTCTAACGGCCGATTTTGGTAAGGTCTGCGGACTAAGTAGGAGGTTACGTCGGCGCTTTGCTAGCAGGCAAGTCAGTTCAAATTCACTGCCGTTATTGCCGCGTACGGCGTCGGCGCGGTCCGAAAAACACGGCAGCAACTAGCACGGCGAGACACTCAGGTTCTGGAACGGCGTAACCGGCGGTTGCCGTTCCCGCGCCCATCGTATTGCCATATCGAGCATGCCAAAAATCATAATCGCCAGAGTCGATCGTGCCGTTGGCGTTGCCATCGGCGCCGCTGCTGGATGGCGAGACGGTTTGCGAAAGCGTCTCGCGCCATACAACATAATCGGCGGCATCGACGACGCCGTTGAGGTTGTAGTCGCCTGTTGTGATAGGTGGTGGGGCGGGAGCGCGCTCGTAGGCAAATCCTCCACCTGGATGGGAGGTCCAAGCTGTAAATCGCAAATCCAGGTAAATGTTATCGTTCTCCAAATAGACGACAGCATTCTGGGTCAATAAACTCGTTGGCAAAGTCGTCGTGCCTTGACCGCCATAGGCCGTAACCCAATCCGAAAACGCCAGATTGCTCCAGTTCGTCGCGGCAATCGATTTTCCTGGATTATTCAGTGCGGTCGCCCAGCGAGTTCCAATCGGCGATTCCGGCGGCAAAGGCGAGTACGAAGCCTCGTCATGGATATTGTAAATGCCTTGTTGCGTTCCGCGTGTGATCCAGACATTGTTCGTAATGCGATCCTGGTTGACCGGAAACGTCGAGTCGGCAAAGTCAGATTTCGTAAAGCTATACGAAAAGCCCGACCAAACAGATTGGCCGCAAACCGGGCGGCTGGAAACATAGAACACCACAAGTGACGCGAACGGGACGATTGCCAAGAAGTGGCGCAAGATGCCAAGCATGAAAGACTCCGCACAAAAGAAGAATCGGCATCGCATAACTACACAATGCCGTTGGTCCGGCTGGATCCGCCGTAGCGGTCTGGCCTAACAGTCCGGAGTTTGCCCAAGAGCAGTATCCCCAATCGGAAGGCGAAATTCAAGTAATTTCTTACCGTTTGTCGCTACGTGGGTGCCGTATCCTCGTTTGGCGATCTCGCGCGGCTTGAGTGACCGGTCTGAGGCGTGATACGCTGGAGCGATTTTCCACGTGTGATGAAGCGGCGTCGTTTTGCCGCATCCCGATGAATTGCCGTTCGCCCTTGGCTTGCGAGGCGCGAAACGAACGGTGGTGGGGGCCTGTTCCGTTCGAATTCATGGCACGTAGACCCGTTTCCCGCCCGCCGAATGCTCGAGTAATATGCCACGACGCGACGACCTGAAAAAGATTCTCATCATTGGTTCCGGCCCCATCGTGATTGGGCAGGCTTGCGAGTTTGACTATTCGGGAACACAGGCCTGCAAGGCCCTGCGAGAAGAGGGATATGAGGTTGTGCTGGTCAACTCGAACCCGGCCACGATCATGACGGACCCGGCGACGGCCGATCGCACGTACATCGAGCCACTCACCTGGGACGTGGTGGCGAAGGTCATCGAGAAGGAGCGGCCAGACGCGCTCTTGCCCACGCTCGGCGGGCAGACCGGCCTCAACGTTGCCATGGACCTATGGCGTCATGGCGTGCTGAAGAAGTTCGGCGTCGAAATGATCGGCGCGAATGCCGACGTGATCGACAAGGCAGAAAGCCGCGACCGGTTCCAACAAGCGATGCAAAATATCGGCCTCGACCTAGCCAAGGGCAAGACGGTCCGCAGCGTTGAGGAAGCGGTGGCATGGCTTGATGAGATCGGCCTGCCGGCCGTGGTGCGGCCCAGCTTCACGCTCGGCGGGAGCGGCTCGGCCATCGCGTTTGAGCGCGGCGAATACGAACATTTGGTGCGGCGCGGGCTGGAGCAGTCGCCCGTGCATCAGGTGCTCGTCGAGGAGTCGATCATCGGCTGGAAAGAGTACGAAATGGAGGTGATGCGCGACAAGGACGACAACGTTGTCATCATCTGTTCGATCGAGAATTTCGACCCGATGGGTGTGCATACGGGCGATTCGATCACGGTGGCACCCGCACAAACGCTGACCGACAAAGAATATCAGCGAATGCGCGATGCCTCGCTCGCGGTGATTCGCGAGATTGGCGTCGAGACCGGCGGGTCGAACATCCAGTTCGCGATTCATCCCGGCACGGGGCGGATGATTGTCATCGAGATGAATCCGCGCGTGAGCCGGTCGAGCGCGCTGGCGTCGAAGGCCACGGGCTTTCCAATCGCAAAAATCGCCGCGAAATTGGCGGTTGGTTATCGGCTTCATGAATTGCCGAACGACATCACGCGCGAAACGACCGCCTGCTTCGAGCCGACGATCGATTACGTTGTCACCAAGGTGCCGCGATTCGCGTTCGAAAAATTCCCGGACGCGGATGCCACGCTCACCACGCAAATGAAGAGCGTCGGCGAGACGATGGCCATCGGCAGCACGTTCAAGGAATCGTTCCAAAAAGCATTACGCGGCCTGGAAGTGAAAAGCGACGGCTTCGGCTGCGATGCGCTTGACCTGTGGGGCACGCCCGAGCAACCGACGAGCGACCAGATTATCGCCAAGCTCAAGAAACCCGGTGCCGAGCGGGTATGGCACCTGCGCTACGCATTCAAGAATGGCATGAGCGTTGCGCAAGTGTACGAACTGACCGGCATCGATCCCTGGTTTCTCGATAATCTCCATGAGATTTTTGAAACTGAAGAAGCACTCCGTGCTACGGCGGAAGGTGGAAAGTGGAACAGGGACTCGGCACTCCTGCGGACCGCGAAGCGGCAAGGCTTTTCCGATCGGCAGTTAGCGTGCCTCTTCGGCGTCTCGGAAATGGAGGTGCGCAAGGAGCGGCTCGCACTGGGAATTCGCGCGACATTCAAGTCGGTTGATACCTGTGCCGCGGAATTCGAGGCTTATACGCCGTACTACTATTCGACCTACGAGTACGAGGACGAAGTTCCCAACAAAGGCGCGAAGAAGCGGATCATCATTTTGGGCGGCGGGCCGAACCGCATTGGGCAAGGAATCGAGTTCGACTACTGCTGCTGTCACGCGAGCTTCGCGCTCAAGGAATTGAATGTGGGCGAGTCTCTCCGAGACTCGCATCCGTCCGAGGGACATCCGCGTCTCGGAGAGACGCGGCCACAGTTTGAGTCGATCATGGTCAACTCGAATCCGGAAACGGTGAGCACAGACTACGACACCAGCGACATGCTGTTCTTCGAGCCGCTGACGGTCGAAGACGTGCTCAATATTTGTGACCGCGTGCAGCCGGATGGCGTCATCGTGCAGTTCGGCGGCCAAACGCCGCTTAATCTTGCCCGACGTTTGAAGGATGCCGGCGTGCCGATCATCGGCACGAGCGTCGAGGCGATCGAAGCGGCCGAAGATCGCCAGAAATTCCAGCAATTGCTGCACAAGCTCGGCCTGCGGCAACCGCCCAACGGCATTGCCCGAAACTTGGATGAAGCCCGCCGCGAAGTGGCCAAAGTTGGTTATCCGTTATTGGTGCGGCCTAGCTTCGTACTCGGCGGCCGGGCGATGGAAATCTGCTACGACGACGCCCAATTCGAGCGATTTGTGGCCGAGGCGTTCAAAGTGGCGGAAGGGCAGCCGGTGCTCATCGACCAGTTCCTCGAAGGGGCGACGGAAGTCGATGTTGACTGCATCAGTGACGGCAAAGATGTCATCGTGCCCGGCATTATGGAGCACATCGAAGAGGCCGGCGTCCACTCGGGCGATTCGGCGTGCGCGATTCCGCCGTACAGTTTGCCGGGGCCGGTTGTTGCTGAAATCCGTGCGGCCACCGTGGCGCTCGCCCGCGAGCTGAATGTCGTGGGTTTGATGAACGTGCAATACGCAGTGCGATGGGAAGAGCCAGGGAGCGAGGAGCGAGGAGCGAGGGGCGAGAGAAATAGCCGCGACCTTACAGGTCGCCGGGATGTTCAATCCGATGCTCGCCCTGTCGTTTACGTCTTGGAAGTGAACCCTCGCGCCAGCCGCACGGTGCCGTTTGTGGCGAAGGCGACCGGGATGCCAGTGGCAAAAATCGCCGCCAAGGTCATGGCCGGTATTTCGCTTGCCGAGCAGGGCGTTACGGAAGATCCTGTGCCAGCGGCGGTCTCCGTGAAGGAAGCCGTGTTCCCGTTCATCAAGTTTTCGGGCGTTGACATCGTGCTTGGCCCCGAGATGCGCTCGACCGGCGAGGTGATGGGGGTGAGCGAGCGGTTCTCGATGGCATTCGCCAAAAGCCAGCTTGCGGCTGGTACCGTTTTGCCGCGCGAGGGCAACATCTTCATCAGCGTCGACGATCGCCACAAACGCGGCATCACGGAACTCGCGCAGAAATTGGCCGACCTGAAGTTCTCGTTGCTGGCGACAGGCGGCACGGCCGATTCGCTCGAAGCCGCCGGCGTGCCCGTGACGCGCGTGAAGAAGCTAGCCGAAGGGAAGCCGAACCTGCTCGATTACTTCGCTGACCGCGCGGTCGCCCTGGTCGTGAACACGCCTAGCGGAAAACATGCCCGCAGCGACGGCGGCAAGATCCGCGCCGCCGCCGTCCAAGCCGGCGTGCCCTGCGTCACCACGCTCGAAGCCGCCACGGCCGCCGTGAAGGCTATCGAAGCTTTGCGTGGGGAAGAAATCCAGGTGCAGTCGCTACAAGAGCGGTTTGCTTAGTGGCAAGAATGGGGGACGCATGTGGGACGACGAACTCGACGAACGAGCGATCGCGGCCCTGCGAAAACTGCAGCAGCCGAACGCAGTTCGGCCGGACCCGCCGCCGCTGCGAATTCACCATTTGATGGTTTGCGCTGCGGTGGCAGCCGTCGAGTTGTCGCTGCTGCGGTTCAGGCTGAGTTGGTCGCCGCAATCGCGAGCCATATTTGGTGGCGGTGTCTTTGGGTTCACGCAAGTTCTTAACGCCATCGGGTTAACACTTTTCGGCTTTTCGTACTATTGGTGGCGGAAGGGCTACGCGGCATTCACACAGCCCGGGCAAATGCTACTCCTTCAATATGCGGCGAGTTTGCTGCTGAACCTTTTGTACATGGCATTTGCCTTCACAATGAGGCCGATCGCCGGCTCGGTGCGATCGCCGAGTTCGATTACCTGGTTGCCCGCGATCATGGGCATCGGAAGTTTGCTATTCAGTGTTCTCTTGCCGGTCGTATTTTACGGCTGGTGCGCGTGGAAAATCGCAGATACGAGGCCGTGGAGATTGCTGTTCGTCTTGTGCGCCGTGACGGCCGTGTTGACCTCTCCACTTAGCATGGTGCTGATGCAATTCGTGACGAACGTCGGTCCGAATAATATTCAAACAGTCATCGCAGTACCGTATTTGGTTCGCGGAACGATGTTAATGACCGCCGGGGCGCTGGCGGTCGTGACGGATCTAATGGACCAGCGCAAGCGATCCTGGACGCACTGGACGGCGTTATTCTTGTGGCTGTTTGGACAAATCGGCACCCTGCTCGTGGGAGTATATTACATGTTCGTATGGCGGATGGTGTGAGCGAGGGAATCATAGAGGGCTGTTTTGTTCTGGTTCCAACGCGCGACTATACTAACGGTCATGAGTACGACGACATTCCATTTCGAATCGTTCGAGGCCTTTTCGCCGTTTAGCGACGTGGGGCCGTATCGGGCGGCTGCTCATTCCTGGTCGCTCTCACATTAGTTGTCGTTGAAATCTCGGAATTCTGGCGCGAAGTCGATCGGCAGATGGCGGATTGAAAGCATTTTGCACGATCGCTAGCTTGCATCGGGAAGGCTATTAGTCGTTTGCTCATCAAGGATTAAGCAAATTCTAGATCGCGAGGCTTATGCGGCCGAAAACTCGCCTTGACCCGTTGGGCCGCTGTGCCGTATCTTCCCGCACCACGACGAGGGACTGACAAGTGGGGCCCGTGGGGCAAGTCGTCGTGGGAAGCTTCAAGAAACACCAGCGGCCGGCGCCTTGGCTCAACATTGGCACCTAAGCCCGATTTGGCGGCCGGAAGGCCAACAGACCACGTGGACGGGTCTGCCCCCCGTTTAGGGATGGCGTGACCCCGCAGCGGTTGGCGTTGGCACGGAGGCCCGCCATCCGCTACGATACACTCCCCGACGCGCGGCAATCGCTTCCTCCCCCCTAAAGCGATCCTGCTGCGGCGTCCGCCCGCACGCAAGCGTTATTGCGTCCAATCGCTCCCGGAAAGGTGACGACGTCCTTTGCCCCCCTGGGACGTGTGCTTTTCTGGGAGCTTTTTTTGCGCTCGCAGTGTTTCAAGGCACATTCTTCGGTTGATTTAGGCATTCTACGCTGCTTGGGTGCAGCGCATTCTGAGTTGTCGACACGAAGCAAACAGTGTCTTAGTACGCAATCCTGCGCAATCGGTTCGCTTTGGAATCGCGTTGTGGCGAACTCCGAATCTCACTAGAATGCTACCCCGTTTCAAAGATTGAACGGTTATTCGAATGTCCGTTCATGTCAGTAGCCGCGGACCTACGGTCCGCCAGGACCCGGCGATGCGGAGCATCGCGGTTAAAGGAAGACGCTTTTGATGAGCAAGGAAGCTCCCCGGCGCCGCAGTGCGCCAAGAAAGACAATCACCACACTCACGCCGGAAGAGCAATTGCGGGCGGCCCGCGAGATCGTCCGCCGCGAAGCGGCCGGCGTTTGGAAGGTTTCGTACCGGCTGAACTCCTCGTTCTGCGAAGCGATTCGGCTGCTGTTCGCTTGCCGCGGCAGCGCGATCATCACCGGCATGGGCAAGGCCGGCCTCATTGGTCAGAAAATTGCGGCCACATTGTCGTCGACCGGCACGCCGGCCCACTTTTTACACCCGGCCGAAGCATTTCATGGTGATCTGGGACGCGTGCATGCGCAGGATGTCGTCGTCATGCTCACGCAAAGCGGCGAGACGGCGGAAGTGACGCAGCTCTTGCCATCGCTGCGCGAATTTGGTGTGCCGCTGATTGCGATCACGTCCGCACGCACCAGTAGCGTCGGCCGGGCGGCGAGTGTGGTCATCGAGCTGGGCGAGCTAGAGGAAGTTTGTTCGCTCGGCCTCGCACCGAGCACCAGCACCACGGCGATGCTCGCGGTCGGCGATGCGCTCGCGCTCGTGCTCAGCAAGATGCGGAACTTTCAGGCCGATGATTTCGCCCGCTTCCACCCCGGCGGCGCGCTGGGCCGCAAGCTAGGCAAAGTCGACGACATCATGCGGCCGCTGGCCGATTGCCGGTGCGCAAGCGAATCGCTTTCCGTGCGGGAAGTGATCGTGAAGTGTACGAAACCCGGCCGGCGTAGCGGGGCGATCATGCTCACCGACAAAGCCGGGCGGCTCACCGGCCTATTTACCGATAGCGACTTGGCGCGCCTATTTGAGAAGCGTGACGAGTCAGCGCTCGATCGGCCGATGTGTACGGTTATGATCAATCATCCCACCACCGTGCTCAGCGGCACGCGGGTTGGTGATGCCGTTGCGCTCCTTGCACAGCGGAAGTTCAGCGAACTTCCGGTCGTCGATAAGAAGGGCCGACCGATTGGACTCGTGGACGTGACCGACGTATTGGGAATGAAGGAAGAAGCGGAGGCCGAAACGGCGAAGAAGCCGTCGCAAAACAACACGCCGCCGAAAAAAGTGGCGTGACATTGGCGATTGGCGTCGGCCGCAAGGCCGAATCGATTGCCAGAAACCGATCTTTCCGCTTGCGGTTCAGCTAGACGGCAAGTGGAGAAATGGCGTGTGATAGGAGATTCGGCGTGGCCGCCGACGCTAAACACGCGGCGCAATTTTTGGTGTGAATCATGTCGCTGACAACCATCTGTGCCAACATCGAGCTGATTTTGAGCGACGTCGATGGCGTGATGACCGACGGCGGCATCTACGTTCTCGACGACGGCCAGCAAATCGTGAAGTTTCACATCCACGACGGCATGGGCGTGCGGCTGTGGCGCGAAGCGGGCAAACGGTTCGGAATTGTGACGGGCCGGAAACTGGAGGCAATCCGCCGACGGGCCGCCGACCTGTGGCTCGATATCGTGCGGCTGGGCGTCGACGACAAACTGCCGGTGATTGATGAACTGGCGGCGGAGTTCAACGCGACGCGCGAGCAGGTGTGTTATATCGGTGACGATTTGCTCGACCGCGAAACCATTCGAGCCGTGGGTCTGGGCGTCGCGGTCGCCGATGCAGTGGAAGACGTGCGGCGGGCAGCCAAGTACGTCACCAGCGTGCCAGGCGGCCACGGCGCCGTCAGGGAAGTCGTGGAGTTAATTCTAAAAAACACCGGCCGCTGGGATGACGTGCTCCAGCGCTACGGTGGAGCGAATTGAAAGCATTTAGCGTCGGCGGCCACGCCGAATCAACCATCACAACCGTTCCATCTTAGCCAAGGCTCACATGCGAACCATTTTTGCCAGCGTTTTGGTGGTGCTTTCCATCGCCGCGCCGCGAGCACTCGCGGGCGATGTTGCGTATCAGTTGGAGACAACAGCAGTTAACGCGGCAATCGTGCGTGGTTCAGTGACACCAAACGTAATTGAGGTCCGCGACAGAATTTGGGAGGTGGGGGGTGTTGAGGACTCGCAGCAGGTTCTTGAGGACCCAAAAAAGTTCGGGTCTTTGACAGCTCAACAATTTCGAACGGGACCGACTTGGCTGGATGAGGTTGCCTGGCCCCGAACCCGGGAACTTTTTGGAATCCGGTATTCTCAGGGTGAAACGGATAATCGGCAGATTTTTTACATCGGTGGCATAGGAATCCAGCGGTGATGAGGGGCATTGATTGTTGGCGGTAAATTCGGCGTCGCCGCCGACGCTAAGGGCTTCGACACTTTACGTGATTCAGAACTAAATGTTGCGACGCATCCTACGTAGCGCGGTGGTGTTGGGCGTGATTATCGCCGCGTACGAGGTGTACGCCACGCTGGCGGTGCCGCTGATGGAACCGCCGCTGGCGCTGCGCGAGCAGCACCGAATTACAGACCAAGAGATAAACGATACTTATCGGGCCGTCACAAAATACCAACTGCTGCTATCGAACTACTTCCCAAAAACTCATTGGTCCCAAACGCAGCCGCCGAAGGTCATTGCCAACGCTACCGAGCAGTTCATGCTCGTGTTCGACGAGTTCCAACGTAGCCCGGGCAGCGGCCAGAATGCGGATGGTTCGCCCACGGCTCTCGTGAATATCGCACAGATCGCTGTCTTGTATTTTCCGACGCCGCCGCGGGAAGGTGTCACGCCGCCCGAAGACGCGGTAATTCTTGAGGCGTCGCAGGGTGCTCGTTTGGAATTCGATGAATTCCGGCCGGAAGTGGGCAAGATCGGCCAGATCATTCGCGGCAACTTCCCAGGCCTCATTCGCATCCACAGCAACATGCGCGATCCTGGGCCGGCGGACGACCTGCTCATCGAGACGTCCGATTTGCAGATGAATACGAAACTCATGTACACGGCTGCCCCGGTTCGCTTTCGCATGGGGCCGAATGTGGGCGGCGGCACCGAGCTGGAAATCCGCTTCCTCGCCGACGACCATCTGAAGCCAGGCGATCCCGGGCTAAGAATTGCGGGCATCGACTCGTTGGAAATCCGGCGCGATGTGCGGATGCAACTGCAGATGGATGCGAAAGCCTTGTTGCCCAGGGACGCTAAACAGGATGCAAACGCCGTTGCAGCGCATGGTAAAGACAACCAGCCTCGCGCCACAAATCCTGCGGTGCAAGTGACGAACGTTGCTCCGCCGAAATCTAGCGTCGAAACCACGCCCATCGACGTGTCCTGCACGGGACCATTTACGTTCGACTTCGTCCGCTACGTGGCCAGCTTAGACCACGACGTTGAAGTGCGCCAGGTCAATGCGAATGGCCCGTGCGATCAGCTGACCTGCAGCCGGCTTGATATCCACTTCGCGCCGAAATCGCAAGCCAACACATCCGCACCACCCGCTGTGGTTGACGCTGGCAAACGTCAGCAACAAGAAATAGCAAATCTCGAGCCCGTGGCGATTGTGGCTGAAGGGCATCCTGCCGTGATCGTATCGCCGTCGCGCGGCGCGCAAGCCCGTGGCGATCGCATTCACATCGTACTGCACGATAAACGTGTGCGCATCAGTGGCGGCAGCGATGCGATATTGGTCTATGGAACGAATGTGTTGCAGGCGCCGGTCATCGATTATCAAGACCCCGCCGAAAACGAGGGCACGAAGGTCGGCCGTTTTCGCGCGACGGGGCCTGGTTCGTTGCATTATGTGGTCGACCCAGCCAAAGCGCAGCAGGTCTTGCAGGCCGAATGGCAGACTTCGGTGCAGCTAGGCCGCGAGAAGGGCCAGCCGGTGCTCGCGCTCGATGGCCGGCCAAAAATTGCCTTCGCCGAGGCCGGTTCCCTGTCGGCCGATCAAATTCGCATGTACTTACGCGAGCTTGAAGGGCACGCCGACGAAGGCTTTGCGATCGGCGGCAAAGAGAACAAGACGCAAAATAAACTGCAGCTTGCGCCCGATCGCATGTTGGCGACGGGAAACGTCGAAATTGCCTCACCGCAATTCACCGGCCACGTGCGTTCTTTAACGGCCACGTTTCGTCCTCAGCCAAATAATGTGAACTCCGGCGCGACCGCACCGACCGCCTCCGGCGACAAAGCAGGCGGAAAGTCCTCGGCGAAGACGCCACAGCAATCGCCGTCCAACGCTCCCCCCAAACCAGCGACAACACCATCGCAGCGATACTTCATCGACACCGATCAACTGCATCTAGAGATTTCGATGAACGGGACGTCGCCGGCGCCAACGACAATGGAATGCACGGGCAACGTGTTGCTCCGCGAGATTCCGCAGGTGGCAACAAACGATCAGCCGCTTGAAATCAGGGGCGGACAATTGTTGGTCGACCGTTTGGATACGCAAACACCGCATGTGATTCTGCATGGCGCCGGGCCCGGGCAGCCGCTCGGTGCCGTACCTGCACAGTTAACCGGCCGTGGCGTCACCGTGCTCACGGATACCGTGGAGTTGGATGGCCAAGAGAACCGTATGTGGAGCGATGGCCCTGGCAAGGCGACGATGCTGAACGCCCGCAACCTAGCCGGTAATCCAACGGCCACGCCTCAACCAATGGAACTGAATTGGCAGGGCGGCATGAAGTTCGATGGGCAGCGAATCTACGTCGAGCGCGATGTTACGGTAACTGGCAACGACCTAAAGTTGCGGTGCGACCAACTCGGGGCCAAGCTGTCAGCGCCGGTCAAATTCGGCGACCAGTTCGACCGAGGCAAAATGCAGCCGAATGAAATCGAGTGCGTTGGCCATGTGATTGCTGAGAATGTCATGCGCGACGCCCAGGGCGTCACGTCACATCAGGTCATGCAGCTCGCGCGGCTCACGTACAACCAGCAAACGGGCGACTTCACGGGCGATGGGCCGGGCACCGTTCGATCGACGCAATTCGACAACAATAGGGGCGGACTGCTTGGTCAGCACGGCGCGCAGCCGCTCGCGAGAACGGCGTCGAGTTCGACCGGCAGCAAGTTGAGCTTCCTGCGTGTCGATTTCCATCGCGGACTCAAAGGCAACCAAGTGCTTCGTGAACTCACGTTCCAAGAACGAGTGAGAACTGTCTATGGCCCCGTCGATTCGTGGGAACAAGAACTTGATCCGACGCGTCCGGAAACGCTGCCGCCAGAGACGATTACACTCACTTGCGACAACTTGAGACTGAATGAGGATGCCTTGGCGGCACGCGAAGCAGTCGCCACTGGCAACAAGACGCCAAACGTACCGGTGCAGATGATGGCGCAGGGGGACGTGCGGATCGCGGGGCAGGTGCCGAACCAGGGCGAGTTCAGCGTGCAAGCCGGTAGCGCCACGTACGAGCAGGCGAAGGATGCGTTCGTCCTCGAAGGCGATGGCCGGACGCCGGCAAAACTCTGGCGACGGAATGCCACGGGCGTCGATTCCGCCCCGACCGAAGCGCACAAGATTCGCTATACTCTCAAGACGAACCAGGTGAAGGTCGAAGGCTTCCAATACCTGGAAATCACGCCGAACGACGTGCAAAACGCCCGCCGGCCGACGCCCCCAAATAAATAGCCGGGCCGTCTCGGCCCGGCGTAATCCTTTCTCGATACTGTGTGGCTGGGGTCGAGACTCTTGCGAGTCCCCGGCACGGCAACGAACTGGGGGCTCGCTACGCTCGACCCCAGCCACCCGACGGTTCCACTGCCGACCCGAGACGGGTCGGCTATATGATCCGTCGCCGTTCTTGATCGAGGCGCGCGGCAATGAAGCCGATCGCGCGTGGAGCCATGTGGCACGCATACGCAAAACTGTGGCCGCCCGCTTCGGTTTCCAGGTCGCACTCAAATGGCACGCCAAGCGACCAAAGTTTCATGCGCAGACGATCGGCCGAGTCGTGCCAACGTGTATCGGTGGGGTCGCAGCAGAAGAATTGGTTCCGCGGCCAGTTAAGCGGGTGGATGTGCAGGAGCGCCGAATCCTGCCGGGCAGATTCCGAGTCGCCATACATGATATCGAGGCCCGGATCGACGCCTTCTTCGATCCGCTTCTGAAAATCGATCGCCGGTGCGATGGCGGCGACCGTGGGAAACACATTCGGATATTTGTAGGCCATCCGCAACGCGCCTTGACCGCCCATACTTGTTCCGAGTAGCGCCAGCCGCGGTGGACGCGCATTCCAACGCTCCGCGGCGAACTGCACGACATGCTTCAGCACGAAGGCTTCGGCCGAGATTGCAGCATCGAATTCCGGCCAGATTCGGTCCGTCCACCAACTGCAGCCCGTGACGGGTTCGATCAGGCGCAAGCCGTACCGATCGATCTGCTCGATAAACGCAGGAAGGTCGCGGAGCGAGGCCATCTCACTACAGTGCAAATAGATGACCGTATAACCATGCGGGCTCGGCGCTGGCGGCTCATAGAGCCGACAAACATGGCCACCGAGGTCAATTTGATTCCAAGTTCCCGTCATAATTGTTCTAGCAACATGCTTATCGCCCAAGCGGTAGTCGTCTAGTGAACGCGAAGCGGCTGACGTAGAATAGCCGCCTTGCCGTTGGGTGGGCATCGCCCACCAAAATTTTCAATAACGTTCGGCAGGCGAGCCGCCTGCTGCTACGAAATACTGGCGGACGAACGCGTGAAGGAAATTCTATCAGCTAACCAGATTCACGATGGCGTACGCCAATTGGCCGATCAAGTGAAGGCCATCTACGGCGACCAGCCGCTGACCATTGTCGCGATTCTGACGGGCAGCCTGGTGCTGCTGGCCGATCTGATTCGTCACCTGGAAATGCCGCTCCGCGTAGCGCTGATCCAGGCAACGCGATATCGCACGCCCGACGAACCGGACGGCAACCCAGACGCGCATGTCGCGCTCTTGCCAAAGCTGAAAGGTCGCGACGTGCTGGTGATCGACGACATCTTCGATACCGGCCATACGCTCGTCGAGATGCTGGCGCAGATACTGGAGTACGAACCGGCGTCGCTGAGGTCGGCCGTGCTGATGAGAAAGAATGGTCGCTCGGAAGTGCCCATCCAGCCCGATATCGTAATGTTCGAAATTCCCGACGAGTTTGTCGTTGGTTACGGCCTGGACTATGAAGACCGGTTCCGCAATTTGCCCTTTGTGGCGGCGCTAGAGCCGGAGGATATCGCGGCCGAGTAATGAGTCACGACGTACTATCCTACGGCAAGGTTACGTGAACTTGATGCGAAGAAGGGGAGACAAGGAGAAACTCGCGCGACGCGAGTCTCCTTGTCTCCCCCTCTCCTTGTCTCCTTGTCTTTCGGTCTCCTTGTCTTTCAAACAACATGCCCCGCGTTCTTCACATCGTTGATTCGCTTGATTATTGCGGCGCCGTGTCGCAGCTGCTCGCGCTTTCGCAGGGGCTGATCCAGCAGGGTTACGACGTGCATGTGTGCACGTTTCAACACCATGCGCCACGATCGATGGAATTCGCCGCGGCGGACATGCCAACGGTTGTGGTACCGCGGCGATGGAGACTTGATCCGCTCGCCGACTGGCAACTCGCGCGCCATGTTCGGCGGTTGAAGCCCGACGTGGTCCATACGTGGAACACGGTGCCGGGCATGTTCGGGCCGATTGCCGCCCGCTACCCCCTCGTTGCCGGATATTACCGCATCGACCGGTGCAAGCCGGGTTGGGAATGGGCGATCGAACGTCGGTACGCGCAGCGAGCCAGCCGATTGGTGACAAACAGCGAAGCCGTGCATGGCTGGTGTGTGCAAAATGGCTTGCCGGCCGAGCGGCTGGCCGTCATTTCGAGCGGCGTGGTGCCCGAGCGCCCAAGCGATGTTTCGCGTGAAGAACTGTTAAACAAACTCGCTTTGCCGCAAAACGCGCGATTGATCGGCGTTGTCGGTCAACTCACCCCGGAAAAGCGCGTGAAGGATCTGATTTGGGCGGCCGACTTGCTCCGCGTGCTCCACGATAATTTGCGCGTGCTCATCATTGGCGACGGCCCGCTACGCGCGCAGCTTGAAGAATATGCTCGGCTCGCGAGTGATCTCGAGCACATCCGCTTCTTGGGGGCCGGCGATGACGTGTGGCGGATCATGCCGCACCTCGATGCATTGTGGAACGGCAGCGAAAACGTCGGGCAGTCGGCCACGATTTTGGAAGCAATGGCCGCCGGCGTGCCCGTTGTGGCGAGCGATACGCCCACCAATCGTGAACTCGTCATTGAAGGTGAAACAGGTTACCTCATCCCCCTCGGCACGCGTGCCGGTCGCGCCGCCCGCGCTCGCCACACCGATCGTATCCTTAGTGATGTGGCGTTGGCCAAGCGACTCGCGGGAGCTGCTAGAAATCGTTTCCACGAGCGTTTCAACCTGGAGCAGTTCGTGCGGAATCACATCGCTTTATATGAAGCGCGCTAGTGTGCGGTTTCGATGCGCACGTGAAGGGGCGTCGCGATTCCACTTGGCTCAAGAGACCAGATGGGTAGAATGGCAGTCTGAGTTGGAGATTGTGCGGTCGCTGTAGAGGCCCAACGGGCGATACCTTTGGAGCAAGTGGCGATCGGAAACCAGGGAGGTTCGCGCACGATGAAGGACGTTTTGGCCGTGGTGTTGGCGGGGGGCAAGGGATCTCGATTGGGTCCGCTGACGCGCGATCGGGCCAAGCCCGCGGTGCCGTTTGGGGGGGTCTACCGCATCGTCGATTTCACGCTGTCGAATTGCCTCAACAGCGGAATCCGCCGCATTCTCGTGCTCACGCAGTACAAGGCGATGAGCCTCGACCGCCACATTACGCTTGGCTGGCGAAATTACTTGTGCCGCGAGCTGGGCGAGTTCATCGATGTTGTGCCGCCCCAGCAGCGGATCGATGAGCAGTGGTACCAGGGCACCGCCGATGCGGTATACCAAAACATCTACACGCTCGAAAAAGAGCGGCCGCAGTACGTGGTGATTCTTGCCGGCGACCACATCTACAAGATGGACTACGGCAAAATGGTCGAGTACCACCGCGAAATGCAGGCGGAGGCGACCATCGCCGCCTTGCGCGTGAAAGCCGTCGATGCGGCTGGCCAGTTCGGCATTATGCAGGTGGATCCGAATAATCGCGTCGTCGGTTTCGAGGAAAAACCTGCCCAACCAAAAACCATCCCAGGAAATCCGGAATACTGCCTGGCCTCAATGGGCATCTACGTGTTCAGTGCCCATTACCTGTTCGATGAGCTGTGCAAGGATGCCACCATTGGCGATAGTTCGCACGATTTCGGCTGGAACATTATTCCCTCGATGATTCGCAATTGCCGCGTGCAGGCATTTCCGTTCCTCGACGAAAACCGCAAACGCGATGCCTATTGGCGCGATGTCGGCACGATTGATAGCTACTACGACGCGAACATCGAACTCACGGGAGTTGAGCCACAACTCAACATGTACGATGACCACTGGCCGGTGCGTACGTACCAGGCGAATTTGCCGCCGTCGAAGTTCGTTTTCAATTCGCACGAACGCTGCGGCGAGGCGCACGATAGCATCGTGTGCGCCGGCGCGATTGTTTCCGGCGGTCGGGTCTCGCGAACCATCGTGGGTCCGCAAACTCGCGTGAATAGCTACGCTGAAGTCGCAGACTCGATTCTATTCTCCCGCGTGAATATCGGGCGAAACGCCAAAATTCGCCGGGCCATCATCGATAAAGGCGTGTCGATTCCCGAGGGCTTTCGGGTAGGTTACGACCCGAAAGAAGACGAAGCCCGCGGCTTTACCGTTTCGCCCAGCGGCATCGTGGTGATTGCCAAAGCGGAGAGCTTCGGGCCGGTGACGGCCGATAGCATCTGAGCGAGTCGCAGGAGCCAAGTTCTATTAGAATCCCACGCCAACGTACGTGTGTGGACGGTGGTAGTAGTAGTGCGGGTACGGATGATAGTAGTAATACGGCCGCCACGCTGGTTCGACGATCACCGTGGTCGGCGGCGGCGGGACTTCGGAAACTACGGTTGGCCCTGGAGGGGCATAGTAGCTCGGGGCCGCAGCCATTTGCTGGGCCGCCATCACAATACGGTCGCTCACACCTTGTTGCTTGAGCGCGATGAGCGCCTGCGGACTTAAATCCACCCGTGCGCCGCGCGAATGCATCGTCGAGATGATCACATCGTCGCTGATGCCCGCGCGCGTCATCTGCAACAAGTCATAATTGGTAACGGCCATAGCGGCCGCCTGTTGATTCATCTGATTCACGGTGGCTCGGCCGGCCGCGGCACGGCGCTCGTCCTGGGCGTCTTTCGAACGCCCTAATAAATTACCTGTCAATGCACCAACCCCAGCGCCAATGAGAGCATCTTGCCCACTGTGATTTCTGCCGCCGACGATCGCACCAGTCACAGCCCCTAGGGCGCCACCGACGATCGTGCCGGAGGCAGTATCGTTGTGGTAGTAATCGGGCGCCGGTTGATAGACGTATTGAGCGGCACAAGGTCGTGCAACTAGGGCGGTAACCACTGTAACCAACGTGGCAAAAACGATCGGACGCTTTCCGAATACTGTGTGGCGCATCGTGATTCTCGTTTCTCTTCGCGCGACTGGCAGCACGCTCCAGCCCATTCGGCGCAAGCGGCTCCATTATTTGTATCGACGAAATCGAGCGGAACTCTACTCGAATCGGCCAAGTACGGCCAGCGGAGTTTGACGACCATAGCGACTTTTAGGAGTCTGCTATCAGCGCTATGGCCGCGACAATTCGCCGAACATGCAGCACAAATTGGTGAAAAGAAGCGCCTTTAGGCAGTTTCCGCGTGCCCGCTGAGAACCTCGGCGACCTTGCCGTCCGGTTCTGGTTCGGGTGCGCCATTTACGATTTTCTCATGATCCACCCGCTGCTCAAGCAAATACAAAATTGCATCGGCGCGGTAGCGGTCAAATTTATAATCGTCGATGACAAACTTCGCTTGGCGATTGTCGGCGGCGTAATGGACTTTTGCGATACCTTTGCTTTTCCACTTACGCTTATCGATCAGTTGCACCTGCTCGGGCGTGAATCCAGCTCCCCAACTCGAAGTGAGACCTTCCGGGCCGAACTCAATCCACCTGCTGCGCGCACGGAGCGGATTTGAAACGAGGAAGAGACCAGCCACGGTCATGACTGTGGCCATGATGAACTGCATGACCACATCGGGCTTACTAGGAATATCGCGGTCGTGGGCATAACGGTCCCACTCTAATCGCTGCTCGTTGCCAGCCGTCGCTTCAAATTCCGCCAAACCAAGTTGCTGCTGTTTTTCGTCCCTAAAATGGGATTTGTAGTCCTGCTTGAACTCGGTGAATCCTTTTTCGCGGCGGCCTGGGTAGCCAATGATGCCGTCGTACAGGCAATAGAGCGCGAACCCCAAGGCACAAATGCCCATAATCAAGAACTTACGCCAATACTTCGGATCGTTTTCCGCTCGAATCTGCATTACTCAACCTATCATTGACGTTGCCAAGCAGCAGCTGGGTCAGCCGCGAGTGGCTAAATGTCATTTTGACGTTTGGGGCGCCATGCTCTCGCGAAACACGGACATGCCCACGCTCGCGTTCGAGCATCGAAGTTTCGCGTGAGCATGCTGGGCGAGTGAGGGCATGCTGCCCAAGGAATCAGCTGCTACAAATCAGTACGCCGATTGTAACGCAAGAAACGCACGCAGGTCAGGCGGGATCCGCTATTTCACGGTTTCGTTCGTCGGCTGAGCGGCCGTTTGGGCTGGCGGCATTGCCGGAAACAGCTGCAGCGATTCGACCAAGTCGCGGTCGGCGTTGCCCACGCGTTCGATCATCGGCTTTTCGATCGTCACCACTACCGAAACGCGGGGCCCGCTTTCCGGTGCCACCAAGAAGTAGTGCCACTCGACAGGCAGGTCTTCTACCATTCCCCGCACCACCAGTTCGTAACAGTAGTGGCCGGCCGCATTTTGATACTGACGGCTGGAAACCAACTCGCCGAAGTTCTTGCCCAGCGAAAAGATGACGTCCTTTTGGAACTGTTCCAGCGACGTTTGCCGGCCTTCCGATTTCGGTGCCAGCTTGGTAATCGTGCATTGAGCCGCCAAGTCGCCGCTATCCACCCGCCGGAGCGCGATGGACTCGCGCGCTTCGGCCGTAACATACCACTGCCGGTCGTGCGTCAGCCGGAAACCCAGCTTGGACGACTCAAACGCCAGGTCGTGGCTTGGAGCGCGCTGCTGGCCGGTGAGTTTGGCCAGGGCGTCATCACCCAAATTTGTCGACTTCTCGATTGGCGCGATTGCAATCTGGACTTTGGCCACAGCCTCCAGGCCCGGTGTCGCCCCGCCGATCGACCGTTTTTCTCGGACCGCCAGATTCAGCCGAGTTACGCGGTGTAAATTGCGGTCGAAGAGATACACGCCGCGGACATCCTGTTCGACCGCAGCTCCATCCGCCGTGCCGTGGACGGTGCCCTCCAGACGTATCTTGGCGTAATTGTCGTTGAAACTGTCGAGAATGCTTTGCACTTCGCAGACGGCAACCGTATCGAGCGTGAGTAGCGCGCCCATGACACCAGCATCGTTCGCCCAGGATTCTCCCTCGGCCACGGTTTTCGGCGGCAGCAGCCGGTCGGCCGAGAACGAATCGCCTACGACATCGATCAAATCCAGTTGTTCGCGCTCGAGGGATGCTGTGGCGCAACGGAGGAGCGGGCGTTGGTCGGCTTGTTCCAAGACAATCAAGCGGCGGTCCTCCGGCAGTTTCGGCGAACTGCCGCTGTGGCCAACTTTGATTACTGCTTCAGCCGTGTCGTAGTATCGGAGAGCTAGCGGAGTTCCAGCTTCGGGTTTTTCAGAATCCGCTAAACGCAGTTCGTCATAAGCGAGTTTAGCTGACACACTGCTGGGTATTTTCTGAGGCTCGACTTTGGTGGTGTCCGTGGTTTCGCTGCCGGGCTCGCGGATCAAATTGTGGCCGCCGGCATCGAGTTCAATCGTCACGTGGGTAAGCGAGGTCGCTTTGTCGTCTGGAGTAAGGTCGATCGGCGTGGCCGCCGGCAAACGGCCGGCAAGAACCAAGAACGCGAACGACAAAGCGAAACGCTGGTAGAGCGTCATAGGTGCTACCTTGGAAGAGTTCAACCGCCTGCCAAATAGGCACGGCCTCGATTTCGCCTAGATCGTCCAACTAGGCGATGGCTGTCCAAGGGAAAATCCAGATTCTGTAGCAGCGATCACTAAATGTAAAAATGGGAGGTTTTCTTAGAATGGGCACTTCAACCCCGTTTTGCACCGGAGATTCCCAATAACACCCTCTGAGATGACGCAAAGCACTACAGCGTAAGTGGATGAAATTGATACAGTTCCAGCTGCGTGCTGGCATGAATTCGACCAGTTTCGATCGTGGGCGAACTATTGATCGACCTTTTTCGTCTTAAGTGCGTATAGGATTAGGGCTTAAATGACGTACTAGAGCCTTGACCCGTGCCGAGTTTCGGCGTAGCAACTGGCGAAACGTCGCGCGGCCATTGGACACTTTGCCACGGCGGCATCGAAATTGCTGCTTTTTATGTGGCCGCCCGTGGCTGCCAGGAAAGGTCGGGAACAATTTCGCTAATTTACGCGAATCGAGAGAAAGAAAGGGCACTCCAGACTCATCATTAATAGTCAGTAGGTCTCGTGCCAATTACCGGCGAACGGTTGGCACGCGATTCTTGTCTGATAATTTCGCACCTCGGCGCGCTCGGGTGCGTACTTAACGGACAAGCCTGTGGGGCGAGGGATTCGCACGGAACACCACACACTTTGTAGGAGGCAATGATTGCTGCAAGAGGTCGAGGTAGAAACAATGCAACGTGAATATCAAATCCCTGAATTGCGTGAGCTGCGAGATCAACAGATCCGGTTTGCGCCCCGAACCAAAAAGCTGCAGCAGGTCGAATCTGCCGAGCGGCTGATTGCCGAAATCGACGGCGAGAAGACTTATCCTTACGATTACGTCTGCTTCCGCGTTACAGGGTACCGGCCAGCCCAGGCGGCCAATGCCAAAATCAATGGTGGTGATCTGCGCCATGACCTGCGACTGTTCGTCGAGGATTTGTCCGATTCGGCCGACATGGCCGCAGACAACATCGGCGAACAAGTCCTGACGGTCGAAGAACTTGCTAAGCAGTTTAACGTGTCGACCAAGACCATTTCGCGCTGGCGGGAACTCGGGCTGGTTAGCCGCCGGCTCGTTTTTGACGGCCGCAAGCGCGTGGGCTTCTTGCGGAGTAGCGTCGATCGGTTCGTGAAGACGAACCAGGAACGCGTCGCCCGCGGTGCCCGCTTCAGCCAACTCACGGATGAACAGCGTCAAGAGATTATCGACCGTGCTCGTCGTCTGGCGAGTGCGGGTGGTGGCCAATCCGAAGTTTCCCGCCGCTTGGCCAAGCGTGCTGGTCGCAGTGTAGAGACGATTCGCTCAACTATCCGGCAGTTCGACAAGCAACATCCGGAACTAGCAATTTTCCCGGATCTGAATGGTCCGCTTACCGAAGCGCAAAAAACGCGGATTTACCAGAGTTTCAAGCGAGGTGCCACGGTTGACAAGTTGCTAAAGCAATTCGGCCGCACGAAGACGACGATTTATCGCGTCATCAATGAGGTGCGTGCGGCGCGGATCCTGGAGTTGCCGCTCGATTTCATTAGCAACCCCCGGTTCAGCCGCAAGGGCGCGGAGAACGCCTGCCTCGGCCCCCTGCCAGAAAGCGATACGCCGACCAAGAAAGCACGACGGCCCTCGGGCTTGCCGCCCTACTTGGCCAGTCTGTACGAAATGCCGCTGCTCACCCGAGAGCAGGAAGCCCACTTGTTCCGCAAGTACAACTACTTGAAGTACAAGGCGGCCAAGCTCCGCGGCGAACTCGACCCAGCGCAGCCGAAGTCGAGCTTGATGGATGAGATCGAATCGCTCCATCAGCAAGCGGTGGCGACAAAGAATGAAATCGCCCGAGCCAATCTGCGGCTCGTGGTCTCGATCGCAAAGCGACATGTCACGCCGGATCAGAACTTTTTTGAACTGGTCAGCGACGGCAATATGTCGTTACTGCGGGCGATTGAGAAGTTCGACTTCGCGCGGGGCAACAAGTTCAGCACTTACGCAAGCTGGGCGATCATGAAGAACTTCGCACGGACGATTCCGGGCGAATTTAAGCATCGCGACCGCTTCCGGACGAGCCAGGACGAGCTATTTGCAGCGACGCAGGAGCATCGTGGCAACCCGATGGTCGAAGAAGGTCAGCAGAACCAACGTGAGGCCCAGATCGAACGCATTTTGCGGCGGCTGGACGAACGCGAGCAGAAGATCATCATCCACCGGTTCGGCCTGGATCATGCCCAGGAACCCCAAACTTTGAAGGAAGTGGGGGCCACCTTGGGGGTGACCAAGGAGCGAATCCGGCAAATCGAAGCCCGGGCACTGTCGAAGCTGCGGCAAGCGGCGCAGGAAGAGAAGATTCTGCTGGATACGCTATAGGCAAGCGTGTTTTGCGTGGAAGTGCCAAACGTGGCAAGCCGGCGCGAAGAATTTCTCTCGCGCAAGAATTGCTGAGTATGGCGAATCGAATTCGCGAGCCACGTCATTGAGTTGAGCATACATCAGCTGGACTCGACGGCTTACGATCAGTGTCTTCCTGGGTAGGATTTTGGTGACTTTGGTGGAGTGGAAGCGCACTTTGCCACATAATTGGCGGAATGTGACTTGGTGAACAACATCTCACCGGCAAACTGGTTGCCCTTCTTGAGAGGCATCACACGACGTCAAAATATTCAACGATCGAATTATCGTCATCCCAAGTGTGATTTCGTCCATTAGGGTCACGAAGCCAAACAACAGTATCGTTCCAATGTTGCGAGACGATGTCGTAGCCCGGCGCTAGAACTTCCCAAGTTAGTCGGGGCATGTGTGTGTGAACGGCAGTTCCATCCGCTCTAGTCACTTCCAGTGCTCGCGTTAATCGCAATTTGGTGCCGGGCGTCAAACCGCATTTGTATGCGAAGCCTTTTGCATTGGGAGAGTACATCGAAAGAAATCTTGGATCTTGTGATGGTGCTTATCGAGTACAACGCCATTGGCATGGCATTAGTCAAGTTTCGTGGTGAGCCTCACTCGCTTGGCGTGCGGTGTTGTTGCTAGCGCATTGACGAGCCGTTCGTCGGCGGTTAATAGCACCGCTTGCCTTTGCACCGCCAGAGCAATGTACAGAGCGTCGTAAACGGTGCGACCTGTCTCGGTGGCAATTTGTAGGGCCGATTCGATGAGGTCGCGGCTCGCCGTATAGTGGATCGGCATTTGCAAGATGTCGCCGATCAATTGCTCGACGACCGTGGGGGTCAGTTCGGCGCGGCGGACATATTTCCAAAGGATGTTGGCTGTTTCAGCAAGCAACAGATCGGGAGCCAAAATTTCCGTTGCCTCCTTCAAAGCGCTCTCGGCCTCGATGGAGCCGACCTCGTCGAGGAACAACTTGATCAGCACACTCGCGTCGACGACGATGCGGGTCATCGTAGCCGGTCCTCACGCTGTTCGAAGGCGCTATCCGATGTACGTTGGCCTAGTCGCTTCCTCCAGGCGGAGGCGGTCGCCAGAGACTCGACAAGCGTGCGGCCGGCCGCTTGCTCCAAAATCAGCTTCGTCTCGTTTTGCAGGGAGCGGCCGGAAAGTCGTGCCCGCTCCTTGAGACGGGTAACGACGTCGTCATCTAAGTCACGAACCAGAATGTCTGCCATCGCGTCATTTTCAAAAGCGGTTAGAAATCGACCTACCAAGACAATGATAGCATAATGATAGCACGCGGCAATGCGGATTCGCGTTGGCGGAGGTGCAAATCTCTCGCCAACCGCCCTTGCGGCCGATCACAAGACCAGTATATTAACTGATTCGCACAAGTTTCCCAGTATTCGGCTAGCGTAGCTCAATTGGCAGAGCAGCTGATTTGTAATCAGCAGGTTGTGGGTTCAAGTCCCTCCGCTAGCTCGTCGAGTGATTTGGACGTGAGTTTGGGGCCCTCGTGCGGCGGGTAAAGGGATCGGTTTTGTGGAGCGTGCCACGGTGAGTGGCCGTGGTGATTGGCAGGCGCTGTCGCCCCGTAGGTCCGGCGAAGAATTCGAGTGCCCATCCTGGTTTTTAGGTGGGTGGACTCGAGCGTCGAGCGGAAGTCAGCCCAGAGTGAATTCCGGTCGTTCGGGGCAACGGTTGGGGCGCTTCGGTGCTCGGCGTTGCGGCGCGGTAGCGTGCGGCTAGGAGCGCGGTGAGTTACCGAAGTGGCCAAACGGGTCAGACTGTAAATCTGATGGCTTATGCCTTCGCAGGTTCGAATCCTGCACTCACCAATGAAGACGGTCGAGAGTCGAGTGTCGAGAGTCAAGAGCCAGAAGTGCCATGTGCACTGCTGCGGTTTGCTGGCTCTCGACTCTTGACTCTCAGCTCTCGACCATTGTGCGGGTGTAGCTCAATGGTAGAGCAACAGCCTTCCAAGCTGATGACGAGGGTTCGATTCCCTTCACCCGCTTTGAATCGGTCGAGAGTCGAGAGTCGAGAGTCGAGAGCCAGAGGAGTGATGCTTCTGGCTCTTGACTCTCGACCCTCCGCTCGCGACTTGGCTGCTGCTGTAGCTCAGTCGGTAGAGCGCGTCCTTGGTAAGGACGAGGTCAAGAGTTCAAGTCTCTTCAGCAGCTTTGGGGATGTGAGTATGTGAGTCGGTGAGTAAGTGAGTAGGTCGTTCTTCAGCAGGCACGACTTACTCACCTACTCACCTACTCACCAACTCACTTCCCAGCGTTAAATCCAGTAATTAATTTCCCTAGGTAGTTGTCACTCAGGAACTAACATGGCCAAGGACACCTTTCAACGCAAAAAGCCTCACGTTAACGTTGGCACCATCGGTCACATCGATCATGGCAAGACCACTCTCACGGGTGCGATCCTGTCGGTCCAATCGGCCAAGGGATTGGCAAACTTCAAGTCGTACGCCGATATCGCCAAGGGCGGTACGGTGCGCGATGAAACCAAGACGGTGACGATCGCCGTCTCGCACGTCGAGTACGAAAGTGAAAAGCGTCACTACGCCCACATCGACTGCCCCGGCCACGCCGATTTCATCAAGAACATGATCACTGGTGCCGCCCAAATGGACGGCGCGATCCTGGTCGTGTCGGCCGCCGATGGTCCGATGCCTCAAACTCGTGAACACATCCTCTTGGCCCGCCAAGTCGGTGTGCCGCGGATCGTCGTGTTCCTGAACAAATGCGACTTGGTCGATGACGCCGAATTGCTCGACCTCGTCGAGCTCGAAGTTCGCGAACTGTTGTCGAAGTACGACTTCCCCGGCGATGAGATTCCGGTGATCCGTGGTGCCGCCAAGGCCGCCTACGATAACCCGAAGGATCCCGAAGCCAACAAGTGCATCGGCGAGTTGATGAATGCCATCGATGCCTACATTCCGGAACCGGTCCGCGAAGTCGACAAGCCGTTCCTGATGGCCATCGAAGACGTGTTCTCGATCGAAGGTCGCGGTACCGTGGCCACCGGTCGTATCGAGCGCGGGATCGTCAAGGTTGGTGATACGGTCGATATCATCGGCCTGGAAGCCGCACCCAAGAGCACGACCTGCACGGGCGTCGAAATGTTCAACAAGACGCTCGATCAAGGCCAGGCCGGCGACAACGTTGGTTGCTTGCTCCGCGGTGTGAAGCGCGAAGACATCCAGCGCGGCCAGGTGCTCGCCAAGCCAGGCTCGATTACGCCGCACACCAAGTTCGAAGCCGAAGTATACGTGCTGAGCAAAGAGGAAGGTGGCCGGCACACGCCGTTCTTCAGCGGCTACCGTCCACAGTTCTACTTCCGTACGACGGATGTGACCGGTTCGGCCAATCTACTCGGTGGTGCTGAAATGTGCATGCCCGGCGACAATGCCCGATTGGCAGTCGAATTGTCGAAGCCGATCGCCATGGACGAAGGCGTGCGCTTCGCTATCCGCGAAGGTGGCAAGACGGTCGGTTCGGGCGTCGTAACGAAGATTAGTGAGTAGTTAGGTGAGTAAGTGAGTAAGTGAGTAGGTGAGTAAGTGAATAGGTAGCGAGCCGGAAGCGTGAGCGCCCGGAGATTGTTACCTACTCACCTACTCACCTACTCACCCTTACCCCATAGGGGCGTAGCTCAATTGGCAGAGCACCGGTCTCCAAAACCGGGGGTTGAGAGTTCGAGCCCCTCCGCCCCTGCTTGTTGAAACGCAGCGAGTTTGTAGGTAGCGAACACTTTTGACTTCGAGTGTGCGACGACGCCCTCGGTGAATGGATTAAGGAATTGCCGTGGCAGCCTTCGTTCAGGAACTATTTCGCTTTGGTTTTTACAAACGAAACCAAGGCCGCATCGCGCGACAGGCGACCTTTGGGGCCTTCGCACTGATCGTTGCCTTGGGCGCTTGGACGTTGAGCAAGTACCTCGGCGGCATAATTAGCGATTATCCCGATATGTCGCTGACGAAGCAAAACGTGATCCGCTATGCCATTCCCTTGGCGCTGTTGGGGGCCGGCCTATGGGCGAGTTTCCGCTCGGTCCAAATGCCGACGTTTGCCGATTTTTTGATCTCCGTCGAAGGCGAAATGAACAAAGTCTCCTGGCCGTCACGCCAGGAGTTGTTTCGGGCGTCGTTGGTGGTGATCCTCGTGATTTTCATCATGGCGTTTATTTTGTTCGCCTATGACATCGTATTGAAAAAAGCTTTGGATATTATCGACGGGCTAGTCCAATCGATTTTTGGGTAACGCTGGCATTTGCTGACTTACAAGAGAATCCCGTAAGCGGGCCTTTAACAATCGTGGTGTGGCGGCAAATTCGATGACCGACGATGAACGGGCAAATGCGGCAGATGATGCGGTCAGCAACCGCAGCGATGATACCGCGCTCGAAGATGGCGGCAGCCGAGACACCAACGGCCAAAGCCCTGCCGTCGAGCCGGTCGCGGCGGAGCCTGCGGCATCAAGGGGAGACGCAGTTGCCTCCGAAGCAAGCGGTGTTGCGCATACGGTTTCCGAAGAGGCCGATGGCGTTGCAGAAGCGGACGTCGAGCTATCTGAGGAAGATGCAGCGGCGGAGGAAACCAGCGCGGAAGCCGAGAGCGAAGTTGAAGACAATTCGCCTGCTGCCATCGCCCGCCGGCAGCCGGTCGAGTTGGCGTCGGATGAGCCGGAAGACATCCACATGGATTGGTACATTCTCAAGGTGCAAAGCAATCGTGAGCGCACGATTGCCGAGGCCCTCGAGCGGAAGATGCGGATCGAAGGCTACGACAGGTTCTTCGATCAAGCCATCGTGCCGACCGAAAAGGTCACCGAGTTCAAAGGCGGCAAGAAGAAAGTTGTCGAGCGCAAGCTGTATCCGGGCTACATCGTCGTCCACATGCACATCAACGACGACACGTGGTTCGCGGTTCGCGAAACGAGTGGCGTGGGTGATTTCACCGGTGCCGGTGGTAAGCCGACGCCCATGCTCGCCAGCGAAGTGGCTCGCATCGTGCAGACCGAGGAAGAAGTAACCAGCGAAGCGCCGAAGCTCGATATCAAGTTCGCCGTGGGCGACAAGATCAAGGTGAAGGAAGGCAACTTCGAGAACTTCGAAGGCGAGGTTGCCAAGATCGACGAGGCCAGTGGCCGCGTCACCGTGTTGATTCATATTTTCGGCCGCAGCACGCAGGTCGAATTGGAATATTGGCAGATAGAAGCAGTTTAAGGAGAGCTATTAGCTGTTAGCTATTAGCTGTTAGCCAGAAAGCGAGCCGGGCCGTCCCCGGCCCCGGACTTCTGGCCAACAGCTAAAGGCTAACAGCTAACCGCTACTGAAATGGCAAAACAATTCGTAGGTAGTGCGAAGTTCCAAATTCCTGGTGGTCAGGCCACGCCGGCCCCGCCAGTGGGTACGTCGCTCGGTAAATACGGCATCAACCTCGGCCAGTTCGTGCAACAGTTCAACGAGCGTACGAAGGAAGCCGGCGGCATGATGATCCCGGTCGTCGTCACGGTATACAGCGACCGCACGTTTGAATTCATCACCAAGAGCCCACCGGCGGCGGTGCTGCTCAAGAAGGCAGCCAACATCGCCAAGGGGTCGCCGGTTCCGCACAAGGAAAAGGTCGGCTCGGTCAGCCGGGCTCAAATGGAAGAAATCGCCAAGATCAAAATGAATGACCTCAACGCGAGCGATCTCGATATGGCGGTCAACATGGTCGCCGGCACGGCACGCAGCATGGGGTTGGAAGTAAAAGGTTAGGAAAAGCTATTAGCTATTAGCCAGAAAGCGAGCCGGGCCGTCCTCGGCCCCGAACTTCAGGCTGAGAGCTGACAGCTGAGAGCTAAAAAATCATGGCAAAGCAATCCAAACGATATCGGGCCCTGGCAACCAAGCGCAAGGAAGATGCGATTCCGTTGCCAGAAGCAGTGAAAGTCCTCAAGAATTTCGAGGGCACGAAGTTCGATCAATCCGTCGAAATCGCCATTCGCCTGGGTATTGATAACACCCAGGCCGAACAGCTAGTTCGCGGCTCGATCGTGTTGCCCCACGGCATCGGCAAGCAACAGCGCGTTGTAGTGTTCGCCAAGGGTGCCAAGGCAGATGAAGCGAAGGCGGCCGGTGCCGATTTCGTCGGCGAGGAAGATTTGGCCGAGAAGATTAAGGGCGGTTGGACCGAGTTTGATGCCTGTATCGCCGCGCCCGACATGATGAAGCTGGTCGGCCCGCTCGGCAAAGTGCTCGGCCCGCGCGGTCTGATGCCGTCGCCCCGCGCCGGTACCGTCACTCCCGATGTCGGCAAGACGGTCAGCGAATACAAGGCCGGTAAGGTCGAGTTCCGCAACGATAAAGCCGGCATCGTGCAGGCCGTCGTCGGCAAGATGAGCTTCGATGCACAGAAGCTCTCCGACAACATCCAAGCATTTTTAGATAAAGTAAGCAGCCTAAAACCAGGTGCCGTGAAAGGCACGTTCATCAAAGGCGCTCACATCAGCGCCACGATGAGCCCCAGCGTACGGTTAGCAGTGTAGGAGAAGAGCGGTTAGCGATTAGCTGTTAGCTCTTAGTCAGAAATCCGGGGCCGAGGACGGCCCGGCTCCCGATCTGGCTAAGAGCTAATAGCTAACAGCTAATAGCTTCCGAACCATGAGCAAATACGTCAAAGACTTAATTACGAAAGACCTTCGCAAGCGACTCGAAGGCGTTGACGACGCCTTGGTAGTCGATGTGATCGGTTTGAAGAACGACAAGAACGTAGCCCTCCGGCAGCGGCTCCGCAAAAAGAACATTCACCTGTTGGTGGTGAAGAACAGCTTGGCGCGGCGCGCGACCGAGGGGACGCGCCTGGAGCGTGCGTTTGAGTCAACTCAAGGCACGATGGCGCTCATCTGGGGCGGCGAAGACATCATTTCGCTGGCCAAGGAAGTCGTCAACATCGCCGAGGACAAGAACTTCGCACCCTTCACGCCCAAGGGGGGCGTGATGGATGGCCAGCCGCTCGCCGGGGACCAGGTCAAGGCCGTGAGCAAGTGGCCCAGCCGCAAGGAGCAATTGAGTATTTTGAGTGGCCAAATTTTGAGCCCGGGGGCCAAGCTTTCCAGCCAGTTGCTCGGCGCGGGCGCCAAGCTCGCCAGCCAGATCAAGAAAAAGGGCGAAGGCGAGGATCAGCCCGCCACCTAATTTGAATCAATTTCGCTTGGCGGGCTTCTAACGCCAGGTCGAAATCCACAATCCGATATCCGCAAACAAGACAACATAGACCCAGTACGAGAAAGGTAACCACGGCCATGTCCACCGCGACGTTGGAATTCACGGAAACGACCAAGAAATTGGGCGATCAAATTGTCGGCCTCACGCTCAAGGAGGCCAAGGAACTGAGCGATTACTTGAAGGACGTGCACGGCATCGAGCCGGCTGCCGGTGGTGCCGTGATGATGGCCGGCCCAGCCGGTGGCGGCGGTGGCGGCGGTGAAGCGCCGGCCGCGAAGACCGAGTTCGACGTAGTGCTCGATGGCTTCGGCGACAACAAGATCGCCGTGATCAAGGTCGTTCGTCAGGCCACGGGTCTCGGCCTCAAGGAGGCCAAGGATCTGGTCGAAGGCGTACCGAGCAAGATCAAGGAAGCCTTGTCCGAGGCCGATGCCAAGAAGCTCAAGACCGAACTAGAAGCTGCCGGCGCAACCGTCTCGATCAAGTAATCGAGGCTGGTGAGAGCGGCCGCATGGGTGACTGGGGCTGATCCTCGTCACCCCGACAGCAGGCCGCTCGAAAATCGCGTTTGGCAATTTCCTCCGCGCCGTCGATTGTGGGCGGCGCACTAGTTCGGCCCCCTTGGCATCAGATTGCATGAGCGTTCCCAATCGCTTGTATCTAAATTCTGCATGTCGATCGATGCTGCAGCTGGCAGTTGCGCACGCGGTGCTCGCGTGCGCAACTGCCGTTGTCGCATGCATTGCGCTCTGAGACGGAGTAACGATTCCCATGGCAGTCACCGCGCGACGGCGATTAGAAACCAACACCACCCGGCGCTTTGGCAGCGGGCGCACGCCCTATGCCATACCGGATCTTACCGAGATCCAGACCCGCAGCTATGCGCGGTTTTTGCAGTACGATACAACCTCCGACAAACGCAAGGACGAGGGTCTCGAAAGCGTGCTGCGCGAGATCTTCCCGATCGAGAGCTACGACAAGAAGCTCACGCTCTCGTATCTACGCTATGAACTGGGCAAGCCGCGCTACGAGCCGGATGAATGCCGCCAACTGCGCCTTACGTATGGCCGGCCTTTCCGCATTTGGCTCCGCCTCAACAAAGAACAGCCAATCGAAGAGGAGGTCTACCTCGGCGATCTGCCCATCATGCTCGGCGGCGGCGAGTTCATCATCAACGGTGCTGAACGCGTCGTGGTGAGCCAGTTGCACCGTAGCCCCGGTATCGACTTCGTCTCCGAAGTTGAAGCCGGCGAACGCCGCTTATATAGCTGCCGCGTGATCCCCGAACGCGGCAGCTGGATCGAAATCAATACCACCAAGAAGGATAGTATTACCGTCCGCATCGACCAGAGCGGCAAGTTCTCGGTGATCACACTGTTGCGGGCAATGGATCCGAAGTACGGCTTGGATTCCGACATTCTGCGCACGTTCTTTGAAACGACGAAACAGAAAATCACCGATGCCCGCAGCGTGGCCAAGTTGGAAGGCAAAGTGGCCGTGGGCGATATTGTCTATCCGGTCGGCAGCGATCGAGCAGGCGAAATCATCATCGAAAACGGCCAGCGCATCACCAAGACGGCGGCCGAAACGATCAAGGATTCCGGCCTGAAAATGGTCGAAATCATGGATCCGCCGTCTACGCCTTTGTTGCTCAACGCGCTCACGGATGATGGCACATCGAGCCACGAAGAAGCCCTGTTGCGGATCTATCAGCGGCTTCGTCCAGGCAACCCGCCGCAGTTGGAAAAGGCCAAGGCCCTGTTCCACGAAAAGTTCTACGATACGAACCGCTACCGCCTCGGTCGCGTCGGCCGCTTCCGCATGAACCGCAAGCTCAACCTGACGGTGCCGGAAGAAGAAATGGTGTTGCGGCCGGAAGACCTGATCAACGCCGTTAAGTATCTCATGCACTTGGTGGCCGGCGATTCGGAAGCCCATGTCGACGACATCGATCACCTCGGCAACCGCCGCTTGCGGACGATCGACGAGCTCGCCTCCGACGAATTGCGGAAGGGTTTCCTCAAACTTCGCCGCACAGTCCAGGAACGCATGAGCCTCAAGGACATCGAGGACATGACGCCCCGCAGCCTGATCAACCCCAAGAGCATTTCGGCTGCCATCGAATACTTCTTTGGCCGCGGTGAACTGTCTCAGGTTGTCGACCAGACAAACCCACTCTCGATGCTCACGCATGAACGCCGCCTCTCGGCCCTAGGCCCCGGCGGTTTGAATCGTAAGCGGGCTGGCTTCGAAGTCCGCGACGTGCATATTTCGCACTACGGCCGGATTTGCCCGATCGAAACGCCTGAAGGTACGAACATCGGCCTCATCTCCAGCTTGGCGATGTACGCCGCCGTCGATGAGTACGGGTTCTTGATTACCCCGTATCGCAAGGTAACGAAGGGCAGGTTGACCGACGAAGTCGTGTGGCTGCGAGCCGACGAGGAATCGGAAGCGTTCGTTGCCTCGGCCGACTCGCCGATCGAAAACGATAAAATTCAAGGCGACACAATTGTTGCTCGCCATCGGGCCGACTTCGAGTTGATCCCCGTCGATCAAATCCAATACATCGATGTCACGCCCAGCCAGATGATCGGCGTTTCCGCCGGTCTCATTCCATTCCTCGAACACGACGATGCCAACCGCGCCCTCATGGGTTCGAACATGCAGCGGCAAGCCGTACCATTGCTCGTGACCGAGCCTCCGATCGTCGGCACCGGTCTCGAGCGCGACGTCGCTTTGCACTCCGGCATGATCATCCGCGCCGGCCACAAGGGCACGGTCACGTATGTCGATGCCGACCGCATTGAAATTGGCCCGGAAGTGCATCGCCTGCGTAAGTTCGTGGGCCTCAATGAGCGCACCTGCCAAAATCAAAAGCCAATTGTCAACGTGGGCGATAAAGTCGAAAAAGGTCAGGTGATTGCCGATGGCGCCGCCACTTACCAAGGCGAGCTCGCCCTCGGCCGCAACGTGCTCGTGGCGTTCATGTCATGGGAAGGTTTCAACTTTGAAGACGCCATCATCATCAGCGAAGAGCTGGTGAAGAACGACACCTACACGTCGCTGCACATCGAAGAATTCGACGTGGAAATTCGCGAAACGAAACTCGGCCGCGAGGAATTCACCCGCGATATTCCCAACGTCAGCGAAAAGATGTTACGCAACCTGGATGAAAACGGCATCGTGCGCATCGGCACGTTCGTCGTGCCCGGCGACATCCTGGTCGGCAAGGTCTCGCCCAAGAGCAAGACCGAACTTACGCCGGAAGAAAAGCTGTTGCACGCCATCTTCGGTCGAGCCGGTGAAGACGTGAAGAACGACTCGCTCGAAGTGCCCTCGGGCGTCGAGGGCATCGTCATCGATACGCAGCGTTTCTCCCGCCGTATGAGCCTTACTGAGGATCAACGCAAGGAGTTCGAACGCTCGCTGAAAGCGGCCGAAAAAGAAGGCAACGAACGGATCGCCGCGGTCTTCGGCGAGTTGATCGTCGAGATCGAAAAGATCATCGGCAAGAAGATTACCGATGAAGAAGGCAACGCCCTGGTCCAAGACCAAGACCCGGCGTATGTTGCCGAACGGGCCGCGAACTTCAAAATCGACGCGCTCGATATCCGCAGCCCCGATCGTAAGAAGACGGCCGAGAAAACCTACAAGCAGCTCTGGCCGAACGTGGAAGAAGCCATCGACGCCCGCGATCGCAAGCTTAACTCGATGAAGCGCGGCGATGAACTTCGCAGCGGCGTGCTGCAAATGGTGAAGGTCTACATCGCCACGAAGCGGGTGATTTCCGTCGGCGATAAAATGGCCGGTCGCCACGGGAACAAGGGCGTGATCTCCAAGATCTTGCCCGTGGAAGATATGCCCTTCCTGGCCGACGGCACCCCGGTGCAAATTCTGCTCAATCCGCTGGGCGTGCCCAGCCGTATGAATGTGGGCCAGATTTTGGAAACGCACCTTGGCTGGGCCGGCGCGAAGCTCGGCTTTCGTGCCGTCACGCCCGTGTTCGATGGCGCGGCCGAGACCGATATCAACGCGGCGCTGGATGAAGCCCGGTTGCCTAAGCACGGCAAAGCACGCCTGTTCGACGGTCGCACGGGCGAGCCGTTCGAGCAGGAAACGACCGTGGGCTACATCTACATGCTGAAGCTGCACCACCTGGTCGACGACAAGGTGCACGCCCGCAGCACCGGCCCGTACTCGCTCATCACGCAGCAGCCGCTCGGCGGCAAGGCGCGGTTCGGTGGCCAGCGGTTCGGCGAAATGGAAGTGTGGGCCCTGGAAGCCTACGGGGCCGCGTACATTTTGCAGGAATTGCTCACCGTGAAGAGCGACGATGTCGAAGGCCGTACCAAAATTTACGAGTCCATGGTCAAGGGCGAGAACACGCTCGAAGCCGGCACCCCCGCCAGCTTCGACGTGCTCACCAACGAAATCCGCGGCCTCGGCCTCAACATGCAACTGGAAAAACGCCGCATTTGACGATCAAAACCAACGTGAATCAATACAATCCTCACGCAAAGGCGCAAAGACGCGAAGGTAAGTCGGGAATTCCAACTCGAGTTTTCTTTGCGCCTTAGCGCCTTTGCGTGAGATTTTCTTCAAAGCATAGCGCACTCGTCCCGCAAACAGGAGCGCGACAAATATGAGCAGCATATTAGATACCGCCAGTTACGATCGCATCAACGACTACGCGTCGGTGAAGATCAGCTTGGCACGGCCGCACGATATCCGTAGCTGGTCGTTCGGCGAAGTGAAAAAGCCCGAAACGATCAATTACCGCACGTACCGCCCCGAAAAGGACGGCCTGTTCTGCGAGCGCATCTTTGGCCCCGAAAAGGACTGGGAGTGCGCCTGCGGCAAGTACCGCGGCATGAAGTACAAGGGCATGATCTGCGATCGTTGCGGCGTAAAAGTGACGCACAGCCGCGTCCGCCGCAAGCGCATGGGCCATATCGAGTTGGCCGCGCCGGTCGTGCACATTTGGTTCTTCAAGGCAATGCCCAGCCGCCTCGGCAGCCTCTTGGCCATGAAAACAACGAGCCTGGAAAAAGTGATCTACTTCCAGGATTACGTGGTCATCAATCCCGGCGAAACCGCCCTCAAGCCGCAGCAGTTGCTCACGGAAGAAGAGTATCGCCAGGCCCGCGATCAATACGGCGAGAGCGCGTTCGAAGCCTCGATGGGCGCCGAAGCCATTCGCAAACTGCTGCAACAGCTCGATTTGGTGAAGCTCTCGGTCGATCTGCGCGAAGAGCTTAGGGAAACCGGCTCGAAGCAAAAGGCCAAGGACCTGATCAACCGGCTGAAAACCGTCGAAGCCATCCGCGATTCGGATAACAAGCCTGAGTGGATGGTCCTAGACGTGATCCCGGTGATTCCGCCCGATCTCCGCCCGCTTGTTCTCTTGGATAGCGGCAACTTTGCCACGAGCGATCTCAACGACCTGTATCGCCGCATCATCAACCGCAACAACCGGCTCAAGAAGCTGGTGGACCTCAATGCGCCGGAAGTCATTATCCGCAACGAAAAGCGGATGCTGCAGCAATCGGTCGACGCCTTGTTCGACAACAACCGCTGCAAGCGCCCCGTGCTCGGTTCGTCGAACCGGCCGCTCAAGTCGCTCACCGACATGATCAAAGGCAAGCAGGGCCGGTTCCGCGAAAACTTGCTCGGCAAGCGCGTCGATTATTCGGCCCGCAGCGTGATCGTGGTCGGCCCCAGCCTGAAACTGCACCAATGCGGTCTGCCGAAGAAAATCGCGCTGGAACTTTATCAACCCTTCATCATTCGGCGGCTGAAGGAACTTGGCCATGCCGATACGATCAAGAGCGCCAAGAAAATGCTCGAGCGCAAGGATGATGAAGTGTGGGATATCCTCGAAGAGGTGATCCGCAATCATCCCGTGCTGCTGAATCGTGCCCCGACATTGCACCGCATGGGCATCCAGGCCTTCGAGCCCGTGCTGGTCGAAGGCAACGCCATTCAGCTCCACCCGCTGGTGTGCAAAGGCTTCAATGCCGACTTCGACGGCGACCAAATGGCCGTCCACTTGCCGCTCTCCATCGAAGCACAAGTCGAAGCCCACACGCTCATGATGAGCACGCACAACATTTTTAGCCCAGCCAACGGCGCGCCGATCATCAGCCCGTCGCAAGACGTGGTCATGGGTTGCTATTACCTTACGATGAGCGTACCCGAAGCCAAGGGCGACGACATGGTCTTCTCGTCGCTCGAGGAAGTCGAGATGGCCTACGCGGCCGGCAAAGTGCACACGCACGCCAAGATCAAAGTGCGGTTGCCGAAAAACCGCTGCATGCGGGAAGATTACGATGCCAAAACGGGCTTTGGCAAAGTCGTCGATACGACGGCTGGCCGCGTGATCTTCAATATGATCTTGCCCAAGGGCATGCCGTTCTACAACATCGCGCTCAAATCGTCGCAACTCGCCCGCGTCATCAGCGACTGCTACCAAATGCTGGGCCGCAGCCGCACGATCGGGCTACTCGACGATATGAACCAACTTGGCTTCCGTTTGGCCACGCGCAGCGGCTTGTCGTTCGCGACCGACGACCTGATCACGCCGCAAGCCAAGACGAGAATTATCGGTGAGGCCGAAAAGCAGGTCCTCAAAATCAATAAGTTGTATCAACGCGGCATCATCACCGAGGGCGAGCGTTACAACCAGGTGCTCGACCAGTGGACGCATGCCCGCGAACAAATCACGGCCGAAATGATGTCGGCCTTGGAAGCCGACTTCCGCCAAGGCGGCTACGTCAACCCGATTTTTCTCATGGCCAATTCTGGGGCCCGCGGTGGTGTCGAACAGATGCGGCAGCTCGGCGGGATGCGCGGTCTGATGGCCAAGCCCTCCGGCAAGATCATTGAAACACCGATTAAAGCCAATTTCCGCGAAGGCCTCACGGTGCTCGAGTACTTCAGCTCGACCCACGGTGCTCGTAAGGGCTTGGCCGATACGGCCCTCAAAACGGCCGACTCCGGTTACCTTACCCGCAAGCTGGCCGACGTGGCGCAGAATGTCGTCATCACGATGGAAGACTGCGGCACCACCCAAGGCATCACCAAGGGGATCATCTACCGCGGTGAAAAAGTGGAAGTGGGTCTGGCCGACTCGATCCGCGGCCGCGTGAGCCGCACCAACATCGTGAACCCGATCACCGATGAAGTCATCGTCAGCGAAAACGACCTCATCACGCCGGAAATCGCCCGTAAGATCGAGCAACTCGGCCTCGAGAAGATCCAGGTTCGCAGTGGCATGACCTGCGACGCGCCGCTGGGCATCTGCCGGCGTTGCTACGGCATGGACCTTTCCACCGGTGCGCTTGTGGAAGAAGGCATGGCGGTTGGCATCATCGCCGCGCAATCGATCGGCGAACCGGGCACGCAGCTCACGATGCGGACGTTCCACATCGGCGGTGTCGGTCAGCACGACGTCGAAGAAAGCGATATCAAGGCCAAGCGGGCCGGTATCGTGAAGTACACGCGGCTCAAAGTCGTTACCAACGACGAAGGCCAGAAGATCGTGCTCGCCCGGAACGGCGAAGTTTCCATCGTCGACGAAAAAGGTCGCGAGATGGAGAAGTACGAAGTGCCCGCCGGCGCCATTCTCAAGGTCGATGAGAATGCCGCGGTTGCCCAGGGGGCCGTGCTGTGCGAATGGGACCCGCACAGCATCCCGATTTTGGCCGAAACCGGTGGTAAGGTCCGCTTCGAGGACCTCATCGAAGGTCAGACGATGCGTGCCGAAAAGGATCCCAGCGGTCACATCCGCTTCGTCATCATGGAACACAAGGGCGACCTGCATCCGCAAGTCGTGGTCGAAGACCCCGCCGATGGCAAAATCCTCGACTTCTACTACATGCCGGAACGGGCCCATTTGGAAGTCACCGAAGGCCAGGTCATCTCGCCCGGTACGCTCGTCGCCAAGACGCCGCGTGAGGCGTCCGGCACGCAAGATATCACCGGCGGTTTGCCGCGTGTTACCGAAATTTTCGAAGCTCGCAAGCCAAAGGATCCGGCCGTTATTGCCGAAATCGACGGTACGGTCGAATTGCTGAGCGAAAAGAAGCGCGGCAAGCGCTCGATTATCGTCCGCAGCGAAAGCGGCATCGAACGCGAACACCTCATTACGCACAACAAGCACTTGCGTGTGCACTCAGGCGATGTGGTGCGTGCGGGCGATGCACTCGTCGATGGCCCCCTCGTGCCGCACGACATCCTGCGGATTTCGGGTGAAGAAGCGGTGCAGCAATACCTGACCCGCGAAATTCAAAACGTGTACCGCAGCCAACGTGTGGAAATCAACGATAAGCACATCGAGATCATCGTTGCCCGCATGTTGCGCAAGGTGCGCATTGAGCACTCCGGCGATACGAACCTGTTGCCCGGCAGCGTGATGGATAAGTTCGACTTCCGTCAGGCGAACGAGCAAATCATGCAGTGCCTCAAAATCACCGAAAAGGGGGATAGTGAATTCGCCATCGGTGCGATCGTGCCAAAGGATGTGCTCGACCAGGCCAACGCTCAAATCGAAGCACTGGGCGGCGAAATCGCCAAGGGCACCAAGCCCAAGCGTGCGACCGCGGCCACGCAGCTCCTCGGCATCACGAAAGCGGCCGTGCAAAGTTCCAGCTTTATTTCGGCCGCCAGCTTCCAGGAAACTACCAAAGTGCTTACCGAAGCGGCGCTCGCCGGCCGCACCGACCACTTGGTTGGCCTCAAGGAAAACGTAATTCTTGGCCACCTAATTCCGGCCGGCACCGGCTTCCGCAACATCCATGAAGCGGAAGTTCGCATCCGGCCCGAAGCCCTCGAAGCCCTGGCGGCGGAAAAAGGGCGCGTCCTCGAACGCGCCTTCCCGCTGTTGCAATCTGCTGGTGAAGCCCAGGAACGAGCGGGCAATGGCGACGGGGCGGCAAAAACCATGGCACCGCCGCCACCGCCACAGCCAGCCGCCCCCACGAGCTTGGATCAGCTGTTGGGGGGTGCCAAAGGCTCCGATGATGACGCCGACGGCGACGATTTCTGAGCGTAAGCTATTATCAAGACAATAGTTGAGTGGGATTCATTGGTTCGCCGATGAATCCCATTTTTGTTTTTGCCCCAAGCCTTGATTCCCTACCCAATCCGCTTACAATTGATTGAAACAATTGTTTGAAACCATTGTTCCTAGGCGGATGTGTCATGACGCATCTCGAAACGGATACCACACGCGAGCGAATCACCGAAGCGGCCGGTGAAATGTTCGCCGAACGGGGCTTCGACGCCACGACCGTTCGCGATATCTGCCAGCGGGCCGGTGCCAACATCGCGGCCGTCAATTATTACTTTCGCGATAAGCAGCGACTCTACATCGAAGCCGTTTGCCTTGCCCATCGCGCTCATCTGGAGAAGTTCCCTTTGCCCAAATGGGCGGAAGATACTCCACCGCAAACCCGCCTCGCCGATTTCATTCTCACATTCCTGCGCCGAATTCGCGGCGGGCGGGAAGGTGGTTGGTACGCCAAACTCGTGATGCGAGAAATGGCTAACCCCACCACGGCCTGTGCCGAACTTGTGCAGTCGTCGATCCGCCCGCAGTTTGAAATCCTGCTGCAAATCGTTCGCGAATTGCTGCCTGCCCACGCACCGCCAGAAGAACTTCGGCTCACCACCTTCAGCGTCGTCGGGCAGTGCTTGTTCTATCACTTCGCCGATCCCGTCACCCGCAATTTGTTAAGTCCGAGTGATTACGCAGCGCTCAGCATCGAGCGATTGGCGGAGCACATTACCAAGTTCTGTTTGGCGGCAATCGAGCAACAGACGCCCACCATGCCCGCGCGCCGTAAACCGCATACGGGAGCCGCCAAATGAGTTGGATCGCGCTCAAAATGCTGACCGGCAACCGCGGCAAATACCTCGGCATCATCCTGGGGATTGGTTTCGCCTCGCTGCTGATCGCGCAGCAAGCCTCCATCTTCTGCGGGCTGATGCTGCAGACGAGCGGCCAGATACGCGATATTCAAGGTGCTGATATCTGGGTCATGGACCCCAACGTGCAGTTTTCCGACGACATCAAACCGATGTCGGAAAACGACCTCTACCGCGTCCGCGGCGTATCGGGCGTCTCTTGGGCCGTGCGACTCTTCAAAGGCCTCACACGCTCGCGACTTGAGGACGGCAATTTCCAACAAACGATTTTGCTCGGCCTCGACGATGCCACTCTCGTCGGCGCGCCTCCACGCATGTTGCTGGGGAACATCCTCGATCTCCGCAAACCGAACGCCGTGATCATGGATATCGAAGGCTATAAGCTGTTGTGGCCGAAAGAAGAACCGCGGATCGGCAAACGTTTTGAAATGCACGACAAAGTGGCCGAAATCGTGGGCATTTGCCGAGCCAGCCGTACGTTCCAAACGTTCCCGGTCGTGTACACCCGTTACACACAGGCTCTCGAATTTGTGCCGCCCGAACGCAAAGTGCTGTCGTTTGTTCTCGCGCAGGGAAGCCCCGACCTCTCGGTGACCGAGGTCTGCCAGCGAATTCAAGAACAAACGGGGCTGCGGGCCGTCACGGGCATGCAGTTCGAATGGATCACCATGATGTACTTCATGCGGAAGACCGGCATTCCGTTCAACTTCGGCATCACGGTGGCCTTGGGTTTCATTGTCGGCACGGCCATCGCCGCTCAAACGTTCTACTTGTTCACGATCGAAAACATCAAGCAATACGGCGCGCTCAAAGCGATGGGCGCCGGCAACTGGTCGCTGATGACCATGATCCTTCTTCAGGCCTTGCTCGTGAGTTTCATCGGCTTCAGTTTGGGAATCGGCGGGGCGACCGCGTTCGGCATGTACGCCAACGCCACGGGCTCGCGTCTAGCGTTCTACATGCCCATGGAAGTATTCATTGGTACCGGCCTTGCCGTCGGTGCGATCAGCATTCTCTCGAGCCTGCTGAGTATGCAACGCGTAATGGTGGTCGAACCGGCAGTCGTCTTTCAAGGGTAACGTCGATGAACGGGAACAACGCACAACCACTGGTGACCTGCCGCGACGTCGTCAAGACTTACGGCAGCGGCAACGCGGCCGTTCAGGCGCTGCGGGGCGTGAATCTCGACGTTTACCCGGGCGAAATCACCATGCTCGTCGGGCCGAGCGGCTGTGGCAAGACAACGCTAATTTCCATCGTGGCCGGCATCTTGCGCCCCACCAGCGGCGGTGTTCAGGCGCTCGGCACCGAGTTGGCCCGCATGTCGTCGTGGCGCCGCACGGCCTTCCGACGGACCAACGTCGGCTTCGTCTTCCAACAATTCAATTTGCTGCCGGCACTCACCGCGGCCGAAAATGCCGCCGTGCCGCTCGTCATTCAAGGCTATTCCAAGCGGGCGGCGTTGCGACAAGCCAACGAACTGTTGACAAAAATGGGGATGGCCGACCGTGGCGACAATCTCCCCGGCCAACTCTCCGGCGGCCAGCAGCAACGCGTTGCCATCGCCCGCGCACTAGTGCATCACCCCAAATTGCTCGTGTGCGACGAGCCGACTTCCGCACTCGATAATCGCACCGGCCACACGATTCTCGAACTATTGCGTGAAATCGCGATCGAAGGCGACCGAGCCGTCATGGTCGTCACCCACGACCCGCGCATCTTTGAGTTCGCCGATACACTCGCCCGTATGGACGACGGCCACATCGAATCGACCGAACGAGTCCGCGAACGCGCACTGACGGCATGAGCGCATGACTAACCGTTAAGAAAATTGCCACAGAGGACACAGAGAGCACCAAGCGAAAGGGAATGCAAAATGCAAAATGTTCAATACAAAACGAAAAATGAATTCGCTCCGCATTAAACATTTTGCATTTCTCATTTTGCATTGAACATTATTTCATTCTCCTGGGTGTCTCCTGTGTTATCAGTGGCCAATTCGAGCCTACCATGATTTCCAAAATCCTCAACCTGCTCACTAAATTCGGCTTACCGATCATCGCCATTGGTATGATCGTCTACTCGTTGCGGTATATGTCGGAGGCCAAGCAACGATTGCCGGTCGTGCATCCGCCCGTGCAGCCCGCGGCCAATCCGTTCCCCAACTCGGTGGCCGGGGCTGGCATGGTCGAACCCGAAACCGAAAACATTTCGATCGGTGCCCCGCTCCCCGGCATCGTGGTTGACGTTCTAGTGAAAGTTGGCCAGCGTGTGAAGGCAGGCGATCCGCTCTTCCGCATCGACGATCGCGATCGTAAAGCCGAACTGGCCGTGCGGCAAACCATGCTCGCCGACGCGACCGCCTCGCTCGAACGTCTGAAAGCGATGCCGCGGCCCGAGGAGTTGCCCGCCGCCGAAGCGCGGATCCGCGAAACCAAGGCCGATTGGGACAATTGGGAACAACAGTGGGCCCGCGGCGAGAAACTCGTGACCGATCGCACGATGACGCAGGAGGAATTCCAGGAGCGCAAGCAGTCGGCTCTGGGTGCCCGCGAACGCTACAACAAAGCGATTGCCGATTACAACCTGCTCAAGGCCGGCACCTGGGATTACGACAAACGCGTGGCCCAGGCCGCCGTCGACCGCGCGAAAGCCCAAGTCGACCAGGCTCAAACTGAAGTCGATCGCCTCACTGTGCGCGCACTTGTTAATGGCGAAGTGCTGCAAGTGAATGTGCGGCCGGGTGAATTCGTGGGCGCCCCGCCGGGCCAAGCGCTCATCGTCCTCGGCAGCACCAAGCAACTTCATGTGCGCGTCGATATCGACGAATACGACATCCCCCGATTCGTCTCCGATGCGCCAGCCCGCGCTACACTCAAGGGGCAGTCAAACCACTTCTTCCCCCTGCGATTCGTCCGCATCGAGCCGTTCGTAATCCCCAAGAAGTCGCTCACTGGCGACAACACCGAACGCGTCGACACCCGCGTCCTGCAGGTCATCTACGCCGTCGAAAACAGCCAACAGCCGCTGTTCGTCGGCCAACAAGTGGATGTGTTCATCGACACGTCGTCACCGAAGGTCGCCACGAAGGCCCAGGTTCAGTAGTTGAATTCCAACCGGAATTTCGCTCCTTTTTTGGCATACGCCGAACGCGAGATAGCCGATCCGAGGAAAAACGGGCTTGCCGCGTAATAACGTATGTGTTAGGATTAGGTAGTGATCGAAATTGTCGAATATGAAGCAGCCGATGGAAATTCGCCGTTTGGCCGTTGATTTGAATCACTCGACAATGCGGCAGCCGCGAAGGTCACGACGGCGATTGCTCGCATGAGCCACGGGAATCTTGGCGATGTGAAACCAGTCGGCAAAGACGTTAGCGAAACGCGCATCAAGTTTGGGCCCGGCTATCGCGTTTACTTCGCGCGGGCTGGCCATCAGTTCGTTTTGCTCCTCGGCGGTGGCAGCAAGGCGCGACAAAGTCGAGACATCGTAAATGCGCAAGCAGCTTGGGAAGATTACAAACGCCGCCAGAGAGGTGCCTAGGACTATGGGACTCACGCGACCATTTATCGAGATCGTAAAACAGCGAGCAGACAAGGACCCGAAATTCCGTGCTGCGCTGTTGAGCGAAGCAGCGGAATGCTTCCTCAACGGTGAAGTGCAAGTTGCCAAAACGCTGCTGCGCGATTACGTCAACGCCACGATTGGCTTCGAAGAACTGGGCCGCCAGGTTCGTAAAAAGCCGGAAAGCCTGATGCGCATGCTCAGTGCCCAGGGCAACCCTCGCGCGGTGAACCTCTCCGAATTGCTCGCGTCGCTGCGCGAACACGAAGGACTCAAGTGGAAAGTGCAGGTCGGAAAGTAATCACCACGGATGACCCAACCGGCATCGAAGCCTACTGGCACAAGCGGTTTGAATCGAGTCGCAAGAACGTCCAATGGTTTGAATTCAGCGTGGAGGGTGTCGCCGCATTCAAACGTCGCCGAATATTCGCGGAAGCACAATTTTTTTTGAATGCTTGCGCAGCCAACGGGCTGTGGGAGGCCTCTCTGAGGCCGATGGCGTGTTCCATTGGACGCCGTCATCGGCGTCGGAGACGCCTCCCACGGGTTCTATTCGCAACGCAGTCATCAATAGAAAATCACTCAAATGCCAACTGTTCTGCGCGTCGGTCCATACAGCTTCGTATTCTTCAGTTCCGATCGCGGAGAGCCGCCACACATTCACGTAAAACGTGACCGCGACATCGCGAAGTACTGGCTGGAACCGGTGTCACTTGCTAAGAATTGCGGATTTCGCGACCACGAACTCAACCAACTCGAGCGGCTCGTGGTAGAATATCAACAGAAATTCATTGAGGCGTGGCATGACTACTTTGGTACTTGAGCAAGACCCGGTTGCCGTGAAGGTATCAATTGACCCCGATCATTTGGTGGTCGAATTGGCCGATGGCCGCAGCCTTCTCGTGCCCCTACCGTGGTATCCACGTCTTTTCCACGCCACCGAAAAGGAGCGGCAAGACTGGCAACTTCTGGGCGGCGGCTACGCCATCGAATGGCCCGATTTGGATGAGCATATTGGCGTGGAAGGCCTACTAGCGGGCCGCCGCAGCGGGGAAAGCGCAGCCTCGCTCGAACGCTGGCGACTGTCGCGTACTTCCCGCCCTTGACGGCCTCCGGGAAAGGCGTAAACTTATTGGTTTCTACGCAGATTGCCCGATTTGTTTCGCGAAAAGGCCTTTCATGCCCACCGTTAATCAACTGGTCCGCAGCCGTCGCCGGCCCAAGCGGAAGTTCTCGAAGTCGCCCGTGTTGGATAAATGCCCGCAAAAGCGCGGCGTGTGCCTCTTGGTCCGCACCATGACGCCCAAGAAGCCGAACTCCGCCCTGCGGAAGATCACCCGCGTGCGGCTCTCGAATGGCAAGGAAGTGACCGTGTACATTCCGGGCGAAGGCCACTCGCTGCAGGAACACAGCATCGTGCTCGTGCGTGGCGGTCGTATCCGCGACCTCCCCGGTGTGCGTTACCAGGTCGTCCGTGGCGCCCGCGACACCCTCGGCGTCCAAGGCCGCAAACAATCCCGCAGCCGCTACGGCGCGAAGAAGAGTTGATGAGTGGCGAGGAGCGAGTTGCGAGAAATCAATCGTACCGCCGAGCCTCATAACGCATCGAAGGTTTTTACTGACCCCTGACCCCTGACCCCTGACTCCTCCCTATGGGCCGAATCACCGCTTCCCGCAAACAGCTCAAGCCCGATCCGAAGTATGGGTCGCTCTTAGCCACGAAGTTCATCAACACGCTCATGCACGATGGCAAGAAGAGCGTGGCACAAAATGTGTTTTATGAAGCCCTCGACTTGGTGAAGAAGCGCATCCCCGATAAGGAACCGATCGAAGTCTTCACGCAGGCCATCGAGCACGTGAAGCCGGCGATCGAAGTCCGCAGCAAGCGCGTTGGCGGTGCGGCCTATCAGGTGCCGATGCAAGTCAACCGCACGCGGCAGCAGTCGCTGGCGATCCGCTGGGTGCTGATGGCCATTCGCGAAAAGAAGGGCCGCCCCACGGCCCAAAAACTGGCCGACGAATTCGTCGCCGCATTCAATCGCGAAGGGGCCGCCGTCAGCCGCCGGGAAAACGTCCACCGCATGGCCGACGCCAACAAGGCCTTCGCCCACTTCGCGTGGTAGTGAGCACAACCCTCACGCCGCGGCCCAAAAAAGTCGCGGCGTTTTTCATGCGCGCATCCCAAAGACCTCACGCAAAGACGCCAAGGCGCGAAGAACAGAGTTCACCACAAAGATCACAAAGGACACAAAGGCGGAAAAACGATAAATCTGAAGACATGAAACGCGCGGTCTTGTTTGCTTCGTGTTCTTGGTGTTCTTCGTGGTTCAAGTGCTTGTATTCTTAGTGGTTCAAATACGACCTTTGCGCCTCCGCGCCTTTGCGTGAGAATTGAATGCGTAACAGCCGGAACCAGCCATGCCCACGCCGCTCGACAAAATTCGGAACATCGGCATCATCGCCCATATCGACGCTGGTAAGACCACCGTCACTGAACGGATGTTGTACGCCAGCGGTGCCAAGCACCGCGCTGGCGAAGTCGATATGGGCACCACGACGACCGACGATGATCCCGAAGAGGCCGAACGCGGCATCACGATCTACTCAGCCTGCGTGCAGTTCCCTTGGACGATCACCGGCTACGCCGCCCCCGGGCTTGCTGAAGCCGGGTTCAAGGACATCGTCATCAACCTCATCGACACGCCCGGCCACGTCGATTTCACGGCCGAAGTCGAGCGCAGCCTCCGCGTGCTGGATGGCGGCGTCGTGGTGTTTAGCGCCCGCGAAGGCGTTGAGGCCCAGAGCGAGACCGTCTGGCGACAGGCCAACAAATACAAAGTGCCACGGCTCGCGTTCATCAACAAAATGGACCGCGAAGGCGCCGACTTCGAAGCGGTTTTCGCAGAGATAAGCAATCGCCTTGGCGCCCATCCGGTCGCGCTGCAAATCCCGGTTGGCCAAGGCCCGGCCCACGTGAACAACCCGTTTCGCGGCGTGATCGACTTGGTGCGCATGAAGCTGCTCACGTTCCCCGAAGGCAAAGAGGGCAACAAAATTAATGCCGTCGAAATCACCGACGAAGACTTGCTCAGCGAAGCCCAGCTCTGGCGCGAGCGGCTTTTGGAATCGCTCTACAACTACAGCAACGAGCTGATGGAACTCGCCCTCGCCGAGGAGCCGATCCCCGAGCGGCTGATCCACAAAGTGGTCCGCGACGCCACGCTTCACCTCCAAATTCAGCCAGTGCTGTGCGGCTCGGCCCTGCATGGTCAGGGCGTGCAGCCAATCTTGGATGCCGTGGCCGCCTATCTGCCCAACCCCACCGACGTGCCGCCGGTCGAAGGCGTCGAACCGAAACCGAAAGGCAAAGGCAAAGCCCACGAAGCAGCCGTGGCCGCCGGCGAACGTGGCAAGAAGATCATTCGCAAACCCGACCCCAGCGAGCCGTTCTGCGGCCTAGTGTTCAAAGTGCAGCCCTACAAAACGGGCGACCTTTCCTGGGTCCGCATCTACTCGGGCACGCTCGAGCCGAACTCGCGCGTCCTCAACACCACACGCGATAAGAAGGAAAACGTCGCTCAACTTTGGCGCATCCACGCGAGCAAGAAAGACGAACAACTGGAACTCGCCCGCGCAGGTGACATCGTCGGCATCATCGGCCTGCGCGATTCGATCACCGGCGACACGTTATGCGACACCCGCGAGCCGATCCTGCTGGCCTCGATCGAGTTCCCTGAGACGGTCATCTCGATGGCCATCGAAGCCGAGAGCACCGACGACCGCAAAAAGCTGGCCGACACGCTCGCCATGCTCCGCAAGCAGGACCCCACGTTCCGCGCTGAAGAGAGCAGCGAAACTGGCCAGACGCTCATCAGTGGCATGGGCGAGCTGCATCTTGAAGTCATCCAGCATCGGTTGCAGCGCGACTATCGCCTCAACGTGAAGGTCCACAAACCGCGCGTGAGCTATCGCGAAACGGTCGCCCGCCCGGCCGAGGTCGTCGGCGAATGCAGCCGTGTCATTCAAGGCGAGCACCACGCGGCCAAGGTGCGGCTGAAGCTCGAACCGTTCGAGAAAGGCATCGGCCCTGTCACCGTAACGAACTCGCTCGATCACGGCTTGCCGAGCGAAATGCTCAGCATCGTGCTGGAAGAACTCGAAAGTGCCGGGCAGGGCGGTGGCCTCCTCGGGTTCCCCCTCATGCGGCTCAAGGTGACGGTCCTCGGCGGCGGCGTGGGCGAAACCGGCCCCTCCGAAATCGCCTTCCGCAGCGCGACCAACCACGCCTTCGACCAGGCGCTGCGTGCCGCCGGGCCCGTGCTGTTGGAACCAATCATGAAGCTCGAAATCAGCACACCCGACGAACACGTAGGCGATCTCGTGAGCGATCTGCAGCAGCGCCGCGCAATCATCCACAGCACCGAATCCCGCGGTACCGCCACCGTACTGCACGCTGAAGCCCCGCTCGCCAACCTCTTTGGCTACTCCAGCGCGATGCGCTCCCTTAGCCAAGGCCGCGCCAGCTGCTCGATGGAACCCAGCACCTACGCCCCCGCACCGGATGATGTGCTGCAAAAGTTCCTTGGGGAGTCGTAATGGAGCATTGAGGATGCGGGGGGCAGGGTAGTGCTCGATTGCCTTCTCCCTGCCCCCCGCATTCCGCATCCTGTATCCTTCTAATATGACTGATCGCTCTTTCGTTTTCGGCGTTGATCTCGACGGCGTAGTTGCCGATTTTTACGGCGGCCTGCGGCCGATTGCGGCCGAGTGGTTGGGCGTGGCGCTCGAGTCGTTACCCGAACGCGTGTCGTGGGGGCTTGCCGAATGGGGCGTCGCCCAGGCGCCAGGCGGGTATGATGCGCTCCACAAGTTTGCCGTGATGCAGCGTGAGCTGTTTCTCAAGCTGCCGCCGACGGCCCGGGCACCGCAGGCGCTCCGCCGACTCTCGAAAGCCGGCGTGCGCATCCGTATCATCACGCACCGGCTGTTCATCAAGTACTTCCACCAAATCGCCGTGAGCCAGACGATCCAGTGGCTCGATCGGCACGACATTCCCTATTGGGATCTTTGCTTCATGCAGGAAAAAACGGCCGTCGGCGCCGACTTGTACATCGAAGATTCGCCAACGAATGTCGAACGACTGCGAGCCGACGGGGCCAAGACAATCGTTTTCACGAACTCCACGAACGAACACCTGCCCGGCCCTCGCGCCGGCACCTGGGACGAAGTGGCCGACATGGTCCTCGCCGAACAAGCCGAATGGCAACGCCGCAATACGGCGCTGCCGTGATTGATTCACCACGGAGAGCACAGAGTCCACAGGGGCAGATTTATGATTGACGATTTGATGATTGACGATTGAATCGCTGAGGTCTGCATTTGGTGGTCTTCCAAATCGCAAATCTTAAATCATCAATCTGAAATCTCCTCCTCCGTGCTCTCTGTGTCCTCTGTGGCTAAATCATTATATAAGGGTATAACGATGCGGTCGATTTTGGTCCTGGTGCTTTTTGTGGTTACGACTTCGTCAATGAGCTGGGCCGACGACTGGCCGCAGTGGATGGGGCCGCATCGCGACAACGTGTGGCGGGAAATGGGGGTGTTGGAAAAGTTCCCCGCAGGCGGGCCGAAAATCGTCTGGCGAACAAAGGTGGCTGGCGGTTATGCCGGGCCGGCGGTGGTCGGCGGCAAGGTGTACGTCACCGATTACGTGACGGATCAAGACGTGAAGGTCGACAACTTCAATCGCAAGGAGTTCACCGGCACGGAGCGCGTGCAGTGTCTCGATGCCGCGACGGGCAAACAGCTTTGGCATCACGACTATCCGGTCAAGTATACGATGTCGTATCCCGCCGGGCCGCGATGCACGCCAATCGTCGACAACGGCAAACTCTACACGCTGGGCGGCGAAGGCAATCTCATTTGCTTCGATGCGAAATCGGGCAGTATCGTTTGGCAGAAGGATTTGCCGAAAGACTACCACACCAAGACGGCACTGTGGGGTTACGCGAGCCATCCTCTGATTGATGGCGAGAAACTGATTGTGCTTGCCGGCGGCAAGGGCACGCATGCGGTGGCCCTCAACAAGGCCACCGGTGAGGAAATCTGGCGTTCGCTCACGTCGCCCGAACAGGGTTATTCGCCGCCGACGATCATCGAAGTCGCCGGCAAGCGGCAGTTGCTGCTGGCCCGGCCAAATGCCTTTACGGCCGTCGAGCCGGAAACTGGCAAGGAGATTTGGTCGGTACCCTACGAAGCGTCGAGCGGTTCGATCATCATGTCGCCCGTGCGGTCGGCCAATTATGTGTACCTCGGCGGCTACTCGAACAAATCGCTGATGCTGAAACTCGCCGACGACGGGGCCTCGGTCGAAACGCTGTGGCGCGACAAGGCCCAAACGGGCATCTCGCCGATCAACGTGCAGCCGTTCGTGAAGGACGGCGTCATGTACGGCTTCGACCAGAATGGCCGGCTGTATGCGGTCGAACTGCCGAGCGGCAAACGGCTGTGGGACACGACGAAGCCGGTCTCGGAGCGGCCGGCCTCGAATGCGACCGCGTTCATCGTTCGCCAGGGCACGACGGGCGACCGCTACTGGCTGTTCAACGACAGCGGCGACCTCATCATCGCCGAACTGACGCCGCAAGGTTACCACGAGATCGACCGCGCTCACATCATCGATACCAGCAACACGGCATTCGGTCGCAACGTCGTCTGGTGCATGCCTGCGTTCGCGAACCAGCGGATGTACGTGCGGAACGACAACGAGTGCGTTTGTGTGGAGTTGGCGGCGAAGTAGGGCGTGTTCGCGGGAACTCCGCCAGCTGACGCCTGGCGGCACGCCGTTGACTGGCGAATCACCGTTGCGTGGATCAATTGGGTCTTGCAGTGACCATGAACGAGCACTACGCGCTCCGCTCCGCGTCGCGGCTAAACAAGCGATCGTTGTCAAGGCAATCGTCAATAAGTGGTGAGGCGTTTTGCGTATTGTCGGTAGAGGTGCTGCGTGAACACTCGCAGATCGCGTGATCGGGGGGAGTTTTGCGTTGGGGGTTGGGCGCGGGACGCGACGCAACCTGAAGCGTGGACTCGGGTTGAATTTTGTAACGGTGACTGGGGGCCCGCTTTTTGGTTGCAAAACTATCGGGTTTTGCGCCGGCGATGCCGTGGGCTGAGTTCTTCGTCGCGCCGGAAGTGAATGGCGTGCCAATGGTTGCGCGATGCGCTGCCCACAGTTGCGAGGGCGAGTCGGCGCAATACTCGGCGAGTTTATGCTCATGGTTGCCATTCGTCGTTGCCAAAAGGTACGGTGCTGCTACCAGTCCGATCACTTCCCGCGGCAAGATCGGCGAATTACGCGAGATTCGAGATGTCAAAGAGCGAACGAAGTGAAATGCAGCGTGCCGAGAAGTGTATCAGTTATGTGTACAAATGTCAATATTTATTTTTGGACAGCGCGGCGGTACAATTGAGGTCACGGGAAATATTCGTGCGGGGTGTCGATTGGCGCCTGATCGCGAAGGCGTGCAAAAAATCGAGAAGGCATATGAGCTACGCCAAAGCGTGGTTCGGCGGGAAATGATGGAATAAACAGACAGCGTTCCGCGAATTAGTTGAGTGAGGAGGATGAATATGCGCTACAAAGTCATTTGGTTGTGCTGTATCGCCCTGTTCAGCTCGCTGTTGGAACCAACGAGCGGCCGCAGCGAGCCGCCAAGTCTCGATCCGGTCGCCAAGGCGATCGAAAAGGTATCCGGCGGGCAACAGATGTTGAAGCTGCCCGTGCGCGTGGTGGACGCGGAGGGGAAGCCGGTGGCGAAGGTTAAGATAACGCCCTGGGCGCTCCGCTGTTCGCACGGCCACGGATGGTGGCGAAAGGGTGATGAGCGTGCCGCGGTCGACCCCCAAGAGGTGCATACGCGCGATGATGGTACGGCCACGGTGCTTTATCCACGTCTTCGTGATGTGAAGGAGCAAATCCAAACGCTGGCCGTTTCTTTGAATGTCGATCATCCGGACTACGCCTATCAAAATGATTTGCATATCGACGTACCCCTCGAAACGGCGGCGTCCTACGAAATCAAGCTGACGCGCGGCGTAGCGCTCGAGGCTCGGCCACTCATGGATGGCAAACCGACGAATTTGGAAAACATCTATGCGCTCTGGTCGGATGGTCGTTCTTGGGAGCCGGGCGCCGCGCCGGCGAAGACGGCCGAAGGCACACTGCGATTTCCGGCGATGGCACCGGGCAAGAATAGCGTCTTGCTAGTCAAGCTCGAGGGTGAGCGGGCCACGCATTTCAGCAAGATCACGGATTTCGAACTGAAGGCTGGTGAGCCAAAGAAGTTGGATATCGAGTTGCGGCCGAGCTTGCAGATTCATGGTGTGCTGAGTGCAAACGTGCCGCGACCCATCAAGAACGGTCGGCTAGAGACGTCGACGCTTCCGCCGGCCGATGCGTCGGATGGTCGTGTGACCTGGTTTTCCTGGTCGCCGATTCAGGCAGACGGCACATTCGTCATCGATGGCTGGCCGACCGATGAACGCGTGCAGGTGGTCGCCCTCTGCGATGGATTCATGGCTACGTCGGGAAAGGCGCCTGATGTAGTGCGGAATCCGCGTGCGCCCCACAAGGATCCCTTCAGTCGACCGCAGGTGTTTGAGGCAAACCAGCAAGGATCGGTCGAATTGGCGATGACGGAACTGGCCCACTGCGCGGTTACTGTGATTGATGAGGGTGGTGCAGCTGTTGCGGGTATGAAAGTCATATCAGGGCCCAACGTCGGTTGGTGGAATATAGGATCGCAGATCTATTGCCGTCCATTGGTTCGTAGCGAGACGATGCTGAAGAAGCAAGTTGATTACGCCGATAGCGCCGATCACGTATTTCCTGAGCCATTTCAAGGAATGACGGACGCAAAGGGTAGGATGACTCTGGAACTGCCTGCCGGACGTGAGGACCTGGACGTCATCAGCGACGTGTATGAACTTCCCGTATTTCTGGGAAGGCGTGAAATGCGTGTCGAGCTCGTACGTGGCAAGACGACCGAGGTCACGCTGCGGCTCCAACCCCGTGGAACCGAAAAGCTCGGTGAGTGGGATAAGTTGGCGGGGGTGGTCTTCGGTTGTTCGACGCGCGAAGGGCGGCGGATTTGTGCGCTACCGGATGTGCGGAAGAAGATGGATGAGTTCGAGAAGCGCTTCCGTGAGGCCAAGGACCAACGTGACCCGCAGTTGCTTTCCGAAGCGTACACGGCCGTTGCGGACGCCTTTACCAATGTGGGCGATCAGGCCGAGGCGGCCAAGTGGCGGCAGAAGGCGGCCGAGCAGGCGGCGAAAGCCGCGGGGAAGCAGCAGCCTGCGAGCGGTAAGTAGGCTGGCTATTTATCGACCGGACTTGGATTTCGTTTATGACAGTCTTGCTTTCGTGACAATTGCGTTCGCTTCCTCGAACGAAGAATGCACTGCAAGTGACTTACCGGCGATGCGTAGCATCGCGGTTATGCGTGAAGTTGCGTTAAGTTTATTACGCAATTCGGTTGAATTCGTGGCGGATGGGGCTGGGGAAATCGGCTCTGCTTTGTTAGCGGGCGTCAGCTAGGCGATCCAACCCCATCGAGATGTGCAACCTGACGGTACCGCAGGGGGTGGCATGGGCTTGCCAGAGCGTGCCGAAGGACGCGGTCGATATGGCTGCGGACTTTGGCGGGCGACTTCGCGAGCACGTGCCACCCCCCGTTTTGATTGCGGCAATGGGCCACGGGATTTCATGGCATCAGTTCGCTAATCCTCGCCAGTGGTGTGCGGAATCGCACATGCACCGAAATGGTGATTGTCGTTTTGTTGAACCGGTGATAGGCCAAGAGTTAACTAGGATCCGTTTGCGTTCGGCCAGAGTCGCAAGCGGATCAGTCCAAACTGCGGGCCGCAGGCGGGTCGTCTTGCTCGAGACGATCGCGAAAGGAGAAGAATCTAATGAGTGTGCAAACAAGTTCGACGATGGCCGAACATCGTTGCGGAGCAAGGCCCGCGACTTTTGGCCCAAGGCGAAGTGGGTTTCTGATGGTGACCACCCTCGCTGGGATGGCGCTGCTGTTGACGTTTACGCCGCACGTTGCCAAAGCGGCGGCCTTGGGCTTCTTGGGCAATTTCGACGTCATCAACGACACGGGCCAAACGTGTTATGGGTTTGAGATCGACCTGGAAGGCGTGCATAGTTCGGAAGTGACCGACGTGTTCGGCGGCCCCGGGCGCGGCTTCCCCACGGGGCGTGGTTATGATCCGGCCACGAGCGTGGAGCGTTATGGTTCGCCTTCGGTCGTGGAATACAACAATGGCGCTACCTACGGCACGAAGGTGACGTACAAGGCGATCTACGACGGCATGAGTTGGGACTTCAGCACGCCGAGTGGCACGTTCATCACGCCGGGCGACAACTGCTGGTCGGGCGGCGGTGTGGGCTATGGGCCCGGGACGCCGTGCGATCATTTTGGCGTCGGCACGAGCGTTACCCCCACAAAAACAACGTATAGCTGGCTGCACGAGTCGTCGCCGGGCGTATTGACGAACGCGAACGGCCAAGTGACGCTTCCGGCACCGGCGTGGCAGGTAATCCCCGCGCCGCCACCGCCACCAGGTCAACCCCAGGCACCGCCCCAGGTGGTTGCCCAAATCGAGTCTCCCGATCCGGCGAATTTTGAATTCGGCGATGCGCTCTGGGTGAAGGTGTTCACGACCGAACTGGAAAATGAGGTCGAGCTTGAGCAGCTGGTTGGCGGCGACCCACACGTGCAGCAGGCCCAAACGGAAATCGAGTGGCAACTCCTGCAGAAGGACATCAACAACCCCAATTCCGGGATGTTGGAGAGCGGCTTGGGTGTGCCGGTGGGCCCGAACGCGGCCTCGATTCTGCGGCGCTACGAGTTCTACGAATTCAGCGGCCGGTACGATTCCGAGACGCATGAAGCGCTATTCGACGTCGGCTTTGGCGACTCGAACCCCGGCCCGAACGATGTCGGCACGTACTTGGGCTCGCAGAATGCCGCGGTCAATTTGAATGTGGTGCCCGAGCCGGCGAGTGTTGCCCTCATACTGGCAGCCCTGGGAATGATTGGGGCAGCACGGGGTTCACGGCGGCAGGCTGCGTAAAGCCCGGATCGCCAATGTCTCAAGTCGCAGCCGTGCCGCGAGTCTGTTGTTAGTCAAATAGAACCGTAGTGGCGAGCGAGACTCGCCATTGCGGTCTTACTGTCATATTTTGCTAGCTAACTGCGGCGAATAGCTGCGCATCCAATGAGCAAATGAGCAATAGTTAGCTTAATCCCCGCCAATGGCGACGGCGCGGGGCGTTTCGCCTCGCCGCTGGCTCGGTGTTAAACGAGCGGGGGTAATTAGCTGTGTACCTACCAATAGTATCGCGGTGGCGTTTCAATCGGAGCGCATCACTGCAACACTCTTGACTTCCCCCCAGTTTGTGTTATCCTTGTGCTAACAACTTAGGTGCGAGACCGGCGTCGGCATTGGGCCACGCCAGGTTCATTCAAATTCGATTGCAGCGGCCATCGGGGCGTATTTCTGACGTCCCGGTATCTTTTGCTGACGACCGCGACTGATTTTCTTGCATCTTACGGTTCCTGCCGGTGTTCGGCGGTTGAGCCTGTTCAGTAATTTGCGTGGCGATGCCCTTCCTCTGCGCGAGGTTCGCATCGTGAGCGCACCAGTTTCCCCCGGGGGGAAAGAATGAGATTTTTCGTGACGAATTTCGAACCATTAGGCCTTGCCGATTCCTTGCTCCGCGCCGTGCGCGCCGAGGGCTATCACACGGCGACGCCGATCCAACTGCAAGCGATTCCGCCCGTGATTGCGGGGCGCGACCTGATGGGCTGTGCCCAAACGGGAACGGGAAAGACGGCGGCGTTCGCGCTGCCAACGCTGCATCGCTTGTGTACGAGCGTGAGCACTGCGCCGGCCGATGACGCGACACCAGCGGTACAACATAAACAACAGAAGCAGCAAAACGGCAGACGCCAGCGATCCTTTTCGCGAGCCGATCGTCGGCCGATTCGGTCGCTCGTGCTCGCGCCAACGCGTGAACTAGCCGCGCAGATTGGCGAGAGTTTCCACGCGTATGGCCGGCACTCGGGCCTCCGCTACACGGTGGTTTACGGTGGCGTTGGGCAGCATCCGCAGGTGAAGGCGCTGCAAAGCGGCGTTGACGTGCTGGTGGCCACGCCCGGCCGGTTGCTCGACCTGATGGACCAGGGGCACATCGACTTGCAGCACGTTGAGATTCTCATTCTCGACGAGGCCGACCAGATGCTCGATATGGGGTTCATCGTGCCGCTGCGGCAAATTGTGGGCGCGGTGCCGAAACAACGCCAAACGCTGATGTTCTCAGCCACCATGCCGCCGGAAATTCGCAAGCTGGCGGAGGAATGGCTCCGTGACCCGGTGCACGTGCAAGTCGCGCCAATCGCCACACCGGCCGAGTTGGTCGAGCACTCGGTCTACTTCGTCGAGCAGCGTAACAAAACGCAATTGCTGGTTCATTACCTGCAGAAGACGGCCTCGACGCGGACGCTGGTGTTTGCCCGCACGAAACACGGGGCCGACAAGATCGTGAAGTACCTGGATCGGTCGGGCATTCGCGCGGCGGCGATTCACAGCAACAAGAGCCAGAGCGTGCGGCAGCGGACGTTGGCCGCGTTCAAATCGAATCGGCCGCCGGTGCTCGTGGCGACCGATATCGCGGCCCGCGGCCTGGACGTCGACAACATCTCGCACGTGATCAACTTCGAGTTGCCCGATGTGGCGGAAGTGTACGTACATCGCATTGGCCGCACGGGCCGGGCCGGCGCGACGGGCATTGCCACGTCGTTCTGCGGGCGTCACGAGCGCGATCAGCTGCGGCAGATCGAACGGCTCACACGGCGGCAGATCAATGTCGAGCAGGATCACCCGGAGTACAAGCGCGAGGCTGTAACTCACGATGGAGCGGAAGTTCGCGACCATGCCGGACCGCGAGGACGGCGTGGGTCGGCCCGCCCCGCGCGCCCCGGCAAATCGAAGTCGCGCCGGCCTGCCCGCGAATTTGCAGCAGCGGGCATTGGCGGCAACCTGGGCGGCGCGCCCCGCAAGCGGAATCAGCGTCGGCGCAAGCCGGGCGGCAGGCGAAATAGCCTGTAGCGTTGAGGCCATTGAAGGGCTCGCCATGGGGCGAGCCCGTTTGGCGGCCTGGGTTTTTCGAGCGCTGTGCGTAAGATTAGGGACGGTGCGGGCGAACCATCGGCAACTTCTGCTATCGAAGCCGAGCCGATGGCGACGTCATTTGGTCCAGTCCTCGCGCGTGCGCAATGACTCCGCTCCAGTTTGTTTTGCTGGTGTTCTCGATCTCGCTCGTGGCGGGTGCATTGGGCTCGCTGCTAGGGTTAGGCGGTGGAATCATCGTCATTCCGGCGCTCACGTTGCTGTTTCACGTCGACATACGCTACGCGATCGGGGCCTCGATTGTCTCGGTGATTGCGACTTCCAGTGGTGCGGCCGCGGCGTATGTGCGCGACCGGCTCACGAACCTGCGCGTGGCGATGGTGCTTGAGCTGGCGACAACTTCCGGTGCGCTCACAGGCGCATATCTCGCGGGCCATTTGGGCGGCCGCTGGCTGTTCATTATTTTCGGCCTCGTGTTAGGCTACTCGACGCTGATGATGGTGCGCAAACTCAACGAGCCGGATTTTGTCATCTCGAACAAGCCAGCGCCGTGGGCCGACTTCCTGCGGCTGCACAGCAGTTACTTCGATGAACGATTGGGGCACGAAGTGGCCTATCGCGTGACAAGTACGCGAATTGGCTTAGGCCTAATGTACGTGGCGGGGGCAATCAGCGGGTTGCTGGGCATCGGTTCGGGGGCGTTGAAGGTGCCCGCGATGGATCTGGCAATGCACATGCCCATGAAGGTGTCAACGGCCACCAGCAATTTCATGATCGGCGTGACCGCGGCGGCGAGCGCGGGCGTGTACTACGTGCGAGGCGAGATTGACCCGTTCATCGCCGGGCCGGTGGCTGTCGGCGTGATGCTCGGGGCCGTGGGCGGATCGTACGTTCTACCAAGACTGCGCGGCACAACGATTCGCCTGGTGTTCGTCGTGGTTCTGATGTGGATTTCGGCCGAGATGTTCCGGAAGGGGTTTGCCGGATGAGCGACGAGCAAGCATTTTCGAGAAAAGCGAGTGCCATCGACGCACGGGTACGCCGCGTTGAATTGACGATCAGTAATTTGCTGCGTGGTGGCGTTCTTCTAAGCCTGGGGTTAATTGTTGTCGGGACAGCCGTCACGTTCGCACAGCATCCGCGCTACTTCTCGGAAAAGGCCGAACTGCAGCAAGTCATTACGCCCGGGGCAAACTTTCCTCACGCGATCGGCGAGCTGAGTGTCGAAATTCGCCAATTGCGCGGCGAAGCGATTGTGACGCTCGGCTTGCTGGTGCTCATCGCGACGCCAGTCGTGCGCGTCGCCGTTTCAATTTTCGCGTTTATCTACCAGGGTGACCGCGTATTCACACTGATCACGGCAGCAGTGCTGGGTTTGCTGCTACTTTCACTGGTGTTAGGGCGTGTGGAGTGACGAGCGCGCTTAGCGCGAGAAGCTGACGATTGCTAATCGCAGATTATCGCGAGTGGGTTGCGATACTTGAGTTTCGGGTGCCATGGTCTCGCGAGACATGCCCACGCTCGCGGTAAGCCAATGTGTTTCGCATGAGCATGCTGGCGCGAGCGAGGGCATGCCACCCAGGAAGGCAAATGTCACCATCTATTACGCCGATTGCACGAGTTTTTCAAACACCTTGCGCTGGTGAATGAGGGCCGCAATGCGGTCGGCCGGTTTGTCGCTGCCTTCGACCAGCACCCAGCCGTGGTAATGGGCCGCTTTGAGCAGCTTGAAGAGCTGCGGATACGGGTACTTGCCGCCGTCGAGATCGTGGGCGTGGAGCGTCGCGCCGAGGCGTTTTTCGACGAGGTGGAAGTTGTGTTCTAGGCCTTCGCCTTCCAAATCCTGCTGGTTGCCGTTCCAGCACACGCCGACGTTCGGCTGGTCAACCACTTGCATGATGGCGGCGATGATCGGCAACGGCGCGCACTGGCCGTGCACTTCCAGCCGCACCTGTTGGCCGAGGTCGGCCGCGTAGACGCCCAGTTCATTGAGCGACTTGCCGATTTGCTCGATCGTCTTCTGTTGTGGCACATTCTTCGGCAGGTCGTTCGGCTTCACTTTCGCCCCGCTGCCGCCGACATCGTGGCTCAGCTTGATGAACGCCTTGGCCCGCTCAATCGACGCCCGCAACTGAGCCGGGTCGGGATAGTGAAACGCCTGATTGCTGCCGACGCCGACCAGTTTCACGGGGCTATCGGCAAACCGCTGCTTCACTTCGCGGCGCTTGTCGGCCGAAATTTCCGGATCGACGCCGTGCTTATGTTCCGTACGCAGTTCGACGCCCATCGCCCCGGCCTTCTCGCAATTGGCGAGCAGCGTGGGCAAGTCCCAATCGGCACCCCACATGTAAGTGACCAGGCCGAACTTCATTTGGGCCGATGAGTCAGCGCCGGCTGGCGCCGCGGCGAGTGCCGATGAAATCGCGTTGTGGAGCAAGCCAGTTCCAGCAAGGCTGGCAACGGTGTTCAAGAAATAGCGGCGGTCCATGGAGTTCATGTTTGGCCTCGCAGGTAAGTTGAGATTGCTTGTACCTCGTCAGCCCCGGCTCGGCCGGGGGTACCATTACGAAAGGGTTATGGCGGAGACAAACCCCGGCAGAGCCGGGGGCTACACGTCGGTCCATCATCGATCGCCCTCAATCAAATGCTAATCGATGGCGGCCATTTTGGAATGTGAGCTCGATCGGTTCGGGGTCGATCTCGCAAATGGGGTTGGCGGCGAGCTCGTCGTGCAGGTCTTCGCTGGCGTAGAGCGTTTCGAGATGGAGTGTGTTCGGGATGATGAGCCAGCCCTGTTCGCCGTAGCGGCCGATGAGTTTTTCAAACAGTTCCTCATCGTCGCGGAGCGTAGCGGGGATTTTGGCCCGGCCCATGTGCCCCGTCGTGAACGTGTTGAGGAACGTCTTCTGTTCGTCGATGGCGTCGCGGAGTTTGCGAGTGATGAAATCGGCCAGGCCGACGCCGATCGCGTTGCCGTGCGAGGCCTCGGCCAGCGTCAGCGCGGCGATGATGTGAATATCGGGCTTGGTGAGGTCTTCGCCATCGCGCACGCCGCGGTAGCCAATAACATTTGTGTCCATGCCGGTGCCGCTGTAGGTCTTGCCGATGGCATCGACCACCAGCACACGGATTTGGTCGAGCGGCAGCCGCGGGAAGTAACTGCGATGGCGTTCGAGCAGTTCGGGCTCGCGGCGAAGGATGTCGGCCGTCGGCACGGCATGGAGTTCGGCCGTTTGGTCGAAACCGTCTTCAAGAATCGCGAGGCCGGCCAGAATTTTGCCCGAGTCGATCACCACCTGGCCCATTTCGAGGAGCATCGCCTTCATTTGCGGCGTGGGGGCTGAGTGAAAGGTGGTGGCCGACGGCGTTTTGCCCATGCCGACGACCATCATTTTCGTGAGGCCGCTTTGCACCGGGCCGGCAAAGCACGTGTGCAGCTTCACGCGATTGAGCACCAGCACGCCGGCCGACTCGTACGCGTGCCGATCCATCCACACTTCCTTGAATTTCGAATTTCGGATTTCGGATTTCGGATTAGCTTCTTTCAATCCGCAATCCGCAATCCGCAATCCGCAATCGCTCACTTCTCCCACCTTCACCACATCCATCGACGCGCGGATCGGCATGCCCACCGCCTCTTCGGTAAGGCCGAGCGATTCGATCATCGCCCGCTGGCCGGCCGCCGTGCCGCCGTTATGCGAACCCATCGCGGGGAAGAGAAACGGCCGGGCGCCATGCTCGCGGAGCCACTCGCCCACGGCGCGCGTGATCGTGGCGATGTTGGCGATGCCGCGGCTACCGGCCGTGATGCCCACGTCGCCCCGCGGCACGATGAGGTGGAGACTATCCAACTGCGTGCGGACGGCCGCCCGCACATCGGCAATCGGATTCGACACGAGCTTCTGACGAACACGAAGGAATTTCATGCTTCCATCATACAACATTGCCGGCGGCGCAGCGGCCCATTTAGCGTCGGCCGCCAGGCCGAATCTACCGCCGATAAACCTGGCCCCACCGCATTCGGCGTCGCCGCCGACGCTAACGGCCGGGGGCCATGGCCGCAACTCGGAGCGGCCACGCCACGTCAACTCACATGCCCACGCCGAGCCGTGGGCATGGCACCCCCACTTCCTTCATGGATCGAAGCTCGCAGCGCAAGCAAGAGCATGACGCGTCCCATCGGGCAACGCCCAACTCCCGTGCTCGCGCTGCGGGCTTCGATCGATGCGATCTCAGTTCGTCTACACGAATTCAAGATTGAGCCAGGCACGCCGGGCGGAACGAATCGCCCAGATGCCGATGGCCGTCAAGGCGAAAACGATTGTCGCGAGAGTCGCGCTATTGATCGCTGCTTTCGATACCATCCAGGCAAACAGGGGTGGCAATAAGATCATCATGGCCGTCATCGACACGACGATTCGCTTCGCCCGCGAAGGCCACGGCGAGACTCGGAGGCTGGCGCCAATCACGGCCAGCGTTGATGAAGCTGACAACAACAATAAAGCGAGGATTGTCCGAAATTCGAACGGCCGGCCAGCCATGGCCAAGACGACTCCCAGCGCGACATGCATCATCAGCCAGAGGACAATCGAGTTGCGAATGGACGCGGCGAACAGGGCATTGATGAGCTGGTCGCGAGTTAGAGGCAGTAAGATCTCGTTGGCAATCCTCGGTCGGCGTTGGGCAAGCAATTCGCCGGCCATCATGCCTGGCAAGATATTGCCGAATTGAACCAGAAACATCACGATGCCAGTATCACCGCCTTGCTGGGCAAGGACGCTAAATTGCGTCAAGAAGACCCCCATACAGAGCATCATCGCGACGAAGAACAGGCCCGACACCTCGATCGGGGTCGCCTGCAAACCGTACGTTAGTATTCTCACCAAACCCAACATTCCTCCGCCGAAATAACCACCGAGCCGGCTGTGCCACCAGTCGCCTACTCCGCGAAGGAGCGAACTGCGCCGCACCTGATTGGCTACGATTCGTCGCTGTTCGATTGCTTCCGTGCTGGTTCGCCGGGCGAATAGCATTTGATAAGCATTTTGGTAATCGTCCATTTCCTCACGTAACCGACTCATTCGCCATATCCACGAACTTGCCAACACTATTCCAAAGGCGACAATCGCCGCGTGTATCTTTACGTGCTGGACCGAATTGACAATCCACCAATCAAGTCCCCAGCTCGTCAGCAAACTGTAGAACACGGCCAACGAAACCAATAACGGCGTGAAGCGACGCATATGTGAACCCCACAGGGCAGGCACGCCGATTGCCATAGCCAACGCGACCAACCCCAACGGCTCAAAGCCCGCTATTGGCGCCGCGAATAGCGGAAGCATTACCAAGAAGCTGAGCAGAATGCCGGCCAAAACGATTAGGTGGGCCGGCAAGAACTGGGGCGTCAGCCGAGCCCGCGAGTGTGCCAATTGCGATTTGGCCAGTCCAACCAGGAAAGGCACGGCCGCAAGCATCGGCATGCCGATGACAAACGCCATCGTCGGAGCACCATCACGCCTTGCATGTTGTGGACCCATCGACACAAGCATGTTCGGCACCATGATCAAGCCAAAGAACGCCATCCCGATCCATAGGTAGCGCTGCGTAACGTACGTCATGCAGACCTGTTTGATTTGCCGCAGTAACGTCGCCCAGTGCGGAGTGACAGTTACATTATTAGACGTGAGCGCCATCGTGCATCTCCACAAAGATTTCTTCGAGGTTGAGGTCGTTGACGGCGATGTCGGCGTCCCAGGTTTGGCGCATTTCGGCCACCAGCCGTTCGTCGAAGTTGGCGACGCTAACCGTGGCGTGGCTGCCGGCCACCTCGCAGCGCAGCGCGCCGGGCACCGCAAAACTGGTGGGCAGGTCGTGGCGGGCCGTGAAGCGGAGTCGCTTCACGCGTTCCTTCAGCTCATCCAATTCGCCGAGGAAGCGGATTTTGCCGTCACCGAGAATGGCCACCCGCTGGGCAACTCGTTCGAGGTCGCTGGTGATGTGCGTGCTGAACAGGATCGTTTGCTGGCGGTCTTGCAGCAGCTCCAAGAGCGTTCGCAAGAATTGCCGGCGGGCCGAAGGGTCGAGGCTGGCTACCGGCTCATCGAGCACCAGGAACTCCGGCTGATGGCCCAGGGCGAGGACGATTCCGACCGTCTGCAACTGGCCGGTCGAGAGCGAGCCAATGCGATCTTCCAGCGGCACGTGCCAGCGCTCGCACAGCGTTTGCACGAACGCGTGATTCCAGCGTTCGTAAAAGGCGGCCGTGTAGGCGAGCACCTGTCGCACGCGCATCCACGGGTAGCTCGTCACTTCCTGCGGTACGTAACCCAAGCGGGCTTTGGCGGCGGCCGAGAGGTTCCACGAATCCTCGCCAAAAACCATGATGTTGCCCGACGTGGGCCGCAGCAAGCCGAGGGCACATTTAATGAGCGTCGTCTTGCCGCTGCCGTTCGCTCCGAGCAGGCCAAGGACCGTGCCGGGTTCGACGGCGAGGTCGATTCCTCGCAGCACCTCCTTGTTGCCGAAAATCTTCTGCAATTGGGCAACGCGTAGCACAGGTTCGTTCATGGTTGTTGGTCCTTTAAGGTACGATCCGAGATCGGCAGCTACGTAGCGACGGGCGGCCCGCCTGTCGCCTTCTTTTCTGGATCGGTGACAGGCGAGCCGCCTGTCACTACGTCGGATTGCGTTTTCTGTAATAAGGAGAGAATGACTTCGCGGATTTGCTGGGAATCGAGGCCGAGTTGTCGAGCGCGGTGCAGGGCAGGTTCGATCGTGGTGCGGAACTGGGCTTTGCGGTCGTCCAGCGAGCCGTTTTCCGAGGGGGGCAGCACCTGCATGCCGAGGCCGCGGGCCCGTTTCACGACGCCTTCGATTTCCAGCCTGGAATAGGCTTTGCTGACGGTCATGGGGTTGACCGCGGCATTTTGGGCAACTTGCCGAACACTGGGGAGGAGGTCCCCCTCGCGGAGGGTTCCGCCGGCGACCATGGCATGGACCTGATCGACGATTTGCCGGTAGATCGGCACGCCGGAGTTGGGGTTGATCTCAAAAATAGCGGGTGTTTCGACCATGTGTATTACTATAGTAATACACTAGGAATCGATTGTCAAGGGATCCTTTGGCGGGGCTTGATCTCGGTCAGCACATAAGACGTTTTCGTTTAACCCGGAGCCAACGGCGACGGAGCATTTTGCTCGTAATGCCGTCGCCGTTGGCTCCGGGTTAAACAATTCAGCCGCACTCGGGTGCGGCATAACCTGCCGATAAACGGGAGATATTTCCTGTCGGCATAGTGAAATTTCCGCACACAAATCGCGTGCGTTTCGCTCGGCAAACTCGCGCGAAGAATTTTGCACCGAAACGATTCGATGCAGTTGACAGTGTTTTGCAAGTGGCTGTATCATCGCTAGTTCCCCACGAGTTGGCGTGGCAGCGTGAGTTGCATTTCTTTCGCTGGGGAAGCGGTTTTTTCGGCTGTTTGATAACTAGCGCCGGTGGCGGCTTGGGGAAGTTCACACGTGGCAACTTCAAAGGAAATCATTCGCATCCGGATGGAAGCGTACGATCACTCGGTGCTGGATCAGAGCGCGGCGGAAATCGTCGATACGGCGAAGCGCACGAATTCGGTGGTTCACGGGCCCATTCCCTTGCCGACGCGAATCGAGCGCTACACCGTGTTGCGCAGCCCGCACGTCGATAAGAAGTCGCGGCAGCAGTTTGAAATCCGCACGCACAAGCGGCTGATCGATATCGTCCAGGCGACGGCCAAGACGATCGAAGCGCTCAACAAGCTGAGCCTGCCAGCCGGTGTCGATATCAAGATCAAGGCAACGAGTGGGTGATAGCGATTGCGGATTTACGATTTCAGATTTCGGATTGAATGAAGGGATCCGCAATCCCAAATCCACAATCCGAAATTGTGAGTTGCAACAAGCATGATTGGATGACCGGTGGGTAAGCGGGGCGGCAGCCCTTGTCTCCCGCCGGACAAATGACAAGGTACACTCCGATGGCAATTGGAATACTCGGCCGCAAGGTCGGGATGACGCAACTCTACGATGAGGCGGGGCAGGTGGTCCCGGTGACGGTCATCGAGGCCGGCCCGTGCGACGTGCTGCAAGTTCGCACCGTGGAGCGAGATGGTTACGAAGCCGTCCAATTGGGCTTCGCAAATTTGCCCCGCCGGTCGGCGAGCAAGAGTGTACGTGGTCATGTTGCCAAGCTCGACAGCAAACGCTCGAAGCGGCGCTCTTCGGGCGGCGTCGAGCTCGTCGCCAAGGCGGGTTGCGAACCCAAACGATTCATTCGTGAAATCCGCGGTGCGGCCGGTGAATTGGCGGTCGGCGGCCAGGTGAAAGTCGAGGCCCTCGCGAACGTGAAGGCGGTCGATATCACGGGCATCTCCCGAGGTCGCGGTTTTTCAGGCGCCATTCGGCGGCATAATTTCTCTGGTCAACGGGCCACGCACGGTGTGAAGAAGTGTCACCGGGCGCTCGGCGGCACCGGTGCCAGCGCGTTTCCCAGCCGCGTGGTGAAGGGAAAGCGGATGCCGGGCCAGTATGGCGCCGCGACCACGACCGTGCGGAATCAAAAATTGGTGAAGGTGGATGCGGAAAACAACCTGCTGCTCGTGCTGGGCGCCGTGCCTGGCCCGAAAGGCGGCTACGTTGTCATCCGCGAAACGAACATGGTGTAAGGCGTTAGGGGTTAGTCGTTAGGCGTTAGGAAGAAGTCTTGCTGACGGTTCACGACTAACGACTAATAGCTAACGACTAACGACTACGAACATGCCCAAGCTTACGGTTTTCGATCGCAAGGGAAATAAAGTGGGGACGTACAACGTCGAGCCCACCGATTTCGCTCCGCGCATCAATAAGCAACTGTTGCACGACGCGGTCGTGATGTACCAGGCGAACTTGCGGCAGGGCTCGCACCAGACCAAGTCGCGCGGGATGGTGGCCGGCTCGACCAAGAAGATGTATCGCCAAAAGGGCACTGGTAACGCCCGTGCTGGTCATAAGCGGAGCGGTATTCGCCGTGGCGGCGGTCACATTCACCGCATCCACAATCGCGATTACTCGTATCGTTTGCCGCGCAAGGCGCTGCAGACGGCCACGCGGATGGCGCTCGCGGCCAAGGTTCGCGATGATGAACTGATCGTCATCGATGAGCTCGCACTGGCCGAAGCACGCACCAAGGACATGGTCGCCATTTTGAAGCACCTCGATCACAAGCAGGGTGATTCACTGTTGGTGACCACGGAAAAGCATGACACGAATGTGTTCCGAAGTGCGCGCAACATCGCGGGTGTGTCGGTATCGCCGGCTGGCGACTTGAACGCCCTGAGTGTGTTGTCGTCGCGACGGCTGCTCGTGACGAAGGCGGCGCTCGATTCGCTGGTCGAATCGGCGAAGAAGAATGGTAGTCGCGCAAAGCAAGCGTTGAACGCATAGTTAAGAAAATAGCCGCGACGCTACGCGTCGCCGGAACCTGCGATGCGTAGCATCGCGGCTAACGGGTTTTGCACTGAAGGTTTGTTATCATGCCACGTGCCGTACCACAAACGACGAAGATCGTGCTCGAGCCGCACCAGATCATTCTGCGGCCGCTCGTGACGGAAAAAGGTATGCACCGTTCGACGCGGAACAACGCCTACGCGTTCGAGGTCCATCGTTTGGCCACGAAGGCGGATGTCCGCCGTGCCGTGCATGACTTGTTCAATGTGACCGTGTTGCGGGTCCACACGCAAACTCGCAAAGGCAAGCCCCGTCGCACGAAGGCCCAATTTGCCCGCACGGCCGCATGGAAAAAAGCCATCGTGACCTTGGACAAAGAACACAGGATTGATTTCTTTTAAGAAGGATGAGGGTCGAGGGTTGAGGGTCGAGGGCCAGAGCAAAGAATTTGGCCCTCGACCCTCGACCCTTAGCCTTCGACCAACGACATGGGTATTCGCAAATACAATCCGACTTCGCCGGGGCGTCGTGGCGCTACGGTCAGCGATTTCGCGGAACTGACCAAGGGCGCCAAGCCCGAGAAATCGCTCCTGCGCCCGAAGACCAGAACGAGTGGTCGTAATAACCAGGGTAAGATCACGTCGCGGTTTCGTGGCGGCGGTCATAAGCGGCAGTATCGGCTGATCGACTTCCGTCGCAACAAGGACGGCATTCCGGCCCGCGTCGATTCAATCCAATACGATCCGAACCGCTCGGCGCGCATCGCGTTGTTGAAGTATGTGGATGGCGAAAAGCGATACATCGTTGCCCCGCACGGCCTCAAGGCTGGCGACACGGTGATGAGCGGTGCCGATGCCCCGCCGAACGTGGGCAACTGCTTGCCGCTGACGAAGATTCCGCTGGGGACGACGATCCACAACATCGAACTACAAGCCGGCCGCGGCGGTACGTTGTGCCGTAGTGCCGGTACGAGCGCGACGCTCATGGCCCGCGAGGCCACTTGGGCTCAGATCTCGCTGCCCAGCGGCGAAATTCGCCGTATTCCCTCGGCTTGCCGGGCGACGATCGGCGCGACGGGTAATCCTGATCGCATGGCGATCGTGTGGGGCAAGGCCGGACGGCGGCGGTGGTTGGGTCGCAAGCCACATAACCGCGGTACGGCGATGAACCCAATCGACCATCCGCACGGTGGTGGTGAAGGTCGTACCAAGGGCGGCCGGCACCCGGTGAGCCCCTGGGGCAAAAGTGCCAAGGGCGGCATGACGCGGGATCGTCGTAAGGCGTCGAACAAGGCAATCATCCGGCGCCGTCGCAGCCGACGGTATGGCGTACAGAAACTGGTAACAAAGTAGGTGTAAGGCGTTAGTCGTTAGTCTTTAGTCGTTAGTTGAAGATCGCAGCACTAACGCCTAACGACTAATACCTAACGACTAAAACAACATGGGTCGTTCACTTAAAAAAGGTCCGTACGTCGACGCGAAGCTGTTTGGCAAGGTCGATCGGCAGAACCAGTCGGGCGTGAAGGAAGCGATTACCACGTGGGCGCGAGCCTGCACGATCATTCCGGAATTCGTCGGCCATACCTTTATGGTCCATAACGGCAAGACGCACTTGAAGGTTTTTGTGACGGAAGACATGGTCGGCCATCGCCTGGGCGAGTTCGCCCCGACGCGGAGCTTCCGTGGTCACGGCGGCAAGGCGAAGGCGGAAACCAAAGCCGGCGGCGGCGGTGGAAAGTAATAGTTTGAATTTCTGGCTAACAGCTAACAGCTAATAGCTAATCGCCGAGAGCTAAACATGGCATACACAGCAATCCATCGACATGCTCGGATCAGCGCCCGCAAAGTGCGGCCGCTGGCCGATTTGGTTCGCGGCAAATCGGTCGACGACGCCCTGGCGATTTTGCGCTATCAGCCCCACCGCGGTGCCCGGATGCTCGAGAAGCTCATCAAGAGTGCGCTCGGCAACGCCGAGGATTTGCGGGCGCCGAATGTCGGCGGCTTGGTGGTAAAGGACGCGCGGGTCGATGGCGGCCCGATGTTCAAGCGGATGCGGCCACGCGCTCGCGGCATGGCGCATGTGGTGAATCGACGGAGTGCACACATTCGGGTCACGGTGGAGTAGATTTAGAACATCGCAGCATTGGCGTCGGCGGCCACGCCGAATGTACTTGATCCGGCGTTGCCGCCGGCGCTAAACGGGAATGCAACATGGGTCAAAAGATCAATCCAGTCAGTTTCCGCACGGGCATCATGGTCGGCTGGAAGAGCCGCTGGTATGCGTCGAAGAAGGAATTTGCCGACCTGCTATTGGAAGATCACAAGATCCGTAAGTACGTCACCGAGAAATACAAGTTTGCCGGTATCCCCAAGGTCGAAATCGAACGCACGCGCGATGAGGTGAAGGTCGTGTTGCATGCGGCCCGGCCGGGCGTCATCATCGGCCGCAAAGGGCAGCAAGTCGATCAACTGCAGGAAGAGTTGCAGAACCTGGTGGGCCGGCGGATCAACATCAAGATTGAAGAAATCACTCGCCCCGAGTTGCAGGCGCATCTTGTGGCTGAGGAAATCGCGGAGCAGCTTGGCAAGCGGGCCAGCTTCCGCCGCACGATGAAGCGCGTGCTGGATACAACCATGGAGGCCGGGGCCAAGGGCATCAAGGTGCAGTTGGCCGGCCGGTTGGGCGGGTCGGAAATGGCGCGCTGCGAAAAACAAATTGCCGGGTCGATTCCGCTCAGCACGTTGCGGGCGAAAATCGATTACGGTTTTGTGGAAGCCAAAACGGCCCAGGGCCATATTGGCGTCCAGGTGTGGATTAACCAAGGCATGTACGAGGACGAGACCGATGGCGCTGATGCCCAAACGGGTGAAGCACCGAAAAAACCAAAGAGGGCGTATAAAAGGTAACGCCACGCGCGGCCAGCGCGTCGTCTTTGGTGAGTTCGGTTTGCAAGCAGTCGAAGGCGGCTGGGTGAGCGCCCAGACGATCGAAGCCGGGCGTGTTGCGGCAACGCAATACATCCGCGGCGAAGGGCGGCTCTACGTCCGCGTATTCCCCCATAAGTCGATCACCTCGATTCCCCTCGAAACTCGGATGGGTAAGGGGAAAGGTGAACCGGAGTTCTGGGCGGCCGTGATTCGTCCGGGCACGATTTTGTACGAGTTGGGTGGTGTGGCCGAGGCAGCTGCCAAGATTTGCATGGCCCGCCTGGCCCATAAGATGCCGATTCGCGTGCGATTGGTGAAGCGACAAGGATAGAAAGGCGTTAGTCGTTAGGCTTTAGGCGTTAGTCCAAATGCCAGCCGCCGGTCGGTCACTCACTAACGACCAGCGCCTAATGACCAACGACTAACGACTAACGACTAACAATGGCCAAGATTACTGAACTACGCGACATGAGCGACGAGCAACTTGGGCTGACGCTCAAGGAAGCTAAGGAAGCGCTGTTTCGCCTTCGCATCAAGCAGCAAACCGAACGGCTCGATGCGCCCAGCGAACTGCGTCGCAATCGTCGGCTCGTTGCCCGAATCAATACACTTCAAACGCAGCGTGCCAACAAGGCAGCGGCGAAATAAGCAATTAACTATTAGCTGTTAGCGGTTAGCCAGCGGGCTGACACTTTCTGGCTAATAGCTAACAGCTAACAGCTAACAACTTAAAGCAATGCCCAAACGACAATTAATCGGCGTGGTGAAGAGCGACAAGATGAACAAGTCGCGGCGCGTGGAAATCGAGCGCTTGGTGCAACACAAGCGTTACGGCAAGTTCCTGCGTCGGCGCACGGTGTGCCACGTCCACGATGAAAACAACGAATCGCACGAAGGCGATACGGTGGAAATCATCGAAGCGCCGCCGCGGTCGAAGCTCAAGCGCTGGGATTTGTTGCGGATCGTGAGCCGCTCGCAGCAGGTGGATATTGCCGCCATGCGAGCCGCGGCGGAAATCAAGCAGACCGAGACGGGCGAGACAAAGTAGGACGGAGCTGTTAGCTGTTAGTTATTAGCCGGAAAGGCTAATAGCTGTTTGGCTAAGAGCTAACAGCTAAAAGCTAAAGGCTTTCGCAATGATTCAAATGCAGACCAGGTTGACCGTCGCCGACAATACCGGTGCCAAGGAAGTGATGTGCATCAAGGTGTTGGGTGGTAGCCGCCGCCGCGTGGCCGGTTTGGGCGACATCATCATTTGCAGCGTGAAGAACACGCTGCCGACGAGTGAAGTCAAGAAGAAAGCGGTGGTGAAGGGCGTCATTGTGCGGACGAAGGCCCCCACGCGGCGGCCGGATGGCAGCTACGTGCGATTCGATTCGAACGCAGTGGTGCTGATCGATAACGACCGCAACCCGCGTGGCACGCGTATTTTCGGCGCGGTGGCCCGCGAACTGCGCGAACGTAAGTTTATGAAGATCGTAAGTTTGGCGAGCGAAGTGGTTTGAAAGGCTTTAGGCATTAGTCGTTAGTCGTTAGTTGCGAGACTAACTCTAACGACTAACGACTAACGACTAACGACAATGCTAATTCGTACCGGTGACACTGTCGAAGTTATTGCGGGCAACGATCGCGGCGAGCGCAGCCGTGTGATCAAGGTGGACCGCGCCACGGGCAAGGCGATTGTCGAGGGCGTCAACGGCGTCAAGAAGCACATTCGCCGCAGCCAAAAGTATCCGCAGGGCGGTGTGCTCAAGAAGGACATGCCCGTGCAACTGTCCAACTTGAAGTTCGTATGTACTGCCTGCGGCGGAGCGGTGCGGTTGGGCGCGCGATTCCTCGACGACGGGGTCAAAGAACGATTCTGCAAGAAGTGTGGCGCGAGTGCTGGGCAGATCGCCCCGGCGAAGAAGGCGCACTCGGCCAGTGCGACGGCAAAGGGCAAGCCGGCAACGGCGGGTAAAAAGTAAATCACAAAGTAGGGTGGGCATTGCCTACCATGGATTGCGGTGGGCGGTGCCCACCCGACATCAGCCATGGCGAAGAAAAAAGAAAAAGCTGAAAAGGGCACAGCGGCCCCGCCGCCAACACCTCGATTGCAGACGCTCTACGAAGAGCAAATCGTTCCGCAGTTGAAGGAAAAGTTGGGCCGGACGAACCGCCTCTCGCTGCCGCGATTGGAAAAGATCGTGGTGAGCATGGGCGTGGGCAGTGCAATTGCGGATAAGAAGCACATTGAAGAAGCGACAGCCGCGCTCGCGGAAATCACCGGTCAGAAGCCGGTGCGTTGCAAGGCGCGCAAGAGCATCGCCGCGTTCCGGTTGCGGGCCGGTTTGGATGTCGGCTGCAAAGTGACGCTCCGCCGGGCGCGGATGTACGAATTCCTCGATCGCCTGATTTCACTCGCGCTACCACGCGTGCGTGACTTCCGCGGCTTGAACCCGGACGCACTCGATGGCAACGGCAACTATAGCCTGGGCCTAAACGAACAGCTTGTGTTTCCCGAATTGAACCCGGATAAGTACACGCGGGTGCAAGGCATGAACATCACGATCTGCTCGCAGTCGGGCAGCGACGATGAAATGCGGGAGCTACTGCGGGCATTCGGTATGCCATTCCGCCGTGAGGATACGGCAGCATAGCAAGGTACATAGGTGAGTGGGTGAGTAAGTGAGTAGGTTGTCGGTTCCAGCACCTACTCACTTACTCACCTACTCACGGCAGTTGCAAAAGAGACAAGAAGAACAAACGGTTCATACCAACCAAGGAACCAAGTCCGGTGGCCAGCAAATCGAAAATCGCTAAGTCGCTCAAGACGCCCAAGTTCAGCACGCGGCGCAAGTGCCGTTGCCGGCTGTGCGGCCGGCCGCGGGCCGTGTACCGCAAGTTTGGCATCTGCCGCATTTGTTTCCGCAAGTTGGCCGACCAAGGCCTGATTCCTGGTGTCCGTAATGCAAGTTGGTAGTTCGTAGGGTTCAGGGTTCGGGGTTCAGTAAATGGCCCAAGACCCCGGATGCTTGAACCTTCGTACCTAAACCCAGAACCCTGAACCCCGAACCCTCCTATGATGACCGATCCTATCGCTGATATGCTCACAAGCATTCGCAATGCTGTGCGAATCGAGCGCCCGCGTGTCGAGCTGCCGCTATCGAAGGTGAAGCGCGGCCTGGCCGAGGTGCTCAAGCGAGAGGGCTATATCTGGGATTGGAGCGAAGAACAACCGGAAGGTCTTCCGCGCAAGCAGTTGGCGATCGACCTGAAGTACGGCCCGAATGGCGAACGCGTGATTCGTCACATTCGGCGCATCAGCAAGCCGGGCCGCCGCGTTTATAGTCGTGCCGATCGGCTCCGTCCGGTGCTCAACGGCCTGGGGATTTCGATCATCAGCACGAGCCGCGGAGTGATCAGCGACCGCGAAGCTCGGCAACGCAATTTGGGTGGCGAAGTATTGTGTGAAGTATGGTGAGAAAAGGGTTCAGGGTTCAGGGTTCAGTGCTGAACCCTTGGGCTCTGAACCTGAACCCTAAACTCTGAACCCTAAACTCTGAACCCTGCAATGTCTCGAATCGGTAAAAAACCAGTTTCCGTACCCAGCGGCGTGAAGGTCAACGTTGCCGACCGAAAAGTCACGGTCGAGGGCAAACTCGGCAAGCTCGAGTACACCCACCGTCCGGAAATTGGCGTCAAGGTTGAAAGCGATGGAAAAACCGTCGTTTGCACGCGCGGCTCCGATGAACGCACCATTCGCGCCTATCACGGTTTGACCCGCGCGCTGATCAACAACATGATGATCGGCGTCACCGACGGTTACGAAAAGAAGCTTGAGATTCAGGGTGTCGGTTACCTGGCGGCAATCCAAGGCAAGACCTTGCAGCTCCGGGTCGGCTTCGCGAACGAAGTTCACAAGACCATCCCCGCCGGTTTAACGGTAACCTGCCCCGACCAAACGCACATTGTTATTAAAGGCACCGATAAGCAACTCGTCGGCGAGTTTGCCGCCGAAGTGCGGGCCGTGCGCAAGCCCGAACCGTACAAAGGCAAAGGTATTCGGTACGACGGAGAACAAGTCCGCCGCAAGGCCGGCAAGACAGCAACGTAGCGGTTGAAAGTTGAAGGTTTAGGGGTGAGAGTCCGAGAGAGCCGGGGCGTCCCCGCCCCCGAGTTGTCATCCGGCCCTCAACCCTCGACCTTCGACCTTCAACCTCCCCCAACCATGGAACATTCCAAACAATTACGGCAACTTCGCCAGCGGCGCGCGTTTCGCGTTCGCAAGCGCACTCGTGGCACGCCCGAGCGGCCCCGGCTTTGTGTGGCGCGCAGCCACAAGCATATTAGCGTGCAGGTCATCGACGACGAAACCGGCAAGACGTTGGCCGCGGCCTCGTCGCTCGACAAGGGCTTGGCCGGCAGTTTCAAGCACGGTGGCAATGCCACGGCAGCCCAGGCGGTGGGCAAGGCCATTGCCGAACGGGCGATTGCCGCCGGCATCAAGGCCGTGTGCTTCGATCGTGGTCCTTTCCGTTATCATGGTCGCGTGGCCGCTTTGGCCAACGCCGCTCGCGAGGGCGGTCTCAGTTTTTAGTGAGGCTAAATATGTCGGCTGGTACCACTGAACGAAATGAACGAGGCCAACGCGGTGATCGCGATCGCGGGCAGCGCGGCGAGCGCAGTGATCGCGGGCAGCGCGGCGAGCCACGCGAACGGATCGAAGGCGAACTCGCGGAAAACATCGTCAAAATCAAACGCTGTGCAGCCGTGGTAAAAGGTGGCCGGCGTTTCAGCTTTGCGGCGATGGTCGTCGTAGGCGACGGCAAGGGCAAAGTTGGCTGGGGCTATGGAAAGGCCAACGAAGTTCCGCCCAGCGTTGAAAAGGCTCGTAAAGAAGGCATGCGCAGCATGGTGAGTGTCACGCTCGATGGCGCGACGATCTCGCACGTGGTGGAAGGCCGCTACGGTGCCGCCCACGTTATTCTGCTGCCGGCCTCGCCCGGTGCGGGCGTCATCGCCGGCTCGGCCGTTCGAGCCGTGTGCGAAGCGGCCGGCATTCACGATATTCTCACTAAGAGCTTCGGCTCGAATAATCCGGTTTCCCTGGTGAAGGCTACCTTTGCCGCGCTCAAGCAGTTGCGGCCGAAGTCCGACGTCGAACGCTTACGACAGGTCACATTGTCATGAATTTGAGTGATGTAAATCGCGGTGTCCACAAAGCCAAGCCCCGCAAACGGCTCGGACGTGGTATTGGCTCGGGCCATGGCAAAACCGCTGGCCGCGGTCACAAGGGCCAATGGTCGCATAACGGCGTGTCGTTTTTAGCGGTGTTCCAAGGCGGCGCCAGCCCCTTGGTGCGTCGCATTCCGAAGCGCGGCTTCAACAATCGTTGGGCGAAGACCATTGTGGCCGTTAATGTCGGCCAACTAGAAAAGGCCTTCAACGCCAGCGATAGCGTAACCCCAGAATCTCTAGTCCGTGTCAATCTGGCCAAAGGCGTGTACGACGAACTAAAGATTCTCGGCGACGGCGAATTGAAGAAGAAGCTTAAGATTTCCGCCCACCGCTTCAGCAAGACGGCGCTGGACAAAATCACGGCCGCTGGTGGCGAAGCAATCGTGCTCCCCGGGCCGGCTGCCGTTATTAAGAACAACAAGAAGACAAAGAGTGAATGAGTTTCACGCAGAGACGCCGAGAACGCAGAGAAATACAGGATGTAGCGAACCGCAAATCGACGCTAATGATCGCTAATCTCAATTCTTGGTTTTCCGATTAGCGATTGTGAGCGTTAATTAGCGGTAAACGACGCCTTGCGACCTTTGCGTCTCCGTGTCTCAGCGTGAGACTTTTGTTGCGTGCAGGTCCAGTTCGCCTCCGCCAGGATGGTTTGATCATGTGGGAAAAAATCGCCGTCATCTGGAAGATTCCGGAACTCCGGACCAAAATCGGTCTGACGCTTTTGATGCTTGCCATCTACCGCGTCGGCTACCAAATCGAGGTGCCGGTCCTCGATCACGTGAAAGTTAGAGCTGCCGCCAGCCAAAAGGGCGGGATTGGCGACATGCTCGAAACGGTCGCCACATTCAGCGCCAGCAACTTGCGCCAAGTCACGATCTTCGGCCTGGGCATCATGCCGTACATCTCGGCGTCGATTATCTTCCAGCTTCTCGGCAGTGTTTATCCGCCGCTTGAGCAATTGCAGAAAGAGGGCGAGGCGGGCCGCAAGAAGATCAACGAATACACGCGTTATGCGACATTCTTCTTATGCGTGGTCCAAAGCTGGTTCTACATCGCCTCCTACGTTGAATCGCAGGGGCTAGTGGCTCCTGGCTTTCAAAACAGTGCCGGGGGCTTGATCTGGTATTGGAAACTGACGACCGTGCTCACGATGACCGCCGGCACGATCTTTCTCATGTGGCTCGGCGAACAGATCGATGAGTTCGGTATCGGCAACGGTATCAGCTTGCTGATTATGGCCGGCATCTTGGTACGCATGCCCTATGCGGGCTACCAATTGTTGCAGCAGGCGTCGATCGAGTTGAGCGGCTCGGGTACTAAACTCGGTATTCAAGACCTCATCGTGCTGGCTGCCATGTTCGTTGGCGTGGTCACCGTGGTCGTATTTATTACTCTTGGCCAGCGCCGCATCACGATGCAAAGTGCCAAGCATGTCCGCGGCCGGCGCGTATTTGGCGGCACGAAGAACTACATGCCGCTCAAGGTCAACCAGGCCGGCGTCATGCCCATCATTTTCGCCAGCAGCTTGCTGATGTTCCCCATGATCATCTTTACCAACCTGGCCAACATGTCACCTACCGAAGGTTGGTGGGGCAGGACGATCCATTGGCTGGCGAGCATTTTCGGCCGGGACCATGGTTACATCTATAACCTGTGCTACTTGGTTTTGATCTACTTCTTCTGCTATTTCTGGACGGCCATCACCTTCAACCCAAAGGATATGGCGGACAATCTCAAGAATTTCGGCTCATTCATCCCTGGGTATCGACCCGGTAAGCGGACGGCCGATTACCTCGAAAAGGTGATGGTGCGAATCACTTACGTTGGGGCGGCCTTTTTGGCCCTGGTTGCAATCCTGCCGACGATGGTGTCCAATTCCCTTGGTGTTGAATATAACGTCGCGAGCTTCTACGGCGGTACCAGTTTGTTGATCGCGGTTAGTGTGGCCTTCGACTTGGTTCAAAAAATCGATAGTCACCTCGTAATGCGTAACTACACGGGGCTGCTTGAGAAGTAAGGCGTCAGGAACGAGGGAGATCGTGGGCTGAAGATGAAACCGTACGCTAGCGACGTGTTCATCTTCACTGTAGGCAACCGTCGCAAGGCATTCGTAATTCGGCGTGAGGTTGCCAACTCTTCCCTGACCCCCGAACCCTGACCCCCGATCCCTCACGCTCATGCATATCGTCTTTCTTGGTGCGCCAGGTTCGGGAAAGGGAACACAAGCCCAGCGGCTCAAGGATCATTTGCAGATCGCCCACCTTTCTACGGGGGAAATGCTACGCCACGCCGAAGAGGAAGGCACCAAACTGGGACACGAAGCAGCCCGCTTCATGCACGCCGGCCAATTGGTGCCCGACGAGGTTGTCGTCGGCATTATCTTTGACCGCCTGATGGCCAAAGATTGTGAGCGCGGCTGCTTGCTGGATGGCTTCCCCCGCACCGTGCCCCAGGCCGAGGCGCTGGATGGCATGCTGGCCGAGCGTCGCACGCCGCTAGACATGGTGGTCGCCCTCGACGTTCCCGAATCGTTGCTGGAGGAGCGGCTGCTTTCGCGCGGTCGTGCCGACGATGACCCGGGAACAATCCGCGAGCGATTTCGGCAGTATCACGATTTGACGCAACCGCTGCTCGATTACTATCAAGCGAAAGGAATCTTGCGGCGAGTCAATGCCAAGGGTACGCCCGATGAGGTTTTTGACCGAATTAGTCGTGTAATTGAGTACGCTGGAAATCCTCAATTCGCCGGCAAGTCGCAGAGCTGATACGATTAGGGGGTTAGCCGCGGCCACCTGAACCTGGACGATATTTCCGCGGCCATTCGCATTTGAATTCATCGATTTGCCGGCCGGCGTTGACCGTCGGGCGGTTTTATGCCGTGATCCAACTCAAATCGGAACGTGAAATCGCGCTCATGCGACAGGCGGGTATCTGCGTTTGGCAGGCCCACCAGCTTGTGGCGCAGATTGTTGCGCCGGGCGTAACAACTGCCGAGATCGATGCGGTCATCGCCGAGCATTTTCGGCTGTGTCACGCCGAACCGCTATTCAAGAACTATCCGCATCAGAATGAAGGCCGGCCCCCGTTCCCGGCAGCAACTTGCACGAGCATTAACGACGAGGTTGTCCACGGGATTCCCAACCATCGCCAGCTGGTGGAAGGGGATATCGTCAGCGTCGACACGGGTTGCCGCCTGAATGGGTGGTGCGGCGATTCGGCTGTGACGTATCCTGCCGGTCAAATCTCGGCGGGTGTCCAGCGGCTGCTCGACGTTACCAAGGCAACGCTTGACCTGTCGTTTGAGCTAATGCACACCAAGACCCGTTGGAGCCAGGTCGCCCGCGAAATGGCGCAATACGTCCGCGACCACGGCTTTTCGGTGGTTGAGTGCTTCGTCGGGCATGGCATCGGCCGCCAAATGCACGAAGAGCCGCAGGTGCCCAACTTCCTCAGCCGGGCGCTGCGGGGCAGCGGAGATTTTCGTATCGAGGAAGGGCTGGTAATTGCCGTCGAGCCGATGGTGAATATGGGTACCAAGCGGGTGAAGATGCTTCGCGATCATTGGACCCAGTCGACGCTGGATCGGAAGTTCAGCGCCCATTTCGAGCACACGATCGCGGTCACCAAGGACGGCCCCCGTCTGCTGACGATCGCCCCCACCGCGGAAGAAATCGCCAATTTGCCCTGGGATTTTGCCGCGGCCGAATCGGTGATTAAGGCCGTCGCTTCGGGCGGGTAGACCGCCCCAATGGGCCGGAACTGCACTCGCGAAAACAGCGGGATTTGAGCCAAATCGCCCATTCAGTGCGTCCTGTAATTTCAGCCCTTGTACTACCTGCCTAGGACGGTTTATATTCAAGCGTTTCCCGCCATTCTGAATGCCACTGCGGATACCGGCCCATTTTCTCGGCGGCTAGGTTGGATATTGCAATGAAAGTAAAAGCCAGCGTTAAGCGTGTTTGTGATAAGTGCAAGATTGTCCGCCGTCGCGGTGTCGTGCGTGTCGTGTGCAGTAATCCGCGCCATAAACAACGCCAGGGCTAGAGGTTTACAAGCAATTGCGGTCTAAGCGTTTAGCCGCGACGCGAAGCGGAGCGCGACTCGAAAACAAGCTACATCGGCAGCAGTAATTATCGGAGCAAGTCATGCCGCGTTTGTTGGGTGTTGATATTCCAAATGACCGTCCCACGGTGATTTCGCTGACGTACCTGTACGGCGTCGGTCCGAAGACGGCGCGCGAATTGTGTCACAAGGCGGGCGTCAATCCGCAAGTTCACGCGCGGGAGTTAGGCGAGGACGAAGTAGCTCGCATCGCGGCACTTCTTGATAAGGACTACGTCGTCGAAGGTCAACTCCGTCGGCAAGTGAACCAGAACATCCAACGCCTCAAGGATATCACCTGTTATCGCGGTGTGCGTCACCGCCGTGGCTTGCCCGTTCGCGGTCAGCGCACCCGCACGAATGCCCGTACCCGTAAAGGACCCAAGAAGACCGTCGCCGGTAAGAAGGGCGTCAAGGATCTCCGTTAATCGAAACATTCACCGGGCTCAATTTTGGAAACGAACGTTGTTTCCATCTGCGGCTTAGGTCATGAACGAAAAATAATCAGCTAATTTTTCACTATGGCAACACCAGCAGCAGCTTCCGCAAGCAAAACCAAAAAGAAGGCTCGTCGCAACGTGTCGGTGGGCATCGCCTATATTCAGGCGACTTTTAACAACACCACGGTCACCATTACCGATACGAAGGGTGATACCCTTTGCTGGGCTAGCGCTGGTACCAGTGGTTTTAAGGGTAGCCGAAAAAGTACGCCCTTCGCTGGTCAGATGGCTGCTCAGCAAGCCGCCGACAAGGCCAAGAAATATGGCGTTAAGGAATTGGAAGTCAAAGTCAAAGGCCCGGGCAGCGGTCGCGAAAGTGCGATTACCGCGCTGGAAGCGGCGGGCCTGAAAGTCAAATCGATCGAAGACATTACGCCGCTGCCGCACAACGGCTGCCGGCCCCGCAAGAAACGACGGGTGTAACGAGGGTTCAGGGTTCAGGGCTCAGCCAAGAGCCTTGATCCCGCGCCCGAACTGAACCCTAAACCCTGAACTCCGAACCCTCTTATGGCACGATACACCGGACCTGTCTGTCGCCTTTGCCGCCGCGATGGGCTCAAGCTGTTCCTCAAAGGCAACCGCTGCGATACGCCGAAGTGCGCGATCGAGCGCCGTGAAAACCCGCCCGGCATGCATCAGTCTCGCCGTGGCAAACTGACCGATTACGGCACGCACCTCCGCGAAAAGCAGAAGGTGAAGCATTATTATGGCGTACTCGAACGCCAATTTCGCAAGTACTTCCAGCAAGCAGTCAAAGGCAAAGGCAATACGGGCGATGCCCTCATGGTGTTGCTCGAACGCCGGTTGGATAATGTCGTCCACCGTCTGGGATTTGGCCAAAGCCGTGCCCAGGCTCGGCAGATGATTCGGCATGGCCACATCACGGTCAACGGTGGCCGCGTCGATATTCCGAGCTACCAGGTCCGCGCGGGCGATGTGATCCGCGTGAAGAATCGGGCCAAGAGTTTGGACTTGGTGCGGGGCGCGATGTCGGAAAGCGCCCGCGATATTCCCGACTTTTTATCCCGCGGCGATTCGCAGATTCCGGAAGGTGTGGTTGGTCGCCTGCCGGCTGCCGACGACGTTTCGATCCCCGTTCAAACCCAACTGATCGTTGAGCTTTGCTCGCGATAGGAACCGCAGTGCCGTTCGTCAGGCGGACAGCGTGAGTTGGCGCGGGCCCCTCGCGAGTGGCAAATGGCATCCCGACTTCAGCATCAACTACGGAGACTCCCACATGCATATCCGATGGCGCGGACTAGAGCTGCCCAGCGTCGTAACTTGCGACGCGGCGTCCCTGACCTCGACCTACGGCAAGTTCGTCGCCGAACCGTTTGAACGCGGCTTCGGTGCCACGATCGGCAATGGCCTGCGCCGCGTGTTGCTTTCCAGCCTCGAAGGCAGCGCGGTTACGCAAATTAAAGTTCAGAATGCCCAGCACGAATTCACCACGATCAAGGGCGTATTTGAAGACCTGACCGACATCGTACTCAACGTGAAGTCGCTCATCGTCAAGAATCACAGCGAATCGACCCGTGTTTTGCGCGTCGAGAAGAATACGGCCGGACCAATCTTGGCTTCGGATATTGAAACCGATGAAGCGATCGAAGTTCTGAATCCCCACCACGTGCTGGCAACGCTTACCGATAATGTGCCGTTCGTGATGGAAATGGTGGTGGAAAATGGCCGGGGTTATATTCCGTCCACCGAACATAGCCAGAATATCCAGGAAATTGGCATTATTCCTATCGACGCCGTCTACAGCCCAGTGGTTCGCGTGCGATACGGCATTGAAGAAACTCGCGTTGGTCAAAAGACCAATTACGACAAGCTCACACTGGAAATCTGGACCAACGGTTCGGTCGCTCCGGAAATGGCCTTGGTCGAAGCGGCCAAGATTCTGCGGAAGCACCTCAACCCGTTCGTGCAATATACCGAACTGGGTCCACAGGTGCGTTCGCCAGCCCGTGACTCCGGTGCGATGGTCGATGCCGGTCTCGAAACGAAGCTCGCCACGAACCTGGCCGATTTGAATCTTTCGGTGCGAGCCAGCAATTGCCTGGAATCAGAGAACATCATGACGGTTCGCGATCTCGTCACGCGGACCGAGGACCAACTGCTCGAGGTTCGCAATTTCGGTGAAACGACACTGACCGAAGTGCGCAACAAACTTCGCGACATGGGTCTGCACCTCGGCATGCGGCTGCCGGCCGTGCCCGCGGGTGTGTAAGAATTATCAAGGTACGTCAGAGCATTCGCGGGCGATATTCGCTGGCGAAGGAACATACGGTGCGATCATGCGACATCGAAAAAAGGGCCGAAAACTCGGCCGCAGCCCGAAACATCAACGCGCCTTGTTGCGCAGTTTGGCAAGTGCTCTGTTCCTCACGGAACGAGATGCGGAATTCGACGACAACAAGCCCAAGGTGCCGGGCCGGATGATCACCACGATTTCCAAGGCCAAGGAAGTGCGGCCGCTCGTGGAGAAGTGCATCACCGTGGCTCGGCGAGGTCTGGCGGCTGAAAAGGCAGCGGGCGAATTCGGCACCAACGCCGATCGCGGCAGTGATAGCTGGAAGTCGTGGCGGAAGAGTGAGCGCTGGTCCAAGTGGAACGCGGCGATTTCGCCCTCCATCGCCGCCCGGCGCCGTTGCCTGCAATTGCTGGGCAACAAGCAGGCGGTGGCCGTGCTGTTCGATTCAGTCGCACCCAGGTTTGTCGATCGTCCAGGTGGTTACACCCGGATCTTGCGCCTAGCCAAGCCGCGGTTGGGCGATGCGGGCACGCGGGCCATCATCGAGTTCGTGGGCGTTCGTGACCGTGTGGTCGAGCGCAGTGTTCGGCCGACGTTCGAAGGCGAGACGAAACACGCTCAATCCGCCGCAGCCAACGGTTGAAAATAGCCGACCCTTCACGGGTCGGCGTTCTTTCTCGGCACAAGGCAATCCGCCCGGCCACTTGGCTGGGCTTTTGGCTTTGCTATCAGTCTCGTTCGGCGCGCCGGCTTGCGTTGACCGTGGGGGCGGTTTTTTCTATTCTTCTCGGCCCGGCCAAAGGATCGGGCTCACTCGTCTTACCGTTTCTCCATTGTGCGGCCACAGGTTCGGCTGCCGCGTTTCATGAAGATCGTCGGTCAATTCGGCGTCTTGGTCATGCTGCTTGTGCTTGGCGCGAGTGGTTGCCAGTTGTTTACGGCCGATCATGAATCGCTGCACGGTCAAGCGCTGCTAAAACCGGCGCCGGTTTCGCCGGATAGCGTGGCGATGGAAATCATCTGGGCGCGCTTTCCTGCGAACGATCCCGTACTCGAGGATGCAGCCTGGCGTGACATCGACGAAGCTCACATCGATCCTGCGGTGCGCCGCGAACTAGCAAACAACGGCCTGCGGGCAGGAGTCATTTCAGGTTCGATGCCACCGGCGATCAGCAAAGTGCTCCATCAAGGCGAGTCATTCGAATCGGCAGGCGATGTGAATGCAAAGGACGCGGCCAAATCGAAGCAGGCCCAGGCGGCGGAGCTGTTGGCCGAGCCGATTGTTCACGGCCGATCGTGCCGGTTGCGGCGGAATCAGCGATTCGAGGTTCAGGCCTCGGAGGTATATCCGTCGTTGCCGCTCCTAATTAGCGGCGGTACGGAACTCGGCGGACGAACGTTCGAGCAAGCTCAGGCGATTTATGCGTTGCGGGTCGACCCCCGCCCCGATCGAACAGCGCTCGTCGAGCTGACGCCCGAGCTGCACCACGGCGTACCCCGTTGGCGATATACCGGCGAGGGTGGGGCGATGCACCAGGACATCCGCAAAGACCGTGAGGTGTTCGATCGCTTGCGTCTGACGGCCAAGTTGTGCCCCGGCGAAACGTTGGTGCTGATGAGCCTGCCGGATGCGGGCAGCCGACTAGGCCACTATTTTCACACGGTGGATTCGGCCGATGGCCCGCAGCAAAAGCTGATTCTTATTCGGTTGGCCGAGATCCCGCCGAGCGACACGTTCGCGGATGCCCCATAGCAAGGGGACGGCAGTCAATTGCCGATCATTGTCCGCCCGCGATATTTTCCTTGGCGGGCAAATGGCTCCCGATGCCGTGTTGCCTTCTGCTATTGGCCATGCGCGGGCTCGGGTCGACGGCTTGGCGACCGCCGCTGCGTTCACCCGCGGGGTGAAGCGGAAATGCCACTATTTCTTCGCGGTGTTGGCCGTTGTATGTGGAATAATCGGAATACGCGGGACGTGCGTCTTAATTGGTTTATTAGCTGGTTTTCCCAAGACATGCCACGTTGCGGTTCGGAGCGATGTATCCTTTTTTCAACGGGACGGCTTCTCGCCGACCCCAGGTCCCCATTGTGTTGAACTGATAGCAGGATTGACTTCAGATGTTTGGCTCTCCTTTGGTTCGCTTTGCCTATATTGCGGTGATATTGGCTGGGTTGACGGTGCGTGCGGAGGCAGCCGTCAATATTCTCTTTGTCACCACCAACAACGGTTCGCTTACGTCCTATGAGTCGGGTCGTAAGTCGATGCTGGAATCGTACGGTTACACCGTCAATACAATTTGGGATGGCGCCCCACAGGCGACATTCAATACCGCATTCACGCAGAATCGAGCCATCTATTTGCCGGATGAGGCGACGGCGGCCGAGGTCGGTTACAAGCTGCGCGAAGCGACGATCGGCATTCTGAGCGAGCATCCGGGGTTGGCGGACGAGCTAGGCTTCTGTTCCGGCACGGCCACTACCACGACAGCGTCGTCGGTGAACGTCACGAACAACGCGCACTACGTGATGTCGGTGTTTTCCACGGGCAGCCTGTCGCTGGGGTCCAGCAGCTACAGCGTGGTCGTCATGGGCGGCACGACGGCGGCAGGCGGCCAAGTCTTGGCTACAGTTGGCGCCAGCAACTCGGTGGTGGCGATTGAAGCGGGGGCCACGCTGGCAAACACATACAACGCGAGCAACGTGGCGTTTGGTCGACGCGTCCAGTTTCCTTTGCCCGTGAGCGTCAATAACGGGGCGACGTTTAGCGCGAACACCTACACGTTGGCGAATCGCATGCTCCGCTGGGCAGCAGGGCTTGATAAGACGCTGATTGTGCGTTGGAAATTGGATGAAACCAGCGGCACGCTGGCGGCGGATTCGTCAGGTTTTGGCGTCGATGGAAGTTACACCGGCAGCCCCACATTGGGCGTGGCGGCCGTGCGGCGGCTGGGGACGACATTTGCTGTTGATGGCAAATACGTGACGGCCCCGGCAGCGGCGCTGCTGAATTCCCTGGGGGCCAGCAACGATGATTTCAGCGTGGCCTTCTGGGTGCGGCCGAACACACTCACGGGAGGTTGGCGGCCGCTGCTTCATAAAGGAGCTGGCGATTTCGAGCGGGGACCGGGCGTGTGGCTGAACCCGGGGGATAATCGCGTTCATTTTTGCGTGAGCACCTCGGCGTCGAACAATGAATATTTTAATTCCAATGCGGATTTGCCGACAGGTTCGTGGTCGCACGTGGCGTGCGTGAAGGCGGGCACTAAGTGGCGTTGCTATGTGAATGGCGTGCTCGATACCGAGGCCACCCTTGCCGGCGCAACGACCGGCAATAGCGGCCCACTCTATGTCGGCGACGATCCATGGTACAGCGGCTCGGCATCAACGCTCGACGATGTGCGGGTCTACACCGGCGCGCTGACGACCGCCGAAGTGCAAAACCTTTATGGCCTCGTCGGCCACTGGAAGCTGGATGAAAGTGCCGGCACGACGGCCGCTGATGCATCTCCCGCCAGCAACACCGGGACGTATACGAACGGTGTGCTTGTCAACCAAGCAGGCGTGCGCGACGCGGCAGCCACGTTCGACGGGACCGACGATTACGTCGGCGTGGCCGATAGCGCGTCGTTGAAGGCGACCGACGCGGTGACGATTGCCGCGTGGATTCGGCCGACCGCCTCGGCGAACATCGACCGAATGATTGTGAACAAAGAGGGTGAGTACGAAGTCGCGCTAACGGACGCTAACGAAATCAAGTGGGGGCTGGCGAATACTTCACCGGGGTGGTCGTGGCATCAAACGGGCGTATTCGTGCCGAACGATGCGTGGTCGCACATCGTGGTAACCTACGATGGAGTTGAGGTGCGGACCTACTTGAATGGCCAGTTGGTCGAAACGTACGCGGCCACCGGCAATATCACGGACATCTACCCCTCGATGAACGAGCTGCGAATCGGCGGCCGCTCGAATGTGCCCAGCGGCAAGTGTTTTGCGGGGAGCATCGACGATGTGTACGTATACACGCGCGAAGTGAATGCGGCCGAAGTGGCCGCGATGTATGGACTGGTCGGCTATTGGAAGTTTGCCGAGGGGACTGGCAGCACAGCGGCGGATAGCTCGGGGTGCGCAAATGCGGCGACACTTTCGGGCGGGGCGACCTGGGAATCGGATTGCGTGAACAATAAGGCACTGCAAACGGACGGAATCAGCGCCATTGCGCAAACGGCGTCGGTGTTTCAGCCGCCGTCGACCGGAACCGTCGCGTTTTGGATGCGAGGTTCAGGCCCGCTCGCCACCCGCGGGCGGTTGTGCGGCGTCAACGGCGATTGGGAAATCCGCCAAGAGACCAACGGCACGCTGTCGTTCGACCTCGGCGGATCGCCCTACGTGGGCAATGAGCCATTTTCGACACTCGACGCGGTCGATAAGAACGGGCGGTGGTATCACATCGTGGCGACGTTCAACGATGTGGACAACACGTACGCGGTGTATATCAATGGGGAGCTGCGCACCAGCGGCACGAGCCCGGTGGATTTGGTGCCCCAAACGGCCGCGGTGTTGATGTTCGGTGTGCGCGCCGGGACGACGGAGTATTTCAAAGGCGCGATTCGCGATTTTCGCGTGTACAATCGCCGCATTCTGCCGACGGAGATCGCCGCGCTCTATGGAATGATGGGGCGGTGGAAGTTGGTGGAGACCATGGGAACGACCGCTGCCGACTCGAGCCAGTACGCGAATAACGGCACGTATACCAACGGCGTGAGTTTGGGCACCAGCCTGCCGGTGCCGGGATATTTCGCGACCTCGGCGAAGTTCGACGGCCTGGATGATTATGTGAGCGTGCCAAATGAGTCGACGTTCGACCTCACCGGGCCGATGACGGTCGCCGTGTGGGTGCGACCCGATAGTCTTACCGGCACGTATCGATCCTTCGTGTCAAAAGGTGATTCGGCGTGGCAGTTGCGGTATCGGCCAGATATCAGCAAGACGAGTTTCAGGTGCACGGGGTTAACGGCAGACGAGGTATTAAGCATCGGCGCGCTGCTGAACAATCGTTGGTGGCATGTCGCCGGCGTTTACACGGGTAGCCAGTTGCAGCTGTACATCAACGGGGCGTTGAACAACACGACGAGTGCGACCGGTTCGATCGGCACGAACAATTATGTGGTGAACATTGGCCGGAATGCCGAGCAGCCGGGCCGCGAGTTTAATGGGGCGATCTACGACGCGCGCGTTTACAATCGGGCCCTGTGCCCGGATGAAATTTCGTACCTGTACGGCACCGGATTCACGGGCATCAAGATCATCAAGTGGGAAGAGATTCAGTAGCGCGAATGTGCCGCGGCGGCTGGCGTGCCTGCCGTAGCCGCCGTCGCCAAGACGGCGGACGCCCTGTCTAATTGCTGTCCACGCACTGGCGAGCGTCGCTACTTTGGCCCAGACCATCAGGCCGGTCCTAACGGTTGCCCAGGTTCTTTGAACCTGGGCGGCAAAGCGGCAGGAGGCTCGTTGTTAGCGGCCCATTACTTCCTGTGCCTCTTGCCGCCTGCGGCGGTCCCGGTTCAAGAACCGGGGGTACCCGCGGCACGCGGCGGCATTACGAGTTGCCATCTTTTGTGGCTCGTGGGGCTCGCTATTTCTAGAGCATCTTGCTCTTTTTCGTGCCGACAATCTTCATTTTCGCAGCGGGTTACTTGAGGAAACATGGCTACGCATTTTGATAATTTGCTCTAATACCTCGGCGGCAGGGGGAACCACCAACCATCGCTGTGGAAGGAGGCGACGGGTAGCATTACAGATGGTGGGCAGTGCTCGCTGCAATGCGCTGCCTGCGGGGTAGCGCGGTGGGCTTTGCGTTGGTGGGCGGTGCCCGCCATACAGTATTTTTTAGTCAGGCTGAAGCTTGACCTACTTGAGAAGGAGGTGCGGTCATGGCAAGTCCTTCGTTGGGGTTTATTGGAGGAGGGCGCATCGCACGGATTCTGTTGCAGGGTTGGGCGCGGGCTGGGACGTCGCCGGGTGAGGTTGTTGTCTGCGATCCTGCGGATTCCGTCGTAGATCGGCTGCAATCGGAATGCAAGGGCGTCGTCGTGAGGCGTGGCGATTACGCAGCGGTCGGCGGCCAGGATGTTGTGTTTGTTGCCGTGCATCCACCCGCGATTGCCGAGACGGCGGCGGCCGTCGGCAAATCGCTGCGGGCTGAGAGCATCGTCGTTTCGCTCGCGCCGAAGTTCACCATCGCCAAGTTTGCGGAACTGCTGGGTGGATTTCGCCGCGTGGCCCGGGTCATTCCCAATGCGCCGTCGCTGGTTAGCCGCGGATACAATCTTGTGGCGTGGGGTGAATCGCTAGCTGAGGCGGATCGTCAAGTTGTGCGGCAGTTGCTCGTGCCGTTGGGCGAGTCGCCGGAGGTGGCGGAAGGCACGCTCGAGGCGTATGCCGTCGTGGCGGCGATGGGGCCGACCTATTTTTGGCCGCAGTGGGAGGAGCTCGCCGCGCTGGGCGAGGAGTTTGGCTTGGCGGCCGTCGACGCTCGCAAGGCCGTTCGCGCGATGCTACTGGGGGCGGTCGATACGTTGTTCGATTCCGGCCTTTCGCCGGTCGAGGTGATGGACCTTGTGCCGGTGAAGCCGCTGGGTGAGTTCGAGCCGACATTGCGGGAGGCGTACCGCACGCGGTTGACGGCGATCATGAACAAGATTCGGCCGTAGGGCGAAAAGGGAGTTTTAGCCGTCGGGGGTGACCGCAAATCGGTTTGTGTGATGCAAAATTCGGTTGCTATACGTTTCAGCGACGGAAGACTGGCATTGAGGAAGAGATGCGGGTCCGGAGACCCAGGCAAAGTCGCTCCGCTTGGTGAAGAAGCAAGTGCCACCAAGCGATGCGTCAACGGCGATAGTCTTCTGCCATGCGGGCCATTTTACCCGTAGGATGGGTTTGTTGCGAAGCAAAAACCCAACAGAAGTAGTTGGGTGAGGGTGATTGATGGTATCCCGCCACGTGGCGAACTCATCCTAACTATCCACGACCTTCACCTATCGTCCGCCGTTCGTTTGATTTTTCAAACCGGCTCTGAAAATCATCAACAGTTGACATCTCCAATAGACGAGTCTAACTTGCGGGTTGCGGTGTTGGTATCGATTCGATATGGCCTTGACGATTGGTGCTTTCATGGATCACACGAAACCCGCGGTTCAGCGGAGGCTGTTCGTCGCGCTAACAATGTTCGTTTTCTGCATGTTCGTGGTTTGCGGGTGCAAATCGTCATTTGCCGCGACAGGAGATTACCTCCGCACGCTTAGGACTCCGAATGGTAGCCGGGCCGATCGATTTGGTGGTGCAGTTGCAATCGATCTGAACAGAGTCGTTATTGGCGCATACTTGGACGATGATCATGGTTCCGATGCTGGTGCCGCATACATTTTTGACGTAGCATCCGGCGCAGAACTTCATAAGTTGCTTGCCAGCGATGGCACTGCCGGCGACTTCTTCGGTTCGTCAGTTTCGATATCCAAAGAACTGGCCATCATTGGTTCTCAATATGTCGATGCCGCAGCTCATGACTCCGGTGCCGCATACGTGTTCAATGTTTCGAGAGGTGAGCAACTTTCTAAGCTAATACCGTCGGATCCTGTCATTAACGGTCGGTTTGGAATATCTACAGCAATTGACGACGGCCTAGCTGTTGTTGGTGCAAGTGGGGCCTTGAGTGGCGGAATCGATTCGGGGGCTGCATACATTTTCGACCCGGTAACGGGTCTGCAACTGCGGAAACTCGTACCGGGAGACCTAGCGTCGCAAGATGGATTTGGATTTTCCGTTGCCATGGATAGCAGTGTCGTCGTTATTGGAGCTCCCAGCGATGATGACAAAGGGCCTAATTCGGGATCAGCGTATATCTTTGATGTGAAGACAGGAAGGCAGCTGAGGAAGCTTACGCCAGCTGATGGCGAATCCGGGGATCTATTCGGTTTTTCGGTCGCGATTGATAGAGGTATCGTTGTAGTTGGATCCCTTCGCGACGACGATAACGGCTACGACTCTGGTGCCGCATATGTTTTTGACGCATCAAGCGGCGGCCAACTCGCAAAATTGAAGCCGGCCGATGGAAACGCGAACGATCAGTTTGGTGCATCAGTTTCGATTGCCGATAATATTGCGGTCATTGGGTCTCCCGATGACGACGCCTTTCTCGAATTTGATGCAGGCTCTGCTTACATATTTGACTTGTCAAGACGGGCGCAGCTCGGCAAGTTGTTTGCGTCAGATCGCGTGACTGACGGGGCCTTTGGTATTAGCGTTTCCGTGGCCGGTGGGATTGCGGTTGTTGGCACGGCCTTGAACAGTGCCGTTGCGCCATTCGGTTCGGGCAGCGTGGACGTGTTCTCAGTAGTTCCCGAACCCAGTGCTCTGCGGCAAGCCATCCTTTTCACGATCATGTCCCCAAGTTTCTCTCGACGTTCGAGCAGTGCTCGTCGGCGGCGCGAAACTACGTCAAAACTCGGTTTTCATTTAGATCTCAATTTTGCAGTCGCGACTTTCGATGAGTCCTGCCGAGATATGTCTAAGAAGGGAGTCGAGTAGGTTGAGATCGTCACGGAGCCGGACCTCATCGCGGTAGTGAACACTGAGTCAATGTTTTCGTCGTTTTGAACAAGGGGGGTATGATGTTTGGCATGCAAGGTTGTCGCAGAGCGATCAACCCATCTTACCCTTCGCCTCTCAGTTAGGCATCTGCACCGCGAGTTCCGGCGGCAGTTCCGCTCTTAGTTCGGGGTGCGATTCGACGAGCCGCATGATGTCGAGCAAATCTTTTTGTCGCTTGCTGGGCCGCCGCGACGGATCGCGCCAGGCGACGATTTTCCCAGCGAGCATGTCGCTGAGCGAAGCGACGCGCATCAAGATGCCGTGGACGTCGGCCGCCACACTGCGCGAGGGGAATTCACAGTACAACGGATCGGTGCTGAATTGCAGCGATACTTTCGACGTGCCTTGGAGGTTGACCGATAATTCGAAGTGCGTCGCTGGGAAGCCCTCGGCCACCAGCGCATCGACCGCTTCGCCGACCCGTTCGGTCGCGATGACGATCTCAACATCCGCAGTGGCGAGCGGCTCCTAGGCCCAATCGTTGACCGCCAGCCCGCCGATCATGCACCAGGGAATCGCCAAGCGTTCCAGCACCTCGACCAGCCGCAGCACATCGCCCCCGCCGCCGGCCGTTTGCCAGTCGTAGAATTGACGTTCGGTCAAAGGTTCCCCCGAAAATTAACCAACGTAACGCATGTTGAACGTGCAGTTAGCATTACATCTTTCTCCACGCGCCACGCCAAGTCAATTTTGAATTTGGCGGAGCATCGGCTGGCTGCTTGAATGATTGGCTTTTGCGGCTGATCGTGCGAAACCACCCGCAGTTGAGGGGTAGAGTAGTTGATTTGGGTGTTGTTTGGGCGTTGTGTCGCACCCTGCGCGCCGGGGGAAAAATCGGCTAAAATGCGGGCTCCATTTCATATTCAACGTCATTGGGTGACCTGGTGGAGTTGTTATCGGCCGCTGGTCGGGTTTCAGACCTGGCTTGTGGCGGGATTGTCGGGCTAAAGCCTGACCTACTTGGCCGCGCCGGCCCGCGAATTTGTACGAAGAAGGAGTGCCATTATGCCATTAGTTCCGATGCGTCTGTTGCTCGATCATGCCGCTGAAAACGATTACGGTTTGGCGGCGTTCAACGTCAATAATATGGAGCAGATCCAGGCGATCATGGAGGCCGCTCGAGAGACCGATTCGCCGGTGATCGTGCAGGCGTCGCGCGGGGCCCGGTCGTACTCGCAAGATAATTACCTGAAGCACCTCATGCTGGCGGCGGCCGAGTTGTACCCCGAGTTGCCGATCTGCATGCACCAGGACCACGGCAACAGCCCAAGCACGTGCAAGAGCGCGATCGAGAACAACTTCACGAGTGTGATGATGGACGGTTCGCTCAAGGAAGACGGCAAGACGCCGGCCGACTTCGACTACAACGTGAAGGTGACGCGCGAGGTTTGCGAGTTGGCCCATGCCAAGGGCGTCAGCGTCGAGGGTGAGTTGGGTTGCCTCGGCTCGCTTGAAACGGGTCACGGCGAGAAGGAAGACGGCCACGGGGCCGAAGGGAAGCTGTCGCGCGATCAGTTGCTGACCGATCCGGAAGAGGCCGAGCGATTCGTGGCCGAAACGGGCGTCGATGCGTTGGCGGTGGCGATCGGCACGAGCCACGGTGCCTACAAGTTCACCAGCAAGCCGACAGGCGAAGTGCTGGCGATCAGCCGCATCGAAGAGATCCACAAGCGGCTGCCGAATTGCCACTTGGTGATGCACGGTTCGAGCAGCGTGCCGCAAGACCTGCAAGACATCATTAACAAGTACGGCGGCAAGCTGAAGCAGACGTGGGGCGTGCCGGTGGAGGAAATCCAACGCGGCATCAAGTTCGGCGTGCGGAAGGTGAACGTCGATACCGATAACCGGCTGGCGATCACGGGCGCGATTCGCAAGGTGTTTGCCGAAACGCCGGAGAAGTTCGACCCGCGCGATTACCTGAAGCCGGCCCGCGAGGCGATGAAGAAGGTGTGCATCGCCCGCATGACGGCGTTCGGCCAGGCCGGCTGGGCGTCGAAGATCAAGCCCGTCTCGTGCGACAAGTTCAAGAAATTCTACGCGATGGTGTAGCGGGCCGTCCGCTCGATTGAAGAGATCGCGGTGAGGCAACCCGTGGGAACAAGAAAACCCGTGGGAGCAAGAAAACCTGTGGGAGGCGTCTCCGACGCCGATGGCGTTCTCGAATAGAACGCGTCATCGGCCTCAGAGAGGCCTCCCACATTCTTTTGAGGCCTCTCACATTCTTCTGGCAGATCTCTTGATAGCACAAATCGGGCTGAATTCGGCTTGAAATTCGCAGTTTCGAGCCGGAACCTGGGCATGTTGGCGGGGTTAATACTCGTAGAACTACCGGTGGGCAATCGTTTGGTTTGGTCGAGTTGTTTTAAATTGCGGGGAAGTCAGCGGCTGCAGCCATGTTGCTGCCAGCGCGATCCGCGACGCACCAATTGGAAAGGGTGAAGACACATGCGGTATTTGTTTTCGAGTTTTGTCCTCTTGGCAGTTTGCCTGCTGGCAATTCCGGCCCGGGCGGAAGGGGACGACAAAAAGGACGCCAAGAAGCCTGATGACGGCGCACGCATCGAGTGGCGCGAGAAAATCTTGAAAGAGTTCGATAAAGACGGCGACGGTAAGCTGAGCGATGAAGAGCGTGAGCAGGCGCGGGAAAAGATGCGCGAGCTTCACGGCCGATTGGGCTTGGGACCGGGTGGTCCTGGTGGTCCATTTGGGCTTCGCGGTCCCGAGGGACGTCGTCGTGGCCCCGACGGAGAAGGTCCCGATGGCAAAGGCCCTGAGGGTCCGCCGAAGATGCCGAAGCCGGAAGAGTTGTTCGCCAAATTTGATAAGGACAAAGACGGCAAACTAACCAAGGAAGAATTCATGGAGTTGGCGGAATTTGTGCATAAGCACATGCCGCCACCGCCGCCACCAGGTCCGCCGGGAGGTCGGTTTGAGGGGCGCTTCGAAGGCCATATCGAAGGGCGCTTCATCGAGGGCGGTCCTGGTGGTCCGGGACCGCGGTTCCGTGGCCCCGTAGGTCCACCACCACTCGATGGCGATGGTCCGCGCGAATTTCGTCGTGGCCGCTTGGATGGCCCACCACCGGGCGATGGCCCCGGATCACGTGAACGGCGATTCGAGCGGCGTGGCCATCGCGACCGCGATGGTGATCGCGACGATGACGGCGAAGACGATGACCACGGCAAAGGTGAAAAAGAAGGTAAAGACAAAGCCAAGGAGAAGAAGGTCGAGTCTGCCTGATTGTAAGGTCGCTTGATGCGGTTCCATCGAGCTCTCTCGTTAGCGCCCGGTCCCGTGCGTTTTCTATCCCAGCCAAGCACGGGGCCGGGTTAGCTTTTTTAGGGAGGTTGCTCGATCCGTCTGCTGGTATTGATGGTTATTCCGAATGTGCAGAGCAGTTATACGGCACGTCGGTGCCACCGAATCGTTTAACCCGGAGCCAACGGCGACGGAAGCATTTCTTCTACCACGCCGTCGCCGTTGGCTCCGGGTTAAACGAAAACGTCTCAATCTCGACCGCGAGCGGTATAATTGGCTTCCAACTGGGGGTTCGCCTGCGGCTCGACCCCAGCCACCCATCATGGGAAAAACGGACCATTTGTTGCCGGTGCCGGGGCCCGTATCTATACTGAATTTTGAGGGGTTCGGCTCATCGAACGCCTTCATTTTCGACTCGCACCGCTGGATTTTCCATGGATCGATTTGCGAACGCGCTCAAACTGTCTTTGCGGCTATCGGCAGGCATGTTGCTGATTGCTCTTGCGGCAATTGCGCTGGGCGCTGCGCCGGCGGATCGGCAACTCGCGCCGGGCGTGATGACCACGGTGGCGCCTAGCCTGGATGCCGATGACACGGTCAGCACCCACGACGTGATGGAGTTGCGGGCGAATCCAGCATTGCAGTGGAAGCCGGAGTACCTGGCCGCGCCAGAAACACTCATTGGCATGGCGGATCAGACGAAGTTTCGCCGCGAGGTCTATTGCCTCGAGTTTTCGTTCAAGCCGTTGCGGATGGTCGAGGTCGATATCCCGTCGGCCACGGCTGGTTCGGAACGCAAGCTGGTGTGGTACCTGGTTTACCGCCTTCGCAATACCGGCAAAACGCTCAAGCCGGTGGAAGGGGCAGACGGCGTGTTTACCGTTACTCCGGCAAAAGGTGGGCCGGTGCGGTTCGTGCCGCAGTTCGTCATCGAAGCCCAAGACCGTGGCAAGGATGGCAAGCTGGTAGGCAAGTCGTATTTAGATCGCGTGATCCCGGCGGCTGTTGCCGCGATTGCTCAACGGGAAAAGTTGACCGGCAAACTGCTCAACAGCGTCGAGATTGCCGAGCAGCTGATTCCCGTCAGTGATGATCGCATTTCGCACGAGGTGTGGGGCGTGGCCACGTGGGTCGATATCGATCCGCGGATCGACTTCTTTTCGATTCTCGTCGGCGGCCTGACGAATGCCTATCGCTGGACCGATAACCCAACCGCCTATCACCCGGGTGATGCGCCGGGGCGAGGCCGGCAGTTTACCCGCAAGATGCTACAGCTCAATTTCTGGCGTCCGGGCGACGAAGTACAGCCCAACGAGCGGGAATTCCGCCTGGGGGCCCCGATCGGTAAGGCGAACCTGTACGGCACGACCGACGGGGTTGCCTATCGCTGGGTTTACCGATAGGATAGACGGGCTACGGCCGTTCCGTAGAACGGGCGCTCTTGCCCGTGTTATACCTCTCGCGGTCAGGATTGAAACATTTCGTTTAACCCGGAGTCAACGGCGACGGCGGTCTTAGCATGATACTTGCGTCGCCGCTGGCTCCGCGTTAAACGACTCAGTTGCACCGGCGTGAAGAGATTTTATTTCGCTCACAGAACTTTGTGGGCGGACAAGATTGTCCGTCCTACGGGTTGAGTACTTCCATGGCACATAAAAAAGGTCAAGGCTCCAGCCGCAACGGTCGCGATTCGAATGGTCAACGTCGAGGCGTCAAGCGCTACGGCGGCCAGCAAGTTGTAGCGGGCAATATCATCGTGCGGCAATTGGGTACCAAGTTCCACGCCGGCAAGAACGTCGGCCAAGGCCGCGATTACACGCTCTTCGCGCTCGTTGACGGCGAAGTCAAATTCGACCGCGAAGGCCGCCGCGTGAACGTGGTGCCGAGCGCGAATTGAGCGATGCTTCGCTGCCAACGTCTTCTTGGGGATGCCAGGTGGCATCCCTTTTTCATTGAAGGAATGCAAAATGCAAAATGATCAATGCAAAATGTAAAATGCCGAATAGGTCCCCCCCGTCTTCAGCATTTTTCATTTTTCATTTTCACATTTTGCATTGATCATTTTCCCGGTCATGTTCGTCGATCGCGTCACCATTGAAGTCGAAGCAGGCCGGGGCGGCGATGGCTGCTTGAGCTTTCGGCGTGAGAAGTACGTGCCGCGCGGCGGGCCGGATGGCGGCGACGGCGGCGACGGCGGCAGCATCATTATGGTGGCGGAGGCGGGCGTCGATAGTTTGGCGGCCCTCGCCCATCGCAAGCGCTGGCGGGCGGAACGGGGTGAGCACGGACGCGGTTCGAATTGCCATGGCCGCGGTGCTGAAGATTTGGTGATTCGCGTGCCGCCGGGCACGGTCATCATGGATGCCGATCATGAAATCGTGCTCAAGGACTTGTCGACGATTGGTGACCGCGTGGTCGCCGCGCGCGGTGGCAAGGGCGGCAAGGGCAACACGCGGTTCAAGACAGCGACCAACCAGGCGCCGCGCGACTTCACTCGCGGCGAAGAGGGCGAAATCCGCCGGCTAACGTTGGAGCTAAAGGTCATCGCCGACGTTGGTTTGGTGGGCAAGCCGAATGCCGGCAAGAGTACGTTGTTGAGCCGGATTTCGCGAGCCCGGCCGGAGATTGCCGACTACCCGTTCACGACGAAGATTCCGCACCTCGGCATCGTGCATTTGGACATCGATCGCACGCTCGTGATCGCGGATATCCCGGGCCTCATCGAAGGGGCCCACGCCGGGGCTGGGCTGGGGCATGAATTCTTGCGGCACGTCGAACGCACACGGGTGCTGATCCACCTGGTCGAACCGCAGCCGGTGGATGGCACCGACCCAATCGAAAACTATCGGGCGATTCGCGCTGAGCTCGAACAATACGGCCACGGCCTGGCGGAACGGCCGGAGGTATTGGCGATCAGTAAAGCCGAGCTACCCGGAGCGGCCGAGTTACAGCCCCGTTTAGCCGCGGCCTCCGGCCGCGATGTAATCCTCTTCTCTTCAGTAACAGGCCAGGGCCTCGATCGCGTGCTGCAAGCCGCGTACGCGGCGCTGGTGGAGTCGCGCGCAGCGGTGTAGCCGATTTGTTAAGGAAGATTTTGGCATTTTACGCCGTAGGCGTTTCACACCACAGCCCAGCGGCTGTGTTGACTGTCGAGGGGGTTATTGGACGGCTAAGTTTTTCCAGGAAGTATTGTTTTTGAGCATCGTGTTGAGGATGACGAGGAGCTTCCTCATGCAGGCGGCGATGATGACTTTTGGTTTTTTACCCTGAGCGGCGAGTCGCTCGGCGAACGCATGAATTATCGGATTACACCGTCGTGCCGAGAGGGCGGCCATGTACAACACGTGGCGAACGGCAGATCGACCGCCTGCAATGCGCCGTGTGCCGCGGTGACGCCCGCTGTCGTCGTTGAACGGGGCGAGGCCCACGAGCGCGGCGATGGCCTGGCGGTTGAGCCGACCGAGTTCGGGAAGCTCAGCCACGAGTGTCGCGCTGGTGACCTTGGCAACGCCCGGAACGGTGGAAAGCAACTCGATCTTGGCCCGCCAGTCGTCGTCCGACTGCAGGAATCGAGCGATTTCCGTTTCCAACTGATCGATTTCTTTTTCCAAAATCCTCAGCACGTGGCGGATGCTTTTTTGCGCCGCACGGGCCGTGGTCTGCTGCGAGCGATTGGATTCCATCGTTCGCAGGTCGATCAGTTGCCGGCGGCGGCCCACGAGCTGCATCAACTCCGTCCGTTGGGTGGGATCCTCTTCCAGCAGGCGCGTCGCGGACTTGCCGAGGATTCACCACGGCCACGCGATATCCGGCTTCCACCAGCGCGGTCACCAGCGCACGTTCGTAGCCGCCGGTGGCCTCGACCACCAGGCGGGCCTGGTGCGCTGGAGGCAACCGGTCCACGAGCGAACGAAACCCGGGCCCCGAGTTGGCAAGCGCGTGGCGCTCGGGCCTTTCGGCGCTCGTCCAGGCCACATCCAACGAATCCTGGGCGACGTCAATTCCGATCCACGTAATTACATCGTGTGGCATGGTGGAACCATCCCTTCCTTGCGAATGCGAGCTCGAGTCGGCGCGCGGCCGCCCTCGGCTCTGGCGGCTGTTCGGGCTAACGATTCCAGGCCGACCACGATCCCGCTGGGCTACGGCGTCATGGGCGCCAAGGGTCGCTCGATCTGTGACCGGCCGCCGGGCGCGATTTTTTTTGCGGGGCTGCGCAGCCCCGCAAAAACTTTCGCTCCCAGCTTGTTCCAAGATAACATTCATTGATGAATTTAACATACAAGCGTCGACGCGCAGCGGCGCACGCTGGGTATCGCCGGCCACACGAGTTCGTTTACGCTGAAAGCGTTAAACACGCACCGCGAGCGGTGAGTAACGCCTTCGGCGTAAACGGGTATATTCACAACCGGTCACCCAACGTGCGCTCCTCGATGACTCGGAGCAACGCTGGGCTGTGGAGTGAAACGCCTGCGGCGTAAGAAGTGCGGAAGTTATTCTCGAGTCATTCCTTGGCAGCCCATTGAAAAAGGGGATAGGCACGCTCGCGAGATAGCAAATTCCCGACGTTTTCGTGGACGGACCGCGAGCCAATCCCCTTTTTCAACACGCCGTTAGCGTGCATCTTTTCACGAATAGGAGGGGCCGTACGGCCAAATACTCGTTTTGTTTACCGTCGGCGCACGGCGACGATGCTGGCGGCGGGGCGGGCGGTATTGGCACCGACGGGTTCAAATTCTTGCCGGGCGATGTCGATGGCATCGGCGGCCAGCATGCGGCGATGGGTTTCGGCATCCAAGCGGGCGAAGCTCGCGGCGATGCGAGACATAAGCCTGGCGGGCCGTTGTTGCGGGTCGTCGGCAATGAGCAGAATCCGCTCGCGCAACGAGAGCCGCACCGAGTGGCTGAGATAGGTGAAGTCGGAAATCGCGCCGAGCATGGGTTGCTGAGCGGCGACGGGGTCGCAGCCGGCCGCGCGAACGCGGAGGGCGAGGCAATCGCCGGCCACCGCGACGCTGGCGTGGCCACCGTCGAGGTCGACAATCGCGACCGCCACGGCGATTTGCAAGTCGCTGTTCACGTTGGACCAAAGGCTGCGGGCGGCGAGCGACAACAGCGTACCGGCGTCGGCGGCGTGTTGGGCGTGGGACCGGATCGACGCCCAGGCGCCTTGGGCCATGAGGGCGGCATCGATGGGATCGATCGCGTCGTTCTGGGCGAGAGCCACCGTTTGGCCGGCGAGGACCAGGAGCGTGCGTTTTTCGAGGAGTGACCAATCGTGGAAGTTGCCGCTGAGTGCGCGGCGGTGGGAACTCCAACCGGCGACTTCGAGTTCTTCCAAGAGCGGCGCGAAGGCCGGCAGCTGCGCACTTTGGCGGCTGGCGGCCGCGGTGGAATTGATGGAGGGATCGACGGGCGTGGCGGCAGTGCCCACGAGCGCGGTGGCCCCGCGTTTCAAGGGAACGGCGCGGACACGTCGCGACGGCAGTCGCAAGGTGGGCGTCGTCGGGCGGGCATCCGGTGTTTCACCGGTGTCCAAGTCATCGATGATCGAGGGGCCGTTCACGTTTGACGTTTCTCCAACAAGGCATCGCGATCGCGTGGCTCAGGATGGGCCGCTGCGATCGATGCCGTCCGTGTACTCACCGCAGTCGGCATGGTTTGTCATCGGAAGTTCCGCTAGCGGTGCTTGAGACGGCTGGGCAAAATGTGCGGGCTGCGGCGGCGCGACAGGACCGTGGGGCGTGCCGCGGCGTTATCGTCGTTACAGCCGGCCCGGCGACGGGCGGCCTTTCACTTATTGAAGCTGGGAAAACTTGTGGGAGGGGTTGTGGGAGGGGTCTCCGACCCCGATGGGACGTCTCGCTTCGAGCCGTCCTCGAAGTTCGCGAAATCGGCGTCAGAGACGCCTCCCACATCGATAGCCTCCCACACAGATTGGCCTCCCACACAGATTGGCCTCCCACACTCATTGGCTCATTTGAAAAAGTGAAAGGCTCTGATTTACGCCCGTTTGCCCTTGGCGCGGGGCGGCGGGAAGTTGCATCATGGGTCGGATCACACTGGGCCGATCAGTTTTTCACATGGAGCCCGAAGTGTGGCATGCTCTCGCGCAGCGTGAGCAGCAAATCGCTCGAGAAACATGGCCACGTCGGAGTACCTCCGAGGCCATGCCACCCTGCGACAACTTCCCTAACCTAATAAACTGATTGGCCCTGTCGAATTACATTCGCGTCTTGACCGGAAGGAGTTCGTCATGACCACCAAGGCCAGCCATCGACTGTCGTTGCGCGACCGGTTATCGCGGCTCAACTTTACCCAAGCCTGTAAGCTCTTGGGCGCCGAAGGCCGGCAGTTGATTCAGCAGGGCGGCAAGTGGTCGATCGACATTGCCGAGCAGGTGTATTTGGAGGGGGATCTGTTTCGCGTGTCGTTCGGCGAGGCGGTGGTCACGATCACGCTGATGGCCGACGCCAAGGACCGGCTGCACTGGAACTGCACCGCCTGCGACTGGCCGTGCGAGCACGCCGGGGCGGCCTTCTCGCTGCTGCTGGAAGAGAAGATGGCGCTCGGTTTGGCCGCGCCCCCGCCCGAGCGGATACCGGTCGAAAGCCTGAGCGAGGAGGAGTTGGTGCGGCGGGCGCTGACCGAGCGCGAGGAGCGGTCGCGCAAGGAGCGGTTCAAACTGCAGTCGCACGATCCGCAGCGGCCGTGGACCGATTACACGGTGACGAGCGCCGCCTCGGGCAAGTCGTACCGCGTGGCGCTGCGGGGCCGCGAGCGGGGGATTTCCTACTGTTCGTGCCCCGATTTTCGCACGAACACGCTGGGCACGTGCAAGCACATCACGTGCGTGTTGCGGCGGGTCGAGGCGAAATTCGAGAAGGCGGCGCTGCGGCGGCCGTATCGCCGCAAGCACTTGAGTGTCCATCTCACGTCGGGCGACCGGCTGGCGCTGCGATTCGGGATTCCCGATAAGCTTCACGACGAGGCGGCCAAGGTGGTGAACCCGCTGGCCGGCCGCGATATCGTCGACGTCCACGACCTGGTGAAGCGGCTGACGAAGCTCGAACAGCTTGGCGAGCAGGTGACGGTCTACCCCGATGCCGAGGAGCTCATCCAGCGCCGGCTCTTTCGAAGTCGGATCGAGTCGCTGGTGAAGGAGATTCGCCGCGACCCGGCCCGGCATCCGCTGCGGAAGCAACTGCTCAAGACCGAACTGCTGCCCTACCAGCTCGATGGCATCGCCTTCGCCGTGGGGGCGGGGCGGGCCGTGCTGGCCGACGACATGGGCTTGGGCAAGACGATTCAAGGGGTCGGCGTGGCCGAGTTGCTCGCGCAGCAGGCCAACATCGGCAAGGTGCTGGTGATCTGCCCCACGTCGCTCAAATCGCAATGGCGCGGCGAGATCGAGCGGTTCTCGCACCGCTCCTGCCAGTTGGTGCTGGGGGCGACGGCCGAGCGGCCGGCACAGTACGAAAACGACGCCTTCTTCACCGTCTGCAACTACGAGCAGGTGCTGCGCGATTTGCAGGCCATCGAACGCGTCCCGTGGGACCTCATCATTCTCGACGAAGGCCAGCGGATCAAGAATTGGGAAGCCAAGACGACCAACGTCGTCAAGCGGCTCAAGTCGCCGTTCGCGCTGGTGCTTTCCGGCACGCCGCTCGAGAACCGACTCGACGAGCTGTACAGCGTCGTGCAGTTCGTCGATGACCGGCGGCTGGGCCCCGCGTTTCGGTTCTTCAATCGGCATCGCGTGGCCGACGAGAAAGGCAAAGTCCTCGGTTACAAGAACCTGGAGCAACTGCGCCAGCACCTCGCGCCGATCCTCTTGCGGCGGACCCGCGACCAGGTGCTCACGCAATTGCCGGATCGAACCACGGAAGTGGTCCGCATCGAACCGACCGAGGAGCAGTTGGAAATCCACGCGGCACAAATGAAGATCGTCGCGTCGATCGTGCGGAAGCCGTTCATCAGCGAGATGGACCTGCTGCGGCTGCGGCAGGCGCTGTTGATGTGCCGGATGTCGGCCAACAGCACGTACCTGTGCAACAAGCAAGAGCCGGCGTATTCGAGCAAGCTCGAGCGGCTCGAGGAAATCCTGGACCAGAGCTTCTCGACGAACGGCAGCAAGGCCGTGCTGTTTTCGGAATGGACGACGATGCTGGCGCTCGTCGAGGAGATTCTGCGGCGGCTCAAGCTGCCGTATGTGCGGCTCGATGGCTCGGTGCCCCAGCAGAAGCGGCAGCAGCTCGTCCAGGAATTCCAGGACGATGCCCACTGCCGGCTCTTCATCACGACCAACGCCGGCTCGACGGGGCTCAACCTGCAGGCAGCCAACACGGTCATCAACTGCGACCTGCCGTGGAACCCGGCCGTGCTCGAACAGCGGATCGCCCGGGCCCACCGCATGGGCCAAAAAAAGCCGGTCCATGCGTTTCTGCTCGTCACCGAGCAGACGCTGGAGGAGACGCTGCTAACGACCCTGACGGCGAAGAAGGATTTGGCCCTGGCGGCGCTGGATGTCGACTCGGATGTGAATGAGGTGTCGCTCGTGAGCGGCGCGGAGGAACTGCGCGGTCGGTTGGAGATTCTGCTCGGCGCCAAGCCGCAAGCCCCGCTCGACGTGAGCGGAACGCCGCAGGTGATTGCCACGAGCGATCCGCAGGCGCAGCAGGCACATCGCGAGCGAGTGGCCGCGGCCGGCGGCGAATTGCTCGGCGCGGTATTCCATTTCCTAGGCGAACTGGTCGCACAGCAACCCGCCGCCACCCCGCCCGCGCAAGACACCGTGGCCAGTTTGAAGCGGCGGTTGGCCGAATGCGTCGAGGAAGATGGCCAAGGCCGCCAGCGGTTCTCGATCACGCTGCCCAACCAGCAAACGCTCGACAACCTGGCGACGACACTCGCGCGGCTACTCGTGGCGACGCCGTAGCGAAATCACCGGAAATGAATGCGCCAACGCGCATTCGCGTCGGTCGCCAGACCGAATTTCTACCTCCCCGCGCCCAATCAGCTACAATACCAGTATGCAAGCCATCCAGCATATCGAGTCGGTCCCCGGCAAATGCGGCGGCAAGCCCTGCATCGCCGGTACGCGCATTCGCGTGTGGGATATCCACGTGTGGCACAATCTGCGCGGCCAGTCCCCCGAGCAGATCGTGGCCGACTTCCCGCAACTCACGCTAGCCGACGTCTACGCGGCCCTGGCGTACTACTTGGATCATCGCGAGGAAATTCAGCGTCAGGCTAAGGAAGACGAAGAGTTCGTCGCCGAAATGAAGCGCAAACAGGGGGTAACTAAATTTGATTTACTGAAACAAAGGCTGGGACTGGATGATCAAGTTCAGTGATGCGGCTCGTTCATGGGTTTTGCAGTCATCCTGGCGGGGATTCGCCTCGCCGGGAGTGTCACCGACTTGCGGCCGCTTTCCCGCTGTTTTCGTTGCAGGTCGGCGATCATTTCGCGCAGATCAAAATTAAACTTCGCGGCGTAGTCCTCGCGAGCTTTGCGCACTTCTTCCACAATGGGGTCACGGCACATCTTCTATTTCTCCCAAGAGTTCCTCCGGCGTACAAATTACCGGCGCCAGATAGCCCGCTGAACTGCAAATGTCTTCAATCCTCTGTCGGTGGCGCGCGTTGGCAATGTGACGACAATTCCAGGTCATCAAGTAGTCCATCCCATGAACCACGGCGAGGCCAATATGGAGGGCATCCGCTGACGCACGTTTCGGCAGACTGATCTCTTGAGCCAAGAGTTCAGCAAGTTGAGTGACCGAATCGTCGATCGTTATCAGATCAAGGTCGCCAATTACCGCCAGCCGCCGCCGAGCTGCGTCGGCATCGCCGGCTTGAGCTTCCTGGACCACGAGTTCTGACGCGAATAGTTCGAATTCCTCGCGCCTCGATTGCCACCACCTTTGAGTGATTTGCTGATGTGCGGCCATCACGATCTCGTTGCTTGGCCACGCCGTCAGGTAACTGACCACCGTCGTTTCAACGTATACTTTTGGCTTATCGGCCACAGTACCTTGGCTCCCCAACGAACAGTAGTTTCATCAATGGGCTGGGGCTATTACTCCTTAATCATATCCCGCACCGTGTGCCCGGCGGGGATCATCGGCAGCACGTGTTCTTGGTAGGGGACTTCGACGTCGAGGACGTAGGGGCCGGGGTAGTTGATCATTTCCTCGAGGGCGGCGGGCAGGTCGGCCTTGTTGCGGACGTACGCGGCACCACAGCCATAACCTTTGGCGATGGCGACGAAGTTCGGATAGCGTTCGCTGGGGCCAAGGCCGTCGCCTTGGCCGCGGGCCTCGGGGTGGTGGATCGGGCCCAGGTACGTGTGGGCCCGGTTGCCCTGCATGAAGCGGTCTTCCCATTGCACCACCATGCCGAGATGCTGATTGTTGAGCAGCAGCACTTTCACCGGTAGTTTTTCGCAGTAGCACGTGGCCAGTTCCTGGATGTTCATCTGGAAGCTGCCGTCGCCGTCGATATCGATGACGAGGCGATCGGGGAACTGGCTCTGGGCGCCCATCGCGGCGGGCAGGCCGAAGCCCATCGTGCCCAGGCCGCTGCTGCACAGCCAGCGGCGCGGCTTCGAGAACTTGTAGAACTGGGCGGCCCACATTTGATGTTGGCCCACGCCCACCGCAATGATCGGGTCGCGATCGTGGACGAGCTTCCATAGTTCGCGGATGGCATGTTGCTGCACGATGCCGGGGAATTCCTCGTTGTAGTGGAACGGTTCCTCCTGCTTCCACTTCTTGCACTGTGCCACCCACGCGGAAATATCCTCGGGCGCTTCGACGATCTTGTTGAGTTCGGTGAGGGCAAACTTCACGTCGCTGCAGACGGGAATGTGGGCCGGCTTGTTCTTGTTGAGTTCGGCGGCGTCGATATCCACGTGCACGATCTTGCCGTGCTTGCAGAACTCGTCGACCTTGCCGGTGACGCGGTCATCGAAGCGGACGCCGAGGGCGATTAGCAGATCGGCCTGATCCACCGCGTAGTTGGAATACACCGAGCCGTGCATGCCGAGCATATCGAGCGATAGTTCGGATTCGCCTGGGAAGGCACCGAGGCCCATGACGGTCATCGTCACGGGGATGCCGGTCTTTTTCACCAGCGTGCGAAGCTCTTCACTGGCATCGCCGCTGATGACGCCACCGCCGGCGTAAATGACGGGGCGCTTGGCGAGCTTGATGGCCGCCGCGATCTGGCGAATTTGTTCGGGCTTGGCTTTCGGGCTTTCACTGCGGAAGCCGGGAAGGTCGGTGGCGACATCGTAATTCGCCACCGTCTTCGCCAACTGCACGTCTTTCGGCACATCGACGAGCACGGGGCCCGGCCGGCCGCTCGCGGCGATGAGGAACGCTTCCTTCATCACGCGGGCGACATCGTTCACATCCGTCACGAGGTAGTGATGCTTTGTGATGCCGCGACAGACTTCGACAATGGGCGTCTCTTGAAAGGCATCGCCGCCAATGGCTTTCGTGGGTACCTGGCCCGTGATGGCGACGAGCGGGACGCTATCCAGCTTGGCATCGGCGATGGCGGTGACGAGGTTCGTGGCGCCCGGGCCGCTGGTGCCCATGCACACGCCGACTTTGCCGGTGCTGCGGGCCACGCCCTGGGCCGCGAACGCACCGCCTTGCTCGTGCCGCGGCAGGATCGTGCGGAGCCGATCGGAAAACCGCGTGAGCGCCTGGTGGAGCGGCATGCTGGCCCCGCCGGGGTAGGCGAAGATCGTATCGACGCCGTGGTTCACCAACGACTGAACCAGGATATCAGCCCCGCTCACGAGATCGGTCTTGGTCTTGGGCTGTGCAGCAGTAGCCACGGCAGGTACCTCGATAGGAAAACGGTGAAAACGGTTAGGCACACAAGGACACCCCGGCCAGCCGCGGGTTCGCGGCAGGCTGTGCCCTAAACCCATCCATGATAAGCGGTTGCAGGCGGAAACTCCAGAGAGGGGTCAGGGGTCAGGGTTTAGCGGCGGCGGCAACGCCGTCCTGCCGCCAAGGCGGCCCGTACGTAGGACGGACATTCCTGTCCGTCCGTCAGTCACCTCGTTCCCACGCTCTGCGTGGGAACGCCAGACTTGGCCGCTCTGCGGCCCATAGGTCGGCACGCAGCGTTTAGGAAGGGGATGCGACGCGGAGCGTCGGGGACTTGTGTTCCCACGCAGAGCGTGGGAACAAGGGGAAGGGGTTAGTTTTTCTGTCTCCGAGAAATTAACCTCTTGCAAGGGGTTAAATAGTAAATAAGCATAATTCCCGAGGTTTACGCGAAGAGGTTGGTTTTCTGGGTATTAGGAAAATCAACCTCTTCGAAGGGGTTGATATTCCGGGTGTCAGAAAACCACCCCCTTCGACGCCGCAAGCTAGGCAACTTGCGGAAAATGCGATATTCCTCCCAAGGCGTTAGTTTTCTATCTCCCTGAAAAATAACGTCTTGCAAGGCGTTAAATAATAATTAAAGGGGTCTTCTAGGGGTATTTCCAAGGCGTTATTTTTCTCGGTGATAGAAAACTAACGCCTTGGCCGACGCAAGCTAGTGAACCTACAGAAAATGCGCAAGAATGGAAAGGCATCAATTTCCTTACCTTGCCCTCGTTTACCTCGTTCCCACGCTCTGCGTGGGAACGCCAGACTTGGCCGCTCTGCGGCCAAGGGGTCGGCCTGCAACGCCAATTAAGAAGGGGATGCGACGCGGAGCGTCGGGGAACTTGTGTTCCCACGCAGAGCGTGGGAACAAGATGCTTCCGCTTGAAATCACGTTTTGCCGACGCGTTGCGGCACGGTGAATGAGTACAGCACCACGACCGCTCCCGCGCCCAGCAGGCTCCAGGGTGCCCAATCGGGCGGAATGACATCGTGGCTAGATTGAATCATGCCCCCAGTGTTCTTCAGTACGGCCCGTTCGATGGCCAAGGCCTCGACGCCCAACAAGCAGCAATACGCGCCAATTGCGAGAAAGAACGAACGCCACATGGCCACGCCCTTGTGCGGGAAGCAGGGGAATCACGCCGGACCGCCGAAAGGCGCTCCTATCTACCTTTCATCGCCCAGACCGTTGCTGGTCAGCAATCAATTTCTCGATGGCCGCGCAGGCGATACGACCCGTCCGCCGGTGCGTGAATGGAATGCATCGTACCGAAGAATCCGCACGTAGCGCATTTGCGAGAATCACCTACTGTGTCGAGTTACCCGACCGCCGGCGGCGTCGGTGCTTCATCGGAGACGAAGCCGCAGCTCTTGTGGGTTCCGTCGCAAAACGGGCGTTTGGCCGACTGGCCGCAACGGCATAGAGCGATCGCCGGCTTGTTGGCCGGGATTTCGAACTCGGCCCCGCGCGAATCGATAAGCTTGAATGGTCCTTCAATGACGAGCGGACCGTTAGGACGCATGCGAATCGTGACCTCAGCCATGGCAGGGGTATCTCCGGTTCAATTTCGCGCGGGTGTACCCGACTCGTTTAACCCGGAGCCAACGGCGACGGAAGCATTTTGCTCCCAACGCCGTCGCCGTTGGCTCCGGGTTAAACGAAAACGTCTCAACCCTAACCGCGAGAGGTATAAATTTCTATTTTCTCTACGGTCCGTTATTCTGCCCGTTTTTCGGCCGGCGTGCTAGCCGCTGGTTCTACGGCAGGGCTGAGCATGAAGAGCACTTGCAGATTGCCGTCGGCCAGTTTCTTGGTGGCTGGCTCGGCAATTTGCTGAGCGGGTGGCGCAGAGGCATTCTGCGGTAGCGACATTACAGCACCGATTGTCTCTTGGCCGCGTGCCGCGCGTTGCAGGTCTTCGGCATTGAATTGGGAAACCCGCAGCGCGCGTCCGCGATTGTCGGACAATTGGGCACGTTGTTGCACTCGGCGTAGTTCCTGCAGATTCAGTTGAGATGGCGCACCGTTGGCCGGTTCGATGGACGCAGCCCCTTCAGCCTTCGCCCGCTCCTGTCCCTCAACACCTTGATAGGACAACTGATTGCGGAAGTTCTCTTTTTGCTGCTGCGGGATCATGCCGCGATTGTACTGACCTAGCCCCGTGCCGACCTTCTCCTTGAGTTGCTCTTGCTGTTTCGCACGACCGGCATTAGGCGTTTCCTCGACCTCGACCCCGGCGTAGTTGTCGGCATCTTTCTTTAGATCGGCCAAGCATGATTTAACGGCCGATTCGGGCGCATCGACGAGGACCATATCGACCGGCTCATTCGCCTGTGCTGCCTTCGTATCGCTGAAGCTGAAGCGACGAGCGGCGGTATCCGTCTTGTTCGGTAACACGGGCTTGCCAGCATCGCGCGTTTCGTCACCGACCGCTTCCGCTTCGATGTCGATGCCATTGCTGACCAGCAGTTTGTCGAACGCCCGGTTCTGGATGGCGGCCGGCCTGGCGAGCACGTGAACGACCACCAAGGAGTCGGTTTCCGCCGCCATTTTGGCACCGTCACTCGCCGAACTGGCAGCTAGTTTCTTGGCCTTCATGGGTTCCGCTGCCGCAGCCGCGGGCATGTTCGCTGCGGACTGATCGCTCGCGACCTGCGCGTCGCTGCGAAGACTGCCCCTTGCGCCACCGCTTCCGCCGGCGATCGTGCCAACTTCACGCTTGCCTTCATTTTCGGGTGCTCGCGACGCCGGTGCCGCCGTCCCCGACATCGCAAGCTTATCCGTTGCTGCGGAAGGCGTGCCTAACTGCATTGGCGGAGAGGGGGGTGCGGTCGCTACCCCGGGTGCCGCGGACGGGGCAGGCGGAATGGCCGGAGCCGCCATCGGCGCTACCGAGGGTTTTTCCAAGTGGGCAACGGAGGAGCTATCGGCGGATACTTTTGCTGCGCGATCTCTTGCCGCGTGTGGTGTGGCTTCTTCCAAGCGTCGTCCCACGGCGACATCGGTATCATTTTTAGCGATGGCGGGCAGTTGCTTGTTCTTCTCTTCGCCGGGACTGAGGAACATGATCATCAGCCCGGCGGCGACGGCCAGGGTTGCCCAAATCCAGGAACGGCGCGAACTGAAGATGGTAATCTTCGGCAGAACATCGCCGGCGGATGAGGGCGGAACATCCGCTGCCGCCTTTGGCTGCTTCGTGAGTTGGAGTGTATCAATGCGTTCGAGAATTCTTCCGCGCACATCAGCACCAACGTTTTCGAGCGGCAGGCGTTGAATCGACTGCGACACGCTGCGCAATTGATGTAGCATCTGCTGGGCGGTCGGGTCGTTCGCCAGGCGCGATTCGACCGCAGCGCGTTCGGCGGGCGACAGCTCATCGTCCAGGTACGCGCTGAGCAGCTCGTCGGCCAGTTCGTGTTGGGAGTCGTGTTCGCTCATCGTGTATCGGCGATTCGTTCGACGTGCAGTCGCGGTGCTAACAGGTCACGCATTTGTAAGCGGGCGCGGAATAACCGGCTGCGGACCGTGCCCACCGGTAATTCCAAAATCTCGGCGATCTGGTCGTAGTGGCAGCCATCGATCTCGCGCAGCACCAGGATTTGCCTGTATTCCAAGCTTAGCTCGGCCAGCGCCGCATGCACCAATTCGGCCCGCTCCTGCTCCAACAGGCCCGCTTCGGCGGTGGGTTGGCCGTCCATCGGCTCATCTCCGGCGAGTGTTTTTCGTCCATCGAGCGAGGCCGTTTTGTGCCCGCGCCGCGCGTGGCTCATGGCCAAGTTAAACGCGATGCGATACAACCACGTGTAAAAGGCCGAGGAACCACGAAACGAGGCCAGCTTCGTGTACGCTTGCACGAACGCGTCTTGCACGATGTCGGCCGCATCCTCGGCCGAGCCCAAGATGCGGAGCAGCGAATTGTACAAGCGGTCCTGGTAGCGTCCCACCAATTGGCCGAAAGCGGCCGTGTCGCCGGCCAAAGTCGCGGCAATGAGTGAGGCGTCGTCGCTCAAGCTTCGCTCACCAGTTTGAGACGCGGTTAGCGGTGGAAAAGTTCCCGGCGGCTGGTAGCCGGGAATGCCGTAAATCGCAAGGATTAGAGTATTGTTCCGGTCGTTGGCAGCGTTGTCAAACTGAGGCGTAGCCAACGGATTTGTGGGAGGCGTCTCCGACGCCGATTACGTTGTCCAATGGTACACGTCATCGGCCTCAGAGAGGCCTCCCACAATGGGTCGGAACCTTTGGTACCGACCATTTCAACGGAATAGTAATGTCTTCTACGCCTGACCCGCTGAGTTGGATTGACGAGGCGCTGGCCGACCTTGAGCGGCGTGGTTTGCGCCGGCAACAAGTCGTGCGGCGGGGAGCGCAGAGCGCGAGCATCTCGATGGATGGCCGCGCGCTGATCAATTTCGGGTCCAACGATTACTTGGGCCTGGCGGCCGACGAACGCTTGGCGGCGGCGGCACGCGCGGCGGCGGAGCGGGAAGGCTGGGGCAGTGGGGCGAGTCCGCTGGTGAGCGGGCGTGGCGAATCGCACGCTGAGCTCGAAAAACGATTGGCCGAGTTCGAGGGCACGGAAGCGGCGCTAGTGTTTCCGTCCGGCTTCGCGGCCAATGCGGGTGTCATCCCGGCGCTTGTCGACGACGGGGACGCGGTTTTTGCCGACGCGAAGAACCACGCCAGTCTCATCGATGGTTGTCGGCTGGCGAAGGCGAAGCGGTTTGTTTATCCGCACTGCGACTGGGACGCATTGGAAGCGCTAGTAAGGGAAGCGGGCGACTTCCGCCGCCGGCTCATCGTTACGGATACGCTGTTCAGCATGGACGGCGATCTCGCCCCAGTCGCGCGGCTTGCTGAGCTTGCGGAACAATATGACGCGATGCTGCTCGTCGATGAGGCGCATGCGACGGGCGTGTTCGGCCCAAACGGTCGTGGTGTTTGTGAATGCCATGAACTGACAAATGCGACAGCCCCCGGCTCTGCCAGGGGTCAGATACGTTGCGGCACTCGTACCCCCGGCAGAGCCGGGGGCTGCCGGCCGAACGGGGATATTTACCCTGAATGCCTCATCCGCATCGGCACGCTCAGCAAGGCCCTCGGCAGCGGCGGCGGGTTTGTCTGCGGTTCGCGGCGACTTATCGACTGGCTCGCCAACCGCGCTCGCACGTACGTGTTTTCTACCGCTCAACCACCAGCGACCAGCGCGGCGGCAATCGCGGCGTTAGAGATCGTGAAGAAAGAACCGCAGCGACGCGAACTGCTGCTGGCGCGCGCAGCAGAACTGCGCAATAGACTCCGCGAGCAAGGCTGGAATACGGGCAACTCCGCCAGTCAGATCATTCCGCTGATTGTCGGCGAACCGGCACGCACAATGAACTTAGCCGCGTCGCTACGCGACGCCGGCTTCTTCGTCCCGGGAATCCGCCCACCGACCGTGCCCGAAGGCGAATCGCTGTTGCGGATCAGCTTGTGTTATCACCATACGCCCGAAATGATGGATGCGCTGGTTGCCGCACTCGGTCGCTTTCGCTAGCCAGATTGGACTGGGGGCAAAAAACTGCGGGAGGCCTCTCTGAGGCCGATGACGTTTTCCATTGGATACCGTCATCGGCGTCGCCTCCCACAGCTTAATGCGCTTCCGCAGGTTAAATCACTGCCGGAAGTCGAAACAAAAACAAGTGCTGAGATGCCCTCACCCAGGCCCTCTCCCAGAGGGAGAGAGGGGACGGAAGTGTGGCATGCTCTCGCGAAGCGTGAGCATGGAATCGCTCGAGGAACATGGCCACGTCGGAGTACCTCCGAGGCCATGCCACCCTGCGACAACTTTCCTAATAAACTGATTGGCCCTGCTGGCTTACGGCAGCGGCTTGACTTTGATGTTCTTGTAATGGATTTCGCTGCCCGGGTCGTGTCCCTGCAGGACGAACGTGCCCGAACCGATCACTTCGCCAGCGGAACCAGCCCGTTTCTTCGGATCCGCGGGTTCGGTGTACTCGTTCACGACTTTACCGTTCACCTTCACCGTAACGTGCTTGCCCTCGACGATCACGGTTTGTGTGAACCATTCGTTATCCTTGGCGGGCGATTTATTCATAATGGTTTTCAGGTGGTACAGGCTGCCGGTCCTCACAGGGTCGCCGTGCGAGTTATTGACTTGCACTTCGATGCCAGTCTTCGGGAAACCTTTCTCTTGATACTTCGAGTGGAAGTACATGCCCGAGTTCGCGTGAGGCTTCGTCAGCACATCGCACGACCATTCGAAGTTCTTGAATTTCGCGTGTTCAACTGGCCCTTCATAATACAGGTGACACACCGGTCCCTTCACGACGATTTCACCATCGACGACCTGGAACGTATCGGGGTTATCGATTGACTTCTTCCAGCCGTCGAAATCCTTGCCGTTGAACAGCATGTACCAGCCGTCGGCATCGGGTTTGGGGGCTTCTTTTTCTTCGGCATTCGCTGGGGCGGAGCAATTCAGGCACAGGGCCGCGGCAAATGCGGCTAATACACAGGCATTTTGCACAGTTTTCATAACAAGGTTCCAATGGTAAGATAGGGGCCCAAAGACGTGACCCATATCTTAACAACCCTCCCTCCCGCCCGCCATTTACCACACTGGGTGGTAGCTTGGGCATCTAAGATGCCGCAGCAACCAACCGGTCCCCACCCCGTTTTGTCAGTGAATATTCGTGCGCAATCCAGCACGTGCTTGTTCTGACCGCAGGTCCATCCCCCCAGAACGCGGTTGATCTGCCGGCAATTCCGGCGAAATCACCCCGTCAGAAAGTTTTTTCCAAATCGTAACACTTCCCCCGGCGGCTCGTAAGAGAAGGTGTCGCTGGATGAAGGATTCATCCCACACATCTTGAGTACCCCGCCCTTTTGGGGATGTTACCATGAGCCGCCCAACGACAATCGCCGTCGCCGCTTCGCAACTCTCGCCAGCGGAAGAATTCGCCAACTTCGTGACGCACGGCATCGGTTTCGTGCTGAGCCTGGCGGGCGTGGCCGTGATGACGGCCGTGCTGGGCAATGGCGACGCCTGGCGGGTGGCCGGCTGCACCATCTATCTGGCCAGTCTCATGGGCGTGTATCTGATGTCCACGCTGTCGCACTCGTTCGAATCGCCACGGTTGAGGTCGCTCTTTCGGGCGCTCGATCAAGGCACCATTTACTTGCTGATTGCCGCCACCTACACGCCGTTTTCGATGGCGTACTTGCATTCGCCGACGTGGTTTGCTTTGTTGGCCGTTGTCTGGGCGATTGCCCTGTGGGGATTCTGCTCGAAGGTGTTTTTCGCCCACCGGCTCGAGTCGGTTTCGATGTGGCCGTGCCTCGTGCTCGGCGGCATTCCGTTCATCTCGATCCCGTCGCTGATCGGCGTCGTCTCGATTGCGGCCCTGTGGTGGATGCTCTTGGGCGTCGCCTGCTACACGCTCGGCCTGGTGTTCTGGGTGAACGACCGCCGCGTGCGACATTTTCACGCCGTGTGGCACGTTCTGGTGATGGCCGGAAGTGCCTGCCACTTCATCGGCATACTGCTATTCGTGGTGCTAGCGCGGTAGAAATCGCCGCACGGGCCGAACGGAAGCTCCGGCGATTAAGAATGAGTATCGCGGCGGAGCAGATGAACCGGTGAAATCCCGAGTTCGATCAGCCGCTGGAACCGCCATTCAATTATCCGCTGTCGATATTCTGCCGTCCTTGCGGCTACCATAATTCTGGTGAAGCACAGGATTCATATCAAATGAGAGAAACCGCACCGAATTATCGCAAAAGACGGCGATCCAGCCACTCGGGTGTGCACTACCAAAATTCCATTCGTAGTTCGCTCCTCCCACATCTGGCACTGGGGGATGGTTCGGCTGTCCTTGCCCCATCTTGTCTGGCGCAAAATTGTCGGCGACGCGGAGGTTATCTTTGTCATAGCCGTTGTACATGCTCTGGTCATCGTTGGGCGCTTCACCGTCGAGGTAGTGAGCCGAATCCAGATTCTTTTCGCCGAGCACGTACGTGTACGAAGTTCCATCCGTAATCTGCTTGATTTTGACTTCGCTGCGTTGAAAGATAATGCCGGTCATGCCGTTGAAACCTGGATAGCGGCGTTGAAAGAACGAGACGAATCCATCGCCAGAAAACTTCCAACTGTAGGTGGCCGCCTCGGCAAACGACTTGGGGCCTTCATCGGTGCCGATGCCGAGGGTGGCGAAATCGCCTCCCATGTTCCCCGCATAGTCGCTCTTACCGGCTACCGTCGGTGGATCAAAGCTCACATGATTCTGATTGAACCAAGGATACGCTTGGGCCGCGCGCCGGCTGGGGCAATAAAACACGGAAATAGGCGTGGCCACCATTTTTCCGATCACCGCAGCCGAATTGGGATCCGCACACTTAAACCCCCGACCAACCTGGGCGCGGGCCGATTCTTCGATGAACGGCAGAAGAGAATAAGCCCAACTGCCAGGTTGGTTCTTTCCGGCACCCTGATCGGGACAGCCGGCCCACCAGTCGCCCCAGCCGCCCGAAGGATAGAATCCGTGCGTATCGGTGTGGAGCAGACAGGCTGCGCCCAACTGCCGCAGGTTATTGATGCATTGGCTTCGCCGCGCCGATTCGCGCGCCGCCTGGATGGCAGGCAGCAAGAGCGCAACCAGAATGCCAATGATCGCAATGACGACCAGCAACTCAACGAGCGTAAAGCCGTGAGGGCCGAGCTTCTTGCGAATATCCCTACTCATGGCCAAACTCCATCGTCTCCGTGCCGCTGCCAGCCTAAAAGCGACGTGCGATTACGTCGCCGACCGGCGGCGAATTGCCAAACCGCCTAGTAGCCCAACGGCGGCAAGCACGCAGCACGCGGGTTCTGGCACGGCGCTCGCCGCGACTCCACTTCCCGAGCCGGCGGGATGAGCGGCCGCCCAATCGATGGCCGCGTCGAACAACTTCACGCCGTCGGCCGTCAGGTCAAAAAAGCCATAGTCCGAAACGAAGAAGAACACCCGCCGACCGGGTGCCGTCGCCGGGCTACCAGTCGTTCCGTTGCCGTAGAGCACATTGCCGACATCGGCCGCCAGAATGGCATATTGCTGACCATCATTGGCGGCACTGGTGTTGCCATAGTGAGTCCGCCATAAATCGTAGTGGCCGCTGGCAATAGGGGCGCCGAGCCCGTTGTCGTTCGGCAGTGCCGTCGCAGGGGCCGTGGCCAAGCTATGGCGATACAAGACATAATCGCCGGCGTCCGCGGAAAAGTCGTTCGTATAGTCGCCGGAAACGCTCGCGGTCCCCACGTCCAGCAGCGACTGGGCGATGGGCGTGACGCCCGGTGCAAGATTGCCGCGAGCGATTTGCCACCAATACGTATCGGCAGGATTTGAGTTGAATACGGTTACCTCGCCACTTAAGCCGGCTGCCAGAGGATGACTGGGGTTGACGATGTTGATCTTGTTCTTGCCGACGGTGGCAGCGGTAGCGTCTTGATTGCCACCGGCGTCGGAGAGCATGAAATTGCCGATATTATTGTCGTGGACGAGGGCATTTTCATCGTCAACGACGCCGATCGTCGTGTCTTCATACTTGTTGCGTGTGTCGCTGGAAGCCATCGAAGATGATATGAATACGACATCGAAACCGCTCGCTGAACTTCCATCGGCGGCCGCGGTGGAACCTTGCATGTACGCGACGTTTGCGGCCCCGTATCGATCCTGCAAATGTTGGTAGATGAACGGGTCATCGCGAAACGTCGCGCTGGCTTCCCGCCCGTGCATTAGGACTTTGATTGCTTTTGCCTGTGGGGCAATTGCGAACGACAGAACCAACGTGACGACAATCCAAAAGTTGTTTCTCAGGCTTCTCATCGCAACATATCTCCCGGGGGTAAAATACCGCTCGATCAACAATCGAATTCGACGTAGTATCGTCGCTACACCACCAGCGACTCAATCGGCGCCTCATCGCCACATTCCGTCGGCTCCCAACGTCTGCCATTAGGCGATCAAGTATCGGTCGGACGAAGCGTTGATTGCCGTGGGAAAACGACGGACGAGCCGGAACTAGGCTGCGCGCAACTCCGCAGGAACATGGTGCACCGGCGGCCAACCAGCAAGTCATGACTTTAATTACTGCGCTATGAGGCACCCCGCATTATGGCGAGCGCCTATTTTCGAAGTCAAGCGATTTCCGCGAAATCAACTCGTGAAATCTAATTAATGCGCGCAAACGAGAACTGGCTTGGCAAAAAGCGCGATGATTTTGGCTGCCTGCCAATTTTGGGTTATCTGGCTACCCCCTTGGCGGCACAATACGCTACGACACTACTCGCGGCTCGCCGAGGTCTTTAGTCGCAGGTAGAGTTCCTGCAGCGCACCCAGGCACGATTGGCCGTCGGCGGCCAAACGATGACACGCGGCTTCGCCCGCATTGGACTTCGCTACCACAGCACGAATTCGTGAGGGTACCGCTTCGTTCGTGTCCGCTTCGACGTCGTCGTAAGTGAGGCCAAAGCACGCGCAGATCGGCGCATTGGCATCGTGCGGGTATACGGGTGCCTTCAACTCATCCATGCGGACGACGCTGCCGAACTGGTTGAAGTAGGCGACATCACACCGGTAGAAGTTACAGAACCACGCGGCGTCGAGCATCTTGGCCCGCGATTCGGGCCTGATGTGCGTGTCGAGCGGCCCACTATTTACGGGTACGCCGAGGTTGCCGCAGCGCGGACAATACGCCCGGCCATCGTCGTCGGGTTCGCGAATGAAGGCTTTATTCATGGTCTTCGTGTCGACTATCACCTCGTGCCCACGCTCCGCGTGGGCACGCAATATGCCACCGCTCTGTGGCGATGTCAGCAGGGCGTTGTAGTGACAGGTGCTATAGCAATCGCAGTGCCGCATTCTCGGCAACGTACTGGCGAACAAACTCTTTGTAGGCCCGGGCCACCAAGCGTGTCATTTCGCCGCCGCCGGGTGGGAAGTCGCGGTTTCGGCCGTCTTCCAAGCGTATGCCCACGACCGGCATCACTTCGCGCGTGGCGCTGGTGACGAAACACTCGGTCGCCTTTTCGAGTTCGGCGGCTTCGATTTCGCGCTCGACGAGTTGGAAGCCGTGGGAAGCACTCAATCGTCCGATGGCGCCTTTCGTGATGCCGCGTAGTACCCCCGACTCGACGCTGGGCGTCACGAGTTGACCATCGATCATGAAGAGCACGTTGCTATTCGAGGCTTCCGTCACGATCCCACTGGGGTTGAGCATTAAGCAGTCATCCGCCCCCGCCTTCACCGCTTCGGCGACAGCCAAAATATTGTTGAGGTAGTTGCCGCTCTTGATGTCGGGACTGAGCGCCGCGACTGGATTGCGCCGCACGCGTGTCACGGCGAGGCGCATTCCATTCGAGTAGAACTCCGGTTTCCACTTCGGCACTTCTTTGACGATGATGACGAAACTGCTCCGCAGATCAGCCGCGGGAATGAGGTCCAGCGCGCCCGTGCCACGAGTAATGTGCCAGCGTACGTAGATGTCTTGACCCTTCGGCACGTTTGCTGCCACGGCCGTGCGACGCATTTCGTGGAGCATTTCCGCGCGCGATTGCGAGACGTTCATGGCGATAAGACGTGCCGAGTTGTCGAGCCGATCGAAGTGTTCGTGGCAGAAGAGCGGCACGCTCTCGTAAGTGCGGAAGACTTCGTAAACCGAGTCGCCATAAAGAAAACCGCGGTCGAGAATCGAAATTTGGGCGTCTTCCAGGCGTGTTATTGTGCCGTTAACGTTTGCCATGCGGTGAAAGGCTGTGGTGGCCATGAGAGCGGTTACCTCGACATCGTCAAAAGCAATAAAAACAGCTAAATTTGCGGAAACTCCGGTGCTTTCGACTTCATTCTAGGCGTTGTATGGGGGCTCCAGAAGCCGTCAATAAGTGGTTAGCACCAAGCTGCGTGCCAGCAAAATACTGCGGAATGGTAGCAAGAATTTCGCGTGGGCAGCCACAAAATCAAATTTTTCTAGCGGAAACAGTTGACACCCGATTGGGTGTCCCCCATAATGCTGGGGCGTCGTGATCGTAACGCCTGAGTTGCGCGGTCATTTTACTTTTCGCCTTACCTTTTCGCCGGCGCGAAGATCGGGGTGCTAATGACGGCACATCCGGCGGTTAGCCGCCCGAACTCACAACCTCTGCTCGCGAATTCCCACGCCCCGGCTGCTCCCTCCTTGGCGTGTTGTCAGACGGATAGCGCGTCGGAATTACGAACGCAAATTCAACTCATCGCACCGCGCTCGGCCACGGTGTTGATCGAGGGTGAAACCGGTGTCGGTAAAGAAGTGACCGCGCGCCACATTCACGCCCTGAGCCCACGGGCGACTCAGCCTTTCGTGCCGGTCGACTGCACCGTGTTCTCGACCGAGTTGATGGAGTCCCAACTTTTTGGCCACGTGAAAGGCGCATTCACGGGAGCCGTTGGGGCCGCATTAGGGTTTGTCCGCTGTGCCAGCGGCGGCACGTTGTTCCTCGATGAAATCGGCGAACTGCCCCTCGCGGTGCAAGCCAAACTGTTACGTTGCATTCAAGAGCGCACGGTCGTGCCAGTCGGCGGCGTCGAACCGATCCCAGTCGATCTGCGGATCGTGGCCGCCACGCACCGCGATCTGGCGGCGATGGTTCGCGAGGGCACGTTCCGCCAAGACTTGTACTTTCGGCTCAACGTGGTGCGGCTCAGCATTCAGCCGCTGCGCAATAGGCGCGATGAAATTCTGCCGCTCGCCAAGCAGTTCATCGAAGACATTGCGAACTCGTATGGCGAGCCGTTCAAGGTGTTGTCGCCGACGGCCGAGGACGTGCTGCTGCGTTACGATTGGCCGGGCAACGTCCGCGAACTCCGCAACGCGATCGAGCGGGCGTTCTTGTTCTGCGGCGACCGGACGATCGAATCCCACCATTTGCCGAGTGAAGTGTGTGCAGCGGTCGCGCGCCCATCGGAAACGCCAACCTGGGCGCAACCGGCCTACCAAGCGGAGTCGATTCCACGCCTGGCAGATGCCGAGCGGCTGCTCATCGCCCGCGTGCTGAAAGTGACGAACGGCAACCAATCCGACGCGGCCCGCCTGCTCGACATCGAACGCCACCGCCTCCGCCGCAAGATCGTACAGCACGGCCTCGAACACCTCGCCCGCATCCGGCCGCGGTGAGTTTCTTTTGCATCAGTCATGAGCAGCGGACGTCGCTGCTAACACGAAAACGCCAACTCGTGGCAGTGGCCCAGGTCCTGATATTGCTTGACCCGTTTGCGCTGAGGAGCACGTTTATGCGACATACCGCAAGCGTATCCCAGCGGAGCACTGCTGGGCAAGCCAGCAGTGGCACCCGCGGCACCGGAATTACCGCATCCAGCGACGCTGCCAAAACGCGCCGGCTGAAGCCGCAATGAGCAGTGTTAGCGTGTCCGCCTCGGGAACCGTGGCTCCCACCGTCACGTTATCAACGACGTTGGCACGCTCCCCGATCGTCCTCGTTCCCGGGTCACGCGAGTAAATGCTGACCGAGGCGATCGATTGGTCGGCGGTAACGCCTAAGAAGATCGGCGTTAGAGCAGGCTGCCCGCCAAGATCAATGGTGAACTGCTGCGAAGGATCGCCATTGGCGAAGGCAATATCCACGACCGCTTCCTCGGCTTCCGTGAGGTCGAGATTATCGAATCCGAAGGCATTCCTCGATTGCAATAGTGTAAAAGCTACGGGGCGAAAACAATCGACTGCTCCACTCACACTGCCGCAGACGGCATTGTCGTGGATCACGCCGGCGGCGTCGCCACCTTGGGTGGATACATGGACAATATCCGCACCTAGGCTGTTGAGAATGATGACGGGGTTCCCCTCCGGCCCGTTGAAATCCCAAGTATCTGCGCTGGCTAAAGTCCCTAGAAACGCTGCCCGGGAATTATATGTTGTGACGCTCGCTCCGAAGACATCTGTCGTTAAACACGTCGTTGCAATCAACGCTAGCGTGAGCATAACCTTCATGAGCAAAAACCTCCTGTCAAAACATGAAGCAATAACGTGGCGAATTACATTAAACGGTTTTTCCTGGGCCGACAAGTGCAGAAAGTCAGGCAGGGCGTAGGTTATATCCGAAATACAGTTGTCGGTTGCCTTGGACGTCAAACCGGGCCATGGGCAGGTAATGTGGTCCCGGTTCAAGGAGAAGAGCCCCCTGACCAGGCAGCGTCTTTTGTGTTGGTACATTACATACCATTGGCACGTTTTCTGCCAAGAATCGGCGAAGTCCTTTCTTGGACTCAACTTGCGTGAAGACGTCTCTCTGCAGTTGGAACATAGCGCACCAACTCGTCGATTAACCGTTTTGCGCCGCCGTTTCCTGGCGGTTTCGTCGCAACTTCTTTGCGCCCGTTGATCTTACGGCGCGAGTTCCATGCGCGATGCGTGTTTGGCATCGTGTTCGCTTTAGGTGGCCCGCGTAACGAACGCACATCTTTGATTCGGGCTGTCTCATGGTAAATCATCTAGCGACTTGCGGCCTGGTCGTTTCGCATGCGGCGAAAGCGAGTGCGCTGGTCGATGAATTCATCGCGCTGTGCGACTGGCCGCTCCTCACGCAGCCGACGATTCGCACCGTCGTCGAGCAGATTGAACTGCATCGCCCCTCGTGCTTGCTGTTTTGGTTGGAGGCGCTGGCCGAACTTAAGCCGACATCGACTCTCATCTCCCAACTGCGGGTCCGCGGGCAACGGCCGTTTCGCATCGCGGTCGTTCACGAGTTACCGGCAGAAATCGAACACACCCTGCGCGCCGCCGGCGTGCACACCTATCTCACGACCTCGGGCAACATCCTCGCCCTTGTCGAAGGGGCGTTACGGCCGTTCATTCCCGCCGTACCCAAGTCGCACATTCGCATCGCGCCGGCTGCGGGGGTGCCGGTGCCGATCCGCGGGCCGACCGAGGCGCGCGGTTCCGCAGCCCGGATGCGGCCGCCATAAACCGCTCGAAACAGAACTCGGGAAAACTCTCAGAGAAGAGTCATCGAAAGAGACATGGCCAAATTCTTGCGAACTCGGCCACCAAGAACCCGCAATCGCTCAATCAACCACTTTTGTCCAAGGAGCCTGCTCATGATCGCTACAGTCAATGAATCTCATCGTTATGAAGGCCAATTCGAAGACGGCGCCGACTATGACCGTTTCGAACGGTTCACGTATCGCAGTCGCGGAGAATTCCCCGTTCGTTCGCATGCGGCTCGTTCGCGGGCCAAGTTGCGTGGTCGGGCCACGGCTGCGTCGCGGCAAAAAGCGCGGTCGTTTAATGGCGCGAATCGCCGTGGCCGCGGCAAACAGTGGGCGGCGGCCCACTAATTGCGAACGTCGAGTATCGTCAGCGGAATCGACACTTCTCAAATCACGGGAGCAACATCATGCGCACCATGAAGATACTTTGCGCCGCGCTAATCCTGTTGGGATTAACCGCGCCAGGCAGCCCGGCCGCGTGGATGCAGTTTGCCGGCGGCCCGACCGTTTCCAACGGCACCTGGCCCGGCGGGTCGGCCTACAGCGGCACGGCCGTCGCTACCGCCAGCAACTTCGTGAATGGAAACCTCTCCACGCCGTTCATCGGCATCGGGCCGAACAGCGTTCCGAATCTATCGCCCGATTACTTTGCCACTGGACTGGTGCCGAATGCCGGTCCGAGCGTGTCGGCAATCGCCACGCCGTACAACGACGCGGGCGATATGTACCACGTGGTCATCGATTTCAGCGGCACGTCGAGCAGCGCGGGCACGGGCTTTCTGCCGGCGAATTCGACGTTCGCGATCATTGACTTAGACATTAGCGAGGTCTACTTGCGTGTGAAGGCAACTGACCCCGCCAGTAATCCCATTACTTCACCTTGGATTGGAGGTCCGAATGCCTGGTTCGACATGAACCTGCCCATGATCCCGCAAGGTTCACTCGGGGCGCCGCCGACGTTGGTGGGTCCGGCTTCAGGGGTCTACGACATGCTAGGCATCAACTGGAATTTCGATGTCGGCATGTGGCTGTTCACAACGACGCAGGCGGTCCGCACCATCGAGTTCGATATGGCGCGGAACACCGGCAACAACCAAATCGGCGGCGGTGGCGCCGGCTGGGCGTTTTACACTTCGCCAATACCAGAACCGACTGGCCTCACTCTGGCGTGTGCTGGTTTAGCACTCGTCGGCAGTTTTTCTCCGCGGCGTCGCGGCTAGCTGCAAACCACTACCAATCACAATATCTTCATTGCTCACCGTCTTCAACAAAGGACAAAATCATGCTTTCGCGAATCATCACAACCCGAATTCAGCTTCTGTTGGGAGTCGTCATTACGTTGGCCATCTGCTCCAGTTCTGTGCAGGCGCAATTCGCCATCAACTTCGACGAAAATGGCAAGGGCACGGTCCAAACCACCGCCGGGCTCCAGCCATTGCCATCGATCGGCAACGTCGTCGACCCGTTCGATCCCACCAACGGCTTAATGCCGCTGGCCTACAACGTAACCGCGGCTATCCCCGGCGTCGTTCCGTTTTTCGGCGACATCGATCTCATTGAGTCGGACGGAACGCACACCGACCTGTTGCGATGGACCCAAGGAGCGCAAGGGATGCTGCTGCTGGTCTATTCCGACAGGGCTGAACCGGGAGAGACACCGGACTTGGCCGACGTCGGAATACCCCTCAAGCGGCAGCAGCCGCTGTTGACCTTGCCTGAGACTGGCCCGGAAAATGGCCCCAACGGCTTGTTCGGGTATACGCCAAACGTGGGTGATCCGGGTTTCTATCCCGTGCCGCCAGGCCCGGTCACTTACAACTTTACGAGCGACGGGGCAATTCCCGAGCCGGCAACTTGCTCGCTTGTTGCCCTCGGCTTGGCCCTGGTGTTCGCTATCCGCCGCCGGTCGGCATAGTTAATTGTGGCCAACTGGTTGTTCCGCGGACGGTGTGACAGTCGCCCGCGGACAACCAGGCTGTTTCAATTTCAATCGAAGCGATCATCCACCGCACGGGGTAATTGGAACCGTGCTCGTAACCACTTGAAAACAATCGACCATCTATGAGACTTCCGAAGACGAAACTGGCGGTGCTTGTTCTGGCCTCACTGGCCGCTGCCCAAATCAGCCGGCTGGCTCCGGCCGCAACGGTTGTATTCAATAACCTATCGGCGACCACCCCCTACTATCAAAACGCGGGCAACTGGCTCGGCACGCTGGCCAATCAATACGAAATTACGGCAACGACGTTTACACCGAGCGCGTCGGGCCAATTGGATGAACTGACACTCGGGCTCATTTACCAAAGCGGTGCGAATTCCGTAACGCTGCGGCTGTCGCCAGATTCCGGCGGCTTGCCGAGCGCCGCCATCTGGCAGACGAGCGTGCCGCCCGCACCTGCTTATGGATCACTGCTCAGTCTTACCAGCATTGGTGGCCCCACGCTCAACGCCGGCCAATTGTATTGGCTCGAAGGCATTGCACCTGTAACCCCGGCAACCTTGCACGGATGGTACACCAACAATCAGGGCGACATGGGGCCAGTGATCGCATCGGGCAACTACTACGCCAATATTCAACGGTTTTCGCTTCGCGTCGGCGTTATCACGGTGCCGGAGCCGGCCACCTGTTCGCTCACAACGGTCAGTGTTTTCGGCGTAGCGATGATTCGCCGTCGCCGCGCCTAACCAATGGCAGGCAGCGAATTTCAGATGCGATTCCTGAGCGCCATGGGCATCAACAACGGCAAAGTGTGGACCTTGGACGACTTCTCAATGATGGTTCAACAGGTATCTGAACCTGGCACCCTGTCTGCTGCTTGTTTGCGGTTCGCCGGGCCAAGCCCCGTCTCACCGCCAGCGTCGTGGTTGATCGCTGAAGAGCAAGAGCGGTTCCTTGGTCGAGGCCCTTCCCACGTTCGCGCGGGAAGGGCTTTTTATGTTGTGGCATCGCGCAGTGGATTTCACCTGGTTTCGCCACTAACTCCACGGAAATAACGGCAAAGCCCGTTTATTCGGACACCTCGAACCCGTCCGATTTGCTTGACCCTCGAATATCGCCCATTTACGATGGAAATTGAGCAACTGCCGTGATTTACCGCTCGTTGGGATGGCCTTGCCGCGCGCTAGAGCATGATTCTTTACGTTCTTATCGTCCTGATTTTGGCGTCGTTCGTATTTACGTTCCTAGGCGCCAGAACTTGGCACTGGGGATACGTCCTGCTGGTCGAGGCCATCTTCTTGGCCACGGTCGGGTTCTTCGTGTTGGCGGCGGAGACATTGCGCATCAATGCCGTGCTGCGAAGCCAGATCAATCGAGATGAGAAAGCCCTAGCGATCGCCGAGGCGGACCTCGATGCTCTGAAGAATGGCACGAACAATGCAACGATCATCGGCCGTTTGCGCAATCTCAATCCACCGGTCAGAATTGCCGAGGATGCCGATTCGATCCCCAGCATTGCCGAGCTAGATCATGAAATACTGATGAAGACGCGCCGCCGCGGCCGCCTGTGGCGGTATGTCATGCCGGCGGGGATCGATCAGAAGACGGGCGCCATCGGCGTGAAATTTGCCGCGCCGCCACCGCCGGCGGCTCCGCCTGCCGAAGGCGCCGAGGCCGGCGCGCCACCGGCGGCCGCTCCGACGCCTGCCGCGAATGCGGCAGCGTCACCGGGTCTTAAGCCGAATACCGTTGTGTTTCTCTTTGAGGATGGCCCGCCCCAACCGGCAGCGCCCAATGGAGTGCCGCGCAGCCCGCAGTATTTGGGCGAGTTCACGGTAGCACAGGCAGCCGGTCAGCAGGCTTCTCTCGTGCCGGTGCAGCCTTGGGCGCCCAATGACTTCGAGTATCAGCGGATCAGGGCAAGTCGCGGTCCGTGGATCATGTATGAAACCATGCCCCTGGACAATTACGAGACGTTCGCCAAATTAAAGGAAGAGCAGCTGAAGGCGCTGCTGCCGAAGTTGTCGGTGAACGAGTATTTGCGACAAGGCAAGCCCGCCACCGATGCCGATGACGCCTTCTGCAAGGTCGCCCTGGATGCCGATGGTAAGCCCGTGCCACCGGATAAGAAGGAAGGCATCGCTAAAGTGATTTTCCAGCGTCGGCTACGCGATTACGCGACGGAGTTCGACGAACTCTTCCGCCGCCGCGTGAACACGGCCGCCGAAATCGAAGCCGTGAAGAAAGACATTGCCCAGTTGACCGCGGCCGGAGATTCTGGCAAGAAGCTGCAAGCCTATCGCACCGAGGAACGGCAAAAGCTGACGGCCGATTTGGCCGGCATCACGAAAGAACGTCAGGCGATCGAACAGCACCTGGCTCAGGTGAACCAACTTCTCGCCAAAGCACGTCAACTCACTGCCGATCTGATGGCCAAGAACCGAGCCCTGACCGAGGAACTCAAGGCCCAACAGGTGGGAGTCATCAACAATCCAACTGGTTCCAACGTGCCAGCTAAGCGTTCTGAACCGCTGGCTCTCGGCCGCGCTAAGTAGTGCGCACGTCGGCAGCCCCCACGGCCGCCCGATTCGGAAAGGCATAACCTATTCGCACGCATTCGTTCGTCGGCGTTCGCTGGTAGGTTTCAATTACGATCTGGGTGGCTGGGGTCGAACGCAGTGAGCCCCCGGCGAGTTTGGGTGTGCACTGGCGTACTGGGGGCTTGCCTTCGGCTCGACCCCAGCCACTCACAGCCAGCGGCTGCCACGCTCGCGTCAAATCGCAGTCCCCTTCCGGGCGTCGGTCGCATACAATACCGTTGCCTTCGCGGACAACGTGCCGCTATCCACCACTCGCGATACCAAGCAGTCTGCCATGGGATTTTACGACCGCGATTATCAACGCGATTACTACGGCCGCGCCCCGGGCTTCCACTTGGGCAGTTCGCTGACGCTCACATCGAAAATTGCCATCGTGATGTTTGCCGTCTACGTGATTCAATTACTCACCCGTCAGGGACAAAACGATGGCTGGTTTACGAATCTGTTTTGTTTGCACGCCGACCTTCCTCGGCATCCGTGGCGCTTCTTTGAACTACTAACTTATGGCTTCTTGCATGCACCGAACGACCTCCGGCATATCGTCTTCAATATGCTGGCGCTTTGGTTCTTTGGCCGCTCGGTGGAGTTTCGCTATGGACCGCGCGAGTACCTGGCGTTCTTTCTCGTGGCGATCGTCGTTGCGGGGGCAACTTGGGTGGCTAGCGAATTCGTGGTCAATCGTCAGTGGCTACCGATTCCCATGCTGGGGGCCTCGGGCGGGATTGCGGCCGTTCTGTTGCTGTTCTGTTTGAACTATCCGCATCAAGTGGTTTACATCTACGGCGTGCTCCCGATTCCGGCCTGGGTTTTTGCCTTGATATTCGTAACGCAAGACATGTTTGGGGCTTGGGGAAGGCCGATTGGACCGGGCGAAAGAGATATTAATGTGGCTTACGCGGCCCATCTCGGCGGTGCGGCGTTCGCGTTGTTGTATTACCAACTTGGCTGGCGGCTCGATCGCTTGATTCCCAGCGGGAACTCACTCGATCGGTTCAAGCCGAAACCTCGCCTGCGCGTCGTTGATCCTGACACTTCGGATGATTCGGAAGATGATGAGGAAGAATCGCGGGAGGCTCAGGTAGATGCCATCCTGCAAAAAATTCAGGAGCACGGCCGCGACAGCCTCACCCGCACCGAACGCCGGATCCTTGAAGAAGCCAGTCGAGAGTATCAGAAACGAAGGAGATAGCTAATAGCTAACAACTCCCACCATGATCATCGCCGTCACTGGTTCCACCGGTCTCATAGGCAAGGCGCTCGTCGCGGCACTCGAAGCCGATGGCCACTTGGTGCGCCCGGTGGTTCGCCGCGCGCCGCGGACCGAGAAGAACGAAATTGGCTGGGATCCAGCGGCCGGCACGATCGACGCGGCCGAACTGGCTGATGTTGATGCGGTGGTACACTTGGCCGGCGAAAACCTCGCCGCCAAACGCTGGACACCGGCCTTCAAGCAAGCCATTCTCGAGAGCCGTGTCCGCGGCACCAACCTCCTCTGCCAAACGCTTGGCGGTTTAGCTACCAAGCCAGGTGTCCTCGTGAGTGCCTCGGCCATCGGCTACTACGGCCCGCGCGGCGATGAGCTGGTCGATGAAACCACGCCCCCGGGCACCGGCTTTTTGGCCGATGTCTGCAAGCAATGGGAAGCTGCGACCCGGCCGGCACGCGAGGCCGGCATCCGCGTCGTGAATTTGCGGAATGGCTTCGTGCTCGCCCGCGAGGGCGGCGGGCTCGCGAAAATGCTGACGCCCTTCCGCCTCGGGCTTGGCGGCGTCATCGGCAGTGGCCGCCAGTACATGAGTTGGATCGTACTCGACGACCTCGTCCGCACAATTCAATTTCTGCTAACGCCAACTCCGGGTGGCACGCCCGAAGGCTCGGCGACGGGCGTGGGCACGTCGCTCACTGGCCCCGTGAACGCAACTGCCCCGAACCCGGTCACGAATCGCGAGTTCACCAAGACGCTGGGGCGCGTGCTCGGCCGGCCGACGGTGTTCCCGATGCCATCGTTCGCCGCCCGCCTGGCCTTCGGCGAAATGGCCGACGAAATGCTCATCGGCGGCGCCCGCGTCCTACCGAAAGCCCTCACCGCCGCCCGATTCAGCTTCGCCTACCCCGATCTCGAATCCGCCCTGCGGCACATTCTGACGTGAACGATGTCCCCCATTCGCGTCTCGGAGAGACGCGACCACGTGGCCGCGTCTTTCCGAGACGCGGGTTGCCGAGTTCAGCCCGTCCAAATCCTCCCATTGGCCGTTCGCGGTAAGCCGGGTAAACTTATAGGTTTGGCGAAGTAACTGCTTTACCAGCAAGAGAGTTATGGCGATTCACTCCCAAGTTGTTGTCCTCGGCGGCGGGCCGGGTGGATATGCGGCCGCGTTCATGGCCGCCGACCTCGGTCTGGAGACCACCATTGTCGAGGCCGACCCCCGGCTTGGCGGAACCTGCTTGCTCCGTGGCTGTATCCCTTCCAAAGCACTACTGCACGTGGCGAAAGTCCTCAGCGAAGCCGGCGAAATGGCCGACTGGGGCATCGAATTCGCCAAGCCCAAGATTTCCATCGACAAGGTTCGCGCCCGTAAAGAAAAGGTCATCGATACGCTCACCGGCGGCTTGGCTCAATTGGCCAAGCGTCGCAATGTCCGCGTCATTAACGCCCGCGGCATTTTTGTCGACTCGCAAACGCTGCAGTTGGAAGCCGTTCACCCCTCGCTCTCGGGGAAAGGGGACGGGGGTGAGGGCAGCGAGCGGCTGACGTTCGAGCATTGCATTCTGGCGACCGGCTCGGTGCCGGCCATGCCGAAGATGTTCAAAATCGACTCGCCCCGCGTCATGGATTCCACGGGCGCATTGGCGCTACAAGATGTGCCTGAATCGCTTTTGGTAATTGGCGGTGGCTACATCGGCTTGGAAATGGCCACCGTTTACTCGGAACTTGGCTCCAAGGTGACCGTGGTGGAACTCTTGGACGGCCTACTGCCTGGTGCCGATCGCGACCTCGTGAAGCCGCTAGAAAAACGCCTGCGCGAACGCTTGGCCGGCGTCTACGTCGCCACCAAGGTTGTCGAATTGAAAAGCGCGGGCGACAAAGTCGAAGTCATCACCGAAGGAGCAGAATTTTCGGGCTCGCACGCGTTCGACCGTGTGCTGGTGTCGATCGGTCGGCGGCCGGTGACCAGCGGCATCGGACTCGAAAACACGCAGGTGAAAGTCAACGACAAGGGCTTTGTCGTCGTCAACGATCAGCAGCAAACGGCCGACCCGCACATTTGGGCGATTGGCGATGTCGCCGGCGAGCCGATGTTGGCTCATAAAGCGTCGCACGAAGGCAAGATTGCGGCCGAGGTGATTGCCGGCCGGCCCGCCGCCTTCGAGCCGCAGGCGATTCCGGCCGTCGTTTTCACCGACCCCGAAATTGCATGGGCGGGGCTCACGATGAACGAGGCCGAGCGTGCCGGCCGCGATGTAACGACAGCCGTTTACCCGTGGCAAGCGAGCGGCCGGGCCATCGCGAATGGCCGCACCGACGGAATGACGCGGTGGGTGATCGATCCCACGACCGATCGCGTGCTAGGTTGTGGAATTGTCGGCTCGGGTGCCGGTGAGCTGATTGCCGAAGCAGTCGTGGCCATTGAAATGGGCTGCACGATTCGCGATCTGGCCGACTCGATTCACCCCCACCCCACGCTGAGTGAAACGCTGGCATTTGCCGGCGAAGTCCACCTCGGCACCGCGACGGAAGTGTATCGGCCGAAGCGAAAATAACCGAATCAGGTACAATTCACCGTGGAGACACAAGCGCACAGAGAAATACAAGCAAGAGGGGGAAACAAGGAGAGGGGGAGACTCAACGGTAACACGTTTCGTTTGAATCTCCCCATCTCCCATTCTCCCCCTCTTTGTGTTGTCCTGTCTCCGCGAATAAGAACAAATCCGCAGGACCAGCCGCATGGCTCAAGTAGATATTGCCAACAAACAGAATTCACCGATCCCAAACGACGTCGACCCGTCCGAAACGGCTGAATGGCTCGAGTCGCTCGACTATGTACTCGAACGCAAGGGGCCGGAGCGCGTGCAGCAGTTGCTGGCCGCGCTCGAAGAAGCGGCGATTCGCAATGGCGTTGAATTGCCGTTTACCGCGACCACGCCGTACGTCAACACGATCCCGCGCGATAAAGAACCGCGCTACCCTGGAAAACGGGAGCTCGAACGGCGGATCAAAAGCTTCATTCGCTGGAACGCGATGGCGATGGTCACCCGCGCCAACCGCGATTTCGCGGGCATCGGCGGCCACATTTCTACCTATGCTTCCTCCGCCACGCTGTACGAAGTGGCGATGAATCATTTCTTCCGTGGCCGCGGGGAGAGTGGCTACGACGGCGACCAAATCTATTTCCAAGGCCACGCTTCGCCGGGCGCGTATGCCCGCGCTTATCTGGAAGGCCGACTGACGGAACAGCAGTTGGTGAACTTCCGCCGCGAGTTGCAGCCGGGCGGTGGGCTGTCATCCTATCCGCACCCGTGGCTCATGCCGAATTTTTGGGAATTCCCCACGGTGTCGATGGGTCTCGGCCCGATCATGGCGATCTACCAGGCCCGCTTTAACCGCTACCTCACCGATCGCGGCATTCTCGACCTCTCCCACAAGCACGTCTGGGCGTTTTTGGGCGATGGCGAATGCGACGAGCCGGAAACTCTCGGCGCGATCACACTCGCCTCGCGCGAGCGGCTCGATAACCTGATCTTCGTCATCAACTGCAACCTGCAACGCCTCGACGGCCCAGTCCGCGGCAATGGCAAGATCGTCCAGGAACTGGAAGGCGCATTCCGCGGCGCCGGCTGGAACGTCATCAAGGTGATTTGGGGTGGCGATTGGGATCCGCTGCTCGAAAAGGATGAATCGGGTCTACTGCAACAACGCATGATGGAAGTGCCCGACGGCCAGTACCAAAAATACGTCGTGTCCAGCGGCGATTACATCCGCCAAGATTTCTTCGGCAAATACCCCGAAGTGGCCGACTTGGTGAAGACCTACTCGGACGAAAAGCTGCAGAAGATGCGCCGCGGCGGCCACGACCCCGAGAAGGTCTACGCCGCGTACAAGGCAGCCACCGAATCGAAGGGCAAACCCACGGTCATCCTCGCCAAGACGATCAAGGGTTACGGCCTGGGCGAAGGCGGCGAAGGCCGCAACATGACCCACAACCAGAAGAAGCTCAACGAAGAGGAGCTGCGCGAGTTCCGCACGCGATTCGGCATTCCGATCTCGGATGAGCGTGTGGCCGAGGTGCCGTTCTATCGGCCGCCCGAAGACAGCCCGGAAATGATCTACTTGCGCGAGCGTCGTCAGGCGCTTGGCGGTTCGGTGCCCGCGCGTTCGATCAAGCCGGTAACGATGGAGGTGCCGCGCATTGAAGATTACGAGAAATCGCTCGCGAAACTCGTGAGTCGCGGCCCTGGCAAGGAAATGTCGACGACGATGGGCTACGTCCGCCTGCTGGGCGACCTCTTGCGCGACAAGAAGATCGGCAAGCACATCGTGCCGATCGTGCCCGATGAATCGCGCACGTTCGGCATGGAGGGCCTGTTCCGCCAGGTCGGCATTTACTCGAGCGTTGGCCAGAACTACGAGCCGGTCGATTCCGATCAACTTGCGTATTACAAGGAAGTCAAGGATGGCCAGTTGCTCGAGGAGGGCATTACCGAGGCCGGTTCGATGTCGTCGTTCATCGCCGCTGGCACCGCCTACTCATCGCACGGCGTGAACATGATTCCCATGTTCATCTACTATTCGATGTTCGGCTTCCAACGGATTGGCGACCTGATGTGGGCTGCCGCTGACGCCCGCGCGAAGGGCTTCATCATGGGCGGCACGTACGGCCGCACCACGCTCAACGGCGAAGGCTTGCAGCACCAGGATGGCCACAGCCTGCTCAACGCCATCGCGTTCCCCACGGTGCGGGCGTACGACCCGGCTTACGCGTACGAAATTGCCGTGCTGATTTTCGACGGCCTCAAGCGGCTATATGAAGACAACGAAACCGCGATGTACTACATCACGCTGCACAACGAAAACTACGACATGCCCGATATGCCGCCCGGCTGCCAAGAGGGCATCATCCGCGGCATGTACAAGGTGTCGTCCAACGACGCCGGCGGCACGCAACGCGTGCAACTGTTCGGTAGCGGCGCGATCTTGCGGCACGTGTTGCGGGCGCAAAACATGCTGGCCGAGAAGCATCGAATTTCGAGCGACGTGTGGAGCGTCACCAGCTACACGGAACTGCGGCGCGACGCGCAAGAGTGCGAGCGGTGGAACATGCTTCATCCCACGGAAACGCCGCGCGTGCCGTATGTGGCCCGCATGTTGGCTGGCGTCGAGGGCCCATGTGTGGCCTCGTCGGATAACGTCCGTGCCGTGGCCGAGCAGGTCAATCCTTGGGTGCCCGGCGGCCTGTTCGCCCTCGGCACCGATGGCATGGGCCGCAGCGAAAGCCGCGGCGCTCTCCGTCGCCATTTTGAAGTCGATGCCGAGTGCATCACCCTCGCCACGCTGTACCAACTCAAGAAGCAAGGCAAATGCGACGGCCAATGCGTCGCCAACGCCGTGCGAGATTTAGGTATCGATCCGGAAAAACAATCAGCGCTGTACGCGTAAATAGAAAAGGATGCGGGATGCGGGATACAGGGGGGCAGGGATCTGTGATTCCTATCCCTGCCCCCAGCATCCTGCATTCTCAATCCTCAATCTTATATGGCAACGCAAATCAAACTCCCCAATCTCGGCGAAAACATCGCGTCCGGCGACGTCCTCACGATTTTCGTGAGCGAGGGCGATACCGTGAAGGCGAACCAGGACCTCATGGAGGTCGAAACCGACAAGGCCACGATGCCGATCCCCACGCCGCAGGCCGGCAAGATCGTGAAGATCCTCGTCCACGAAGGCGACACCATCGCCATCGGCGCCCCGATCGTCGAACTCGAACCCACCGGCACCTCCGAAAAACCATCAGCCGCCGCACCCGCTCCCGGCGAGCCCGCTTCAGCGGGCGGGAAACCCGCCGCCCCGAAACCAAGTGAGCCGTCGGCGAAGCAAGTTACTCAGCGTGCGAAAGAAGTCGATGTCGTCGCCGGCGACGAGAAGGAAACAGTCGAACCGCCCCGCAAGCCGCAATTGAAAAAGCACGAACCGGAGCCAGAGGAAGACGACGAACCAGCCCCCGCGCCAGTCGCCACGAAGACCAAGGCCAAGCCCGTCGCCTCGGCCGAAGCCGAGCCCGATGAAGTCCCCGGCGATGGTCACGCCTCGGCCGCGGCCGGCCCCGCCGTCCGCCGCCTCGCACGGCAACTCGGAGTGGATCTTCGCCGCGTACGCCCCACCGGCGCCGGTGGTCGCGTCACCGAGGAAGATGTCCGCGCCCACGTCCGCGAAACCAATGAACAGGTTGCTGCCGCGGCCCCGCGCGGCGTCACGCCGCCCGGTTCGCCCAATACCGACGACTTCGGCGGCGTGCGGCTCGAGAAGATGTCGCGGATGCGGCAAACCATCGCCCGCAACATGGTCGAGTCGTACACGACGATCCCGCAACTGACGAACTTCGACGATGCCGACGTCACCGACCTCGAGGACTTACGCGAGCAAAGCAAGGTCGACTATGCCGATCGCGGCATCAAGCTCACCGCCATGTCGTTCGTCATCAAGGCGGTGGCCTCGTCACTCAAGCGGCATCCCACGCTCAACGCGTCGGTCGATATGGAAACGAACACGATCATTTACAAGGAGTACGTGAACATCGGCATCGCGGTCGATACCGAACGTGGCCTCATCGTGCCCGTGCTGCGCGATGCCGATCGCAAGAGCATTTCGCAAATCGCGTCCGAGATCGACGAGCTTGCCGCCACGGTGCGGGAAGGCAAATTCGATCTCGAACTACTCAAGGGCGGCACGTTTACAATCAGTAATCTGGGTTCGGTCGGCGGCACCTATTCGACGCCCATCATCAACCCGCCGCAGGTGGCGATCCTGCTCGTCGGCCGGTCGCGCATCGTACCGCAGTACCTCGACGACGAACTCGCGCCGCGCCTGCTGATGCCGCTCTCGATCACCTACGACCACCGCCTGGTCGATGGCGCCGCCGCCGCCCGCTTCACCAACGAAGTAAAAGGCTACCTCGCCGCGCCAGGACGGCTGCTCCTGGCACCATAAATGGGCGAATTTCACTCATGGCGAGCCCCGCTTCAGCGGGCGGGAGATTGACGTTGCCAATTCGCAGAAATAAAATCCCCGCTATGTCGAAGCGCATTACCCACGTTTCGCGCAGCACCAACGCCGAATACCACGGCCGCAAACGCTACGAACATTGGCTCGTCGACAACCAGGTCTACTTCATTACCGCCCGTTGCCGTGCCCAATTTCCTGCGTTCGTCGGCGAAGTTGCCAAGAACATCTTCTGGGATCGTTTCGACTACTACACGCACGAGTTTGGCTTCGTGCCGTGGGTCACGTCGCTTATCGATAACCACTATCACACGCTCGGTTACCTGCGATTGGGCGACAATCTGCCCCGCATGATGCAGCGGATTCATGGTTCCGTGGCGAAGCTCGTGAACGATACGCTCGCGGCCCGCCTCACTCCATTCTGGCGCGATGCCAAAGGCAAGGAGTATTTCGATGGTTGCATCCGCGACGAACGGCAAGCTCGGCTGGCCTATCGCTACACGCTGCGGCAAGCCGAACGGCACCACATCGTGAATGACTATCGCACTTACCCGCACACCCGGGTTAACGTTGCATTGGAGCGTGCCATTGGTCGCGCATTGGAACTCAAAGCGTTTATGGAAGGCGTGCCCTACAAACGATACCTCGATCGCCAACGCCCCGCCCGCTGAAGCGGGCTCGCCCACCGTCCTTCCGGCGAGCCTGCTTCAGCAGGCGGGCATTCGGCGCAACACACATGAAGCACTCCCCCCGCACTCACTGCTTAATCGCCTGCAGCGGGAAGCACAGAATCGGAATCGCCATCGATGCGACGCCCAACAGCCAGCGAAAGTCGTCGAGTTCCACGCTGTCGTCGGCCGTCGGCGGGTGGTGAATGCCGAGCAGGATCACCAGGATCAGCATCGGCGTCCAAATCGCCGCTTGTTCCAGGTTCAGCACCACATAGGCGATTGCCACGATGATGAACGCCCGTGCGATTTTGTAAGCATCGCGGCCAAAGAGCGCGTAAATCGTGTGGCCGCCATCGAGTTGGCTCACCGGCATCATGTTGAGGCCAGTGATGAGCATGCCGACCCAGCCAGCCATGAAGAATGGGTTCAACTGCGACACCGATACCCACGAGGCATTCGCCGCCCACTGGGGATGCATCCACTCGATCATCCAGCGCACGATCACCGGGTTGTAGAGTTGGATGTCATTGGGCGCGACGGGGGTGCCTAAGTCTAGTTGTCTTACACCGAAGAACAGAATTGGTGCCGCCACCACCAAGCCCGCCAGCGGCCCCGCGACGCCGATATCAAAAATTTGCTTGCGGTTCGCCCGCATGCCATCCATGCTGATGACGGCCCCCATCGTGCCGATCAGGCTGAATGGCACCGGAATGCACAGCGGGTAGCTAGCCGGAATGCGATAACGCACCGTTTGCAGGAAGTGCCCCATTTCGTGCGTTAGCAAGATGGCCAGCACGGCCCCCATGTACGTCAGGCCTTGCTGCCAATGATTGGCGACCACTTGTTGGATGCTCGTGGTCCAATCGACCGCTTGCGGTCGCCAGTTCGTGGCCCCCACCCAAAATGTCGAGAGGCACGTGGCGACGAATAGCAGAATCGGCAACACGATACGACGGCGCGGCGCACCGCGCAAGTCGCTCGCCTGCAGTTCTGGCAAGGGCGGAAAAGAATCCGCCGGCAACCCCGTGCGCAGCACACCATGCGAAACGATGATGGGCTGGTGGAGCTTTTCGCCGTCACTCCCGCCGACAGGAGCGACCAAGTCTTGAGAAGTTCGAGGGGGCGTTTGCGCAGACGGCGGATTCGGAGGCTCAGGCGTACTCATGAGGGAATGATACCACGCTCGATGTCGCTGGCGTAGTGGATGATTTAACGGTGCCGCTAGATCGAGAATGGCAGGATCGCGACGACGGTCGCCCGCCGAACACTTCTTTCTCGCTCCTCGCAACTCGCGCCTCGTTCCTCCTCTCACGCTTCAATACTCTTCACCGCGCTCATACCGCCAGCTCGAGCGGCGGCGAGGCAACGCGTCGCGCTTTCTACGAGTCGGGCGGCATCGAAGTTCTTGGGAATCGCCCCAATGGTCGCGACGCCGATGCTCAGCCGGCCCGGCCCGAAGTCGTTATTCGCCTGCGGCTCGGCCACATTGCCGAATTCGCGAATGGCGCTATGAGCAATGTTGATGGCGGCTCGCCGTTCGCAATTCGCCAGAACAACCGCTATTCGGCCATCGGCCACTGGCAAAATCGTGGCCTCTTCGTCGTGGAGGGTGTCACAAGCCGTGGCCAATGCACGATGAATCCGTTCGGAAGCCGTTGGATCGTCAACCACCGTCGCCGAGGTCACTTCGCTGCTCTCGACGAGGAGTAGACTCAACTCCTGTCGCAAGTCGCGGCAGCGGGTGGCCGCAACTGTTAGCGACTGCAGGAGCGTCATTCTCCCGTCGTTCGCCTGGCCGGTCACGACGCCCCGTGGCTGACGCTGGCCAGCGTGCGCGGCATGCGTTTGCTGCGCTTGGCGTTTGGGTTTCGTGCCCGCTTTCCGGCCTGCCAAATATGACTGCATCGCGGCCGTCAGGTCGGCAGCCTGTGTCAACAGCAACTCATAAATCCGCTCGTCTTCTTCGATAACCGCTTCGCTGGCGATTTCCTCGCCGAGCAGGCCCATTTGCCGTTGCGATTCCAGCAGCACTTGCACGTAATCGCGGCCTTCGCCAAGTTCGAGTGCCAATACTTCCGCCAATTGATTTACTTGCGGCTGCAGGCATTCCACCAAGTGAATGAGCATCGCCTTCGTCATGCCGCGGTAGAGCTTGCCGGCTTCCATCAACTCGGCCAGCACGCCGTATCGTCGTTGCCCCACCAGTTGCACCAGCAGATCGGCAAGGTGCAAGATTTGCGGCAACTCACCCTCCGCCACACTCAACCGCGTTAAGCGTGCCGTGCGCTTCGGCGTTTCGAAGGCGGCGACCATCCGCTGCGGCAGTTGCCAACGCTCGAGGAGGGCCGCGCTCAAATCGACATGATCGAAGCCCAGCGTATCTTGTTCAAGCGTGGCCAGGCTGCAGTTCTCTTCGATCACGCCATTCACAAAGCGCGCGTAGGGCTCGCCCAATTCGCGCAGCAGCACCAGAATGCCGATGTCGTGCAGCAAACCGGCCGTGAACGCTTCGTCGCCCGATTGCTTCCATAGCTGTTCGCTCAATAGGCGGGCGGCCACCGCTCGGGTGAGTGTGTTCGTCCAATACCATTGCAACTGCCGAGCGGCAATGCCGGCGAACAGCGTATCGGGCAGTGTGAACCCCAACACGAGTAACTTGAGCGGCTTGATTCCGAGTAGGCCAATCGCCTGGTTCAAATCAGCCACCGGCCGGTGCAAACCAAACAGCGAGCTGTTCACAACCCGCAATAACTTGCACGCGAGCGCCGGATCTTGTGCCACGCAGTTTTTGAGCTCGCGCGCGTCGACGGCGGGCCGTTCGGTAAGCCGCAAGAGTTCCATCGCCACCGTCGGCCGCGAGTAGAGCGTCGTCGCCTGCGACGCCAGTTGTTCCAATTGACTCGGGCGATTGCTCATCGTTGTTCTCACCAAGCCGCCGGCTCTGCCGGCGGCGATCACAGGCCCATCACTGAATGCTCGCGCAACTCCCGCGCGGTAAGCAAGTTTAGCTCACAATCCCCGCGAAAACGCCCTGCTAGCACATTCGGCACCGCCGCCAAAATCGGGCGTTAACGTCCCAGCTTCGCGGTACTTTTCTACTTGTTTCTAGCGATCGCCAGCGGCAGATGGTTGGATCAAACGCATGCCTCGATCACGCAATCGCCTAGGTCCATTTGCTCACAGCCGCTAAAATGCCAGCGACGAACAGAAACATAACGATTGGTGGCGACGATGGAACGTTCCGCACTGGCAAGATGCCGCGCACGGCGCATAACCTGCAGCTTATTATTGGCATCGCTTTCGCTGGCGTCCTCAACCGCAGTTGCTCAGCAACTGCCTAACGCGACAGCGGCGAATCCAGCCGCTTCCTCTTCGACCGAAAATGCTTCCCCCACCACGCGCGCCATGCGCCACGACGCGGCCCTAGCCGCCCTGCATTTCATCGATGCCAACACTGGTTGGGCCGTGGGTGATCGTGGCGTCATCTGGCATACCAGCGACGGCGGCACGACTTGGCAACAACAGCAGTCGACCACCACCTGCAATCTCAGTGGCGTCTTTTTCATTGACGCCCAGCGCGGCTGGGCCGTCGGCGGCGAAAGCCGGCCGCTGCAACCGGCAACACGTGGCATCGTTCTTCGCACGGACGATGGTGGCACCACTTGGCTCGCGCTATCGCAGCCCGTTCTGCCCCGGCTTGCCGGCGTGAAGTTTTTCGACCGCGACCATGGCATTGCTTTTGGCGATTGTTCCTCCGTGTCGCCGTCCGGCGTCTTCGCCACGCGCGATGGTGGCACCACCTGGCAGCCCCTCGCCGCCGATGGCACCGGCAGTTGGCTCGCCGGCGATTTTCTCGATGCCGATCTCGGCGCCGTCGCCGGCCCCGCGGGCTCGCTTGCCAATCTCAATCGCCATCGCGTCGTTCACTCGCCGCTCGCGGCATCTTCGCAACGCGCATTTCGCGCAATGAAACTCGTCACCCCGACTGGCGGTTGGGCCATCGGCGATGGCGGACTCATCATGACGACGCACGACGCAGGACGAAGCTGGCAAACGCCGCCGGGTGAGTTGCCATCGACTGCCGCCGACTACTTCGACTTCTCCGCCGTAGCGACTGTTGGCTCGCACGTGTGGGTTGCCGGCTCACCCGGTTCTCGCGTATTCCACTCGCCCGACAACGGCCAATCTTGGGAATCGCTCGCCACCGGCCTCACGACGCCGCTCCGCGCGCTCACTTTTGTCGATGCGATGCAAGGTTGGGCCGCCGGCGATCTCGGCAACATCTTCGCAACCACGGATGGTGGCCGCACCTGGCACGCGCAGCGTTCCGGTGGCCAGCGCGCCGCGCTGCTCGCCCTATTCGCTGAACCAACCGATGTCCCGCTCGAACTCCTCGCGCAATACGGTGCCGCCGACGGTTACATCATCGCTGTCGATACACTCTTTACTCCAAAAACCGCTGCTTCGACTCCCAACACGGCGAGTGTCGCTTCCACTCCGAACATGGCGAGTGTCGCTTCAGCGACCGGGTCGATGCACTCACCCCAACGCACCGCCGAAGCCTTTCTCCTCGCCGGCGCCGCCGCATCGCAGACGGCCTGGCGTTTTCCGTTGCCGCCCGCCGATCTCGCGCTCGCCCCAGCCGACTTACTGCAAGCCCTCAATCGCGAAAACGACGGTCGCGCGGTGCAGCAACTCGAAAGCCACATCGTGCGCTCACTACGAACTTGGCGACCCGAAGTGGTGCTCACAAAACACAACTCAGCCGCAAATGAGTCGTCATTCGATGCGTTCCTTGAACAGCTCATCGCACATGCAATCGTTACATCGGCTGACACCACTCAGCAGCAGGAATTGGCTTCCGCCACGGGTCTTGTCCCGTGGGCGGTAAAAAAGGTCTACGGCGTGTTGCCACGTAGCGAACGGGGCGATGAGCTCTTGGCCACCGGCCGTTTTTCGCCGTGGCTGGGTGCGGCACTCGCTGATTTTACGGCCCCGGCCCGCGACCTGCTTCACGTCACGCACCAATCGCCGCCAGATAACTGCGAACTCAAATTGCTCCGCACTTCTCTCGCCGAGCAGGGGAATGCTCGCGGCCTGTTCGCCGGCATCACGCTTACCCCAGGCAGTGATGCCCGCCGCCCTCAGGCCGATTTGCCCACGCAAGATTTAGAATCACTTCGCCAGCTCGCCACGCGCCGCCGGCATCTGCAGGAACTCATGGAACGCAGCGAAGGCAACGCCGCCTGGGCGGCACAAGTTTCCAAAATGATTGATGGCCTGCCGCCGAATGACGGTGGCCAACTCCTCGCCCAGCTTGCCGAAGGCTATCGCAAAACCGGTCGCCTCGACCTCGCCGCCGACACGTATTTTCTGTTGGCACGTCGCTATCCCGATCATCCACACGTCGATCAAGCGCTCGATTGGCTCATCCACTTCTACGCCAGCAGCGAACTCGCCCACCGCATGAAAACCACGGCGATGCATTCCGCCGCTGGCGAGCCCGCGTCAATTGGCGAGCCCGCTTCAGCGGGCGGCGAACCCGCTCCCAACTCCAAAAACACCCACCCTATCCAACAAACCTCCGCCCTCCTTCCCGCCACCCCCACGCTCACCCACGACGACCGCCTCCGCCGCGCTGCTCAACTCGCCGACTACTTAAAAACCGCCCGCCCCAGCCTCTACGCCGAACCGGCCGTGCGCTTCGCCGAAACCACCGCCCAACGTGAACTCGGTTACGCGAATCCCGCCCAACGGTTCTTCCTCACGCTCGGCCAACTGCCCGAGTTCGACCCTTGGCGACAATGTGCCACGGCAGAGCAATGGCTGACCCAACCCAACGAAAACCCGCCGGCCAAAAAACTTGCGACCTGTCGCCGAACCACGCAGCCGCCCCACCTTGATGGCCACCTCGACGAACAGTTCTGGGCCAACGCCGACCACCTCCAACTTGCCGACCCCTCCGCCGTAGGACGGACATTCCTGTCCGTCCCCCACCACCCAACCGAAAATCGCGACACCGACCAAGTCACCCCAACGCTCACCCCCTTCGCCCAACTCGCCTACGACGATCAATACTTCTACATCGCCATCCAATGCCCAAAATGCCCCAGCTGCAACTACGACGCTGACGACGCGCCGCGCCCACACGACGCCGATCTCACCCAACACGATCGCGTAAAGCTGCGCCTCGACACCGATCGCGATTACACAACCGCGTTCGAACTCACCATCGACCATCGCGGCTGGGTGTATGATGCTTGCTGGGGCGATGCCACGTGGAACCCCCAATGGTTCGTCGCGGCGGCGAACGATGATGAATCGTGGACCGTCGAAGCCGCCATCCCGCTCGCCGAACTTGCCGACAAGCCGCCCACCGCGCGACAAGTCTGGGCCGTCTCCGCCCAACGCACGATACCCCGCGTCGGCTACCAATCCTGGGCTGGCCCACCCACTTCCGGTTCCTCCCCCGCCCAATTTGGTTTAGTAATCTTCCAGTAATCGGATCTCGTTCCCACGCTCCGCGTGGGAACGCCCTCCCCCGCCGCTCCGCGGCCGCACGATTCCCGTTCTCCTCGACGCAAAGCGTCGTGCCATCCCGTTCCCACGCAGACCATGGGCACGAGTTTCCGCCGACCCCAAAGGGGTCGGCTAAATATTTTTGTCGTCGCCCCTTGACACGTCATTCTAATTCTTTAGAATACGAGCGACGGCAAGCATGCTCGACACCGCCGCCGCCCATTCCCCATTCCCAACTCCCCCTTCCCCACTGCTCCCATGCCCCGCCCACCCAGCACCCATCCCACCGACGGCGAACTCGAAATCCTCCGCGTCCTGTGGGACCGCGGCCCCTCGCCGCTCGGAATCATTTGTGAAACGCTCCGCCGCGAGCGCGACGTCGCCACGACCACCGTCGCCACGATGCTCCGCGTGATGCTCGATAAAGGCCTCGTCCGCCGCAAGCAGGCGACCCGCGGCCAACAATGGTCGGCCGCCGTCACGCAAGCTGCCGCGGCCAAGTCGATGGTCGGCAAACTCGTCGACAACATCTTCGACGGCTCCGCCGGCCGCCTCGCCGCCCACCTCGTCGAAGCCGGCCAGCTCACCCCCGCCGAACTGGCCGAACTCCGCCACCTGCTCGAATCCAACTCGACCTCACGCAAAGTCGCGAAGGTAAGAGATGAATCCACAAATAGGACGTCGTAAAGAAATGACCAATGACCAATGACCAATGACCAATGACCAATGACCAATGACCAATGACCAATCGCGCGAATTTGGTCATTGGTCATTCTTCCCCGCATTTGCGTGAGACAACTTTTCTCCCCGAGAACAAACGATGAACGCCAATTTCCCCGCGCTCGCCAGCGACCTCTGGTCCCTCGCCGGTTGGACGATGGTCCACTTCCTCTGGCTCGGCACGATCGTCGCCGCGGTCGCCTTCGCCGGCCGCCTGATTCTGCGAAACGCCGCCCCCACCACGCGCTACACGTTCGCGCTCATGTGCCTGGCACTCATCACCGCCACGCCCCTCGCCGCCGCCTGGCTTTCCAGAGAAAACACCTTAGCGTCGGCCGCCAAAGAGTTTACCCGCCGTGGCGGGAATCTACCGCCATCAACCACCGCCTTACCAAATACAATCACACAGAATCTCCCCCCAACCACCGCCACCCCATTCACCCCACCCATCATCGAACTCCACACCCCCACCACCGCCTCGCCACCATCATCCCCCGTCGCCCCACCCCTTCCGGCCCTCGACGCTCAACGCTCGCCGCTCGCCCCTTCCCAGCCTTCAACCTCCCTCAACTCTCAACCCTCAACTCTCAACCATCTGGCCCTCGCTCCTCGCTCCTCGCCCCTCGCCGCCGCCATCCCCTACCTCCCCTGGCTCTGGCTCATCGGTACGCCGCTCACGTTCGCGCTCCTCTTCACCGGCCTCATCGGCACGCGCCGCCTGAGCCGCGCGAGTACGCCGATCACCACCGGCCCCATCGCCGACGCCCTCGCCCGCCTCACCACGTCGCTCCGCGTCACGCGCCGCGTGACGGTGGCCGTGTGCGAGCGCGTCGCCGCCCCGGTCCTCATCGGCATCGTCCGGCCGATGATCCTGCTCCCGCCCGCCGCGCTCACCGGCTGGAGCCCCGACGAAATCGAAATGGTCCTGCTGCACGAACTGGCCCACATCCGCCGCTACGACAACGTCGTGAACCTCGCCCAGCGGATCATCGAATCGCTGCTCTTCTTCCACCCGGCCGTCTGGCTAATTTCCACCTGGGTCCGCCGCGAACGCGAAGCCTGCTGCGACGCCGCCGTCGTCGCCCGCACCCACCAACCCCACGCCTACGCCGAACTGTTGCTGAATATCGCTTCCAAGCTGAGCGAGCGCAGCGACACCAGCGAGCCGGGGCGTCCCCGCCCCCGGCCCTTCCCGCTCCCTCGGGGTCGAGGACGACCCGGCTCGCTCCCCGTTTCTTCGCACATGGCCGCTGGCCCGTTACGCACCCGCATCCGCCACATCCTGCAATTGGAGGACGACCCGATGCTCATCACGCCCAAGTCCCTCGCCATTACGCTCGCCACGCTCCTCGCCGCCGCCACACTGGCGTTCGTCTACCTCCCCAAAATCGGCCAAGCAGAACAGCCAACCACGAAGGACACGGAGAAAACAGATTCGCAGAAGAATGCGGCCGCACAGGACGTCACTCAGAAGAATCTCAAGAAACTCATCATGGCCGTGCAAAACAATGTGGGCAATCGAGACTCATTGCCCGCCAATGCGCTGTACGATCCGGAGCGTCGGCCCCTGCTCAGTTGGCGAGTCTACCTACTGCCCTTCCTCGCTGAGGAGAAATTGTATAGCGAATTCCATCTCGGCGAGCCTTGGGAAAGCGAACACAACCGTAAACTCATCGCCCGCATGCCAGCCGTGTTCAAGAATCCGAAGATCGACAAGCCTGGGTTCACGAATTATCTCGGCGTGGTGGGCAAGGAATGCGTGTTCAACGGCACGCCGAACGGACTTCGTTTCCAAGATATTACTGACGGCACTTCGAAAACGATCGCCATCGTCGAAGCCAATGCCGATCTTGCCGTCGAATGGACCAAGCCACAAGACTGGAACTTCGACCGCGCCGCACCCACGAAGGGCCTGGGCCAATTATGGGGCGATGGCTGGTATGCCGCGTGGGTCGATGGCAGCATCCGTCGCACCGACAACAGCGAGCCCGCCGATAAGGTTGGAATCCAATTCACCCGTGCCGGCGGAGAACTCGAAAGCCTGAAAGAAAGCGCGAATCGTGTGCCAAAATCCGCAGGCGGAATTATGAGTCCTCCCGGCATGAACGAAGGCATGCCTGTCGCCGGAGCTGCCGGCGAGGGTCCTATAGCTGCTCATGCCGCTAAATTCCCCTCGCTCGAAGACCAGAAGCTGGCCGACTTGGCTTGGAAGCGGCTCGGCCTGGAACTGGAACCGATCGCGGCCGACGACCTCCAGCGCGTCAAAGCCCTCGGCTACGACGGCGGCGTGAAGGTGTCAGCAAACGACGGACACACGATTGCTTGGGAAGATCAGAACTCCATTCACCCCAATGACATCCTCGTCGGCCTCCACGTCTGGCCCACCACCAACCTGAAGGACATCGCCACCATCCTCAACCGCGACGACCTCGCCGAACTCAACCCGCTGAAGTTCTATGTCGTGCGCCACATCGCTGGCGGCCCGGCTTATAACGCCGCAGGCGAAACCCCACCGCGCGACACCGTCCAATCCGGCCGCATCAACGTCCAGCTCGGTGGCGTTTCCGATGCTGACCGTGCGCGCTTGAAAGAAGCCGAAGAAGCGGCGCGGCAAGCTATCGATGTTGCGTCACGTACCTTTGATTCTGCGATAAAGTCCAAGCAAGAGGCACAGGCGAGATTCTCCGAGGCGAATATTAAGGGAGATTCTGTGGAGGAAGCCCAACGCGTGTACCAACAGGCCCAGCAGCAGTTCAATGATGCCAAAGGATCATTTGAAGACGCTCAACGGCAATTCAAAGAAATCCAGAGACAGCTCTATTTCGGCAAAGCCGGCGATTCCGACGCTGACCGTGCGCGCTTGGAGGAAGCGCAGCATGTTGCGAGCGCAGCTGTCACGAAGGCGAAAGACGAGGCTGAATCGTTGATGCCACCGCTGCAAGAAGCCAAATCAAAACTTAGGCTAGCCGTGGCAAAGGGCGAAAACGTAGAAGCAGCCCAGCGCGCGTACGATTCAGCCGAGCGGCAGTTTGGGGCTGCCCGGGAATTGTGGATGGCTGCCCAAAGCCGAGAACATGAAATCGTGAAAGCGATTAACGCCTTGCCACGCAAGCAACCCGCTCCCCAGCCGTTACGCAACCCGCCGGCCGCGTCCCTTGATTCGGAGTCCAAAAACCTCCAGCCCGCGGTTGGAGACTTCCGGGTTGAACAATGGAACGAGGAACACTCCAACCACTCCAATTCCCAAGCCACTCCCCCTCTCGCTCCTCGCTCCTCGCTCCTCGCTCCTCAGGCCCTCCGCTACGACGGCAAACCGTTCGAGGAATGGCGGAACGTCTGGAAGACCGAGCTCAGCACTGAAAAGCGGATCGAGGCCGTCAAAGCCCTCGCCGCCTTTGGCCGCGCCGGCTACGGCCCCGAAGCCGCCGCCGCCATCCTCGACGTCGCCGGTGAATACGACTTCATGATCCTGCAAGGCGGCGATGATCCCGAGGGCAAGTTGAAGCGGGCCGTTTTGCAGGGACTGATTCCCAATGACCGCTCGCAAACGCTCGCCCCGTACTGGGTGCCCGACCTCACTGCCCGACTCCAGAAGGAGCCCAAGAAGTGGAAATGGCTCGCCGTTAACCTGTTGTCACAATTGCAGACCGATGACGAGTCGACGTTGAAAATTGTGCGAGACCTAGAATCATCTGGCGAGAATGGGGTTCGCAGTGCGGCGCTCGGCGTTCTTGTGCGTGCGGGCCGCACCGTTACGGGCGGCTCGCAACTCGATGAAAAGACCCGCCAGCTGATCGACAAGAACTTGGAAAGCAAGGACCCAGAAATGATCCGCGCGGCACTGGGCTACCTGGTTTACAGTCCGCCTTTCAGCGGCGGCATGGCTCAGCGACCCAAATTGCTCTATCAACCGGCTGCACTACCCAAGCTCCTGTTCCACGCCGACGAACAAGTCCGCCGCCGAACTCGCGGCCTGCTCCCGCTGCTCGATGACGCGACGGCCACCGGCCTCGTCGACCAAGTTGTGGCTATTCTCAAAGACCCCTCGCGGCAGCGCGACCGCATCGATGCCATCCGCGCGATTAGTGGTCTCGGCAAGAAAGCCGCCAAGGCCACGCCTGCGCTGGCCGAGATTCTGAAGTCTAGCGACGATCAACCCACACTTGCCGCCACGATGGTCGCGCTGGCCCAGATCGCAGGCCGCGCCGCCGATAATGTCGTCCTCCAAAAGGTTCATCCATTGGTTGTGAAACAGTACTTGGGGATCGAGCTAACCGATGATGAAAGCAAGGCACTGCGGGCAAAGATCGGCGGCGAAGACGATGAAAGACGAAACGAATTCCTCGACGGCGTGAGACAGGAGCAACAGCAAATCTTGTCGCTCCAGAACGCCAACGTCGGCGGTGGCGGGGTCTTCTAGCTCGCAAAGGGAACGCTAATTCTTACTAATCTTCACTAATCCCCGATCAGCGAAGATCAGCGTCGATTAGCGTTCCAAGACCGTTCTATAGCAACTGGGCCACGCCGTTTCCCGCATTGGAAAAAGGCGAGTTCGCTGGCTATAATCAAAACGAGGCTGTCCGCCATGCTCCAAATTGAAATCCCTGAAAATCTGCTCCACCAAATCGAATCGACTGGCGTCACCGGCAGCGCCGTTCGCGAGTTCGTCCAGCAAGCCGTTCGCGAGAAGCTTGCCGCCGACGAGCGACGAAAGTCGTTCTATCGCCTCTCCGATGAAATGCGCACGGCGATGCACCGGCAAGGGCTGACCGAAGACCAGTTGTTGGCCGAGTTCGACGCCCTCCGACATTCCTCGTAGGCGGTTCAAGCCGTCGCAGAACCACTCGCCGTCGATGCCAACTGCCTACTTTCGGCCATGCTGGGCGGCCGAGCACGCGAAATTATCTTCTCCACGAAGTTCGAACGGTTCTCGCCGCAAGTGACGCTCTTTGAAGTTTCTAGACACATCTCGTGGTTAGCATCGCGGCTCGGAAAACCGGAACTAGAGTTGTATGACGAGTTTCAACTGCTGCCAGTTTTTGCTTGCCAGCCCTCTTCGTACGAACATCAACTGGATCTCGCTACGCAGCTCGTCGGACAACGCGATCCGCTCGATATTCCGCTACTGGCTCTCGTGCTTGCCCGAGGCTACCCGCTCTGGTCGGACGACCGGGACTTCGAGGGCATCCCAGAGATCAAACTTTGCACCACCGGCGAACTACTGAGCGAACTCGTAAAACTATAGAACCGCGAAATCTCAGGCAGACGACATCTGCTTCCTGAGCGCCGGGAATACGTCCTCCGGCTTCTTGAGCCTGTTCCGCGGGTGTTTCGATAGGGGTCTTGGTTTCCTGTTGAAAGAAGATCCAGCCGCCGTGGCGGCGGCGCGGGCCAGCCCGCCTGACCACGGCGACTGAATAACAGCACATCATGAATCGCGGCGGCGGCCGGCGGCGGTCAATCCCACGCCGGTGAGCAGCAGGAGGAGGGAGACGGGTTCGGGCACTACATTGCTGCCCGCCAAGGCCGCCTGAGCCGGATTGCCGCCGTAGTGGCTTTGCCACACTTCTAAATCGCCGTCATCGACCACGTTGCTGTGGTCGCCGTCGATGAGCGGGTAGACTTCCGAACCTTGATGGTGGCGCCACATGATGTAATCGGAGGCATCGACCACGCCGTCTTCGTTGTAATCGCCTTGAACCAGAGCGACAGGAACCAAGTTGGCGGCGACCATATTGGCCGCGATGAAATCGCCCAACTCGTTGGCGGGCGGATCGCTCATGGTCTTGCTGTCGTAGGCCGAATCGGCTTCGTGCTCCGGGGTGTAGGGGCCGGTGTACTTGTAGAACTCGTAGCGACGGATGACGGATTCGTCGCCATTGTTGACCTTATCTTGGGCATCGCCCACCACGCCGCGTTCGAGCAGTTCCCATTCGGTTTCGACTTCCGCTTGATCCTCGGGAACCACGGCATTGCCGGACATCAGTTCTTCCAGCTTCGCGGGTCGCTGGATTTCGGTCTTGTACACCTTCATCCAAATCGCATCGGCCTGTTGAACGTGATCTTCATTTTCGGGCAGTTCAACTTGTGCCTGCAGCTGGGCGGGTTGATTCCCAGCCGGAGGAATGTACGTCCAAGATGGTGTCGGCACGGCCAGCGGCGTGGTGCCGATGCGCTGGCTGTTGGAATCTAGCCAAAAATACCGTGTAGCGGTTGGCTGCGTATTAACGGCGAAGCCAAAGTGCTCGCAGCCCGCGGTATCGACGCAGGCATGGCCATTGGTCGACTGGCCGGGAGTCGGCGGAATGAAACCGTCAGCGGTGAAGTTGTAGCCGGTGAAGGTGACGCGCGTGCCGAACGTGGTGCCGTCGTTGTACTCGGTCACGTTGCGGTGGTCGAAGTGCGAGGGATAGGTGTTGTAGACATCGGCCGCGTGCACGCCTTCGAGTTCGAGTTCCGCGCCGTAGCAGTTTTCGGGCGTGTCGTTGAAGACGTCGAAGTTCGACATGGTGCCGTAGATCGTGGCGCGGGCGGGCGCTGCCAGAGCGGCCACGGCGGCCGCCACGGCAATGGGATAAGTGATTCGTTTCATACGCATGTTCTCTCGTTTTGCCTGGTCCGCCCGCGGAAAGTGGTTTTGACAATGAAGAGAGTGAAAAATCGTATAGCCAGCCGCCAAGGGCTGAGAAGTTTTTCCAAGTTCTTGCGGATCAAAAAGATAAACCAGGCGAGGTGCGATGAAGGAGGGAAGTGAATTGGTGGGAAAAGATGAGTAGTTAGTCGTCCCTGAAAAATACGCTTCGGTCGGGGTGATCGTGATTTTGGGGTTCCCACGGGCACGGGTTCAAGCACATCGAGACGAGATTGTGGTGTGACTTGAGTGACAATCGTAGCAGTGAGCCGGCACCAGAGCCAGAAAATGGGCGCAAGCACAATCCACCGCAGCAGCTTGCGGAGGTTGTAGCCGGCGGCGGCGAGCAGGGCGTTGATGCGGTCACCTTCTTGACCGGTGAGATAGTTGCGGTTCATG
>JAKOXH010000030.1 GCA_029781135.1 Planctomycetota bacterium
ATTGACCGAACTGCGATCGGAATTCAAGCACCTCACGATCAAGCGTGGCTGCTGGACTGGCAAGCTCTTCTGTCGTAACCTGTCGCATGGCGTATCCTCCGTTGCCCTCGTCGGGCCGCTTGTGAAATAAAAATTCAAATCACCAGCAGGATACGCCGCCTTTTCATCTCCTCATAGAACACAACATTCGGTTATATCTCATTACTCACTTACTCACTTACTCACTTACTCACTTACTCACTTACTCACTTACTCACTTACTCAGTTACTCACTTACTCACCTCCCCTTGCTCAAACCCGGCCAAAAAATCGGCAAGTACAAACTCAAATCGCGGTTGGCGAATGGGCCTTACGCGACGGTGTTTCGTGCGCTCGATACTTTGGAAGGCATTCACGTCGCCCTCAAGATTCCGCACAAAGGCTTGGTGACGAAGGAGTCGCTCGACGATTTCTCCCGCGAGGTACGGCTCGCCGCGAAGCTCGATCACCCCAACATCTTGCGGCTCAAGAGTGCCGACTTCATCGACGGCCATTTGGTGATCGCGCTTCCGCTCGGCGAAGAATCGCTGGAAGAGAGATTGGCCCGGCGGCTTTCTCTGCGCAGCGCGCTCGATTTTGGTGAGCAGTTGCTGCGGGCGGTCGCGTTCGCCCATGAACAGCATGTAATTCATTGTGACGTTAAGCCGGATAATTTGCTGCTGTTCGCGGACGGCCGGCTGCGGCTCACCGATTTCGGCATCTCCAAAGTCGCCCATCGCACGATTTCCGCTTCCGGCGCCGGCACCGTGGGCTACATGGCCCCGGAACAGGCGATGGGCCGGCCGTCACGAAGGTCCGATGTGTTCGCAACGGGCTTGGTTCTGTGGCAAATGTTTTCGGGTCGCCTGCCCGAATGGCCGTTCGAGTGGCCGCTGGCCGGTTACACGCGGCTGCGGCTGGTGCTTCACCCCGACATGATTGCCATCCTGCGCCGTGCCCTCGACTTGAAACCCAGTCGGCGTTTCGACGACGCCGGGCAAATGCTCGCCGCCTACCTGCGGGCGAAGCCGAAAGTGTTGCGCCATTACCTGCGCACCCGGCAGCCAAAAAAAACCAAGCGCACGACGAAGCGCGATTGGAAGGCGATCCGCCTGCAGCAATTCGAACGGCAATTCGGCCGGCAACTCGATACACATCTGCATTGCCGGAAGTGCGAAGGGCCGGTGTCGGAATTCATGCTCGCCTGCCCGTGGTGTGGCGATGACCGCAAGATTCTGCGCGATGAATCGACCTTCCCCGCAGTCTGTCCGCGCTGCAACCGCGGCACGAAGCTCGATTGGGCGTACTGTCCCTGGTGCTATGGGCCGGGCTTCGAGGATGTGGCCGAGCGTGCGTACACCGATCGCCGCTACGAAGCCCGCTGCCGCAACGCCAAGTGCGACCGCAAGGATCTGATGGCCTTCATGCGCTACTGCCCGTGGTGCCACACGAAAGTGAAGCAGGCGTGGAAGATCGCCGGCAGCAAAGACATCTGCGACCGGTGCGGCTGGGGCGTGCTGCGCGAATTCTGGGCGCATTGCCCGTGGTGCGCGGAGCAGCTCACGTGATAGGGGATAGGGGTCGGGGGTCGGGGGCCAGGGGTGAGGGGCAAGAATTGGGAATTGGGAATTGGGAGTGGGGAATATGGAACTCGCTGTCTGGCATTCCCGATTCCCAATTCCGCATTCCCACTTGGTCATTGGTCATTGGTCCTTGGTCCTTCTGGCTAACAGCTAACGACTAACAGCTAACGACTAACAGCTAACGACTAACAGCTAACAAAAAATGATGGGCCCATTGGGGCGTCGGTCATGGGTGAGCTGGCGCGCATGATCAGCCAGGGGGCCGATGGCAACGAGCTGCGGACCGATTCTCCACCCGTGCGAGTGCGGCTCTGCGCCGCGGGACCGGGGTGCCTGGCTAGCGGAGGTTTCAGCGGTGGTGGCCGCGCCGCGGCTCCGGTCCGAGAGGTCGCCAACTGACACGATCCCGGCGAGACGTCTGCTTTTGCAGTAGCTGCGTTCGCACGGTCATTTGTGAATGCGACTGTAGCACAGGTGGTGGCCCAAAAGCAAGGAAATAGTGGAAAAGTTTTCAGTAGCTGGAAATTGGGTAGAAACGGGCGGCATTTTGCTGATGGATTTCCGAATTCTTGCGAATTCGGCTACGGGGGAGTAGTTTCGGCGGGTTTGGAGTGGTTGGTGGTAGATTCGGCGTTGCCGCCGACGCTAAGGGATGATCGACAAAGTGCAGGGTCGGGAGACGCACGCGCAGCGGCGAAATCAGGCGATTTGTCGGCAAAACCGAGCGCATCCCGCCCTTATTCACGTGCTAGACTTTCATTAGGGAGACACTCTATGCCTGTACCGAAATTCATCGACGATCCGGCGTTTCGCGACCTGCGCGAGTACGACATCAAGCATTTCGAAGAGCATATTCAAGGCCGCCAGCAGATTGATTTCTCGGGTGCCGATCTGCGGGCCGTCGACCTGAGCCAGGTGGATGTGTCGAAGCTCATTCTCCGCGATGCGTACCTGCGGGATGCCGACTTGCGTGGCCTCGACCTGCGGGACCTCGATCTCGAGGGCTGCTCGATTCATAACGCGAAGATCGGCGGCACCTACTTCCCCAAAAATATTTCGGCGCAGGAAATCGTCAACAGCGTGCAATTCGGCACGCGGATACGCACGGGCATCTAAGAACTACCTCGGCCAGCTCGCACGCGGGTCGAAATTCATGAGCGGCGTTTCCGGCCGCTGGGGTATCTGCAAACGCAAGAATGGCTTGTCGGCGGCCTTGTGGCAGCCGTAGCAAGTTTCCAGCGACGCGCGATAGTTCGCCTCGAAGGCGGTTTTGTTCTTGGCCGCGATGGCTGCCTGCAACTGTTGCAGCGGGCCGTTCTCAAACGCTTGCAGGATCGTCACCAAATCGACATCCTGCCGCGCATTGTCCTTGCGTTTGGGAATGACCCGCACCGCCCAGCGTAAGTGAGACCGCGTTTCAGTCCAATAGAAATTCGCGAGGTCCCAATTCTCATGCTGGCCGGCGAACCAGAGATTCGAGAAGTGGTAGCTCACGTCTTGCATGACGTGCGACTGATCGGTCAGCTTGCCTTTGATCGCTTCCAATTCGGCGGCAACGTCGGGCGCCGACGGCGAACTTACAGATGCCTGGGCATGAGCGACGGCCGAATTCCTAGCAACTCCCAAGCTCCAAAGAACCCCCATGACGATGCCGGCTACCAGGACCGCAATATCCGTAAAACTAATGCGAGACAGTATCGACATTCGTCACCTTTCAGCACTTGCCATGAAGATAGAGGGCGTCGGGCGGGCGATGCGGTCGAGTCGCCGCTCGATTTCCCGCCGCATTTCGGCTTTCAACAGTAATCGCCGTGGCCAGTTGGCGGACGGTAGCCGTGCGGCATACTCGGTTTCGACTTGTGCTCGAATTCTTTCAATCGCTGCCGTGCGGGCCCGTTTATGCCCATCGGAAACAAAGCGAGAACCATTGTCTTGCGTCATGCCGGCAGTCCTCACCCGTCGAATTCCGAATGCAGGGCGACGCGGTTGCCCTCGCTATCCAAGATCACGGCTCGAACGCCGTGGGGGCCGATCGAGTGGACGTCGTGAAGGACCGAACCGCCATGCGGCACGACCTTGCCGACGGCATCGCGAATGCGGCCCTTGACGTTGAAGTAGACCAATACGCCGCCGGCCGCGATTTCTTCCTTTTCCTCGATCAGGCAACCGCCGTTGCCCTCGTGGTGTTCGATGACGCCAAATGGCGTCTCGCCAACTTCGCGGTCCACGCGGCAGTTCAAAACGGCTTGATAAAAAGCAATCGCCCGGTCCAAATTGGCCACGGGAATGTCGCACCATACGACACGGTTCTTTTGGGAGTTGAATTCGGACATCGGCACATCCTTTCGCAACGCTTCCCATTTCCCCATCGGCAATTATCTTATGCTGTTGAAGCCTGCGCAGCCAATGGGCTGTGGGAGGCCTCTCCGAGGCCGATTTCGTGCTCAAATGGACGACGTTTTCGGCGTCGGGAGACGCCTCCCACGTTTTCGGCGTCGGGAGACGCCTCCCACAGGTTCATTCACGGCGCAATCTGCAGCCGAAGCCATCGACTTTGGATACGCGCAAACGTTGGCCTCACTCCCCCGCGGGCTTCAACCAGCCGTGCGCTTTCAGCCATGCCTGGCAGAGTTCGGGCCACTTGCTGGTGGCGCCCCGGTCCTTGGCGAGCCCGACGCCGTGCGGTCCGGATTCGAAGATGTGCATCTCCGCCGGTGCGCCCGCCTTGTGCAACGCCAGATAGAATGCGATGCAGTTTTCGGCGGGCACTCCCGTATCTTCCGACGTTTGAAAGATAAAAGTCGGAGGAGTCTCTGGCGTCACCTGCTTGTCGTTGGACAGGTTTTCCAGCAGCTTGGGGGCCGGATTCGGACCCAGCAGGTTTCTTACCGAACCTTTGTGGGCATAGTCGGCCGTCGTCGAAATTACGGGATAGCAAAGGATCAAAAAGTCGGGACGACAACCTACTCGTTCAATCGGATCATCGTTTTTCGTGTCGCCGGCATCGAAGTGCGTGCCGAGGGTGCTGGCGAGATGGCCGCCGGCCGAAAAACCCATTACGCCAATTCGTGTCGGGTCGATGTTCCATTCTTTGGCGCGTGCGCGCACGGTGCGAATGGCCCGCTGGCCGTCCATCATGGGTACCGGGTGCATGTGGCCCGTGCCGTGCATGCGATATTTCAAGATGAACGCGGTGACCCCCATGTTGTTGTACCAGTCGGCAATTTGGCTACCCTCATGGTCCATCGCGAGTCCGCCGTAACCGCCGCCAGGGAGGATGATCACCGCGGTCGGCACGGCAACGGCTGAGGAAACGGGCGGCGTCATCAAGAGGATCGGCTCGTCCTGCGGTTTGGTCGCCGGCGTGCCCGGTGCACCCTTTTCCCACAGTTTGATCGTGACTGGCGTCGCGGCAACAGCGTACGGCGCGACACCGCCGAAAAGCAGCGCAGTTGTGAAAGCGGCAACAAAAATACGGCTAACAGGTCGAAAATGGAAACAGCCGGCGGAACGCATCGAGGAGCCTCTTAACGCAGAAGGTAATTGTGCAAGCAAATTCGCTAGCCACGGATCAGCCGAAACGGCCTGCGATGTGACGTTGGTCGCCACGATAACTTACGGCGACGGGGCTGTCAAAACGACTTCGTACGGCTCAGCAGAAAACATAGCCCGGCCCTCTGGGCCGGACGTGTAAGTCGTTTCCATCGTCGAGTTTTCCGCATCGTTTCGCCGACCCGAAACGGGTCGGCTCTATGTTTTCTCCACAGCCGCTTCGTACGCTATTTCCGAGAGCGGCGCTCTTGAATTGCGGCGATAAGTTGATCGCGGTCCGAATTCAAATTTTCTTGAGGCACGCCGGCGGCCACGGCCAGCCGCTGCAGTTCGTCGAAAGTCATGCCGGCGAACTCGCCATCATCCGTTGTCGCTGGTTCTGGCTGGCTGGCGTCGACTTCGGTTTCGCGGAGTGCAGCTCCCGCATCTTCCGCCATATCATCCGAAATCTTCTTTTCTTGGGGCATGTCGAGCGGCACATCCGTCGGCGCTTGAGGACGATTGTAGTGAGGCATGGTCATTCCTCCACCCTCGGCAAATCGGAGTTCGCGGGACCATTCAATATGTGGCCGCATTTGTCGAAACGCGACCCGTGACACGGACAGTCCCACGAGTGTTCCGCGGCATTCCACTCGACAATACAACTCAAATGGGGGCAGACGGCCGAGAACTCATGGCACACGCCTTTGTCATCTTTATAAATGGCCACTTTGCTCAAGCCGCGGCGTAACACCGCGCCGCTACCACACTGAATGTCGTCTTTCGAATGAACTTCACCCGGTGTTACCCAAGCAGCGTACTGCGCCGCGACGTTGAGATTCTCCTTCGCAAATTGCAATGCCGCCCGAACAGGTTTACGCGATGGGTCGTACAGCGATGCCCACGGATTTTCTTTGCCCTGAATCAGGTCGGAAAGCAGCATGCCGGCAATTGTGCCGTGCGTCAGCCCCATTCCCGAGTCGCCCGTGACGACGTAGACGTTTTCCTTATCCATGGGGTTACGGCCAATGAACGCCAAGCCATCGACGGTTTCCATCACTTGGCCAGCCCAGGTAAACTCAACTTCTTCGATGGGGAAACGCTCCTGTGCCCACGCCTCCAACCGCGCATGTCGCTGTGTGGTGTCGGTGGCCTGACCGCTCTTATGATCTTCGCCACCCACAATCAATAAATCATATTCACCTTGTTCGAGGCCGTTGGAATCGCGCATCGGCTGAATGCGGACGTAGTGATAGGCGCGCAGCGTGTCCCAATAGAGCGCGTCCGTAACGGAACCTTTGGGAATGCGGGCACCAATCACGTATGTCATATAGGGTGCTTGCTTCGTGTGAATCGCGACCAGGTCGTTGATCGGGGAATTGGTGGCGATGACGATTGCTTTCGTACAAACGAGGTGTGGACCAACTTGCACCTTCGCATGGTCGCCCCCTTCCACGTAGTCCACATGCGAGTTTTCGAATATCTGGCCGCCCATTTCTTCGATTGCCTTCGCTACGCCGACCAAGTATTTCAGGGGATGAAAGCGGGCTTGATTCGGAAAACGAATTGCCGGGCCCGTGTTGTAGTCGAGCGGCGTCTGATCCACCATGCGCGCCTGCAAGCCGGCGCGCCGTGCCGCGGCAAGTTCATCATCCAGCACGTCCTGGTCATGCTCGGGTGCGCGAAACAAATAGCCGTCGAGGCGGGTGAAATCACAGTCAATCGCACGGTCATGAACGATGTGTTCAATTTGGTTGATGGCAGCGGAGTGGCTTTGGGCCGCCAACTGAGAGCCCTTTTCGCCGTGCCACTTTTCGATTTCCGTGAAGCGGTCGTCGATGGCGTCGGAAAGGTGGGCGGACGTCACTTCCGTCATGCCGCCGCCGAGGGGGCCATCGTCGACGATCACGACGCGCAGACCAGATCCTGCAAGCAAATAAGCGGTCGTTAGCCCGGCGATACCGGCACCGACAATACAGACATCGGCGCGCTGATCGGAATCAAGTTTTGGACGCCCGGGTCGTTCAACCGTTTTGGCCCAAACAGAAGTTGTATCGGTGAGCGGCAGCGGCGGATGCGTTTTCATGGCTCGTTTACTCAAGATGGGGTGACGAAGTAAACGAAAACCTGTTGGACGCAAATTGCGTACCGACGATCTTCAAATCAGGATGACGGCGCGGCACCTGAAATACCCGGACCAATCGGGTGCGCACGTTGTCCATCGAACGTTTGGCCGCCAGCAGACAGACTGGCGTGTCTGAAGCCAGCTTGGTTACTGGGAAAGGCAGCCCCGGAAGTCGTGCGAAAGGTTCGTCAGTTTATGCTCCAGAAAAATCAAAGCTTGTTCCGCGGTCTGTACCAGGATCACGTTCCGCAAGGTAGATTTACGCTTGTTGTCTTACGGCCAAGTTCAGCCCTGGATTTATTAGGCCGCAATGCTATGCCCCTGTTAAGATTGCCACAGCGCATGCGAATTGGCACTGCCATACTGGTTTTTTGCGCAATTCATCCATCGGTCCTTGGTCACTCTTGGCAAGCGTCGAAAGAGTTTGACGAGTCTGGCTTCACAGAAACTGTTGAACCGAATATCCGCCTTCATGTGAACGCGCCGCGCGACGCCCAGGGGCAACCGGTCCGCGGCACGCGGCTGATCATCTTCGCTCTGCCCAACGGCAACACGCTCGAACAAACGCTCGGGTGCAAAATGAAGCCGGGGCTCGGCTGGCATTACGACATCCAACACGTTGCCGCCCAAACCCGCCTGTTGCGCACACTGTTCCCGGATGAGCAGATCGTGCTGGTATGTGCCGAAGCACCCGGGCTAAGTTGGCCAGCGTTTCGTAAGAACGTTTCGGATCCCAACGAGAAGATTGCGAAACTCGTCGAAGCGTGGCGGAAGGAATATGGAACGAAAGACTGTAAGGTGACGCTCACCGGCCACAGCGGCGGCGGGGCGTTCATCCTGGGCACGATCGAAGGCTCGAAAGAAATTCCCGCGTACATCGAACGTATTGCTTTTCTCGATGCGAACTATTCGTTCGATGCTGGCTTGCATGCGAAGAAGTTTGAAGACTGGCTGCGGGCCGACGCCGCACGGCGGTTAATTGTGGTTTGCTACGACGATCGCGAAATCACCTACAACGGCAAGAAGGTCGTCGGCCCCGATGGCGGCACGTACCGCGCCACCGGTCGCATGCGCGAAGCTTTTGGAAAGGCGTTTCCACTGACGGAATCCGTTCACGAGCTGCTCAGTAGAAAACCAGGTCTTCCTGGTGTGGCAGGCGTCTCCGACGCCGATTCCGCTCGGGAATTGAGAACGCCATCGGCCTCGGAGAGGCCTCCCACAGGTGGTTTTCTACTGAGCAATCACGAGCCGTTTCAGGAAACAATTGGGCTGAATGGTCGCATCCATTTCTACATACATCCGAATCCGCAGAACAAAATTCTGCACACGGCACTCGTCGGCGATATGAACGGCCTGCTGCAGATTGCTACGCTGGGGACATCGCAAGAAGGCAAGTGGGGTACATTCGGCGGGCCACGCGCGTACACCAAGTTCATTCAGGCCGAGCCAACACCCATACCAGAATCGGGCGAAGACAAACCGTCGTCCCCGCCGGCCGATGGATCGCCCAAGCCGCTGAAGACTTCGCAAGGAAAACTTTCAGCTCGGCTGCCAAATGCAATCGGTGGCCAAGAGTTTGTGAGACAGGTCGCAGAGCTCAAATTGAAAGATCGGGAAGTAGCAATTGCCCGTGAGATTTTGGGCGGCAACTTTCCTGACTTCCTGCGAAAATTCAAGAAAGTCGAGCTTCGCGGTAAGCCCGCGAAGGACAAAGGCGGGCCGGATGTTTCGGCGACGATCGAGGTCATGCCCGATTACCTGGCCATCGGCAGCGATGCCGATTTTGTCCGCATGCCGATGACGCCACAGACGGCCCAGAGAATTGCCGACCAATTTGGCTGCACGCTTCCGACACGAAAAATGGTGGACGCGATCGATGCCCACGCCGAATTGCGAATTGCGCCTCATCCCATGACCGAGGCCCGCGAGGCCGTGGCGACGTTCGCCGAACACAATCGGATCATCGACGAGCAACGCGGCGACAAACCGCTTGGGCTGCTGACTTGCGGAATCAAGAAGGACATCGTCCTGACGCCGCGAATTTTCGAGAAGCCACAGCGACTGGCCATTTACGGGTGGCGGCAACTCGACGGCCAGCCGATTCAGCCGCTTACGATCGTGCATTGGAACCAGTACGTCGATTACAGCCACGGCGTGCGGCTCGTCCGCGATACGCTTGAAGTTGACGGCCAGCGCTTCAAAATTGCGGAGCTACTTGCCGATCCTGAAAGATGCAGCCTCGTCAGCGACGAAGGACCGATGAACCCGCCACACTACCCTGCTGAGTAGCGTGCGCTCCCCCTCCCGCTCCCCGTTAACTGCACGCTCCTAGTCGCGTGCAAGGCGTTAGGGCAGCGATTTCCGCCAATCCAGCAGCGTTTTTTGCAGGCGCTCGACGATGTCCGCATGCTTCTCCGCGATATTATTTTTCTCGCGCGGATCAACGCCGAGATCATAGAGTTCCGCGCCCTGCCCGTCGGCATTCACCAATAGCTTCCACTGGCCATCGCGAATCGCCAACTGGGGCGAGCGGTCATGCGGCTGTTTCGGATAGTCGTAAAATGCATCGTTGCGGCCGTACTCCCACAACAGCGGTCGCTCGCGAGTCGGTCGCGGCTTTCCTTGGAGCGCGTCCGATTGATCGACGCCATCGAAGGCGACACTTTCCGGGGATTTCGCTCCCGCCAGCTTACACAGCGTGGGAAACATATCGACTGATGCGAGCACGGTCGTCGAATCGGTCACCCCGGCCGGCACGACGCCGGGCCAGCGAGCGATGAACGGCAAACGAATGCCGCCCTCGTATAAACTCAACTTGCAGCCGCGCAACCCCTGCGTGCGCCCGCCCAGCGGCGGATAAGGCCCGTTATCGCTCGCAAAAATGACGAGCGTCTTCTCGTCCAAACTGAGTTGCTTGATGCCCTCCATCAGCCGGCCGATTTGTCGATCCATTTCGGCAGTCACCGCCGAAAGGTTCTTCATCAGGGGCTTGGCCTTGTCGGGCAGGGCGCCTTCGTCGGGAATCCACGGCATGTGGACATCATCCAGCCAAAGGTTCACAAAGCAGGGCGATTCTTGGTTGCGATGCAGGAAGTCGAGCGTCCGATCGACAAAGTATCGACTCCGCTCCCAGCGTTTCACTTTGTCGTTTTCCGACCATATCCAATTACCACCGGTAATGTCTGGATCGGGTTCGGGACTTTCGTACGTGCCGACGTGCTCATCGTAACCATAGGCGGCGAATTTCGGGGCGTCGGTAACGTCGCGGCCGCCGCCGAGGTGCCACTTGCCTATGTGTGCCGTGCGATAGCCGCTCTCTTGAAGCGCTCGCGGCAATGACGGCGCCTTGGGATCCAAGAAGTCGGCCGATTCCGTGCCGCGATTGTGCTTTCGATTATCGAGGTAGCTGACGATTCGCCAGCGTGCCGGAAACTGGCCCGTGATGAGTGCGCAGCGCGACGGCGAACATATCGGCGACGCCACGTAGAACTGCTCGAAGCGGGTTCCTTCGCGCGCGAGCCGGTCGATATTCGGCGTTGCCGCCTCCTTACCGCCATAACAGCCCAGTTCGCCCGGTCCAAGGTCGTCGGCCAAAATGAAAATGATATTCGGCCTGGGTGGTGCGGCAGCCGATCCGCGGGCAGCCGGCCACAAAGCCATTACAAATACCGCCCACCAAGAAGAAAGAAGCCGCGTCATACCAGGAATCTCACTCGCAATATAGGAAAAGCGGCTCACACGATCTTCGGCTTCACTTGCACGTACAGCCGCGGCGGCGCTTGTTCGAAATACTGGAACAACGCTGGGCAGAGCCAGCCTTCGAGGTCGTACTCGTCGCTATAGTACCAGTTTCCGTCGTACTCTTCGCGACGCCACGCGAACTCATGCTCGCAGCCGGGAAACGGCGTGGCCGAAAAGTAAATCGTGACGCCCGCCTCGGCCTCGGGAATGTGGGCCACCATGCGGTCGATGATCACATCGGCCCCCGACACGAACGGCTCGCGCACGAGCCCCGCCCGCGGATCGTCGAACATCCACACGCCAGCTTCTTTGTACGGATGAATAACGAGTAGGGAATTCATTCGATTTCTCCGTGGCTTCAATATTGACTGACAGTCTCCGCCCCCCTTCTTTCTCCGAAAAAGGGCCGGGGTAAGGAGCTGCGCGTAGGAATTTGGTTTAAGCATGTGATACTATCGCAATCCGCATCTCCCCAACAGCCAGAACTAGGGGTACGACTATTTCAATTCTCGCGCTGGCATCTTATACGAGAGGCGGCGGTCCTCTCCCTTTATCGCCGAACGAACTATTGGCGGATTTTCGCTGTCAATCTTCCGAATTCAAATGGCACCCGCTCGGACCAAAGGTCGAGCGGAAATGTCGTTCATTTGGAACCTTGGTTTTCCACTAACTGATGGTCCGCTGGCAAGACAAAACGCTTCAGCATGTCGAATGCTTGTTCGCCTAATCCGTTGCCGTCATTCCAGCCCGTACAGATGGCGACTAATCGAACTTCTGGCATTGCCAGAATAAATTGTCCGCCTCGGCCTTGTGCACCGTATGTGACCACGCGACGGTCGCCGACAGGAAGCTGCCCTAGCCACCATTGATATCCGTAGGTGCGATCCGGTGCCTGCTGCTTCATTGATTCCCGCAACCAATGTTCGCTGACAATTTGATTTCCCTGCCAACGGCCTCCGTTCAATACAAGATAGCCAATTTTACCCATGTCCCGTGGTCGCAAATATAGCCCACCACCCGTTTGAATCGTGCCGTTTGGATATTTCCACCAAGAGTAAGCCGAAATACCGAGCGGCTTAAATAAATGCTGCTCCGCGAATTTGTCGGCACGCATTCCCGAAACTTTATGAACGATCTCGCCGAGCACAATCGAGATTCCGCTGCTGTAGTTGAACTTCGTTCCGGGCGTGGCTACGAGTGGTCTTTCGAGAACATAGCGAATCTGATCTTCGCTTTGGTTCATTGCAACGTGATCGTTTCGCGAATCTGTGTAGGGAAGTGAAGATTCGTCCCACGCGAGTCCCGCCGTCATGGAAAGCAGGTGTTTCAGGCAAATTGCATCCTTACCGGAATCCTTGTCCTCAAAAATGCGTTTGTATTCCGGAAAGAAGGTCGAAAGCTTTTCGTCGACACCGGCGATAAGTTTTCGGTCGATCGCGATCCCAATTAACAGCGAATTCACGCTTTTCGTCGCCGAGTGTAATCCATGCAACGTACTTGGTTGATAGATCCGAGTCTTCCCATCCTCCTCCTGCCCAGGAAAGTACACTTCGAGAATGAGCTTCCCATTCTTTATCAGCAGAAGGCTATGAATATTTTTATATGTATTGTTCCTGATACGTTCGACCAACCTTTCGATCAGCGTCACGTCCAAGCCTTCGTTACGCAGGTCAGCCGTTAACCACCCGTCATTTTGTTGTTCGGGAACGGAGTACCGATATTGCGTGGCATCACTGATTCGACAAAACTGCATTGCGATCCCGAGGATCAACAGTGCGAAGCAACGAAGACACACAGTAAAGCCTCCTGAACGTGGTTGAGGATTCAGATCGGACTCAAAACATCATAGCCTCAAACCGTTCAAACAGCAGTTCCTTTCGCCGAATATGGTCGAGTCAATGTCTATTTGCGATTAGGACGCCGTCAAATACCACTGCATTTGAAACGACTTAACGACGTTGCTGGCGAGCGGTATTGCATTCGGTCGCATCAACGGGCGCGAGCCGTTAAACTATGAAACATGCTCGCCAAGCTCCACACGTTTTCGCTCTTGGGCATCGACGCCTTGCCGGTCGAGGTGGAGGTCGATGTTTCGCCCGGCGCGCTGCGCTGAGGCGCTGGCTTACTGTCGAATTCGAACCCCCTTTTCAGAGGCGATCCAAAGTCGTCTCGTGACAGGTTCCTTTTCCAGGAGCGTGATGATCGGGGCCAACACCCGCAGAATGTGCCACCGATGCTGGATGCCGACCCGCAATACGATCATGCCCGCTTGATTCGCTGGCGGGTACGTGCGGATATCGGCAAAATCCAAGTCGAGCGTGACCAGTACTCGGTCTTCATCGCGACAACGCTCGGCAATCGTGTGGTCCGCCTGCCCACGCAGTCCTTCATCATACACCGTGTGAGCGTCGTGCCCGGCTGCCACAAATAGCGCAGCGACGTCGTCGTGCAGATTCTCGTCGATCTTGAATCGCATCGGGCGTAAGCCGCATCAAGCCGCGCCGGGGGTGAAAGGAATCACGGTCTCGCGGGCAAGCTCCGCTGCGTACTGCACGCACGCATCGACATCCTCACGCTCCAAGTGGTAACCTCTCATGATCTCGTCGATCGATTCCCCGGCCGCCAGATTATCCAACACGACCGACACCATCACGCGCGTCCCGCGAACGCACGCTTTGCCATGGCAAATGTTAGGGTCCACGGAAATTCGGTCATGCCAAGCCATGGGATGCCTCTCCCAATGCCAGAACTGATGCCACCCAGATTATATTGTACCATATTGCGAGGCAATGCGGCAGTTCCACATTCGTGTCCGCGCAAATTCTGGTATCCGCGGCAGGAGGCAGCCGTGTGATTCACTATTGCCGATGTGGTACACTGTCTCCATGCTCGCCAAGCTCCACACGTTTTCGCTCCTGGGCATCGACGCCTTGCCGGTCGAGGTGGAGGTCGATGTTTCGCCCGGGGCGCTGCCGAAAACACTCCTTGTCGGGCTGCCCGAGCAGGCGGTGAAGGAGAGCACGCACCGCATCGAACGGGCGATGGTCAATAGCGGGTTCGTTCGGCCCGCCGACCGCGTGGTCATCAACCTGGCGCCCGCTGAACTCCCCAAGTCGGCTGGGTCGTTCGACTTGCCGATTGCCGTCGGCATCCTGGCCGGTAGTGGCCAGTTCAAGAGTGAGCTCCTGGACCGGTATGCCATCGTCGGCGAGCTCGCGCTCGATGGCAGTACGCGACCGGTGAAAGGCGCGCTTTCGATGGCAATGGCGGCGGCCTTCGGTGGCGCTGGCCCTCGCGTGGGCGAGTCTCTCCGAGACTCGCATTCGCGTCTCGGAGAGACGCGACCACGTGTACGCGGCATCATAGTCCCCAGCTTGAACGCTAGCGAGGCGGCCGTGGTGGAAGGGCTCGAGGTGATTGCGGTCGATAGCCTTTCCCAAACGATTGCATTCTTGGCTGGCTCGCTCGACATCGAGGCTACGCCCTCGCGACTCGACCAGTTGTTTCAGGAACTCGCGCACTACGAAGAAGACTTCGCCGATGTGCGTGGCCAGGAGATGGCGAAACGCGCGGTCACGATCGCCGCGGCGGGCTCGCATAATCTCCTGATGGTTGGCCCCCCCGGTTCCGGTAAGACCATGCTGGCCAAACGCGTGCCATCGATTCTGCCGGTGCTCTCGGCCGAGGAATCGGTGGAGACGACGCGCATCTACAGCGCTGTGGGCCGCCTGCCGGCCGGCCAGCCGCTGCTCGCGCGGCGGCCGTTCCGCGCGCCGCATCACACCATTTCCAACGCCGGCCTCGTCGGCGGTGGCTCAACGCCAACTCCTGGTGAAATCAGCTTGGCGCATAACGGTGTGCTATTCCTCGATGAACTGCCCGAGTTCAATCGCCAAACGCTAGAAGTCCTCCGGCAACCGCTCGAAGACGGCCATGTGACCATCAGCCGCGCGCTCAATTCGACCACGTTTCCGGCCAATTTCGTGCTGATTGCGTCGCTGAACCCGTGCCCCTGCGGTTATCGCAATGACCCGCGACGCGAATGCCATTGCAACATCCCTCAAATCGAGCGTTACATGGCCAAAATCAGTGGACCGCTGCTCGATCGCATTGACCTTCATATTGAAGTGCCGGCCGTGCCGTTCAAAGAACTGAGCGCGGCCAGCAACGGCACAACCAGTACGATGATGCGTGACCAGGTGATGGCGGCCCGCGCGATTCAGGAGGCCCGCTTCCTAAACTCGAAAACCCGGCAAAACGCTCAAATGGCGACGCGGGAAATCCGGCAGTTCTGCAAACTGGATGACGCCGGCACGAACTTGCTGCGTTCCAGCATTCAGGAAATGGGCCTCTCGGCCCGCGCCCACGACAAAATCCTCCGCGTGGCCCGCACGATTGCCGACCTGGATGGCTCCGCCAACATTCGTCCCGAGCACCTGAACGAGGCCGTTAATTACCGCATGCTCGACCGGCAGTTTTGGAGTTAAGGCAATCAATGCAGTCAACTGTTGCATTACGTGCCATGCGGAATGCGAGAATCTGGCTGGGGCACAATTCTTGCTGTCGCCTTGGTACTCGCCTGGAACAGACGAAGGAGAGGTTCGATGCACTTGCTACGACATGCTTGCTTTGTCGCGCTCATTGCCGCGTCTACTGCTCAAATCACCAATGCCGCCATCTCGGGAACGACACGAGTCGCTACGGGACTCTCGAGCCCGACTTTCGCCACGTTTGCGCCCGGCGATAAGAACCACCTCTTCGTTTTAGAAAAAGGCGGTGCAATCAAAGTCGTCGACTTGGCAACCAACTCGGTGCTTGCCACGCCTTTCCTAAATATCTCCGATACCGATGCGGCTGTCGAAGGTGGATTGCTGGGCCTCGCATTTCACCCGGATTACGCCACCGTCGGGAGCCCCGGTTACGGCAAATTCTATGTCTATGTGACGGTGGATAATGGCGGCCTGCCCGTGCCGGCCGGCACGGCGGCAACCGCTATCTCGCCCTTTTCCACTCACATTCGGCAGTATTCAGTGTCCGCCAATCCGCTCGTCGCGAACAGCGCCGCAACGGAGATTATGAGCTGGCCGCGCCCACAGGCGAATCACGTCGGCGGCTGGATCGGCTTCAAGCCGAACGACGCGAATCAGTATCTCTATATCAGCTCGGGCGATTGAGGAAGCGGCAATGACTCGGATGCAGGCCATTTCGAGCCAGGCGGCAATGCCCAGACGATCACCAATAATTTGTTGGGCAAGCAATTGCGGATCGGCATCAATGGCGATGACTTTCCAGCCGACACAACCCGCAACTATACGATTCCGCCGACGAATCCCTTCGTCGGCGTCACGGGCGACGATGAAATTTGGTCCTACGGATTGCGCAATCCCTATCGCGCGAGTTTTGATCGCGACACCGGCAACCTGTGGATTGCCGACGTCGGCCAAGGCGCACGCGAAGAAATCGATTTCGAACCGGCCAATCGCACTGGCGTGCCGAATTACGGTTGGCGGTTGCGGGAGGGAAATATCCAAACGCCCACGAGCGGTATTGGCGGCCCGCCGCCGGCCAACTACGTTGCCCCCGTTTACGACTACACGCATGGCAGCGGCTCGCTGCAAGGCAACGCGGTGATCGGCGGCTACGTTTATCGTGGCCCCGATCCGAGCTTGCAGGGCACCTACTTTTTCGGCGATGAAGTGAGCAGTCACTTCTGGCAGATGAACACCACGAACTACAACGTCACGAATATCGACAACTTGTTGACACCAAATGCCGGATCAACGGCGTCGCCGAGTTCGTTTGGAGAAGACGCCGTGGGGAATGTGTACATCGTATCGTACGGCACAGGAAGTGTTTTCAGAATCAAAACGACTCAACTGCTTCCGGGCGACTATAACGCTGACGGCGTCGTCAACGACGAGGACTACAATGTGTGGCGTTCGTCATTCGGCACGACGGCGACCGGCGCTCCCGCTGATGGCAACGGCAACGGCACCGTGGACGTGGCCGATTACGTCATCTGGCGGAGTAATCTTGGGGCATCGGTTCACGCTGGTGCCGGGTTGGCATCGGGAACGGCGGTTCCCGAGCCGAGTACGGCGGCCGGCCTGCTGGGGCTGGTAATCTGGGCGTCTGCCGCCAGGCGCTGCCGATCTTGCCGCCAGGAATTGTGATTAGCTATAATTGCGGTAGGCAATTGCTTACTTCTTACCTGATGCCCCGCGCCAACCACTTGGGCTTTGTGGCGCTTCTTTGATGAATTCTTCGAAACTCCGGCGGCAGATCGCCTGGGAAGCCGCGCGCCTGATGTATTCTCGGCAGGAAACCGAGTACTTCACTGCCAAGAAAAAGGCCGCTCGCCAACTGTGCAAGGGCTGGGTGAAACCGGCCGATTTGCCGAGCAACGTGGAGGTTCGCGACCAAGTCCAACTGCTCGCCCGCATGTTCGAAGGCGAGGCGCGGACCGACAACTTACGCGAAATGCGGCTGGCCGCCCTGGCCATGATGCGCCGGCTGGCTCCGTTCCGCCCGCGGCTCATCGGCAGCGTGCTTACGGGCCACATCCGCCAAGGTTCGGATATCGACCTCCATCTGTTTTCGGATACGACGGAAGCCGTCACGCACATGCTCGATCAGGAAGGTTTGCGCTACGTGGTGGAACGCAAACAAGTACGCAAGCTCGGCGCCGAGCAGGTCTTCACGCACATCCACTTTAGCGACGGCTTTCAATTCGAGCTGACGCTCTATGCCGCAGATCAGGCACACTACGTTTTCAAAAGCTCGATCACGGGCAAGGGGATCGAGCGGGCCAGCATCGCCGAGTTGGAACAGTTCCTCGTGCACGAGTACCCAGACCTCGATCTCGCCGCGGCGGCCGCCGAAGCTGAAAACAAAGTCGACCGCTTTCAAGTGTATGAATCGCTGCTGTTGCCGTTGGAAAACGTCAAGCAGCCGCTGAAGTTTCATCCTGAAGGCGACGCGCTCTACCACAGCCTGCAAGTGTTCGACCATGCCCGCGATGAACTTGCGTATGATGAGGAGTTCTTGGCCGCAGCCCTACTGCACGACATTGGCAAAGCCATCGATCCGCAAAATCATGAGGCGGCCGCCATCGAAGCGCTCGATGGTTTCATCACCGAGCGCACGGCCTGGCTGATCGAGCACCACATGCTGGCCCATCAACTGGCGGATGGCACACTCGGCGCCCGTGCCCGCCGCCGACTCGAACAATCGGAACACTTCGAAGACCTAACGCTGCTCGGCGAGTGCGACCGCGCTGGTCGGCAAGCAGGCGTTGAGGCGCCAGAACTGGAAGAAGCGCTCGACTATCTGCGCGAGTTGGGGCAGATGTTTGGTTAGGTTAAGAATCGGGTGAGTCGTTGCGCAATCCAAGTTGCCTACGGATCAAGCGGCAGATTCCCTCGGATAATTCGCGATGACGCGGCCCAGGCGCCTTCGCCCCGCGCGCCGGATTGCGGTAAATGTCATGCCTTGATCCGTGGCGATTCAAGACACCCCCAGCTTGTTCAAGCTCGCGAACGAAGTCCTTTCGTTTTATACTTCAACAACCACGGGCTTTGTCTGCGCTCCCACGGGTGCGGAATCTTCATCCTCGATCATCATGCGATAGGCATCTCGAAGGCTCTGTAGAAAACCCGGAGTGCTAGCTAAACATCCGTACCGTGGTGCTGCGTAGAGCAGTCATGGCGCGGACGAGTAAATCTCCTCGGGCGGTGACGGTGGCGGCGTTGGCGACGGCGCGACGAGCGTTGCCGGAGTACGCCCATCGCTATAGTCCCAAGAAGTTCACGCAGCATCAGCTCTTCGCTTGCCTGGTG
>JAKOXH010000069.1 GCA_029781135.1 Planctomycetota bacterium
GTTCGCTCGCTTCACCTTCTGGCTCGTGCCGCTGAGCTTGTCGACGACATCTTCGCACCGATGACGTTCTTCCTCGGTCAGCCGGACCACGTACAGCTTGCGCATGGGAACCCTCCTTGGTTCGGAGACAAATCTCCCATGTCTTACCCGGAAATCGCCGATCCCGTCGATCCCAAAATCCTGCTGTGACAAAGCACTAGACGGACCAACTGTTATCGCATCCTATTGAAACGGCATGTGATGCGCCCTCGAGGGAGGGTCGACACCCCCCAGAGTGTGTATTTGGCGCGTGCAATTATCACTAGGGAGCCAAGCAAACAATAATCATGAAGGCGATGGCACCAACCGCGAATCGTTGTGCGGCACCGCAATCATCATGTTCACGCCCGATGCTTGGCCGCCAAGCCAGGCACCGCAGTTGAGCCAACATGTTCAATTCGGACGACTATACTGCCCAAAGCACGACGAATGATCTCGGCTTCCCGTGCAAAGATTTCAGGCCACGTCGAGTCGTATTCGGCTAACTGAATTGTCCCACGATGCGGCCGAGCCCCGCCGATCGTACAAGCATCCAGAGGGTCACCTTGGACAAAGACTGGCTGGCTTGATCGATTGTCGATACTCATTGTGTGGGACCACTCTGGCAAATTCTTCACAGTTCCACGACCGGCGATCCATGTTATACTTCCAGCATGGCCACCACAATCCAACTCGAAGACAAGCTGCTCGCTGACGCCGAGGCTTTCGCAGCAGAATCTGGCAAGAGCCTTACCGAAATTGTTGAAGAGGCACTTCGGCAAACGCTAGCCGGCCGACGTCCGAATGGCCAGAAATCTGCCGTGAAGCTCAAGACGCATGGCAGCGGTGGCCTGCAACCCGGCGTTGATCTGAACGACACTGCCGCCTTGCTCGATCTAATGGATGCTCCCCATGCAGCTTCTTGATGTCAACGTCCTGCTCGATGCCGTCCGACGCGATGCGTCACCGTCAACCTGCGAATTGCTCTCCAAGTGCCTGAAGGTTCTCGCGTAGTTCAATCCGTTGCCAGTCGTTCATTCCCAAGAGCCGTACCGTTGCTCGGCCGATCGGCGTTTGGCCGATAATAACGATGCCCTGCCACACGAAATGATCGCACCAATGCTCGTGCCGCGGATTGAATAGCGGCGTCAATTGACCAGTCTTCGGATCAATGCTGCTGATATTCGGGCCCTTGTGGTAATTGCAGTTTCCGCAGGCAAGAGCCAAATTATCGGCGTCGCTGGGACCACCGTGCTGCAACGCAATAATATGCTCGATGTGAAACCGCACGTACGGCGATGACCACTGTGGCAGCCGGCAATACTCGCACAAGTCGCCTGCTCGGCGACGAACAAGAGACCGCAACGCCTGGTCGTTCACTGTTGTTTACGCAATTGGAAACGGGCCTTCGCTTGCAACACGGCAATTACGTCAATGGCATGCAAATAGCCGGCATATTCGTCTTGTTCGCCCGGCGTGAGCAACCCTTCATTCGCACGATCCGCCAAGTAGTCAATGCGATCCTGAATTTCGTCGTCGGCGCGCATGTTCGCCACCCTGGCCGCAACATCCGGTGTCAAACAGCCGGCAAATGGCTCCAGCAAGCGATCAAGATGAATGGCGACCGTGCTCATAGGCGACTCACAAAGAACACTTCCATTATAGAATCTTAAGAATCGTGCGGACAGTCGAATTCCCAAAATTCATGGTGAAGCCACGCAAACTCACGTCAGAAACTCAGGTAACTCTTGAGTTGATTTCGCACTTTTCTCAAAGTTCCTTTCGTATGGCACTACTAACCTGTTTCAGCCACTCCTCCGTCGGCACCCCATACGGCCGGAATTTTTCGATCGTGCCGAGGTCCTCGCTGGCGAACAGGCCGCGGTGTTGGCGGAGCTTGGCGGCGGCGGGGTTATCCAGCATGTTCGACGAGTCGGCCGCGCTCATTTGAAACGCCACGCGCATTTCGAACTCGCGGAGGGCCAGGCGATCGAACAGTCGGCTCACGTTGTTGTACGAATCGCACCACACGAGCGAATGCACACCCCAGGCCGGGCCGTTGCGCAGGATTTCGGCCCACTGTTTATCGGGGCTCGGCGGCTTGTCGCGATCCATCGAGAAACTGAAGTCATCCTCGCCGCGCCGCAATTCGCGGAATCGTCCGCCATTGAAGATGACTAAATAAATGGGCGGCGCATCTTCCTCACTAGCCGCCTCGCGCCGCTTCAGCTCCGTCGCAACTTCGTTCATCACGCGAGCCGTGTCCCGCGGCCCCACCACGTCAATCGCGTGCGGCAATGCGCTCGCAATTCGCTGCCACACGCCCGCCTCAGGCGACTCCGGCCGCGTACCGTCGAGAATGTAAAAGCGAGCGGAAGAATTAGACAAGGAGACAGGGAGACAAGGAGACAAGGAGCGCTCGGCTTCCAACTCGGTTACGTGCTGCGTCTTGATCTCCTTGTCTCCCCCTCTTCCCCTCTCCTTGTCTGCCTTGTTTTGCACCGCCAGCGAGACCACCGCATTCGCCAATACGCCCAGAGCCGATTCTTCCCATGCACCAACCACGAGCAAATTGCTGCCCGAATGGCGGCCAAACGTCGCGGATGTCGGCTCCTTGATCGCCACCGCCGCCCCCAGCCATGCCTTCTGCGGCGCGCTCGCCGGCCCGCTCGGCCCGCGCTCCAGCACTTCGCGCAGCGGCACATTATCGGCTGGGTCCGCTGGCTGATCGCCCTCGAAAACAATTAAGTTGTGAGGCGCGAGTTGTGAGGCGCGAGTTCCCGAACCTCGCGCCTCGCCCCTCGCGCCTCGCGCCTTCTCTTCCACCTGCTTCAAATACTGCACCCGCTGCGATTCCGGCAGCCACACCACCTGGAACGGGTGATTACCGGCCAGCAAACCATTCTGATCGTTGTAAATCGCCTCGCCCGGCCGACTCAAAAACCTGGCCGCCTCGTTGCGTTCGTCGCTGAGGATCAGGTGTGCATCAGCCTCGCTGCACTGCAGCGCCACCCGCACCGCCATTTGTCCCATCGTGCTGCGGGCCAGCGAATAAGCACCGCTCAGTGTCTGCGAACCGAGCAGCACATGAATCCCGAACGCACGCCCTTGCCGCACCAGACGATCCAATAGCAGTGCCGCATCTTGGGCCAGCTTATCATCCTCGACGAATAGCTCTTGAAACTCATCGACAATGAACAAAATCCGCGGCATCGGCTCCGGTAGGACGGACATTCCTGTCCGTCCGTCTTGCTCACCCTCACAACGGACAGGAATGTCCGTCCTACGAGCACGAAAATCCGGCAAGTCCTGCACGCCGGCGGCCCGGAACAAATCGCCGCGCCGCCGCAGCTCGGCATCGAGCCGCTCCAAAACGCTCATGCCGAACTCGCGCTCGCTCTCAATGGCAATCACCCGCGCGTGCGGCAGGTGGTGGGTCGCATACGTCTTGAATTCAACACCCTTTTTGAAATCAATGAGATAAAACTCGACTTGATCCGGCCCGTAAATAAGGGCGGTGTTCGTTATCAAGGCGTGGAGGAATGTCGACTTTCCGGAGCCCGTCTTACCGGCCACGAGCAAGTGCTGCGACGTGCCCTTCCCCAACCGCACGGCCTGCAAGCGACGAGCCCCCGCCCGGCCGATCGGCACGACCAATTCCTTACCGCTGTCGCCACTCCAATATTCGTTCGCTGTCGGTGCTACCTGCTCGAACGGCACCTCGACCTTCATCGAATCCTTGGCCGCCCGGCCCGCTGCCCGTACCACCTCGTTGAACCGCTCCGCCGCTGGCGGCCGATCTAGCACCAGCGGCAGGTGTTCAAACGCCGGATAGCGCCAGCGAAAACCTTTACGCTCGGGTGGCTGGGGTCGAGCGTCAGCGAGCCCCCAGGGCACTGGGGGCTTACTTCGTTCGACCCCAGCCACCCCGGAAACCCAATCCAGATGCAGCGCCCCCGCCTCCAAATCCTTCAGATCAAAATTGGCCGGCATCTTCTGCTTGCGATCGACCATGATCAGCGTGTACACACCACAACGCGGCCCGCTCGTCGCAATGCTCACCAGTTTCCGCGCCGCCGCTTCGCTGAAATTCGTCGGAAAGTTCGCCACGACCAGCACCTGGAACGGCTCTGCCACTTCGCCCGCCTGGGCATTGTAATCATGAATCGTGGCGAATTCGTTCCGCAGATACTTCTGCAGCACCGTTTCCATGTGGGCCGTGAGCCGGGTCAGCTGTTCATCGATTTGCCGCGAATCCGTCCAAATCCGGCTGGCGATGAGATGTTCATCGAAATCGGCCAGGTGCATGAACGAGGCGAAATTCTCGCCGAGCCCCACCGGATCGAGGATCGTAAAGCGCACCTTGCCCGGCGGCATCGCCGTGAGCATTCGCAGCATGACCAGCTGCAGCACATCAATCGCCTCGCGCCGACCTTCCTCCTCGGCCGTAATGAGCAGCACCGGATGCTCTTCCAGCGTCATCAGCGCCGGCACTTGCAACTGGGTAGCAGCCGGTTTCAAGCGCTCATCTTGCGGGATGCCGTTCTTGACTTTCGCCAAGTCCAGCGTCACAGTACCCAATTGAATGGCCTCAGCCGGCTCGACCGGCGCGGGCCATGTTTCGTAATCCGTCGTGTTCCAGTTGGGAAAAAGCCGCTCGCACTCAGTGCGAATCGCCTGCCACGATGCGTTCATTTCCTCGAGCCCGGCAAACCAGCGACTTCGCAATGACTCCCATTCTCGCTCGTAATCCGCGCGCAATTCGCGAACACGCTTAGCATGTTCCTCACGATTCTTGGCAACGTGCCGATCGCGCGCCTCCGTGGCCATCGCCAAGGCTGTCGCATGCCGCTGCTTCGCCGTCTCCAAGCTTTCATCGAGGTCGCGGCGCAACTGGGCCAAACGCTGCGGATAAGTCTGCCCCGCGCGGCCGATCTCGCCTTCTTTCCATTTCTCGCGTTCGCCAACAAGTTGCTGCGTCTTCTTTTCGACGGAACTCAGCCGCTCATCGCGCTCGGTGACAAGTGCCCGAGCCTCGCGTTCCCCGCGCTCACGCGCAGCTTCCAACGCGCGCCGCAGTCCATACCGAGCATCCGCCAGATGTTGTTGAACCTGGGTAAACTTCTCAGCAGATTGCGCCCGCGCGCGTGGCCACAGCCAAGCCAATAATCCGCCAGTTGCTGCAACCGCGACCAGCAAACTCACGGCGATCCACAGCCAATGCTGCCAGCCGAGTACGAGCGCAGTTGGCACCGCGACGATCGCCCACAGCCCGAAGAAGACCCCAAACGGCACCCCGCCTTCGAATAACCGCGGCAGCTTCTGTTCGTGCAGCACCAGTGTATGTTCGCGTGCAGCCGATGTTTGCTGGGCGATGAAATAAACGGCCCGCTCAACCGCGTCATCCCGCGATTCTCCGCCCGTACGATGGGCGGCACTGTTCAGCTTCGGCAGTGACTTCCAGCCGCGCTGAGCCGCCGCCGGTACAGCGTTTTTAGTAATAGCCGCGGTATCATCCGCCGGCTCGGGCGGACTATTATTTTCAGCGGCAAGGATTGCTTCGATGTCGGCAGACGGCTCTACCGGCGGAAACTCCCGCCACTGCCGGCGCATCCTCATGATGTCGACAGCATCCTGCTCCAGCACCGCGAGTTCAAGATTGCTGCGCTTTAACTGCTCGACCGTCGCCACAAAACGTTCGCGCGGCTGGCCTTTGAGTGCGTCGAATACGGTGAGCGCCTCCCAGCTCGCATTCTGCTGCTCGCTCCGGGCGACTTCCTTCACGCGATCAAATTCTGATTCAACTCCGTGCCTCAGACCTTTGTATTCTTCTTGAGCGGCGTCGCGATCTTTCTCATACCGCGCGCGAGCGGCGTTCGTCGTTTGCTCATACTCATTCGTGGCTGTCGCACGTCCCTCATTCAATCGCTGCTCGATTGATGCGGCGGCAGCATCGCGTGCTTTATCCGCGGCCGCTAACCCCTCGGCCAGCACCGCCTGAATGCGCTGCTCTTCACGCGCGCGCTCATTCGCCAACCGCTGCAGGTCGCGGAGCAATTCGAGTTCCCGCCGGGTCGATAGCAGTTCGCGGATTGTCGTCTCACGATTCGCAGTCACGCTCAACCTCATTGATGAGCAAGCCCATCCGCCCAATCGCGTCGAGCGCCAATTTTAGACGAGGAACCATCGGCTCCAAATGCCGCTCCTGGAAATTCCGGCTCACCGCATCGTTCCACGCAACCGAGTTCTCGTTCCACACGGTTTCCAACTGCTCCAAGGCGTGCCGGATCCGCCCCGCCCCAGTCGTTAGATCGCATTTTCGCATGGTGGGTATTCCGGAACTTCCATCGTTATCTCACGCCGAGGCGCGGAGACGGCAGAGAAGCTGATTTTTGTGACCGCTAATCTGCGCTAATCGGACGCTAATAATCGAAGGACGTTCGATTAGCGACTATTAGCGAATATTAGCGGTTTAGAGGTAATCCTCTTCTCCGCGCCCTCCGCGCCTCTGCGTAAACTTCTTGCTTACTTTTCAGATTCGAATTCTTCGATATTGTCACGACCGTCCACGACCGTATTTGCCTTAACTGCTGCGTCGGTCACTTTTGTGTCGCTGCCTTCTTCCGCCCAAATGTCTCTCACCATCGAAATATCATCGTACCCGGCCTGTGTGTTCAGCGCTCGCACGGCCTGATATTCCTCGAGGTTCCGCAGGATACGATCCAGCACACCGATGGCTTGCGGCACCTCGATATCCACCAACTTCGTGAGCTGCGAAATCCGCCCTTCATACTCGAACAGTTCGTGCCGTAACGTCTGCTGCCAGTGCCGAACTCGTTCCCCTTTCTCCTGACAATAAGCCAAGCGTGCTTGGGCCTTCTTCAGTGCCGCCCGTTCCTCGTAACAACTTGGCCGCTCACCGGCAATCGGAAACATCAGGCACCGATGCAGCGCCTGCTGCGCCTCGTGCACCTCGTCCATCGCCACGCGAACTTGTTTCTTCCAGTACCCCGGCCGATCGTGCTCCAACCACTCTTGCACCCGCCGCATCTCGCTGCCGAGTTCGGCCAACGCATCGTTCACTCGCTCGACGAACAAGATGAGCGTCCGCCGCACGGCCTCGATCGCTTCACTCGAATGTACTTTGGCCGGACCGCTCATGGATGCGGGTCGAGGGTCGAAGGTCGAGAGTTGCGGGCCAGAATTCGACAATTCATCAACTGAAATTCTGGCCCTCGACCCTCGACCCTTAGCCCTCGACCTTCCTCCTCACCTCTGCTGCAGATACTCTTCAATCCGCTCCGCTTTCCGCATCAGGAATGGCGCATGCTCGTTCGTCAATTCCATATAGCGGCCGATCACCTTCATGTGCTCCTCGAAATCCTCAACGAATTTCTTGTGCTCCTGGTCGCGCCACGTGGCCCCCAGCCCGTGCAATTGAGACCGCAACGCCGTAAGTCGCTCTTCCAATTCTTGGTTGAATTTCTTAAGGTTCTGCGCAAATCGCCGCAGTTCCATCGGATCGACAATTGCTTGCGACATGGCACGTTCCCGCCACGAACATCGTATGATTTTGGCACGCCAAGTTGGCGGCCTGTTTGGAGTTACGTCAGACACCACCGCGCCAAAACAGCTCTCATTCATTATACCTCGCCGGCAAAAACTCGGAATATGCCGTGTTTAGCGGCGGCATGGCCCGATTCCGCCGTTCATCGCTACCATGACAGCGAAAACGAATCCCCAATTCTTTTACGAATCACTTGGCAGCCGGACAACCGAATCCTTAGAATCAAAGCAGAGGCATCGTTCGACCCTTGTGTGGTTTGCCATCCCACGCACCTTAAGGAGTATTGCTTTGTTAACCGAGCACGAAGTTTCGCGCAGTTGGAGTCAATTGTTTAAAGGTCGCAACTTCGAAGCAGCCACCTTCGATCGCGCCGAACAATTACTGGAAGAACTGCGGAGCGAGAGCCCGCTGCGTCATCGGCTGACGCTCGAGCTTGAAGAACTACGCACCCTGCATTTAAGCAAACAGAGCATCGGCGCCTAGTTTTCGTAGGTCAGGCTTTAGCCTGACCGATCGTCGCCACTTGACTAACGTTGTTATGCAATGACCGGGAAGCGGCCGGACTGATGTTTCGGTGCGTACACGCAATCCGAGCGTCTGTCAGGCTGAAGCCTGACCTACTTCCGCTGATCGAGATGGCCCGACTTGTTGATCGCTCGCAGCAAGCGCCACCCCAAGAACGCGCTCAGCATCACGCCCATCGTTCCGGGAACCGATACCCCGCGGAACGCCCAAGAGTCCCGGCTAATCAGCAGCGACGAGCCGAGAAACAGCGAACTCGTTAGCATCCCCAGCACGAGCCGATTCACCGAGGGTTCCAAACCGCGGTGATCGAGGTGGACGTCGAACTTGCCGCTTTCCACCTGCTGCAAGATATCGCGCAGTCGTCGTGGCAAAATCTCGGCCAGCTTCTCGACTTCCGTGTAAATCCGCCGCGCTTTGCGGAACTGCCGCGCCGGCGACAACCGCCGCCGCAGCATCTTCTTTTGATACGGCTGGATCAGTTCCATCAAGCTGAAATTCGGCTCCAGCATGCGTGCCGTGCCTTCGAGCATCACCAGCACCTTGATTAGCATCGAGAGCGACGGCACCAGCGAAATCCGGTACCGCTGCACGATCTCGATCATTTCCGTGAGCGCCCCGGCCAAATCGAACGCTTCCACCGGCTGATTCGCGTAATGATTGACGAATTCCGCCAGGTCGACGTTCAGTGCTAACTCGTCCAGCCCCGGCGGCACCGAACCCAACCGCATCACCAGCGACGTCAGTTGCTGCGAATCTTGCGAGACGATCGAAATCAGCAGGTCTTCAATCTCTTCCCGCAATTGCTCATCCAGCCGCGCCACCATGCCGAAATCCAAGAGGCCAATCGTGCCGTTTGGCAGCACGACGATGTTCCCTGGGTGCGGATCGCCGTGATAAAACCCATGATGAAAAATCATCTCCAAGTACATCTCGGCGCCATGCCGCGTGACCGCGCGCACGTCGATATTCGGTATTTCCCGCACCGCCGGGTCGCAAAGTCTTACACCGTCCAACGATTCCATCGTGAGCACGCGACCGGTCGATAGCTCTGGGTAGAACTTGGGAATCCGCACGAACTGCGACCGGCTGAAATTCCGCTCAAACTGCTGCAGATTCCGCGCCTCGCGGGCAAAATCCAATTCCCGCCGCACGATCCGCCGGAACTCAGCCACTGTGGCCTGCGGCCGATACGACTGTAGCTCCGGAAGCTTCTCCGCCAGCTGCGCCAGCCCCGCGAGAATGTCGAGATCGACCTCCATCCGCCGTCGAATGCCGGCATGCTGCACTTTCACGACGACATCTTCGCCTGAATGCAGCCGCGCGCGATGCACCTGCCCGATGGAAGCGGATGCGAGCGGCGTCGTATCAAAATCGCCGAACAACGTTTCCAGCGGCTGCTCGAACTCCGCTTCAATCGTCGCGCGCACCACCTTCGCATCATCACACCCTACCTGCGTTTGCAGCTTCTGCAACTCGTGCGCGAGCGGCATGCCAACCTGATCGGGCCGCGTGCTCAGAATTTGCCCCAGCTTGATGAACGTCGGCCCCAGTTCCTCGATCGCCATCCGAATCCGTGTCTCGCGGCTCAAATGGGCGAGCTTCTCGCCGTCGCGGTTTTTGAGGAATCCTTTCACGAGCGGCACATCGAACCGGCTCACCCAACCAGCCAGCCCGTACTTGCTGAGAATCGTGAGAATCTCGCCCCAGCGATTCACATTGCGATATACATTGGGAATGGTGGTGATTTTCATACATTCTTCCCTCTCCCACTGGGAGAGGGCCGGGGTGAGGGTATTTCCGCTCACCTCAAAAACCATGCCGAGGGTGGCTGGGGTCGAGCCGCAGGCGAGCCCCCAGGACCGTAGGGTGGGCACCGCCCACCATCCACACGGGCATGCCGGCAATCGGTGGGCAATGCCCACCCTACTTCCCTACTTCAATTCTCACCAACCGCGTCCCCGAATTCAATCAGGCCACCGCAACGAGCCGCCCGGCATCGAGTTCCATCCGCTTGTGCAGCATGCCCGCCAGCGTTTCGCTATGCGTCACCACCACCAAAATCGCGTTCCGCTCGGCCTGCAGTTCCAGGAGAAGTTTGCCGATCGAACCGGCCGTCGTGCGGTCGAGGTTGCCCGTCGGCTCGTCGGCCAAGAGTAGCGTTGGCTCGCGCACCAAAGCCCGGGCAATCGCGACCCGCTGCCGCTCGCCGCCAGAAAGCTCCGCGGGGCGATGCGCGAGCCGTTCCGCCAACCCCACGCGGCCCAGCAATTCAGCCGCTCGATGCTGGTCCTCCGGCGCTGCCGCCCCGTCGGCCAGAAACGGCACCAGCACATTTTCGAGCACCGTACATTGCGGCAAGAGATGGTGCTCTTGAAACACGAACCCGATATTCTCGCGGCGATACTCGGCCAGTTCCGCCTCATCCAACTGAAAAGGATCCTCGCGCGCGAGCGTCACGCGCCCCGAGGTTGGCGGTTCGAGCGTTCCCAGAATCGACAGCAGCGTACTTTTGCCCGACCCGCTCGGCCCCAGAATCGCGAGATTTTCACCCCGCCGCAACGAGAACGACACGCCATTCAACACTCGCAACGGCTCCGCCGGCGTCGCGTACTCTTTGGCGACGTTCTCCACCACCAACTCCGCCGGCGACGCACTACTTGCCATATTCCGCCTGCCACTCAACAACCGTAGGGTGGGCACCGCCCACCAATTCCGTTCCCGCCACAAACGATTCTAGTCTCACGCAAAGGCGCGAAGGCGCAAAGACAAATGCCGACTTCTGTAAACCACAAAGCCACGAAGATCACAAAGGGAAAGACGAGTATCGAGAAAACACTAATCCGACAAACTCTTCGTGTCCTTCGTGCCTTCGTGGTTCCTTTCCGAAAACTTTGCGTCTTTGCGCCTTTGCGTGAGACAAATCCGGTCCGAAAGAAATCTTTGCGTCTTGGCGCCTTGGCGTGAGACAACTCCGCTTACTCCGCCATCGCCCGCAGCTTGCTCGCAACCTCCGCCGGTATCGCAATCGAGACCGGCACCTGCCCGTGCGGCACGCGGCAGCACACGCTGGTCATCTGCCCCGTGGCCACATCGCGGCCGTGCTGCGTGAACACGAACTTGTACGTCACGCTCTTCGTGCCGACGCGTTCGACCGTCACATCGATATCCAAAACGTCTTCGCACTTGGCCGGCGAATGAAATTCGCACGAAGCCGCCACGCGCGGGAAGCTCACCACGTCGCCGTTCACCGTCGAGTAGACGCTGAACCCGAGGCTACGAATGAGCTGATGCTCGGCCGCCTCCATGAACCGGAAGAACGCCGAGAAATGCATGATGCCGGCCATGTCGGTGTCCGAAAACTCGACAAACCGACTTGTACGAAACGGCGTAGGCATGGTGATGGCAGATTTAAGATGTGAGATTTAAGATTGAAGATTGAAGATTTTTTGCGGTCCGAATTCCAATCTTAAATCAAAAATCCTACATCTTAAATCCTACATCCTCCGCCCTCAGTCTCCCACATACGGCAACAGCGCCATGAACCGCGCCCGCTTGATCGCCCGGGCGACCGCGTGTTGGCTGGCGGCGTGGCAACCGGTCTTGCGGCGGCTCACAATGCGGCCATGCCGATTGGTGAGCTTGGTGAGCAGATCGAGGTCCTTGTAATCCACGTACATCGGCCGCGGCGCCCGGCCATCCACGTAAATCGGATCGCGCTTCGGCACCTTCTTGATATTCTTGTTGCGATTGTTGCGTTCGTTACGATCTTGATACGGCGGCATGGCGAATTACCCAATAACCTCGGTTGGCGATAACCCCATCAATCCTGCACTGCCAATGATCTCTTGTTTAGCCGCGACGCGATAGCGGAGCGCGGAAGCCAAACCCAAGGCGCGCACAGAACTCATTTAACTTGAGCCTCGTATTGTAGCGGAACCCAACCAGGCCGCCAAGGGACGACCAAACAACTACGGTCTCACGATAATTGCCAACAAAATGGCGACCATCGCCGTCAGAAAAAGCATAAAACGCAGGCTGAATCGACGCATTCGCTTGATTCCCAGAACTGCCGCGAGTGCGCCGGTAGTCAGAATCGGAAACCAATGCGGACAACAAACGACCGCCGGATAGGTCCACAGAATTCCAAAACCGTGCCGGTTGGAACGCCTACGCAAAGTCTCGAAGATCGTGGCCGCATCGTGACTCTTCGCATCGTAACTCTGCACGCCGGTTGGCGTGTTCCCATGAAGACTCGGATCGAGCTGCACAATTTTTATCCGGCCTTCCATAGAAACTATCTGCGCCGACGCGACTGGGTTTGGCCAAAACACAACATCTGCCCAAAAGTGACTGCGTATGCAGAGTGCAACGAGCGCTGCACAAACCACACCGAAAACGCCCGCCAACACGAGTTGAACGATTCGTAGCATTGAGTACTCCCACACTATTGGCCTGGAGCACCGCTGAGCATACCACATTGCAGCGTTTATGTCGGTACGAGCCGTCCTAGTATTTCCGGCTTAAGAATAGGGTTACGGCTCCGAGAAGTAGAGCAATGACGGTCATCGCGATTAGCAGAGAGCGAAGGCTAAACCGCCATTTTCTTCGCTGTCCAATTGAAATTAATCCAACGAAACTTCCCACTAGGATCGCGACCAACGTCCCCGCGATAAGCGCGCGAATTGGCGGTGCGCTGTCTGCGAGTCGTCCGCCAGCATAAGCACATCCACCAATCAGGCCGAAAAGTGCCGCACGGAACCATTCACTATTACATCCTTCACTCATGATTCCGAACCAGGATGATTGCAATGTGGGTCAATGAAGTCCAAAGTTCGACTTGCTGATAAGTTCTCGATATAAGCTCCGCGTCCGCTGCGCCATCTCCGCAGCATTATACCGCTCGTACACCGCCCGCTGGCCGATAATTCCCAATTGCGTTGCTCGATCAGGATCGCGCAGTACCTCGGCCAATCGCTCCGCCAGGTCCGCTGCGTCATGCGGCCGATGCAACACACCGCCGCCCGTGTCGGCAATCATTTCCGTAAAACTACCGTGCTCGGGCAACACCACCGGCACGGCATTCGCCATCGCCTCGAGCGCCGGCATTCCCTTCGACTCGCGATACACGGTCGGCGTGCTGAACACGTCGAGCGACTGTAGGAACGCGATCTTTTGCGTGCGATCCAACTCGCCATGATAACGAAACCGACCCGCCAGCGGTCCCGCTGCCGCTCGCCGTTCAAGTGACTCAAGATACGGCCGATCACTCTCGCCCAAGTATCCCGCCGCGTGCAGTTCGAATACTGGAACATCGCCACGTGCCGCCAATTGCTCACACGCCTCGACCAACAAATGCAAACCTTTATCCTCACAAACACGCGCGAGGAACCCGATGACTCGCGGCCTAACTTCTTCATGCTCTCCCTCCCCCTTGGGGGGAGGGCCGGGGAGGGGGACAGCACGTGCCGAAGTTATTCTCAAGTCGTTCCTTGGGTCCTGCGACACGGAAGACTTGGCATTTCTTCCCCCGGCAGCCCCCGGCTCTGCCGGGGGTTGAAGCGGCCTGTGCCCATCCAACTTCACGCCGTGCGGAATCACCTGCACCCGCGCGCGATCGACCGACAAATACTCCGCCATGAAATCGGCATAGTAGTGATTCAGCGCGACGAACGCCGCCACATCCGCCGCCCGTTCGCGCAAATGAGCCCGGGCCTCCTCATAAAACGGCGGCACCAGCTTCTCAATAAACAAGTCCTCGCCCGAAAGTTGGCACACCACCGGCGGCCCGCCCCGCTCGCGAATCAGCCGGGCCATGCCCACTTGCATCGAATTCGAAAGATGGATCACATCTGGCCGCACTTCCGCGAGCAGCCAATCCACCAGCTTTTCAACTTCCTTCCGCAGGTGCCCGGCCTCGCCCTGTAGCATCGAAACCGTGAGGCTCCCCAATTGCGACGGGTCCACACTACCGGCCCGCCGCGAAAGCCGCTCCAGCAGCGTCGGGCTATCGAGCAGCCGATCGAACCACCACGGCGTGTGCCGGAACAACGGTACCTTTTCTTGCAGATAAACGTTGATGCCGCCAAAAAACACGCGGCCAATGCTCACGTCCGGTTCGTCCGTGCGCAGCGGCGTGTACGTGGGCACGAGCAGCACGTCCTCGCCCTGCGCAAGCAACTCGGCCGCCAGCGTATTATCGTGCAGGCAACTGCCGCAATACATGCCGGCCGCCCCAGCCGTGATGTAAGCAATGCGCATTGTGGCAAGGAGCTGGGAGCTAGGAGCGTGGAGGAAAATAGTATGGACTAACAATAGCTTGCGGCCAAATCGGGTGCCACTGGCTCCGCCAGTGCCTGTCTTTTTCCCAGGCGACGCATTGGGTGGCTGGGGTCGAGCCGCAGGCGAGCCCCCAGCCCCATCGGCTCTTGACTCTCCGCTCTTGACTCTTGACTCCTCCTTCTGGCCCTCAACCCCCAACCACTCAACTCGTCACGCCTTCCGCTTTCATCCGTTCGAGCCACGGGTCGAGGTCGTTGAAAATATCGCCCGCGCCAGGATGGAAAATCCGGCCAATGAGAATATCCGTCATCGGCCGTACATGGTGCGGATACTCGCGAATGAACTTGCCCACCCGGAACTGGCCGCAGTACCAGGCCTCGGCCAGCTTGCGCACCCAGCCCGTACCGCGGGCAAACTCCGGAACCCACTTACCCAGCTGTTCGCCCGACGTGTCGCCGTTCTTGAGCCCTTCCACGATCGTATCGGCCGCAAGCTGCCCGCTCTTCAAAGCGAACCACACGCCCGACGAATAGATCGGATCGATGAACCCCCACGAATCGCCGACGAGCACCCAGCCATCGCCGCTCGAACGGCTCGTCAGGTACGAGTATTCCTTCACCACATCGAGCCCGGCAACCTTCTCCGTACCCGCCAGCCGCTGCCCCATCGCCGGGCAATCGGCCACCTCGCGGGCAAAAATCTCTTCCGGCGTGCCGGCCCCGGGGCCAAAAAAATAGTCCGCATCGCCCACGACGCCGATACTCACCACATCGTTCGAGAGCGGAATGTGCCAGAACCAGGAGCGGTTCGACTGCGTGCGCAAACACACGGTCATGACGCCGTTATCGATCACATCGCGACGCGAGCCGCGGAAGTGCCCCCACACGGCCGCCTTGCGAAAATCCTTATTCGGCTTCCGCAAACTAAACCGCGCACCAAGTAACCCCGCCTGCCCCGTGGCATCGACAATCACTTTCGCTCGAATCACGTCCCGCGAACTCGGCGAGGCCGCTTCAGCGGCCGCTGAAGCGGCCTCGCCCGCTCCAACCTCGGCGGCAACCCGCACGCCCACCGCCCGGTCCACCTCGAACACAACCTCCAGCACACGCACGCCGCGATGCACTTCCACGCCCTTCTTCACCGCGTTATCCAACAGGAACGGATCGAACTTCTCCCGCTCCACATGCCAAGTGCGACCACATTCGCGCGGGTCGTGCCGCGTGAACAGAAACGGCGACGATTCCTTGCCGCTGCTGCTGACGAACTGCACGCCCACCTTTTGCACGAACGGTCCATGTTTCAATCCTTCGAGCACGCCCAGCCGCTCGAACACCCAATACGTCTCCGGCATGAGCGATTCGCCGACCTTCCGCCGCGGTTCCGCATCGCGCTCCAAGAGCAGCACGCGGTAGCCCACGTCGGCCACCAACGCCGCCGTCGTCGAACCACTCGGCCCACCCCCCATCACAATGCAGTCGTATTCAGCGTGCGAGATCTTCATACTTGTTCGAATTTGCTAAACGCTCACAGCAATAGAATTGGTTAAGTCTTCAGGATTGAGGATGCGGGATGCGGGGAACAGGGAAATTGAATTGCTCCCTGCCCCCTGCATCCCGCATCCTGCATCCTCCCCATCACATCACTTTCACAATTTCCAGCAACTGCACCGTCGGCCGTTCATCGACCAAAATTTGGGCCGTCCGGCCATACACCGGTTCGTCCGCACGCACGTTCAAAAAGTGCTGCAATACATGGCCGGGCACGATCTTCCATAGTGTAATCAGCTCAACTTCGCGGAGCACGCCTTGCTCAATCAGCACGCGTCCCAGCGGTGCCCGCTTATTCAGGATGCCATCCCTGGCGGCCGCCGGCAGGTCGGCCAGCCAAATGCGAATGGCGCCGAACTGCACGACCACCCCGTCGGTCTGGCGACTCAGCGTACTCACGCGGCCATAACTGGCGTCATCACGAAACTCGCGATGAGCCGTCACGACCATCGGCGATTGGTGAAACGCTTCGAGCGCCACCGTCATGTGATCGTGGTGGGCCAGCAGCATTTTTGCATCGTCCGGCAACGCGTCCACCGTCACCGTTTCGAACTGCCCCAAATCGCCAAGCCCCGAGTAGAACAACGTCGCCAGTCGCGACGCGCTGCGAGAGAACAGGTCCGCGGGGGACGATGTGGAATTAGGTTCGGTCACCGGGCGGGGACGGCCAACGGACGACAAGCGGCGCTCGTCGCGGCAGGCTGCTGCAAGACCGTGTCAATCAAATGATGGGCCAACCGCCGGAGCGCCTCCGGCGACAAACTGTCGGCCACGCGCACCGCCTTCAGACGATGCTCGTCGACTAGCAGGAAAGCTTTCTTAAAAGCGCCGGCTTGCTGGAACATCACGCGAATTTGCGCGAACACCTCGGGCGTCGCATCTCCCTCGGCCACGAGTTGCTCGAGCTCACGACGATCCTCCGCCGCTAAGCCTTCCAGCGCGAGGGCCCACAATACGGTTGGCCGCCCGCCCAGCACGTCGCCACCCAGCGTGAGCTTATTGAAATCGTCCCCCTGCCAGTCTTGAAGATCGTTGAGAATCTGGAACGCGATCCCCAGATGCTTGGTGAGTTGCGCCACGGGCTCCGCGTACTTTTCGGCTGGCCCCGCCAACCTCACCCCGCAGTAGAGCGCGGCCTCGAATGCCGGCGCGGTCTTGAGCGCGTAAATCTTAAGCGCTTCCTGCGGCGTGAGGCGTTTATCGCGACTATCGCGCCACACCAACTCGGCCCCCTGCCCTTCGCTGAGCTTCGTATGTGCATCGGCGAGTTTGTTAAGAATGTCGGCCGCCGTTTCGGCTCCAAGCAAACCGGTATCGCGGCTCACGAGCCGGTATCCCAAACCAATTAAATAGTCACCTACGTTGATGGCCGTCGGCACGCCATGCGTAATATGAACCGTCGGACGGCCGTAGCGAAATTCATCGCCGTCCTGAATGTCGTCGTGAACGAGCGACGCCTTATGGAATGATTCGATGGAGATTGCCGCTCGACGAACCGCATCGCTAATCGGATCACATCCGTGGTCAGCGCCGTGCGGCTGCGAGCTGCGGCACCCCGTGAGCGCATCGTACGCCGCCAGCGTAATGAACGGCCGTGAGTACTTGCCACCCTTGGCCAAAAAATCGTAAGCGATGGCCTCGGTCGCCGCGATCGGGTCAAGCCCGCCCGCTCCCTCACCATTCACTTCTTCCAATCTGGGGCCACCGCGCAGCCGCGGAACGAGTCGCTCCAATTCATCTGGCTCAAACATTTGCCGCGCCGTGCACAACAAACGAGCGTAATTGGGCGGCTGGGTCGAGGGCGCGTCCTGTCGCGCGGCTGTCATGCTCAATACCTTTCGGCGTCGGGCCTGTGGCAGGCAATGGCGAACGACTAGCCGGCCGCTATCTGCTTCCATTTCGTCAAGCTCGCACCACCGCGTGCGAGCCTCTGCTGTGCCGGCAGTCTCTCATCCAATTATCGCGAATTGACGCACCACGAACAGTGGCCAAATTACCGGAGAATCTCGCCCCCTACTTCCTCTCCCTCTGGGAGAGGGCCGCGGCGAGGGCACCTCGGCAATCCACTCAAACTTCCTGACTGGAAATTGCCGGTTCTTGCCGCTCCTTGGCAATCGCCGCGACCGCTCGCGATAACGCACCCGCCGCGAACGCCAACGGATACAAACGCTCATAATACCAGATTTGGCCCAAATAGAAACCGACGATTGCCGGCTGCCGGTGCCGATCTTGCTCCACCGCCGTGGCTAACCAAGCCAGCCCGCGCGATACACTCTTCTGCAGTGCCGGCGACTTTGCGGCCAACGGCACCAGAGCCGACACGGCTGCCGCGGTTTCCTCCACACTACAGTATTTCGCCAGGGTGTCGTTTTCTCGCCATGTTCGTGTGTTCTTATCACGTTCACCGCCCGAATAATCGACTCGCACGCGTGGCGGTCCCCACCCGCCGCCCGCATGTTGGCTCGCCACCAGGTAATCGGCCGCGCGTTGGACAACGCTGGAATCCAAAACATGCAAGTCGGCCAAAGCGACCAATACCTGAGCCGTGCCCAAAATCAGATTTTCGGCATCCGCATGATGCTCATTGCCGAACCACACCGGCACAAAACTACCGTCTTCGCGTTGTTGCGATTCCAGGAATTGGAAGCCCTGTTCTACCGCCGTGCTCATCCACTCAAGTCGTGAAGATGGTGATGAGGGCATCGGCTCATGCCGATCAGCGTACCAAATCCGCTGCCAAGCAGCTAGCGCGCGCAAAGCCTGCGCACTTGGATCGACGCCGCTCCGATCCATTGGATGCGAATCATCATCGCGGCAATACGTGGGCCAGCCGCCATCGTCGTTCTGCATTTTCAGCAGCCAGTCGATGCCCAGCTCCGCCGCACGCTCGGTTTGACCGCGCTGCCTCACTTCGCCAAGATCCCAGGCTCTTGCCAAAGTCAGCAGCGCGCCGGCCGTCGCGATTGAATTCGAGTCGGCGCCAGGCGCATCGCTCGCTCCCCAGCCGCCCGTCGAGGTGCCCGTTGCTTCGTCGATCGTAACACGCTGGGTGCCGAGCAGCCAATCGATACATCGTTCACGCACTTCCCGTGATTCGGTCGCGTCCGCAGCCCCTGAACCCAACGAACCAACTTCAGCCGTGGCGACGATCGGCAAATGCTCGGAAACCGTATCTTGGTTCGAGATCGTGAGGGGCCACCGCGTGCCGATGTCGTCACCGCTCATTTCTGAAATCGGGTCCCGCGCAAAGCTCCGCAGTGCGTTCGGCAACAACGCCTCCAGCGCCAGCGTGGAATTGTTTGTGGCAAGACTCGTCGCCAGTGCCCAGCTTGCATCGGCCCGCACGCTCGATAACAAAAACTCCACGCCACGCTGCACGATCTTATGATCCTGGCAACCAATGCTCGCCAGGCTTAGCACCACCATCGCCGTGGCCAGCGGCGACGCTTGAAAACTGTCATCCGCTGCTTGGAACTGCTGCAAGTATTCCAGTGTCTTCTTCTTGAGCGTGCGCCGAGCAATCCGCGTAATGGGATTCTTGGGCGGATCGTGCTCGAACTTCGCGAGTCCTACCGCCATCACGATCGGAGCTCCCCACCGCGCGACCGGCAGCGAAATGTCATCCCGCCAGCGCTTGGGAACGTTCAACCATTCAAAGGGCAATGTCGGCACCTGACGCCAAGGCAGCACGTCGGCCACCGCGCAGGTTGTGAGAATTGACGCCAAGTAAGTCTTGTCGTCGCCAATGTTCTGTCGCAAACCGCTCACTCCGCCTTGCGACTCCACAAAATCATCGGCTCTCTCGGTTAAATCGGCATACTTGCCCGGAACGCCGGTGAGCCGAAATGCCGCCTGGACCATCATCGTGGCCGCGATGTTCGACCGGGCGCCCTCGCAATCGCCCCAGCCGCCATCGGCATTTTGCCGCCGCGCGAGCCAATGCACACTTTCAAGCAGTAGTTCGCTAAGATCGCTCTGCACCAATTGTTCGGTCGTCTGGCTTTCACCAGCCTGAATCTTGCGTAGAACGTCATCCGAATCTTGCCGATGGGCCAACACCAAGGCACTAATGGCGGCGGCGGTCGCTACCGGCGAACTACTGATTTCCCCGACCCAGTAGCCGCCCGCCGAGAAATCGGCCAGCAGCTCGGCGCGCACGGCTTTATGCGCGATGAGCAATCGTTCGAGATCAACCTCAAGGTCCATAAAACATGCAGCGAACGCTGCATTCATGCCCAGCTCAGGTAGGCCCAGGAGCTGGATCACCGCCCGATAAGAAACGACGGTCGTTCAATAAGCAATCGGCGCCACCCCGCAACCGAATCACGCCGGCTCCGAGCCGCGTACACGAATCCAACCAGCAATCCGCCGATACGAATACGATCTTCATGGCTTTTCTTCGCGTGCTCCATTTTACACGGTGACGGAATCCATAGTCTACTAGCTCGCGGGTCTGCCGCTGGTTTCTCGCAAATAGTCGTTGTCCAGCAATGACTTACAACATCCACACAGTTTGTCGCGGGATGCCACTTGCTCTGCCAGCGCTCCGTATGCCCAGGCCTTGCGGCTGCTTGTCAAATGACGGTTGTCCAACAGATATACGCCAGCACGTAGCCACGCTCGCCAGAGCGTGGACCTTTCGACTTCAACGTCTCCACCGTCTGGCGACGGTGGCTACAAACATTTAATGCTTGCGAAACTCCGAACGATACACGGGCAACTCCGCCAGCCGCATCCGCCGCTCGAAGTGCGTGCGGTAGTCGAGATCGTGTTCGGCCGCCCGTTCTTCAACTGCAAGCGGACCGATCAATGTCGTCTTCGCGGCGAGCAAGGCCAGGGTTTCATCGAATCGCTCGCGGACATCGGTCCAGTAATGCAGCGAGCCGCCCGGTACAAGCGTTCGCTCGATGTGCCCAACGAACTGCTCGTTTAACAAGCGCCGCTTGGCATGTCGTTTCTTCCACCACGGATCGGGAAAATACACGTGCACTGCCGCCAACGAATTATCCGGCAACAAGTCGGCAAAAATCGGCTGCGCGTCGCCCTGCACCACTACCGCATTTGCCAGGTTGCTTCGTGCCACCCGCGCTGCGGCAAACCGTGCATACTTCGTCGCAATCTCAATTCCCAAGAAATTGTGGGCGGGATTTTTCGTCGCGGCCGAGTGCAGAAACAATCCCTTACCGCTGCCCACCTCAACTTCCAGCGGTGCCTCGCGCCCAAACAACGATATAACATCCCACGGCCGCGGCAACTCCGCCGGCAATTTCAAATACCGACTCAAATCAAGCGCCGGATCGATTTTTCGTAACGCACGCCGCGGCATCAGTTGAACTCATGGTCAAATCAAACATCCACTCTAAAGACAAGGAGACAAGGAGAGGGGGAGACAAGGAGATCGCGATCCAATCATTTCTCCTTGTCTCCTTGTCTCCTTGTCTCCCACTCTCCCCCCCTCCTCAACCCCGCGGATCATCAAACCGAAACATCTCGTCAATTTCCTTCCGCCAGTCCTTCCCCGGCGGCGATGACCCCAGCGATAACAGCGGCATCAGCACCATCCCCGCCACGAAGCCGCCCACATGGGCCCAAAACGCCACCGGTTCCAGCACGGCACCCCACAATCCCATCAGGCCCGACATCAACTGCATCACAAACCAAATGCCAAGCACGGCCAACGCCGGCAAATCGATGATCGTAATCAACACGAAGAACACGAGCGTCCGCACTTTGGCGGTGGGAAAGGTAACGGCGTACCCACCCAGCACAGCCGCCACCGCACCGCTGGCCCCAATCACCGGAATCGCGCCCTCGGGGTTCGTCGCCCAAAACACAAGTGTTGCCAACACGCCGCCGACCAAATAGAACGCCGCATAAACAACGTGCCCCAGTCGGTCCTCAATGTTGTTACCGAACACCCAGAGCATCCACATGTTCATGAGCATGTGGCCCCAACCGCCGTGCAAGAAAATCGTGGTCAAGAACGTCGGGTAGACGTCGGCGGGTTGGGTCGACAGCGTCAGTTTCAGCTGTTGCGGCACGATCCACCCGCCCCACAGCCGCTTTCGCGCTTCCATCTCCACCTTAATCGGCTGGCCTTTGCCCATGGCGGTAAGACGCGCCGGCAGAAAGCCATGCTCCACCGCAAGGATTTGCTGTTGCTCCTGGGGCAAGGACCACGTCCAGGCCGTCACGCCCGCGTTGATCGCGATAATCAACAACGTGACAATCGGCACGCGGCGGTGCGGATTCAGATCGAACAGAGGAAAGAGCATGACGCACTACCGGGCGGGGCAATAACGCGGATTCATACTACTACCACAACTTCGCGCATCGCGGATCAGTTACCGTTTAGCCGCGACGCGCGAGCGGAACGCGCATTCCCACGTCTCACTCGCCCCGCGTCCTATACTTTCCCACCGAGCGCAGCTACCGGAATGGGGATGCCGCGAATCTCTCCTTCGCAAACCAATTGCTCGCGCACAAAACATTGGAAACGGCAACGAATCATGGCCCCCACGCGGATCTGAACCCGCTGCGCAACAATCACAACTCGATCGCCTGGCACGACCGTACCGCGAAATTTCACCCCGTCGATGCCGCCGAAACCGATCATCGCATCCCCCATCAATTTATGCTTTTGGGCGTGCCAACTGCACAACTGGGCGGCCGCCTCACACATCATCACTCCCGGCATCAGCGGCATGCCAGGCATGTGGCCGCGCACCCAAAACTCATCGGGCGTGACGTCCTTGTAGCCAACGCAAATGTCGTTCTCCCCGTCGTCATACACCACCGCAGTCAACTGCTCCATCTCGAAGCGTTGCGGATTGTAGCGACGGATTTCCTCGATATCGGCCACCACATGGTCGAGGTCGTACGCCGAAAAATCGAGGATCAGATCTTTGCCCGGCACGGCTGCCTCACGCATTCAACCTATTTGCAGACGATCTCGCTCGACGAAGCGTCAGGTCTTCACCTGATGACGACGACTCTTCCGCGGACGGCTGCACGCCGGCCGACGACCGTGATTTGCCTTCTTGACTTTTCGCCCTGGCTTGGCCATGGTAACTCCTCAATATGCGTAAAACGACTGACTGTGTACCAGCGCAATTTCCACCCCCCTCGGCATGCCTTGCCGCGCCGATGGAAATCCGCGATTCAGATTTAGAGAATCTCTAAGTGTATCAACCCGACGCCCCTCCGGAAAGCACAAGTCGGACGGGCGATTTCAACGTAGGACGGACATTGTTGTCCGTCCTCGTCCAGGAGATTCCGTGACCGCGGGCCGATGGCAGCTCACTTCTTAGGCGCCAAATTCCACGCCGTCAGCCATTCGATCGATACCGGCTCCATGTGGAAATCGTCGCGAAGCCGCTTGTCCATGTCGCTCAGGTGACCGGCGCCGTAGAAGATGCCCACCTGCTTCTTGCCGGCGGCAATCTGCCGCTTTAGCACCCCGAGCGCTTTCTTATTGCGATCGGAAATAATTGCCGAGCCATTATCGCCGCCGAAGCTCACCATCAAACTCTCCATTTCGGAAAGCTGCTTGGCCAGGACGATTTTGAGCCGCCGCGCACGATCCGACGCAAACAACGCGCCGAGCACATCAAAGTCGGAAACCTCACCCTTCGCGGCCAACTCGCTCTGTTGCGCCATCGCTTGGCCAATCAGTCGAAAATACATCTGCAGAAACGACTCGTTGCGTTCCGCCATCGCCTTCTGAAAATCTTCCGGCGACATATCGGCATGCACGAAATTTGGCCGCGTGTAGTCGATGTCTTCCAATTGGTGATCCAGGTCCAACACGTCTTTCGCCATGTTTTGCAGAGCACCGATCGGATGCCCGCTCGACGTGCCACGCCCAAGTTCGACGACGGTTCCCTCCGGGGCCACCAACTCGTATAGCAACACGTCGTACTTCTTGAATCGTTCGTTCAATTTGCTGTAATAGGCAGCGTCGGCAATATGCACCGCCGCGATCAAATCGACCTGTAGCGGAGTTGGCGAATTCGCCGTCGATTTCGCCCTATAGCGCACAATGGCCGTCTGCATGCCGAGCGCTTCGCCATTTGCATCATATTGCATCCGCACCCAGTCCTGGCCAATTTCTGGATCGTTGGCCGCGGTCTTTGCCACCTCCGCCACGTTCGCAGTCGTCGACTCCACTTTCTGTGGATGACGGGTTTTCGTCGTTGTTTGGGCTGCCGCGAACGGCCCACCGGCCTGCCAAACCGCAACCGCCAGTACCGCTAGCCTGATTACCTGCTCGGAAAACCTTCCCCCGCTTCTATTGAACTGCTGATGATCGACTACAGACATGCAATAAATCCCAATTGAGAGTTGCCGGGGCGCCGCCCTTCTTCTGGAGCTTGTTCGCTGAGAAGTATACGCCACTGGGCTTGTACCGACAAAGCTCCGCAAGCCACACCTTTGTGCTCCTCGCATTTCGAGACGCGGCATATTCTGCCGCTGGTTGTGGCCAGTCATCGTCTGGCGTACGAAAGGCGACTGAGCATCGCCGTAGACTTAACAATAACCAGCGTATCGGACTACATTTAAGCTACCCGGCCGACCCTGGCAGCCGCGTTTCCTGCGTCTAATAAGGGCTGAAAACTGCGGACTCTGCCAAGCGGTCCTGTGGGCAAAACCGGAAAAATGGGGAGTTTTTGTCAGCACTACGCCGCGACAGAAAGGCGGATAATCGCCCTCCCTTTGGTCCCAAAGACCCACAAACGGGCAAATTCCTCGCCAGTTTTTGTGAAATATCTTTGCTTTACACAGAGATTCGTGTATTATATAGGCCATCGGGGCTAATATGCCTCGACTCCACGGCTTCCACAGGTTCCTGCCCCACCTGTGGGAGCTTTTTTGTTGGTGCGCTCAAAACCCATTGTCAGTTTACGCCTGCCTTCACGGGTTTTGGCCCCCGAAATCGCTCTCATTTTTTGCTAGCTCATGGCCTGCAACTTCTCGACAACCGGCGGTTCACGAACGACCGCGAATAGTTTCTTGTCGCTTGCGCCATAACGCTGAAGCAGTTCTCGCATTGCCGTCACAGCGCGCGGTGCTGGCGTGATGGTCCCCGGATAATCGGAACAACCCCGATTTTCTCGTCTCTTTGCCGATCTTACTCAACTGATACCGACGGCACTTCCGATACATACCCACACGACAGTTTCGGTGAAGCTGAATGTTGCGCCACCGCCCTGCGTACTTCCACCGCGATCAGCACGGTAGGGGGAAATATAACATGAAATACCGTTTCGCTTGTTTACTCACCAGTACCCTCGCGCTGCTCGCAGCCTGCCACGTGGCACGCGGCCAAGAGAATCTGCCGACAGGCCCCTCGAACTACGAGCACGACCTGCAGATCTTCGCGCCGTACAACCTCGACCTAGATAACAAGGCCGACGATCAATGGTCCGGCTATTTCTTTGAGTACAACAAACTCTTCTGGGCGTACACGGGTGAACGCACGACGGTCGGCAGCCCCAATGTCTTTGAAACGATCGATGGCGTGCGAGTCAACGGCGAATTCGCCGAGGTCATTTATCGCCCGACCGGCCCCAACGACATAGGAACTTCTCCCGAGCCATATTTGGTGACGAACACACTGAACAACGTGCAGCCCCGCGCCGGCTTCGCGATGGGCGATCGCTACGAATTGGGATACCGCGACGGTGGTAATGGCTGGTTGATCAGTATCCTGGATGGTCCCGAGTTGAATCAATCGCATCTCTATGGTTTCGCTCCGAACGCAACCCTCGGGGGTGGCGTTCCGCCCTTTATTAGCAATGATTACACCGACGGCACCGACGTCGGTCCCGGTACCGGGGCCATCGCGGACGGCAACCTGCGTGCCTTCGGTTTCGGCAGCGTCCCAGTCCTGTTTGAAACTCCGCCCGGATTCCTGCTCGGCTTCCGCGACTACCTGAACTTCTTGGGAAATGCCACGACGGGAACGCAGGGCGGTCCGCTATTGTACGTTGGCAATTATGGCCTCACCACCGAACCGGGAACCGGTGACACCACCATCCCCTTCTTTCGGCTCGTCGATGACATCAACGGAAACGGTGTCCTTGGTTCCGGTTTCATTCTCAATCCCAACACCGGTCTTCTGGGATTCTTCATCGATTTCGGCGACCTGCACAAGTTCGACATCTTCTTCGACAACGTGTTTGTCCGGTCGCAAACCCAGGTCGATGGCGTCGAAGCGATGTGGACGCACGATTTGACCAACCAGAACTATATGGCCAAAAACCAGAACAACCGGCTCACGGCCGCCTGGGGTGCCCGATTCCTGCGGCTGTACGACGACTTCCGGGTCGATGCCGAAGGCAGCATTCTCGGCCGCAGTTGGTGGGATACCTCGTTTACCAACAACATCGTGGGCCCCCAGGTCGCCCTGCAATGGGTCAACGAGCGGCAACGCTGGCGGTTGCAAACCGATGCCCGCTTCCTCTTTGGCTACAACATCGCCAATTGGGATCAAGAAGGCTTGATGGGCGAAGAGTTGATTCCGGGGGCCTTGAATCGCCCGCTATTTGCTCGCCCAACGGCGTTCTCGCACGGCTTGCGTGAGCAAGAGTTCTCGCCGGTCGGCGAACTGCGCGTCAAAGCCAAGTATCAACTCACCCAAGCGTTCTCGTTCAACTTCGGTTACACGGGCTCGGCAATGGCCAATATTCGCCGGGCCGCCCCCTCGGTACACTACTACTTGCCGGACATGGGCTACGTCGATGCCGGCACGCAGACCATGCTGAGCAACGGCTTCGACATGGGCGTCGAGTTCGTCCGCTAGACAAAGGAAATGGGGAGTGGGGAATTGGGGGTGGGGAATACAAGTCAACCCATTCCCCATTCGCTACGCCGCTTTCGCCCGCTCATCTGCCGTCGTTTCACGCGTTCGTCCAAACTCGGCCAAAGCAGCTTCGATCTGCGCATTGAGCTCATCGAGCTTCGCGATCAATTCATCGTGGCGTGAATCCAGGCGATCGACGAGTTCGCGCGGCGTGAGCGGGGGCGTGGCCATAACTCTACGACTCGACGGGGGCTACGATAGGCGCCGGGCAAGCGAGGCGCGGGCGGGATGGCACGGCGCGATTCGCGGGGCTTCCCGCCGGAAACGTGCCACCAAATTCATCGACCAGCCGCCCCGATTCACCGCATGCCGGCTGGTAGCGGCCCCCACTGAATTGCCCGCCAGCATGGCAAAGTATGCCGCTGGAACGGGTTAATCTGGCCAGGCATCACCTGCGAGCGTCAAGCGGTAAAGCCACGAAAGTAGCAAGCGGCTTCCGACACCTCTCCCACTATTCCCAAATTGACCGATTAAAGGATGTAACCGTCCGTGGGCCAAAACCGATCAATTTTCCAATCTAGCCGATCGGTGTGGGAGGCGTCTCTGACGCCGATTTCGCGTGGAATACGAAAGCGGCTCGGCGTGCGACGCCTCATCGGGGTCGGAGCCCCCTCCACAGGTTTCTCTAACTTCAATATCTGATTGGCCCCGTTCCGTGGACTGACACTGTAGACAGCCGCGGCCCGCGGCCGCTACAATGTGGGATTCCCGCGTGGGGCGACTGCTGCTGCACAACTACGCGGTCGGTTGGGAAACTGGCGTCTACCTATTCAGGAGTACATGTGGTTAAGCTGACATTGCGAGACAAGGAATCGGCCCAAGAGGCCGTCCGCCGCTTCCGCAAGCTGGTGGAGCGAAGCGGGATCAAGAAAGAAATGCGCGTGCGTGAATTCTACGAAAAGCCGAGCGAAATCAAGCGCCGAGCGCGCTTGCGCGCCGAACGTCGGGCCCGACGCGAACGATTCCTGGCATCGCACTAGAGCCGCCTTGGAGCCAGTTCCTTCTGCATTGCCCGACTCAATTCCATAAAATGGAATTGGCTTAGCTTGACTAATTGACAAAATCGTGTACAAGTGTTTACAGACTGCTACTGTCGTTCTCCCCTAGCCGGTTCAAGGGTGGCAGGATGCTTAAACGTGACGGCTATCATTTGGAGCTAGCTTGGCCCAAGAAAATTGGGTTGGCTGGAATGATTCCTGCCTATAGCACGCCCGGCGGGGCACTCTTTCAAGTTGATGCAATCGAATTGCTGCGCCGCTTGCCAAGTAGTAGCGTTGACTTGGTGATGACATCCCCACCATTCGCTTTGACGCGCAAGAAGGAATACGGCAACGAACCGTTTGACAAGTACCTCGATTGGTTCATGCCGTTCTGTGTCGAGATAAACCGTGTACTGAAGAAGACGGGCAGCTTCGTACTCGACATTGGAGGCGCTTGGCTTCCCGGCTTCCCGGTGCGGAGCATCTACCATTTCGAGCTAGCGGTTAATCTCGCCAAAGACTTTCACCTCGCCCAAGAATTCTATTGGTACAACCCGGCCCGGTTGCCGACACCGGCGGAATGGGTTACCGTTCGCCGCATGCGCGTTAAAGACGCGGTGAATATGGTTTGGTGGTTTAGCAAAACCGAATGGCCAAAAGCAGACAACCGTAGGGTTTTGCAACCCTACAGCGAGTCAATGAAGGGTCTAATTAAGAATGGCTACAAGGCGAAAAAACGTCCGTCTGGCCATGATATTTCGACGAAGTTTCAAAAGGATAACGGTGGTTCAATCCCACCAAACCTGATTCAGATTGCAAATACAGAATCCAATAGTGCATACTTGCGACGTTGCAAGGAATTGGGAATCAAACCGCATCCGGCGCGTTATCCCGAACAACTCGTTAAGTTCTTTGTCGATTTTCTAACGGACAAAGGCGACTTGGTTATTGACCCATTTGCTGGCAGCAACGTGACAGGGTCGGTCTGCGAGCAATACGAGCGCCATTGGCTAGGGTCTGAATTAGAATCAAAGTATGTTGAAGGATCGGCAATTCGGTTTGAGATTGGGCCGTTATTCAATGCGCCTAAGGAAGACGTAGAAACGAAACAGGTCAAACGCCGTGCCCGGAATTCCGTTTCCAAGACTGGTAAATGATTTTGTCGCTACGCTTGAACGTCTTAGCGCTACAGTCATACGGGAACAGAACCGCGATACCCAACGCCCCGCGCGAATTCGCGCACTCACCGGGGAAGGCGTAACCGATTGTTTGCTTTTCTTATGGGCCGTTACTCCCGGCGGCAACAATCGTCCCGAAAATGAACGGCGGATTCAAGCAACGGGATTGGATGGCCGCATACCACTTATTCCAGGTGCGCGCACGTTACTTGGCGGTTGGAGTGAGGAAGCAGGCGTTTACGTATTTTGGGACGCGCGCCGGCACGTTGACTTTGGTTCGCACGGGTCGAATAGCTTACAAGTCACGATTGAGACGCTTGAAGCTGCGCAGCGAGTCGGTATTGCGACGCAAGTGCGCCCGTCGCGTATGGGTTCGGAGGTGGTCGTAGCCGTAACGCCCGATTCGCTGCTTTGGTATGTTCAAAACGGCGGCGCGTTGCATAACACCGACCAAGACGCGAACGGTGTACCCGATCTAGTTGACGCGACTACGGAAGACGAAGCGCGGTTTATCAACGAATCGCGAGACGAAAGCCAAACCGCACGGCGATATGATCTAGTGGAACTAATGCGGGCGTATCGTGACGCGAAGTTTCGCCCCGCCGTATTGAGAGCATATCGATATCAATGCGCTGTTTGTCAAACAGCGTTGAAGTTGGTTGACGCAGCGCATATCGTTCCCGTGTCGTATCCCCAGTCGACCGACGAAGTAACCAATGGGCTAGCGCTCTGTCGAATGCATCATGGTGCCTATGACAATGCGTTAATTGGTATTCGTCCGGACTACAGCATAGTAGTAAACAACGAACGCGAGTCAGCACTAACCGCAATCAATTTGCATATGGGATTGGACGCTTTCAAGGCAGCCCTACCGGCCATGATTACGGTTCCTGCGCAAGCTGAAGTCAGACCAGAGCCAAGGAATCTGCGCCTCGGGTTGGAAGCCAGGCGGTTTCCTGGCGATCTTATTGCCTAGTGCTCCATCAAAGCCAGTTTTAAGCACGAATGATATGGTAGTCAAAAATGACGACCGGTCCCCACAGAAATGGGTACCGGCCGCTAGGTTTCTTGAGGCGTACTCGACGCCGGCTGACTTCCGCCAATTGGCAGAGTTAGAACCCAACTTCCAGACGAGCGAAGAAGCCGTCGAATCCCAGGATGTTGGCGTCGTCGTACCGCGTTGGCAGCAGCGTGTTCAGGTCGTGCTCATCGCGGAAACCCAGGTCATGCCAAGCCGCGAATAGGTAGCCAGCAGTGATCGCCATGCTACGCGAGACCTGTGCTGTTACACCGCCTTCCAACTCGGTAACGGGGATGATCTGGCGAGTACGGAACGTTTGCGTGTTTGAGCTATCGGGGCTGGCGTTTGTAGTCGGATCGTCCGTCGAACGAATCGACGAGATATTCACGTCACCCAGCAAGAGCGAAATATCGCCTTTGCCGTAGATGCTCAGCCAGCCATCTTTGAAGAAGTACCGGCGGCCTTCCAAGCCCGTGCGGATACCACCGCCGCGGAAATTCATGCCGACTTCCGAGTCCGTTACCGCGAAATTGTCGCTATTCATCGCAACGTAGGAGCGCTGCCAACCGACGTCGGCCCAGCGAATGCCGCCGCTCCAGGTGATGTCCCAAGCGGGACAGCAGCTACCACAGCTATTACCGCAGCCGCTGCCACAGGGATCGCAGCAGTCGCTACAGCCGCAGCCCTGGCCGCCGAGTGGAATCGTCTTGGCACATTCCAAATCGAGCGTGCGCGCATCCACATTGGCGTGGATATTCGTCTGTCCGCCTGGCGGAGGAGCCGTTTCGTAGGGCACGATATCGCCCGGAGAAGCTGTCGCCGAAGCATCGCTCGTCATCTGCGTGTACATGAAGCGGATCTGGTCGCCGCAACAGCACGAGCGCCAACCACCACCGACGCGATACGACGAATCGTACCCAAATTCGAGCGGAATAAATTGGTCGGTGCCGGTGTCTAAGTTCTGACTCACATATGCCGTGGCTTCACTAAAGCTGGCATGGACGTTCAGGTAATCTGCCGTCACAAAAAACTGGCCATTATCCAGGCCAAACAGGCCGCAAATGCCGCCGTTGCCGCCGCCGCACGGTTCGGAATAACAGTTGGGCGCACATGACTCCTGTTCGCAGCACTCGCCGTAGCCATCGCCTTCCACCGCATTGGGCGGCACTGCGCCTTCCACGACGTAGCCGCCCGAGGGAGCGGCCGGCGCCATGGGAGCAGGCGCGGCCGGTGGAGCAGCCGCTGCTGGCGGTTGGGCAGGCGCGTTTTTCAAGCGACTCGGCATTTGCTGAGCCGGTGCTGGAGCCGCAGCCACACGCGGATAGGGCATCATTTGCTGGCTGGACACTGGCGGTTGAGCAACCGCCCTGTTACCGGTAGCGGTGACTGCAAGCGACAGCGCGAGCGCAGTCACGCACAGAGTGCGCAATTTCATTCGAGAGTCCCCCCTAAAAGGCATTGCCGGGTGCCGGCATGTGTGACAAGCGGCCATTGAAAGCTGCAGGCTTTTCACCGCTCACGGCGGTAAGCATCGTAGCCCGCAAATACCTTCCACCCGACCGTTAAAGTCCTATTCAGACATCGGTAGAGGTATATTTGGTACTTTGCTTTTTTTCGTTATAAGCGGCAAAAGCGTTAAGGCAGGAATAGCCGGCAGAGTTCGCCCAGGCCGCACAGTTTCACATTGGTGGCGCCGCCGCGGCCGGGCCAAAAGAAACGGGACGCGCCGCGAACGTTCGTTCTTCCGCCTTGAATATGCATCCGGTAGCTTGGAAAGAAAACAACTACCCGCGTCGATAGGTCAGTTTGCGGCGGCTGCGCACGTTCTTACTGCCCCGTTGGGCGCGCCGCGAGGGGCAACTTTGGCTCCGCCGGCAGCGTCGATGCCGACTGCGGCAAGAGGATTGCGGCGCACGAGCGCGGCCACATCGCCTGGCGATGCCATGTTTGCCGTTTCGATGCTCGCTGCTTCGCCGCCGCATGGTACGCTGTCCCCTCAACGACTTCACCTTGGTTTACCGCCGACGAAGAACGCAAGTTGTGGCAGAGACCAAGAGCATTACGAAAGCAATGCTCGAAGGCTCGGGAACTTCGGTGCCACCGCCGATTTGAAAGATCAGGACGGGATCGCTGGCTCGATAGGCTCGCAGGTTATTGTTGTAATACTGGCCCGCGGGAACAGTTTCGTCGGGGAAAGCAACGGCACTGCTCTTGCCCCCCGGAGTGAAGACAACAGATGCCTGGGCGTTGTCGTCCGAACTGGTCTTTTGCACGCCCGTGTACACGTTGAGACCATTCATATCGAATAGCACCGTGCGGAAATCGGGTTGCGAACTGCCGAAGGAAGCTGCGTACTGGGCAGCGTAGGCGGGATCCACATCGAGGTTAATCTGGAATCGCACCAACTGCCCCGGCAACAAACCACCGTTGCCGATCGTCACGATCAATTCGTCGCCTTGATTGTTCAAAGTGCTCGAAGTCAGGCTAAATCCGGGAGTCGAGCTTCCCAGCTGCGCATAATTAGTACCCTGCACCGGGGCAAAGTTAAAGTTGTTGTCGCCAATCGTGAGGTGGAACTCGGTGATCGGGCTCGTTGACGTGGCTTCATTCTGCAGCTCGATATAGGGAGTGTTGCGGCACATCATGCGTTGATAACCGATATCCCACATGAGCCACTTGTCCCACATCATGTCCGCCGGGTGATCCAATTTCATTTCCTTTTCGGAAATGCTCACGATCCAGGAGTTCTGGGCATTTACCGAGGACGCACCGAGCAGAGCGGCCGAAATTGTCAGCACTGCGAGCGTGAATTTTGCCGAACGCGAGGTCACTTTGAAATTTGCGAGATTGCCGATCATGACTGCCATTCCTTGTGTGCAACAGCTGGTTCCTGGTGCGATGGGCAAATCCGCCCGGTGTCGCCGTGGTTTTTCGCTGTAGCTGTGTGGTGTGGAGAGCCTTCAAGCGCGTCCGCCCTGGGGCGTCGCGTGGCCGGATGAGGCCTGATTCGTATGAATGAAAATGCCGAATCAAGCCGCGAAACGAACACGCGAAGAACGGCAGCGAGTGAGAACTCGAAAGCGTCGCGACCGGACGTGCGATCAGAACTAGCGAAGAGTGCCGTTCAAATTGCGTTAGTGCCGGATGGTGCTAGACGCCAGGCAATCGCTGCAAATACGACAGGAGCAGCAGAACCAAAGCGGTCGGGCGTATCGCAGAATTCGGAGGACGCTGGCCGATGGCTCAGGAATGTCGGGCGAACAGCCGTGCGAATTTCTTCGCCGCTGCCGATCTGCCACTCATGAGGACGCTCCGAAAAAAAACGCCGATCGAGATAATAACGGAGCCGCGGCCAGCATTGTGGGAACGTGGCAACTACGGCACTAAGTTTGGTTATATTCCTCAGCCGATGGGCTGTCAACTTTTTTGTGCGAGGATGCGCGGTTTTTTCGGATTTGGCGGATTTTGCCGAGGTTTCCCCAAAATGAGCGCAAAAAAAGACGCGGCGAGGTCCCCTCAAGCTCCCAGCTCGTCCCGCCGCGTCCCATGCCGCAACTCTCCCCAAAGGTGCGGCAGCACCTGAAACCTATTACGAATGCGGCAACTGTCAAACCGCTCGGACAGAAGTCCGATATTTCGTCTCCTGCGGTCGCTAAAGCCGATAAGTTGGCGGTGTCGTTCCGGCTGTTGGGATTGGATGTCGCCCCGCTGCGACGTGGCAACGCTTCGCAATGCGGTTGGAAAGCAACGTGCTTCCGGGAACGTACATTCCGGGTGATGTGGGTCGATAGTTGTTGAGCTAAACCGCAAGCGTTGGGTTTTGAGGTAGCGTTGTTTTAGGTGATCCAATCGAGACCGAGATCGAGTGACCGGGCGGAATGGGTGAGAGCGCCGACGCTGATGCGGTCGACGCCGGTTTGGGCGATTTCGTGGATCGTGCCAAGGGAAACGCCACCGGACGCTTCGAGTTCAATTTTCGGAGCTATGCGATCGCGATGAATCGCGGCGGCACGGAGCTGGTCGGGCGTCATGTTGTCGAGTAGCACGATCTCGGGACCAGCGGCGAGCACGTCGTCGAGCCATTCCAAGCGGTCGATTTCGACTTCCACGAGCAGGTCTTTCGCGATGAACTGGGCATCGAGTTCTTCAACGAAGCAGCGGACGCGGCGGACGGCGTCGGCCGGCGCAAGATGTTCCTCGGCCGCCAGTGCGAGGTGATTGTCTTTGATGAGGATGGCGTCGAACAAACCCGTGCGATGGTTGTGGCCGCCGCCGCAACGAACGGCGTATTTTTCCAGGCGGCGCCAGCCGGGCGTGGTCTTGCGCGTGTCGTAGATGCGGGCTCGCGTGCCAGCGATGCGGCGAACATATTCGCGAGTGAGCGTGGCGATGCCGGAGAGGCGGTTTACCAGGTTGAGCATTGGCCGCTCGCAGGTGAGCAAGTCGCGGGCATTGCCGGAGAATTCGGCGACCGTTGAGCCAGCGGCCAGTTCGTCGCCATCGCTCATGAGAAGCTCGACGTCGATATCGGCCTGCATTTCGTCGATGATGATCGGCAGCGCGCGCAGGCCGGCGACGACGCCCAGCTCGCGCGACGACATGGCCGCCCTGCCCTGGGCATCGGGGCCGATGAGGGCGACGGTGGTCCAATCCTGCCCGCGCGCAAGGTCCTCGCGGACGGCGAGGCGCATGAGCTGGCGCAGGTCGTCTTCGAGCGTGGAATCCCAGGTTAGTTGGGGGAAGTCGGGCGGCGGCTGGGGGCTGGGGGCTAGGGGCTGGGGGCTAGGACTCGCTAACGAATTCCGCACTCCGGATTGGTCATTGGTCATTGGAAGTATCGAGTGGGGAATTGGGAATGGAGAGTGGGGAATACAAATCATGCAATTCCGCATTCGGCATTCCGCATTCCCAATTGGTCATTGGTCATTGGTCATTGGAAGTATCGAGTGGGGAACCGGGAATGGGGAGTGGGGAATACAAATCAGCAATTCCGTATTCCCCATTCCGCACTCCCAATTCCACACTCCCAATTCCGCATTTCAAAAAGTGGAGAGGCGCCCCTCCGGGCGGTGGACCTTACGCCGTGACGCACGCTACCCTGGGGTTTGACGTAGCAGGACGCACGCACGGGATCGGGTCCGGACACCAATGCACGGCCGGGATCGGCCCGATCGCTTTGGGCTGGCGACAGCGGCGGCCGTTGCCATTTCCTCCGCGGCGGAAGTGGCTGGTGCGCCGAGTCGGCGTCGCCCGCAAACGATCGAATCCGGTGGTCCCACGAACACCGCGCATTGGCATCGTTGCGTAACTGAACCTAGCAGAGTGCGCGGCCAAATTCCACAAGAAAATTGGACCGGAGATGTAAGATGTTAGATTTAAGATTTCAGAATCTTGTTTCGCATCTTTCCGACATCTTCAATCTGACATCCAAAATCTTACATCCAATGCCTCATTACCAGCCCAGTGTTTTGCTGATGGCCACTTGCCAGATTTTGTGGCCGGCGGGGCTGAGGTGGAGGCCGTCGGTGGTGAGTTCAGCCTTAAGTTCACCTTGGTCGTCTTTCATGAGTGTGTGGAGGTCGAGGTAATCGTAGCCGAACTCGGCGGCCAGCTTCTGTAGGCGTTGGTTGACGTCCAGCACGTTCGCATTGAATTTCGCGAATCGGCCGCGGGCGGGCAGCACCGATTGGATATGGACGCGTAGCGCGGGTGAGTGCTGTTTGACGCGTTCAAGTATTTCGCGGTATCCGGCTTCGATTGTGGCGGGCGAGTGGCCGTCGCCCAGATCGTTGATCCCGATCAGGAGGAAGGCGTCGCGAGCGCCGCAGTCGAAGAACGATTCGTCGAGCCGCTTGAGAACGCCACGATTGTCGCCCGGCGCAAGGGCGTTGCCGATCACGTCGGAACCGATGCCACGATTAAGTATATGGCGGCCGGGAAAATACTTCGCCACGTCGAAGCCTTCGGTGATGCTATCGCCGACGAGGACGATGTTCTCGACCTTGTCGTTATCTAGACGCTTGTTTTGCTCGCGGAAGGTTTGGTCGCGCTCGGTGTAATGGATTTGGGCGGGGCTTGGTTTTTCGGCGTCATGCTCCAGAGCAAAAGCGGTTGAAGTGAGCAGCAAGAGTGCGGTTGAAACGAGAACGCAATATCGACTAGCGCTTTGAAACCGATATTGTTCCGTCATACATTGAATTTCCATTGAATGAGATGAACATGATTCACAATCGAGAAATGTCACCAGGCGTTTACCTTTGCGATGCTATATCGACCTCACGAGTAATGTTGATGGCGCCTACACAACTACATGCTTGACTGAAACTGATCCGATTATATGGACTCTCGCTTACGAACTTCCATGCCGCCTCGTAAGGAATGAGCACAGCCCCTTTAACGCGAAAGTCGCAATCGAAAACGACAACGCAGAGGAAGTCGAATCCATCTTGCTTGGCTTCATTTAGGGCAACGCGCTCTTCAATGCGACCGTCGTTTGGTAGTTGGCCGAATCTTACCTCGACACGGCCGTAACCAGGGGCGATTACGTCGAATCCCTTGTTTGTGCCGTTCCTTTCGCGGTTTCCATTCAGCGCATCTGCCGCGATTTGCTCTGCGTAGTCCGCAACACTTCGAATTCGGTGCCGCACGACCAGTTCGCGCATCAACTCTTGTCGAGTTAATTGTGGCATACTACTGCTGTTTGTACGGATCTTCGCGCGAGAGTTCGCCGTTGGGGAGTTCGTAGTAGAGGATGCCGTTGATCGAGTAGACGTTGGGGATGCCGAGGCGGCGGTTTTCTTCTTGGGCGGCGTGGGCGGCACGGTGGGCGATGCGGATTAGCTCGGCGACTTTTTCGTAGGTTTCCAGAGGGATCGTTGTACTAGCCATTGGATTCTCCTGCTTGCTCCACGCACTCCAAGAAACGGCTGAACAATGCCTCGTCGGAAACGAGGAAGTCCTCGTGGTAACCGAATGCGACTTCGACCAAGCCGCTACCGGCATTGTAAACTATTGCCCAATGATCGGCAATTTCTCGATAGATGGTCCAGAAATTGGTGAGACTGCGTGCATAACGGCGGCGGATATCGGCTTCCGGGACGTTATGTCCGCCACGTCGCACGCGCTGCTTCACACGGTTGACGCAAGTATCGGCGGAATCCAAGTAAACGAAGTAGACCGTGACGGCGAAGCCCAGCTCGTGGGCCTGTTGCATGTACTTTCGCCACGTGCGGCCGGATAGGTTATCTCCACGATGAAGTCGTTTCCAGCGGCAAGGAGTTCGGCAGCTTGCGTGTAAAATTTCTGGCCGGCGGTGTACTGCCGTACGAATTCGTCCGTGATGTCAAGTTGTGCTGCAATTGTGTCGGCGCACAGGTACGGACAATCGCGTTCGGCCAAATAGGCGGCGACGAACGTGCTTTTACCCGAACCGTTGGGGCCGGCGACGATGAGGAGTTCTTTGGTGGGCATGGTTTCGATTGCTCGTTTAACGGCCGAGCCAGCGGCGAGGCGAAACGCCGCCAGCCGTCGCCGTTGGCTCCTGGTGATACGACCCGGGATGGTTCATTCGTCGTGCGGTCATAAATAAGGTGGTCATTAGGCTCCGCGTGACGAATATCTTCTCGCGGAGAAGCTGTGATTTTATCGTGAGAGGGTGGCATGCCCTCGCTCGCGACAACATGCTCACGCGAATCGGTCTCGTGTTGCCGCGAGTGTGGGCATGCAGCGATTCGCGAGAGCATGCCACCCCAGATACTGCTGGCTTGTGTTCAAAAAAATCACAGCCTCGAAGCGAGAGGGGTACAATTGCGGCTGGAATTGTGTGGGTGGAACGCGATAATGAGTGGTTGGCGTTCTTGCGTGAATGAGGCGTAGTATGGGCGACGTGCGGCAACGAGAGCAACCGGTGGCTGGGGGACCGAGCAGTGGGAATCCGCGTCTCGGAGAGACGCGACCACATGGGAATCCGCGTCTCGGAGAGACGCGGCCACGGGGGGCGGTGCTGCGGCGGGCGGACCAGGCGGTGGTGGCGGGGTTGGTGCTCGCGGCGCTGGTGTCGATGGCCATTTATTGGGTGGTGCAAGGTGGGCCGCGGGGGGAGCTCATCGAGATTGATCGGGCGGAGCCACTCGTGGCGCGGTTTTTGGTGGACATCAACCAGGCCGAGTGGCCGGAGTTGGCGGAGTTGCCGGAGATTGGGGAGACGCTGGCCCGGCGAATCGTAGATTCGCGGCTAAGGGAGGGGGCGTTCAGGGATCACAGCGATTTGAGGCGCGTGCCAGGGATTGGGCCGCGGACGCTGGAAAAGCTGCGGCCGTATTTGCTGCCGATGCCGGAACAGGCGGATGTGGCGGGGGGAGCGAACGGGGATGCGAATGCGTTGTAGGTGAACCACGAAGGGCACGAAGAGGATAGTGCGGCCCTGGGCCGCAACCACGGCATTATCGAGTTTCAATCACATTGAGTTTATCTCACGCAGAGACGCAAAGACGCAGAGGTTAGGATTTATCCGGCAACCTGTCCTTTGCGTCTTTGCGCCTCTGCGTGAGACTTGTTTTGAACCGATTTGCGGCGGCAGTTTTGTTTGAAATGCGTGAGGTCGTGAGAGGGTTGGGGCGGGGTTGGGGTGAAATCGGGGCCGGGGACGGCCCGGCTCGCTGGTGGGTTGAGTATGGAATTTAGGTTACAGGCACCGTTTGAGCCGGCGGGGGATCAGCCGCAGGCGATTGGGGAATTGGTGGCGGGGCTGCGCGCGGGGCGGAAGGAACAGGTGCTCATGGGGGTCACCGGGTCGGGGAAGACGTTCACGATGGCGAACGTCATCCAGGAGTTGCAGGCCCCCACGCTTGTCCTCTCGCACAACAAAACGCTCGCGGCCCAGTTGTACTCCGAGTTCAAGGAGTTCTTCCCGCACAATGCGGTGAGCTACTTCGTGAGCTATTACGATTACTACCAGCCCGAGGCGTACATTCCGCAGCGCGATATTTACATCGAGAAGGACGCCTCGATCAACGAGGAGATCGACCGAATGCGGCTGGCGACGACGAGTGCGCTGGTGAGCCGGCGGGATGTGATCGTGGTGGCGAGCGTGTCGTGCATTTATGGGTTGGGTTCGCCGGCCGATTACAAGGCGATGATGGTCGGCGTGGCGGTGGGCGACGTGCTGGACCGCGATGCGATGCTCGCGCGGCTCGTCGATATTCAGTACGAGCGGAATGACACCGACCCATCGCGCGGCAAGTTCCGCGTGCGGGGCGACTCGGTCGAGGTGTGGCCGAGCTATGAGGAGTTCGCGTATCGGCTGGAGTTTTGGGGCGATGAGGTCGAGCGGCTCTCGATCATCAACCCGACGAGCGGCGAAGTGATCGACAAGCTGGAACAAGTTTATATTTACCCCGCCAAACACTTCGTGTTGCCGGAGGAGCGGATTCACGGTGCGGTCGATGAGATTCGCAAGGAGCTGCGCGAACGGCTCGAGTTGTTCAAGTCGCAGGGGAAGCTGCTGGAGGCCCAGCGGCTGAGTGCGCGGACGCGATACGATGTCGAAATGATGATGGAGATGGGCTATTGCCCGGGGATCGAGAATTATAGCCGGCCGTTGAGCGGGCGGAAGGAAGGCGAGCCGCCGTACACGCTGTTCGATTTCTTTCCGAAGGATTATTTGCTGATTGTGGATGAGTCGCACGCCACGGTGCCGCAGGTGGGGGCGATGTACAACGGCGACCGCAATCGCAAGGTGACGCTCGTCGAGCATGGGTTCCGGTTGCCGAGTGCGCTCGATAATCGGCCGCTGCGGTTTGCGGAGTGGCGGGAGCGCGTGAACCAAGTGGTTTATGTATCGGCGACGCCGGGGCCGTTCGAGCTTGAGCAGACGGGCGGCGAAGTGGTCGAGCAAGTCGTGCGGCCGACGGGGCTGTTGGACCCGGTGATTGAGGTGGTGTCGGCTCGTGGGCAGGTGCCGCACTTGTTGGGACAGATTCGCGAGCGTTCGGCAGCCGGCGAGCGGACGCTGGTGACGACACTCACCAAGCGGCTGGCGGAGGATCTTTCGGAGTATTTCACCGATGAAGGCGTGTTGTGCAAGTGGCTGCATAGCGAGTTGGATGCGTTCGAGCGGGTGGAGTTGCTGCGCGATTTGCGGCAAGGGAAGTTCGAGACGCTCGTGGGCGTGAACCTGCTGCGCGAAGGGCTTGATTTGCCGGAGGTGTCGCTCGTCGCGATTTTGGATGCCGATAAGGAAGGTTTCTTGCGGAGCGAGACATCGCTCATGCAGACGATTGGCCGGGCGGCACGCAACGTGAACGCGAAGGTGATTCTGTATGCCGATAAGGTGACGGACGCGATGCAGCGGACGATCGAGGAGACAGCCCGCCGTCGGGCGCTGCAAGAGGCGTACAACAAGGAGCATGGCATCACGCCGGAGACGATCAAGAAGGCGATCTTCGCGGGGATCGAGGCGGAGGCTTCGGCTCATGCGGAGGCAAATGCGAAAGTTGGCCGGACGGATGAGACGCTGTACATCACCGAGGAGTACATTGCGGAGCTCGAGGCCGAGATGTTCGCGGCGGCCGAGGCGATGGAGTTCGAGCGGGCGGCCACGATTCGCGATCGGATTAGTGCGATGCGCGAGCAGATGGGCAAACCGGTGACCGTCGTGCGCGAGAAAGATGGTGAAGGCGGCAAGAAGCGGCGCGGGGCGAAGAAGAAGCAAGGCGACCCGGCGCAGTGGAAGGGGCGGGTGCCGAGGAGGCGTTAGGCGTTGGGCGTTGGGCGTTGGGCGTTGGGCGTTGGGCGTTAGGCGTTAGGCGTTAGGCGTTTGGCGTTAGGCGTTGGTCAATTCTGAATTGGATGCAGGCACGCGCAAGAGGTGCGTCATTTCTTCGGCTTGTTCTGTTGGAGCCATTGTTCGAGTTGGGTGGTGGCCTGTTGGTTTTTGGCGGCGCGGGCGGCGGCGAGGCCTTGTTGGGCGGTCTCGATTGCTTGGGAATGTCGACCAGCGGCAACGAGTGCTTTGGCAAGTTCGAAGTGTGCCGCGAAGTAGTTGGGGCGCAGTTTGAGCGCTTGCTGCAACTGCTCGATTGCTTCCGGCAGCCGGCCAAGTTTCACTAGGGAAGTGCCCAGGCCGAAGTGGGCTTCGGGAAGATCGGGCGCGAGTCTGGCGGCTTGCTCGCAGAGTAGCGCGGAATTCTGAAAATCACCTTGAGTTGCGATGACGCTGGCCAGGTTGCACATTGCACCGACATCATTTGGCACCAGCTCCAAGTAGCGTTGGAAGTGGTCGATTGCGCCGCGCACGTCGCCCGCTTCGTAGAGCATCATCGCCAGGCCGTGGTGGGCGGCGGCGTAGTCGGGGCGGTGTTCTAGAATTCGCTGGGTAATTTCGATGGCCTGCGGGCGCTGGCCGCTAGCGGCGAGCAGCATCGCCAAATCGTTGAGCACGTCGAGGTCATTGGGCGTGAGTGAGGCGGCGGCTTGCAGTTCTTTGATTGCGTCATCAACCTGGCCACTGCTCGCGAGCGCGCGGCCCAAGTTGTGATGGGCGTTGGCGAAATCGGGCGCGATCTGAATGGCTTGCTTGAGGTGTTCAATGGCCTTGGGCAAATCGCCCTGCCGCATATTAGCGATACCTAGATTGTTGAACGCGGCGGCGTGGTTTGGTTCGAGCGCGATGGCCGCGTTGAGCATGTCGATTGCTTCTGGGATGCGGCGCGCGTTGATGAGCGCGAAGCCGAGCGCGCTCCGCGAATCGGGGAAATTGGGATTTACCGCGACGGATTGCTGCAATTCCGCGAGGCTTTCCGGTTCACGTCCTAAACGATTCAGTTCGAGCCCCAAATTGTAAAGCGCCTTGTAATTAGAGGGCTGATTGTCTACGACCTGCTGCCAGATTTTCAGTTCATCGCGATAGACGTGGTGCCGCTGCGAACTAATGAGGCCATACATCAGGGCAAGCAAACCGCACGCGAATGCCACGGTGCGGAGTGGCTTGCTGGGGCCAGATGACAGGAACGCATTCGAGCCACGCGTTGACCAAGCTTCCAAGGTGGCGTATCCCCCGACCACGAGTAGCGCCGCGAGGGCCGCCAGTGGCAGGTACATGCGGCGTTCGGCGGCCATTTCGGTGAGCACGGGCACCACGAACGTCGGCGCTAAAATGGCGGCCATGAAGGCCAGCAGGAAGCCGAGGATGCGGTTGCGCACGAGGAGCACGATGGCGACTGCCGCAAGCAGCGCGACGGGGATCGCATACATCCACGCTGCGGAAAACGAATGAAGATAGGGCAGTTCGTAATGCAACAGTAACGGCGACGGCCAGATCGCCAGTTTCAGATAGATGAAAAGCACTTTGCATTGCGTGAGCCACCAGGAGGCGACAGGCAGCCCCAAGTGAAAGCCTGCTGAGCCACTGCGGGGGCTATTAATATTGAGAGCGAGAAGCAGCAGCCAACTAGAAGCGAGGCCGACGTAGAGCGGCCACGAACGGCGCAATGCGGCCGCTAAAGAGTTGGTGAGGAAGGCGCGCTCATAGAGCAGGATCATCAATGGCGCGGAGACCATGACTTCCTTCGAGGCCATGCCGCAGAAGCAGGAGAGCGTGGCGAGGATCAACCATGTTGCGCGGGAATACCATGAGACTTGACGGTTGTTGCGCGCCGTTGGCAGGACGGTTGACAAGGTGCCCTCACCTCGCCACGGCGAGTTCCGAGCAACCCGGCCCTCTTCCGGAGAGCGAGAGGAGGAATCGGTGGCGCCCCAATATTTCAGGCTGCAAACCAACGTGGCGAGGTAGAAGAACGCCACCATGAGTTCCGTGCGCTGCGTAACGTAGATGATGGCTTCGGTCTGCAGCGGATGAAGTGCCCACAACAAGGATGTGGCAAAAGCGAGCCATCCGGCCGACGAATTAAAGCGGTCAGCGAAATATGGCAAGAGAAGCGTCCGACGGACAACTCCCCATAGCAACAGGGCGTTTAGGAAATGCAGGAGCACATTGACGAGATGATAGCCGGTCGTGTTGAGCCCGTCGGCCCAATAGTTGATTGCAAAGGAGAGATTGACCAGTGGACGTGCGGACGTGGGGAGATCGGCAGCTGGATTGAGGGGACCGGGTTGGTCGGCCGTTCCAATCAGAGGCCAGACGGACGTGATCGATGGGTTGTCAACGATCGCTGGTTTGTCATCGAGCACGAATGGCACGTCGAGAGAGCGGCCGTAGACGCTAAAGATTGCGATCGCGAGTGCTGCCGCGACCAGCCAAATGGGTGGGGCAGGAGAGCCAAGTCGTTGGCTTCGAACCGAAGATACGGGATCCTGGTCGCGATTCAATTTCGATTCAGAACGACGTGCCATGAAGATGAAGCGCCGGTTGCGAAGTCCGGAAAACTAAATGTAAATTCTTTTATGGCAAGATTTTGCGGCAGAGGGAAGCCTGTTGACGCCCCGAGGGCTAACTTGATCTTGAGCTGCCTCTCCAAGGTAATTGCGAATTTGGCGTTACTCGCGGCAACAGAGGCGCAGGGAATTGACGCCGATTCAACGATGGTGTTGTGGGTTGGGCCGAAACCGTGAAAGTGAGCAAGATGCCATTGGTCGGCCTTTCCGGTGGCAATTCGAGTTAGGGGAAGACTGGAGTTGAACCCTGCGTTTTCTCGGCATAACGAAGAAGGGGGGCAGGTCAGTTCCCCGATGCGCCGCCGCACGAAATACGTGCGCAAAGCGTAGAACTTGTCTAGCTATTCTTGTCGTTTCTTATTGACGCCGGAAATCGGGTGTCTATATTGCAGGGTGAAGTTACCTATCATCGAAGATGCGGCATATTTCGGATACGTTGCTGGATTCGGCAGTGACCCAAAAATGGGGTGTAGCTATGAAACAGACGATTCTTGCGCTGGCGATTGTGGCGTTAACGTTTGAACAGGCATCGGCGGTATTTGTGCTGTCGGATAACTTCGACAGTTACGCGAACCAAGCGGCGTTCGAAGCTGCATGGCCGGCAATTGGAACGACAGCCCCATTGAGCGGCGTATTGTCGACGACGCAAGCATCTAGTTCTCCCAATTCGATTTACAACCCAGGCACCACGACGGGTAGCCAGTCTCGCAATCGACGAGCGTTTTCGGAGACCAGTACTTTGTCGACATCGGGCAATCTGGGTATTGGCGATCAACTCATTTTTAGCTTCGATATGTACGATAGCGCTCCCGCCGCTTCGCCTGCTCGTAATTATGTAAACCTTCAGGACAGCACTGCCCCTTCAGCAACAAATCAGTTGGTTGCGATGGGGTTCAATAATAACCAGACTGGCGGTAATAGCGGCGGGCAATACTATATGGGGCGAATTCTGGGATTCTCTCCGCCGACGGTCGATCCAGATGGCGGCCCCAATGAAGCAGGAACTCTTGGCTCAGGCGCGTTCTTTAAGCTTAATGACTTCGGTGTGGGGTTGCGTTCGCTTGGTTGGCACAACTTGAAAGTGATCTTGAGCACCGACGACGGGCTGAGTACCGATTACTCGTTCTATGTCGACAATGCACTGGCGGAACGTGTTTCCAACGTAGGTACCACAGCCTCGATTCGCAGCTACGACAACATCGCCCTTGGGTCGGGACTATCCAACGCAAGTACTGACGTCTACTGGGACAATGTGCAGCTGGAGTATATTCCGGCGGCTGTACCTGAAGCGAACGCATTCGCCGCCATTGCGATGGTCGGCTTGGTTTCGCTCGGTGCGGTGTGGATACGGAAGTGGAAGGCCCAGCCGGCGCGCGAGAATTGAGTGCGGGCGTGGGCGATAAATAGAGCTTTTCTTGCGGCTGGGCAGCAGTTGCCTGGCCTTTTTTGTTGTGCGGCAGTGGAATCGCCTGGCAGGGCTTGGGGAGTCGCGGATTATCGGGTCTCGCAGTGGTGTGTTGAACAAGTGATTTGCGCCCCGCTCTGCGCCGCAGCTAAACGGGCGATCATTATCGATACAAATATCGAGCGTTAGCTTTGCTTGCTGCGCTCCAAGACGTCAGCGACGTTTGTGAGCACTTCGCCAATCGAACTGCGAAAGATGGCGTCGGCGAGGTAATCGAGCGGCGTGCGGTCGCGATTGATGATGACGAGGCGGGCACCGTGTTGTTTGGCGGTAACCGGCAAGTTCGCGGCCGGGGTCACCACGAGCGAGGAGCCGATGGCCAGCATGAGGTCGGCGGTACGCGACCAGCGGGAGGCTTCCATGAGGACATCGGCGGGCAGCGATTGGCCAAAAGAGATGGTGGCGTGTTTGAGTCGGCCGCCGCAGGCGGGGCAATTGGGGACACGGTCCTCGGCAATGAATTGGGCGACGAATGGCTCGATGTCGAAGCGGGCGTAGCAATCGAGGCAAGCGGCTTGGCGGGCCGTGCCATGGAGTTCGAGCACGCGGCGGCTGCCGGCGAGTTGATGGAGGCCATCGATGTTCTGCGTGATAACGCCGCGGATGCGGCCGGCGGCTTCCCACTTGGCAAGTGTGAGGTGGCCAATGTTCGGCTGGGCGGCCGCGAACTCGGGGTGCATTTCGCACTTTTGGCGCCAGTACTCGTAGCGGCCGTCGGCACTTTCCATGAATTCGTCGAAGTAGACGGTGCGATACTTCGACCAGACGCCACCGGGCGAGCGGAAGTCGGGGATGCCGCTCTCGGTGCTGATGCCCGCGCCGGTGAGGACGACGGCGGAATTGGCGTCGGCGAGCCAGTGCGCGACCTGCGAGACGTCAGCGCGATTAGGCGGAGTCATTTTCCATTCGCCACGGAGGACACAGATAGCACGGAGAAGAGGATTGATGATTTGAGATTTACGATTTGCGATTCGGAAGATCGCCAAAGTCAGGCCTTAGAGATGCAATCGTCAATTATCAAATCATCAATCCTAAATTTGTGGTCTGTGCCCTCCAATTTCTCTGCGGTGAACATTCTAGGTTTATACGGTAGCGGCGGGCCAGAGAAGTGCGAAGATCGCGCCGGTGATGAAGCCGTAGGCGATGCCGTCGACGATATCGGCGACCATTTTGCGGCCGAACCAGATGCCGTTGAGAATGTTGGCCGTGCCGTAGGTGAGGATGCCGGCGGTGCCGACGAAGCGAAATACCCGCATGTGATCTTCACCGGGCGGTAGAACCATGCCGGCAAGGTAGGCGATCACCGCGTTGGCGATGAGGAAGAACGCCACCGTGCAAAGCATATTGACGCCCATGTTGGGCGGCGTGGCCCACAGCGTGAGCGTGCCGCGGGGGCCGGCTTGCATCTTTGATTTGTACAAATCGCTTTTCATGGCCTCGGGAGTAGCGGCATAGGGAAAACAATATTGGCCGGGGGCGACACTATCGGATTTGATTTGCTTCATCACGGCGTCTTCGTTGGGGAGACCGATCCACTCGCCTTTGTGATGGGGCAAGAGCATCCAAGCCGCCCAACTGGCGAAGAAGAGTGCAATACCGGAAAGCAAGATGGGCAACCAGAGCATGGAAAGGCCGGTGAGCATGGCAGAACTCCGTGAAAAGCAAGAGATCGCCCCGGAAAGTAATGTACCCGAAGATATCGAGGCAACAAGTAGCTTGCACCGTTTAAGCTCTCAAGCTCGTCCCTCGTCCGCGCGGAACAATGAGCAAATTTGGCGGAATTGAGGTAGGTTTGGTGCCATGCTCGTTTCTGGACAACGGGCGTGTTATCATATCAATATGACTACCGAAGAAATCCGTCGCCTCTATTCTACGCAACCGTTCGAGCCGTTTCGCCTCTTAACGGCGGACGGCAGGCACTACGACGTCCGGCACCCGGAAAGCCTTGCCATGTTGGGCAACGGCCGCCTCATTGCCATCGGGATGAAGGACCATTTCGCGACACTGGATTTGCCTTTGGTCACGGGGATTCAGCAACCGATTCCGAGAGCAAAGCGCGGCCGCAATGGGACGGCGCGGAAGGCGTCGTGATTCTGGCCACGAGTTTTGGCAGATGTCGATTGTAAAGGTAGAATGGAAGTTGGAGCGAAGCAAAACCATGTCGGAAGTAGCCACAATTTATGCGTTCAAGACGGCGGAAGGCGGCTGGCGCGTTGCAGGTAGCCGCGTGTCCTTGGATTCAATCGTACACGCCTATTGGGAGGGCGAGTCTCCGGAAGCGATCGTCGAGGACTTTCCAACATTGACGGCGGAACAGGTCTACGGGGCGATTACGTTTTATCTTCGAAACCGAAAGGAAATTGACGGATATCTCGCTGGGACTGAGGAGAAATGGAAGGAGTTGAAAGAGGAAAGCGAAGCGAAACTTGGACCGCTGTTGGAAAGACTGCGTCAGAGCCGTCGACCTACCGTCGAGGAATAGGTTTCGATGAGTCAACCGCGATTTCTCACGGATGAAGACTTCCGCGGCGTCATTTTGCGAGCCTTGCGGCGAATGGCATCTCGGCTCGAAATCTCGAGCATCGTAGAGGCTGGTTTATCGGGCGCTACCGATGATGAAGTCTTGGAATTTGCATGGGCGCATCGTTTTCTCGTGGTGAGCCATGATGTTCACACGATGAAACCTGCGGCAGAACGGCGCATCGCTACTTTGGACGGAATTCACGGACTTTTCCTTGTGCCGCAATCAAGGGTCAATCGGCTTGTAGTTGAATCGCTCATTTTGATTGGGAGTGCATCCGAATTTGAAGAATGGCGCAATCAGATCGTGTATCTGCCGTTTTGATTGCTCAGCGCGTCATGTTCACGGCGTTGTTAATGGCGCCGATGTAGAAACTGGCGAGGCGGAAGATGAGGAGGACGATGAGGGCCATGACGCAAAAGCCGATGAGCCAGCCAAAAGCGACGGCGAGCGTGCGGATGGCGAGTTCGGCCTCTTCCTCGTAGCGGTTGGAGAGGCGTTCCATCGACTCGACCGTCCGACCGCTTTCCTCGGCCACCGTGAGGGCATCGATGAATTCAGCGGGGAACGCGCGCGTGCGGGCAAAAGCAAGATGGAGCGGGTCGCCGCGGGCGATATCGGCAACAATTTGGTCGGAGTGGCAAATATAGTGGTCGTTGCCGGTGGTGCGGAGAGCGAGTGGCACCAAGCGGCGAAGATCCATCTCCACATTCAGCATCAAATGGAGCGCCCAGGCGAGGCGGGCGAGCGCGATGCGTTCCAACGCGTTGCCGATGACGGGAAGGCGCATCACGGCCCGTTGCAGCGGACGCGTCCATAGAGCACCGGCGCGAATGGCGACGACGAGCCCTGCAACGCAGAGGCCGACGGCGATCACGAAATTGATGTAGATGATCAGGCCGCGCGTGCCGACGAGACCCAAACCCAGAATATCGATCGGCTGGCCGTTGTTCCGTTGGGCGATGACACCCAAAATCCAAATCAGGATGCCCACGATGAATACGGCGGCGGCAAGTTCGAATAGCGGCCAGGCGATTGCGCCGAGGAACAGTCGCTGGGCTTGCACTTGGCGGCGGTAATGAGCTTCGAGCCGCCGCATGACACGCCCCAGCGTGCCGGTCTGTTCGCCGACGTGCGTCATCTCGACGAAGAGCGGCGGAAATAAGCTACCCGCGTGGGCGAATGCAGACGTGATGCTGTCGCCGCGATTCACGGCGTCGCGAATGCCTTCGAATTTTTGTTTCGTTCGGCCGTGGGCCATTTCGGCCTCGCGCTCGCAGGTGCGGCGGATGTCGATGCCCGCGTCGGTTTCCACGGCGAGCCGATGGCAGAGTTCGGCGAGGGCTTTGTTGGAGAGCATGTGCAGCGTTGGTTTAGCTAAACCGCAAGCGATTGTAGAGTCGGGTACGTACTGCCGGGAACCATCGATACCGGGCAGCTACGTTGATTCTACCGCTCCTCGGCGGAAATGGGAGCGACCGCCTCTGAGTTCGACCAAATGCCGCGTTTGGCCTGGCGGGCTTCGTCCTGGGCGGCGGCAAGTCGGTTTTTCATCGTGCCGCTGTAGCGATAATCGAGGTGGGCGTAGGCAAATCCGGCGCGAACGAGCTCTTCGTTCAGCATCTTGTCGTCATCCCAAACAAAGGCTAGAAAGCGGTCGTAACGATCCTTGCGTTCGACACTGAACGTCAACCGGACCCGATTGTTCGCGTGCTTGAGGAAGTCCTTGGTGAATTGGCTGGCTTCCGGCCCCCAAGCCTCGACAGGGGCGTCCCGTTTCACCGTTTCTGGTGCGTTGATACCCTGCAGGCGCACGCGGGCCCCGGAAGCGAGCAGAATAGTATCGCCGTCAACCGCGCGAAGCACCTCGTGAATGCCTTCCTCCAACTGCTCCGGCGGCGGAACTACGTCCCGGGCAGAATAAACGCGCCACAGAACCGCCAGCAACAGGACACCCCAGATCACAGACCAGCGATGGTCGTACCAGTAGCGGCGCTGGGAACAGGTCACGGAGCTTATTGTCTTGAGCACGGTGGTGGGCAGTGCCCACCCTACGCGCTATGGGGTTGTCCGCAATGGTTTGCTCATTTCAAATCGTTGCGCCGCGCGGCGGCCGAGCGGATCTTGCATGAACCGCTTGGCGCAGGCGGGGCACAGATCGAACCGTTTCTTGTGATACGTATCGGCACCGATTAACGTGCCGTCTTCATCGAACTCGTCGTAGCGCTCGAGCACTTCGTTGAAGTCTTCCAGGTGGTCGCGATCGTCGTCGAGCCGCAGCTCTTCGTTCGAGGGGGCCGCATACAATTCCATTTGCACGACATAGCTGGATTCGTGCTGCGGGTCGATCTCACATTGACAAAGATCGCAAATATACCGAATCATCTCGCGACAATCCTTTCCTGATTCGAGGTCGAAATCGAAGTGGTGAAGCGCGTAGGTTCATCGTAATGAGGATTCGTTGCGGGGAGCAAGTGAGATTATTGAACTTTTTGCGATGAGTCGGAAGTAAATTTTTAACCAGATACGAGTGTGCGGAACCGTGCGGATTTGAGCGCGCCAGGAGCGGCATGACAGTTGCATAGCGACATCGCGCTGCCAGCATCCGTGGTGAACGTGAACGAGAATTCGCGCCGGCACGATACGACACCCGAAGTTCCAATACGAGCATCGCATTCAAGCATGGGTAGGCGTTGTGGACTATTGGTAGATCGCGGCTCCAGGTCGCAAAATAGCATAACCGATCGAATCTCTTGGGCGATTCACACCGCCGACTTTGGTTCTGGAAGGCTTCGGGCGCTCGCAGAAATGCAGGGGAAAAAAGCTGGAAATTTGAAATGCGGACCGGTAGAATTAAAGAGTCGTGATCTTGGCCGGATTGAACCTGTGCGAATTTCGGGGCCTGCCTGCAGCCCGGCAGGCGTGCCAATGCCTATGTCCACGGTGTCTAGCAGTACAGCGCTAAGTTCGAGTGTCTTACTTTTGAACAGGCAATATGTTGCCATCCACGTGGTGGATGTGCGGCGCGCGCTCGTGCTGCTTTTTCGTCGGTTGGCGGAAGTGATCCACATCGAGGGAGATGCGTGGGCCAACTACGATTTCGAATCGTGGCGCGAAATCAGCGAAATGAAGGCTCAATTCAAGGAGCCGCATCAAGATTGGGTGCAAAGCGTGCACTTTGAAATTCAGGTGCCGCGCGTGCTACGGCTGCTGCACTACGACCGCGTGCCGAAACAGCGCGTGCGGCTCAATCGCCGCAATATCTTTGCCCGCGACGGCAACCACTGCCAGTATTGCGGCAAGCGGTTTGCAACCAGCGAACTGAGCCTGGACCATGTGGTTCCCACGTGCCGTGGCGGCGAAACCTCGTGGGAGAACTTGGTGTGCGCTTGCGTCCGGTGCAATGTGCGCAAGGGCGGCCGCACGCCGCAAGAAGCCGGCATCAAGCTCATCAAAAAGCCGTTACGCCCGAAGCGCAGCCCACTGCTAACGATCAAGCTCGGCAATCCGAAATATGCGAGCTGGAAGACGTTCTTGGACAGCGCGTATTGGTCGGTCGATTTGAAGTAGAAGGTGTCCGTAGCCAGAGCCAGTTGTCCGTTGTCATCGTGCGACGGACAACCAACAACGGACCACGGACAAACCCAACTCAACCTTCAGCGAGCGGCGTCTTCTTTTCAGTGATCACGGGGCACTGCGGGGCCATTTCGCGGTTGAGTTCGATGAAGGGCTTCCACTCTTCCGGAACATTGTCTTCGTGGAAGATGGCTTCCACCGGGCATTCGGGCACGCAGGCTTCGCAATCGATGCACTCATCCGGATGGATGTAGAGAATCTTTTCACCTTCGTAAAAGCACTCCACCGGGCAAACCACCACACAATCGGTGTACTTGCAGCCAAAGCACGGTTCGCAAACGACGTGCGTCATGAATCGCAATCCTCCACTAAGGAAGCCTGAAAACTAAAAATGCGGCGTTGGCCAACCCAGCCCAAGTCGAGGCGCCACGGCCTCAACATCCCGCCGGCTACTCCTATTTTCGACACCCGACAACGTGGGCCAAGTGCTTATTTTTCAAGCACTTGAAGCAGTCGGCGGCCACGCTTTCCAAAATCCTAGTTTTGCCGCGAATTAGTGTCAAGCGGTGCAATCCAGGGTAGCTGGCGAGAACGAACTGCGGGAAAACCCCGCACGATTCCTGTCCATTCGCCGGCACGGACGACAACCTTCGCCTTGCTGCAACTGAAATTCCTACCTAAAATTGAGTTGTATCGGGGGCGTTGCTCACCCATATCAGTGGGGCTGTACTGGGTACGCGATCGGAAATAGGTCTTTTCGGCCAGCTCTGGGCCTGTTGTCGAACGTACCTGAGCAATGTCGATCGTGCTAATTGAGCACGAAGAAAAAGGGTGTGCCTGTGGCGCTGTCGGAAATTGATCGCAGTCTGCTAGACCGCTGCCTCAACCGCAAGCCGCGCGCGTGGGAGGATTTCGTCGATCGATTCATGGGGCTGGTGGTGCATGTGGTCAATCACACGGCCCAATGCCGGTCGATTAATCTTTCGGCTGCGGATCGCGAAGACTTGGCCGCCGACATTTTCTTGGCGATCGTGGATAACGATTTGGCCGCGTTGCGGCACTTTCGCGGCAAGAGTTCGCTTGCCACCTATCTCACGGTGATTTCGCGGCGCGTGGTGGTGCGAAAGCTCGTCGAAGGCCATTCGACGGTTTCCCTCGGCGATATGGTGGCCCGTGCGGAATCGGAGGAGTTCGAGCCGGAGCAACGCATCGGCGACCGCGAAGAAGTCGGAAAACTATTGGGGCAGCTCCAGGGTTCCGAAGCAGCCGCGGTGCGCATGTACCACCTGGAAGGCAAGAGTTACCAGGAAATCGGCCGCACGATTGGCATGCCCGAGAACAGCGTCGGGCCGATGCTTAGCCGCGCTCGCGCCAAGCTGCGGCACCGCGCGGGCGTCGATGAAGTAGCCCGCTAGAGTCTTCTTTTCGTGCCGATTGATCTTGCCGCACAGGCGGAACGACCCGCACGGCTTCGCAGACTCGGCCGGTACGATTTAGGGTCAGAAATTTCTATCTCAACCCGCGTGCCAGCAGCGGCCGAATCAACGGTATAGCTGAGTGCAAGCACTGCGGCGAATGATGCCCGTAGCGCACACTCTCGCACAAACTGCGGGAACTCCCGCGTTGTGCGAGCTTCAGCTGCGTGAATATCCTCTCAGCGTACCTAGCGGTGATCGGAGGTTGTGGCCATGTCGCGGTTTATTAAGTTATCGGGGCGTGCGTTCATCCTGGCGATGGGCATGGCGGCGACCACTTGCCTGGCAGCCGGCAATCTTACGAGCACTGCCGCAACGGAAGAGAAAACGCAGGAACCGAGCTGGCTGCGTGAGCAACAAAGTGCCAAGCCGACGCCGGCGGAAATTGTCCAACAGAAGGCGCAGATTCGCGCCCAACAGCGGATGGACCGCATGGCCGCGATGAGCTGGTATGGGATTTCCAATAGTCGCCCCACCGGTGGCACGACACCGTTCATGGGCCGCTACGCCCCGATGTGGGAAATGCCGGGCGGCCAGCCGTTCGCCTGGTATCCTTACTCCCGGCCCGCCTATGTGATGACCTGGCGGTAAGCGCGCCTGGGCGCGCATTTACTACCTTTTTGCATCGCTGGGAATTGCGAATCCGCAGCGCTGAAAGCATGCTTTAGCGGATTTCGAAGCGAAGTATTCGAGCAGTTCGCGCGCGGCAGCGGCATTGGAAGAAACGGCGATAACGGCTGCTTCGTAGGTCGTGTGCGCGCTCGTTGCAGGTATGCGGCACAAGAACGCGGCCGTTCCCATCAACGATCAAATTCCGTTATCGCGGGGGACGGCCGCTCAGGCCGATCCACCTGTGAATGATGGCGTCTCGTTCGCCCACTATGGAGATCTGCGCATTTGCGCGTTCGGCAGCGGCCATTCTGGCGGGGCGAACTTTGCCCTGACCGATGGCGGCTGCACTTTCTTAGCCGACACCCTATCCCGGGAAACGCTGCGTGGTTTGGCCACACGGTCTGGCAATGAACCGGCGGCCACGCCATGACGTCAAAGGAAAGACGTGAGCCCGCCGGCATGCGAATTTGCGGCAAATGCAAGGACTTTTTCGCGCGTTTGACGGCCAAAGCGGAGCCTGTAGAATTGAAGTAGATGGGCTACTGCCCGGCCGCCGTGGAATTGGTTGCTGGCAAGTAGATTCACTCATCCAATCGACGAGGCTCCTGTCATCGGGAAGTTCCTCATATTGCTGTTGATCGTGCTGCTGTTGTTTAGCAGCCGTTTGCCATCGGTGGCGAGGGCATTAGGACAAAGCGTAATCGAGTTCAAGAAAGGCTTCAGCGAACTCGAAGATCACTCCGACGATGATTCGTCGGCATAGTTGGCTCGTGGCCCAGGCGCTCTATTGTAGGTGGAGCAGCCGGTGCGCAGTCGACGGGAGTTAAACTGAAATGTTCGGTATCGGCACTGGTGAAATGATCGTGTTCGGCATCATCGCGGTCATTCTGTTTGGCGGACGCCTGCCCTCGGTCGCCCGCTCGCTCGGCAAGAGCATTGTGGAATTCAAGAAAGGGATGCAAGACCTAGAGAACGAAGTGAAAACTTCCGTGTACTCGGAACCGACGGCGCGCGTTACCTATAACGACCAGAATGAGCCCGCTGGCCCGCGCTTCGAGCCGCCGAAGTCGTAAAGGCGAGCTATTAGCTGTTAGCCGTGAGCTATTAGCCAGAACTGTCGAGTCGCCGGCGCTGGCTGCGCACGCTATAGTGATGTAACCCCTGTCTTTGTGTTGACAAAGCTTCCACAAACTCAGTAGGCTTTCAATAGTCGAGCTGCGTATTTTCTGCTTCTGGCTAACGGCTAAGAACTGAAAGCTAACAGCTATTCTTGGGCGACTAGCTCAGTTGGTTAGAGCGCTGTGTTCACACCGCAGAGGTCACTGGTTCGAGTCCAGTGTCGCCCACTTGCAATACAGTAAAGTATCGTAATTCATCGTATTCCCCGGCAATATCGCAATAGAGAGGTTCCGCAACGTCGCCTTGGTCTCTCGTTACAGCGCAAGAATGCACCGCTTTTTGCACCACTTCGCCGACGGCTTTGGCGAAGTGCTTGTCAGTCGTTTGGCGGTAGAAGTTATCCGCAATCGTCTCTGTGTGACCAAGCCACTCGGCCGCGACGTGAGACGGGTATTCGTCCGCCAATTCCGTTGCCCTTGTGGCCCGCAGGTTTTGGAAGAGCTTAGGCCACGGCGTCAAGCCGGCTCGCCGGATGATCTTGATTAGTTGTGTTCGCAGATTCGCATTCGCATCCCGATACCGGCTTATCACGGGTTGCTCACTCAGCCGCTTTCGCTTCGGGTCAAAGTCCGCCAACAATTCGTCGCGTACCGCTTCCAGGTGCGGCCGCAACTCGGGGAACAACGGCATAACCCGTTCGCCCTTCCCTTCGTGGTGCTCTGTCTTAGGCGAGCGTATGCGGATCCTGCCCGCGTCAAAGTCCACGTCGCCCCACGTTAGCGCCAAGTGTTCCGACGGGCAGCGCAGCCCGCCATAGCGGCTTAGGGCAAATAGCAGCTTCCATTGTGAATCAGGGCAGGCTTTCAATACGGCGTCGGCGTGCTTGCGAGTCACAAAGTAATCGCGGGTCCGATTCGAGCGCACAACCACACCCTGCATTTCG
>JAKOXH010000057.1 GCA_029781135.1 Planctomycetota bacterium
GGCAAAGCCCGCGGTGGCGGCCTGCGCGAGGCCGCCGTCGAAGAACTGCACGCCCGAGGCCGGCGACAGCGCCGCGCCCACCGCCAAGGAGGTCAGCAGCCGCGCCGTGCGCACATCGATCAGTCCGGCCCGCTCCGCGCCCCAGATCGCCGCCACCACCGCCAGCACTTCGAAGAAACCGAAGTCATACCCGCTCGGATCGGTGCACGCCAGCGGATTGCCGAAGCAGTAGTCGTAGCGATGGAAGCTCTGCAGGTTGAGCGAATCGTGCAGCAGCGGATCGGCTTGCAGAAAGAGGCCCAGCCGCGGGTCGTAGATGCGCCCGTTCATGTGCACCAGCCCCACGTCATCCACGAACTCGTGGCTGGTGAAGCCGCGAGTGGTGCTGCCATTGACCGCCGGGATCGAGTCGATCACTGCCGTGCCGAACGCGCCGTAGGTTCCACTGGCTAAGGCCCGCTGGTCGAACCAGGTCTGAGTCACTCGGCTTTGCGATCCACTGAGCAATTTCGCTTCCATTCGGCGATCTTGCCAAGCAGGAATGCGTCCAGTTGCTTGTACAGCCGAAGGTTATCCTCCTGAACCCGATAGTTCACGATAAACCCGTCGAGAATCGCAACGCGCGTGCAGGCCCGCCGCGCTTGGCCAGCAAACTTGCCCGCCGAAATCGTCTCGTAGACGCAGGTCGCGACAACCAAGGAATTTGGATCCGGAAGTGGTTCTCCTGGCTGGGGGGGACGATTCAAGATATTCGAATAGGTGTCCTTGGGCGTGCACTTCAACTCGTAGAGATCGCTTTGCTGAAGACGCGTAACCAATGCCCGTACACAGGCGCCACTCGCACTCCATTCATCGACTAAGTCCCGAGCGCGCATCGCCGGACCGAGACGACGAGCATCCGGCAGGCTCAAGAAGCCAATCGATCCAGACAACTTGTTCACGTAAGGGTGCTCGGCGAACTCGGGGAACACTCGGAATTTCCCATTGACGATATGTCTGTCAATCTCTCCCGCGTCAAACAGAAATCCGAATCCAGGCGTCCGTCCGGACCCGACGGCCAAATCAGTCGATTCATCGTTATACGGAATGAGCGATGGATCCATGTCTGACGAACGTGGGCAAAGGACGGCTTCGCCGTTCACGCCAAACCGGTGATAGGCAGCGGAATCCGCCGCGGAGCAAATCAATGGTGAACCAATGCAGCCGATGATGGCGAAGGCAGCAGCAGCCTTGCGTGCGCAATGCAGTCCCTCTTGAGGGTCGATTTGCATAATTCGTCACTACGGCTTCTGACAAAGCGGGCACCAGAGACGTGGCATGACCAAGCCGAAGGATTTGCCGAACGGAGTACCTCCGAACGCGCTTGGTGGAAGGCCATACTTCGCAAATTCATCCCAGTGATACTGCGCAATGTCCTGGGCATTTGGAAACGCTCGTTGCGCCTCGCTCTGCGGCAAGAGGTTCGCGTAGTCATTCGCCAGGTTGAGGGGTATCGTGGACTGAACAAGCTTGCTTGCCTCAGTAAAGCTGTACCCTTGGTCCAGCAGGCCTCGGAGCAATGTATCTGAAGGGCCTGGTCGCTGACCGGATGCAACGCCATAAAAGAAGCATGCATTCAGGTCGCTGCCCTCGCACGCCTTCGAGTAGTACCCGAGAAAGTCTCCACGCTTCAAGAATGCCCGTTCTTCGGAGGTAGTCCAGCAGCCCTCATGTGCGCAGCGGTTAAATAGATACCCAAACGCCCCCGTCATTGCCCCGTTGGCGAACTTGCCGCCGCCGAGCACGGAGCCGGTTCCTCCGATGACTGCGCTGGCCGCAGTGCCACCGAGCACGCCGGCGGATTTGGTGTACGGCGTCGCCGCCTCCGAGAACGCCGCACTCAGCGCCCCAGGCCCGCACTTGCCGCCGCCGACCGCTCCGCTCACGCAACCGACGATG
>JAKOXH010000077.1 GCA_029781135.1 Planctomycetota bacterium
CGATTGTCGCGACGATAAATTCACACGAGCGGGCTGATCCGGCCCGCTCGTGTTCTAAGCTCAGCAGCTTTCCGCTAACGCATCGCGTCCCCTCCTCTCTGCCGACGCTCGGCTGGGGATTGTGCGGCTATCGAAATCAAGCCACCAGAACAGAACCTGGTGGGAGAATAGCGCGAGAAACGCGAGAATATACGGCGTAAACGCCATGGACGCCTCCTTGCTTGAGGTTTCCTTGCGCGGGCGTCCGGTCGGGTCCAATCGGCCGGGCGCCACGCCTTTTGATGGGGACAGTTTGCCTTGATGGTGGAAATATGTCAAGATGGCGGCGGTAAGAAAATCCACCAGGACCGAGACGCCCTTTAGCGTGTGACTCATGTGTCGCGCCGGCCCTGGTGGAGTGCTAACTGGTGGAGTGCGTTGGAACTACTATACGCACGTTCACAAGCGGAAACAATTACTGGGTATATTTTGCGTAATCCGACAGAATTACCGCGAAAGTTTCTGCGCGCTCCACAATAGGTTGTGGTTCTTATGTCACTTCGTGCTTGTCGAGAGTGCGGCAAGGAGATCAGCACGAAGGCCATCGCCTGCCCACAATGCGGCGCTACGCAATCCGTCTCGCGAAAGATTCAAGTCATCCTGGCAATCCTCTCCGGCATTGGGATTTCGGCTATCTTGATCGGTGTTCTCTCGCGACACCAAGTAGTTGAGCCGCAAAAGACGCCTGAGCAGACGGTGATTGACGAACTACTGGCGCATCCGGATGGAGAGCTGGCTTGGTTCGTGATGTCCAAGCGGCTTATTGTTCGGGCGCTGGTGTCGCCGAAGTCGGCCGAATTTGCTCCGCCGCTCGAATGGTCGTACGAGCGGATCGACGATCGCACAAAACGGATTGAGTCCTGGGTCGATTCACAGAATGCGCTCGGCGTCATGCTTCGCGACTCGTTCAAGGCAATTATCACCCACCACGAGGATGAAACCTGGACAGTCGATTATTTGAAGTTCGATTCATGGAGCAAGCCAATAGGCAAATGGCGACAAACGCCGGCTGAGTTAGCAGAAGTCGCGCGTGACAATGAGCTACGCGAACGTGATGAACGATATTGGCGGGCGAATGAACAAAAGAAGATCGATGACCGTGATCGAGCGGCGGCGGCCGCCAAGGAAGTTGCCGAACGCAAAGCCCAGGCAGCCGCGGCGGCTGATCGCCAGCGGCGAGAACAGGACTTCAACAATCGCCAACAGCTGAGTTCGGAGGAGGAAAAGCGACGCAAGCGGCAAGCCGCGTTCGAACGCGCCGACTACCATTCTTGGATTGCGCTAGGTGGCCGCAAAAAGGTCAGCGAGGCACGAATTACCAACTATGATTCGGAGCATGGAACCATCACCGTGACGACCAGAGATGGTCGCCAAAAGCGACTGAAATTATCGGACCTTGGTAATGCCGACCGCGAATATGCCGATGAGTTCGTTCGGAAGTTGCCCTGAGCGATAGTCACCAAACATGCACCCCCGGACGGAGCGTGACATCCTGGTGAGTCTACTCGTGGGCCTGGTGCTCGTCGCCCTGCTGCAGCTCGCGAAATGGCTGGGGGCGTAGCGGATTGTCTTGGCACTCGCGGCAGCGATGAATCGTCTTATCTTCCAGCGTGCCGCCCTTGAATACGACGCAGCGGGGATGCGTATCTAATTCGCAGCCACACACGTCCACTTCAACGCCGCCTTGCCCTCGGCACGTCCGGCAGCCGGTCAATCGCGTCGTTTCGCCGGTGGCACCCAGGAAATGCGGGCACTCGGCAACCGGCGTTCGCTTCACGGATGGCTTGGTGCGCGGCTTCCATTCGACCGGGCATTGCCGCCTGTCGCGAATCGTCATCGGCTGGCCGCACTGCGAGCATTTGCCGTTGGCGTAAAGGCAGGTGGCCATTATGCAGTAGGTCCAATCTGGATGAATGCCGAGCAGATTTTGTCGCCGGCGAGTTGCTGCAACCAATCGTCGAACACGCAGACCGAATTCGACTCAGTGGCCTGACACCCGGTATCCGAGTTCACGTAGCCGGGGCCAATTTGCACCATCGTGTCGCCGTACCCCCAGCCAAGATTGATGTCGCAGTGCCAGCCAGTCGCGTAGCCTGTCGGCGGCCACGCTGGCGTACCGCCTTCCTCGCCATACCACATTTGGAAGGCGAACAAAATTCGTTCAAGTCGCAACTGGCCATCGACGCATGACACCCCGAAAATAATGTCCGAGATGTACGTTTCGCGGTGAATGGTGGGATCACCGTGATCATACTCAATCAGTAAGATACCGGGGTGGTCATAGTCACCATCGTAACCTTCGGTGAGATTGCACCAAAAGTCGTAGAGCAGTCCGGTGCCGCTGCCAGTACAGACGCCAAGGGGAATGCCGCCCGAGATCAATTCGCAGTCAAAGTTGCGATTGAAGTTCCCATAGTACCAGGTGCGGCCATCAAAGCTCGCCACATAGGCATCGCTCCCCGCTCCATCCGTGACGGTATCGTATTCGAGCCGAATTCCGCCAGTCGCCACGAGGTCGGTGCATTCGTCGAGCGCATCACAGGCCGGAGGCGTTGGCGGCGGGGGCGGAGGGGGCGTAATCACGCGGCCGGTGACGACTAGCGCGGGCGGCATCTTGCCGGGGATCACGACGCCGAACCCATACGTGCAGTTGCCGTAGAAGTCGCCGCCGAACGGAAGACAGGCATACACCTTAACATGATCCATCTGCGTGAGGATATTGCCCGGCTCAAGGGCTCGGGTGTGGTAGGTGACGTAAACGCCTACCTCGCGCTGGCCGTATCCCGGTGATAACCGCCCCCACATAATCACGCCGGCGTTCGCCCGTTCGTCCCAGCCGATCCGCAGCGGATAATACTCCACGTCCACATCATCTTCGCTGGCGACGAATTGCAACGCCTGCGACGCCTGGGTGCCGCCATCGTCCACGAGCACGATCGTGAGCGTGTCGAAGCTAGAGCCAAAAGGCGACGTGTTGCGGGCAATCATAAAGATTTGATTGTCCACTTCGGATAGCGGAGACCAGCCGAAACCGAACCAGACTGTCGGCAATAGAGAAATTGCCGTCATCGTGGCCACGAGTGAACCGTCGCGGCGAATCTTAAAGTCGCCATCGCCCGTGGTTTCTAGCGTCAACACTTTGCCGTTCGCCACGCACATCGAGAACGGTACGGCTTGGGAGGAATCGCCGCTATCGGCGGCGAGATCGCATGTCTCGGCGTAGTCGGTGCCATCCGCCAGTACGCTCCACGCTTTGAAGTGGTATTCGTCGCTGGCATCGGCGAACCACGTTGTGAACCCATACAATCGCCCATTACTGTAGTCTGACCAATAATGTTTGATGTCGAGCGGCGTGCCGCTTGTTGGATCGCTGCCGTCGAGAATGTCTTGTCCGTCTGTATCATTTATCAACTCGATGATCGTTGGCAGTCCATCAACCACATTGGAGAGGATGCAATAACTAATACCACCTTCCGAAACGCGCGAGGTTGGCCAGAAGTCATAGCTATTCGTGAGAAACAGTCGGTCGCGATGCGAATCATAGCCAAGTAGCGAATAGAGTGTCGCTGTTCCCATCGCATGGGTATAGAACACACAGCCATCCGCCACACCGGGAAACCAGTCGGACACCATCCACGGTGCCCAATTCTGCGAGCAGCCGAACTCATCGACGCGGTTCAAATCGACGAAGGCGTAGTTCATGCCCCAGCGAAAGAAACCGGGGAAACCGCAGCAGCATTGGGGGGCGAGAGCGAGTCCCACTGCTACGCCTCCGCTGCCCAGGGGTACTCACCGCAGGTACCGTTCTTCACAATGTCGCCTTCGACTTCAACCATCGCATCGACGACAAACACGATATTCCAGGGGTTGCGAACCGTGGTTGAACCCGCGGATAGTTCGCCGGTCGCAATGTCCATCGTGCGGACTTCGCCATCTCCCCAGTTATCGACGAGGTTATCGGACGCGGCCGTGATTTCCGTCGTCACACGACAAAGCGTGATCGAGCCGGATGAAGTGGCGCCGCCGCCGCCGGCTGATTTGGCGATACGCACCGGCAGCCCGGCCACCTGGCGTGCCAACCGCGCCATGTCATACTCAAGCCGCGTTACCCGATCGCGTTCGGCCATCAAGCCACCTTGGTAATATCTAGAGCGGAATCGTGCGTCTCGACGAGCGTCGTACCGCGCTGGCAATCGTAGGTGATCATGCTCGCCACCGTATTGACGT
>JAKOXH010000004.1 GCA_029781135.1 Planctomycetota bacterium
AACGAACTGAGTTCCATGACCCGCCAGTGTCTCCGCAATCGCCGGATGGGCGAACTTGAAGAACTCTGCGAAGAAATCCACGCCTGGTCGGTCGACGTCACCGACGCCCAACGCGGCGTCGACTGGCAAATGAAAATCGACGACGCACGCGGCAAGCTAAAATCCGTCTACCCCAAAATCCTGATGTGACAAAGCACTAGCGACGAATTTGATCGCTTACCGCGCCAAGAAAAGTCCTGTGGGAGGCGTCTCCCGACGCCGATAACGTTGTCCAATGGAGCACGAAATCGGCCTCAGCGAGGCCTCCTACAGCCCATTCATTTCATAGGCTAGTGATTCAAGGAAACAAGTTCACGCGGGCGTAGCTGATGGTGTTGCCGCCGCCAGCGCGTTGGCCGAGCATCTCCAGCGTGTTCGATGGCGGCGAGCCACCGCGAATGGTCGCGGTGAAATAGCTGCCGAACGGGTGTTGGAGCGGTAGGCCGACCGGTGCGCCGGTTGCCCCGTTGGGTGAGATTTCGACGACACGGTTCTCGTGAACGGGTTTGCCATCGGGCCCCGTACCGGTGGCCAGATGAACGACAAACAAGCGGTTATCGGGTGACACCTGGAATCGTGGCGCCGAGCCGATGAGGCCTGGTTTACCTTCTGTCGATGCTAATAGCGTTCGCCGTTCGATGACTTTGCCATCGCGAATTTGAGCGTAGTTCAGGTAGTGGCCTTGCTTCTCGGCCGGGAAGAACTTTTCCCGGAGACGTTCGTCGAGGGCGCGCTCCGTCCACACGATATGGACGACGCCATCGGGCGCCAGCCATAGGTCGCCGGGGGAAATCCAGCCGCAGGTTTTGTCGCGGCTAGCGATTTCCACCCATTCGGCAAACGGCTGTTTGGAGATATCGGGCGTCCAGGTGTAAAACAAGCGGCGGAAATCGTAGTCCCATTCTTGGCCGGTCAGTTTGCGTTTGTACTCGGCCCATTCATGATTCGGTTCGTGGATGTCGCTCACACCCACGCAATAGACGGCGCGGTCATGCAAGGCGACATCGGGATAACACACGCGGATCGGCCCAGGCTTTTCGTAGTTCGCTCCCCAGGGCCATTTGAGTTGGCCGTGGGCACTCCACTTGCCCGTGCGATCGAAGAACGTCCATTCCGCATGCGTGTAGCCAATGTTTTGGAAGAGCACGAGTTCGTTATGCTCGCGATCGGCCGCGAAGCTGCGATAGGAATGCTCGGCGAAGGGCGGATCGCCTTGCCATTGCGGCAATAGCGATTTGGGCGCAGCCTTGGAATCGGCGGCACGAAACTCCAGAACATCTGGCCGCGCGGGGCCGCTACCCGGCTTCGGATCGATCGCTGGATTCACCGAAACAAACACGCGGCCATCGGCAAATGCGGCGACCGGGGCCGGCTCACGTGTGCGATGGTCTGTGTCCACAAAGACACGATCCCAACCTTTTGTGCCGCGTTCGAAGAGCATCCAACGGCAGTTGTTGAGTGGCGGGGCATCGGCGACGGTTTCCAGGCCACTGGCGAACACTCGCTCGGCAGTGCGCACCAGGCACGTCGAACCGCTGCACCACATTGGCCCGGCGCCGTTGTTCGCGGGAGTGAATGTGTAAACGTCTTCTTCGACCTCGACGCGCGGAGCCAGGTCGGCGGCAACAGAACAAGAATACGACAGACAAACAGCGGCAAGAAAGAAAATAGTAGGCTTCATGGTTGTTACTAATGGTCACGCACCTAATGACGGATAGTTCGTTTAACCCCGAGCCAACGGCGAGGCGAAACGTCGCGTTCCGTCGCCGTTGGCTCCGGGTTAAACTAGCCGAGCCACTTGCGCAGCCACTGCCACGCCTCTTGCTGCATTTCGACATTGAATTCATGCGGCGTATCGTACCAGGAAGTTCGAATATGGTCCGGCACACGGGCCTTGGTGTAGCAGGCGTGGAGTTTGTCGAAACTCGCTTGCACGCCGTCGGTTTGGAATAGCCCGTCGCGTTTGCCGTTGATCACGAGCAGTGGTGTTGGGGCGGCGAGCGATGCCACATCCGGATAATCGAGGTACTTGTAGAGGCCCGGCACGACTTTAGTGTGGCCGATCGTGTTGAGAATGTGCTTCTTGAGTTGGTAAGGGAAGGATGCCATCCAACCGACAACCACGGCGGCACGAATGCGGTCGTCGAGGGCCGCCAAGTGGCAGGAACGCAAGCCGCCGACGGACAGGCCGACAGACGCAATGCGCTGTTTGTCGACATCCGGTCGAGTATACAAATAATCGATGGTGCGGATGTCGTCCCAGAACATGACGCCGGGCCAGGTGAAGCCGGCGGCGTAAATTGTGCGGCCGACGAGCTGTTCGGCTTGGCTGGAATGCGAGTTGAAGGCTTGAATGCGTTCGCGGCTGAGCGATGCCGGCCGCTCACGCCAATCGGCCGGATCATCGTCGAGCAGCATCCGCCGCTCGCCCCAATAGAACATGTCGATGATGACGACGAGGTAGCCTTGCCGCACCAGTTCGATCGCGGTGCTCTTGCCGCCGTAGTATTGTTGACGAAACGCCTTCAGTTGCGGATTTTCATCCGGCGTTTCCACCAGCTTCTCTTTTCCCCACATGAAAAATGCGCCGTGGTCGTGCAGCGCGATGATGGCGGGCAGAGGTGGAGAGGCGTTTTTCGGCACCAGCACGATGGCCGGCACGCGCACATCGGGCGTGGTATTGAACAGCACACGCTCGCGGAAATAATCGCCGCAGTCGATGCGTTCGACCGTTTCTGCCGCGGGATCACATGCGGCAGGCGAATAATGCAGCAGTTCAAAGACTTTGTTGCGACCTTTCTTTTTCCATGTTTCGAGCGAGGTAAACTCATCGTTCAGGAACGAGAGCGGAAACTGTCCTTTGACGGCCTGACTTTGAATGAAGGGAAATAGTGAGCCGACATCCGAGCCTGTGCGTGCTGGCGATGCTGCGGCGTTGCCTTTGATTTCGGCTGCTGTCAGTTCCCAGTTGCCCGCGAGCAGGGCGGCAACTCCCCCGGCCGCTGATGCGGCGATGAATTGCCGTCGTGAAGTGTGGCGGAAATTATTGGGGGCGGCGAGGCAAGATGAGTCCCGGCGATGCGTAGCATCGCGGCTGGTTAGTGGTTGAGGTGATCCATCAACAGCCACGGGCGAAGTTGAATCATCCGAGTTGTTTTCGTTCGTCGATTCCATCGGTTCGCTTCTCACAGGTGATATTGCGGAATCTTGGTCAGTTCGCCGTTTTTCAATGCCGATTGATGTGCCACGATCCCCGCGACCGTCATGTTTAGGGCCTGGGCGACATCGACCAGTGGCTGACGATTCTGCAGAATGGCGGAGACGAACTCGTTCATCAAATACCCGTGCGAGCCGCCGTGACCACCGGGATTCACACCCGGCGGCAGGGCAGGGCGGCGTAAATCGGCTGTGACCTTTTCCAGTCCCTCGTACTTGCCATAGAAGGAGCCTTTTTGGCCACGTACGCGTCCCATTTCGCCGCCGGGGCCGGGCGTGTCCCAGGTAACAGCCATGCGAGCTGCGCCGCCTTCGCTGGTTCGGAAGAGCGCGATCTCGGTGCCGAATGCGTTCTTGTAACGATTATTCTCCGGACGCAGATGGTTGATGATGCTGGGCATCCCCATACACGAGACTTCGGTGAAGCTGCCGCCCGTCACACCGACATAGTACGCATTCGAGTGCGTGGGATACCATTGCGGCGGCAAGCCGATGCGCCAACCGCGATACGAGTCGATCGGCTCCGACATGTAGTGAAAATACTCACCCTCGGAGTAAGCGAGTTTGCCGAAGCCGCCGGCGCGATAGATTTGCCGCATGGCATGCACATCGGCATGGTAGTACGACGTTTCGAACATCATGTACTTGAGAGGGGCCGCGCTCTTGACCGCCTCGAATAGCCGGTCGGCATCTTCGAGATTGCCGAAGCAGGCGGGCACGGCGGTGGCGACGTGCTTGCCGTGTTTCAGCACTTCGATACAGTGCTGGGCGTGGCTGGGGGCATCGGTCGCGACGAAGACCGCTTCGACGCGATCGTCCTTCACCAACTCTTCGAGCGATGGATACGTCTTTTCACAACGCGTAACCTTGGCCAGTTCCGCCACACGCTCGGGAAACAGGTCGCTCACCGCGACGACTTCGACATTGGGATGATCCTGAAAACCGAATGCCGCCGCGAACTTGCAGACGCCATAGCCGACCAACCCAACGCGGATCTTGCGATCGGAAATTGGCTTCCAATTTTTGGAGGCATCGGGGTCGGGAGATTCGGATTCGAAGCCTTGGATCACCGGTTCGCCGGCCGACGATGTTGCCGCGAATGACAGAGCCGCGCTGCCGGCCCCGATTGTTTGAAGGAATCGACGACGTGTCGAATGGTTGAGCATTTTGGAATCTCGCAATTTTCAGAACAAAGTATGCTTCTGGCGGTCCGACGCCTGGCTTACGGTACAAGGCCAGCGGTGGTGCCATGTACAGATAGTATAATGACTCGGCGGGTACGCGCGACCACCTATGAAACAGGGGGGCACTTAACAAAGCGAGCTTCGTTTGACACGTTCAAGCCGATTGGTAAACTAAGTGCTGGGAACGAGTTGTTTCAAATCTCGCGAAGCGATTCTCGCTCAAGGTGGATCATGATTTCCGTTCGCACTATTGCGGATATTACACCGAATCGACAGGTAGTGGTGACACTTCCACCGGAAACTCCACTTGGCAAAGCGGAACTCGTCGTAACCGTTTCCCCTCGGCCGTTAGAACCCGCGCAGCAAGGCGGCTTACGACAATGGTTCGGCGCCGTACATAGCGGAGATCAAGCATCCGCTGATAGTGGCCGAATCGACGCCGATTTGGCACGTATTTACGGTGATTCTCACGAGTGAATGGCAGGATGTTGCTGGACACTTCCGGACTCTTGTGTTGTTTTGATGCGGATGAAGCGCGGCACACGCAAGCGATTGGCTTGTACATCGGTGCGCAATTGCGGATCACGCACAACTACGTAGTCGCAGAATTTGTCGCACTCGCCGAAGCTAGAAACTTGCCTCGGCGGGACGCCTTAGGATTTGCCGCGGCAATCTTGAAGGACGCGGAAGTCGACGTTGTATGGATCGATCGGCAATTGCACGATGAGGCGATGCAACTGTTGTCGGCACAGTTGGACAAGACATATTCACTTTGCGATGCCGTAAGCCTGGTGCTGATGCGTCAACGCGGCATTAGCGATGCGTTGACAACGGACCGGCATTTCGAACAAGCAGGCTTTCGACGCTTGTTAGTAGGATGAGACTTGCTTTTGCTATGTTGGTCATCTCAAGAGATCATTACGCTAGCGCGTTTGAAGTACCCCGTCGATGAATTCATACGATTCGTGCCGCTCGCGATCGGGAAAATCGTGTTCGCAATCGGGATAGCGAACTTGTAGATTGTCAGGCCTGCCGAGCAAGCTGAAAATCGGCTTCGCTGCCGCGAGGCAATCGCGGACGCCGGAGACTTCGAAGTTCGAGTCGTGCAAGGGGGCGACGACGAAGATCGCCCGTGGGGCAATGGCGGCTAGAATCTCGGGGAAGTCGAACGGAATTTTGTCGGGGGAGAAATCGTATTTCGTGGCCACGAGCGGCATGTAGCGCGGGCCGCTCCAGCCGTGCAGATCGCCGCTATAGTATTTGTGGGCGCTCGTGAAGCCGCAAGACGTGACGACGACTTTGATTCGCTCATCGAACACGGCGGTGAATAAACTGTTGTGACCACCGAGCGAGTGGCCGATCGAGCCGATGCGTTCGCCATCGACTTCTGGCAGCGATTGCAGGAGATCGATTGCCCGCATGTTGTCGTAGATGGCTTTCATCGAGCCGCTGACGTAATTGTCGGTATCGAAGTTATATTCATATTCGCCGAGCGACGGGTAATCGGGCGCGAGCGTGACATAGCCGCGCTCGGCGAGCTCGCGAGCGTAGTGGAGTGTTGGACGGTCGGCAAGGCCGGCGGGGGAGTCCTTGCCTTGCAGCACTGTTTGGTGAAGGCAAAGCATGGCGGGGTGTTTTTTGGCGGCTGGCGAGGCACCCTTACTCCGACCCTCTCCCGGAGGGAGAGGGAGGAAGAGCCAGGCTTTGACGACTTTGCTAGGGTCGTCGGTGTGGTAGGCGATCTTGCGGCGGATGAAGTTCTTTTCTTGGTGTTCTTCGAGCACCTTCACGTCGAGCGGAACCGGCTTTTCTGGGCGCGGCAATGGCCCCATGGCTTCCTGCAGGCCGAGGCGAATGTGTGCGCGGCGGTGCTCCCAATCGGCCGGCGTGCGAATTGGCACTTGCTTGCCGTCGGCTGTGATGTAATACGTGAGGTCGGTGTGAGTGACGTAATTCGGCGGGTCGGCGGTCGCCGATTCGGCGATCGCGATCAAGCACGGCAGCAAGAGTGAAGCGAAAACGTGGATTGCGTACCTGGTATTCATAATGTCGCCAATGTGCATTGAGGATCGTGGCGTATCCGTCGTTCGCGTCTCGGAGAGACGCGACCACGTGGTCGCGTCTCTCCGAGACGCGGCTATAGCGTAGCACCATCGCGATTGAATGGGAACTAATCCCGTTTGGACGCGGCTTTCTGGGCCGCCTTGCGCGGTTGCGATTCACCCGCTGATTTTTGAAGGTGTGCAGGTCGAGCATCGGCGAATTGATTCAGCACCGATTTCATTTTCTTCGCGGCCGCGGCTTCGTCGCCCGTTAGATCGGTCATCTTCGCCGGAGTTTCATCTTCGTACGGATCCCTTTCGAGGTTATAGAATCGGCCATTGCGGTAGAGCTTGTATTTCTTCATGGTGACGAATTCACGAATCGGAGGTGCGCCGTCGGGGGCGTACCAAGTATAAATCCATTCGCGAGGCTGGCCGGGCCGGCCGAGAATTTGGGGAAAGAAGCTGCGGCCGTCGATTGTGAGATCTTTCGGAATGACAACTCCGGCGGACTCGCAAAGCGTTGGCAGGATATCGGTGCTATCGATAAGGTCATCGTTCGCAGTGCGGGCCGGTGTATGTCCCGGCCAATTGGCGATGAGCGGCACGTGCATGCCGCGCGCAGTCGTTGTGCTCTTACCGCCGATGAATGTGGCGCCTTTGAATTGTGATTTGGTGCCCAAGCCGGTACCGTTATCGCCCAAGAAAAAAATGAGCGTGTCGCCGCGGATGCCGAGTTCATTGACCTTGGCGACGACGCTGCCGACGAGTTTATCCATGTAGGCCACCATATCGGCGAAGTGCTTGGGTGCATGGTTGACTCCTTCGCCCATCGCTTTGGGATCCCAATCCGGGCTGTCGGGTGTCGGCTGATACGGGGCGTGGGTGAGCATCATCGGGTAGTACAACAGGAAGGGCTTCGACGGATTCTGCGCACACTTTGCGATGAAATCGAGCGCGAATTTATTGACCAGGTCGGGGCCGTATTCGCCGTTTTTGAAATCGCGTTCTTCACCGTTGTATTCAAGCCCGGGGTTGGCGTAACGCGGCGGACGGCGCGTGTGTTGCCACAAACAGAACTCGTCGAAGCCGAGTTCACGTGGAAGGTTTTTGTCGTGTCCGAGTTGCCATTTGCCGGCGATGGCCGTGGCATAACCGGCATTGCGCAGCAGAGTGGCGAACGTCGTTGAGTTGGGATCGATCGTGGCCCAGGCAATGTAATTTCGCACATTGTACTGGCCGGTCATCAATTGCAGACGAGTCGGCGTGCAAAGCGGTTGAACGTTGCAGCGGTTGAAGCGGATGCCGGTAGCGGCAAGCTGATCGAGGTTTGGCGTGTGATAGGATTCGCCGCCGTTGCAGTGCAGCGTTTCGTAGCCGAGGTCATCGGCGAGGATCAGGATGATGTTGGGCTGGCGAGCGAACAAGGAACCATTGAGGGTGACCGCGAGAAAACCGAGGAGCGATGGGATGAAACGTTGCATCGGACGGTCTTGTATCAGAACACAGTGCCGCCGGCCATTGGCCGGCGGCTAAATAGAACGTTTGTGACTGGCGCTAATAGAACTATGCAAACAACGCCGTGGCGGCTTGGGCCTTAACCAGTTCGCGCGGTTGATTGAGGTGATTGTAGACGATTGTCTCAGGGTGGATGCCGAGCGCATGGTAGATTGTCGCGAGCACCTCGGTAGGATGCACGGGGTTCTCCAGCGGCGAAGAGGCTGTGGCATCGCTCTTGCCGTGGACATAACCGCGTTTGATGCCGGCGCCGGCCATCACGGCGGTGTAGCAGTAGGGCCAGTGGTCGCGACCATCGGCACTATTGCCATTGCCGCTCGTGCTGACACCTTTTTGCGGGCTGCGGCCGAATTCGCCGATGCACACCAGCAGGGTGTTTTCGAGCATGCCGCGCCGATCGAGGTCGTCGACGAGCGCTGACAGGCCGGTATCGAGTAGCGGGCCGGATTGGTTCTTCATCCGTTTGGTGAGATCGACATGATGGTCCCAAGAGTGATTATCGGAGTTGGCGATCTTGGGCCAAATAACTTCCACCACGCGGGTGCCGGCTTCAATCAAGCGACGGGCGAGCAAGCAGCTTTGGCCGAACGTGTTGCGGCCGTACGTCTCGCGCAGCACGTCGGGTTCCAAGGAAAGATCGAAGGCATCGCGGGCACGGCCGGATGTCACCAGACTGATGGCACGCTGGTAGTATTCGTCGAGGTTTTCCTTTTCGACCGCTTTTTCGACGGCGGGCATTTGCGAGTTGATCAGGTCGCGGAGCTTTGCGCGGCGTTGGAGACGGACGGCAAACACATCAGGCCGCATTTTGAGATCATCCACCTTGATGCGGTCCATTTTGTTCATGTCCAGATCGTCGCCATCGGGGAAGAGCGTGTATGGGTCGAAGGCTTTGCCGAGGAAGCCCGCCGACCCGCCTTTACCGACGACGTTGCTTTCCTGCAACGGTCGGGGCAACATGACGAACGGCAGCATCGGCTCCGTCGGCGGTCGCAGGCGAGCGATTTGGGAACCGAAGTTCGGGAAGTCTTGGGCGTTCGGCGGTTCCAATTGGCCGCTGGGGCTGACCTTATCGGTCGTGTAACCGGTCATCATTTGATAGATGGCGGCCGTGTGGTTGAAGAGGCCGTTCGGCGTGTAACTCATCGAACGGATCATCGTGAACTTATCGTTTACTTGGGCGAGCTTCGGCAGAATCTCGGTGAACTGCACGCCGGGCAGCTTCGTGCCGATGTTCTTGAACACACTGCGGATGTTCTCGGCCGCGGCGGGCTTCGGGTCCCAGAGGTCGAGGTGGCTGGGGCCGCCTTGGAGATACACCATGATGATGCTCTTGGCTTTGCCCCACCCGGGGCCGCCAGCGGCGGTGTCCGCTGCCGAGGCGGCGGCTTGCGCCGATTGCAGTTTGAGCAGTGAGCTGAGCGAAAGGCCGAGCATGCCGGCGCCGCCCACGCGGAGCACATCGCGACGGCTCGGACGAAGATGGGAGTCGCACAAATCCTTGGCGTGCGGACCGACGATTCGGAACATGGGAACCTCGAAGAAAATTGGGAATGGGGAGTGCGGAATTGGGAATGTGGCGCTGCCAGGGGACTTTTCATTCCCAATTCCCAATTCCCCATTCGGTATTCACGCTAGTGGTTGTACAAAAACGCGGGGTTATTGATGAGCGCCCAGACGATGTCTTGGGCGACCGTGAGACGCTTGTCTTTCAGTTGTTCTTCGCTGAGTTCGACGGCTCGGCGGAGTTGCTGCAGTTTGGGATCGATGGGCAGCGGCTGCTGGGCCGCGGCGAGTTGACTTTCCAATTCGGCGACTCGAGCATCCGCCGGAAGCTGCTGCTGCTGAGCAGCTACAGCGGCCTGTAACTCTTGGTGATGCTTGTCGCGTTTGCGCTGCTCGGCAAGTAACGACTGGCGATCGGCGTCGCTACGCTGATTTGCGGGCTTGGCCAGAATGGCGACGATCGATGGCGGTAAGCCGAAACCAAGTGGCGGCGGCGAGTTCGTGACGGAAATACGGAAGCGGCCGAGCGAGTGCTGACCATCGTTGAAATTTTGATGCAGCGTGAGCTCTAGCATGCGGTCTTTTGCGGAATCGAGCGGCGTTGCCAATTCGAACTTGGCGGCATGATCGCGGCCGAACTCACCGGCGACGGCCCAACCATTGTTGGCCTGGGCATCCTTGTTGCCGTCGATCGCGGTGGCCACGTCGTAACCGCCTTGGTTGAAAGTGGCCTGGGCATGCTGCAATTTCAGGTCGGTGGCGGCAGCGTTGTCGGCGGCGAAGAGGCGGATGGCGTCGAGCGGAACAACCGATTGATCGTCATCCACGATGATTCGGATGCCCGTTAGTTCGCTTTCGGCATTGATGGCAATTGGCGTGGCCAAACTCCCGCCACCACCGGCGGAGAGCGTACGGCGAACCGAGCGTGTTGCGTCGAACGAAGTCGCTTTGACGGTCGCCCATTGAACGGTGAGCGAAACCGCGGGACGGATGCCAGTGACAACATCCAGCAGGTACTGCCCGGCCGGAAACTTGACGGCGGCCTTCAAACCGGTGCGCTGGGCGTTGCCGAAGAGATGCCGCATGCCCGATTCGGCCACGACCTTCACGCCCTCTTCCGTCCTCCAGTCAGTGTCATCGGGTCCAAAGTCCCAACTGCGGACAAGCTTCAATGGGCCGTGAACGGGCAGGGCTTGGGCCACAAATTCGGTCACGACGAAGTTGCCAGTTGCAGAGCGGCCAGGACCACGATTCGCGAGTCGGTCGTCGGCCAGTGCTTCGAGCCGAATGCCGGTGACTTTGCCGAGCGGAATCGGTGCGACAAGGCGGTACGCGCCTTTCGCCTTTTCACCGTCGACGAACGTCGAGCCATCGGACTGCCGCTGGAACTTTGCGTTGAACGTCGCGCTCGCCTCGGCGAATTCGAGCGGGCACCACTGCGTTTCCTTGGTTTGGGCGGCTTCCCAATCAGAGAGTTTTGCGTACAACTGTTTTTCGTATTCCGCCAATGCCGACTGGGCTTTCGCAATCTTCTCTTGGCGATCTTGCTCAGCGCGCGGCTGCCGCACCTTGGCAATTTCGCGGGCCGCTTCCACAGCCGTTTGCAGGCCGGCGATGCGATTCTGCCGATCGATTTCCCGTTGAGCAAGCTGGGGGCCGAGTTCCTTTGTATAAGCTTCCAGTTCGGAGACGAGGCGGGCATGCTCGGCATCGAGGTCGTCGAACATTTTACTTGCGCTGGAGATTTCTTCCGGCCTACCAGGACGATTGAGGAAGCGCAGGAAGAGGTTCTTCACCACCTCGCTATTGTCTTTGACGGCCGCAACCATTTTGGCAACGGCGTTCTCGGGATCGCTGATCGCGTTGCCGACCGTCGGTCCGCTGACGAGGGCCATCACGGGGCCCAACTGCAAGTTAGAGCTGCGCTCGCATTCGCAGGCACTTTCCCGCGGTGGGCGGCCCAAATTGCCGAGGAAGCCGTCGGGCAATTCAACCCCCACATCCGGCAAAGCGGCCGCACGGGTACCCAAAGCAATGCCGACGAATGACGAAGTCGCCCCGGTGGTGCGATAGATCGCATCGTAGAGCACTTCGGCCGGCAGCCGGCGGGCGCGGGCGTGAGAGAAGTTGATCGAGTCATCCACATTCCATTTATTGGTGGAGACCGAAAGTTGGTAAGTTCGCGACTTGCAGATGAGTTGCATGATGTGCCGCGTATTGAAGCCGCCGTGAATGAACTCGCCGGTGAGGTAATCGAGCAGTTCTGGGTTGGTGGCGGGGTTGCCGGCGCGGATGTCGTCGAGCGGTTCAATGATGCCGCGGCCAAGCAGATATCCCCACAAACGATTGACGTAGCTCTTGGCGAAGTAAGGGTTATTCGGCGAGGTGACCCAAGCCGCCAATTCTCCACGGCGCGTGCCACCCTGCTGGGAATCGTGTTTGCACTCGAACGGGAACGCCGGTTGGCTGACGCTGCCCGTGCGCAGATGCTTGACCTCGCCTTGCTTGGCATCGGCGATGATTTCGTAGAGCGGGTGCCCGGACTCCACGTCGGTACCGCCGATCATCGTTCCGCCGCTGGCGGGATCGTAGTTTCGATCGATTTGCGCGAAATAGGCCGCCAAGTGATAGTATTGGTCCTGGGTCCAACGTTCGAACGGATGGTCGTGGCACTTATTGCAATTGAAGCGAGTGGCCAGGAACAAGTGGGTCGTATTCTCCATGAGCGCTTCGGGTGTGCGCAGTGTTTTGAAATACGAGCCGGCCGGATTGGCCTTGGTCGAGCCGCTGGCGGTGAGAATCTTGCGTGCAAACTGGTCGTAAGGCGTGTTGGCGGCGAGCTCGCCGCGAATCCAGTTGCGGAATGCCGTCGCGCCTTCGACACCGAGGAACTTGCGGTTGACCATCAAGAGATCGGCCCATTTGTTCGTCCAGAAATCGAGATAGTCTGAGCTACCAACAAGGCGGTCGATAAGCTCGTCGCGTTTAATTTTGGTGTCGCGTTTGTCGTCGGCGAACGATTGCACTTGGTCCGGGGTTGGCGGCAAGCCGGTGAGATCCAGATAGACGCGGCGAACGAACTCGTAGTCATCGCACAGCTCGGAAGGGAGAGTTTTGGTACGCTTCAGCTTGGCGGCGACGAGTTCATCGATGCGGTTGTTGGCCGGCGGTTCTTTCCAAGCGAAGCCGGAGCGATCGCCCATTACGGTTAACGTCGTTGCCGCGTATTGACCTTCATAGCGGACCAGGGCTGCCGCTTCGCCACGGCGGAGCGATTCGAGCAGGCCGGGGGCGCCGGGCACAGTTTTTACGACATCGGTATTGCCGCTTTCGATGAATGCTTCGCGAGTGACATCGCGTTGGCTGCCATCTGAATACGTGGCCACGACGCGAATTTGTTGGCGGGCGCCGATCGTTTCAATCACAGGATTTTGCGGCGCGATGTTAATGCCAGCGACTCGCGACGAGGTGAGGTTCAAACGAGCGCCAGAGGCAATCCACTCGCGAAGAGCGGCATAGTATGAGCTGTTTGGCTTGATCGCCTGGCCGCCCGTGTGGGGCACCGCCGCGATGGGCTTCAGCAGCATGAGGCTCTGAGCCGGCGACGCGACGGTGACGCGACGTGAGGCTTGGTCGTCGGTGAGCGCACGCACATCGAACACGGGGTCGTAGCCGCGCAGCGAGAGTTTGAAGCCGTTCTTGCCTTGTTGGGCACCGTGGCACGTGCCGGCGTTGCAGCCCGCGCGGGCCAGGATCGGGGCGATATCGCGGACGAAATCCGGCGACTGCGGCTGGTCGAGGTTCGTAACGTGGATTTCGACGTGGGCGGTCTTATCGCGCAGCGTGACGGCAAGTGTAGCGTGACCGTTGGCAGCGGGGATGACCATGCCAGTCGCGTTGGCGGTTGCAACTGGCTGGGAGAAGCTAAACTTGGCCAATCGAGTTACATCGACCTTCGCCCCCGAGGCCAGTTCCGCGGTCACAACGACTTGCGAATAGCGGTGCGGACTATCAAGTTGGATGGTGGCCGGCTCGGCAGTGAGTTTGGTGAGCGTGACGACGGCCGGTAACGATGGTTCGGTTGGAGTTATCGCGGCTTCTGGCGGCAATAGTTGCGTGTCTGGGCGAGACGCGGCCACCGCGTGATTGTCGGCCGCCTTAACCACTTCGACAGGGACAAAGGATGTGACGAGCGAACCTTTCTGTGCATCGATGATGCGGACCGTACCATCGCTGCCCGCTGCGGCTACGCGATTGCCTTTCGGGTTGAGGGCAACGGAGTACACGCCGCCCTCGGCCGCCTCAAATTTGGCAAGTGTCTGCACACCTTGCTCGAAGTGCTTATGGAGTTTGGCTATTTCTTCCGACGAACGCGAAGGCACCGGTTTATGCAAGATTGCCGTGATTTCATCGGGAATCTTGGGGGCGGGTTCCATGCGATAGACGGCGACATGGCCATGGCCGTCTAAGCTGCTTCCGGCGGCAATGATGCTGCCATCAGGGGTAATATCGACGCCAAAAACGCGTCCGGGTAACGACGGAAGTTCCCACAGTTGGTTGGCATCATCGCCGATTTGCCGCGCGGTCGTGCGCTGCATGCGATAGATGCGCGGCGTGCCATCGGCGCCGCCGAAGATGATCTCGTCTCGCAGCGGATGAGTTTGCACGCATTGAATGCCGCCCTTCAAAGCGCCTGGCGTGATTGACGTGATGTTATCGACGAATCGCTGCGTGGCGACTTCGACCAGTTTGGCGGCCATATCGCGACCGACCGAAACCAGGAAGTTTCCGTCGTTCGAAAACGTGGTGCCGAGCACCCAGTCGTCGTGGGCTTGTTGGAAGAGAACTTGCGCGCCGGACTCCGCATTGATAATTCGTACGGCTTTGTCGGTGCCGCCGAACGCCAGGCGTTTGCCATCCGGCGACCAGGACACGCCGAACAACTCGTCGCTGGTAACTGGAACCGAGAGGAGCAGTTTGCGTGTGGCGACATCCCAAACCTGTACCTCACCGAGGCGCGCGGGGCGGCCACCAGTCACGGCGAGCTTCGTCCCATCCGGCGAAAAGCGGACGGAGTCGAGCCGTTCCGACATACCAACAAGACGGGCAACAAGACCGGTACCGTCGGCCCGATGGAGTAGCACTTCGTGAAAACCGGCGACCGCCAACAACTCGCCGTTGGGCGACCAATCGAGCGACGTGATGACGGGTGGTCGGTTATAGACAGGCGGATGATCGCGATCGATTGGCGGTGCGGTGTCAGGCGGTGTGTCGTCCTTCGCGCCCTCTTCGATCCAACGGCGAATGAGGGCGATGTCGCTCGCAGCCAAGGGTGGTTTGCCCTTCGGCATTTCTGCCTTCCCGTTTTGGGGAGTGATTTGCTCGACTATCGAGCTTTCGTTTGGCTTGCCGGCGACGACGGCGTGCGCGCCACTCTCTCCTTCAGCCAGAAGTCCTTTGAACGAGGTGAAATCTAATTTACCGCCGGCCTTCGCAGGTTGATGACAACCCTGGCAGTTGGCTTGCAGAACCGGAAGTATTTCCTTGTGAAAGCTGGTAGGTTTGCCGAGTGCTGCATTCGCCGAGGGGGAGGCGGCGACGGCCGCGAATGCGGCCAGTCGTGTTGATGAGAGAAGCACTGCGGCCAATGCTAGTCGCCAGCGAACGCTGCGGAGAGGAACTGCAAGGCGCAACATCCAACGGAGCTCCTGTGAGAGTGGACGCAAGGAGTCGATCGCGGGGATGCCGAACGCGGGGCCGCCTGTTCTCGTGGACGCAACGAGACCCTGTCCCTAAGCCTGCCGTCGGCCAACTTATTGTATCAACCGGATGGGGGGATGCAAGGCAGCCGGCGGTTGTAGGCAGGGCCGATCAGTTTTTCACATAGAGCCCGAAGTGTGGCATGCTCTCGCGCACGGTGGGCATGGAATCGCTCGAGAAACATGGCCACGTCGGAGTACCTCCGAGGCCATGCCACCCTGCTATAACTTCCCCAGCCTAATAAACTGATTGGCTCTGCGGTTGTAGGGCGGGGATCGAAGACAAACTTCCTGTGCTCGAAACGTCGCAGGAGACAATGGCGTCCGACTCTTATCGGCGGGAGCGACGAGTTCCGCAGGCAAATCTCAACGCGGCGCTGTAAACTGCTTTGCCACGTTAAGCAGGAGCAGGTCGTTGCCGTGGGCGGCTGCGAGTGACAGGCCGATCGGCACTGTGCCAACCTGGCCGAGTGGCAGGGAGAGTTGCGGCAAGCGGCCAACGCCGGAGACGGCCGTGACGGGCAGCGTGCGGATGTAATAGTCGCTATTGCGGTCGTAAGCCTTTGAATTCTTAAGAGGAGCGATTGTCGGGGCCGTCGGCAGGCAGAGCAAATCGTGTGGGCCGAGCGCGCCGTTCAAACGCCGGCAAAACAATTCACGCAGCGCAATCGCTTCGCCCACGCGTGAACGGTCGTGGCTGCGGACGAACTGGAGACCGACGGACGGAGCAGGTCCAAACTCGGGTGCGGCCGATTCCATCCAGGCACCAAGGCAACTCAACATCTCGGTGCCTTGAAGGACCCGATAGATCGTCAACCAAGTCGCAGGATTGGCGGCGCGTACGTCGCCGCAGAGTTCGGCGAGCGAAGTTTCTCGGACTTTGCCGTGAAACGTGTGGCGCAGTTGATCAACAACTGGGGTGAGCGCGTTTTGGACGGCTGAATCGGCGAGTGCGAAAAGTTCTTTGATTAGGTGTATGGCGCCGACAGTCGGCGGGCCGGCCGCGGGATCGGCTATTGGCAGGAGGCTATTGGCCACGCGGTTAAGTACATTGAGGTCGCGCGCGAAGAAACCGACGGTGTCATAGGTTGGTGCAAGCGGCATGACGCCGGCAAGGGAAATGAAACCATGCGACGGTCGCAAGCCCCAGATGCCGCAATTGCTGGCGGGTACTCGGACCGAGCCGCCGGTATCGGTGCCGAGGGCGAAGTCGACCAAGGCGCAGGCGACGGCCGAAGCCGAACCGCTCGAGGAGCCGCCGGGCACGCGATCGGGCGCGGCGGGATTGAGTGGCGTGCCGTAGTGATGGTTTTCGCCAAACAGGCTGAAGGCGATTTCATCGGTGATTGTTTTGCCGACGCATCGCGCGCCGGCGGCGAGAATTTGGTCGACGCAAATCGCATTGACTGTTGCCGGCGGGTGCGTCGCCAGCCAGGTTGGGTTGCCGCAGCCGGTTGTGTGTCCAGCGATATCAATAAGATCCTTAACCGCGAACGTAAGGTCATCGAGCGAACCAGACCGCGTTGGCGGCAGCGTGAAACGCTCGACAAATGCACCAGATTGTTCCAATGTGATTTCGGACACGGTAAGACCGAGTATATTCGAAAGGGTGCGAATTGTCGCATCTCGATTGAGACTTGGATTGACCATGAGCGGGCGAGCCGCGCTCCGCGGCTATTGAGTGCCACTGCTGGACGAGCCAGCAGTGGCACTTGCGTTTGGCAATCTGAATCTCAATAAACGACCGGTCATTGACAAAGCATCATCGATGTTTTGAGATATTGACGGAAAGGAAATCACAGATGCCAACCAGGTTCAAGCAACTTGTCGACGATGCCAAGACGCGGGTGCAGGAAGTCACTTCGGCGGAAGCGGCCGAGCAACAGGCGAAGGGCGCGGTGCTAATCGACGTGCGCGAGAAGGAAGATTTCGCCGAGAGTCACGCGGCCGGGGCGATTCATTTAAGCAAGGGAGTGCTCGAACTGAAGATCGAGGAAACGGTGCCGGATACGGCCGCGCCGATTATCTGTTATTGCGGCGGCGGATCCCGCTCGGCACTGGCGGCCGATGCGCTCCAGAAAATGGGCTACACCAACGTGGCCTCGATGGCGGGCGGGTTCAAGGCTTGGAAGGGGTCGGGGCTGCCGACTTCTTAGCCGGGGGCTTCGCGAGCTTGGCCGGTTCCGCCTTCTCTTTTTCCGCGGCGAAGAGGGGGAAGAGGTTTGATGGGCGATGCGCCTGACTGGCAAAATCGGCGAGGCGGCGAATGACATCGGGGTGTTCGGCCGCGACGTCGTGCTGTTCGGCAATGTCCGTTGCAAGGTCGTATAGTTCGAACGGGGTGTCGGCTTTATCGAGCCCGTGGCGGACGGCTTTCCAATTGCCGTTGCGAATCGCTTGCTGCACGCCGTACGCTGGGAATTCCCAGTACAAGAATTTGTGCTGCCGCTGCCCGCTCTTGTCAAATAAGGTCTCGGTGAAGCTGATGCCATCGAGATTTTGTGGTTTATCGGCTTTCGTAACGTCGCAGATCGTCGGCAAGATGTCCCAGAATGCGGAGACGTTTGGAGTTACGCTACCCGGTTTAATGTGGCCCGGCCATCGGGCGATGAACGGCACGCGAATGCCACCTTCGTAAACCGAGCCCTTTCGACCGCGGAATGGGCCCGCCGAATTGAAGAAGTCGGAATCGGTGCCGCCCAGACGGTCGTAGACGGGGCCATTATCGCTGGTAAACATCACCAGCGTGTTCTTGGCGGCGCCGAGTTCGTTGAGCGTAGCGACGATCTTGCCAATAGCTGCATCCATGCGCGTGATCATCGCCGCATAGCCGGCTCGCGGGGTCGGATGTTGGAAGTAGGCGGTGTGCCGGTAAGGGGCCTCGGGGATTACGCCCTTATACTGGGCCAACGCGTCTTCCGGCACTTGAATCGAGAGGTGCGGAATCGTGAATGGCAGGTACAGGAAAAATGGCTTGTCGTGCTCGTCTTGGAGAAAGCGCACCGCCTCGTCGGTAAACCTATCTTGCGAAAATGTCTGGCCGGTGGCGGTGCCGTCGTTTCCGGGAAGTGTTTCTTTCTTGCCATTTCGCCAGAGGAATTTTGGGTAATGGTTATGGGCGTGAGTTTGGCAGTAGTAGCCATAGAAGAGATCGAATCCTTGTTTTTGGGGATCGCCTTTGGTGCCGGGCATGCCGAGACCCCATTTGCCGATCGCGGCGGTGGCGTACCCGTGGGCGTGCAGTAATTCGGCGATGGTGACCTCGCTTTCCGGCAGCGGCTGCTGACCGGGCGATTCCCAAGCAAACTGTTCGCGGACTTTCTCCAACCCCTTCGGCGCTCGGTTATCGCGAATGGCGGCATGCCCCGAGTGTTTGCCGGTCATCAGCGTACAGCGAGACGGTGCGCACAACGGCGCGCCGCAATAGAACTGCGTGAAGCGGATTCCCTGCTGGGCGAGTTCATCGATATGAGGCGTCTTGATCCACTTTTGGCCGTAGCAGCCGAGGTCGCCGTAGCCGAGGTCATCGGCCACGATCAGCACGATATTGGGTGGCTGCGACTCATCGGCAGCATGCCCCGATTCAAATGAGTAGGCAATTGCAGTGAGCACGGCAACGATTGCTGGCGCGCAGCGTCGAAATCGATCGCGAACATGAAAATGGAGTGGACGCATACGCAGCGTTTCCCGTCGTTGCCTTTGCTATTCTACAAGGAACCAGGAAAAGTCCAAATTTCGTTGTCAAGATCCCCGGTATGCTCTTTCCAGTATTTGCTGCAGTTCACCAAGATGTTCGACCACTAGATCTGGTTTAGTTTCCGCCGGGCAGGAGTCGACATCCGCTTTCTTGGCTTCACCGGTTAACGTGAGGACGGCAATCGCGCCTGAGTCGCGGCCCATGCGGATATCGGTATACAGCCGGTCGCCGACCATCATGACCTCCTTGGCCGCAACGCCGTGCTCGGCGCAGACCGCCTGCAGCATGGCGGGGTTGGGCTTGCCGGGAATTGCATCGGGCCGCCGGCCGGTAGCGGTTTCCAAGAGGGCGCAAATAGCGCCACAATCGGGCAGCACGACGGGCTGATCGGTCGGACACACACGATCGGGATGAGTGGCGATGTACGGCAAGCCACGGCTGATCCAGTAGGCCGTGCGACTCAGATCGTCATAGGTTAAATTCATATCGAAACCGACAACGACGGCTTCTGGATCGTGCGCGACAATTTTGAAACCGGCGTGTTGTAAGTCATCATCGAGGCCAGCAGTGCCCAACACAAATAGCCGTTCCACATGCGGCAGGCATGATTGAATGTGGTAAGCAGTCGCTTGCGCCGATGTTTGAATCGAAGCGACATCCGCATCGATGCCCATGCTGCGAAGGCGCCGCACGTACTCGTGCCGACTGCGTGAACAGTTGTTTGTCATGAAACTGTGACCGATGCCGAAGCTCGCGAGACTCGCGAGAAACGGCCGGCTCTCGGGAAAGAGCCGCCGGCCGAGATAGATCGTGCCATCCATATCCAGAACAACGTGACGGACTTGGTTCAGGTGTAACACGATTCAGCTACCAGAGGGACGACTCAATGTGTAGGTCACTTAAAACTCGCGTTCTTAACTCCAAACGCAAAGCATTGCGAGTGCGTTCGCAATCGAGCCACGGCCGATCAATTATTCAATTTGGGTGGCATGCCCTGAGTCGGCGAAGGGCGTGGTGAAGTGGAAATCACCGCTGTTTCCACGCCCATCGCAAAGCCTCTGGGCGTGCCACCCTTTACCTAATGTGAATCTTTGATCGGCCCTGGTAATCGTGCCGCAGACATGCACGAGCTTGACAAACGCGAAGACAGGATCATACGCTAAACTCCGCGACCATGTGCTGAATTGCAGCGCGAATCGGCACGAAAAGATCATAATCGAAATGCGGTACGTGGACCAAGAGAATTAAAGGAATGGCCTCGTGGCGGTGCGCTACGGGGCCATTTTTGTTCGCTGCAACCGAGGCACGTGTGAGAAGACCACTCTTCCGGAATCTGACGGCAATCCTAGCCATGTCTTTACTCGGTCCATTTGCAAGCGGTCAGTTGATCGTGGGGCATCGTGGCGCATCGCACGACGCCCCGGAAAACACCGTTGCTTCCTACAAGTTGGCGATCGAACAGGGGGCCGATGGTTTCGAAGGCGATTATTGGCTCGGCATCGGCGGACACGTCCTGTGCCTGCATGATGGAGATACCAAACGAGTCAGTGGGAAGGAACTATCGATCACCAAGTCGCCTTTTGAAGAGCTGCGCGCGCTCGATATCGGCAGTTGGAAGGACCCCAAATGGCACGGCGAGAAGATTCCGACGTTCGACGAGTGCTTGGCAATTGTTTCCGCTGGCAAGAAGTTCTTTGTGGAGTTGAAATCGGGGCCGGAGGTCGTAAAGCCAATCTCAAGAATCATCGCGAAGTCGTCGGTCGCGCCGGATCAAATTGTGTTCATTAGTTTTCATGCCGAGGCGATTGCGGCGGCGAAGAAGGAGATGCCACACATCAAAGCGCTGTGGCTATGCGGTTTTGAGAAAGGCAAGAAAGGTGAACTGCCGCCATCGGCGGAGAAGGTCGCGGCCACAATCCAACGCATTCATGCCGATGGCCTCGATGCGCAGGCGGTGCCGGATTACGTGAATGCAGAGTTCATCGAGAAACTCAAACAACTTGGCGTTCAAGAATTCAGCGTATGGACGGTCGACGACCCGGCCGTTGCCAAGTTCTACTCCGATTTGGGGGCTTGGTCGATTACAACGAATCGACCTGGCTGGCTACGCGAGCAACTAAAGGCGAAGTAGAACGCCTGCTTTTCCAATCTACTTGTCCCATGCGATTGGCAAGCGCAATTCGCAGCGGCCGCGCTCAATCTGCACTCGCTACTTGCAGACGCTAAGTCCCTAAGATATAAGGGCTTTATGGCGGCGTGGAAACGCATTTCTTTCCCTATTCTCTCTCCCAGTGATAGGTGGATCGCATGAATAGCAGGCGGTTCGGTCAGTTGTCTCGGCGGGGATTTCTCAAGTCATCGATTGGGGCCGGCTTGGCGGCTTCCGCATTTGGAGCAACGCCAATTCCCAGTTCGGCACTCGGCCGCGATGGCGCGGTGGCTCCGAGTGAGCGGATCACGCTGGGCGGCATTGGCATTGGTAACCGGGGCACGTATGACCTCGGTTGTTTTTTGCAGCAAGATGACGTGCAGTTCGTCGCGGTGTGCGATGTGAAACAGGCTCGTCGCGATGCGGTGAAGAAGATTGCCGACGAGAAATACGGCAATCAAGACTGCAAACAATATCGCGATTTCCGCGAATTGTTGGGCCGCGATGACATCGACGCAGTCCTCATTGCCACCGGCCCCAATTGGCATGCCACGGCGGCGATGTGTGCTGCCCGGGCCGGCAAGGATATGTACTGCGAAAAGCCATGCACCAAGAATATCGCTCAGAGCTTGGCCTTGGCCGAAACGATGAAGCGGACCGGTGTCATTTTCCAGGCTGGAACGCAGCGGCGGAACTTGCCGCATTTTGCGTTTGCCTGCGAACTGGCCCGCACCGGTAAGCTCGGCAAGCTGCACACGATCTACGCTCATCCCGCGGGGATGACCGCTCTTATGAGTGGGTGGTTGCCGGCGGAACCAGAGCCGAATAAAGAGGTCGTGGATTGGAACATGTACCTCGGTCCCGCAGCTTGGCGACCATACAACGCGAAGTTGCTCGACGGCTTCAACTTCGAAAAGGGCGGCGGCCTGGTCGGCGGTGGTGTGCTTGAATGGGGCTCGCACTGTGTCGACCTCTGCCAATGGGCGGCAGGTGCCGATGGCACGGCCCCGGTGGAGTACAATCCTCCCGAAAATGGCCAGGTCGTCACGCGCTATGAAAACGGCGTGAAGCTCATTCTGCGCGAGACGGGTTGGTTGCCGCTCGGCTCGTGCCCCGTGCGTTTCGAAGGCGAGACGGGCTGGGTCGAAGCCGGCGACAGTGGCAAGCTGGTGCTCAGCTCGCCCGAGTTGATTGCCGGACGCAACGTGGCGGAAATCGACGGCTACCCGGCGACCTTCCATGTTCGCGACTTCCTCGATTGCGTGAAGACGCGCAGCCAGCCGAAGGCGAATGCGGATGCGGCGTGCTACTCGCACATCGCTTGCCATGCGGCGAATATCGCGCTCGCGCTTAATCGCAAGGTCAATTACGACCTTAAGAAGCACGAATTTATCAACGACGCGGAGGCGAACCGCCTGCGTTCCGAGGCGCTTCGTGAACCGTGGCGGATCTGACCCCCTTCTCCCTTTGGGAGAGGGCCGGGGTGAGGGAGCCTTGGCGTAGACGTTGATGTTTTACTAACACATGGGGTGTCCTGCACATCTCGCTCGTCGAATTCAATCATTTAGGATCAATATATGGATCAATCGCGTTTTCTAACTCGTGGCGTATGGCTTGCGGTCATCGCATTCATTGCGGGCAGTTGGGTTCAGTTGGCGGCAGCCAAGGAGGTGCCAACCGAAAAACAGTTGCTGGAAACACTTCATTCTGGCGCGCCGGCCGACAAGGCGATCGCCTGCAAGCAGCTCGCAATATACGGCAGTAAGGCAGCGGTTCCGGAATTGGCCAAGTTGTTGCCGAACAAGGAGCTTTCGTCCTGGGCACGTATCGCGCTCGAGGCGATTCCCGATCCGTCGGCCGATGCAGCGCTGATCGATGCGACCAAGTCGCTTAAGGGTGAATTGTTGGTCGGCACGATCAATTCGATCGGTGTTCGGCGATCAGCTGGTGCAATCGACGCACTCGCCAACTGCATCGGTGATTCGGATTCGCAAGTGGCGTGCGCATCGGCCGTCGCATTGGGAAAAATCGGTGGCGAAGCTGCCGTGCATGTGCTCCATCAAGCGTATGATTCGGCCTCGCCGGAACTTCGCTCGGCGATTGCGGAAGGGGGAATTCGGATCGCGGAACGCCTGCTCGCCGACGGAGAGAAGGAACGCGCGGCGGCATTATACGATATTATCCGCAGCGCCGACGTGCCCAAGCAACGCATTTTGGAAGCAACTCGCGGTGCGATTATTGCTCGCGGCGACGACGGCATTTCGCTGCTTGTCGATCAGCTGCAATCGGAGGATCCCAAACGTTTTGCTCTGGGCCTGAAGGTTTCTCGAGAATTAAAGAGTGGTGAAGTGGCGAAAGCTCTGGCCGCCGAATTAGCGACCGCCAAGCCGGAACGAGCAGCGCTGATTGTTGTCGCATTGGGCGATCGCGGTGATTCAGGACTGCCGGAAACCGTATTGCAGGCGGCCGATAAAGGCAATAAGGCGGTTCGTATGGCGGCCGTTCAGGTGATTGGCCGGAAAGGAAATGAAGCAAACTTGGCGAAGCTGTTGGAATTGGCCACCGGCGATGATGCTGAGCTATCGCAGGCTGCCAAGGCCGCCGTTGTGATGTTGACCGGCGAAAAAGTGAACGCTGAAATTGCGGAGCGGTTGCCAGCGGCCCAAGGCAAGGCACTGGCGACTTTGATTGAAATCATCGGCCTGCGACGCATCGAGGCGACGACGGAACTCGTCAAGGCGTTGAAGAACTCCGACAAGACGGTACAAGCTGCGGCATTAGCGGCGCTGGGCGCATCGGTGGGCCCGAAGGACCTCACGATTCTCATTTCGCAACTGAAGAGTTCGAAAGGTAGCGATGCCGAGGCCGCCGAGCGGGCCCTACAAACGGCATGCATTCGCATGAGCGATCGCGAAGCGACCGCCACCGAGTTGGCGAGTGCGATGGACGGTACACCAACCGCCACGAAGGCCAGCATTTTACGTATCCTCGGCGCAATGGGCGGGCCCAAAGCGTTGCAGACGATTGCATCGGCTGCGAAGGGTGACGACGCCGAATTGCAGGACGTCGGCACGCGGGTGCTCGGCGAGTGGATGACGACGGGTGCCGGGCCGGTGCTGCTGGAAGTCACGAAGAGTCCGATCGCCGATAAGTACCGTGTGCGGGCCCTCCGCGGTTACCTGCGGATTGCTCGCCAACAAAAGATGCCAGATGCCGAGCGGATTGAAATGGTCCGCCAAGGCTTGGCACTGGCCAAGCGGAGCGAAGAGCGTGAGTTGGCGCTCGATGCCCTCAAGCGGTGTCCGTCGGCCGAGTCGATCCAACTCGCGAGTGCTTTGCTGGACGACTCTGGGGTTCGCGATCGGGCGGTTGAAACGGCAATCTTCATCGGCGAGAAGATCAAGGATAAAGACCCGGCCGCTGCCAAGACAGCGGCCGAAAAGGCTCTCAAAGTCGCGCCGCCAGGAAAACTGGCCGACCGCGCTCGGGCACTTACCAACTCGCAATGAGCGCGCGGCCGTTCGTCGCGTCGTCACAGAATCACCGAGGATTATTCGGCAGGGGATTCCTGCTGAATCGATCGCAATACGTTAGGAGACTGTTGCCATGCCAACTACGAAACCAGCGCCCAGTGCCACCAAACGTACCAGCGTTGGCGGCCTTCTCGACCGAGCGCTCAATGCCGGCGATGGCGTATTACGACTCACACCGACGTGGGTGCCACGGTCATTCCTGCATCCTGGCAAGCGGATCAAGTTGCATCCCGACGACTGGTATGCGTATGGCGCCCATCGCGGCGGCATCGATGAACGCTGGTTCTCGAGCACGACCGAGGCCGCCAATGAAGGCCGTGTGTGGCACGAAGGCTTGAGCTTCTGCGAATTCGAGGGCGAGGAATTTTTGTTGCGGGATGCCGTCGAAGAAGCCGGCGCGCGGCTCATCGGCGACGTCCTGTTCAAGAAGTACAACCGCTGGCCCGTGTATTCGAAGTTTTTCGATAACATGGGCCCGATTCCTCATCACATGCATCAACGATTCGAGGATGCGAAGTTGGTCGGCCAGGAAGGGAAGCCGGAGAGCTATTACTTCCCGCCGCAGCTCAATAATGTGGATAACAACTTTGCCTATACCTTCATGGGCCTCGAGCCTGGCACCACCAAGGAACAGGTTCGCAAGTGCCTGGAGGATTGGAGCAAAGGCGATAACGGCATGCTCGACCTATCGCGGGCCTACCGGCTCAAGCGGGGCACCGGCTGGCTGATTCCGCCGGGCATTTTGCATGCCCCCGGCTCGCTGTGCACTTACGAACCTCAATGGGGTTCCGATGTGTTTGCCATGTTCCAGTCGCTGGTCGAAGGCCGCGAGGTTCCATGGTCGCTCTTGGTGAAAGATATGCCACCGGAAAAACACCAAGACCTCGATTTCATTGTGGGCCAACTCGATTGGGAAAAGAACGTCGATACGCACTTTAAGGAACACAACTACTTGGAGCCCATCGTCGACCAGCAGCGCAGCGGCAAGGGTTACACCGATCGCTGGATTGTGTACGGCACGATCGACGGCCAACAGCTATTTAGTGCGAAAGAACTGACGGTGGAACCGGGCGCGAGCTGTACGATTCAGGATCCCGGCGCAAGCGGTTGGATCACGGTACAAGGCCGCGGCCGAATGGGCAAACTCGATATTCAAACGCCCGTGATGATTCGCTTCGGCGCGCGCACTCAGGATGAAGTATTTATCACGTACGAAGCGGCCAAAGCGGGCGTCAAAGTTGAAAACACGGGCAGCGAGCCACTCGTGGGCCTGCGGTACTTCGGGCCAAATGTGCATAGTAATTTGCCCAAGAATGGCGGCGCTTCAAAATGACTTCCCAGCCGACGGCATGCCGTCGGCTTGGCATTCCATTCCGCGGAGATATATTTGGGAGCCGGTGCCATGCCGAACTGGTGGCTCGTAAGCTGGACGACTTACGCCACCTGGCTGCCTGGCGACAAACGCGGCTTCTGCACGTGGCGCAAGCGAGAATACATCCCACCGCCTATACGGTATGCCCAACCAGGCGAAGCCCCATACCATGCGGCCGACTTCACGCACGTTCACGCGTTGGCCCGGGAAATCAGTGAAGAACCTGTCTACCTCACGGTCGAGCAGATGCAAATTGCCCTCGCGGCGATTGTTGCTGAAGTTGCGGAGATTCCCGTCGTGCCGGCCGTAATTTCGCTCGGCAGTTGGCACGTGCATTGGCTCTGCCATTTCGGTACACTGAGGATTCGCCCCACGGTGGGGCGCGTCAAGGCGGCGGCCACGCGCGAGTTGAATATTTTCGGATTCGAGGGGAAGCGCCCATGGACCAAGGGCTGCAACATGCGCTCGAAGCGGACGCGGCGTGCCTGTCGCGCGGCATACAAATACGTGCGCGATCATCGGCAGCAAGGCTGTTTGGTTTATGAATGGCCCATCGATCCCAAGTACTTGATTTTTGATTGAATTAGAGTTGGCATGAATCCAAGCCGACGGCATGCCGTCGGCTTGGGGGTGTTTACGAGAATTGCAAGACATGACAAACTCACGCAACCAATTTCCGAAACTGCATAACGCGGCATGGCCTGGTGTTGTTGGTAAAGGCGAGGGGAGCGAGCCGCCGATTGGGCTCGATACGATGCTCGATCTCACCGCGGCTGCTGAAGTAAACGGCCAGCGGTTCGATGGCGTGGACCTGTTTTTGTTCGATCCGCACGTGAGTATCGACTCGACCGATGCTCAGTTGGAGGAACTCGCCAAGCGGGTGAAATCACATGGGCTCGTTGTTGGCTCAGTGGTGGCCCCGGTGTGGCCACCGACGGGCGGCGGCTCGGCGATGGGCGATGATGCGGCCCAGCGGCAATTTCTTGCCCAGGTGAAAAAGGGGTGTCGCATTGCTCGGGCGCTCCGGCAAATCGGTATCCGGCCCTATGGTGTTGTACGTATCGATTCCGCGTGCTCGCCCACGGAATGGGCTGCGAGCCCCAAGGCAAATACCCAGCGGATCGCCGATACATTTCGCAAAGCGTGCGATATTGCCGAGGAGTTTGGCGAGCGCCTGGCGGCCGAGGGCGAAATCTGCTGGGGCGGCATGCACAGCACCCAGCACATGGTCGAGGTTTTGCAGACCGTCAATCGGCCGAAAACGCTAGGCTTCCAGGCAGATATGGCGCACACGCTGCTCTTCATGATGGGTCACAACGCCCCAGAAGATCGGCTCGTGCCGGCCGATTTTCGCTGGGACGATGCGGCTGCCTTCGCGGCTGGCTACAAACGCCTCACCGACGCACTGCGTCCCTGGACGATCGACTTCCATGTCGCACAGAACAATGGGGAAGTGTTCGGCTCCGGTTCGCACGATAAGACCGGCCGACATTGCCTGCCGAACGCGCCCGATGGCAAGCTCGATGTCGTCAAGTACGCTGGATATTGGCTCCGCGATGCGAACGGGCAACCGAACAAGGCGTTCCAGCATATTTGTTGGGACGGCTGCATGTTCCCCAATGAAACGCTCATGAACCCGCGCACCTGGAATGATATTCTGGCAATGATGGTTGCCGTGCGCGATGCGCATGGATGGAACTGACACTGTGAATTTCACCACGGAGTGCACAGTCAGCGCGGTGGAGAGATTTCAGATTGAAGATTTATGATTGACGATTTGGAAGATCTTGGACGCATGTTCGTTCTTCAATCGTCAATCCTCAAATCATCAATCGCAAATTTGATCTCCGTATGGACTGTGGTTCCGTGATTCAATCTGGTTCTCATTTAGAGTTCTTCAATGTCACAACGCAAACCGCTTCGGATTGGCATGATCGGTTACGGCTTCATGGGCCGGGCGCACTCGAACGCTTACAAACGGGTCAACGATTTTTTTGACCTCGAATACCGGCCGGTGCTGCAAGCTATTTGTGCGCGTGACGAGGCCAAAGCCAAACAGTTCGCCGACAATTGGGGCTATGCCTCGGTCGAGACCGATTGGCGGAAGCTCATCGAGCGGAAGGATATTGACGCCGTTGATATTTGCGTGCCGAACAACCTGCATCACGACATCGCCATCGCCGCTGCCAAGGCTGGTAAGATGATTTTGTGCGAAAAGCCCCTCTCGATGAATACGGCCGAAGGGCAGGAAATGGTCGATGCCGTCGAAAAAGCCGGTGTTGCCAACACGGTATGGTACAACTATCGCCGTGTGCCGGCTGTCACACTTGCCAAACAATTGATCGATGAGGGTCGCCTGGGTCGCATCTTCCATTACCGTGCCAACTTCCTGCAAGATTGGACGATTTCGGCCGACTTGCCGCAGGGCGGAGCAGGGCTCTGGCGGATCGATGTGAAGGCCGCCGGCAGCGGCGTCACGGGCGACTTGTTGGCCCATTGCATTGATACTGCCCTGTGGCTCAACGGCCCCATTACAAGCGTCACGGCAATGACCGAGACGTTCATCAAGGAACGCAAGCACACCGAGTCGGGCAAAGTCGAGCCGGTGGGTATCGATGACGCGTGTGCGTTCTTGTGTCGTTTTGCCAATGGCTCGCTCGCGATCTTCGAATCGACTCGTTACGCTCGCGGTCATAAAGCGCTCTATACGTTTGAGATCAACGGCGCCGACGCGTCGATCGCGTGGGACTTGCACGATTTGCATCGGCTCAACTATTTCGACCATCGCGATGACTCGATCGTGCGCGGCTGGCGGTCGATCCACGTGACCGACGGTGACATGCCCTACATGGGTCACTGGTGGGTACCCGGCCTGCAAATTGGATACGAGCACTCGTTCGTGCACCAAGTCGCCGACTTCTTGCAGAACCTGGCAGCGAAGCGGCCGACGTCACCCACGTTCCGCCAAGCGCTCGAAACGCAAAAGGTTTGTGATGCCGTGCTAGCAAGCGCCAAGAGTGGGCAGTGGGTAAATGTGAAGTAGCGCACTCAATTGCGGCATTACCTTACACTGGTGAAATCTCGGCGGCTGCGCGCAACCGCCGCTAGCATGTGTGCTGCCAATTTCGCCGACTGCGCAAAGTTTCCGTTCCCGTCTGCCGAGTTATTCACTACGCGGTGCGCGCAATTGCGCTCCTAGCGGTCGTGGCTGAGCATAGCTGGCATGTCGCATTGGGAGTGATGAGAACAAATCATGTACGCGTTCGTTCATATCGAAAAAACGGCGGGCACGACTCTCAATAACATACTGCGCCGTGCTTTGGGGACACGCCATTGCGATATTCGACTACCGCTCGCCAAACGAAAGAACGATCAAGAAGACCATCGGGTCTGTGTTGAAGCGGCAGATTTGCGGCGTGTCCGCCGGCTTTATCGAAATTTACGCGGTATCGCTGGGCATAATGTCAAGGCTTATGCCGACTTGCATGAGGCTGATCCCGAGATCCAATTCCTTACGGTCCTGCGCGATCCGTATTCGCGTTTCCGCTCGCACTTTCTCAACCGTGCTCCAGGACATACTCGCGAAGCGCTCGATGAATGGCTGGCCGGCGGCTGGACGCACAATTGGCAAACGAAAATGATCGCGGGCGAAGCCGATGGTGAGAAGGCAATTGAACTAATCAAAACGCGGTTTGGCTTTGTGGGGCTCACCGAGAAGTTCGACGAGTCACTGCTGATGCTGCGCCAGTGGTTAGGCGACCCCAGCCTTAACTTCGCGTACAAGCGTGTCAATTGCATCAGTGCCAAGCAGCGCCCGCGCGATGCGGCGCGCGAAAAGGACGATATGAGCTATTTGGAATCGCCCGAGGTGCGTGCACAAATCGCTGCGGCCAACGCAGAAGATCAAAAAGTGTACGACTTCGTCACAGCGAACATTTATCCGCGTCAGCTTGCCGCCTACGGAACGAACTTGGCCGCTGAATTGAAAGAACTTCGTAACAATAACCAGGCCGCTACGAAGTTATCCGAACCGTTCGTGGGCAGTTTCGTGCGGAATTACGTTTATAAGCCGCTAATCCACTGTTATGTAATGTAAACGTGGTGAGTGTGCTTAATGGCATCAGAAATCGTCTGATGGCGCACTGCTCGAGCGGAGACTATTTGTGTTCCTGAAATGCCATGGCGCTCCTGGCATTCCGCCATTGCGGTTGTTTCGCCATCGAATTTCTTAGCGTGCGTCTATATTTTGCCGCAGCCACACGACTCCGAACGGCGTCACGCCCTCGAGCGGCATTTGACGGCGACGCTCGTTACCGCGAGGAGAGTCTCCCAGCACTGGTGGCGCACTCGAGTCCCGGCGCTATTTGGTCGCTCCGCGCGTCGGAAGTCCAAACCTCATTACGTGTTTTTGGCCTATCGCGGCCAATGAGCGTTCAGTTTTGCGTGGCGACCGCGATGAATCGTTGCGAACCACTTCCCTCAATGGTGCTTCGTCGGCAAATCGGGTGGCGATATTGGGTTATTGCAGCCGGCATCGCATTGTCGCTACAATAAAAGGTTGCTTACGAAAACACAGAAAGGGCTTCCCGCCAATTCATCGTGGCGGGGCGAACAACATTGAGCAGCAACTTCGTTCGTCTAATCGCAATCCGAGTTATAGCAATCCGAGGTGAGGTCTAGTGATGTGCAACTTTTGGCGTTTGACTTTGTTGGCCTGCGGGCTTGTGATGTTCACTATTTCGACACGGCCAGTTGTGGCCACCCCCACGGTTTACTTCGATCGCGACAACTCCACGGCGTCGATGACATCGTTTCCCAACTCGCAAGCGAAATTCAGTCAGTTCCTAAGCTCGCTGAGTTCCTACGGCATCGATAACATCGACACCGCAGTTGGGATGAATCCAGCGCTGGTCTTCGGCGCGACTGGCATCACAGCAACGACGCAAGGTGTGCTGGCACAAAACGCCCCTGGTTTTCAAATTGGTTCGCAGGCGCTGCTGGAACTCGACGCCGTCGGCTTTCCGCAGGTGGACACGGTCTTCACGTTGAATCAATACATTACGGCTTTTGGCGCCTTCGTGATTCAAGGTGGCGACGGCGCCAATAATAATCCAACCACCTTTCGCCTGAGAAATACCGCGACCAATGCCTTCGTCGACGTGCCGCTCCAAATTGGTCCCGGCTGGGGATTCGACAATGCCTTCTTTCTCGGCGTGACCGACACGGCGCCGTTCAACGAAGTGTCGATCATTGAGTCGACGGACGCCGTCGATGGAATACTATTGGACAATATCGTTGCGGGCCATGTTCCGGAACCGGGTTCGCTCGCGCTCATGTTGCTCGGCGGAGCATGCGCCTGCGGTCGCTACGCGCGTGGCCGACGCGATTAGAATTGTACTCTCGACAAATTAGCGGCAGGGGAAGCATTGACCATGCCCCGCGTTGAACTGTTATTTTACAAGTGGCCGACTGCGCCCTCTCGGCATACTATTGCGAGTCGAATGTACGTGTAGCGTGTTGCACTTTAGATTTCTCAACTCGGAACGCCGCCGCGGCTATTCTAGCTGGGCGACACGCGTGGTATGGTTCGCCGTAGCCATTTGCTGGGGTGCGCCGCATGCATCGCGGGCGGCCGACCTGCTGGTGGTCGATCGGCTCTCGAACAGCGTCTATCGCTATAGTGCGGCTGGAGAACTTCTAGGAACAGTGGTCGACCATTCTGCTGATCTGAATCAGCCGACGGGCATCGGAATGTCGCCAGATTTTACCCGGCTGTACGTATCGAGTTCGCAAAATAATCGCGTCATAAGGTACGATTACAATCCCGCAACTGGGACTGCGACCAATCCGACGATCTTTGCCGATGTAAGCGATGGCCTCGATTATCCGAACGACATCAAATTCAGCCCCGACGGCAGCAAGATTTACGTGGCGGATTTGAACGGCGGCGTGTCGCGCTTCAACGCCGACGGCAGCAGCGCGGGTCCAAAACTCATGTTGCCGTCCACCTCTGGCCAAGGAAGCACGCTAACCTCGTCGCTGAATTTCACGTCGACCGGGGAACTGCTGGCCGGAGCGTTCGGCGATGCCGGTGGTGCAGGCGGCGGTGTTGCGATCTCAAACGCTTCTGTATCGGCGTTCACGGGGTTTTTCGTGCAGCCGTCGGCCGCAATCAACGGTGCGACCGGCTTGATGATCCACGACGGCTATGTATACGTTTCTAGCTTATTCACCGCGAGTATCCAGCGATTCACCTTGTCGAGCGGGCTAATGGACGTTTCCTGGGGAATCACGGGCGTCGCCTTTCCGCAGGACTTGGTCGAAGCGCCCGACGGCAATGGCTTTCTCGCTGGCATTTTGGGATTTTCCGGTGGCGCGGGAAATATATCTCGGTACGCTTTCGACGGCACGTTCCTGAGCACGTTCGCCACTCCCAGTCAAAATGGTTTTGTGGAGGCCACGGCTTTCGTCGTTGTGCCAAAGCTCATGGTTGGCGATTTCAATAACAACGGTATTGTCGACGCGGCCGATTACATTATGTGGCGGAATGCGTCGCCGACTGCTACGCTTCCCAACGACGGTACGCCGGGAGTGGTCGACGGCTCTGATTACAGCGACTGGCGGACGAATTTCGGCAAGTCCGCACCGATAAGTTCAACCTCTCTCGGCACGCAGCTCGCCCCAGAGCCAGCCGATGTCTTGCTGTTGTTCATGGCGATCCTTCTTGGCAGCTTGGCACGCAATCGAGGTTAGGCACCGACCGCACATGGCGACGCAATTTTTCGCTTGCCGAATTCGACGTTTGCCGGGGCGTCATCTCGCATCACAATCGCGAGGCTGGCCCGGCAGAAATACGATCATGCCGGTCGCGATGGTCCGAAATGGCTTCACGCTTGTGGAACTTCTGGTGGTGATCGCGATTATTGGCATTCTCGTCGCCCTTTTATTGCCGGCCATTCAAAATGCCCGCGAATCGGCGCGACGTTCGCAATGCCTGAGCAATCTCAAGCAACTCGGCGTCGCACTTCATAATTACGTGTCGGCAGAAAAACACTTTCCGCCGGGCGCCGTCGCGAAGACCTACCCGGGCCAGCCTAGTCATCCCGAAACCTTCTATCGTTGGTCGTCGTTGGCTCACCTGCTGCCCTTTCTGGAGAACCAGTCGGTGCGTGATCTGTTGGATCTTTCACTGCCCCTGTACATGCCGGCCGCCGGCTACCCCATTGCCGACCGGAATAAAGCCGGGGTCGCCAAAATACTGCCCGAGTTTCTTTGCCCCAGCGATATCGGGCAGCCCGCCAAATCAGAATGGGGCCCCACCAATTACGTGGCCTGTGCCGGCAGCGGCGTAGGCGGCGGTACTCCGTTCGAGACTGACGGCATCTTCTACGTCAATTCGGCGACGTCCTTCGCACAAATCGGCGACGGCAGCTCCCATACTGCCGCGATGTCCGAGAGTCTATTGGGGGAAGACATCCAAGCGATTTTGGCCAGCGGCTACGGCGGCGCGATGCCGGAACGTCACTACAAGTTTTCACTCGGCTTCTCCGCAACGCCCGATCTGACCGATACCCGATGCAACAGCTCCAGGAACTTTAACTCTTCACTGGGCAACGGCAACGATCCGCGCGGCTTTGCCTGGTGTAGTGGGGAGTATCGGTGCGCACTTTACAACCACTACTATCCTCCCAATACCGCCAATTACGACTGCATTACGTCGGTGACGGTTGATCCATCGGTCCCCCCTAAGAAGCTGTACTCTGCGTACGGGTGGCGCACGGCCCGTGGCGCTCATCCGGCAGGCGTGAACGTGCTGCTCGCCGACGGCAGCGTACAGTTTACGTCGAACAGCATCGACCTGTTGATCTGGCAACATCTCTCGACGCGCGACAGCCACGATGAAGTCACGGAATCATCGCCCTAGCGGCACGTGCCTTCTCGTCTTCGACTCATGCCGAGCGAGAAGCTTCTTAGTCGTCCCTGAAAAACTGCGTTGTGTCTACGAATAGGGGGTGCGTAGCGGTTGTTGTGGCGCTAAAATTTGCCAGGTTTTGGTTCCTATGTCCTCGAAAGCTGGCGAAAAATGCAACCCAAGTCACGTTCTCCGCAGATTGAATTGTTTGGTGCTCGCTTGAGCGAACTGTTGAATCCGGAGCATCCGCTGTACATGCTGGCCGAGCTTCTGGACTGGTCGCAGTTTGACTCGGCCATCGACGCCTGCTACGCGGAAGAGCTGGGCCGACCGGGAGTGAACACGCGGCTGATGGTCGGCCTGTTGTATTTGAAGCATGCCTACGACGAGAGTGACGAGTCGGTGGTGGCCCGTTGGGTGGAAAACCCGTACTGGCAGTTCTTTTGCGGTTGCCAGTACATGCAGCACGAGTTGCCGATCGATCCTTCGAGTTTGAGCCGTTGGCGGAAGCGAGTCGGTGCCGAGCGGCTGGAGAAGTTATTGGAGGCGACGATTCACACGGCGTTGGCGCTGAGGGCTCTGCGGCCGCAAGAGTTCACGAAGGTGAACGTCGACACCACGGTGCAAGAGAAGGCGATCGCCTTTCCGACCGATGCCCGGCTGTATCACAAGATGCGTGTGGCGCTGGTGCGGCGGGCTCAATCGGTGGGCATCGCCCTGCGACAGAATTATCGCTTCACGGGTAAACGGCTGCTGGCCAAGCAAGGACGTTATGCTCACGCGCGGCAGATGAAACGGGCGGCGAAAATGACCCGTCAACTGAAAACGATCTTGGGTCGGGTGCTGCGGGACATCCAGCGTAAAGCCGGGAAAATCCAGGGCCAAATCACCGACGAGCCCTTGCGAGAACTCGTCGCCCTGGCGGAGCGACTGCTCCAGCAGACACGGACCAGTAAACACAAAATCTACAGTGTCCACGCTCCCGAGGTGGAGTGCATCGCGAAAGGCAAAGCGCACCAGCGCTACGAGTTCGGCTGCAAGGCCAGCGTGGCCACTACCAGCCAGAGCAATTGGATCGTCGGCACGCAGGCGCTCGACGGCAATCCTTACGACGGACACACGCTC